>NZ_AULR01000004.1 GCF_000422385.1 Microbacterium indicum DSM 19969
AAGCAGGAAGTTCCTGCGTGCTCTGGCCCGTCATCGCATGGTCGGGAGCATGGGCAGAGTCGGGTCGAGCGGTGACAATGCAGCCATGGAAAGCTTCTTCGCCCTGCTCCAGAAGAACGTCCTCAACCGCCGCTCCTGGACAGCCCGCGAGCAGCTGCGCATCGCGATCGTCACCTGGATCGAGCGGACCTACCACCGCCGGCGACGCCAGGCGCGTCTGGGCCGTTTGACGCCCATCGAATTCGAGACCATCATGAACACGACCGTCGCACTCGCGGCGTGACTACAACCTGTCACCTACCCGTGCAGCAGTCCCCGCTCCTGCCGGCTCATTGTCGCTAGCTTGCCCGGACGTGTCCGAGGCTAAGAGTCAGCAGGGCGATGGTGCATTCCCGGGCGTAATGATCGTAGCTCGTCGTCTTGCCCTGCGTTCCTCGGCACCGATACGAATTAGGCACGCGCACGAGATCGGATGCTGGTGCGGATGTCATCGGTTCGGATGCCAAGCTGCCCCAGTTGCTGTCGCATCTGCCGGAACACAGGGGCCACACCTTTCGGATCGGAGATCGTTAGGACTGCCGCGAACTCAACGCCTTCGGTTGGCATCACCTCATCGGCTCTAGTGAGATAGTTGACGACGAACTTCCAGGTCGAGCTCGGCCCCCGCCCAGCGAGACGCGCGTCGAACGATTTGGCTACCTGCCATTTGAGCGTCTCATTGATGAGGTCACGTTCGGCCCGAGGCTCGCCGTCGCGAGTCTTGGCCATGTTCACGGGGCGTAGACGGTTGTCGAAGCCACCGTCCTTGTTTTGCTGCATTAGTTTTGCGGCGATGTTGACACGCACCCGCTCGTCACCATGCTCGTACGCCAGCTGAGGCCGAGCTACAAGCGTGAGCTTCGCGTATCCTCGGCACTTGCCGTCCGTTACAAGGGATTCCGGCCATGCAAAAGTGAGGGTCGCCTGTTCATTGGGCTGAAGGACACTATCGAAGACCAAGGTGATCTCGGAATCATCGCGCTGCAGCATCTCCTCGGCCTCGACTGGCACTCCGAAGCCGATCAGATCGCGCGTGACCGGCAAGATGTCCTTCTGCGCGAACACTCCAGGGGTGTGAGAGTGGTGACTCAACATTGCCAAGAGCACTTCTCTTGAGACATCACCTTCGATGAGCGAGTCTAGGTCGGCGAGCCGACGAGCGACGAGCGGGGCGGCATAGCTGGTGCCTGCATCGGCAGCGAGATTGCCATCTGCGGTAACGGAGAAAAGTCCCGAGCCGATCGTGGGTGATGGGGTACCGGATCCGCCAACGTGGGCGAAGTCAGGTTTCGTTGCACCGCGTAGTCCCGGGCCGCGTCGACTGTATCGAGCTAATGCGAACGGAACCTGGCTTGGAAGGCCTGGAGGGTTGAGTGCTGAGACAGAAGCATTAAAGAGACTTTCGCCAGGTTCAGCGAGGATGCCGTCGGTGTCGGCAACCAAGCTAGCGAGGGCGGCGGTCGTGTCTGCTGACCACTCTGCGCGTTGTTGTGCGAGGGGGATGTTGCCTGCAGAGATGACGAGGATCACATCCTGTTGAGCGGCGATCTGGTCGAGCCGAATTGCTGCGTACCCGTATCGGGTTCCGTCGCCGGGGGTCCGGAAGTTCATGCTGAAGTTGAAGACGCGGACGCCATATCGGGTGCGTAGGTCCGCAATCGCTGCCTCCACTTCGTCCATGAAGTCCGGGACTCCCCCGGGGTAGTAGGCGTCAAAAGGAATACCAGTCTCGCCCGGATCCGCCGGTAGCACGTCCACGTCGATCACGCGACAGCCGTGAGGCTGCTTTGCCAGGAACGAGTTCAGGGTGCCGGCCGCGACGAGCAGGCCGGAGATGAACGTGCCATGGCTTACGTCTCGGTCCGTGTCCGCGAGCTGACCCCAACGGCCCTCGACCCAGTCCCCGACGGCATCCCCGACTCCACCGTCGACGATGCCGACAAGCGCAGCGGAGGCCTCTGAAGGGCGATCAAAGGTTCCAGCGGGGAGCGGTGACCCCAGAGAAAGCGGTGCCGTCGCAGCTCGCTGCACGACGGGTGGCAGAAGCACGGATCGGACAAGAGGGTTTCGAGAGATTGATTCCAACACACTCTGGTGCGTTGCCTCGTCTACAACGGCCGGTGGCTCCGCAGATTCGGGAGAAGGAGAAGCGGCATCGCCTTGCGGCAGCGCGAGACGAACTATGCTCGGCATCCCTGGCGGCAACGGTTGGAGAGAAAGAACGGGGGCGCCAGCACCCCGTAGCCGAATCATGCTCAGGCTGAGTGCCCCGACGCCGTTCTGTAGAGACTCTATGGCGTGTTGCTCTGCCGTTGTGAGTTCAGGACTTGTCTCCGCCGTCGCGATCGGGAACAGCTCCACGAGGTAGCGGCCTCCGGTGCCAGCTCGTGACAGCCATGCGGCCCCTTCGGCAGCGCTGAAGCCTCGCTTGTCCTCCTCCGTCCACAGCGAGATGGTGTCGATCGCTGACACTTCACACCGATACCGTGAGGGGTTCGGGAAGCTACGCCCAGTCTTCGGGTCCACCTTCTGCGGCACTTTCGTTTCCGCCTTCAGCACCGCTGCGAGCACCTTGCGCAAGCTATCAGGCGTGACCGCATATATCGGTTCCCCGACCCGTGCTGTCGCAACATGCGGCGTGAGAGCAGGACGGAAGAGACGTTGTTGAGGGCGATGGCTCTTGGCGATCGCGTTCGGCGCCATGGTTACCTTTAGATACCCAAGGCCCCCAAAAGTCAGATCGCTTTCGAGCGCCGCGAGAACTCCCCGCAGCGCTGTAGCAAGAGTCTCCCGGTGAGCGCCGAACGCGCTCGGACGAGAAGCATAGAAGTCCGTCCCGTTGCCGTTGGGTGTTTGGCGATCTCGTGGCGCTCGGAGCGCCCCGGGGTTGAGGACGACTTGAACTGGTTCATTCGGCATCTGTGTCGCCCTCCTCACCGCCGCCACCGAGGCGTCGGCTAATCGTCTTAGTGCTGCAATCGAACAGAGCAGCCAACTCGACGTTGCTGAACGTCGAATCCGTTGCGGCGAGGTCACGAGTCAGTGCTGCATCGTCCCTCTCGATTTGACGCCGTCGCTCAGCGCTGATGTGCACCGAGGTCGATCGAGAGAGTTGCACCGCAGTTCTGATGGGAGCGGCACCAGAGTCCGCCTGGAGGAGGCGCCGCTTGCGATACTTGGTCGCCATGGTCTGAAGTTCCGCGCCCGACACACCCTCGCACACCCAAGCGAGCAACTTTGCTTCAGCGCCAGCTGCCTCATCGTCGTCGAGGAAGCGACGAGCAATCTCAACCCTCTGATCGAACTCCGGCATCGGTACGGCGAGCTGAACCTCGAAGCGCCGCCAGATTGCTGGATCGAGCAACGACTCGTGATTGGTTAGGCCAATCGTGATGCCCCGCCCGTCGCGCGAGTCCATGTTTTGCAGCAGCGCGTTCACGACTCGTTTGATCTCGCCGACCTCGTTAGGATCATCACGCAGCTTGGCAATCGCGTCGAACTCGTCGAGCACAAGAACACATTCATATCGATTGGCGAACGTGAACAACGCACCCACGTTCCGCGCGGTTGTTCCGAGGTACGAGCTGATGAGGCCATCCAGACGAGCAAGAACCACCGGGATACCCAGTCTTTGCGCCAACCAAAGCGCCAATGTGGTCTTCCCTGTACCCGGCGCCCCGTAGACCAGCAGCGACTGAGTTGGGCGCATCCCTGCTTGGCGCAGCACCTCCGCACTCTCCCACTCCTGAAGGAGCGCCTCCACGTTTTCTTGGACTGATGCGGGGAACAGCGGCAATCGAACATGGATCTGATCCGGCATGATCACAGTCGCCAGTTCAGCCGCCGACTCCTTGTCCACAGGAACCGGGACGGTCGGGGTGAGTCGTTCGCCGACGGCGATCGCCGTCCGGCTCTTGGCGATGCGACTTGGAGCAAGCTCCGATGCTCGCGACGCAGTCGACAGCATCTTCTTCAGCGCCGCCGCTTCCTTCTCCTCGCCCGCGGCAGACATCGCTTCCACAAGACGCTCGACCTGATGCCTAAGCGGAGGAGTGTCATTGGCCAGCGCGACACGAACTAGCGATCGAAGGATAGAAAAGTGCTGCATGAAGACAGTGTATGCCTGGCATCGGACATTGATGAGCCCAACACGGACATCTCCGCATCGTAGCGCCCCGTCCACTCAAGCCCACGATCCTCTCGCTCGTCATCGAATCGGGCGCGCCGCCTCTCAGGCCAGCAGTGGCTCTTCGATGGCATGGGTTGCAGTCAGTATCGATCCAGTGCGCGACGGATGAACTGATCGCGAATACACCGAACGAGTTCATCTTCCGTTCGGGCTGCTGTGCCATGAAGGTCACATGCCACAACTGAATCGCACAGAGTTCTTCGCCCGCCGCACGAGTCTTCAGACGAACTGGGCTACCGGCGGGCACCTCCTCAGACGCCTGACAGCGGAACAACAATGGGCGCTCCAGGACTTCTACCTGTTCGGCCACGACCTCTCCGAGTCCGACGTCATCGCTCGTCGCGATGCGGCAGTCGCCGCGCAGCCCGACCTGGCGAAGGCGGCCGGCCTCGCCTATCGATCCTTCGCCACCCTTGATACTCAAGCGCACCAGCGGGCAGAGGCCGCGATCGCCCCTCTTCGCGCGCAACCCCAACTCGCTCCCGCACCACGTCGACGCAGACGCGGCCCCAGCAGACTCATCGCATGGTCCGACCCCGACCGGCCAACCGACATGAAGCTTCTCGCCGAGACACTCGTCAACCTCGCCAAGCAACGCGAAGCACAGGAGAAGAACAGGACCACGGGCGCCGAACCGTCCCAATCCGATGGCCCAAGTCAGGCGAAGTCACCGTATGCAGGACGTACCGATGACCTCTAGGCACCTGCCGGGAATCGAAACGGAAAACAAGAAAACCCCAGGTCAGAAGACCTGGGGTTCCCTCGAACTCCAACAGCTACGACAACTGCCACTGCCACTGCCAATGAGACGGAGAACGTACCGATAGAGACCGAAGAAAGTTCCTGATCAGAGCAACTTTCCCACGTCCCTTCGGGCGTCCCTTCGCCCGTCTCTTCGTGGAGCCTAGGAGATTCGAACTCCTGACATCCTGCTTGCAAAGCAGGCGCTCTACCAACTGAGCTAAGGCCCCGAGCACCGTACGGTGACTCGAGGGTTCAGTCTACCGGGGCCATGGGGCGTTTGACAAAGCAGAAGGAACGGCGATTCTTTCGCACGTCCCGGCCGAGAATCTCGGCGAATCCTCCGGTTCACTGGCTGTCACACCGACGCAAAGGAGCATCACCGTGACGATCGCCGCCCCGCTGCCCCGCACCTCCACCCAGCCGCACATCGACGGTCCCGGTATGCGCGCCCTGCTCGGCTGGGTCGACCGCATTGCGGCCCTCACCGAGCCCGACCGGATCCAGTGGATCTCGGGCGACCCCCGGGAGCGCGACGAGCTCCTCGCGGAGATGGTCGCGCAGCGCACCCTCATCCCGCTGAACCCCGAGAAGCGCCCCGGCTCGTACCTCGCGCGCTCGACGCCCGACGACGTCGCCCGCCTCGAGTCGCGCACATTCATCTGCTCCGAGCGCGAGGAGGACGCGGGCCCGACCAACAACTGGGTCGCACCCGCCGAGATGCGCGCGACGCTCGAGCCGCTCTTCGCCGGGTCGATGCGCGGCCGGACGCTCTACGTCGTCCCGTTCTCGATGGGAAAGGTCGGCGGCCCGATCTCGCAGCTCGGCGTGCAGCTCACCGACAGCCCCTACGCCGTCGCCTCGATCGGCATCATGACGCGGGTCGGCGACGACGTCACGCGCCTCATCGCGGCCGGCGAGCCCTTCGTGCGCACGGTGCACAGCGTCGGCGCCCCGCTCGCCCCCGGGCAGATGGACACGGCCTGGCCCTCGAACCCCGAGAAGCACATCGCGCACTTCCCCGAGTCGCTCGAGGTGTGGTCGTACGGATCCGGCTACGGCGGCAACGCCATCCTGGCCAAGAAGTGCTTCGCCCTGCGGATCGCCTCGGTCCTCGGCCGCGACCAGGGCTGGATGGCCGAGCACATGCTGCTCATCCGCGTCACGGATCCGTACGGGCGCGCGTACCACGTCGCGGCGGCGTTCCCCTCGGCCTGCGGCAAGACGAACCTCGCGATGCTGCGGCCCACGATCCCCGGCTGGTCGGTCGAGACGCTCGGAGACGACATCACCTGGATCCGGCCGGGCGGCGACGGCAAGCTCCACGCGATCAACCCCGAAGCCGGGTTCTTCGGCGTCGCCCCGGGGACCGGCGCCTCGACGAACGTCACGGCGGTCGAGACGCTCACGCACGACGTGATCTTCACCAACGTCGCCCTCACCGACGACGGCGACGTGTGGTGGGAGGGGCTCACCGACGAGGCCCCCGATCACCTCATCGACTGGCAGGGCCGCGACTGGACCCCGGCCGATGGACGCCCCGCGGCGCACCCGAACTCGCGCTTCACGGTCGCGGCCGCGCAGTCTCCGTCGATCTCCGACGCGTGGGAGGAGGCCGTCCCGCTCGACGTCATCCTCTTCGGCGGGCGGCGCGCGACCAACGTCCCCCTCGTCGTCGAGGCGACGAGCTGGGAGCACGGGGTGTTCCTCGGGTCGACGATCTCGTCCGAGCGCACGGCCGCGGCCGAGGGCACGGTCGGCGAGCTGCGGCGCGACCCCTTCGCGATGATGCCGTTCTGCGGCTACAACATGGCCGACTACTTCGCGCACTGGATCCGCATGGGCGGATCCGTCGAGACCCTGCCCCGGATCTTCCAGGTCAACTGGTTCCGCAAGGGGGCGGACGGCGCGTTCCTCTGGCCCGGCTTCGGCGAGAACTCGCGCGTCATCGACTGGATCATCCGCCGCCTGCAGGGCGAGGCCGCGGCCGTCGACACCCCGATCGGGCGCGTCCCGGCCCCGGGATCCCTCGACACCTCGGGCATCGACGTCGACGAGGAGCAGCTGCTCGCCGTCGACCGCACGGCCTGGCGCGCGGAGGCCGACCTGACGGAGGAGTTCTACGCCCGGTTCGGCGACCGGATCCCGCCCGAGCTCGCGGCCGAGCTCGCGTCGCTGCGCGAGCGACTCAGATAGGAAATCCGCCTCAGCCGACCCCGCACTCCTGGATCATCCACACGACGAAGGCCTGGTAGTCGGGGTCGGAGGCGATCCGCTGCAGAGCCTCCGACTCGGTGAACTTCGGGTCGAGGCCGACGTCGGAGACGAGGCTGTCCGCCGGGAACTGCTCGAGGACAGCGATGTCCGCCGCGGCCGACTCGGCGAACGCCTCGGCGCCGCGCCCGAGCTCCTCGCTGACGCCCTGCAGGGGAAGAAGCGCGTTGATCTCCTCGAGCTGCACGGAGACGGCGGCGAGGTCCTCGCCGACTGTGCCCGCCTTCGCCGCCGTGGCGGCGCTGTTCGCCTCGCAGAGGGCGGTGTAGTCGGCGGCCTCCGACGTCTCGACCTGCGGCTCGGCCGTCGGGGTGGCTTCCGCGGCGTCGCTCGACGGGGTGGCCGCCGCGTCCGTCACCGCGGGCGTGTCCCCGGCCGACGAGGGCGCGGGCGACGGCGAGCAGACCGCCGTGACCGCGATCGCGGCCACGATCAGGCCGCCGGCGAACAGGCGGCAGGGGAGTCGACAACCGGTCGTGAGCATGTCTTCCCCGTCGTGATGGCACCTGTGCGGATTCGTCGAGCTTCCCACGCGCAGGTCCGGCCCGACAAGGTCACCGAGACAGAGAAAGCCCCGGATCTCCGAGGAGATCCGGGGCGAACGTGGGGCTACCAGGATTTGAACCTGGGACCTCTTCATTATCAGTGAAGCGCTCTAACCACCTGAGCTATAGCCCCATCCCATCGGGAAGCGAACTTCCCAACCTGCAAGATGTTACCCGAACCCGGGCGCACCAGCCAAACCGAGGCGCCCGGGCGAGCCTGTCAGTTGGATGTGAAGCCGACGAGCTGGCCGCCCGTGATCTTCACGGCCATGTTGTAGATGCCGGCGGCGACGGCGCCGAGCACCGTCACGACGATGAGGTTGAGGATCGCGCACACCGCGCCGAACGCGAAGACCTGCGGCAGCCCGATCGCGGAGGCGAGGGAGATGGATCCGTCGCTGAAGCTGCTCACGAACTCGTCGAGCTGGCCGATGAGACCCGTCGACTGGATGATGAGGAACAGCAGGAGGATCGCGACGAGCGTGACGATCGCGATCGCGATGGCGATCAGGAACGACAGCTTGACCGCCGACCAGAAGTCGACGTAGACGAGGCGCAGGCGGACCTGCTTCGACGAGGACTTCTGCGCGGACTTCTGCGCGAGCTTGTCGGCTACCGTGCTCATGCGTCACCTTCGGGGGTCTCGGGAGCGTTGTCTTCTGCCGATTCGTCGGCGTCTTCGTCCTCACCCAGACCGCGCTCGCTGTTGCGAGCGATCGTCAGGATGCTGTCGCCCTTGGCGGGCCTGGCGAAGACCACGCCCATCGTGTCGCGGCCCTTGGCGGGCACCTCGGCAACGGCCGAGCGTACCACCTTGCCCTTCGCAAGCACGACGAGCACCTCGTCGTCCTCCTCCACGATCAGGCCGCCGGCGAGCTCGCCGCGGTCGTCGTTGAGCTTCGCGACCTTGATCCCGAGGCCGCCGCGGCCCTGGATCCGGTACTCCTCGATCGCGGTGCGCTTGGCGTACCCGCCGTCGGTCACCGTGAACACGTATGTGTCGGCGCGGGCGACCGAGGCGCTCAGCAGCTCGTCGCCCTCGCGGAACGACATGCCCTTGACGCCGCTCGTCGCGCGGCCGAGCGGTCGCAGCGACTCGTCGCTCGCCGCGAACTGCAGCGACATGCCCTTGCGGCTGATGAGCATCAGGTAGTCGTCGCCGTTCACGATCATCGCGTCGAGCAGCTCGTCGCCGTCGCGCAGGTTGATCGCGATGATTCCGCCCTGGCGGTTCGAGTCGTACTCGCCGAGGCGCGTCTTCTTGATGAGACCCGCCTTGGTCGCGAGCACGAGGTACTCGGCGTCCTCGTACGTCTTGAGCTCGATGACCTCGGCGATCGTCTCGTCGGGCTGCAGCGCGAGCAGGTTCGCCACGTGCAGGCCCTTCGCGTCGCGCCCGGCCTCGGGCAACTCGTACGCCTTAGCGCGGTAGACGCGGCCCGTGTTCGTGAAGAACAGGATCCAGTGGTGCGTCGTCGTGACGAAGAAGTGCTCGACGACGTCGTCGCCGCGGAGCGCCGCGCCCTTCACGCCCTTGCCGCCGCGGTGCTGCGAGCGGTAGAGGTCGCTGCGCGTGCGCTTGACGTAGCCCTCGCGCGTGACGGTGACGACGACCTCCTCCTCTGCGATCAGGTCCTCGATCGACACGTCGCCGTCGAAGCCGTGCAGGATCTCGGTGCGGCGGTCGTCGGCGAAGCGGTCGGCGATCGCGGCCAGCTCGGTCTTGACGATGTCGCGCTGGCGCTCCTCCGACGCGATGATCGCGCGGAAGTCGGCGATCCTCGCCTCGAGCTCCGTGGCCTCGTCGATGATCTTCTGCCGCTCGAGCGCCGCGAGGCGGCGGAGCTGCATCGCGAGGATCGCGTCGGCCTGCAGGTCGTCGATGTCGAGCAGCGCCTTGAGGCCCTCGCGCGCGTCGTCGACCGTCGACGAGCGCCGGATCAGCGCGATGACCTCGTCGAGCGCGTCGAGCGCCTTGAGGTAGCCGCGCAGGATGTGCATGCGCTCCTCCGCCTTCTTGAGGCGGAACTTCGTGCGGCGCACGATGACGTCGAGCTGGTGCGTGATCCAGTGCGAGATGAACCCGTCGAGCGGCAGCGTGCGGGGCACGTTGTCGACGATCGCGAGCATGTTCGCGCCGAAGTTCGTCTGCAGGTCGGTGTGCTTGTACAGGTTGTTCAGTACGACTTTCGCGACGGCGTCGCGCTTGAGTACGACGACGAGGCGCTGGCCCGTGCGGCTCGAGGTCTCGTCGCGGATGTCGGCGATGCCCTGCACCCGGCCCTCGCGGGCGAGCTCGCCGATCTTCACGGCGAGGTTGTCGGGGTTGACCTGGTACGGGAGCTCGGTGATGACGAGGCAGGTGCGGCCCTGGATCTCCTCGATCGCGACGACGGCGCGCATCGTGATGGATCCGCGGCCCGTGCGGTACGCCTCGTGGATGCCCTTGGTTCCGAGGATCTGTGCGCCCGTCGGGAAGTCGGGGCCCGGGATGCGCTGCATGAGCCCGCCGAGGAGCTCCTCGCGGGGCAGGTCGGGGTGATCGAGCGCCCAGAGCGCGGCGTCGGAGACCTCGCGCAGGTTGTGCGGCGGGATGTTCGTCGCCATCCCGACGGCGATGCCGACCGAGCCGTTGACCAGCAGGTTCGGGAAGCGGGCAGGCAGGACCGTGGGCTCCTGCGTCTCGCCGTCGTAGTTGTCCTCGAACTCGACGGTGTCTTCCTCGATGTCGCGCACCATCTCGAGCGCGATCGGGGCCATCTTCGTCTCGGTGTATCGCGGGGCGGCGGCGCCCTGGTTGCCCGGGGATCCGAAGTTGCCCTGGCCGAGCGCGAGCGGGTAGCGCAGCGACCACGGCTGCACGAGGCGCACGAGGGTGTCGTAGATCGCGCTGTCGCCGTGCGGGTGGTACTGACCCATGACCTCGCCGACGACACGGGCGCACTTCGAGAACTTCTTGTCCGGGCGGTAGCCGCCGTCGTACATCGCGTAGACGACGCGGCGGTGTACGGGCTTCAGGCCGTCGCGCACGTCGGGCAGCGCGCGCCCGATGATCACGCTCATCGCGTAGTCGAGATAGCTGCGCTGCATCTCCGACTGCAGATCGACCTGGTCGATGTTGCCGTGGTTGTGCTCGAGGATCTCGTCGGGGCGTTCTTCGTCTGCCATCGGGCTCTCTCCTTACGTCCGGTCCGCGTTCTCGATCAGATGTCGAGGAACCGGACGTCCTTCGCGTTGCGCTGGATGAAGGTGCGTCGGGAGTCGACGTCGTCGCCCATGAGGACCGAGAAGATCTCGTCGGCCGCGGCCGCGTCGTCGATCGTCACCTGACGCAGCGTGCGCGTCTCGGGGTTCATCGTCGTGTCCCACAGCTCGTTGTCGTTCATCTCGCCGAGGCCCTTGTACCGCTGGATGCCCGCCTCCTTGGGCATGCGCTTGCCGTTCTCGGCGCCGTGCTTGAGCAGGACGTCGCGCTCGTGGTCGCTGAACACGTACTCGTGCTCGGAGTTCGACCACTTGAGCCGGTACAGCGGCGGCATCGCGAGGTACACGTAGCCGGCCTCGATGAGACCGCGCATGTAGCGGAACAGCAGCGTCAGCAGCAGCGTCGTGATGTGCTGGCCGTCGACGTCGGCATCCGCCATGACGACGATCTTGTGATAGCGCGCCTTCTCGAGATCGAACTCGGGGCCGATGCCCGTGCCGAAAGCCTGGATCATCGCCTGCACCTCGCGGTTGGCGAGCGCCTTGTCGATGCGCGCGCGCTCGACGTTGAGGATCTTGCCGCGCAGCGACAGGATCGCCTGCGTGTGCGGGTCGCGGCCGCCGACCGCGGATCCGCCTGCCGAGTCTCCCTCGACGAGGAAGATCTCGCTGATCGACGGATCCTTCGACGTGCAGTCCTTGAGCTTGTCGGGCATCGCGGCCGACTCGAAGACGCTCTTGCGTCGCGCCGACTCGCGGGCTTTGCGGGCGGCCAGGCGCGCCGTCGCGGCGTCGATCGCCTTCGTGATGACGTTCTTCGCCTGCTTGGGGTTGCGCTCGAACCAGTCGCCGAGCTCGTCGGAGACGATGCGCTGCACGAAGCTCTTCGCCTCGGTGTTGCCGAGCTTCGTCTTCGTCTGGCCCTCGAACTGCGGCTCGCCGAGCTTGACCGAGATGACGGCCGTGAGGCCCTCGCGCACGTCGTCGCCCGTGAGATTGTCGTCCTTCTCCTTGAGGAGGTTGTTCGCCCGCGCGTAGCGGTTCACGAGCGAGGTGAGCGCCGCGCGGAAGCCCTCCTCGTGCGTGCCGCCCTCGTGCGTGTTGATCGTGTTGGCGTAGGTGAACACGTTCTCGCTGTAGGAGGTGGTCCACTGCATCGCGACCTCGAGCGAGATCTTCCGCTCGGTGTCCTCGGACTCGAAGTCGATGATGTCGTCGTGCACGGACTCGGACTTGCGCGCCGCGTTGAGGTACTGGACGTAGTCGGTGAGGCCGCGCTCGTAGTGGAAGACGTCGTGGCGCTGCTGCGCCTCGGGGGCGCCCTCCTCCGTCTCGACCTCTTCGATCGACTGCGGGCGCTCGTCGTAGAGCTCGATCTTCAGGCCCTTGTTGAGGAAGGCCATCTGCTGGAAGCGGGTGCGGAGCACCTCGTACTCGAACTCGGTCGTCTCGGTGAAGATCTCGGCGTCGGGCCAGAACGAGATGCTCGTTCCGGTCTCGCTCGTCTCCTCGCCCTGCGCGACGGGGGCGACGGGGGTGCCGCCGTCGGCGAACGACTGGCGCCACACGTGGCCGTCGGTCTTCACGACCGCCTCGAGGCGGGTCGAGAGCGCGTTGACGACCGAGGATCCGACGCCGTGCAGGCCGCCCGAGACGGCGTATCCGCCGCCGCCGAACTTGCCTCCGGCGTGGAGCACCGTGAGCACGACCTCGAGCGTCGACTTCTTCTCGACCTTGTGCATCGCGACGGGGATGCCGCGCCCGTTGTCGTCGACGCGCACGCCGCCGTCCTCGAGCAGCGTCACGGAGATGGTGTCGCAGTAGCCGGCGAGCGCCTCGTCGACCGAGTTGTCGACGATCTCGTAGACGAGGTGGTGCAGGCCGCGCGGGCCCGTCGATCCGATGTACATGCCGGGGCGCTTGCGCACCGCCTCGAGCCCCTCGAGCACCTGGATCTGGTCGGCTCCGTACTCGCCCTCGACCTTTCCGGGCCCGACGTGCTTGCGCTCGCCCCCCGCGTCGGCCGTCGTCGATTCAGGCTCGTTCTGAGGGGTCTCGCTCGTCATCGGAAGGGGGCTCCTTTGTACTCCGTACAGCCCCTTCATTCTACCCCGTTCGACGGCTCGAAAGCCCGCAGGCGCCCCTCAGACGCGACAGATCCGTCGGGGATGGGATCCTGGGTGCACTAACCGTAGGTATCGCGCGGACCGCGCCCTGGAACGCGTCTGAAGCCATGATTCCAGGTAGGGACGTCCGGCCCATGGAAGCGGATGTCCCGAACGCCGGCGTGGGGGTAGAGCTCGATGATGCGGGTGAGGAACGCCGCGCGCATGAGATGCATCTGCTTGCTGCGCGCCGTCGAGTCGCACTTCACGACGACGAGGCCCTGCGCGAAGGTCTCGATGAACGAGTGCGCGGCGTTGTCGTCGCCCGCGATCTCCTGCCAGTTGAGCGCGAGGGTCTCGCGCTCGAGCTGCGGGTTCCACCCGCTCCCGGCGGTGAGCGCGTCGATCGCGTCGCCGATGGATCCCGGGTCGCGTCCCTTCGTGAAGGGCGCGGATCCCTCCTGCTGGCCGCGCTGCCGCTTGCGCCGCCTCGCCGCCTTCGACAGCGGCAGCCCTCGCAGCCGCAGGTAGGTCGCGATCGTCTCGGGGATCCCGGGGGGCCGCTCGTCAGCCATGCGACTCGTCCAAGGGGTGCTCGGCCAACGGGCCCAGGACCTGCCCCGCCTCGATCCGGACGGCGTGATCCCGAAGCGGGTCGGGGAGATCGCCCGCGACGGCCGCCGTCACGATGACCTGCTCGTAGCCCGCGACGACGGCCGCGAGGCGCCTGCGCCGAGCCGCGTCGAGCTCGGCGAACACGTCGTCGAGGATGAGGATCGGGTCGCCGCCGAGCGACTCGGCCCGCAGGAGCTCGGCCGACGCGAGGCGCAGCGAGAGCGCGACCGACCAGCTCTCGCCGTGCGACGCGTACCCTTTGACGGGCAGCCCGCGCAGACGGAGCACGAGGTCGTCGCGGTGCGGCCCGACGAGGGTGATCCCGCGCTCGAGGTCCTGTGCGCGCTTCTCCGCGAGCGCCTGGCGGAAGCGCTCCGCCGTCGCGCCTCCCGTCGGCGCCGTCTCTCGGGCGTCTCCCTCCTCGGGGTCGGCGCCGCCGATCGACTGCGCCCAGGCGAGCCCGGGGGCGTGATCCTCGCCCGCGATCGCGGCGTAGGCGTCGGCGAGGGGCTTCTCGAGGTCGGCCGCGAGCGCCGCGCGGGCGTCGATGATCTGGGCGCCGAGCTCGACGAGCTTCTCGTCCCACACGTCGAGCGTCGTCAGCTGCTCGACCTTCATGCCGCGAGCCCGCGCCGACTTCAGCAGGGCGGTGCGCTGCCGCAGCGTGCGGTCGTAGTCGCCGATGATCCCCGCCATGCGCGGAATCCGCTGCACGAGCAGCTGGTCGGCGAAGCGGCGGCGGACCGAGGGATCCCCCCGCACGATCTGCAGATCCTCGGGGGCGAAGAGGACGACCTGCGCGTACCGGGGCAGCTCGCTCGGCCGGACGGGGTTGCCGGAGACGCGCGCCTTGTTGGAGCCCTGCTTGTTGACCTGCAGCTCGAGCTGGACGGCGCGGGATCCGTGCACGAGCCGCGCGCGGACGAACGCCGCCTCCTTGCCCTCGCGCACGAGCGGCGCGTCTGACGAAACCCGATGCGATCCGAGGGTCGCGAGGTAGGCGACCGCCTCGGCGAGGTTCGTCTTGCCCTGGCCGTTGCGGCCGACGAGCAGGTTCGTGCCGGGGCGCAGGCCGAGCTCGGCCTGCGCGTAGTTGCGGAAGTCGACGAGGCTCAGGTGCTCGACGATCACGTCTCGAGCCCGGGCCCGATCAGCGCAGCAGCAGGTTGGGCTGCAGCAGGTACTTGAAGTTGTCGTTCCCCGCGTCCTCGGCCGACGTCTGGGCCGACACGAGGATCGGGCTCAGCTTGTTGGCGTTGTCGCTCGACGTGAAGGTGATGCGGGCGAACTCGCTCTTCACGGCCCCGAGCGCGTCGAGGAGGTACTGCGGGTTGAGGCCGAGCGTGACCTCGTCGCCGCCCGTGAGGGTCGAGTCGACGGCCTCGGACGCGCGCGCCGCGTCGCCGCCGGCCGCGTCCATCGTCACCTCGGTCTGGCCGAAGGTGAAGCGCAGGGGAGCCGAGCGGTCGAGCACGAGGGCCACACGGCGCACGGCCTCCTGCAGGTCGCTCGTCGAGACGACCGCGTAGTGGCCGGTCTGCTCGGGGAAGAGGCGGCGCACGGGCGGGAAGTTGCCCTTGATGAGCAGCGACGTCACGGTCTTGTTCCCGGCCGTGAAGGCGATGATCTCCCGGTCGCCCGATCCCGAGAACGCGATCGAGATGTTGCCGCCGTGCGAGAAGGTCTTGCCGACCTCGTTGAGCGTGCGCGCCGGGACGAGCGCGGTCGCGTCGTGCTGCGCGCCGTCCCAGTCGATGTCGCGGATCGCGACGCGGTAGCGGTCGGTCGCCACGAGGCTCAGGTGCTGGTCCTTGACCTCGAGCTGGACGCCGGTGAGGACGGGGGTCACGTCGTCGCGCGACGCGGCGAAGGCGACCTGCGCGATCGCGGTCGCGAAGTCCTCGCCCGGGACGAGGCCCGACTCGCCCGTGACCTCGGGGATCGCGGGGTACTCCTCGACGGGCATCGACGCGAGCGCGAAGCGGGCGGGGCCGCAGACGACGGCGACGCCGCCGTCCTCGTCGGTCGAGATCTCGATGGGGGCGTTCGGGAGGCGGCTCGCGATGTCGTTCAGGAGTCGGCCGTGCACGAGGATCGTGCCGGGCTCGTCGATCGTCGCCTCGATGACGGTGCGGGCCGAGGCCTCGTAGTCGAAGGCCGAGAGGGCGAGTAACCCGTCCTCGGTCGACTCGATGAGCACGCCCGCGAGGATCGGCTGCGGGTTGCGCTGCGGCAGCAGCTTGACGACGAACGAGACCGCCTCGCTGAACACGTCTCGGTTCACGTGGAACTTCACGGAGCACTCCCTCTGTGGCTTGTTACCCGCGACACGGTGCGAGATTCGACGCGATGGGCGCGAGTCACGGGAGAACCCATGCTAGTAGCTCGTCGTCGACGCGCTCGACCCCCGGTCTCCGCCGCCTGAGGTGATCGGATCCCCTTCTCAGAGAAGTTCTCTTAACAGCGTTAACGGCTGTGGAGAATGTGGATAACTCTGTGGATCCCTGTCGGGTCATGGGAACTACATCGTTGTGATCTGTGGACGGGGTGCGGAGGCAGCGTGGACGAGCGACCTGCGGGCGATTCGCCTCTCACAGCGCTTTTCACACCCCGAGGGCGTGTCCTGCACAAGCGGGTCGCGTGTCTCCACAGTTATCCACAACTTGTCCACACTGGGGAGAACCATTAAGGGGTGGGGATCCGGTCTGTCAAGGCCGAGTTGGGGAATACGTCACCGCGGGTTCACATGCCGGAGGCCGCACACGGGCCCGGAAACCGCGAAAAGCCCCCGATCCGGCGATCGGGGGCCCTGTGGATAACGTGTGGAGAAGTCGCCGGATATGCTGCGGCGACACGCATCGGCGTGTGGATGGAGTCGGGCGCGTCTCAGCCGCGGCCGAGCTGCGCCGTGATCTCCTGCACCTGGTTGTACACCTGGCGTTTCTCTTTCATGAGCTCCGTGATCTTCTTCGTCGCGTACATCACGGTCGTGTGGTCGCGCCCGCCGAACAGCTGGCCGATCTTCGGCAGCGAGAGGCTCGTGCGCTCGCGGCACAGGTACATCGCGATCTGTCGGGAGAGGGCGACGGCCTGCGCGCGGCTGGGTCCGTAGAGGTCCTCGACCGTGAGCTTGAAGTACTTCGCGGTCGCCTCGATGATCTCGGTCGGCGAGACGACCGTGTCCTCGGGCTTGTCGACGATGTCGCGCAGCACTCCCTCGGCGAGCTCGCGCGTGACCTCCGAGCGGTTGAGGCTCGCGAACGCCGAGACGCGGATGAGCGCGCCCTCGAGCTCGCGGATGTTGGTCGAGACCGCCGTCGCGATGTACTCGATGACGTCCTCGGGGATGTAGATCCGCTCGCTCGACGCCTTCTTGCGGAGGATCGCGATGCGCGTCTCGAGGTCGGGCGCCTGCACGTCGGTGATGAGGCCCCACTCGAAGCGCGAGCGCATGCGGTCCTCGAAGCCCGTGAGTAGGCGAGGCGCGACGTCGCTCGTGATCACGACCTGCTTGTCGTGATCGTGCAGCGTGTTGAAGGTGTGGAAGAACGACTCCTGCGTCTCGGCCTTCCCCTGGAGGAACTGGATGTCGTCGATCAGCAGGATGTCGAGGTCGCGGTAGCGCGCGTTGAACGCGGCGCCGCGGTTGTCGGCGATCGAGTTGATGAAGTCGTTCGTGAACTCCTCGCTCGAGACGTACCGCACGCGAACGCCCGGGAAGAGGTTCTGCGCGTAGTCGCCGATGGCGTGGAGGAGGTGGGTCTTGCCGAGGCCGGAGTCGCCGTAGATGAAGAGCGGGTTGTAGGCCTTCGCCGGCGCCTCGGCGACCGCGACCGCCGCGGCGTGGGCGAAGCGGTTGGACTGCCCGATGACGAAGTTGTCGAAGACGTATTTCGGGTTGAGGCGGGTCTCGCTGCGCGACGCCGTCTGGGCCGTCTCGATGGGGCGGGGCCCGGGGCGATCCGCCTCCGCCCGGCTCGCGGCCTCCTCGCCGATCGGGTTCGGCTCGGGGACGTACGCCTGATCGGCGAGCTCGGGGTTCACGACGACGCGGAAGGACCCGACGCCCTCCCCGACCTTCGCGAGCGCCTCCATGATCGGCTCGCGGGCGTTCTTGTTGATCTGCCCGGCCGTCAGGTCGTTGGGCACGTCGAGATAGAGCGCCCCGCCCATGACGCCCTGCGCGACAGCGAGGTTCAGGAAGCCCTCGAGCTGCGGCGTGATCCGATCGTCGCCTTCGAGCTCGGCGACGACCCGTCGCCACACGGGCACATCCGGTACCTCTGCCATCCGCACGTCCCCCTTGTTCACAGCCTGTGGATAACTTGGAATACGCTAGCCAGGAAGGGCCTTCGCCGCAAACGTCGCGGACGCCGGATCCGCGTGTCTCTCCCGGGCGCGCGGGGTCGCTGTGGGGATACTGTCAGATTGCGCCCGCGGTTTGCGGAATCCGGGCGCGTCGGCGTAGCCTGTTTCGGTTGACTTCCGCCCTACCTGGGCAGTTTCGTACGACGTCTCCGGTGAGTCGATTCCGGTGACAATCCCACCCGGAGTGAGAACACGATGAGCAAGCGCACCTACCAGCCGAACAACCGCCGCCGCGCCAAGAAGCACGGCTTCCGCGCCCGCATGCGCACCCGCGCCGGCCGCGCGATCCTCAACGCGCGCCGCAGCAAGGGCCGCACCGAGCTCTCGGCGTAACACCTTCTTCCTCACGCCGGGTGTGCTTGCGCGTACGCAGCGGATCACCCGCGGGATCGACTATCGAACAGTCGTCCGGCGGGGATCGCGGTGCGCGAGCACACCCGGCGTGACGCATGTCGTGCTGACGCAGGAGCCGCGCCCCGCGCGCTTCGGCTTCATCGTCAGCAAGGCCGTGGGCAACGCCGTCACGCGCAACACCGTGCGTCGCCGGCTCAAGGCGATCTGCCACGAGGCGGCGCCGGGCCTGCGCGACGGCGCCGACGTCGTGATCCGCGCGCTCCCCGCCGCGGCGACGATGCCCTTCGCGGATCTGCGCCGCGAGATCCTCGCGTGCCTCGAGCGCAGGGCATCGGCATGAGCGTCCTCCCCTCGACCTCCTACGGCACGGCGCGCTTCCGCGTGCTGGGCTACCTGGATCCGCGTCTGATCCTGCGCAACCTCGGGCTGTCGCTGCTGACCGCCTACCGCGCCGTGATCTCGCCCCTCTACGGCGAGGTCTGCCGCTACTACCCCTCGTGCTCCGCCTACGCCGTCGGCGCGGTGCAGCAGCACGGCCTCGTGAGAGGATCGGGGATGGCGGCGATGCGCATCGCCCGGTGCCACCCCTGGGCCGCCGGCGGCGAAGACGACGTGCGACCGCACGAACACTTCTCGTACGACCTGACTCCTCGCGGATTCGTCATGCCGCGTCGAAAGGACTGACCTTCCGTGGACTTTCTCGGGAACATCCTCGTCCCCATCCGCTGGGTGATCGAGGCGATCCTCGTCGGCTGGCACTGGGTGTTCACGCACCTCGGCATGTCCCAGGACAGCGGACTCGCATGGATCCTCTCCATCGCAGGCGTCGTCGTCATCGTGCGACTGGCGATCTTCCCCCTCTTCGTGCGGCAGATCAAGAGCCAACGCAAGATGATGGAGATCGCGCCCGAGATGCGCAAGGTCCAGGACAAGTACCGGGGCAAGCGCGATCAGCTCTCGCGTGAGGCGATGGCCCGCGAGACGCAGGCGCTGTACAAGAAGCACGGCACCTCTCCCCTGTCGAGCTGCCTCCCGCTGCTGATCCAGACCCCGATCTTCCTCTCGCTGTACTGGACGCTGAACGACGTCCGCACATGGGCGGCCGCCGACTCACCCGGCCGCAACTCGTGGCTGTTCACGTCCGACCTCGTGCACCAGTTCAACGACGCGTCGCTGTTCGGCATCGCGCCGCTGCACATGACGCTCGTGCAGCACTTCCAGCAGACGCCGGTCTCGGTCTCCGCGATCGTCCTGCTGATCATTCTCGTCGCCGCGATGATCGCGACCCAGTTCTTCACGCAGCTGCAGATCGTGTCGAAGAACCTCTCCCCCGAGGCCAAGACCGGCCAGGCCTACCAGATGCAGCGCGTGATGATGTACATCATCCCGTTCGCGATGATCTTCTCGGGCGTCTTCTTCCCGCTCGGCGTCGTCAGCTACTGGTTCTTCAACAACCTCTGGACGATGGGCCAGCAGTTCTACATCATCCGCGAGAACCCGACCCCCGGGTCCGAGGCCTGGAAGGCGCGCGAGGCGCGCGTCGCGAAGCGCGGCAAGGCCATCAACAAGGAGGGCAAGGTCGTCTCGCGCGAGGAGTACGAGCGCGAGCAGGAGGAGCTCCTCCGCCTGGCCGAGATCGAGCGCCAGAACAAGGCGAAGCGCGTGCAGCCGAAGAGCGCGAAGCGGGCCAAGAAGGCCCCCCAGCAGAAGCCGCAGCAGAACGGCCAGCAGGGCGGATCCGCGCCCGAGGCCGACGGGAGCAAGGCATGACCGACGCGCACCAGGACCCGACTCCCGAGCAGCTCGAGCGCGAGGGCGACGTCGCGGCCGACTTCATCGAGGGCCTCCTCGACATCGCCGACATCGATGGCGACCTCGAGCTCGACGTGCGTCAGGGGCGCGCGTACGTCTCGGTCGAGAGCGAGGATGAGTCGCTCAAGAGGCTCGCGGATCCCGACACCGTCCAGGCGCTGCAGGAGATCACGCGCCTCGCGGTGCAGCGCGAGACGGGCGAGTTCTCGCGCCTGATCCTCGACGTCGGAGGATCGCGCGACGCCCGCCGCGCCGAGCTCGAGAAGCTCGTCGACGCCGCCGAGGCGAAGCTCGACGAGGGCGCGTCGCAGGCGTCGCTGCCCGCGATGAGCTCGTACGAGCGCAAGCTCGTGCACGACATCGTGTCCGACCGGGGCCTCGTCTCCGAGTCGTACGGCGAGCGCAACGACCGCCACACGGTCATCCGCCGCGCCTGAGCGCCATGGCAGACATCCTCGAGCCGGAGCCCGCCGAGGCGGAGGCGCTGTTCGGCGACCGCATCGATCTCGCTCGTCGCTTCGCGCAGAACCTCGCCGAGCACGGCGAGGAGCGCGGGCTCATCGGGCCGCAGGAGCTCCCGCGGCTCTGGAACCGGCACATCCTCAACAGCGCCATCGCGGCTCCCCTGTTCTCCGCTGGCGGCCGCGTGGGCGACGTGGGCTCCGGTGGCGGCCTGCCTGGCCTCGTGCTCGCGATCGCCCGCCCCGACGTCCACTGGGTGCTCATCGAGCCCATGGAGCGCCGCGTGGCGTGGCTCGCGGAGCAGGTCGAGGATCTGGGGCTCGAGAACGTCACGATCGAGCGCGCGCGTGCCGAGGAGGCCGGGCGCTATGAGGGCATGCTCGACGCCGTGACGGCTCGCGCCGTGTCGGCCCTGCGCACGCTGATCCCGTGGACGGCGCCTCTCGCGCGCGACGGCGGCGAGCTGATCCTGCTCAAGGGCCAGAGCGCCCCGCAGGAGATCGAGAAGGCGGCCAAGGTGATCCGCAAGCACAAGCTCAGCGACGTGCGCGTGGAGATCCTCGGCGAGGGTGTGATCGCCGAGCCCACCCGCGTCGTGCGCGCCGTCGTCCGCGGCGCCTGAGGGCCCTTCCGCGGGCCCGGGAGGGCGCGTAGCGTTCGCCCCATGCGGATGCTCCTGATCCCCGGCCTGTGGCTCGACGCGTCGTCGTGGGACGCGGTGCTGCCGTACCTCTCCCCCGAGATCGAGGCACGCCCGCTGACGATGCCCGGCGTCGGCCTGCCGGGCGACGCCGTGGCGGGAATCGACATCACGACGTGGGTCGACGCGGTCGTCGCCGAGATCGACGCGTCGCCGGATCCCGTCGTCGTGGTCGGACACTCGGGCGGCGGGAACGTCGCCTGGGGGGCGGCCGACCGTCGCCCCGATCGCGTGGCGCGCGCCGTCTTCGTCGACACGGTCCCGCCCCCGCCCGGGTCGGGGATCTCGGAGTTCGCCGTGGCGGACGGCGTCGTGCCGTTCCCCGGATGGGACTTCTTTCCCGAGGAGGACACCTTCGATCTCGACCCCGCCACGCGCCGTCGCGCCGCGGAACGAGCGCTCTCCGTCCCGGCCGCGGTGACGACCTCGCCTCTGCCCCTCGCGGGCGGCCGGTACGGCGTTCCTGTGACGCTCCTGATGGGCGGGCTCACGGCTGACGAGATGGGCTCGCCGCTGGCGCAGTGGGGTGCCTACGGCGAGGAGTTCGCGGCCATCGACGACGTCGAGGTCGTTCGGATCGGATCCGGGCACTGGCCGCAGTTCTCCGTCCCGGAGCGCCTGGGTCAGCTTTTGTCTACGGTTGTTGAATAGTTATGTTGCGCCGGGCTGTCTCTTGTGTGGGGTTGTCGGCCGCGGCGCGCTGACGATCTCCCACGCGATGTTTCACGTGAAACATCGCCATTGACTGCCTTCGCGCCGAGGTCTGGCCGCTGAGTCCGCGATATCTTGGCGCGGGCGATCAGAGCTGCTTGCGCCTCTTGACGGTCGTGATCTCGAATCCCAGCGATGCGTAGAGCTCGCGGGCGGCGGTGTTGCGGCCGAACACGCAGACGCCGAGTGAGGTGGCGCCTTCTGCGCGAGCATGTTCCTCTCCCAGGAGCATCGCCGCGCGACCGAATCCCCTGCCCCGATGCGCGGCCTCGACGACGATGTTCCAGACCTACCACGATGCGGGATCGCCGGAGCTGTCGCGCCCGATCCAGAGGTAGCCCACGATCCCGTCGACGTCGTGGACGAGGTCGAAGACCGCGTGGTCGTCTGTGGGTCCGTTGTCGGGAAAGGCCTGGGCGAGCGACGCCTGCGCGTGCCGCTCCGCCGAGCGCGGGTCCTCGCCGGAGTCGACCAGGTCGGCGACGTACTCCGCGTGGCACCGAGCCCGCCAGGCGGGAAATCGTTCGGCGTCGATCGGGGCGAGACTCAGATCCACCTCCCCAGTCTGCCAGCCACGGTTTGCTCCACGGTCCCCGGGTGCCCGCCGGTCCGTCGATGTTTCACGTGAAACACGTCGGCGATGGGGCCCGTGCCTCAGGCTTCATGATCCGGCGACGGACTCTTGGCGGGCGGGTGTCGGGATGGAAGTTCGACCTCGACTCGGTCCTCGCTCGTGGGACGACGGCGCCGATAAGACTACGCTACGCGCGGTGCAGGGCGCCAGAGGGTTTGTCGACGGACCGCAGGAGAGCGGGTGCGGAGATACGAGGCCGGCGATCGACGGCTGTCGCAGCCATCCGACGCGGCCTCGCGGGAGCGGCGGGAGCAGTTCGATGGGGTGCGATCACCTCGCGCGGCGCCGCCCATCGATCGGTGAGTGCTGGACCCAGGCGGGAAGTGAGTCGGGGTCGCGGGGTGAGTGACGGCGAGTGAGCGTCCGCACGGTGCGTGCCGTCTATCCGGAGCATCGGGTGCGTGGCGTCGTCGTGGCGGCGCCACTCCCCCGGGCTGAGCGGCGGCAGGCAGCGAGCGAGCGCGGGCACCGACAGGTCGATGGTCGCTTTCGTCGTCGGGCAGGTGCGCCGATCGCAGCGGCGCCGTGAAGTCGGGCGCCGTGAAGCTCCTGCCGGCGCGCGGGCGACGGAAGGGACGTCCGGCGCTCGACGTGCCTCGCGCAGAGCTCAGCGGGACTCTCGGGAGCTCCTGTGATGACGACGCGTGCGCGTGCGCCCGGACGCCGCCGAGTCGATGTGCGGAGTCGGGCGGGCGGCGGCGGGGATCTCAACCTGTCGCCGGACGCGGGCTGGCGGGCTTGAGCATCCCGCGCGGCGATCGCACCGGTCCGCAGACGCCGAATCGCACGCTATGCATACGTCGGACCTCTCGGGATCCGTCGCCGCGCGAAGGAGGCGAGGGTTTGGCTGCGTGCGGCGGGGCGGCAGGCGGTCTCACTCGGGTCGACGTTTCACGTGAAACATCTGTCGCCAGCACCGGAGGAGGTTCCCGACTGTCACGAGCAGACAATCGATGCACGCCGCGTCGCGCGACGGACAACGGTGAGGCTGATGTTTCACGTGAAACATCGGAAGGGATTCGTCGATCGCCGTGAGCGCAACCGGCGGCGGCGTCTTCGCGAGGTCAGTCGCGCGGGCCGTCACTGTGTGTGGAAAGGGGTGGGTGACGTGTCGTCCGGCGAGAACGGCGTCACCGGTGAAGGCAACTCGAGCCCGACCCGACCCTCGCACGGTGGCTCCGACCCTGATCAGGCAGTCCATCTACAGGCTGCAACACTCAGTGCCTGAAGCGCTCGCCGATCGATCGCGCTCGCACGCGTGGGTCCTCTCGAGGTACGCCTGCCGGTCACCTGGTGCGGGATCACCGAGGACCGAGCGACTCGGCGCTGGTCCGCGCATCCCGCGGACAGTGCGTGCGGCACTCCTGGCGACTGGCTCGTCGACACGGGAGCGACGCGAGGCGGACGGTCGGTCGGGCGCGAGACAAGGAGTGTGGGGGGTGACGAGGGGTGGCCGGCAGTCGGCGAGGCAGACGTACCGAGCTGGTCACGGTGACTCGAAGAGAAGCGGCTTACGGGTGGCGCAGGCTCGCGGAACCCGTGCTGCGACGCAAGGGGGGCGGACAGGCTCTGGCGCTCGGGTAGACGGCGATGAAGACGCGGCCCGCACGAAGGCGGGACGAGCCAGGAGCGGTGAGGGGTTGCGAGCCGACGAACGATCTCGGACGTCGAGGCTGCGGTCGGGAGCTACCCGGATGTCCACGGCCTTGAACGCAGTGGCCGGGGCGTCGCCTGCGGGTCCGATCTCACGTGGGCCTCCGACGATCACCTCTCGGCAGCGCAGGGAGGTGACGCGGGATGCATAGGGCATGGCCGGGTGCCACCGGCAGTCGATGTTTCACGTGAAACATCGGGGCGCAGACCTCGTGCACGCTGGGCGAGTGTCCGGCCCGCGCGGTGAGGATCGGGGCGGCTGGTCAAGGTGCCCAGAACGACGTCTCCGACGCGGCGCCAGGCTGTCCCCAAGTATCGAATCTCGCGAGACCACCGCACCCGATGTTTCACGTGAAACATCGCCGAGAATCGCGACCACGGCGGGCTGATCTGCCTCGTGTTTCACGTGAAACATCGTGGTCAAGCCCGTCGCATGTCGAGGCGCGGGATAGGCTGGGGAGGTCGGCCTCGGCGACGGAAGGACCAGTGTGAGCCAGCGATCCAACGATGTGGCTGCCGCGTTTGACGACAGCCCGATCATGCGTCAGCTGCAGGACCTGAGCGCTCGCAGGCAGCGTCTCGAGGAAACCGACGTGGACTTCCACGGCGGAACCCGCGTCCTGACGGTGTCGAACCAGAAGGGCGGGGTCGGCAAGACGACCTCGACGGTGAACATCGCGGCGGCGATCGCCGACCTCGGCGGCCGGGTGCTCGTCATCGACCTCGACCCGCAGGGCAACGCATCGACGGCGCTGGGGATCCCCCACTCGTCCGACACGGCGAGCGTCTACGACGTCCTCATCAACGACATGTCGATCGCTGATGCCGTGCAGCAGAGCCCCGAGAACGAGCGGCTCCTCTGCCTCCCGAGCACGATCCACCTGGCCGGAGCCGAGATCGAACTCGTGTCGCAGGTCGCGCGCGAGAAGCGCCTCGACACGGCGCTCATCGAGTACATGGACGGCCTCGAGGAGCCCCTCGACTTCGTCTTCATCGACTGCCCGCCGTCGCTGGGCCTGCTCACGATCAACGCCTTCAGCGCCGCGACCGAGGTCTTCCTCCCGATCCAGGCGGAGTACTACGCCCTCGAGGGGCTGAGCCAGCTGCTCGGCAACGTGAAGATGATCCAGAAGCACCTCAACCCGCGGCTCAAGGTCTCGACGATCCTCCTGACGATGTATGACGGGCGCACGCGCCTCGCGCAGCAGGTCGCCGACGAGGTGCGCGAGCACTTCCCCGACGAGGTCCTGCAGACGTTCATTCCCCGCTCCGTGCGGGTGTCGGAGGCCCCGAGCTTCGGACAGACGGTGATCACCTATGATCCGAACTCGGCGGGCGCTGTCGCGTACCGCGAGGCGGCAGTCGAGATCGTGAAGCGCGGAGCTCCGCGCAAGAAGGGGAAGAAGTGATGGCGAAGCGCACGGGTCTGGGCCGGGGTATCGGCGCACTCATCCCCACGGCGACCGAGACGAAGGAGCGCCCCACCGACGTCTTCTTCGCGAGCACGGCCGCGCAGGCCGTCGAGGAGGACCTC
This sequence comes from Microbacterium indicum DSM 19969, assembly GCF_000422385.1. Classification (GTDB taxonomy): domain Bacteria; phylum Actinomycetota; class Actinomycetes; order Actinomycetales; family Microbacteriaceae; genus Microbacterium; species Microbacterium indicum. The sequence goes on from NZ_AULR01000004.1 coordinate 25,941, forward strand.
GCCGAGAAGAAGGCGCCGGCGAAGCGCGCCGCGACCTCGCGCGGCACGGCCGCCAAGAGCAGCACGTCCGCCAAGACGGCGAAGCCCGAAGCAGACGAGGCTCCGAAGCAGCCCGCGGCGAAGCGGCGCACCTCGCGCACCTCGATGCCGTCGGTCGCCGAGTCGGCGCCGAAGAAGCCGCAGGCTCAGGACGAGGCCCCCTCCCCCGCGGCCGAACCCGTCGAGCAGGAGCTCGCCGAGATCCCCGGGCTGCGGCTCGTCCAGATCGACCCGAACGCGATCGTCCCGAACCCCCGTCAGCCGCGGACGCTCTTCGACGCCGACGACCTCGCCGAGCTCGTCCACTCGGTCCGCGAGTTCGGCGTCCTCCAGCCGGTCGTCGTGCGCGACAAGAAAGACGGCACGTACGAGCTCATCATGGGTGAGCGGCGCACGCGTGCGTCGCGCGAGGCCGGCCTGGCGGAGATCCCCGCGATCATCCGCGAGACGGCCGACGAGGACATGCTGCGCGACGCGCTCCTCGAGAACATCCACCGCGCTCAGCTGAACCCGCTGGAAGAGGCGTCGGCCTACCAGCAGCTCATGAACGACTTCGGGATCACGCAGGACGCGCTCGCGACCAACATCGGCCGCTCGCGCCCCCAGATCTCGAACACCATCCGTCTGCTGCGCCTGCCGGAGCCCGTGCAGCAGCGCGTCGCCGCCGGCGTTCTGAGTGCCGGGCACGCCCGCGCGATCCTCTCGCTCGACGGCGACGCCGAGGCGATGCTCAAGCTGGCCGACAAGATCGTCAACGAGGAGCTCTCGGTCCGCGCGGCCGAGAGCGCCGCGCGGCGCGTCCTCGAGACGGCCGAGAAGCCGGCCGCGAAGCCCAAGGCGAAGCAGGGCGCCCGCCGCGCGTATCTCTCAGACGTGGCGGATCGTCTCGGCGACCGGCTGAACACCAAGGTCAAGGTGTCGCTGACCTCACGAAAAGGCCAGGTCACGATCGATTTCGCGTCGATTCAGGACCTGAATCGGATCCTCGAGGAGATCGGCGAGACCGGCTACGAGTCCTGACACGGGTATCCACAGGGCCACCCGGGGCCCAGGTGGCCGCGCGTAGCCTGGAAGGGTGAGTTCCGAAGAGCCCCTGCTGCCCCGCCGCGCGTCGGTGGAGGTTCTGCGCGCCGAGGCCCAGGACGAGCTCTCGAGCCTCATCCACGAGCGCCTGCGCGAAGGCGAGGACCCGTGGGACTTCATGGAGGACCTGCCGACCGTCGACGAGCTCGTCGTGCTCACGCTGCGCGCCGAGCACATCGAGGCCGACGGAGGGCTGCGTCCCACGCATGCGCGCAACCAGCGACTGCTGCGTCAGATCGCGCACAAGTACCCCGAGCTCACGCCGGCCGCACGGCGGCTCTGGGGCTCCGAGAACACCCACCGGCGGTGGGACTCGGTCGTCCGCGTGATCCGCGACTGACGCCGCCCCCCAGACGCCGAGACGCCCTCCCCCGCGTGGGGAAGGGCGTCCGTTCGTGCGGTGCGCGGATCAGATGAAGGGCGCGAGGTCCTGCTCGATGGCCTGCTTCGGCTTGGCGCCGATGATCGTCGTGACGTTCTCGCCGCCCTTGAAGAGCTTCATGGCCGGGATCGACGTGATCTGGTACTTCATCGCGAGCTCGGGGTTCTCATCGACGTTGACCTTGACGATCTTGATCTTCTCGGGGTTCTCTTCCTGGATCTGGTCGAGGACCGGCGAGACCATGCGGCACGGGCCGCACCAGACGGCCCAGAAGTCGACGAGGACGGGCCCGTCGGCCTGGAGGACGTCCTTCTCGAAGTCGGCGGTTGTGGTGGATGCAGCGGTCATAGCGATCTCCCTGTGTTGAGAAACGGAGCGGATCAGGCGGCGACGGCCTCGGCGGGGCGGTCGGCGAGCTCGACGAGGTACTCCTCGGCGTCGAGCGCGGCGACCGTGCCGCTCGCGGCGGCCGTGATGGCCTGACGGTAGTGCGGGTCGGTGACGTCGCCCGCGGCGAAGACGCCCTTGACCGAGGTGCGCGACGAGCGGCCCTCGAGCGCGATCGTGCCGGCGGGCGAGAGCTCGAGCTTGTCGTGGACGAGGTGCGTGCGCGGGTCGTTGCCGATCGCGACGAAGATGCCCTCGATCGGGAGCTCGCGGGTGTCGCCCGTGACGGTGTCGCGCAGGACGACGCCCGTGACGCCCGAGGCGCCCTGGAGCTCGGCGATCTCGCTGTTCCAGACGACCTCGATCTTGGGGTTGTCGAAGACGCGCTGCTGCATGATGCGCGAGGCGCGGAACTCGTCGCGGCGGTGCACGAGGTACACCTTCGAGGCGAACTTCGTGAGGAAGTTGGCCTCCTCCATCGCCGAGTCGCCGCCGCCGACGACCACGATCTCCTTCTCGCGGAAGAAGAAGCCGTCGCACGTGGCGCACCACGAGATGCCGTGGCCCGAGAGCTCCTCCTCGCGAGGGAGGCCCAGCTTGCGGTTCGCGGATCCGGTCGCGTAGATCAGCGCCTTCGCCTCGAGCGTCTCGCCCGATCCGAGGGTGACCTTCTTGACCTCGCCGTCGACGTCGAGCTCGGTCGCGTCCTGGTAGAGCACCTCGGCGCCGAACTTCTCGGCCTGCGCCTGCATCTTCGCCATGAGGTCGGGCCCCATGATGCCCTCGGGGAAGCCCGGGAAGTTCTCGACCTCGGTCGTGTTCATCAGCTCGCCGCCGACCTCGACCTGGCTCGTGATGACCGTCGGCTTGAGCGTCGCGCGTGCGGCGTAGATGGCGGCGGTCCAGGCGGCCGGGCCGGATCCGATGATGATGAGATCGCGCACGATGGATTGCCTCCTCAGGCGGGTGTCTTGACGGCTGAAACCCATGCTACGTGCCGTGTATTCCCGCGGTTCCGCCGTGTTGCGCGCCGCGTGCGCGACCCGGGAGAATCGCGGGGTGACTCAGACACCTGCAGCGTTGTCGTTGCGCGGCGGAGGGTCGAGCGTCGTCGTCGCGCTCGGCACCGATGTCCCCCGGATCCTGCACTGGGGCGCCGACGTCGGCGCCCTCTCCGACGCCGACCTCGCGGCCCTCGCCGCTGCGGACGGGGTGGGGGTGCTCGGCTCCGAGCCGAACGCGCCGCGCACCTTCCCGCTCTGGGCGACCCAGCGCGAGGCGTGGAGCGGCACGCCGACCCTCGACGGCCACGCGGCCGGATCGGCGACGACGCCGCGGCCCCGACTCGCCTCCTGGGAGCGCACGGGCGAGGGATCCGCCGTCTTCGTCCTGGAGGACCGGATCACCCGCCTGACGCTCCGGGTCGCGCTCGCGGTCGACCGCTTCGGAGTCCTCTCGGTGGACGAGCGCCTCGAGCGCGGTGCTGACGCGGAGGGCGTCTACGAGCTCGGGGCGCTCACGGCGCTGCTTCCCGTCCCCGAGCGCGCGGGCGAGATCCTCGACTTCACGGGACGCTGGTGCCGCGAACGCTCCCCGCAGCGCTCGGCGTTCGGCTTCGGAACGCACCTGCGCCGGGCGCGACGCGGCAAGCCGGGCCACGACTCCCCCTTCCTCCTCGCCGCCGGGACGGCGGGCTTCGGCTTCGGCCGCGGCGAGGTCTGGGCGGCTCACCTCGCATGGAGCGGCGAGCAGCGCTACCTCGCCGAGAGGCTGCCCGAGGGATCCGGATCCCACGCGGGCGTCCTCGGGCTCGGCGAGGGCCTCGCGCCCGGCGAGATCCGCCTGGCCCCGGGCGACGCCTACACGGCGCCGACGGCCCTCTTCGCCTGGTCGGACGCTGGCCTCGACGGCGTCTCGGCCCGCTTCCACGACCGCCTGCGCGCCCGCGACCGCCACCCGCGCTCGCCGCGCCCCGTGACGCTCAACTCCTGGGAGGCCGTGTACTTCGACCATGACCTCCCGACGCTCGGCCGCCTCGTCGACCGCGCGTCCGAGGTCGGCGTCGAGCGCTTCGTCCTCGACGACGGCTGGTTCGGATCGCGCCGCGACGACAGGACGGGGCTCGGCGACTGGACGGTCTCTCCCGACGCCTGGCCCGACGGCCTCGGCCCCCTCGTCGAGCGGGTCCGCGCGCACGGCATGCAGTTCGGTCTCTGGTTCGAGCCCGAGATGATCAGCCCCGACTCGGACCTCGCCCGCGCGCACCCCGACTGGATCCTCGGACCGGCCGACGGCCCGACGGGCACCTCGCGCAATCAGCAGGTGCTCGACATCTCGCGCCCCGACGCCTTCGCCCACCTGCTCGAGAGCATCTCGGCCCTCGTCGCCGAGTACCGCATCGACTACATCAAGTGGGATCACAACCGCGAGCTGCTCGAGGCCGTCGCGCGCCGCGACGGGGCCGACCGGCCCATCGTGCACGAGCAGACGCTCGCGCTCTACGCGCTGCTCGACGAGCTGCGCCTGCGCCACCCCGGCCTCGAGATCGAGTCGTGCTCGGCGGGAGGCGCGCGCATCGACCTGGGGATCCTCGACCGCACCGACCGCGTGTGGGCGTCCGACTGCAACGACCCCGTCGAGCGCGGCCGCATCGAGCGCTGGACGGGCCTGCTGCTGCCGCCCGAGCTCATCGGCGGGCACATCGGCCCGGGAGAGGCGCACACCACGGGTCGCGCGACGTCGCTGTCGGCGCGCATGGCGTCGGCGTTCTTCGGGCACGCGGGCATCGAGTGGAACCTGCTCGAGTGCACCGACGAGGAGCTCGCCGAGGTCGCGCGCTGGGTCGCGGAGCACAAGCGCCTGAGGCCCCTCCTCCACGGCGGACGCGCGGTGCACGCCGACGGCCTCGACGCGGGCGCGGCCCTCGACGGCGTCGTGGCGCACGACGGCTCGCGCGCCGTCTACCGCTGGAGCCGCACCGAGACGGCGCCGGCCGCGCGGAGCGGATCCGTCGTGCTCCCGGGCCTCCCGGCCGCGGGCTCGTACACCGTGCGGATCCTCGACTTCGCGGGCGGACCGCGGACGATGCAGGATCTCGAGCCCGCCTGGGTCGAGGGCGCGCGCTCCGAGGCCGGTCTGACGGTGCCGGCGGCGCTTCTCGGGACAGTGGGGCTGCCCCTGCCGACCCTCGCGCCGCAGCACGCCCTGATCGTGGAGGTCTCGGCCCGGTAGGGGCGCTCAGCGGGGCGGCGCGGTGCTCGACCGGACGACGATCTCGGGTTCGACGACCGAGAGCGGCGGCACGCCGTCGCCCCGCACGAGCGCGAGCGCCGACGCGACGCATCGGGATCCGACGTCGTCGAAGTCCTGGTGCATCGAGGTGAGGGGCGGGGCGTAGCCGCGGGCGTCCTCGGTGTCGTCGAAGCCCACGACGCTCACGTCGCCCGGAACCCACCGGCCCGCCTCGGTCAGGGCGCGGTACATGCCGAGCGCCATCTGGTCGTTCGAGCAGAACACGGCCGTGACGTCGTCGCGCCCGGCGATCTCGCGGCCCGCGAGGTAGCCCGACTCGACCGACCAGTCGCCCCGCAGCACCTCTGGGACGGCGCGGCCCGCCGCCTCGAGGGTCGCGCGCCAGCCCGCCTCGCGGCGGCCGCCGGGGCGCGATTCCGCGGGGCCCGCGATGTGCCACACGGTCTCGTGCCCGAGCTCGAGCAGATGCCGGGTCGCGGTCGCCCCGCCCGCGTTCTGATCGGTGTCGACGACGACGCGGGCGCCGGGAGCCTCGGGATCCATGTAGACGACGGGCACGCCGGGCGGCAGCAGCGACGCGGCGTGCGTCAGCGCGGGCGACTCGAGGTTGAGGATCAGTGCGTCGACCGCGAGCTCCTGCAGGCGCGAGAACACGCGATCCACGTCTCCCGGCGCCGCGGCGTGCACCGGGATGAGAGTCGTCGCGTAGCCCTCGGCGGCGGCCGACGACGAGATCGCCTCGATCGTGCGCACGTCGCCGATCGTCGAGAGCGTGCGGGAGAGGACCCCGATCGTGCGGAACGACCCGAGCTTGAGCGCCCGGGCGGCGCTGTTCGGCCGGTACCCGAGCTCGTCCATCGCCCGGATGACCCGATCGCGCGTCGCGTCGACGACGGTCCCGGTGCCGTTCGCGACGCGCGAGACGGTCTGCGACGACACGCTGGCGCGCGCGGCGACGTCGGCCATCGAGACACGGCGCGTGGATTCGGGCATCGATACCTCTTCGTGATCGCGGATTCCGGATTCAGACTAGCGAAACACGGATGTTTGCGTAAACATGGGGGAGTCTGCCGCGACGAAGCGAGGAGAGAAGCATGACGACGATGTCGATCACGACGACCCCCACCCGAGGGGGTGCGACGAACAGGAAGACGAGCAGGGCCGCCCGAGGACGATGGACCGGGTGGGCGTTCCTCGCGCCCTTCGCGATCGTGTTCGCGCTCGTCTTCGTGGCGCCGCTGGTCTACGCGATCATCCTGAGCCTGTTCCGCACCCAGATGATCGGCGGCACGGCCTTCGTCGGCCTCGACAACTACGTGCAGGCGTTCACGGACGGCGCGTTCTGGCAGGGCGCCCTCCGCGTCAGCATGTTCCTGCTGATCCAGGTGCCGATCATGCTGTGCCTGTCGATGCTCGTCGCGCTCGCGATCGACAGCGGCCGGCTCTACGGCAAGAGCTTCTTCCGGCTCTCGATCTTCCTGCCCTACGCCGTGCCCGCGGTCGTCGCGGCCCTCATGTGGGGCTTCATGTACGGCGAGCGCTTCGGCCTCGTCGGCAACCTCGAGGACCTGCTGGGCGTCAACCTGCCCGACCTGCTGTCGCCCGACCTCATCCTCGCCTCGATCGGAAACGTCGTGACGTGGGAGTTCATGGGCTACAACATGCTCATCTTCTACGCCGCGCTGCGCGTCGTCCCGACGTCGCTCTACGAGGCGGCCGCGATCGACGGGGCCAGCCAGGGCCGCGTGATCTGGTCGATCAAGCTCCCCGCGATCCGCGGATCCATCGTCATCGCGGCGATCTTCTCGATCATCGGCAGCTTCCAGCTCTTCAACGAGCCGAGCATCATGCAGTCGATGGCGCCGAACGCCATCACGACGTCGTTCACGCCGAACCTCTACGCCTACACGCTCGCGTTCGCGGGCCAGCAGCAGAACTACTCGGCGACCGTCGCGATCATCATGGGCGTCATCACGATGATCGTCGCCTACGTCGTGCAGCTGCGCGGCATGCGGAAGGACGCGTGACATGACCAGCACGACCCTCGTCACCCTCTCGCCCAACGCGTCGAAGAAGAACCGCGCCCGCGCGAAGCTCGGCACGATCGACAAGCCCAAGCGCTCGATCCTGCTCACGATCCTCATGGCGCTCGTCGCCGTGTACTCGCTGCTCCCCCTCGTGTGGCTGCTCATCAACGCGTCGAAGTCGCAGGGCGACCTGCTGTCGACCTTCGGCCTCTGGTTCGGGCACGACTTCAACCTCTTCGACAACATCTGGCGCACGCTGACCTATGACGACGGGATCTTCCTGCGCTGGTTCGGCAACACCCTGCTGTACGTGATCGTCGGGGCCGGCGGCGCGACGCTGCTGTCGATCCTCGGCGGATACGCGCTCGCGAAGTTCGACTTCCCCGGCAAGAAGGCCGTCTTCGCGGTCGTCATCGGCGCCGTCGCGGTCCCCGGGACCGCGCTCGCCGTGCCGACCTTCCTCATGTTCAGCTCGATGGGGATCACGAACACCCCCCTCGCAGTGATCATCCCGTCGCTGATCTCGCCCTTCGGGCTCTACCTCATGTGGACCTTCGCGACCGAGGCGATCCCGACCGAGCTCATGGAGGCCGCGCGGATCGACGGCGCGAGCGAGTGGCGCACGTTCTGGCAGGTCTGCATGCCGCTCCTGGCGCCCGGGACCGTCACGGTCCTGCTGTTCACGATGGTCGCCACGTGGAACAACTACTTCCTGCCCCTGATCATGCTGCGCGACAGCAGCTGGTACCCGCTCATCCTGGGCCTGAACCAGTGGAATAACCAGGCGGGCACCGTCGGCGGCGAGGCGATCTTCGACCTCGTGCTCACGGGATCCCTGCTCACGGTCGTCCCGCTCATGATCGCCTTCCTCTTCCTGCAGCGCTACTGGCAGTCGGGCCTGGCCGCCGGTTCCGTCAAGGAATGACCCGAATCCCTACCCCGCACCACCAACGATGGAGTTGACCACCATGAAGATGACCCGAACCACGCGCCGCGTGCTCACGGCCACTGCGTTCGCCGGGATCGGCGCGCTCGCTCTCGCGGGCTGCAGCGGCGGATCCGCCGAGGATCCGGACGCCGCGGCCGAAGAGGGCGGCGAGCTGACCGTCTGGGCGTGGGACACCACGATCCCCGACGTCGCGGCCGCCTACGAGGACGCGCACCCGGGCGTCACGATCGACGTCGAGAACGTCGGAACCGGCGCCGACCAGTACACGGCGCTCTCCAACGCGATCACGGCCGGATCCGGCGGACCCGACCTCGCGCAGATCGAGTACTTCGCGCTCCCGCAGTACGCGATCGGCGACTCGCTCGCCGACCTCAGCGAGTTCGGCGCCGACGACCTCGCCGACACCTACGCGACCGGCCCCTGGAGCTCGGTGACGTACGGCGGCGACGGCGTGTACGGACTCCCCCTCGACTCGGGCCCCATGGCGCTCTTCTACAACCAGTCGGTCTTCGACGAGTACGACCTCGAGGTCCCGACGACGTGGCAGGAGTTCCTCGACACGGCCCGCAAGCTCCACGAGGCGAACCCCGACATGTACCTCGCGGCCGACGCGGGCGACGCCGGATTCACGACGTCGATGATCTGGCAGGCCGGCGGCCAGCCGTTCCAGGTCGACGGCACGAACGTGTCGATCGACTTCTCGGACGAGGGCTCGCAGGAGTTCGCGACCTTCTGGCAGCAGCTCGTCGACGAGGACCTCCTCGCGCCGATCGCCGGCTGGACCGACGAGTGGTACCAGGGCCTCGGCGACGGCACGATCGCCACGCTCCCGACGGGCGCGTGGATGCCGGGCAACTTCGAGTCTGGCGTCCCGCAGGCGTCGGGTGACTGGCGCGTCGCGGCCATGCCCACGTGGAACGAGGGCGAGGCGGCCAACAGCGAGAACGGCGGCAGCGCGATGAGCGTCATGGCGGGCAGCGAGAACCAGGCCCTCGCCTACGACTTCCTCGACTTCATGGCGGCCGGCGACGGCGTGCAGATCCGCATCGACGGCGGCGGCTTCCCCGCCACGACGGCCGACCTCGAGTCGGACGAGTTCCTGAACAAGGAGTTCGACTACTTCGGCGGCCAGAAGGCCAACGAGATCCTCTCGCAGGCGTCGGCCGACGTCGTCGAGGGCTGGCAGTACCTGCCGTTCCAGGCGTACGCGAACACCGTCTTCCCCGACTCGGTGGGCCAGGCGTACCTCGGCAACACGACGATCGCCGACGGCCTCGCGTCCTGGCAGTCCACGCTCGAGAGCTACGGCTCGGAGCAGGGCTTCACGATGGAGTGACCTTCGGGTCGCTCCCTCACGGGCGGGGATCCGCACGGATCCCCGCCCCTTTTTCTTCCTCTTCCTCTCCGCAAAGGATCCGCAGCATGACCGGCCACCGCTGGCTCCGAACGCCCGACGGCACCGCGCCCCGCATCTCGTACGGCGCCGACTACAACCCCGACCAGTGGCCGCGCGAGGTGTGGGACGAGGACGTCCGCCTCATGAAGGAGGCTGGCGTCGACGTCGTGTCGATCGCGATCTTCTCCTGGGCGCGGATCCAGCCCGCCGAGGGCGTGTGGGACTTCGCGTGGCTCGACGAGATCATCGATCTCCTGCACGCGAACGGGATCGGCGTCGACCTCGCGACGGCGACGGCCTCGCCGCCGCCGTGGCTCACGATGAAGCACCCCGAGATCCTCCCCGTGACGGCCGACGGCGTGACGCTGACGCAGGGCGGACGCCAGCACTGGCGCCCCACCTCGCCCGTCTTCCGCGCCTACGCGCTCGAGATGGTCGAGAAGCTCGCCGAGCGCTACGCCGAGCACCCCGCGATCGTCGCGTGGCACGTCAGCAACGAGCTCGGCTGCCACAACGCCTACGACTACTCGGACGACGCCGCGCGCGCGTTCCGGCTGTGGCTCGCGGAGCGCTACGGCACGATCGAGGCGCTCAACCACGCGTGGGGAACCGCGTTCTGGTCGCAGCGGTACGGATCCTTCGAGGAGATCCTGCCGCCCCGCACCGCCGCGACCTTCCCGAACCCGACGCAGCAGCGCGACTTCATCCGCTTCTCGTCGGATGCGCTCAAGGACCACCTCATCGCGGAGCGCGAGATCCTCAACCGCCTGACCCCCGGCGTCCCCGTGACGACGAACTTCATGGTCATGGGCGAGACGCGGCACGCCGACTACGCCGACTGGGCCGGTGAGATCGACTTCGTGTCGAACGACCACTACGTCACCGAGGGGCGCGACGAGCTGTCGTTCTCGGCGGCCGTCACGAGCGGCTTCGCGCGCCGCCGACCCTGGTACCTCATGGAGCACTCGACGAGCGCCGTCAACTGGCAGCCGATCAACCGGCCCAAGCGGCCTGGCGAGCTGATCCGCGACTCGCTCACCCACGTCGCGCACGGCGCCGACGCGGTCTGCTACTTCCAGTGGCGCCAGTCGGCCGCGGGGGCCGAGAAGTTCCACTCGTCGATGGTCCCCCACGGCGGAGCCGACACCCGCGTCTTCCGCGACGTCGTCGAGCTGGGCCGGATCCTCCGCTCGCTCGGCGAGGTCGTCGGATCCGATCGCGCGCAGTCGGACGTCGCGATCCTCTTCGACTGGGACTCGTGGCGCGGCGCGGAGCTCGACTCGCACCCGAGCGAGAAGCTGCGTTACCAGCGGGAGGCCCTCGACTGGTGGACGGCCCTGCTCGACGCCGGCGTGCGCGCCGACGTCGTCCCCGCGGGCGACGCGCTCGACGGCTACCGCGTCGTCATCGCGCCCGTCCTGTACAGCGTCCCGGCGGCGCTGCGCGCGCAGCTCGAGGGCTACGTCGCGGGAGGCGGGAACCTCGTGACGACCTACTTCTCGGGCGTCGTCGACGAGAACGATCACGCGTGGCTCGGCGGCTACCCGGGCGCGCTCCGCGAGCTGCTCGGCGTCCGCGTCGAGGAGTATCGCCCGCTGTGGGACGGCGAGACCGAGCCCCTCTCGAACGGCACCTCGGGGTCGCTCTGGAGCGAGCCCGTCGACGTCGTCGACCCCGCCGTCGAGGTGCTCGCGACCTACACGTCCGGCGACCTCGCCGGCGGCGCCGCGATCACGCGCCGCCCCGTGGGATCCGGATCGGCCGCCTATGTGTCGACGCGCCTCGGCGCCGAGGGCATCGCCGCCGTCCTGCCCGCGCTGCTCGCGGGCGTCGAGTCGGAGCTCCCCGAGCCCCTTCGCGGCCGCGTCGAGCTCGCGGTGCGCGGCGACGTGCGCTTCCTCATCAACCGCACCGACGACGAGATCGCGCTCGACGGCATCGAGGGCAGCTACCTCTACGGCGGGGCTCAGCTCCCCGCGCGGGGTGTGGCGATCGTCGCCTGACCCGCCGGAAGGACATCTTTCTGCCTGATGGACATCGAATTCGATGTCCGACGGGCGGAAAGATGTCCTTCAGCGCGTCAGTAGCCCGGGCCGTGGAAGCCCAGGGCCGTGCTGATGCGGTCGGCCGTCTCGACCGCCGTCTGGGCCAGCTCCCGCTCGCGGGTCGACAGGTCGATCGCCGTCAGCGGGCCCGAGATCGAGATCGCCGCGATCGTGGATCCGGTTCTGTCGACGATCGGGGCCGCGACCGACGCGCGCCCCAGGACGAACTCCTCGACCTCGGTCGCGTAGCCGCGCCGCGCGACGACGGCGAGCTCGCGGTCGAGCTTCGCCCTGTCGGCGTGTGTGCGGTCGGTGTACGACGGCAGGCCGCGCGCGAGGACCGTGTCGCGGTCGGCGCGGTCGAGCCCCGACAGCACCGCCTTGCCGATGCTCGTCGCATGCAGGGGAACCCGCTCGCCCAGGAGGGTGTGCGACTTGGGGGATCGGGATCCCTCGAAGTGCGCGACGTAGACGAGCTCGGCGCCGTGGCGCACGCCGAGGTTCACGCCGAGGCCGAGCTTCGCGGCGAGCGATTGCGCGACCATGCGCCCCGCCCGGTGGACCGGGTTGCGGTTCACCGCGACGCCCGCGAGCGTCAGGAGCTCGGTTCCGAGGGCGTAGAGCCCCGTCTCGGGGTCGCGCTCGATGAACCCGGCCGTCTCGAGCGTCGCGAGCAGCCGCGACGCGGTCGACTGGCCGATGCCCGTCGCCTTCGCGACCTCGCCGACGCGGTGCGCCTGTCCGTCGCGGAAGGCCTCCAGCAGCGCGACGGCCTTCTCGACGCTCTGGTTCGACCCCTTCTCTGCAGCCATGTCCCCCATCATGCACATAGTGCATAGGCATTGCAACATCGCGAACTCTCGTGCACGATGAACCTCAGCACCCGCCGGGTGCCCGATGACGTCAAAGACGATGCCACCCCGCTGGAGGCCGATGATGACCGCGCAGCTCGCGCCCGATCTCGCGAAGCCACGCCGCAACAGGCGCGGCATGCCGCTCACCGAGAGGTCCTTCCTGACCTTCCTGCTGCTGCCGGGCGTCATCCTGCTCTGCGCCGTCGTGGTCTACCCGCTGATCCGCTCGCTCGCGTCGGCGTTCTTCGAGGAGAGCCTGCTCTACCCCGGGCAGACCTTCGTCGGGTTCGACAACATCGCCCACGCGATCACGAACGACTTCGGCCGCCTGGTCGGACAGACGCTGATCTTCACCGTCGGCGCGACCGTCGGCCCCTTCGTCCTGGGGCTCGCCCTCGCGCTCGTGCTCAACCAGCGCTTCTTCGGGCAGCGCTTCCTCCGCGGCGCGTTCCTCATCCCCTGGCTCATCCCGGGCGTCGTGGTCTCGTTCCTCTGGTCGTGGATCTTCGACGGCAACTACGGCGTCGTCAACGGGATCCTCATGCAGCTCCACATCATCGACTCGCCTGTCGCGTGGCTGTTCGACACGCAGTCGGCCTGGGGCGCCCTGATCATCGCGAAGACCTGGAACTCGTTCCCCTGGGTCATGGTCATGCTCCTCGCGGGCCTCCAGTCGGTGCCGGGCGAGCTCCACGAGGCGGCCGCGATCGACGGCGCCGGCACGATCCGCCGGTTCTTCGCCGTCACCTGGCCGCACATCAGCGGCGTCGCGGGGCTCGTGATGCTCCTCGAGTTCATCTGGAACTTCCAGCACTTCGACACGATCTTCGTCATGACGGGCGGCGGCCCCGCCGGCACGACGAGCACCTTCGCGACCGAGGTCTACGAGACGGCGTTCACGGGCTACGACCTCGGCCAGGCGGGCGCGATCGGGCTCCTCTGGATGCTCCTCCTGTCGATCCTCGTGGTCGTGTACGTGACCTTCTCCGAGCGCGACGCGCGAAAGGCAGGACGATGACCGCTCTCCTCCCCGAAAGCCGCGTCGCCGCGGACTCGACGCACGCGATCGTGACGGGATCCGCCCGCCCGGCGCCGCGCCGCCGCGCGAAGCAGCCGCCGCGCTGGGCCCTGTGGATCGCCCTCGTCATCATCGCGGTGTTCGCGTTCGCGCCCGTGTACTGGCTGCTCGTCACGGCCCTGACGCCGAACAGCTCGGTGTTCCGGTTCCCGCCCGCGCTGTTCCCGACCGACATCACGTTCGAGCACTTCGTCGACGTGTTCCGGCGATCCGAGCTGTTCGTCTACCTGCGCAACAGCGTCGTCGTCTCGCTCATCACCGCCGTCCTCTCGGTCGTCGTGTCGATGTACATGGGGTACGCGTTCTCGAAGTACCGCTTCCGCGGGCGCACCTCGCTCATGTACTTCGTTCTCTCGAGCCAGATGTTCCCGCAGGCGCTGCTGCTCGTGACCCTCTACCTGGTCTTCGCGCAGTTCGGCCTGCTCAACACCTACCTCGCCCTCGTGATCTCGTTCACGACGTTCACGCTCCCGCTGTGCGTGTGGATGCTGAAGGGCTTCTTCGACAACCTGCCCGACGACCTCATCGAGGCGGCGCGCATCGACGGCGCGGGGCCGTGGCGGATCTTCCACGAGATCGTGATGCCGCTCGCGGCGCCGGGCCTCGTCGCCTCGGGCCTGTTCGCCTTCGTCCGCGGCTGGAACGACTTCATCTTCGCGCTCACCCTCGCCGGGCCGGACAAGCAGACCCTGCCGCCCGGGCTCGTCAACACCTACATCAGCGAGGCCGACACGGCTTGGCCCGAGCTCATGGCCGCCTCGCTCCTCGTCTCGATCCCCGTCGCCGTGGCGTTCATGCTGCTGCAGCGCTTCCTCGTCGGCGGAATCACCGCCGGCGCCGTCAAGGGCTGAATCAAAGGAGAGATCATGCCCCTCACCACGTTCTCGCGCCGGGACCTGCTGCGGTTCTCCGCTGTCGGCCTCGGAACCGTCGGACTCCTCGCCCTCTCGGGCTGCGCGACGGGCGGCACCGCCGCGTCCGGCGACGCCGCCGCGCCGGCGACCGACAGCACCCCCACCGACTTCGACTTCGCGTCGTGGAGCCTCTCGGAGGAGGCCGCGAAGCCCTCGCTCGAGGCCGCCCTCAAGGCGTACGGATCCGACAACGGCGTCACGGCGACCGGCGTCACCTACCCGTACAACGACTACCTCAAGCAGCTCACGCTCCAGGTGCGCGGCGGCCAGTTCACGGGCGCGGCGCACGTCGACCTCGCCTGGCTGTCGGCGTTCGCGGCGCTCGGCAAGCTCCGCGATCTCGGCTCGTACGCCGAGGGCCGCGGGTACACCGACTCGGCGCTCAAGGCCTCGCAGCTCGACGGCGTGCAGTACGCCCTGCCGTGGAACATCGGCGCGATCGGCCTCATCGCCAACGCCGACCTCTTCGACAAGGCGGGCGCCTCGATGGAGCCGCAGACGATCGAGGAGTTCGAGGAGGGCCTGCGCGCCCTCAAGGGCATCGGCGTGATCCCCTACGCGGCGTCGACCGACGTCGCGCAGCTCAAGGACATCATGATGTGGATCCAGACCTTCGGCGGCACCGTCGTCGAGGACGACACCGTGACGCTCGGCGACGAGGCCTCGGTCAAGGCCGTCGAGTGGTACAAGAAGCTGTACGACGAGGGCCTCATCTCGCCCGACGTCGACCGCTTCGCGGCGCGCAACCTGTTCGCGCAGGAGACCGCGGCGCTCTACGACGACGCCCCCGTCGGCGTCTCGGCCGTCGTCGACGCCGCGAGCGACCCGAACATCGTCGACAAGATGACGCCGATGACGCGGCCCACCGTGAAGGCCGGCGACACCCCCGTCTCGGTCTTCTGGGGCGGCGCGATCTGCGTCGTCGAGGGAGAGGGCGAGGGAACCGCCGCCGACTTCGCGCAGTGGATCACGAGCGACCCCGACCAGGTCGCCTCCTACTTCGCAGACCGCGGCCTGCCGCCCGCAACCGAGGCCGGCCTCGCGTCGGAGGAGGTGGCGGCGGATCCGTTCAACGTCGCCTTCGCCGAGAAGATCACCGCGACCGCCACGTCGAACCCGCTGTGGGGTTACGTGAACTACGGCCAGATGGACTCGGCGATCGCCGAGGCCGTGCAGTCGGTGCTCATCGGCAAGGCGTCCGCGACCGACGCCCTCGCGACCGCGAAGGGCACGATCGAGGGCCTCATCTCCTGATGCGAACCCAGACCGTCACGTCCGACATCACCGTCGTCGGCGCGGGCCTCGCCGGGGTGTGCGCCGCGATCGCGGCCGCACGCCTCGGCATGCGGGTCGCCCTCGTCGGCAACCGCCCCGTGCTCGGCGGCAACTCGTCGAGCGAGGTGCGCGTGTGGGTGTGCGGCGCGACGGCCCACGGCGTGCAGCGCTTCGCCCGTGAGTCGGGCGTCGTCGGCGAGCTGTACGTCGAGAACCAGTTCCGCAACCCCGAGGGCAACCCCATCATCTGGGACGAGGTCGTCCTCGACGCCGTGCGCGCCGAGCCGAACATCCGCCTCTTCCTCAACACCGACGTGCGCGAGGTCGACGCCGTCGATCGCGACGGCGAGCGGGTCGTCGAGCGGGTGCGCGGCTGGACCATGGGATCCGAGGTGTGGAGCGACTTCGTCAGCCCCGCCTTCATCGACTGCACGGGCGACGGCCTCGTCGGCGCCCTCGCGGGGGCCTCGCACCGCATCGGGCGCGAGGCGAAGCACGAGTTCGGCGAGTCGTGGGCACCCGACGAGGCCGACAGGCAGCTGCTCGGATCCACGATCCTCTTCCACACGAAGGACGTCGGGCACCCCGTGCGCTTCGTCGCGCCCGAGTCGACGAAGAACATCCACGAGACGACGATCCTCGAGTCGCGGATCCTCCGATCCGGCGACACGGGGACGCACTACTGGTGGATCGAGTGGGGCGGCGAGCTCGACACGGTCGACGACAACGAACGCATCCGCGACGAACTGAAGTCGGTGATCTTCGGGATCTGGGACCACATCAAGAACTCGGGGCAGTTCGACGCCGCGAACCTCGACCTCGAATGGGTCGGCAACCTGCCCGGCAAGCGCGAGTACCGGCGCTTCCTCGGCGACCACGTGCTGACGCAGAACGACCTGCTCGAGCAGGTCGACTTCGACGACGCCGTCGCGTTCGGCGGCTGGTCGATCGACCTCCACCCGGTCGAGGGCATGTATGCGACCCAGCCGGGCGCTCACCAGCGCTTCTCGAACGGGATCTACGGGATCCCCTTCCGCTCGCTGTACTCGAAGGACGTCGCGAACCTGCTCATGGCGGGGCGCGACATCTCGGCGACGCACATCGCCTTCGGGTCGTCGCGCGTCATGGCGACGTGCGGGACGCTCGGCGAGGCCGCGGCGACGGGCGCCGCGCTCGCCCTCGCGAAGGGCGTCACGCCGCGCGACATCGCCCGCGACCACGCGGCCGAGCTGCGCCAGCTGCTGCTCCGGCAGGACGCGTCGGTGTTCGGGGTGCGCGGGGACGATCCGCTCGACCTCGCACGCGCGGCGCGGGTCAGCGCGACGTCGCACCGCGCCGACGTGACGCCGTCTTCGTCCGGCGTCCCGTTCCCCCTCGTCGACCCCGTGGGTCTCGTCGTGCCCGCGGATCCCCGGATCGACGGCGTCGACGTGCTCCTCGACGTCACGGAGTCGACGACCCTCAGGGCCTCGCTGTGGACCACGGGCAAGCGGCAGAACGCCGTCCCGATCCGGCGCGAGGCGGAGGCCGACGTCGCGGTCGAGGCGGGCCGGGCCCAGTGGATCCGCCTGCCCCTCGCGTGGGCGCCCGGCGAGGCCGAGAACGTCGTCGTCGTGCTCGACGCCGACCCCGCCGTGTCGGTGCGCCTCGCCGACGAGCAGGTGCCCGGCGTGATCTCGCTCGTGCGCCGCGCACAGGCCGACGGCGACGACAACGTCGAGTTCGACGCGTCGGAGGCGAACGTGGCGTGGCCCGCGATCCCGCTGCGCGGCCGCACCGTCGTCGCGCGGCTCGATCCGCCGACCGAGGCCTACTCCCCTGCGCGCGCCGTGGGCGGTTTCCAGCGCTTCTACGGAGGGCCCAACATGTGGTCGTCGGCCGCGAGCGGCGCGGCCGACGACCCGTCCGACCTGCTCGACCAGCCGCCGTCGCAGGCCCTCGACGAGCACCTGCTGCTCGAGTGGGACGCCCCGCAGACGGTGGCTCAGGTGCGCCTCGTCTTCGACGACGACGTCGACACCGAGCTCAACACGCTCCACCACCACCGCACGCCCGAGCCGATCTTCCCCGAGCTCGCGCGCGACTACGCCGTCGAGGCCCTCGTCGACGGCTCGTGGACGGCCGTCGCGGGCGCGACGGGCAACAGGAGGAGGCATCGGATCCACACCCTCGAGGAGCCCGTCTCGACGACGGCGCTGCGGATCCGCGTGACGGCGACCAACGGCGTGCCCGACGCCCGCGTCTACGCGGTGCGGGCATACGATCGGCCGGTCACCCTCTGACGAACGGAGCACTGAGTCCCATGGCGGAACGCACCATCCTGGCCACCTGCGGCGGCTGGACCCCCTCGACCTGGCACGGCATCGACTTCAGCCCGCTGCAGCGGTACGCGGTCGAGCTGGCCGGGGTCGAGGGCCGCCGCGCACGGGTCGCGATCATCGGAACGGCGCAGGGGGATCCCCGCCCGTCCGAGTCGGACGAGCTCGCCGCGGCGGCGCGGGCCGGGGTCGACGCGTTCCACATCCGGCTCTTCGGGCGCAACTTCCCCGACCTCGACGAGGCGCTCGCCGATGTCGACGTCGTGTGGGTCAACGGCGGCAGCGTCGTGAACCTCCTCGCCGTGTGGCGGGCGCACGGGCTCGACCAGGTGCTGCGCCGCGCGTGGGAGCGGGGCGTCGTGCTCGCGGGCGTCTCGGCCGGCGCGATCTGCTGGCACGCCGGCGGGCCCACATCGTCGTTCGGCGGGGACACGATCAACGTCGTCGACGACGCGCTGGGCTTCGTGCCGACCTCGATCGCGGTGCACTACGACTCGCAGCCGGGCCGTCGCCCCGCCTTCCACGCGGCGATCGCCGACGGCGCGATCCCGGGCGGCTACGCCGTCGACGAGGGGGTCGGCATCGTCTACCGCGGCACCGAGCCCACCCAGTTCGTCGCCGAGTCGGACGGATCCGCGTACCGCGTGGTCGCGGAGGACGGCCGGGCCGTCGAGACCTCGATCGCGCCGCGGCGGCTGTAGGGAAGCCCTCCGGCGGAGACGACGCCCGATCTGGTGTCTTCGGGGCGGATCGATGCCCACCACGGATGACGGATCGTCAGAGCAGCGCGAAGGCCTTGATCGCCCGGCGCTCGTGCATCGCCAGGTAGCCGTCCGCGAGGTCGGCGAACCCCACCTCCAGGTCGAAGACCGGCGACGCGTCGAGTGATCCGTCGAGGACGTCGGGCACGAGCTCGTCGAGGTAGGAGCGCACCGGGGCCAGGCCGCCCGACAGGCGGATGTTCTTCCCGTACAGGCGGGCCGCGGGGATCTCGGACCCGTGCGGAACGCCGACGAACCCGACGCCGCCACCCGGTCGCACAGCCTCGATGGCTGTCGTCATCGACTCTCCCGTGCCGACGCATTCCAGGACGGAATCGAACCCCACGCCGTCGGTCAGCTCCGCTGTCAGCTCGATGACCGCGTCTCCGCGCTCGGGCCGTGTCTCGTCGGCACCGAAGACTCGTGCGATCGTCTGCCGCTGTGGGTGCCTGCTGAACACCACGATGCGCTCCGCACCGAGTCGTCGTGCGGCGAGCACGCCGCACAGCCCGACCGCCCCGTCGCCGATGACCGCGACAGAGGAGCCGGCGCGCACTCCCGCACTCACGGCTGCGTGATGCCCCGTCGCGAGCACGTCGGCGGCCGCCAGGATCGGAAGGGCCTCTCGGCCGACGGGCTCGCCGGGGAGGCGCACGAGCGTGGCGTCGGCGAAGGGAACGCGCACAGCCTCGCCGTGAGCCCCGTCCGCGCCCGGCTCCCCCCAGATCCCTCCCGAGACGCATGCGGAGCTCAGACCGAAGCGACAGTGTGCGCATGACCCGTCGCTCCACCGGAACGGCGCGAGCACTGCGTCCCCGGGGCGCAGGCCGCGCACTTCGGCACCGACGGCAGTCACGACCCCAACGAATTCATGGCCCATCCCCTGTCCGTGCTCCCGTGGGCTCTCGCCTCGGTAGTACCAGAGGTCGGACCCGCAGACGCACGTCGCGGTGACGCGCACGACCGCATCGCCCGGGGCGACGATGCGCGGGTCGGGGCGGTCGCGGAGCACGACCCGGTGGGGAGCTTGGAACACGTATGCCTTCATGGGGATCCTTTCGACAGGGGTCAAATGGCGCGGCGGTCGCCGGGCCGCATCGCCTCGGCGAACGCGTCGGCCAACTCGGGCGCTCGCTCGCTGTCGAGCGTGGCGATAGACACGCGGAGGAACGGGCGAGAGCCCAGGCGGAAGGCCTCGCCGGACCGCACCGCCCAACCGCGCGAGAGAAGGAACGCAGCGAGGGGCGCTTCCTCGGGCGCGGGAACGAGCACGTTCAGGCCCGAGCGGCCGCGTGAGGCGATCCCGCGCGTTGCGAGTGCGTCGATGAGCGCTTCACGTCGGAGGGTGTACGTGCGCTCGGCGTGCCCCACGGCGCTCCGCGCCTCCGGATCAGCGAGGACGGCGGAGACGAGCCGCTGCGAGAAGTGGCTCACCCACCCCGGCCCGATCAGCAGGCGCCCCTGTACGCGATCGGCCGTGTCGGCATCGCTCGCCATGATCGCGACGCGGAGGTCGGGCCCGAGGGCCTTACTCATCGAGCGGATCACGGCCCACGCTCGGCGGCCAGTCGTCACGGTCCGCGCCGGCGCGCCGGCGATGAGACCGGCATGGTCGTCTTCGATCACGAGCAGGTCGGGGTAGGCGGCGATTTCGCCGCGTAGGATCTCGGCGCGCTCGGCGCTCAGCGCCGCGCCTGACGGGTTCTGCGCGCGAGGCGTCAGCACGAGGGCTGAGCAGCGCCGCGAGGCGAGAGCCTCGCGCAGGCGCGCGGGGATCATCCCCTCGTCGTCGACCGCGACCGGCACGATGTCGAGGCCCAGCACGCTGAAGAGCGCGAGCGACGACACCCATTGCGGGTCCTCGACCAGCACAGCGTCGCCGGGTCGAAGCCAGGTCGAGAGGATTCGCTCCATGCCGTCGAGGGCGCCGTTCACGGCGGTGAGCACTCCGTCGATCCCGTCGGTCGCGAACTGGTCACGCATGATCTCGGCGAGGTGGGGTTCCACGGGCGGGCCGTCGTAGAGGAGCGGCTCGTACAGATTCGGCGTCAAGTGGGCTGCGATGTCCGGGAGGAGGTCCGGCGCGGGCGAGGAGGTCGAGAGATCCTGCACTCCAGGTGGCAACGGGACGCGTAGGGGGCGGGGCAAGGCGGGCCGGTCGGCGATCCGTGCTCGGCGGCCGTGCGCGGTGGTCACGACGCCGCGTTCGCGGAGCGATCGGTAGGCGAGCGCCACAGTGCCCGGGCTCACGCCGATCGTTTCGGCGAGATTGCGGATCGAGGGGAGTTGCGCGCCCTGGGTTAACTCGCCGTTACGAACCGCTCGTGAAATTGCATCGGCGATTTGGCCTGAGGAAACTAAACCTGCCAAGTGGTCAAATAACACAGTTTGTAACTGTACTAGGACATCTATATGTGGGTCAACCCTCTCTTCTCTGCGGACGCCAGATCCGCGCTCCGCGTTCTCGCGACGGCGGAGACGCTCGCGACGCTCGTCGTCGAGGCGCCGCTACGTGCGGCTCATCTCCCCCTCCTCTTCGAGGAGAGGGATGACGACCGCATGGTGCTGATCGGGCACATCCCGCGCGTCGACCCCCTCGCGGCGGCGATCACGACGGGCCAGCGAGTGCTGTGCGTCTTCCATGGACCCCGCGCCTACGTCAGCGGCGGCTGGTACGGCGACACCCCCGGCCTATCCACCTACAACTTCTCTGTCGCGCACGTGAGCGGCCCCGCTGAGCCGATGCGCGACCGCGCGGAGCTCCGGTCGCACCTCGTTGACCTCATCGACTTTCACGAGCGCCGCAAGCAGCCGGCGGACGGCGGGCCCTGGGCCCTCGACGCGCGAGCCCAGGGCCGCATCGACGAGCTCCTCCCTGCGGTCATCGGGTTCCGAATCCTCGTCGACGAGGCGCAGGCGAAGCAGAAGATCGGCCAGAACCGCACGCCGGAGGACCGAGCGTCGACGATCGCGCACCTGGAGCGCTCGCCGCAGGAGGAGCATCGCGACATCGCGCGGGCGATGCGGGACGCCGAGGACGGCTCGGCTCCGCGAAGGGCAGGACACTGATGCTGCTGGACACCGTGATCGAGAACGCGCGTGTCGTCACTCTCGATGCGTCGCGACCCACCGCGACCCGGATCGGGCTGTGGCGCGGCCGGATCGCCGGCCTCGATGACGACATCGACGGGATCGCCGTGGCCGAGCGAATCGACGTGGGCGGGGCGACCGTCCTGCCGGGCTTCATCGATGCGCACACGCATCTGCAGCTCACCGGCCAGGGGATGCGCGCCATCGACATCTCTGGGGCCCGCACGCCCGCTGAGGCGCTCGCGCTCATCGGGTCCGTCGCGGCGGCCCGCGGGGTCGACGAGTGGATCGAGATCAGCGGATACGACCAGAGGGTTCTCGGCCGGGACCTCACGGCGGAGGAGCTCGACCGGGCCGCTGGGGGAAGGCGCGCGTGGGCCCGTCACATCTCCAGCCATTCGTCGGTCGTCTCGACCGCGGTCCTCGACGCGCTCCCGGACCCCGCTGCGCGGTGCCACCCCGACGTCGCCGTCGGGCTCCTGAAAGAGGATCGGCAGGCGCTCGTCTACGACCAGCGTCTGCCCTATCGGCTGGATGACGCTGGGGAGACCGTTCGCGTCGCCGCCGAGGCGGCGCGCCGGGACGGAGTCACCTTCTGCATCGACGCGGGCGCGGGCGGATCGATCGGCAGCCTCAACCCGCTCGACCTCGACACCTTCCTGCGGCTCCGGGAGTCGCGATCGCTCCCCGTCCGCATACAGGTCATGCCCAGCTGGGACGCCCTCCGTCCCAGAGCGGCCTCCCGTGTCGACGGATTCGAGCGAGCACTCGACCTCGGACTGCGCACCGGATTCGGATCGGACATGCTGCGTGTCGGGGCGCTCAAGTTCGTGCTCGACGGCGGGATGATGGTGCGCACTGCGCGTCTCACCGAGCCCTATGCGGGAACCGATGAACGGGGCGTGTTCCGCGACGACCCGGCGCTCCTGTCAGAGCAGATCGTCGACGCACATCGGGCCGGATGGCAGCTCGCTGTCCACGCCATCGGAGATGAGGCGATCGACACAGCCATCGCGGCGTTCCGCGAGGGCGCCGCGCAGGCTGCCGGCCACCGGCGTCGCCACCGCCTTGAGCACGGCGGCTACATCCGCGACGACCAGATCGAGGCGCTCGCGGAGCTGGGCATCACGATCGCGAGCCAGCCCTGCTTCCTGTACGACCAGGGTGACGACTTCGTCGCTCAGCTCGGCTCGTACCGTGAGGCGGGTCTCTATCGCGGGCGTTCGCTCGTCGACGCCGGTGTGCGCGTGATCGGCAGCACCGACCGCCCTCTGGCGGGAACGCCGTTGCGGATCGTGCAGTCGTTTGCGGAGCGCCGCAGCTCGCGCGGAACCGTCATCGGCGCCGAAGAGCGGCTCACGGTGCTCGAGGCGCTCGAGACGATCACGACCCACGCCGCCTGGGCCGCGAACATGGACGACCGCCTCGGCCGGCTCCGCCCGGGCTATCTCGCCGACCTGACGATTCTCGAGCGGAACCCGCTCGAGACGCCTGTCGAGGGGATCGCGGCGATCGATGTCGTCGGCACGGTCGTCGACGGCGAGTACGAGGAGAGCCGCCCGTGATCGCCTCGCTGCCCTCGCTGCTCGATCCCGCCCTCGTCGCGCGATTCCTGCCGGCCGAAGCCGCTGTTCGGTTCGCGACCTGGGACCTCGTGGGGGACCCGATGGGCGCCGACGCTGGCGAGATCGATGTCATCGTCACGCCATTCCACACGAGCAGCCTGACACCGAACCCCGGCTATGTCGGGCTCGCCGACATCGCCGCTGCGCTCACCCGGGCTCCGCGCACGCGCCTCGTGCAGCTGCCCTCGATCGGCTACGAGGGCGTGCCGGAACTCTTGCCGCCCGGGTGCGTACTCGCCAACGCGGCGGGGGTCATGGAAGGCCAGACAGCGGAACTGGCACTCACCCTGCTCCTCGCCTCGGTACGAGGGATCCCCGATTTCGTCGATGCCGCGCCGAAGTGGGCGAACAGCCGGATGCCCGGTCTGCTTGGCCGTCATGTCGTGGTGCTGGGATATGGAGGCGTCGGCCGGGAGATCCTGCGACGGCTTGCGCCTTTCGACGCCCGGGTCACGCCGGTCGCCCGCACCGCGCGCGTCGATGCGTCTGGCGATCGTCCCGTCGACGTGCTCGGCCTCGACGCCCTCCAGGACGCCGTGTCGGACGCGACGGCCCTCATCTGCGCCTTGCCGCTGACAGACGAGACACGTGGCCTCATCGGCGTCGACCTGCTGTCCCGGTTGCCCGACGGCGCGACCGTGGTCAATGTCGGACGCGGCCCGGTCGTCGATACGAGCGCGCTGATCGCCGAGCTGCGCAGCGGCCGTCTGCGCGCCGCCCTCGACGTCACCGACCCGGAGCCGCTGCCCCCGGAACACGAGCTGTGGCGGTTGCCGCAGACTCTCATCACCCCGCACGTCGGAGGCAACACACCCGCGATGCTCGGCCTGCTGCACAGGCTCGTCGCCGACCAGCTCGCGCTCATCCAGAGCGGCGGGAAGCCGAGAAATCTCGTCGACGCACACCCGACGGAGGCCTCCGCATGATCCGCTACCTGATCTCCCGACTCCTGTCCTCTCTGTTCGTCCTCCTCGTCCTCTCGCTGCTCGTCTTCTCGATGGTGCGCCTCATCCCCGGCGACCCTGTCGCCGCGTTCGCCGACCCCGCGAACCCGGATCCCGAGGCGCTCGCGCTCCTGCGGCACGAGCTCGGGCTCGATCGGCCGTGGTACACGCAGTACTTCGTGTGGATTGGGGGCGTCCTCCGCGGCGATTTCGGCCAGGCGATCACGATGCCGAACGATATCTCGACGCTGCTCGCGACGCGCCTGCCGCTGAGTCTCCAGCTCGCTGCGATGGCGACGGCCTGGGGCGTCGTGATCGGCGTGCCGGCCGGCGTCCTCGCGGCCGTGCGCGTGAACCGCTTCGGCGACGTGCTGGTGCGCGGATCGTCCTTCGTGTTCCTTGCGACACCGCCGTTCGTCATCGCGACGGTACTCATCCTCGTCAACTCGCTCTCGTTGCGTCTCCCACTCATCTCCGCGGGAGGATCCGCCGAAGGGTTCGCCTCGCGCACGGGGACCCTGCTGTTGCCGTCGCTGCTGCTCGGCCTCGCCCTCGCCGCTCTCGTCGCGCGGTTCACCCGGGGGTCGCTTCTCGACACGATCGGCCAGGACTTCGTGCGCACAGCTCGCGCGAAGGGAGCGTCGCCGTCTCGACTCGTCGCCCGCCACGCCCTGCGCAACGCGCTCATCCCTGTCACGACGATCGTCGGGATCGAGCTGGCCGGGCTCGTCGGCGGGACCGTCGTCACGGAGGCGGTCTTCGCGCTGCCCGGCATGGGAAGCCTCTTGATCAACGGCATCCGCGCGACGGATTACCCCGTCATCCAGGCCGCGGTCCTCGTCCTCGGGACGGTCTACGTCGCGATCAACCTCGTCGTCGACCTCCTCTATCCCCTGATCGACCCGAGAGTGAGGGTGCACAGCCGATGAGCGTCACACGAGGATTCACCACGCGTCCGGCGAACCGCGCGCGTTCCAATCGGCGTCGCCCCGGGCCCGCCTTCTGGGCAGGATTCGGCATCCTCGCCGGAGTGCTGCTGCTGGCAGGCGTCATGACGTTCTGGCCGCCTTATGATCCGCTTGCGACCGTCGGGGGGAACCTCGAGGGGCCAAGCGCCGCGCACCCGCTCGGGACGGACAATGTCGGGCGTGATTCGCTCACGAGGCTCGCGCTCGCGGGGCGGTCGAGCCTCGTGATCTCGGGAGTCGCCGCACTTCTCGCCGCGCTGCTCGGGACCGCCGTCGGCCTGATCGCCGGGTACACGGGCGGCTGGGTCGACACGGTACTGATGCGGCTGGTCGACGCTGCGCTGGCGATCCCCGCGATCCTCGTGGCACTCGTCGTCGGCGTCATCATCGGCACGGGGGCGGTGCCTCTCGTGATCGCGCTGGGGATCGTCTTCGCTCCCTCCTTCGCGCGGGTGATGCGCGCCCCCGTCGTAGCGCTGCGCGAACGCGATTTCGTACTCGCGGCGCAGCTCAGCGGGGCCCGCGCGCCTCAAATCGTCCTTCGGCACCTGCTCCCGAACGCCCTGACGCCCCTGCTCGTCCAGTTCGCCTCCGTCGCTTCGGCGGTCGTGCTGCTCGAAGCGGCGTTGAGCTACCTCGGCCAAGGTGTTCAGGCGCCGGAGCCCTCTGCGGGCCGGATGATCAGCGAGTTCACGCGCTTCATGCAGCTGCAGCCGCTCGTGATCCTCTTCCCTGCACTGCTCATCGTCCTGCTCTCCGCCGGCTGGAACCTGCTGGCCGACGGCGTGCAGGAGTTCCTGCAACCCCGTCGCGAGACGCACCTGCCGCAATCGCGCAGGCGCCCCCGATCCGTTCCCTCCGCACCATCTCCCCGCACCACCGCACCCTCACGCCAGGAGGCAACATCATGAGACCATTCGCACGCACGACCGCCGCGGCACTCGCCGTCGGACTAGTCATCGCGCTCGCCGCATGCAGCCCGGGGGCCGAGACCGCCGAGACCGCCGCGACATCCGAACCCGTCGACGGCGGAACACTGACCTGGGCGATCGGCGCGCAGCCGACGGCCGGCGGCGTCGACCCGATGATCGCGACGGCGCTCGCTGCCCAGACGATCATGGATCAGGGCTACGAAACGCTCCTCACCAAGAACGACGACGGCGAGATCGAGCCCGGCCTCGCGCTCTCGTACGACCAGCCAGATGACACGACGTTCGTGTTCACCCTGCGCGACGACGTGAAGTTCGCTGACGGATCCGACTTCACGGCCGACGACGTCGTGTACACGTTCGAGACCTACCAGCAGGCCACGACCTCGAAGAAGGCGTACCTCGCGAATCTCGAGAGCGTCGAAGCGACCGGCGACGACGAGGTCACCTTTCACTTCTCGAGCCCCGACGGCACGTTCCTGAACGCGGTGTCCCATCGCGAGACCTTCATGATCGTCGGACGCGAGGGGTACGGCGCCGCGAGCGAGGACGAGCGCTCAGTGCAGACCTACGGCACGGGGCCGTTCCAGGTGACCGACTGGGAGGACGGCGTCAGCCTCACCCTGACGCGGAACGAGTACTACACGGGCGACGCCGGTCCGTACGTTGACGAGATCGTGCTTTCGGTGATCCCGGATGAGTCGACCCGTCTCTCCGCGCTTCAACAGGGCACCGTCCAGGCGGCCTACCTGGGCGACGGGACGCTCGCTGATCAGGCGGTTCAGGGCGGGCTGACACTCGGCAACCCTTCCTACACGCAGAGCCTCCCCATCTTCATCAACCCTGAGTCGGGTCCGCTCTCGGACGTCCGCGTCCGCCAGGCGGTCTCCCTCGCGCTGGACAGGCAAGCGCTCATCGACACCGCGATGTTCGGGTATGGAGAGGTGTCGACCGCGATCCCCGCGGGGGATCCGGCCGCGCCTGAGGTCACGGACGAGACGCCGTACTACACCCGTGATGTCGAGGCTGCAAAGGAGCTCCTCTCCGAGGCCGGCCAGCCCGATCCGACGATCACGCTGTCGTACTTCTCCGACGCGCTGGCAAGCCAGCACCCGATCTACGAGCTGATGCAGCAGCAGCTGGCCGAGGCTGGCATCACGCTGGAGCTCAAAGCGACTCCGACCGCCGAACTCGCGCCCATCTTCACAGCGGGCGAGACGTTCACTGACCTCGTGTCGCTGCCGTGGAGCTACCGCGCGGACCCGACCTTCTACTTCGACCCGTTCCTCTCCGAGGCCGGGGCGATGAACCACTGGTCGGGCAACGCTGACGCCGAGCGGGCCACAGAGCTGCTCGCCGAGGCGAAGGCGGCGATCGATGAGGATGAGAAGGCCGAGCTGACCGCGGAGCTGAACGACGAGGTCGCCGAGCAGGTGCTCGTCCTCGTGCCGATGAGCGTGCCGTCGAACTTCGAGGTCTGGGACGCGAACGCGCTGCAGGGTTACGACAGCGACCCGTATGGTTCCCGCTACCGACTGACCGAGAGCTGGCTCGCAGAGTGACAGATGATCGTCTTGAAGCGCTTGCGCTGGAAGGGCTCACCATCGCTTACGGCGATGGTGAGCCCGCCGTTGCCGGCATCGACCTCACGGTCCGCCACGGTGAGATCGTCGGCGTGATCGGCGAGTCCGGGAGCGGCAAGTCGACCGTCGCCTTGGCGGCGCTCGGGCTCCTGCCTGATAGCGCTCATGTTGAAGCCTCCCGGCGGGAGATCGCGGGGATCGACACTCGGGACATTGACGAGTGTGGATGGTCCCGGCTGCGGGGGACCCGTGCCTCGATGGTGTTCCAAGAGCCCATGACGGCACTCAACCCGTCCATGCGGATCGGCGCTCAGATTGCCGAAGTGCTACGGATCCACGGTCTCGCGAGCCGCAGGGAGGCCGCGGCCCGCGTGCTCGAGATCCTTCACGCGGTCCGCATGCCGGATCCCGAGCGCCGCGTGGGCTACTACCCTCATCAGCTCTCCGGCGGTCAGCGGCAACGCGTCGTCATCGCGATCGCGATGGTGGCGCGTCCCGCCCTGCTTGTGGCCGACGAGCCGACGACCGCGCTTGACGTCACGGTGCAGGCGCAGATCCTGGACCTCATCCGCTCCCTGCGCAATGAGACGAGGATGGGTGTGTTGTTCATCAGCCACGACCTGGGCGTGATCGCTCAACTGTGCGATCGCGTCGCGGTGATGTATCGCGGGCGCATCGTGGAGTCGGGGTCGGTGTCGTCCGTGCTCGGGACCCCGCACCACCCATACACGCGTGCGCTCCTCGACAGCATCCCCCGGCCGTCGGTCGCCGCACGGTCGCCCCTCACGGTGATCTCGTCCGACAACGACTTCGCGGCACATGCCGCCTGGCACGAGGAGATCGCATGAGCGACGACGACCCCGTCCTCCGAGTGACGGGCCTGACCCAGCGATTCGGCCACGGAGCGCGTGCAGTGACCGCGCTCGACGACGTGGACCTGTCCGTGGCGCGAGGCGAGACACTCGGCCTCGTGGGCGAGTCGGGTTCCGGCAAGAGCACCCTTGCACGTGCCATCCTCCTGATGCGGCGCCCGAGTGAGGGTTCGATCGCCTTCGACGGTGCTGACGTCACAGGACTCCGCGGGGCAGCACTGCGGCGACATCGCCGGCGCGTGCAGATGGTGTTCCAGGACCCGAACGACTCGCTCGATCCCCGGTTCACGGTCGCTCGATCGCTCGCCGAGCCGCTCGGCGGCTTCGGAATGGCCCCAAGCGAGCGGCGCGAGCGGGTCGCCGGGATTCTCGAACGTGTGGGCCTTCCGGCCGAGTCGGCGACGCGCCTGCCCCACGAGTTCTCCGGTGGCCAGCGGCAGCGCATCGCGATCGCGCGCGCGATGATCGCGAAGCCCGAATTCGTCGTCCTCGACGAGCCGACTTCGGCGCTCGACGTCTCGGTGCAGGCGCAGGTCTTGAACCTGCTCGTCGACCTCCAAGAGCAGACGGGTGTGACCTATCTGTTCATCACGCACAACCTGGCGGTCGTCACGCACGTCGCCCATCGCGTCGCGGTGATGAATGGTGGGCGAATCGTCGAGGAGGGAACCGGAGCCGAGGTGATGTCCGCGCCGCAGCACCCGTACACGCGGACCCTGCTCGACTCGATGCCCGCGCTGTATCGCACCTGATCCGCCGGCCGCTCCCCGCCGCGTAAAGGGAGATCTGCCTGCCGGGAGGACCTCCGATCCGATTTCCGCGGGCTACCGCCCGAGGCGGGATCGGACGAGCGATCCGATCTGCTTCAGCTCGGGCGCCCGGAAGAGCGCCAGGACGCCGACGTAGATCGCGAGCGACACGGTGCCGATGAGCGCGCAGGCGAGGACCGCGAGGATCTTGCCCTGCGCCATCCAGCCGTCGGCGCCGCCCGCCCAGAGGTAGATCGCGAAGCCGGCCGCGCCCGCGGGGAGGGCGGCGAGCGTGAACCGGACGATCGCCCAGAGCCCGCCGCCGATCCGCAGCCCGCCGAGCTTGCGCCGCAGCAGGAAGATCGCCAGCAGGACCTGCAGGGTGCTCGAGATCGACTGCACGAGAGCGACGCCTGCGGTCAGGCCGCCGTGCAGGAAGATCAGCGGCGTGGCGAGGGATCCCGCGATCGCGATCGCCGCCTGGAAGAGCGTGAAGAAGAACGGCGTGCGGGTGTCGCCGTAGGCGTAGAACGTGCGCTGCACGATGAACAGCACCGCCATGGGCACGAGCGCGACGAGGAAGCTGATGAGGACGGGTGCCGTCGCCTCGGCCTCGGCGAGGTCGCTCGAGAAGATCCGTGCCGCGGGGACGGCCGCGGCCATGAGCGTCACGGCGGCGAAGACCACGAGCAGGCCGAGCGTCTTGATCGCGGTGTTCATGTCGCTCTTCACGGCGTCGTGCCGCCCCGCGTGCGCGTGGTGCGACAGCTGCGTGAAGTAGGGCGTCCCGATGCTCATGACGATGAGCGAGTACGGGAGCATGAAGACGAGCCACGCGTTGAACCACATGTTGCTCGACGCGTTGACGACGGCGTCCGACGAGGCGGTCGTGATCACCCGCTGCTGCACGGCCGAGACCACGAGGCCGACGAGCAGCATGCCGACGCTCCACGTCGCGACGCGGCGCAGCTGGCCGAGGCCCATGCCGCGCCAGTGGAAGTCGGGCGAGAGGCGGAGGCCCGTGCGGCGCCAGAACGCGAAGAGGACGACCGTCTGCGCCACGATCCCGAGCGTCGCCGTGAGCCCGAGGAACACGATCATCGTGCCGTCGTAGGCCTCGATGTCGCGGCGGCCGGGGCCGAACAGCCACATGAAGAGGCCGAAGCCCGCGATCGAGACGATGTTGTTGGTGATCGGCGCCCAGGCGTAGGGCGCGAAGATGCCGCGTGCGTTGAGGGTCTCGCCGACGAGGGCGAACATGCCGTAGAAGAAGACCTGGGGGATGCACCAGTACGCGAAGGCGACCGCGAGCTCGTACTGCGCGTCGGTCTGGAACGACGAGATCAGGCCGATGAGGAGCGGCGCGATGACGGTCGCGATCACGGTGACGGCCAGGAGGATAACGGTCGCGAGCGTGAAGAGCTTCGACAGGAGGCGCCTGCCGCCGTCCTCCTCCTGCGACCACTTCACGATCTGCGGCACGAAGACCGCCGTGAGGACGCCGGTCGAGATGACCTGGAAGATGTAGTTCGGCATCTGGTTCGCGATCGCGAACGCGTCGGCGCCGAGCCCGCCCGCGCCGATGGCCGACACGAGCACGATCGAGCGCAGCAGCCCCGTGACGCGAGAGGCGAGGGTTCCCGCCGCGATCATGGCGCTGGATCTGCCGAGATTCACTCCGAGGGCTCCGCTTCTGCCGCCTTCTCCCTGCGACGGCGGCGCACCTGACGGTACGCACCGAAGCCGAGAAGACCCACGACGAGCACGACCATGACGACGATGCCGATGCGCTCCCAGTCGGCGCGCACCGTGACCTGCATGGATCGGTCGGGGCCGATCTGGTCGCCCGTCGCCGCCTCGAGCCGGTAGTGCACCGTCACGTCGCCGCTGCCGACGCGGGCCTCGATCGGGATCGAGACGCGCGTCGCGCTGTTCGGCTGCGCCGTGACCTCGGTGCGCTCCTCGATGCTGAGGCGCGGGTCGTTCGGGGTTGCGATGACCGTGACCTTCGCGGTGTAGGGCAGGTCGTTCTGGATCCAGATCGGCATCGGCGCCTCGGGGCTCAGCAGCTGCACGGGCTGCGGCTCCTGGATCACGATGGCGTCGATCCGCTGGGCGTCGAGGAGCGCGAAGGCCTCGAAGCGCGTCTGCTGGCCGTCGGGGTTGGTCGCCCACGACACCGCGATGGTGCGGAGGAACTCGGCCCGGGTCTGGCTCGTGAGGAGCGCCGGCTGCTCGAGCGCCGTCGAGGTGTGCGCGATCTTCGGCTCGTCCGCCGCGAACTGCTGCACGGCGGCGACGCCCTCGTCGTCGGAGGAGGGCGCCGCGAGCGAGACGGCGCCCGAGCGCGCGTCCAGGACCGCGCCGAGGCCCTGCGCGTCGAGCCCCGGGCTGCGCATCGTCGAGAGGATCGCGTCGCGCAGGCCCTCGGCCGTGACGTCGGGCGTCGCGTCGGCCTCGTCGTCGTCGCCGTCCTCCTCCTCGGCGGCGAGGGCGTCGGATCCCATGCGGTCGAGGGCGAGGAGCAGGGGCTGGTCGTCGGCCGACGATGCGAGCCAGATCGCGGCCGTCGCGGCGACGAGCTCGGACGCGCGCGCCTGTCCGTCGGTCTCCTGCGCGATCTCGGTGAGGCGGCCCGAGAGCTCGTCGTCGTACGCCAGGGCGTCCTCGCCGAGCGCGGCCGCGCCGTCGGCGGTGCTCGACGACGGCACGAGGCTCGCGTATCCGTCGGCGGCGAGTGAAGTGACGGCGTCGTCGCCCGCGGAGCCGGGGCTCGGCCAGGCGATCAGCGGGAGATCGGATCCGCCGACCGCGAGCAGCTCCTCCTCGGTCGGGAGCGTCTCGGCGGGGGCCTCGGTCTCGTCGGCGGCCGGCGTCGCCTCGGGGGCCGGATCCGATGTATAGCCGGTGAGGTATGCGTCGAGCCCGGCCGTCGCGAGCGGAGCGTCGAGGCCAGCTGCGACCTGGACGGCGGGGTCGGCGTCGGCGAACTGCAGGGCGAACCGGTCGTTCGGCAGGAGCATGAGCTGATCGAGCCAGTCGCGCGCCGGCTGGGGCGCCGACGAGCCGAGCGCGCGGATCGCGGCGGGGATCGCGGGGTCGATCGCGAGGATCGCGTCGGTGCCGGCGACGGCGTCGAGCTGCGCCGTGAGGAGGCCGTCGGGCGCCGTGAGCGTCGTGAGCGTGTCGGCGGTGTAGAGGCCGCGCGAGTCGACGGGCCCCGTGATCGGCACGACGAGCGCGACCTCGGGCGAGTCGCCGCCCGTCGCGACGACGACCGTGCGCGCCTCCGCCTCCGTTCCGTCGGCGGAATACGTCGCGAGGATCGGATATGCGCCTGCGGGAATGTCTCCGAGATCGACCGATTCCGTCGCGGTGGTCGTGGATCCCGTCGCGATCTCGTCGGAGTCGATCGACGCGAGCTGCTCGCCCGCGGTCCCCGCGGTCCCCGCGAGCCACGCGTCGACGTCGTCGGCCGACCCGAGCGCCTCGCCGCGGGAGATCTCGACGGTGCCCTCGGGGAAGGCCGTCGCCGTCGCGTTCGCGAAGCCGAGCGTCAGGGTCGCCGACGTCGTCTGCGTCACGCCGTTCGAGGCCGGCGTCACGGTCAGCACGGGGTCGTCGGCGGAGGGCTGGGTCGCGGGGTCGTCGACGCTCGCGACCGACGCGGGGAGGATCGCCGCCGTCGCGGGGGCGAGGGGCGCGAGCGCGAGGGCGAGGCCGGCGGCGGCCGCGCCGAAGAGCGCACCGAGCCTGTTGCGGTGCGTGCGGGGGCGCGTCTGATGGTTCATGAGAGGGGTGCCGGCCGGAGGGGCCCGGCCGCCGCAATTCTACGGACGGCGGTTCTCAGCGCCTGGGAGGCGGGGCGCGAGGTCACGAGATCGCGACGGAAGCCGCCCGTGGCGGGGGATGTCCGCGGTCGCCGATACCCTCTTCAGGGGGACACCCGTTCAGCACTCCCTTCTTCAATGAGGAACACCGCGATGACCGCACCTGAGTCACTCGCCGCCGTCGCCCTCGGCGCCGGCGTCGTCAAGCGCTCCACCCATCTCGCCGACGGACGCGAGCTGATCTACTTCGACGACGCGGGAACGTCGCTGCCGCCCGAGCGGCGCGTCGACCAGCGCGAGCTCGACCCGCGGCCCGACACCGCGACGATGCGCCGCGACGTCCTGACGGGCGAGTGGATCACGGTGGCCGCCAACCGGCAGAACCGCGTGATGCTGCCCCCGGCCGAGTTCGACCCGCTCGCGCCGCAGACCGAGACGAACCCGTCCGAGGTGCCGAACGTCTACGACGTCGCGGTGTTCGAGAACCGCTCCCCCTCGCTCGGCCCGGCCCTGGCCGCGGCGACGGGCGGAGCCCCGCAGGCCGACGACGCGCCCCGTGGGCTCGACGACACGACGGCGCCCGGCCTCGGCCGCACGCGCACGGCGATCGGGCGCTGCGAGGTCGTCTGCTTCAGCCCCGAGCGCTCGGGATCCTTCGGAACGCAGTCGGTCGCGCGCGCCCGCACCGTGATCGAGGCCTGGGCCGACCGCACCGCGGCGCTCAGCGCCCTGCCGGGAGTCGAGCAGGTCTTCCCGTTCGAGAACCGCGGCGAGGCGATCGGCGTCACGCTGCACCACCCGCACGGACAGATCTACTCCTACCCCTACGTGACCCCCCGCACGCAGGCGCTGCTGCGCCAGGTCGAGGCCGAGGGATCCGATCTCTGGGAGCGCATCATCGCGTTCGAGGCCGAGGGCCCCCGCGTCGTCCTCTCGGGCGAGCACTGGATCGCCTACGTGCCGTTCGCGGCGCGCTGGCCCGTCGAGGTGCACCTCGTCCCCCGCCGCCACGCGGCCGACTTCACCGAGCTGACGGCCGAGGAGCGCGACGAGCTCGCCCCGCTCTACCTGCGCCTCCTGCGCGGCGTCGACGCGCTCTACGACACCCCCACGCCGTACATCGCGGCGTGGCACCAGGCGCCCGTCTCGGTGGGCCGCGACGCCCTGCGCCTGCACCTGCAGCTCACCTCGCCTCGCCGCGGCGCCGACAAGCTGAAGTTCCTCGCGGGATCCGAGGCCGCCATGGGCGCCTGGACCGCCGAGATCCCGGCCGAGGTGCAGGCCGAGCGCCTGCGCGCCGCGCTCGAGACGGTCGAGGTCCCCGCGTGAGCCTCGAAGCAGCCGAGACCCTGTTCCGCGAGCTCACGGGCCGCGAGCCCGAGGGCGCCTGGTCGGCCCCGGGCCGCGCGAACCTCATCGGCGAGCACACCGACTACAACGAGGGCTTCGTCTTCCCCATCGCGATCGAGCAGCGCACGACCGCCGCGGTCGCCCGCCGCGAGGACGGCGTGATCCGGGTCGCCTCGACCTTCGACCCCGAGCCCGTCGAGGTCGCGGTCGCCGACCTCGCGAGCCTCTTCGGCGGGCCGGCCGGCTCCGCCGTCGCGAACGGATCGGTGCCCGAATGGGCCGCGTACCCGCTCGGCGTCGTGTGGGCGGCCGAGGCGCCGCCCCCCACGGGGCTCGACATCGCGATCGCGTCCGACGTCCCGATCGGCGCGGGCCTCTCGTCGTCCGCCGCGATCGAGGGCGCGATCGCGGGCGCGATCAACGACCTGTGGGGCCTCGGGCTCTCGCTCATCGACATGGCGAAGATCGGCCGCCGCGCCGAGAACGAGGCCGTCGGCGCGCCCACGGGGATCATGGACCAGGCGTCGTCCTTCCTCGGCCGCCCCGACCACGCGACGTTCCTCGACTGCCGCTCGCTCGAGACGCAGTCGGTCGACCTCGGCTTCGCCCGCGAGGGCCTCGCGATCCTCGTCATGGACACCCGCGTCACGCACGCGCACTCGACGGGCGGGTACGGCGAGCGCCGTGCCTCCTGCGAGCTCGGCGCGCGGATGATGGGCGTGCCGATGCTGCGCGACCTCACGGTCGACGACCTGGCGCGGGCCGAGGAGACGCTCGACGACGTGACGTTCCGCCGCGTGCGCCACATCGTCACCGAGAACCAGCGCGTGCTCGACACCGTCGACACCCTGCGCTCCGAGGGTCCGCGCGCGATCGGCGGCCTGCTCGTCGCGTCGCACGTGTCGATGCGCGACGACTTCGAGATCTCGGTCCCCGAGCTCGACCTCGCCGTCGCGACGGCCCTCGACGCCGGCGCGATCGGCGCCCGCATGACGGGAGGCGGCTTCGGCGGCGCGGCGATCGCCGTCGTCGAGCGCGACCGCCTCGACGACACGATCGTCGCGGTCGCCGCGGCGTTCGAGAAGGCCGGGTACGTCGAGCCCCGCCAGTTCGAGGTCGTCCCCTCGCGGGGCCTCGGCCGCGACCTCTAGAACGTCAGGAAGCCGTCGACCAGCAGCTCGCGGGCTGCCGGCAGGAGGGCGCCCGAGAGGGCGTCCTCGTCGACCTCGAGCAGCTGGGCGAGCGCTCCGACGATCTGGCCGACCGTGAGTTCGCCGCCGCACGCGCCGACGAAGCCCGCGAGGGCCGGATCCGCGCTCAGCGAGCGGCCGAAGCCGCCGCCCTGGCGCAGCTCGATCACGGTGGGGTTCTCGGATCCCGGCGTATGGTGCCGCGCCTCCGTCACGTCGGGCGCCGCGCGGAGCGTGAGCATCGAGAGCTGCGCGTCGGTCAGCCGCGCCTGCGCGTCGTGCGCCGCGAGCGCCGCCGCGAGATGGGATCCGAGGCCGCCCTCCGAGGGGATCGGCTGCGGGACGCTCTCGTAGCGCGCGAGGGTCGGCTCCCCCACCGCGCGGCGCAGCAGCACGTATCCGAATCCGACGCTCGTCACGCCGCGCGCCGCGAAGTCGTCGAGCCAGGCGGTGAGGAGCGCGTCGTGCTCGGGGGATCCGGGCACCGTGCCGCCGTCGCGGATCCACATCTCGGCGTACTCGATCGGGTTCAGGTGCTCGCGCTCGACGACCCAGGCGTCGAGCGGGACGGGGCTCCGCTCGACCCACGCGCGCACGCGGTCGAGGCCGCGCTCGCCGCCCCTCGTCTCCCAGTTGCCGAGGAACTGCGCGATGCCGCCCGGCTCGAGGTGCTCGCCGACGCCGGCCACGACCCGCTCGACGAGCGCGTCGCCGACGAGGCCGCCGTCGCGGTACTCGTACTCGGGGACGCCCGTCGCGCGCGGCGTGATGACGAAGGGCGGGTTCGACACGATGCGGTCGAAGGTCTCGCCGGCGACGGGCTCGAACAGGGATCCGTCCCGCGCCTCGATCGCGTCGGTCCCGTTCAGCAGCGCGTTGAGCCGGGCGTAGTCGAGGGCGCGCGCCGAGATGTCGGTCGCGACGACCTGGTCGGCGTAGCGGCGCGCGCGCAGCGCCTGCACGCCGCAGCCCGTGCCGAGGTCGAGCACGCGGCCCGCCGAGGTCGGGAGCTGCAGCCCCGCGAGGGTCAGGGAGGCGCCCCCGACGCCGAGGACGTAGTCGGTGTCGAGCGGCCCTCCGCCCGACGCGAGCTCGTCGATGTCGGCGGCGACGATCCACTCCCCCGGGCCGCGGTCGTCGTGGAACGACTGGGGCCGCACGGTCGCGGTCGGGGTGACGTCGTCGCCCGCGACGGTCGCGAGACCCAGGGCCGCGAGCCCGGCGGACCCGAGCTCGGGGAGCGCAGCGTCGACGGCGGCCGCGGGCTGCGCGACGCCGAAGATCAGCAGGCGAGCGAGGGTCGCGAGGGCGTCGTCGCGGTCGCCGAGCCCGCGCAGGGCGGGCGTGCGGAGTGTGCGCCCGATCGCGTCGTCGGCCTCGACGCCCCACGCGGCGCGCAGGGTCTCGGATCGGAAGCCCGCCAGCCGGAGGTCGTCGGCGAGGGCGCGGCACAGCTCGGGGATCGGGTTCGGCACGGATTCATTCTCGCCGGTGCGCGGTCCCGCGCGAAGGCCATCCCTCACGCGGAGATAGGCGCTCCTGCGGCCGAATGGGCGCCAGAAGGCCGTGCGATCGCCTTCCGGCCGCGCGAGCGGATCCCTCGCGCGGCCCGGCGGCGCGGCGCTGGGGCGCGCGCCAGGGGGCTGTGGGGTGCGCGCCGGTAGCCTGGAGCCCATGCTGAACATGGCCGACGGGCTCGCACGCCTCGGTGACCTCGCGAAGCACCCCGTGGTCGACGTGCTCGCCCGCGCCTTCGCCGAGGCGGGGCACGAGCTGGCGATCGTCGGCGGACCCGTGCGCGACGCGATCCTGGGCCGGCCGACCCACGACCTCGACTTCACCTCGAGCGCCCGCCCCGACGAGATCCTCGCGATCGTCACGCCGATCTCGTCGGTGCAGTGGGACATCGGTCGCGCCTTCGGCACGATCGGCGCGCGGGTGCTCGGCGAGCAGGTCGAGGTCACGACCTACCGCGCCGACAGCTACGACCACGCGACGCGCAAGCCCACGGTCGAGTTCGGCGAGACCCTCGAAGAGGACCTCACGCGCCGCGACTTCACGGTCAACGCGATGGCGCTCACGGTGCCGGAGGTGCGCCTCGTCGACCCGACGGGAGGCGTCGAGGACCTCGTCGCCGGCATCCTGCGCACGCCCATCGACCCGCGGATCAGCTTCGGCGACGACCCGCTGCGCATGCTGCGCGCCGCCCGGTTCTCGGCGCAGCTCGGCTTCGAGATCGAAGACGGCACGCGCGCCGCGATCGAGGCCCTCACCGAGACGCTCGAGATCGTGAGCGCCGAGCGGATCCAGGCCGAGCTCAGCCGGACCCTCTCCGAGACCGACCCCGTGCGCGGCGTCCGCGCGATGGTCGAGACGGGCCTCGCCGACCGGTTCCTGCCCGAGATCGGCGCCATGCGCCTCGAGGTCGACGAGCACCACCACCACAAGGACGTCTACGAGCACTCGCTGACGGTGCTGCAGCAGGCGATCGACCTCGAGCACGAGCGCCACCCGGGCGAGGATCCCGACGTCGCGCTGCGGATCGCGGCGCTGCTGCACGACATCGGCAAGCCCCGCACGCGCAAGCTCGAGGCCGGCGGGGTCGTGACCTTCCACCATCACGACACCGTGGGCTCGCGCATGGCGCGCAAGCGGCTCAAGGCGCTCAA
This sequence comes from Microbacterium indicum DSM 19969, assembly GCF_000422385.1. Taxonomy (GTDB): domain Bacteria; phylum Actinomycetota; class Actinomycetes; order Actinomycetales; family Microbacteriaceae; genus Microbacterium; species Microbacterium indicum. The sequence goes on from NZ_AULR01000004.1 coordinate 64,500, forward strand.
GTACGACACCGCGACGACCGAGTCGGTCGCCCGCCTGATCGAGCTGCACCTGCGCTTCTTCGGCTACAGCGACGGGGCGTGGACCGACTCGGCCGTGCGCCGCTACGTGCGAGACGCGGGCGACGAGCTCGAGCGCCTGCACATCCTCACGCGCGCCGACGTCACGACCCGCAACCGGCGCAAGGCCGCGCGGCTGAGCGGCGCGTACGACGACATCGAGGCCCGGATCGCGCAGCTGCGCGCCGAGGAGGAGATCGACGCGATCCGCCCCGACCTCGACGGCAACGAGATCCAGCGGATCCTCGGCATCGCCCCGGGACCCGAGGTCGGGGCGGCGTACCGCTTCCTGCTCGAGCTGCGCCTCGACGAGGGTCCGCTCGGCGCGGACGAGGCCGAGGCCCGCCTGCGCGCGTGGTGGGAACAGCGGGGATAACCCCCCAATCCGGCCGCGGATCCGGGATTCCGGCAGTCGCCGCGGGTAGCGTCGAATGCGTGCCTGATCCGACACGCGAAACCCCCCTCACGGTGCTGCTGGGCTGCGACACGTTCTCGCCCGACATCAACGGCGCCGCGCGATTCGCCGAGCGCCTGAGCGCCGGCCTCGCGCAGCGCGGCCACGACGTCCACGTCAGCGCGCCGAACACGCGCCACGCGCTCGCACCGACGCACACCGAGACGATCGAGGGCGCCGAGATCACGATGCACCGGCTGCCGTCGGTCAGGCTCGCGTGGCACGAGTGGCTGCGGTTCGTGTGGCCCTGGCGGTCGAAGCACTACGCCCGCCTGGTCCTCGACGAGGTGCGCCCCGACGTCGTGCACATCCAGTCGCACATCGTCATCGGCCGCGGGCTCGCCCGCGAGGCGCGACGGCGCGGGATCCCCGTCGTCGCGACGAACCACACGATGGCCGAGAACATCCTCGACTTCACGCGCCTCCCGGAGTGGGCGAACCGGATCTTCGTGAAGCTCGCGTGGGCCGATGCGAAGCGGACCTTCCAGATGAGCGCCGCGATCACGACGCCGACCCGCAAGGCGGCCGACTACCTCGAGAAGACGATCGACATCGCGGGCGTCGTCCCGATCAGCTGCGGCATCGACATGGCGCAGTACACCCCCGACCTGTCGCCCCGCGACGGGAATCGCGTCGTCTTCGTGGGCCGCCTGACGCGCGAGAAGCGCGTCGACGTGATCCTGCGCGCGATCGCGGCCCTCGATCCCGCGCTCGACGTGGTTCTCGAACTCGTCGGCGACGGCGACCAGCGCCCGGCGCTCGAGCAGCTCGCGTCCGAGCTCGGGATCCGCGGCCGCGTGGTGTTCCACGGCAAGGCGACCGACGCCGAGCTGCGCGCGGCGCTCACGCGGGCGTCGGCGTTCGCGATCGCGTCGATCGCCGAGCTGCAGTCGATCGCGACGATGGAGGCCATGGCGTCGGGGCTCCCGATCGTCGCCGCGAACGCGATGGCGCTCCCGCACCTTGTCGAGGACGGGCGGAACGGGCACCTCTTCGCGCCCGACGACCCGGTCGACCTCGCCGCGAAGCTCGACGACGTGCTGCGGCAGACGCCGTCGCAGCGCGAGCGCATGCAGCGCGCGTCGCTCGAGCTCGTCTCGGCCCACGACATCACGCGCACCCTCCGGACCTTCGAGGCGCTGTACCGCGGCGAGCCGATCCCCGCGTGAACGGCATGCGCGTCGCCCTCGTCTGCGACTACTCGCTCGACTACCTGGGCGGCGCGCAGGCGGCGTTCCTCGACCAGGCGCAGATCCTGCGCGACGCGGGGCATCGCGTGACGATCGTCGCGCCGGGCGAGACGTCGGCGGGACGCTTCGGCGTGCGGGCGCCCTTCGCCCTCCCGGGCGTCGACCTGCCGTGGATCCGCAGCACGGATCGGCTCCGCGCGCGGCTCCGCGCGCTGTATGCCGTTCAGGGCATCGAGGTAGTCCACGCACATTCTGAGTTCGGCATGAGCGCGGCGGCGGTCCAGGTCGCGCGCGAGATGGGGATCCCCGTCGTGCAGACGGTGCACACGTTCTTCTGGCGGGGCCCGCGGCTCGGCCCCCTCGACGCCGTCGCGGCCGCCGCGATCCGCGGGGTCGGTCGGCTGCTGCGCGGATCCGCCACGTCGCGCGCCCGGCTCGGCGGAGCCCGAGTCGGCTCGGCGCTGCGCGGCATCACACTCTCGGCCTGCCTCGCGGCCGACGCCGTGATCTCGCCGTCGGCGCACCAGGCGGAGCGGCTGATCGCGGCCGGCGCGCACGGGGTGGTCGCGATCCCCAACGCCCTCCCCGAGAGCGGGGAGGCGGGCGAGCCGCTCGCGGCGGTTGACGGCCCCCTGCGCATCGCGTGGGTCGGCCGGCTCGTCCCCGAGAAACGGATCCTCGAGTTCCTCGACGCCGCGCGCCAGGCGATGTGGGAGGTGCCAGGCGGGCTCGAGGTCGCGGTCGTCGGGGACGGCCCCCTGCTGGCCGAGGCGCGGCGCCGCGCCGAGGGCGAGGAGGGGATCCGCTTCACGGGTCGCGTCGACCGCGACCGCGTCGCCGCCGAGATGCGCGACGCCCACCTCGTCGCGCTCACATCTCTGGGGTTCGATAATCAACCCGTGATCGTGGTCGAGGCCTTCCGTCAGGCGCGCAGCGTCTTCTACGTCGACTCCGCGCTGCGCGAGGGGCTCGCGGAGGCCGGCGTGCTCGCCGACTCCCCCGACGTCTCCGGCATGGCCGCGTCCCTCGCGCGCCTGGCGCGCGAGCCGCGGGTCGCGGTCGAGCGCTCGCGCGCCGCCTCCGAGGCCGCCGAGGTGTTCTCCCCCGCGGCGCACGAGCGCGCCGTGACGGCCGTCTACCGCGGGGTGATCGCATGATGCGCGCCTACGCCTCCGTCCTCGCGTTCTGCGCGTTCGCCTACTCGTTCCTCTTCAACCTCGTCGGCATGGCGGGCGCCCTCGCCCTCCTCGGGGCCATGACGGTCGCGACGATCGTGATCTGGATCCTCTGGTCGCGCCGCGAGCCGCTCCCCCGCCGCACCTGGCGCCAGCACCCCCTCACGGTCTACGCCTACGCGGGCTTCGCGGTCCTGTCGCTCGCCTGGTCGCAGTGGATCGGCACGAGCCTCCTGACGCTCGCGGCCGAGGGCGTGTTCGTCTTCCACGCGTTCTTCCTCGCGCTGCGCTTCTCGAAGCGCGACCTCCTCGTCATCGCCGAGCGCGCCCTCTCGGCCGTCGTCGTCCTCTCGCTCGCGGTCGAGCTGTGGGTCGCCCTGCGCGGCGCCCCGCTGTTGCCGAACTTCCAGCAGGCGCCGGACGATCCCGACCCGCACTACGACTGGATCCGCGGCAACCTGCTCGACGGATTCCTCGCGGGCGGGCGGATCCAGGGCATCGTCGGCAACGCGAACCTGCTCGCGGTGCTGTGCCTGCTCGCGCTCGTCGTCATCGTCACGCGCCTCGTGCGCCGCGACGGCGGCACGATCCCCCGCGTCCTCATCGGCCTCATCGCGCTGTGGCTGCTCGTCCGGGCCGGATCCGCGAACATGTACGTCAACGCGCTCGCGCTCGTCGTCGTCGCGGTGCTCGTCCTCGTCGCCCGGCGTCTGCCGTCGACCCGCGCCCGCGCCTGGTTCTTCTCGGTGCTCGGGGCGCTGGCGCTCGGCCTCGCGGCCGTCCTGCTGTTCGCCCGCGACTGGCTCTTCGGCCTGCTGGGGCGCAGCGACGACCTCACGGGGCGCGGCGAGATCTGGGAGAAGGTCCTCGGCCGCTGGGCCGAGTCGCCCGTCGTCGGCAACGGCTATGCGGCGCCGTGGCTGCCGTGGGATCCGCACTTCGACGGCTGGATCGTCGATCACGGGCTCACGGTGTTCCACGGCCACAGCATGTGGATCGACACGCTCATGCAGCTCGGCGTGATCGGGGCGGCGCTTCTCGCGATCATGTGGGGCACGGCGTTCGTCCGCGCCGCCGCGTCGGCGACCCGCGGCGCGACGATGGTGCCCCTCCTCGTCATCGTCATGCTGCTGATCCAGGGCCTCACGGAGGCCGCCCCGATCCAGTACTGGGAGCTCATGGCGATCGTCGTGATCTCGGTCGGCCAGGGCGTGTGGCGGACATCGACGAAAGCGTCGACCGCGGAGCACTGAGGGGGTGACATTCACACGGAATGGCCCAGAAAGTGTGAATGTGGACTCCGCAGTCTTCCTCGATCGACCCGTTCGTTCGGTTCTTCGCCGAGGGCCTCACGCAGGCGGCGCCGGAGTCGTGATCGGCCACGAGGACAAGCGGGGCTCACCGCGGCCAGTCGTCTGCGCCGTGGCGCGCGATGCCGTAGCCGTCGCGCGGGCCGAGGAGGGCGGTGGCGGCGACGCCGGCCGCCGCGAGGGCGATGAGCAGGATCCCGAAGATGACCATGGCAGAGATCCTGCGCCTGGCGGATTCCCGCCACGAGTGGCAGTCTGGACGAACGTCGTCCGATTCCTGCCACGCGAGGAGCCCGCCATGATCAAGACCGTCGCCGCCATCGTCGTCAACGGGGCCGCCCCGTTCGAGTTCGGCACCGTCTGCGAGGCGTTCGGCCTCGATCGATCCGACGACGGCGTCCCGAAGTTCGACTTCCGCGCCGTGACGCCCGACCCGGGCGAAGTCAGCACGACGATGGGCTTCTCGCTGCTGATCGACCACGACCTGTCGTTCGCCGACGAGGCCGACGTCGTCGTCATGACCGCGACGCCCCACGGGTTCTGGGGGTCCATGGATCAGCGCGTCCTCGACGTGCTGCGCCGCGCGGCCGAGCGCGGCGCGTGGGTCATGAGCGTGTGCAGCGGCGCCTTCTCGCTCGCCGAGGCGGGGATCCTCGACGGGCGCCGCGCGACGACGCACTGGCGCTACGCCGACCTCCTCGCCGAGCGGTACCCCCGCATCGACGTCGACCCCGACGTCCTCTACGTGCAGGACGGTCGGATCCTCACGAGCGCCGGCACGGCAGCAGGCATAGATGCCTGTCTCCACCTCCTGCGGCAGGAGATCGGCGCCGAGCTCACGAACCTGATCGCGCGCCGCATGGTCGTCGCCCCGCACCGCGGCGGCGGGCAGGCGCAGTTCATCCTCGGGCCGCTCGCCGAGTCGCGCGACATGTCGCTGTCGCGGACGATCGACTGGGCGCTCGGCAGCCTCCACCGCGAGATGACGGTCGACGATCTCGCGGCGCACGCGCACATGTCTCCGCGCACCTTCGCCCGGCGGTTCAAGGCGGATCACGGCGCGACCCCCGCCGCGTGGCTCGCGCGTCAGCGGGTCATGCAGGCGCAGCGTCTCCTCGAGCGCACCGACTGGGGCCTCGACCGCATCGCGGCCGACTGCGGGCTCGGATCCGCCGCCGTCCTGCGGCAGAACTTCGCCCGGATCCTCGGCATGACCCCGACCGCCTACCGCGAGCGCTTCGCGGGACCCGCGCGGAGCAACATGGCGGTCGCCGCGTGATGTAAACTTGAGTCACACCGACTCAAGTTCGAAAGTGAGAGATCCCATGCCGCAGGAACAGCAGGACGAGCAGCAGAGTGCTCTCGAGCAGTTCGGCATCAACCTGACCGAGCGCGCGCGCAGCGGGAAGCTCGACCCGGTCATCGGCCGCGACGCCGAGATCCGCCGCGTGAGCCAGGTGCTCACGCGGCGGACGAAGAACAACCCCGTGCTCATCGGCGAGCCCGGCGTCGGCAAGACGGCGGTCGCCGAGGGGCTCGCGCAGCGCATCGTCGCGGGCGACGTCGCCGAGAGCCTCAAGAACAAGGAGCTGATCTCGCTCGACATCTCGGCGCTCGTCGCGGGCGCGATGTACCGCGGGCAGTTCGAGGAGCGCCTGAAGAACGTGCTCAAGGAGATCACCGAGTCCGAGGGCCGCATCATCACGTTCATCGACGAGCTGCACGTGCTCATGGGCGCGGGAGGCGGCGAGGGATCCGTCGCCGCGGCGAACATGCTGAAGCCCGCGCTCGCGCGCGGCGAGCTGCGGCTCATCGGCGCGACGACGCTCAACGAGTACCGCGAGTTCGTCGAGAAGGACGCCGCGCTCGAGCGCCGCTTCCAGCAGGTGTACGTCGGCGAGCCGTCGGTCGAGGACACGATCGCGATCCTCCGCGGTCTCAAGGAGCGCTACGAGGCGCACCACAAGGTCACGATCAGCGACCAGGCGCTCGTCGCCGCCGCCTCGCTGTCGCACCGATACATCCCGAGCCGCCAGCTGCCGGACAAGGCCATCGACCTCATCGACGAGGCCGCGAGCCGGCTGCGCATGGAGATCGACTCGGCGCCCGTCGAGATCGACGAGCTGCGCCGCCGCGTCGACCGCCTCAAGCTCGAGGAGCTCGCCCTCAAGAAGGAGAAGGACCCGGCGTCGAAGGAGCGCCTCGCCGCGCTGCGCGAGCAGCTCGCGGGCGAGGAGGCGCGCCTCGGCGAGATGCAGGGCCGGTGGGAGGCCGAGCGGGCGAGCCTCAACCGCGTCGGCGACCTGCGCGGCCGGCTCGACGCCGCCCGCGTGGAGGCCGAGCGGGCGCAGCGCGAGGGCCGCCTCGAGCAGGCCTCGCGCCTCCTGTACGCCGAGATCCCGGGCCTCGAACGCGAGCTCGCCGAGGCCGAGAAGGTCGAGCAGCAGGGCGAGCGCATGGTCGGCGACCAGGTGACGGAGGACGACATCGCGGGCGTCGTGGCGGCGTGGACGGGGATCCCCGTCGGCAAGCTGCTGCAGGGCGAGCAGGAGAAGCTCCTGCACCTCGAGTCCGAGCTCGGCCGCCGCCTCATCGGCCAGAAGGAGGCCGTCGAGGCCGTCTCCGACGCCGTGCGCCGCTCGCGCGCCGGGATCTCCGACCCGAACCGGCCCACGGGATCCTTCCTCTTCCTCGGCCCGACCGGCGTCGGCAAGACCGAGCTCGCGAAGGCGCTCGCCGCGTTCCTCTTCGACGACGAGCAGGCGATGATCCGCATCGACATGTCGGAGTACGGCGAGAAGCACTCGGTGTCGCGGCTCGTCGGCGCCCCTCCGGGATACGTCGGCTACGACCAGGGCGGGCAGCTCACGGAGGCCGTGCGGCGCCGGCCGTACTCGGTCGTGCTGCTCGACGAGGTCGAGAAGGCGCACCCCGAGGTGTTCGACGTGCTTCTGCAGGTCATGGACGACGGCCGCCTGACCGACGGCCAGGGCCGCACGGTCGACTTCAAGAACGTGCTGCTCATCCTCACGAGCAACATCGGATCGCCGATCCTCGTGGATCCGACGATCGCGCCCGAGCAGAAGCGCGAGCAGGTCATGGGCCTTGTGCAGCACGCGTTCAAGCCCGAGTTCATCAACAGGCTCGACGACATCGTGCTGTTCCAGGCGCTCACGACCGACGACCTCGCCCAGATCGTCGAGCTGCAGGTCGACCTCCTGCAGAAGCGGCTGACCGATCGCCGGCTCACCCTCGCGGTCACGCCCGACGCCCGCGCCTGGCTCGCCGAGCGCGGCTACGACCCGCTGTTCGGTGCGCGCCCGCTGCGCCGGCTCATCCAGCGGGAGGTGCAGGACGGCCTGGCGCGGGGGATCCTCGCGGGCAACGTGCACGACGGATCCACGGTCACGGTCGACGTCGCCGCGTCCGGCGAGCACCTGGCGCTCACGACGAGCTGACGCCGCGAATCGCCGCAGACGCGAAGCGGGCCGGATCCTGAGGGATCCGGCCCGCTTCGTCGTGCGCGCGTCAGGCGTTGGCGATGAGGGTCTCGCTCAGCGGCTTGCGGACGCGCGGGGCGACCTCGCGCTCGCGCGTGGCCTCGGGGAGGGCGTCGATGTCGCCGAGCTCGCCGAGCGCGATGACGGTGAAGGGGCGCTCGCCGTCGGGGAGCGAGAACCTCTCGGCGACCGCGGCGGGGCTGAAGCCCGTCATCTGGTGGACGACGAGGCCGTCGGCGTGCGCCTGCACCGAGAGGTGCGCGACCGACTGGCCGAGGTCGTAGAGGGCGACGGGGTTCTCGTTGCCGTCGGCGTCGGCCACGATCGCGACCGCGACGATGAGGACGGCGGCGCTCGGCGCCCAGGCGGCGTTGAAGCCCGCGAGCGTCTCGGAGATCGCGGCGTGCTCGGCGGTGCCGCGGCGGGCCACGATGAACTTCCAGGGCTGCACGTTGTTGGCGGACGGGCTCCAGCGGGCCGCCTCGAGGGCGTTCGCGAGCTTGTCCTCGTCGATCGGGGTGACGGCGTCGTACGCGCGGGGGCTCCAGCGCGCGGCGAGGACGTCGAGGATCGGGTGGTCGGTCGGTGCGGTGCGGTCGATGGTGGTGGCGCCCATGGGGGTCTCCTCGTCGGTTCGTGTCGAGATCAGGACCGGGCGCCGTTGCCCGCGTGAGGTTCAACCCCACGCGGGCTACGTTATTCCCTTCGGCGATATGTATGCAAGTGCATGATTCTCAGCCGGGCCGCAGGGCTTCGGCCCACTTCACGCGCTGGCCCATCCGCAGGAGCGAGTTCTCGTAGATCTTCGCCGCGAGCCCGAGGACGACGGCGACGGTCGCGAACGCGATCACGAGCGCGACGAGCGGCTCCCACCACGCGGCCTCGTGGAAGTAGAGGCGGATCGGCATCGACACGGGCGCCGAGAACGGGATGTACGACAGGACGCTCATCACGGTCGGGTTCGTGTTGAAGAAGATCACGAGCATGTACGGGATCATCACGATGTACATCACGGGGGTGATCGACTGGTTGATGTCCTCCTGCCGCGACACGAGGGATCCCGTCGCCGCGAACAGCGTCGAGATCAGCAGGAAGCCGACGAGGAAGAACACCGCGAACCAGAGGAGCGGGGCGCTCAGGGACCGGAGGATGTCCGTCTGGCCCGTCGCCACGAGCCCGATCGCGAGCGCGATGACGATGAGGACGATCTGGCCGACCGCGAGGATCGTGTTGCCGAGCACCTTGCCCGCGAGCAGCGCCCGAGCGGGGATCGCGGTGATGAGGATCTCGACGACGCGCGTCGCCTTCTCCTCGACGACGCTCGTGGCGACGGGGAGGGCGAACGTCATCGCCGACATCATGAAGACCAGCGCGAACGCGAGGCTCATGATGTACCGCAGCGGCGTGAAGCCGCCCTCGGGATCGAGGAGCTCGACGGTCGGCGCCTGCGAGAGCAGGGCGATCAGGACGTCGGGAGCCTCGGTGTCGGCGATCACGGTGAGGCCCGTCGGCGACTGGTCGTCGGCGATGACGGCGGCGTCGACGTCGCCCTGCTCGACGAGGGCCGTCGCGTCGGCGCGGGTCTCGGCGGGGGTGATCTCGATGCCCTCCGCTCCCTCGAGCTGGGCGGCGACCGACCCGCTCGCCGCGACGGTCGTCGTCGTCTCGCGGTTCAACAGGACGTTGCTGACGATCATGCCGACGACGATGAGTGCGAGGATCATCGCCGTCGTGATGATGAACGGCTTGCTGCGCAGGCGGGTCGAGACCTCGCGCTCGGCGACGAGCCACGTGGCCTGCGGGGTCGAGAGTGCCGTGGTCATGCGACGACCTCCTTGAAGATCTGGGCGAGCGAGGGCTGGAGCGGGGTGAAGGCGGTGACGTCGCCCTCGGCGACGGCGCGGCGCAGGACGCGGGCGGCGGTCTCGGCGTCGGCGGCGTCGAAGACGGCGCGTCCCCCGTCGAACTCGACGACGTCGACGCCCGGCTCGGCGCGCAGCCAGCCGGTGTCGCCCGAGGTCGCGAGCTCGAAGCGCGAGCCGCCGTGCTCGCGGCGCAGCTCGTCGCGCCCGCCCGCCGCGCGGACGGTGCCGCCCGCGATGATCACGAGGTCGTCGCACAGGCGCTCGACGACGTCGAGCTGATGCGACGAGAACAGGACCGCGGCGCCCGACGCCGCGCGCTCCTGCAGAACGCTCACGACGACGTCGACCGCGAGGGGATCCAGGCCGCTGAACGGCTCGTCGAGGATCAGGACGTCGGGTCCGTGGACGAGCGCCGCGGCGATCTGGGCGCGCTGCTGGTTTCCGAGCGAGAGCGACTCGATCGCGTCGCCGAGGCGCTCCGCGAGCCCGAGCTTCTCGAGGATCTCCGTCGCCCGGGCGGCGGCGTCGCGCGCCGAGAAGCCGTGCAGCCGCGCGAGATAGGTGATCTGCTCGAGGACCTTCATCTTGGGATAGAGGCCCCGCTCCTCGGGCATGTAGCCGAAGCCGCGGCGGCGGTCGGCCGTCAGGGCGGCGCCGTCGAGCAGCACCTCTCCCCCGTTGTCGGCCAGCAGGCCGAGGACGATCCGCATCGTCGTCGTCTTGCCGGCGCCGTTGCCGCCCACGAACCCCGTGAGGCGGCCGCGCTCGACGCCGAACGACACGTCGTCGAGCACCGTGCGCGCGCCGAAGCGCTTGGTGAGTCCCGTCAGTTGCAGCATGCGTCCGACGCTACGCACGCGCTCGCCGCGGCACATCCGTCGCGCGGGGGATCTCGTGTCCGCCGGATGAGGGATCCCTGGGACGGGATGAAATGTGACGGATCCGGGAATAGCATCGGGGTGCCGGTGCTTTCATGTGAATGGAAGTCCCACCGGCACCCCTCCCCATTCAGACCTCAAGGAGACACCTCCGTGACCAAGATCGGTTACATCGTCGGCTCGATCGGCTCGACGTCCATCAACCGCGACCTCGCTGAGGCCCTCGTCAAGCTCGCGCCCGAGGGCGTCGAGTTCACCGAGATCGCCATCAAGGACCTCCCCTTCTTCTCGACCGACCTCGAGGTCGACCTCCCCCAGGTCGTCAGCGACTTCAAGGCCGCGATCGAGGGCGTCGACGGCGTCATCATCGCCACGCCCGAGTACAGCCGCTCGATCCCCGGCGTCCTGAAGAACGCCATCGAGTGGTCGAACCGCCCCTACGGCCAGATGTCGTTCTCGGGCACCCCGGTCGGCGTCATCGGCGGCTCGCCGGGCGGCATCGCGACCGCCGCGGCGCAGCAGCACCTGCGCGCCGTGCTCGGCCACTCCGACGCGATCGTCATGGGTCAGCCCGAGGGCTTCATCCAGGTCACGCCCGGCCTCATCGTCGACGGCGAGATCACGAACGAGGGCACCAAGGAGTTCCTGATGGCCTACCTCGGCGCGTTCCTCGGCCTCGTCGGCCGCGTCCAGAAGGCGAACGCGTAAGCGTCACCGACTGACGGAGCCCCGCACCATCCGGTGCGGGGCTCCTCTGCGTCCGGGCCGCGGCGTCACTCCTCGTCGGAGACCGGCCAGCCCTCTTCCTCGGCGTCGGTGAAGGGGTCGTTGGCCTGGGGGTTCTCGGCGTCGTGGTCGACGTCCTCATCGCCGGGTCCGGGCCTGCGTTCATCGGTCATTGCGGCTCCCTCCGTCAGGTGACTCCAGGATCCCGCTCCCGCCCGCCCGCCACAAGCCCCGCCCGCCCCGCCGCCCCCGGCGCAGGACGACGGCGGATTCGGCCGGTGGGGGCCGGGGGCCGGCGTGTCGCGGGGGATCCCGACCTTTCCGCCGTAGTCGTGCCTCGGGAGGGCCGGGTCCGCCGCGCGGGGGAGGCGGCCGGCCGCCGCCTCCCCATAGGTTGGTGGGCATGACGGTGACAGAGGCCGCTCCCCTGCGATACCTGCGCGCGGCGCCGACCCCCCGCCAGCTGCGTGCCGACCTGTGGCTCGCGCTCGCGCTCTTCGCCGCCGCCGTCGTGTGCGCGATCCTGCAGGAGGTCGCGAACTACGGTTTCCGCGACTCCAACCTCGCGGGCATGTTCGTCACGGCGGCCTGCACCGCGCTCCCGCTCGCGCTGCGCCGCCGCGCCCCCATCGTCGTCGCCCTCGTGACGAACATCGCCTACGTCATCGGCGCCGAGCTCGGCGCGGTCGAGCTGTACGTCAGCCAGGTGATGCTGTTCCTCTCGATCTACACGATCGGCGCGTGGGTGACCGACCGGACCCTCGCGATGCGGGTGCGCGTGCTGATCATCGGAGCGATGTTCGTGTGGCTCGCGATCTCGACGTTCCGCAGCGCGACGGAGCCGATCCCCGACGAGTGGGCCGACTTCCCCGGCGCCTTCACCCCCATGCTCGCGACGTGGTTCCTCACCTGGCTCACGAACATGGCGTACTTCGGCGCCGCCTACTATGCGGGGAATCGGGCCTACAGCTCGGCGCTCGACGCGCAGGCGCTCGCGGATCGCACGCGCGAGCTCGAGGGGCAGCAGGAGCTCGCCGCGGCGCAAGCCGTCGCCCTCGACCGCGTGCGGATCGCGCGCGAGCTGCACGACGTCGTCGCCCACCACGTCTCGACGATGGGAGTGCAGGCGGGGGCCGCGCGGGCGGTCGTCGACGCGAACCCCGAGGGCGCGAAGCAGGCGCTCCTCGTCGTCGAGGACTCGGCGCGCGAGGCGATCGGCGAGATGCGGCGCCTGCTCGACACGCTGCGGGCGGGGGACGACGCCGAGGAGCCCCCGTCGACCGTAGGGCTCGAGTCGCTCGATCCGCTTGCGCGGTCGGTCACCGCCGTGGGCGTCCCGACCTCGCTGAGGATCATCGGGGATCCGCGCCCCGTTCCGGCCTTCGCGCAGGTGAACCTCTACCGGATCGCGCAGGAGGCGCTCACGAACGCCCGCCGCCACGGCGGCCCCGACGTCACGGCCGACGTGCGCCTGCGCTATCTCGACGGCGCCGTCGAGCTCGAGGTCGCGAACACGGGCCGCGTCGCTCTCTCCTCGCGCACGGGACTCGGCACGATCGGGATGCGCGAGAGGGCGACCGCGATGGGAGGATCGGTCGAGATCGGGCCGCGCACGCGCGGCGGCTATCTCGTGAGGGTGAGGGTTCCGCTGACATGACGACCGTGCTCCTCGTCGACGACCACGCGACGATGCGCGCCGGCTTCCGGATGATCCTCGAGGCCGCGGGCGTCGAGATCGCGGGGGAGGCCGCGACGGGCCGCGAGGCCGTCGAGCGGGCCGCCGCGCTGCGCCCGGACGTCGTGTTCATGGACGTGCAGATGCCCGACATGGACGGGATCGAGGCCACGCGGCGGATCGTCGCGGCGGGATCCTGCGCGAGCGTCGTGATCGTCACGACCTTCGACCGCGACGACTACCTCTTCGCGGCCCTCGACGCGGGCGCGAGCGGGTTCCTGCTGAAGAACGCGGGGCCCGAGGAGCTCGTCAGCGCGGCGCGGGTCGCGGCGTCGGGAGACGCACTCCTGGCGCCCGAGGTGACGAGGCGCGTGATCGAGCGGAATCATATTCCGCAAGAGGAATCTGACGCGGATCTCACGGAGCGCGAGGCGGAGGTCCTGCGCCTCCTCGCGTCGGCGATGAGCAACGGAGAGATCGCCCGGGAGCTCTTCATCGGCGAGGCGACGGTCAAGACGCACGTCTCGAACATCCTGCAGAAGACGGCCACGCGCGACCGCGTCGCGGCCGTCGTATGGGCGCACCGCCACGGGTTCGCGGCGTAGCGGCGCTCAGCCGAAGATCATCGGCAGGTCGTCGTCCTCGTCGTCCGAGAGGTCGAGGTCGACCATCACGGGCACGTGGTCGCTCGGGTGCTCGCCCTTGCGCTCGTCGCGCTCGATCGACGCGCCCTCGACGGCGTCGGCGAAGGCGCGGGATCCGAGGACGAAGTCGATGCGCAGGCCCTCGTCGCGCGGGAACCGGAGCTGCTTGTAGTCCCAGAAGGTGTACCCCGACGGGACGAGGGGGCGCACGACGTCGCGCAGGCCGCCGTCGAGGAACGCCTGGAACGCGGCGCGCTCGGCGGGGGAGACGTGCGTCGTGACGCCCTCGACGATCGAGGGATCCCCGACGTCCTCGGGCGTCGGCGCGATGTTGAAGTCGCCTGTGAGCGCGAGGGGCAGCTGCGGGTCGGCGGCGAGGGCGTCCTCGACGTACCGGCGCAGCGCCTCGAGGAAGCGCAGCTTGTAGGCGTAGTGCGGATCCTCGAGGCCGCGGCCGTTGGGGACGTAGAGGCTCCAGAGCCGGACGCCCTCGACGAGCGCCGAGATCGCGCGCGCCTCGAGGGGCGCGTCGTCGCCTTCATACCCCTTCTGGAATCCGGGCATTCCCGGGAAGGAATACTCGACGTCCTCCATCGGGAGGCGGCTCGCGATCGCGACCCCGTTCCACTGGTTCAGCCCGTGCGCCTCGACCGTGTAGCCGGCGCGCTCGAACGCCTCGTAGGGGAACTGCATCGGCTTGCACTTGATCTCCTGCATGAGCAGGACGTCGACGTCGGCGCGCTCGAGGAATCCCACGACCCTGTCGACTCGAGCGCGAACGGAGTTGACGTTCCAGGTGGCGATCCGCATGCCGACAAGCCTACGAGCCGCCGTCTCTAGACTGGATCCCATGGCCACCGCATCCACGCCCGCGCTCGAAGCCGACCGTCAGAAGCTCATCCAGCTGATCAGCGACGAGGCGGTGTTCCACGGCGACTTCACGCTGTCGAGCGGCAAGAAGGCCAGCTACTACGTCGACATGCGCAAGCTCACGCTCGATCACCGCGCCGCCCCCGCGATCGGGCGCCTCGTGATCGACCTGATCCGCGACTACGACGTCGACGCGGTCGGCGGCCTGACCCTCGGGGCCGACCCCATCGCGAACGCCGTCATGCACGCGTCGGCGGCGACCGATCACCCCATCGACGCGTTCGTCGTGCGCAAGGAGCCGAAGGACCACGGCCGCGGCCGCCAGATCGAGGGCGCCGAGGTCGCGGGCAAGCGCGTCGTGGTCGTCGAGGACACGTCGACGACGGGCCAGTCTCCGCTGAAGGCCGTCGCGGCCCTGCGCAAGGCGGGCGCCGAGGTCGTCGCGGTCGCGACGATCGTCGACCGCAAGACGGGCGCGCAGGCCGCGATCGAGGCCGAGGGGCTCGAGTGGCGCGCCGCGATCGACCTCGACGACCTGGGCCTCACCGCCCAGTAGCCTTCCGAGCATGACCCACACAGCCCTCGCGATCGACCTCGGCGGCACCAAGATCGAGGCGGGGCTGGTCGACGACCGCGGCGAGGTCGTGGCGGCCTCGCGCAACAGGCGCCCTACGGGCCCTGATGTCACGCCCGACGGCCTCAGCGCCGCGGTCAGCGCCGTCGTCGCGCACGCCCTCGACCACCTGCCGGCCAGCGCCGAGTTCGCGGGCGCGGGGATCGGATCCGCGGGCCCCATCGACCTCGTCGCGGGCACGATCGCGCCCGTCAACATGCCGGGCGTGCACGGCTTCGGCCTCGTGGAGGCGGTGCGCGACGCCGTCATCGCGGGAACGGGCTGGGCCGAGGTCGACGTCTCGATGCGCCACGACGGGGGAGCGCTCGCGCTCGCCGAGGCCTGGCTGGGCGTCGCCGCCGACGCGCGCGCGTCGCTCAGCATGGTCGTCTCGACGGGGATCGGCGCGGGGATCGTCGTGGCGGGCCGCCCGATCGGCGGCGCGACGGGCAACGCGGGGCACCTCGGGCAGACCCATGCCGACGAGCTGACGCTCGAGGAGATCGCGTCGGGCCCGTCGAGCGTCCGCTGGGCGCAGCTCGCCGGCTGGCGGGGGACGACGGGGGAGCAGCTCTCCGAGGACGCGCGCCGCGGCGACCGGATCGCCCGCGACGCCGTCGTCCGCTCGGCCACCGCCGTGGGCCGCGCGCTCGCCGACGCCTCCACGCTGCTCGACCTCGAGGTCGTCGCGATCTCGGGCGGGTTCTCGTTCGTCAGCGACGACTACGTCGACCTCGTGGGCCGCGCGCTCGCCGACTGGGCCGTGCTGCCGTACGCCCGCCGCACGCGCGTCGTCCGCAGCGGGCTCGGCCCCGACGGCCCCCTCGTGGGCGCCGCGAAGCTCGCCCTCGGCTGATCAGCGGCGCGGACCGAATCCGTCGTCGTCGTCACGCCATCCGCCCTTGAAGAGGCGCACGATCGCGCGGATCCCCATCACCAGGGCCGCCGCCGCGCAGAGGGCGGCGACGGGGAGCCAGAGCTCCTGGCCGACCATCAGGACTCGTCGAGCATGTCGGTGACCGAGGCGAGGACCTCGGTCGGCCGGAACGGGTAGCGGTCGATCTCGGCCGGGTCGCTGATCCCCGTCATGACGAGGACGGTGTGCAGACCGGCCTCGATGCCCGCGACGATGTCGGTGTCCATGCGGTCGCCGATCATGCCGGTCTTCTCGCTGTGCGCGCCGATGCGGTTGAGCGCCGAGCGGAACATCATCGGGTTGGGCTTGCCGACGATGTAGGGCTCCTTGCCCGTCGCCTTCGTGATGAGGGCGTTGATCGCGCCCGTCGCCGGCAGGACGCCCTCGGACGACGGGCCCGTCGCGTCGGGGTTCGTGGAGATGAACCGCGCCCCGCCGTTGATGAGCCGGATCGCCTTCGTGATCGCCTCGAACGAGTAGTTGCGCGTCTCGCCGATCACGACGTACTCGGGCGCCGTCTCGGTCATGATGAACCCGGCCTCGTGCATGGCCGTGAGGATCCCCGCCTCGCCGACGACGAAGGCCGTGCCCCCGGGTGACTGCGACTTGAGGAACGCCGCGGTCGCGAGCGCCGAGGTCCAGATGCAGTCCTCGGGCACCTCGATCCCGCTCGCGCGCAGACGCGCCGAGAGGTCGCGCGGGGTGAAGATCGAGTTGTTCGTGAGTACGAGGAACGGCGTGCCGTTCTCGCGCCACTTCGTCAGCAGCTCGGGCGCTCCCGGGATGGCCTTGTTCTCATGGACGAGCACTCCGTCCATGTCGGTCAGCCAGCATTCGATGTCCTTGTGGCTCGTCACGTGGCCAGCGTATGGCACCGCGCGCCGTCATGTGCCCGTCACGAACGGGGCATACGCTCGGCGTCGTGAGCACCAGCGCCCGGGACGGGTGGGATCCGCAGAATCTGCCTCCTCAGGACGGCCGGACCTACCTCGTGACGGGCGCGAACGCGGGCCTCGGATACTTCGCGAGCGAGCAGCTGGCCCGGGCGGGCGCCCACGTGATCCTGAGCGGCCGCCACCCCAACCGCCTCGCCGCGGCGCACGACGCGCTCGAGGCGCGCGTGCCCGGCGCCTCGGTGGAGACGCTCCTGCTCGACGTCTCGAACCCCGGTTCCGTGCGCGCCGCCGCCGCGAGCGTGCGCGGAGGCCTGTTCCAGCGCGGGCGGCTCGACGGCGTCGTCTTCAACGCCGGCATCGTCCACACCCCGCGCCACCGCGAGACGACGCGCGACGGCGCCGAGCTCGTGTTCGCGACGAACGCGCTCGGGCACTTCGTGCTCGGCGCCGAGCTGCTGATCCCGCTCGCGAAGTCGGCGACCCCGCGGTGGACCCCGCGCATGGTGTGGCTCGGCAGCATGTCGACCTGGCTCGGGAAGCATTCCCCGATCGACATACAGCTCGAGAAGCACTACGCGAAGTGGAAGGCCTACGCGCAGTCGAAGGTCGTCGTGCAGGCGCTGGGGCTCGAGGCCGACGCGCGGCTGCGCGACGCGGGCATCAAGGTCGAGAGCGTCGTCGCCCACCCGGGCTACTCGATCGGCGGCCGCACCCCGCGGGTCCAGGGCGTCAACGAGCCGAGCGCCTGGAAGCGGCTGCGCGACGGCGTGCAGGCGCCCATCGCGCAGGGCAAGCAGCAGGGCGCCGCCTCGATCGTGCGCGCGCTCGTGGATCCGGGGATCCGCGGGGGAGAGTACTGGGGGCCGCGGTTCGCGACGCGCGGCGAGCCCGTGCCGCAGCGCCCGTCGCCGACGTCGGCGGATCCCGAGGTGCGCCGGCGGGTGTGGGAGCGGTGCGAGGAGCTCTCGGGCAAGGAGTGGCCCTTCGACCGCGCCGCGCGCGTCGGGCACTGATCCGTACCCTGGGAGCATGCGCACCCATCCGGCGACGGACGACTACCTGAAGACGATCTACGCCCACACCGAGTGGCAGGACGCCGCCATCACGCCGTCGGTTCTCGCGTCGAAGCTCGGCGTCGCGCCGTCGAGCGTGACCGAGATGGTGAAGAAGCTCGCGGCGCAGGCCCTTGTGTCGCACGAGCCGTATCGCGCCGTGACCCTGACCGACGAGGGGCTCGCCCGCGCCGTCGTCATGACGCGCAGGCATCGCCTCATCGAGACCTGGCTTGTCGACGAGTTCGGATACGGGTGGGACGAGGTGCACGACGAGGCCGAGGTGCTCGAGCACGCCGTGAGCGACCGCCTGCTCGACGGCATCGACGAGAAGCTCGGCTTCCCGCGCTTCGACCCGCACGGCGACGCGATCCCGCGGCCGGACGGATCCGTCGACCGCGAGCCCTTCGTGCAGCTGGCCGACGCCGCCGAGGGTCACGAGGGTCGCGTGCTGCGGGTGCTCGACCGCGACCCGGCGCTGCTGCGCGAGATCACGCTCGCGGGCATCGACGTCGGCACGTCCGTGACGGTCCGCGCGGGCGGCGTCGAGGTCGGGGGATCCCTCGTCGCCCTGCCCGCGGGCGCGCCCGACGCGATCTGGCTCAGCGCGTAGGGCGCCTACCCGCCGAGCGTCATCACGAGGAGGACGACGTTGAGCGCGATGAGGAACGCGCTCGCCGCGGCCCCGAGCGCCGTCGTCCACCAGCGGTTGCGCAGCGACCCGAGCGTGCGCCGCTGCGCCGTGAACCACACGAGCGGCACGAGGGCGAAGGGGATCCCGAACGACAGGACGACCTGGCTGAGGACGAGCGCCCGCGTGGGGTCGACGCCGGCCGCGAGGATCGCGAGCGCGGGCACGATCGTCACGAGCCGTCGCGCGAGGAGCGGGACGCGGATCCGGAGCAGCCCGCTCATGATCTCGGATCCCGCGTAGGCGCCGACCGACGTCGAGGCGAGGCCAGAGGCCAGGAGCCCCACGGCGAAGAGCGTCGCGACGATCGCGCCGAGGCTGTCGCGGAGGGCCGCGTACGCGCCCTCGAGGCTGTCGGTCCCCGGCACGCCGGGCAGGTTGGCGGCGCCGAGCAGGAGGATCGCGAGGTTGACGGTCCCGGCGATCGCGAGGGCGATCGTGACGTCCCACCGCGTCGCCCGCATGACGCGGGGGAGGGGCACGCCGTCGAAGCGGTCGCGCGTCAGGGCGCTGTGCGCGTAGATCGCGTGCGGCATGACGGTCGCGCCGAGGATCGACGCCGCGAGGAGCACCGACTCGGATCCCGCGAAGCGCGGCACGAGCCCCTCGGCGACGGCCGCTTCCGACGGCGGCCCGACGAAGACCCCCGCGACGAAGCCGATCGCGATGACGGCCATGAGGGCGACGATCACGCCCTCGAACGGCCGCGCCCCGCCGCGCGACTGCACCGCGAGGAGCGCCATCGACACCGCGCCGGTCACGACGCCTCCCCACACGAGCGGCACGTCGAACAGGATCCACAGGGCCACGGCCCCGCCGATGACCTCGGCGACGTCGGTCGCCATCGCGACGAGCTCGGCCTGCAGCCAGAACAGGCGGCGGCTCCAGGGGGATCGGATCCGCTCGCCGAGCGTCTGCGCGAGGCTCCGGCCCGAGACGACGCCGAGCTTCGCCGAGAGGTACTGGATGAGCCAGGCCATCGCGTTGCCGAGCACCACGACCCACACGAGCAGGTACCCGAACTCCGCGCCGGCCGACATGTTCGTCGCGACGTTTCCGGGGTCGAGGTAGGCGACGCCCGCGACGAGCGCCGGCCCGATGAGCCATCCGCGGCGGGCAGTTTTCGGTGCGCCGAAAGTCATGGATCCATCGTGCCACGGAATCTTTCGGTACACCTAAAAATCTCGCAGGGCGAGAATGGATCCGTGAGCGAGCACCCCGAGGCATCCACGCACGGCGTCGGCCCCTGGGAGGGCGAGCCGCCGGCAGGCGATCAGTACGACTCCGAGCTGCTCGCGGCTGGCGACAGCCGCAACGTGATCGACCGGTACCGCTACTGGACGATGGAGGCGATCGTCGCCGACCTCGACACGAAGCGGCACCCGTTCCACGTCGCGATCGAGAATTGGCAGCACGACATGAACATCGGCTCGATCGTGCGCAGCGCCAACGCGTTCCTCGCCGACACCGTGCACATCATCGGCCGCAAGCGGTGGAACCGCCGCGGCGCGATGGTCACCGACCGCTACCAGCACGTCGTGCACCACCCGACGGTCGCGGACTTCGCGGCCTGGGCGGCCGGGGAGGGGATCCCCATCGTCGCCGTCGACAACGTCGGCGACGCCGTGCCCGTCGACCGGGCGGAACTGCCCGAGCGGTGCGTGTTCCTCTTCGGCCAGGAGGGCCCGGGCCTCACCGACGAGGCGCTCGCCGCGGCGCAGGGCCACATCGAGATCACGCAGTACGGATCCACCCGCTCGATCAATGCGTCGGCCGCCGGCGCGATCGTCATGTACGAGTGGGCCCGCCGCTTCGCCCGATGATGTAGCACGCGTGCTACTCTCGCGGCATGGAGACCATCACGCAGCGGGAGATGCGGAACAACAGCGGCGACGTGCTGCGGCGTGCGGCGGCGGGGGAGCGGTTCCGCGTCGGCGACGCGGTGATCGGGCCGGCGGGAGCCGGCGGCGTCGACGGGCTCATCGCGGGGGGCGGGGCACGGGGTCCGGTCGGCACCCGCGATGCCGTCCTAGGGATCCCCGCTGCCGAGTCGCCGATGTCGAGCGCAGAGATCGTCGCCGACGCCCGGGGCGAGTGGTGACCACCGCGTACGTCGACACCTCCGCCGCGATGAAGCTGCTCGTCGCCGAGCGCGAGACCGCGGCGATGCGCGACTGGTGGGCCTCGAGCGCGTCGGCGCTCGCCGCGTCCTGGCTGCTGCACACCGAGCTGCACTGTGCGTCGGGGCGGCGCCCCGAGACCGTGCGGATCGATGCCGTTTCGGCCGTCCTCGACGCGATGACGCTCGTCGACATCACCCGCGGCGACCTTCTCGCCGCCGGAACCCATAAGCCGCTGCGCTCCAACGATGCGATCCACCTCGCGACGGCGCTGAGGATCGGCTCCGACGAGGTCGTCACCTACGACGACGAGCTCGCGGACGCTGCCCGCCGGGCGGGCCTTCGCGTCGTCGCGCCCGCATAAGTACGGCAGAACTCGTCGGTCGTGCCCGGATCCCCGGCGTTTTGCCCCGGACCGGCGGAAATCGCCGTCGTCGTGCACCGGGGGCCCAGCCGAGTTCGCGAGAATGGGCGGATGCCCGACCAACCCCGCGCCCGCGTGATCCTCATCGGCGGCGCCAGCGGATCCGGGAAGTCGCGGCTCGCCGAGCAGTCGGGGCTGCCGCTCCTGCGGCTCGACGACTTCTACCGCGAGCACGACGACCCCGAGCTGCCGCGCCTCGCGTCGGGCGAGGTCGACTGGGACGACGCGCGCTCGTGGCACCTGCCGAACGCGGTCGACGCTCTCGAGCGGCTCGCCCGCGAGGGATCGACCGAGGTCCCCGACTACGACATCTCGACCTCGAGCATCGTCGGATCGCGCACCCTGTCGCTCGGCGACCACCGATGCTTCGTCGCGGAGGGGATCTTCGTGGCCGACGTCGTCGCCGAGGCCCGGCGCCGAGGGATCCTCGAGGACGCGCTCTGCGTCAGGCGCAGTCGCTGGGTGACGATGGGCCTGCGGTTCCTGCGCGACGTGCGCGAGGCGCGCAAGCCGATCCCCGTGCTGCTGCGCCGCGGCCTGCGCCTCGCCCGCCGGGAGCCCGGGATCATCCGGGCGCTCGTCGAGGCGGGCTTCCGGCCGCTCTCGGTCCGCCGGATCCGCGCCCTTCTCGCCGCTCAGGCCCCCGCCTGAAGCCACCTCTCCCCGCGCACGCGGCGCGAGAGGGTCAGCCAGCGCATGCCCATGAGCACGACGTAGAAGCACGCCGCGACCCAGAACAGGCCCCAGGATCCGTGGGGTCGCGCCATGAGCACGACGAGAACGGCCGCGAGGAACGGCGCGAGGTTCACGAGGCCCGCGAGCGCGAGGTAGCGCGAGTCGTTCGCGCCCATTAGGACGCCGTCGAGCACGTACACCGCGCCGGCGAGCGGCTGCGCCGCGCCCATGAGCACGAGCGCGGGCAGGATCAGCCACGACATGCGCCAGGATCCCGTGAACGCGAGCCCGATGACGGGGGAGAGGGCCGCGATCAGCACCGCGAGGATCGCGCCGAACGCCGTCCCCCACGCGAGGGTCCGCCGCAGGACCCCGCGCACGCCGTCGACGTCGCCTGCGCCGAGCTGCTTCCCGATGAGCGCCTGGGCGGCGATCGCGAGCGCGTCCATCGCGAAGGCCGCGAAGGTCGCGATCGTGTAGACGACCTGCCACCCGGCGAGCTCGTCGGTGCCGAGGGTCGTCGCGGCCGCGACCGTCACGAGGAGCCCGATCCGGAGCGCGACCGTGCGGAGGAAGAGCCACCCGCCCGTCGCCGCGGTTCCGCGCACACCGGCGCGGGACGGCGACGCGTCGGCTCCGTGGCGCCGCGCCAGCCGGGCGACGATCGCGGCGTACGCGGCGACCATCGCCCACTGCGCCGCGACGGTTCCCGCGGCGGATCCGGCGATCCCCCAGCCGAGGCCGTAGATGAGGAGCGCGTTGAGCACGGCGTTGAGGGCGAAGCCCGCGCCCGCGATCCACAGCGGCGCGACGGTGTCCTGCAGGCCGCGCAGCAGCCCCGTCGCGGCGAAGGCGACGAGCATCGCGGGGATCCCCCACATGCTGAGCGACAGGTAGGCGTCTGCCTGCTCGGCGACCTCGGGCGACGGGCCGAAGAGCGAGACCGCCCAGGGCGAGAGGAACGACCCCGCGACGGCCAGGATCGCGCCCATCCCGAGGGCGAGCCACATGCCGTCGATCCCCCGCGACACCGCCGCGGACGTGTCGCCGGATCCGTAGAGCCGCGCGACGGCGGGCGTCGTCGAGTAGGCGAGGAACACCATGAGCCCGACGATCGTCTGCAGCACGCTCGACGCGATGCCGAGCCCCGCGAGCTCGTCGACGCCGAGGCGGCCCACCATGATCGAGTCGACGGTGAGGAAGAGGGGCTCGGCGATGAGCGCTCCGAGCGCGGGGACCGCGAGCCGCAGGATCTCGCGATTCAGGCCGACCGTCACCCGTCCAGCGTATGCGGCGGCCGCGGAGGGCGCCGCGGGCCCGTCGGCCCGCCCCGAAAAGCGCGCCCCTACGATGGCCGTATGACCCTTCCCGCTGGACTCGCGACCGACGAATTCTCCGACACCATCCGCCCGCAGGACGACCTGTTCCGGTATGTGAACGGATCGTGGCTCGAGCGCACCGAGATCCCCTCCGACAAGGCGCGCTGGGGCGCCTTCCACGAGCTGGCCGACCAGGCCGAGAAGCACGTGCGGGCGATCATCGAGGAGGCGCAGGGCGCCGAGCCCGGCACGGAAGCCCGCAGGATCGGCGACGTCTTCACGAGCTTCATGGACACCGAGCGGATCGCCGAGCTCGGGCTCGAGCCGATCCGGGGCCGCCTCGCGCAGGTCGCCGCGATCGACTCGATCCCCGCGTTCCTCCGCACCGTCAGCGCCCTCGACCGCCAGGGCGTGACGAACGTCCTCGGGATCTATGTCGAGCCGGATCCGGGCGACCCCGAGCGCTACATCCCCTTCGTGAACCAGGCGGGCATCTCGCTTCCCGACGAGCAGTACTACCGCGAGGAGCAGTTCGCCGAGATCCGCGACGCGTTCCGCGCCCACGTCGTGCGGCTCCTGACGCTCGCGGAGATCCCCGAGCCCGAGGCCGCCATGGAGCGCCTCTTCGCGCTCGAGACCGAGGTCGCGAGCCACCACTGGGACAACGTCCGCACCCGCGACGCCGTCGCGGGCTACAACCTCACGGCGTGGGCCGACGTCGAGAAGGCCGTCGGCGTCGACCTGACCCCGTGGCTCGAGGGCCTCCTGGGCGAGCGGATCCCCGCGAGCGCCTTCGCCGAGGTCAACGTCGCGCAGCCGTCGTTCCTCGAGGGCCTCGGCTCCCTCCTCACGGAGGAGCGCCTGGACGACTGGAAGGCGTGGCTCACGTGGAAGGTCGTGCGCTCGGCTGCGCCCTACCTGACCGACGACATCGTCGACGAGAACTTCTCGTTCGTCGGCACGACCCTGCAGGGCGTGCCTGAGATCCGCGAGCGCTGGAAGCGCGGCGTCAGCATCACCGAGGGCGCGCTGGGCGACGCCGTCGGGCGCATCTACGTCGAGCGCCACTTCCCGCTGCAGGCGAAGGAGGCGATGGACGACCTCGTCGCGAACGTCGTCGAGGCGTACCGCCAGTCGATCGCGACGCTCGAGTGGATGGGCGAGGAGACCCGCCGCCGCGCCCTCGAGAAGCTCGACCGGTTCACGCCCAAGGTCGGGTACCCGGCCACGTGGATCGACTACACGGCGCTCGAGACCGACCCCGCCGACCTGCTCGGCAACGTCGCCCGCGCGAGCGAGTTCGAGCACTTCCGCCAGCTGTCGAAGCTCGGCGGCCCGATCGACCGCGACGAGTGGCTCATGACCCCGCAGACGGTCAACGCGTACTACCACCCGCTCATGAACGAGATCGTCTTCCCGGCGGCGATCCTCCAGTACCCCTTCTTCGACGCCGAGCGCGACGTCGCAGCCAACTACGGCGGGATCGGCGGCGTCATCGGCCACGAGATCGGCCACGGCTTCGACGACCAGGGCTCGCAGTACGACGGGACGGGCGCGCTCGACAACTGGTGGACCGACGAGGACCGCGCGGCGTTCGAGGAGCGCACGAAGAACCTCATCGCGCAGTACGACGCCCTCACCCCCGTGGGCATCGACGAGTCGCACAAGGTCAACGGATCCCTGACGATCGGCGAGAACATCGGCGACCTCGGCGGGCTCGGCATCGCGCTGCGCGCCTACGAGCTGTCGCTCGGCGGCGAACCCGCCCCCGTGATCGACGGCCTCACGGCCGCCCAGCGGATCTTCCTGTCGTGGGCCCAGGTCTGGCAGCAGAAGGGGCGCGACGCCGAGACCATCCGGCTCATGGCGATCGACCCGCACTCGCCCAACGAGTTCCGCTGCAACCAGATCGTGCGCAACGTCGACGCGTTCTACGAGGCCTTCGGGGTCACGGAGGGCGACGCCCTGTGGCTCGCCCCCGAGGAGCGCGTGACGATCTGGTGATCGGCGCCCGCGGCGGCCCCGGATCCCGGCCGCCGCGGGCCGCGCGCTCCCCGAAGCTGTGAGCGGGAGCCTCACATCGTCGGGATACCGTTGACGCGTGGCAACCCCCTCGATCCAGCCCTTCCAGGTCGACCTCCGCGGCGTCGTCGACCTGCTGAGCCGACACATCTACTCGAGCCCGCAGGTGTACCTGCGCGAGCTGCTCCAGAACGGCCGCGACGCGATCCGCGCGCGGCGTGAGCTGGATCCGTCCGCCCCCGAGGGTGCGATCGACATCGTCCCCGCCGACGACGGCGAGCTGCTCTTCCGCGACAACGGCGTGGGCCTGACCGCAGACGAGGCCGCCGAGCTGCTCTCGACCGTCGGCCGCTCGTCGAAGCGCGACGACGTCCTGCAGGAGCGCCGCGAGGGCTACCTGGGCCAGTTCGGCATCGGCCTGCTGAGCTGCTTCATGGTGAGCGACACGATCACGGTGCGCAGCCGCTCGGCGAAGAACGCGCCCGCGATCGAGTGGATCGGCGACGCGACCGGCGAGTTCCGGATCCGCGAGCTCGGCCCCGACGAGACGGCCGCGCTGGCCGTCGGGACCGAGATCGCGCTGCGCCCGCGCCCCGACGACCGCTCGCTTCTCGCGGGCGAGATGACGCGCCGCCTCGCCGACCGCTTCGGCCGCTACCTGCCCGTCGTCGTGCGGGTGCGGCAGGCCGACGGGTCCTGGGAGCGCATCACCCGCGAGCCCGAGTTCCTCGGCGTCACGGGCGACGAGCCGTCCGAGGAGCTCCTGGCCTACGGGACCGAGCTGCTCGGATCCCGCCCCCTCGACGCGATCCCGCTGACGGTCCCGGGAACGCAGACCGAGGGCGTCGCCTTCGTCCTGCCCTTCGCGCCGCCGCCCGGGGCGCGCCAGGCGAACACCGTCTACCTCGGCCGCATGCTCGTGGGCGAGCACGTGCCGGATCTGCTGCCCGACTGGGCGGTCTTCGTCCGGGCCGTCGTCGACACGCAGGGCCTCACCCCGACGGCGTCGCGCGAGAGCTTCACCGAGGGGCCGGCCCTCGAGCACACGCGCGACCAGCTCGGCGCGGCCGTCCGCTCCTGGATCCTGCGGCAGGCCACCAACCGCCCCTGGGTGTTCGAGCGCTTCCTGGCGGTGCACCACCTCGCGCTCAAGGGCGTCGCCCTGCACGACGACGAGTTCGCCCGGGCGATCCTCCCGTGGCTGACGGTCGAGACCTCGATCGGATCCCTGACGATCGGCGACCTCGCGCGGCAGTACGAGCGCGTCCGGTTCACCGAGACGGTCGACGAGTTCCGCCAGGTCGCGGCGGTCGCGAGCGCCGACCAGCCCGTCGTCAACGGCGGCTACGTGCACGAGGCGGCCATGATGCGCCGTCTGCCGCATCTCATCGGCCTCGAGACCTCCCGCGTCACGGTCGGCGAGGTGCTCGACGACCTCTCGCCCGTCCCGCTCGACGACCGCGCCCGCGCGCAGGGGCTCGAGCGCCGCGCGACCGACGCGCTCGCCGACACGGGATGCGAGGTCACGACCCGCGGATACGCGCCGGCCGAGCTCCCCGCGCTCTCGGTCGTCGACCCCGACGTCCAGCGCCGCATCGACCGCGAGACGGCGCAGAAGGCGGCCGAGGGCGGGCTGTGGGGCGACGTCATCGGCGACGTCGGCGAGCTCATCGAGGCCCGCCGGTCGACCGACAGGCAGGCCGCCCGCGCCGTGCAGCTCTGCCTCAACTGGCGCAACCCGCTCGTCCAGCGGCTCGCGGATCTGCGCGACGATCTGGTGTTCGACCGCACCCTCCGCCTGCTCTACGTGCAGGCGCTCCTCGCGTCGCAGCGTCCCCTGACGGCGGCCGACCGCACGATCCTCACCTCCTCGCTCGCCGACATGGTCTCGCTGTCGGTCGGCATCGACGACACCGAAGAAGGCACCCGATGAACGCACCCTCCACCGCCCGCGAAGCCTTCGAGGCCCTGCAGCTGCAGGAGTTCGGACCCGAGCGCCTCGCACTCGCCCAGCGCGCCGTGCGCCTCGCCGACGAAGAGCAGGACGACGACCTCGCCTACCGCGCGCGCATGCACCTGACGGCGGCCGCGCACTGGGTCGACGACCTCGAGACGATGCTGCCGTCGTACGGGTGGTGCGTCGCGAAGCACGACGAGGATCCGCAGCGCTTCCCGATCGATCCGGGGCTCGACGGCGGCGCCGACCTGCTCTTCCAGGGCAAGTGGATGGCCGGATCCCTCAGCGAGAACAGCGGCTTCCCGCTCGCGCGCGTCGACGCGGTCGTCGACGACCTCGAGCGCCGCTTCCGCGCCGCCGGCGCGAGCATGCACGGCCTCGTGCAGGTGCGCCGCGACCTCGCGCTCGAGGAGGGCGACATCGAGACCGCCCAGGCGCTGACGATCGAGCGCGACGTGCACCCGGTCGACGACTACTCGCACTGCAACGCCTGCGTCCGGGCCAGCGACGTCGAGCTCGCCCTCGCGGCGGGCGACGACGAGCGCGCCCTGCAGCTGTGGGGCGAGATCCACGAGGGCGGCTTCAGCTGCGGCGAGGAGCCCGAGAACGTCGACGCGCGGATCCTCCCCGCCCTCGTCCGCGCGGGGCGCTCGGACGAGGCGCTCGCGACGCACGCGTCGAGCTACCGCCTCATGCAGCGCTATCACGCCGAGTCGGCGATGTTCGCGCGCCACCTGCCGTTCCTCGCGCAGACGGGCAACCTCACGCGCGGCCTCGACCTGCTCGAGGGGCACATCTCGGCCGTCGGCGCCGAGCCCTTCGCCGAGATGTCGACCTTCGGCGTCCTGACCTCGGTCGGCATCCTCCTCGACGCCCTCGAGGACGCGGGGCGCGGCGACATCGTCGTGCGCGGATCCGACGACCACGCGCTCGCCCGCCTGCTGGGGCACGAGGGAACCCTCACGGTCTCCGACATGCGCGACCGCGTGTGGGCGAAGGCCGCCGACCTCGCGGCGAAGTTCGACGCGCGCTCGGGCCACGACCGCTTCGCGAAGCGCCTCGCCGACGCGCAGAACCGCGCCGGCGAGCGCGTCGACCTGCCCTACACGGCCGCCGAGTTCCGCCCGGCCGCGCGCCCCGCCGAGCCCGAGCCCGCCGACGCGCACGGCTGGATGCTGCGCGCCCGCGGCTTCATCGACGACGGCGACCTCGACGGCGCCCTCGTGGCCGTCGACGCGGGGCTCGCGTTCGGCGACGTCCGCGAGACGCCCGCGCTCGCGTCGCTCCCGCTGTACCTCGCGATCGCCCGCGGCGACACCTCGGCGGCCGAGGCCGCGCTCGACCGGCACATCGCGGCGCTCCGCGCGGCCGGCTTCGACGAGAAGGCCGATCTCGAGGGCCGCGTGCGACTCGCGCTCTTCGGCGGCGTCGAGATCACCCCCGAGGTGCTCGCGGCGCTCGAGGCCGAGCGCTCGCGCGTGACGGGCGACGCGCTCGCCGACGTGCTCTCGACGCTCGTCGACGCGCACCGCCGCGTCGAGGGCACGCAGCTGACCGATGAGTCCGACGCCGAGCGCACGATCGTGCTCGCGGAGGAGGGCCTCGGGATCCTCTCGGACGAGGATCCGCACGTGCTCTTCCCGGGCCTCGCGCTGCACCTCGTCAACGCCCTGCTGTCGATGCACCGCTACGACGAGGCGCTCGACGCGGCCGACACGGCCCTCGGCGACCCGCGCCTCGCGGGCCACCGCACGATCGAGCTGCGCCGCCTCAAGGGCGTCGCGCTCGCCTACCTGCAGCGGTTCGAGGAGGCGATCCCGCTCGTCGACGGGATCCTCAGCGACCTGGCCGACACGCCCGTCCGCGGGACCTACGTCGCCGAGGCCGCGATCATGGCCGCGCGGATCTGCTTCGACGCCGGCCGACCCGCCGACGCCGTCGCCCGCTACGAGCACGCCAAGCGCCTGCTCGAGCGCGCCGAGGTCGACCCGCAGCCCCTCGCCTGGCCGCTCGCCGCGGCGCAGGAGGCCGCGGGCTTCGCGCAGGCCGCGCTCGAGACCTTCGAGCAGATCTACCTCGCTGAGCAGGCCGCGGGCGAGGAGCCCGCGGGCCTCGCGGTGACGCTCGGCCGCCTGGGCGGCGCGGCGCGGAACGCGAACGAGCCGGGCCTCGCCTACCGCTCGTGGAGCGACGGGTTCGAGATGGCGCTCGAGTCGGGCTCGCTCGAGCTGGCCCGCGACATCGGGACCGACCTCGGCACGCTGCAGCGCGACTTCGAGGATCCCGAGTCGGTCGAGACCTTCCAGCGCGTGCTGACGCTCGTGCGCGGCTTCGACGAGGAGGTGCCGTGGAGCGTGATCAACGCGCTGCACAACCTCGGCAGCGCGCAGCTGCGGTTCGGCGACCTCGAGGGAGAGAAGGCCCTCGACGAGGCGCTCCCGCTGATCGCCGAGTTCGGCGAGCCGGCGCAGCTCGTCGATCTCGAGATCACGCGCGGCATGGGCCTCGCGGCGTCGGGCGACATGCCGCGCGCCGCGCGGGTGCTCGCGTCGGCGGCGTCGCAGGCCGAGGGCGTCGACCGGGACCTCACCGCCGTCGCGAACCTGCACACGGCGAGCGCCCTCATCGAGCTCGAGCGCCCGGCCGACGCCGAGACCTACCTCAGGACGGCGCTCGGCAGCGCGGATCCGGGCACCTTCGTGCACTTCCACGCGACCGACCGCCTCGCGGCGATCCTCGAGGCCCGAGGCGACGCGTCGGGCGCCGCCGAGCTGCGCGCCTCGCTCGGCTGAGCCGCCTACCCGTCGGATCCGGGTTCGAGCAGCACCCCGCCGGTGCCCTCCGCCGCGAGGGCGTCGTCGGGGTTGTAGAGCGCGCACGCCTTGAGGCTCAGGCAGCCGCACCCGATGCACCCGTCGAGCTTGTCGCGCAGGCGGGTGAGGCGCTCGATCTGCTCGTCGAGGCGCGGCCGCCATTCGCGGCTGAGGCGGTGCCAGTCGCGCTTCGTCGGCGTGCGGCCCTCGGGGAGCGAGGCGAGGGCGTCGGCGATCTCCTCGAGCCGCAGCCCGACGGCCTGCGCCGCGCGGATGAAGGCGACGCGGCGCAGCATCGCCTGCTCGTAGCGGCGCTGGTTGCCGGCCGACCGCCGCGACGTGATGAGCCCCCGCTGCTCGTAGAACCGCAGCGCCGACGCGTTGACGCCGGACCGCTGCGCCAGCTGCCCGATGGTGAGATCCGCCATACCGCCTCCGAAGCTCAGGTTAACTCGAGGTTCGGCGGCGGAGGCCGGGCGCCCCGAGACTCTGGTGATGCGCCCGGACTCTGGCGGATCCGGGGGATCCGTCAGGGATCCGGCCCATCGTCAGAGTCTCGGCGCACCGCGGCGCGCCCGCCGCGGGCTCAGTGCTGGACGGCGGAGAGCTGCTCGGGCGTGAGCGGGCGGTCGGCGTAGACGAGGCGCACGCCGGGCACGCTCGCGTCGGGGCCCCGCCAGGCGAGCTCGAGGCCGAGCCGGCGGGCGACGCGGCCCGAGGCGGCGTTGTGCTCGAGCAGGTACGCGACGCGCGGGAGGGACGGATCCGCCTCCCGGGCGTGCTCCATCCCGGCGAGCGCCACCTCGGTCGCGTAGCCGCGCCCCTGGTGCTCGGGCGAGAGGCGGTATCCGATGTTCCAGTACGCGCCCTGGTGCGAACAGCCGCCGTAGCCGATGACGGATCCGCCCGGCAGGCTCACGGTCCATGTGCCGAGGCCGATCAGATCCCAGCTGCGCTGCCACCGCTCGATGTCGGCGCGCGTCTGGGCGACGTCGGTGTGCCGCCCGCTCGGGAGATGGGTCCACACCCGCGGATCGGACGAGATCGCGAACAGCGCGTCGGCGTGCGCGGCGGTCGGGCGCTCGAGGACGAGGCGCTCGGTGCGGGTGCTCATCGGCGGCCTCCGAGATTCTGACGATGCGGCGAGACTCTGGCGATGGTGGGGGATGCGGGCGGGAGCGGGCGGATCGTCAGAGTCTAGGTGCTGCTGCGGCGGAGATCCTCGGCCGAGTCGGCGTCCATGCTGACTGCTTCGCGCGGGTTGACGACGTCTACGCGGCTCTGCCAGCATCCAAAGGACCGAAACGGACTAATTGAATGCGTAAGGTATTGTGAATTCAAGGATAAGGTTTTCATCGATTGGCGTTCTCGTGGGGATAGTCCTCGTGGGAGCATCTACCGCTCCAGCGCTAGCTTCATCCGGAGTCTCGGGTTCCTCGGGCGGATCGGTCTGCAGTGTGCTCGCTTCTGATCTCAGTCAGTCTGTTGAGAGATCGCTTGAATCGTATGAGTACGTGTGTGCCCCCGATTCGGTCACTATCGTTGATTCAGATACTGGTAAGCAATACGATTATGGTTCCGACGATCTGACGGCCTCGCAAAGCGAGGTGCTCGATCGTGCTTTGGCGCAGTCACCTTCGGCTTGCTCTCTGACGGGTAAGCCGAGTCGAAAGATCGCTAATGAACGTCGTGTTGATGTCGATTCTTGTATATTTTACGGTCAAAAGAACCACCCGGTGAACGGCTCGTGGGATCGATCAATTAGGGTGGAATGGACGGTTTACCCTGGGTGGCCGTCGACAGAAAGTAGCCTGCGTACGATTTCGAGTCAAGCAGGTGTTGGTGCGGTCACGCTCTGGGGGAGCATGACATTGCAACGGCAACATGGAGTGGCCCCTCCGACTGATGTCGTAAGTGCTGTGGTCGAGTCTCGCACAGGCAGTCCTGCATCGGGGTATATGTTCACGGGGAACCCCCCCGAGCGGAGGGCAGTACGCTGTTCGCGTCGACGACCTTGAAGTGACCGACTTCGACTATTCGTTTAACCAGGCCGTCGCGTTCGACCCAGTTGTCACTCCGAGGTTCGAGTGCGATTCTGAAGATAAGCGATGCGCCTACCCCAATGGGAAGGAAGCGCCACTTCTGGGATAACTCGCTTGGTTCGCTGAAGAGGGACTGTCAAAGCGATCGGGCTGGCTCAAAATCTGTGTACTCGATAGCGAGCGTCGGCAGACGCAGTGACGTCGTGATGCGACGCGCGCGATCCACACGCATCGTTCCGGTCGGTTCCCTGCGCGGGCCCGTCGCAAGATGCAGCTCGATGCTGTCGGGATGTGAGTCGGTGCCGATGATCGTGTAAGCGTCGTGGCGCCGTCCCCAGATTGGCAGAGATAACGGGAACGCCAGCCGCACAGCGAAGGGTTCCCATGCGATCATGTTCGACGTGCGAAGAGCACGGTTGTCACCCACGGTCATCTCTCTCGTCGAGTCGTCGTACGCCAGCGTTGAGTGGTCAGTGCAGTTCTCTGCATTGAATGATGAATTGCCGGGGTCGATGTGGGCGCGATATCGTTGTGGACTGCTGTATTCAGGCTCCCAGACTGTTGCAGTGCACACGAAGGGGTGTACGCGGCGCCAATCCGTCATAATTGCAATTGCTTCAAGCAGCGTACTCGATTCTATGTGACTGACCATTGGCTCCTCCTTCGGTTGCTAAGTGAGAAATATGTCGTCTTGGCTCAGAAGACGATCGTGTGGTTGCCGTGGCGGATCACGCGGTCCTCGGCGTGCCACTGGACGGCGCGGCTGAGCACGGCGCGCTCGACGTCGGCGCCGCGGCGGCGCAGGTCCTCGGCCGAGTCGGCGTGCGTGACGCGGACGACGTCCTGCTCGATGATCGGGCCCTCGTCGAGATCCTCGGTCACGTAGTGGCTCGTCGCGCCGATGAGCTTCACGCCGCGCTCCTTCGCCTTGCGGTACGGGTTGGCGCCGATGAACGCGGGCAGGAACGAGTGGTGGATGTTGATCACGGGCACGCCGACCTCGCGGAGGAAGTCGCTCGAGAGGATCTGCATGTAGCGCGCGAGCACGACGAAGTCGACGTTGCCGCGCAGGAGCTTGAGGATCTCGGCCTCGGACGCCGACTTGTCGGGGCCCGCGACCGACGGCACGTGGAAGAACGGCACGCCCATGGCGCGCACGTCCTCGGCCGTGTTCGTGTGGTTCGCGACGACCATCGGGATCGTCACGGGCAGCTCGCCGCGGCGGTGGCGCCACAGGAGGTCGAGCAGGCAGTGGTCGTCCTTCGACGCGAGGATCGCCATGCGCAGGGGCACCGACAGATCCCGCAGCCGCCACTGCATGCCGAGCGGCTCGAGGGTCTGCGCGAGGTCGGCCTCGATGTCGGTCTTCACGGCCGCGAAGTCGGTGCGGTGGAACACGACGCGCTGGAAGAAGTCGCCGCCCTCGGGGTCGGTCGAGTGCTGGTCGAGCGAGACGATGTTGCCCTTGCTGCGCGCGAGCAGGTCGGCGACGGCGGCGACGAGCCCCTCCTGGTCGGGCCCGTTGACGATGAGGGACGCGTGGTCGGGCTGCGACGGTGTGTTCGTGCTCACCCGGACATTCTCTCGCACAGCCCGGGCGCCGGCCGACTCAGAGCGAGATGCGGGCGGATCCCGCGAGCGCCCTGTCGTCCTCGCGGTGGCTCACGAGCAGCACGATCCGGTCGTCGGTCGCGGCCCGCATGTCGGCCATCATCGCGTGGGCGGTGGGGGCGTCGAGGTGCGCCGTCGGCTCGTCGAGCAGGATCACGTCGGCGCGGGTCAGGATGGCCCGGGCGACCGCGAGGCGCTGGCGCTCGCCGCCGGAGAGCGCGGATCCCCCGGCCCCCACGCGGGTGTCGAGGCCGTCCGGCAGCTCGGCGAGGAGCGGGCCGAGGCCGGCGCGGACGAGCACGGCCTCCATGTCCTCGGCGCTCGGCGCGTCGTCGCGGCCGCGCGCGAGCAGCAGGTTCGCCCGGATCGTCGAGTCGAACACGTACGCGTCCTGCGGCGCCCATGCGATCCGCTCGCGCCACGAGGCGGGCGCGATGTCGGTCAGGGGGATCCCGTCGGCCGTCACGACGCCGTCCGCGGCGGGCAGCGCCCCCATCACGACCGAGAGCAGCGTCGACTTCCCGGTTCCTGAGCGCCCCTCGACGACGAGCCACTCGCCGGCGCGGACGGATCCGCTCACGCCGCTGAACACGGGATCGGTGCGCCCCGCGTAGGTCGCGGCGAGGTCGTCGAGCGCGAGCTCGCGGACGGGGTGCGGGGCCTCGCCCGTGCCGCGCGAGGCGGGCTCGGGGAGGTCGAGGTGCGGGTCGAGCCGGCGCGAGACCTCGCGCAGGGCGGGGAGGCGGTGCACGCCGTCGACGAGCCCGTCGAGCGGCTCGACGGCCGCGAGCGCGAGGAGCGCGACGACCGAGACGAGCGACGCCTCCGCGCCCGGCGCGAGGACCGGCGCGAGGGCGGCGAGGAGCGAGGTCACGAGGACGACGGCGGCGGATCCGAGGCCGGCCGACCACGCCGAGCGGCGCTCGTCGCGCGCGAGCCGGTCGCCCGCCTCGTCGAGCCGCGCGAGGGCGCTGCCGACGACGCCGTTGCCGCGCAGCTCGTCGGCCGCGACGGCGAGGGTCGAGGTGCCGCGGACGAGGGCCGAGCGCTCGCGGATCCGCGCCCGCGTCGCGCCGCGCTCGGGGACGTTCGCGAGCAGGGCGCCCGCGAGCGCCGCGACCGCGAGGGCGAGGAAGACGACGAGCGTGAGCTGCGGGACGACGAGGAACGTCGTGACGGTGATGCCGACGACCGAGAGCACGCCGACCGCGATCGGCGGGAACGTGCGGGGCAGCAGGTCGCGCAGCTGGTCGGAGAGCGTCACGAGGTAGTCGACGGGCGCGCCGCCCTCGAGGAGGCGGCGGGATCCGGCCCCGCGCGCCGCGATCGACCGCCACAGGCGCAGCCGCAGGGCGTCGACGACGCGGAACGCCGCGGAGTGCGTCACGAGGCGCTCGACGTACCGAGAGGCGGCGCGGCCGATGCCGAAGAAGCGCACGCCGACGATCGCGACGAGCAGGTAGAGGATGTGGTCCTCGGCGCTCGCGCGCACGATGAGCCAGCCCGAGACGGCCGTGAGCGAGAGCCCCATCGCGATCGTCACGAAGGCGAGGAGGACGGATCCGATCCCGACGCCGAGCGAGGGGCGGATCATGCGCCACAGCGCCTTCGCCGGCGCGACGTTCTCGGGGGTGAAGATCCGGTAGCGCGGCCCGCGCTCGGCGGCCTGCGCCTTCTTGGCCGGCTCGACGAGGCGGATGCTGTCGGTGATGACGGGGATCCCCACGGTCGGCGCCTTCATGGGCCGCGTCACGGGGTGGGAGGCCTGCTCGTCCGCCGACCGGACGGGGCCCGTCGAGGCGACGATGCGGGGAGCCGGCGCGGCCGCGGGCGCAGGATCGGGCTCGGCGGCCGGGCGCCCGACCCGCACCTCGGATCCCGCGAGCGCGAGCGTCTCGGGCTCGTGCGTTGCGAGGACCACGGTCGCGCGCTCGGCGCGGCGGCGGATCGCGGCGCGCACCTGGTCGGCCGACCGCGCGTCGAGGTGGGCGGTGGGCTCGTCGAGGATCAGGAGGGTCGCGCCGGCGTCGACGCGCGCGAGGGCCCGGGCGACGGCGAGGCGGCGCAGCTCGCCGGGGCTCAGCTCGGCCGTCGACGACGAGGCGACGCGCGAGAGGCCCAGCTCGCGCAGGGCCGCATCGGGGTTCTTCGCCCCGTAGAGCGTGAGCTCGTCCCACGGCGTCGACGCGAACGCGTGCGGGGCCTGCGGGGCCC
This sequence comes from Microbacterium indicum DSM 19969, assembly GCF_000422385.1. Taxonomy (GTDB): domain Bacteria; phylum Actinomycetota; class Actinomycetes; order Actinomycetales; family Microbacteriaceae; genus Microbacterium; species Microbacterium indicum. Next base: position 100,209 of record NZ_AULR01000004.1, read on the forward strand.
ACGCGGCGTAGCGCTCGTCGGCGCCCGCGATGCGGCCCGTCACGTGCGCGTCGGTCGGGAGCGATCCCGCGAGCGCGGCGAGGAGCGTCGACTTGCCGGCGCCCGACGGCCCGACGATCGCGACGATCCCCGTGAGGTCGGCCGACAGCTTCGCGAGCGTCGGCTCCTCCCGCCCCGCGTAGGTCACGGTGAGGCGCTGGAGCGAGACCCGAGCGGGAGGCTGCTCGCGCAGCGGCGCCGGCTGGCCCTTCCACGCCTTGCCCGACGCGATGTCGGACAGCGAAGGGAAGCCGGGCCTCGGGCGCGCCTGCACCTGCGTCGACCGCGTGATCGGCAGCGCGACGGGGTCGGTCATGTCGGCGACGACGGGGAGCCCGGATCCGCGCACGTCGCCGCGGCGGGGCGCCTTCAGGATCGCGCGCACGCGCTGGAGCGCCGCGAGCCCGTTCTGCGACGAGTGGAACGCGGATCCGAGCTCGCGCATCGCGTTGAAGCACTCGGGCGCGAGGATCAGCGCGAGGAGCGCGGGCTCGAGGCCGATCGATCGGTCGAGCAGCCGGATCCCCAGGACCACGGCGACGATCGCGACCGAGATCGTCGAGATGAGCTCGAGCGCGAGCGCCGAGAGGAACGCCGTGCGCAGCGTCTGCCGCGTGCGGCGCGTGTACTCGCCCTGCACATCGCCGAGCGCCTTCGCCTGCTCCTCGACGCGTCCCAGGCCGACGAGCACCGGCAGCCCGCGCGCGAGCTCGGTCATGTGGCCCGCGAGGCGGGTGAGGGATCCGAGCGCCTCGTCGGTGCGCGCCTGCGTGTGGCGGCCGATGAGGACCATGAAGAGCGGAACGAGCCCGATCGTCAGGACGATGATGAGCGCGCTGAGCCAGTCGGCCCCGAGGATCCGGAGGCCCACGATGAGCGGGACGACGGCGGCCTGGATCATCGCGGGGAGGCTCGTCGTGTAGTAGTCGTCGAGGTCGTCGAGCCCGTCGGTCGCGAGCACGGCGACCGAGCCCTCGTCCTCGCCGGCGTCACGCCCCGCGATGCGGTTCCAGAGCCCGTCGCGCAGCGTCGTCTTGACGCGGATCGCGATGTTGCGCGCGACGACCTGGGTGCCCCAGGCGGCGACGCCCCGGAGGAGGGCCCCGCCCGCGCCGAGGAGGGTGACGACCGGGATGTCGAGCGATCCCGCCGCAAGCCCCCCGATGCCCGCCGCGACGGCGCCGGCGACGAGCACGAGGCCGCCCCCCTTGAGCGCCGACGCGATTCCGAGGAACAGCAGCAGCACCGGGGGGACGGGCCCGAGCTCGGGGCGCACCCGCTCTTCCTTCGGCCGCTCTGCCTCGGTCTGCCACGGATCCGTGCTCATGATGCTTCCTTGTCTACCCGACTTTCGCGCCGGGGCCTCCCCGACCTACCGCGCGCGGAGCACGGCGGGCAGCACCATGTGCGCGTCGGGGATCATCCCCGGCGTGAGGCGCTGGCGGAAGATCCAGTACGACCAGGCCTGGTACGCGATCACGAGGGGCAGGCCGATGCAGGCCGCGATCGTCATGATCCGCAGCGTGTAGGCGCTGCTCGAGGCGTTCCAGACGTCGAGGTCGAAGGCGGCCGAGATCGTCGAGGGCAGGACGTCGGGGAACATGCCGGCGAAGACCGCGCCCGCGCCCGCGACGAGGAACGCGGCGTAGCCCGCGAACGCCCATCCGTCGCGCCGGCGCCCCGCGGCGACGGCACCGAGGACGGCAGCGACGACCGCGACGGCGACGAGCGACCACGACAGCGCGGTGCCGCCGTGCTCGAGCTGGACCCAGACGGCCCAGACGGCCGCGGGAAGGATGAGGGCGAGGCCCCAGCGCGCCGCGAACCGGCCCGCGCGCTCGCGGATCGCGCCCTCGGTCTTGAGCGCGAGGAAGGTCGCGCCGTGCAGCAGCGCGAAGCACACGACGGCGAGGCCGCCGATGATCGCGGGCCAGGTGAGCCAGACGAAGGGGCCGCCGACGCGGTCGCCGTTGGCGTCGATCGGGAGGCCCGTCGAGGTCACGCCGAGCATGGCGCCCACGCAGAAGGCGACGACGAGGGATCCGATCCCCAGGGTCCACGTGAAGAACCCGGCCCAGCGATCCGAGTGCACCTTGCCGCGGAACTCGATCGACACGGCGCGGGCGATCAGCGCCACGAGCGTGATCGTGAGCGGCACGTAGAGCGTCGAGAACAGCGACGCGTACCAGAGGGGGAACGCCGCGAATGTGCCGGCGCCCGCCGTGATGAGCCACACCTCGTTGCCGTCCCACACGGGGCCGATCGTGTTGAGCATCGTGCGGCGCTCGCGCTCGCTGCGGGTCGAGAACAGCATGTGCATGCCGACGCCGAGGTCGAACCCGTCGAGGGCGAGGAACCCGATCCACAGGACGGCGATGGCGAAGAACCAGACGACAGGGAGAACGTCCATGATCTGTGCCTCTCAGTACGCGAAGGCGAGAACGTCGTCTCGCTTGTCGGCGGGCGGGGTGGGGGAGTCCGGATCGTCGGGGCCGTGCGGATGCGCGAGCTCGGGCATCGCGCTCGCGGTCCCGCCCCGGACGTACTTCACGAGCAGGAAGATCTCGAGGACGCCGATGACGGCGTACACGGCGCTGAGCGCGATCGTCGAGAACAGCAGCTCGCCGGCCGTGACGCCGGGCGAGACGGCCGCGGCGGTGAACATGTAGACCCCGTCGACGCCCGAGGAGTCGGGGTTGGGCGCCACGACGAACGGCTGCCGGCCGATCTCGGTGAAGATCCACCCGGCGCTGTTCGCGGCGAACGGCGCGACGATGCCGAGGATCGCGAGGCGCATGATCCAGGGGCTGCGCGGCACGGTGCCCTTGCGGGTGAGCCAGACGGCGACGACGGCGCCGAGGGCGGTCACGCCGCCGAGGCCGATCATGAGGCGGAAGCCCCAGTAGGTGACCCAGATCGGCGGCACGTAGCGGATCTCGCTTCCGGCGCGGTCTCCGTAGAGCGCGTCGTCGGGGATCGTCTCGCCGTACTGGTCGACGTACTGCGTGTGCACGTCGTTGATGCCGGGCATCTCGGCGCCCCACTCGCCCGTCCCGAGGAAGCCGAGCGCGCCCGGGACCTCGATGAGGGTGATGACGTCGTCGCAGTCGGTCGAGCCCGGGTCGCCGAGCGAGAGGACCGAGAAGTCGGAACCCGTGTGGCACGCGGCCTCGGCCGCGGCCATCTTCATGGGCTGCTGGTCGTACATGAGCTTGCCCTGCGCGTCGCCCGTGATGACGGTCGCGCCGAAGCCGATGACGGCGAGCACGGCGCCGATGCGCAGCGACGTGATCCAGACGCCGTGGTCGGTCCTGTCGCGACCCCGCACGGCGATGTTCTCGCCGATGACGACGCGGTTCTTCTCGTCGACGGTGTCGATGCCGTCGTGGCGGCGGCGCCACAGGTGGTACCAGGAGATGCCGATGAGGAACATGCCGGCGACGACGACCGATCCGGCGAGCGTGTGCGAGTAGGCGGCGAGGGCCGTGTTGTTCGTGAGGACGGCCCACACGTCGGTCATGACGGGGCGGCCGTCGACCATCTCGACGCCGACGGGGTGCTGCATCCAGCTGTTCGCGACGATGATGAAGAACGCCGAGATCCAGGATCCGACGACCGCGAGCCAGAGCGCCGTGAGATGGACGCCCTTGCGGATCCGCCCCCAGCCGAAGATCCAGATGCCGAGGAAGGTCGACTCGACGAAGAAGGCGAGGAGGCCCTCGAGCGCCAGGGGGGCGCCGAAGACGTCGCCGACGAAGCGCGAGTACTCGCTCCACGCCATGCCGAACTGGAACTCCTGCACGAGGCCCGTGGCCACGCCGACGATGAAGTTGATGAGGTAGAGCTTCCCCCAGAACTTCGTCATGCGCAGCCACTTCTCGTCGCCCGAGCGGACCCAGGCGGACTGCATGATCGCGACGGTCAGGCCGAGCCCGATCGTCAGCGGAACCATCAGGAAGTGGTAGACGGTCGTGATGCCGAACTGCCACCGTGCGATGTCGAGGACGTCCACGCTCGGTCTCCTTAACTCAGGCGAAGTCGATGACTTCTACACAGTGTAGAACCATTTCTACGCAACGTAGAACTATTTCGACAGCTTGTAGATATTCGCTTCGACGTGGCGTAGAATCGGGGGGATCCCCTCGGGGACGTACCACGAAGGAACAGCAATGAGCACAGCACTGGGTGATCTCGAACGCAGCGTCATGGACACGCTATGGGACGCCGACGGCTCGCTGACCGCGTATGACATCAAAGACGCGATCGAGACGACGCGCGGCCGCGACATGGCCGCGACGACCGTCCTCACGGTTCTCTCGCGCCTCGAGAAGAAGGGTTTCGTCGAGCCCGACAAGAGCGTCCGTCCCCACCGCTACGTCGCGCTGCACTCGCGCGCCGAGCACCAGGCCGAGCTCATGCACGAGGTCCTGACGGGTTCGGGCGACCGCACCGCCGTGCTCGCCCGTTTCGTCGGCGGCGTCTCGGCCGAGGATCAGGCCGTCCTCCGCAAGCTCCTCGCCGGCGCGGTCTGACGCCGCGTCGACAGGCGCCTCCCCCCGTCTTCGCCGAGGGGGAGCTCGACGCGTCGTCCGCGATCACGGGCATGACGGAGCGGGCCGAGCTCGTCGACCTCGGGGGCGGCCACCTCGTCGCGGCGGCGACCGGCGACGATCGACAGCGCGTCGCCGCGCCCGCCGCCTGAGGGGCCCATCGGCGAGCTCCCTGCCCGCGCGACCTAGGCTCGGAGTGTGCTGATCCCAGACCTCGTCGCGGCGGTCGCGCTCGCCGCGGTCGCGGTCTGGCTCGCGTGGCCCGCCCCCATCATGCTGTCGCGCGCCGAGTGGCCCGCCCACGCGCCGGGGCGCGCGCTGCTGCTGTGGCAGGGGATCGCGGTCGCGGGAGGCGTGTCGATGATCGGCGCGCTGTGGCTCATCGGGATCGCCGTCACGCCGCGTCACCCGTGGCTCGCGGGAATCCCGGCGTACGCGCTCGCGGCGTACCTCGTCGCCCACCTCCTCACGGCGATCGTGCGCTTCGAGCACCAGCGACGCCGCCACCTGCACCTCCTGCTGCTGCTGTCGGTGCCGGATCCCGCCCGCAAGCGCACGGTCCTCGTCGACGATCAGGCGCCCGTCGCCTACTGCCTCCCGCGCGGCGCCTCGTCGGTCACGGTGCTGTCGAAGGGGCTCTTCGGCGCCCTCGGCGCGGACGAGCTCGAGGCCGTCATCGCGCACGAGCGCGCGCACGTGCAGCAGCGCCACGAAGTCCTGCTCGTCGCCTTCCGCGCCTGGCACGCCGCGCTCCCGTGGTTCCCCATGGCCGGCCGCGCGCTCGGAGAGGTCGAGGCGCTCGTCGAGATGCTCGCCGACGACCAGGCGCGCCGCGAGCTCGTCGGCGTCGTGCGGCGCCCCGACGAGGCCCTCGCCCGCGCGATCCTCCACGTCGGCAAGGTCGAGGGCGAGGGATCCTCGAGCACCCGCAACCGCATGCACGACCGGTTCCGGCGCCTCCTGCCGCAGAGCGGATCCGCTCAGTAGGGTGGCGGCGATGAGGATCACACGCCGCACGTTCGTCGTCGGCGCCGGGGCAGGGGCGCTCGCGGTGCTGCTCGCGTCGTGCCGCGGCGCGGATCCGGCCCCCTCGCCGTCTCCGACCGCGTCGGCGACGCCGAGCCCCACGCCGTCGCCGACCGAGAGCCCCGCGGTCCCCGAGCCGTCGGCCTTCGTCCGCTCTCGATGGTCGACCGACCCGTTCGCGCTCGGCGCTCGCAGCGCCGTCCTCGCGGGGGGCGTCTCGGGCGCCCGCGCGACGCTCGCCGAGCCGATCGACGACCGCCTCTTCTTCGCCGGCGAGGCCTACGACGAGGATGCCCCCGGCACGGTCGCGGGCGCGCTCCAGTCGGGGTACGACGCGGCGCAGGCCGTCTCGGGCGCGGGCTCGGTCGGCGAGCGCTTCGCCGTCATCGGCGCCGGGGCCGCGGGCGCGGCGGCGGGCCAGCGCCTCGCCGCGTGGGGCTTCGACGTGACGGTGATCGAGGCGCGCGACCGGCCGGGCGGTCGGATCGCCTCCGAGCCGGGCGACGAGTGGGGCGTGACGCCGCAGCTCGGGCCGTGGATCCTCGGCGCGGGCGACGCCTCGCTCTCGGCCCAGCTCCCCGCCTACGACGTCGAGGTCGTCGGCCTCGCGGGCGACGACCTGCTCGGATCGCTGCGCGAGAGCGCGGCGCAGGCTGCCGACGGCGCGACGCTCGCCGAGACGGTCGACCAGGCCCTCCCGGCCTTCGCGGCCCTGACGGGAGCCGACCCGCAGACGGTCTCGGCGCAGAGCCTCCCCGCGTGGCCCGTCGCGCCGTACGAGGCGGTCACGGGCGACCTCACGGCGCTCGCCGGGCAGCTCCTCGACGGCGTCGACGTGACCTACTCGACGTCCGTCACCGCGATCTTCGCCGACGACCGCGGCGTGAGCCTCCGCTTCGCGTCGGGGGAGTCGCTCTCCTTCGACCGCGTCGTCGTGACCCTGCCCGTGGGGGTTCTCCAGAAGGGATCCGTCGAGTTCGACCCGCCGCTCTCCGACGACAGGCAGTCGGCGCTCGACGCGCTCGACGCCGGCGCGATCGAGTACGCGTGGCTGCGCTACGACGAGCCGATCTGGGACGACGGGGCGACGTTCCGGCAGTCGCCCGAGGGCCCCATCCGGCTGTGGGTCGACCTGCGCGAGGCGACGGGGGAGCCGATCCTCGTCGGCGTCGCGGGGGCCGACGACGCGCGGGAGTTCGCGGCGATGTCGGACGACGACGCCCGCGCCGCCGCGCTCGCCTCGCTCGCCGCCGTCGCCTGAGCCGGGGCGGCGCCCGCACGATGGGAGGATGGTCGGCGTGACCGACAGCACCGTTCTCGTCGTGGGCGAGGCCCTCATCGACATCGTGACCGAGGGCGGATCCGCCGCCGAGCACGTCGGCGGCAGCCCGGCCAACGTCGCGCTCGGGCTCGGGCGCGCCGGCGTCGACGCCGCGCTCCTCACGCAGGTCGGCGACGACGACCGCGGCCGCCGGATCGTGCGCCGCATCGAGGAGTCGGGATCGCGCGTCCTCCCCGCGTCGGTGCGGCCGGGGCGCACCTCGACGGCGCACGCGACGATCGGGGCCGACGGATCGGCGACATACGCGTTCGACATCAGCTGGGGTGCGCTGCCCGAGATCGCGGCCGCCCCGGCCCTCCTCCACACGGGGTCGATCGCCGCGTTCCTCGAGCCGGGCGCCGACGCCGTGCTCGCCCTCATCGACCGGCTCGCGCCCGCCGAGGTCACCTTCGACCCCAACATCCGCGCGGCCCTCGTGGGGGAGCACGCCGCGGCGTCGGAGCGCTTCGCGGCGCTCGCCGAGCGCGCGACCGTCGTGAAGATGAGCGACGAGGACGCCGCGTGGCTGTTCCCGGGTCTCGCGGTCGACGCGGTCATCGACCGCGTCCTGACGCTCGGCCCGCGGCTCGTCGCCGTGACGCTCGGAGCCGACGGATCCCGGATCGCGACGGCCGCCGAGCGCGTGTCGATCGCGCCCGTGAGCGTCGACGCCGTCGACACCATCGGCGCGGGCGACACGTTCATGGCGTCGCTCATCGCGTCGATCGTCGCGGGGGGCACGGGATCGCTCGGCTCAGCCGACCTGCGGCGCATCGGCGACCGCGCGGCCGCCGCGGCCGCGATCACGGTCTCGCGCGCGGGCGCCGACCTGCCCTGGGCGTCGGAGCTCGCCTGATCAGGCGGTCTGCCGCCAGCGGCTCAGCGCGATGAGGCCCGAGGCGACGCCCGCGAAGACCGCGAGGGCGATCGCGACGGTCCCGAGGAACTCGGGGATCCCCGACACCTGTCGGAGGTCGAGGAAGTAGTACGGGAACCACCCGATCCGCGTGCCGCGCCACATCGTGACGAGCCCCCACACGATCGGGTACGCGAGAACCCAGGGGATGAGCCGCCAGTGCGCGGCCCTCCGCCCCGGCCCGACGACCCAGCCGAGGATCGTGAGCGCCGGCAGCACGAAGTGCAGGACGACGTCGGACCACGGCACCGTCATCGGGATGCCGCGGACCCCCGACTGCCAGACGAGCAGCGCGAACACGAGCCCCGCCGTGATGGTCCAGCTGAGGACGACGGTGCGGAGATCCGTGAGCCAACACGGGTCGACGGGGCGGCGCAGGGCCATCGCGCCGCCGATCGCCGCGACCCCGACGAAGGCGATGTTCGACTCGATCGTCAGGTAGGCGAGGAAGTTCTGCCCCGCGATCGTCTGCGATCCGAGGCCCCAGAACAGGCGGTGCAGCAGGGCGACGGCGCACAGCGCGGCGGCGGCGAGCCGCGCCGCCCCGAAGATCGTGCGCCTGGTCACCCCGGCGAGTCTACGGACGCGCGCCCATCAGCCGGGCGAGCGCGCGGAAGGGGCGGGGATCCCGGCGCGCCCCGAGACGCCGAACGGCGCCGGATCCGCGGGGGATCCGGCGCCGTTCGTGCGGGCTGGTCAGATGCGCGAGGCGGCGAGGCGGGCGCCCTCGCCGAGCGAGGCGAGTTTCGCCCACGCGATGTCCTCGTGGACGCGGCCGCCGAGTCCGCAGTCGGTCGCGGCGATGACGCGCTCGGGGCCGACGATCTTCGCGAAGCGCTCGATGCGCTGGGCGACGAGCTCGGGGTGCTCGACGAGGTTCGTCGAGTGGCCGACGACGCCGGGGACGAGGATCAGGTCGTCGGGGATCAGGCCAGCGTTCTCCTGCCACACGGCCCACTCGTGCTCGTGGCGCGCGTTCGCGGCCTCGAACGAGATCTGGCCGACGTTCGCCTGGAGCACCGTCGCGAGGATGTGCTTCAGCTCGATGTCGGTCGTGTGCGGGCCGTGCCACGAACCCCAGCAGAGGTGCAGGCGCACCTGCTCCTTCGGCAGGCCCTCGACGGCCTGGTTGATCGCGTCGACGCGCTTCTGCGTGAACGCGACGTAGTCGGCCACGGAGGGCTCGGGGTTGATCTGATCCCAGTTCTCGGCGAGCGACGGGTCGTCGAGCTGCACCGTGAGGCCCGCGTCGGTGATCGCGCGGTACTCCTCGTGCATGACGGACGCCCACGCCGCGAGGTGCGCCTCGTCGGACCCGTAGAACTCGTCGACGACGCGCGAGCCCGAGCCCGGCGCGATCGCCGTGATGAACCCCTTCTCCCCGCTCTGCAGCGCGCCCGTGAGGTGCGCGATGTCGGCGGCGACGGCGGCCTGGCCGCGGTACGACAGCGCGCCCGTCGTCGAGGGGAACGCCGTCGCGTTCCGGCCCGTCTCGACCGACTCGGCGTACACGGCGGGGAACGCCTGCCTGTCGCGGCGGTCGAGGAAGCTCGTGAGGCGGATGTCGCCGGGCGCCGAGCGCGTCGGCTCCTCCGTGAAGGCGTTGACCTCGGTGAGCGAGAGGCCCGCGACGCGCTGGAACGAGTAGCTCCACCACGCGCCGTAGTCGACGGCGTTCGACATCGCCTTGCCGAACTCGCCGTCGCCCGGCTGGGTGATCCCGACTTCGCGCTGCCTGCGGACGACGTCGGCGACCGCCTCGTCGACGAGCTCTTCGAACGCGGGGGTCGACTTCAGGGTGAAGCCGTCGTCCTCGAACTCGCGCGCGGCGTTCGCGTCGATGAGCGCCTGCGTGCGGGGCAGGCTGCCCGCCGTCGTGGTCTGGATCTCGGTCATGGGTGTGCCTCCGGGCGATGGGTGGATCCCTTCGAGCGTAGGCGCCCGGCGCGCGGAGCCCCAACGGGGGTGTGACGCCGCGTGACGGATCCGTGGCGCTCGCCCCCGCGCTCCGGAACACTGGGGCGATCCTCCCCGCCGCCCGAAAGGTCGCACCATGCCCGTCGTCGAACACGCCGTCGCGCCCAAGAAGGCGCCGCCGCGCCTCCCCGCCGACTACGCGTCGCTCCACGCGCACTTCGCGCCGATCTTCGCCGACATCGCGGCGGGCGCGCTCGAGCGCGAGACGACGCGCGCGCTGCCCTTCGCCGAGATCCGCCGGCTCGACGAGGCGGGCTTCGGCACCCTGCGCGTGCCGGCCGAGCACGGCGGACCTGGCGCGTCGATCGAGACCTTCGCGCGCCTGCTCGTCGACCTCGCCGCGGCCGACTCGAACATCGCCCACCAGTACCGCTCGCACGCGGGTTTCCTCGACGCGCTGCGCTTCCAGCCCGCGCGGATCCAGGAGGTCTGGTACCCGCGGATCCTCGCGGGCGCGACGGTCGGCAACGCGTCGACCGAAAAGGGCGGCAACGCGCTCGGATCCCTCAACACGGTCATCTCCGAGGGTCCGGACGGCGCGCGCATCACGGGGCGCAAGTTCTACACGACGGGCACGATCTACGCCGACTACACGCGCGTCTCGGCCGCCGTCGAGGGGGCGGACGGCCGCCGCTTCGCCGTCGTGCCGACGGACGCGCCCGGCGTCGAGATCGTCGACGACTGGGACGGCTTCGGCCAGAAGCTCACGGGCACGGGGACGACGACCTTCGACGACGTCGCGGTCGAGCCCGCGGGGCTCCTCGACCGCGTCCCCCGCTCGGCCGAGGCGACCCACGAGGCGGCGTACTTCCAGCTCATCCTCCTCGCGGTCCTCGCCGGGATCGCGCGCGCCGCCCTGCGCGACGCCGCCGAGCTCGTCGCGGGCCGCGCCCGCACCTTCAACACGGGCCTCGGGCTGCCGTTCCGCGAGGACCCGCTGATCCAGGAGGCGATCGGCCGCATCGCCGCGAAGGCGCACGCGGCCGAGGCGGTCGTGCTGTCGGTCGCGCGCACGCTCGACGAGGGCGTCGCGGCCGCCGAGGCCGCGGGCCTTCCGGCCGACGCCGAGAGCGTCCCCCGCGCCGTGCACGAGTCGGAGATCGCCGTCGAGCACGCCCAGGTCACGGTCCCCGAGCTCGCGCTCGGCGCCGCGCAGGACCTGTTCCTCACGGTCGGGGCGTCGGCGACCTCGACGAAGAAGGGCCTCGACCGCCACTGGCGCAACGCGCAGACGGTCGCGACGCACAACCCCATCGCATTCCGGGCGCGCTCGCTCGGCGAGTACTGGATCAGCGGATCCCTGCCCGAGGGCCTCAACGCCATCGGCGACGCGACGCAGAGGGCCGCGTCGTGACGCTCCTCGCCGAGCGGCCCGCCGCCGCGTCGCCCGCCATGAAGCGCCGCGTGCTGCTCTCGGCCTTCGCCGGCACGACGATCGAGTGGTACGACTTCTACCTCTACGGCACCGCCGCCGCGCTCGTCTTCAACGTGCAGTTCTTCCCGACGCAGAGCGAGTTCGCGAGCACCATCGCGTCGTTCGCGTCGCTCGCCGTCGGCTTCCTCGCGCGCCCCGTCGGCGGGATCGTCGCGGGCCACCTGGGCGACCGGATCGGCCGCAAGGCGCTCCTCGTCGCCTCGCTGCTCATCATGGGCATCGCCTCGACCCTCATCGGCCTCCTGCCGAACTACGACGTCCTCGGCTGGTGGGCGGCCGCGGCGCTCGTGGCGCTGCGGCTCGTACAGGGCTTCGCCGCCGGCGCCGAGTGGGGCGGATCCGCGCTCCTCTCGGTCGAGCACGCGCCGCCCGCCCGCCGCGGGCTGTTCGGATCGTTCACCCAGATCGGGTCGGCGGCCGGCATGCTCCTCGCGACCGCCGCCTTCGTCCTCGTGCAGGCGGCGACGACCGACGAGCAGTTCGCGGCGTTCGGCTGGCGGATCCCGTTCCTCCTCTCGGCGCTGCTCGTGGCGCTGGGCCTGTGGGTGCGCCTCGGCGTCGCCGACGCCCCCGAGTTCCAGGACGTCAAGGACCGCGGCGAGACCCGCCGCATGCCCGTCGTCGAGATCTTCGCGCACCACTGGCGGCCGCTGCTCGTCACGATCTTCCAGCGGGTCGCGCAGAACAGCGTCTACTTCCTCATCACCGTCTACATGCTGAGCTACCTCGCGAGCACGCGCGGCGACGACCAGGCGGGGACCGTGGCCGTCATGATCGCCTCGGCGGTCGGCCTCGCGACGGGCCCGTTCTGGGGGTGGCTGTCCGATCGCGTCGGCCGCAAGCCCGTCACGGCGTTCGGCTTCATCGCGATCGCCGTGTTCGGCTGGGTGTTCTTCGCGTTCCTGACGAGCGGGGATCTCGCGCTCCTTCCGATCGTCGTGATCTTCGGCATGAACATCGCCCACGACGCCGTCTACGGTCCGCAGGCCGCGTGGTTCGCCGAGCAGTTCCCCGTCGAGGTCAGGTACTCGGGCGTCAACCTCGGCTACCAGCTCGGGTCCGTGATCGGCGGCGGGATCATGCCGCTCGTCGCGGCGCTGCTCTACGCGGCGGGCGGCGAGACGCCCTGGCTGATCTGCGGCTACCTCACCTTCCTCTGCGTGCTGTCGGGAACCGCGACGCTGCTCGCACGCGACCCCCGCGGCGCCGAGGTGCGCGCCGCCCGCACGACCGGAGCCTCATGACCGCGAAGCCGATCCTCCTCAACGCGTTCGACATGCTCACCCCGGTGCACCAGTCGCCGGGGCTCTGGCGGCACCCCGACTCGCGGGCCGAGGAGTTCCAGAAGCTCGAGTACTGGACGGGCCTCGCCCGGACGCTCGACGCCGGCGGGTTCGCGTCGCTCTTCCTCGCCGACATCGTGGGCGTCTACGACGTGTATGGCGGGAACGGCGACGCCGCGGCGCGCCACGGCGTGCAGTTCCCGCTCCTGGATCCGCTCGTCGCCGTGCCCGCGATGGCGGCGGCGACCGAGCGGCTCGGCTTCGGCGTGACGGCGTCGGTGACCTACGAGCACCCGTACCTGCTGGCGCGCACCCTCACGACGCTCGACCACTTCACGAACGGCCGCGTCGCGTGGAACATCGTGACGAGCTACCAGGACTCGGCCGCGCGGAACATCCTCGGCCGCGACGAGCAGATCCCGCACGCCGAGCGCTACGACCGCGCCGACGAGTACATGGACGTCATGTACGACCTGTTCGAGGGATCCTTCGCGGACGGCGCCGTCGTCGCCGACCGCGACGCGAACGTGTTCGTCGACCCGGATCGCGTGCGCGATATCGGGCACGACGGGCGGTGGTTCCGCGTTCCGGGGCAGGCGCTCGCCGCGCCGGGCCCGCAGCGCACGCCGTTCCTCTTCCAGGCCGGGGCGTCGAAGCGCGGCCAGCAGTTCGCGGTCGACCACGCCGAGGCGATCTTCTTCTCGGGCGGGACCCCGGGCCTCGTCAGGCGCTGGGTCGACGGGGTGCGCGACGGCCTCGAGGAGGCGGGCCGCCCGCGCGACGCCGTGAAGATCTTCTCCCTCGCGACCGTCATCGTCGCCGAGACCGACGAGGAGGCGGAGGCGCGCCTCGCCGAGTACCGATCCTTCGTCGACACCGAGGCGGCGCTGACGCTCTTCAGCGGGTGGACGGGCGTCGACTTCGCGGGCGCAGATCCGGGCGACGCCGTCGAGGACATCGTGACCGAGGCCAGCCGCTCGGCCCTCGCGTCGTTCACGACCCTCGCGAGCGGGCGCACCTGGACGGTGCGCGAGCTCGCCGAGTTCGTCTCGATCGGCGGGCGCGGGCCCGTGATCGTCGGCTCGCCCTCGTCCGTGGCCGACGAGCTCGAGCGGTGGATCCGCGAGGCCGACGTCGACGGCTTCAACGTGTGCGCCGCCGTGCGCCCCGCCGACCTCGAGCGCTTCGCCGAGCTCGTCTCGCCCGAGCTGCGCCGCCGCGGCCTGCTCGACGACGCGGGGGATCCCGTGACGCTCCGCGAGCGGATCGGCGGGCGGGGCCCGCACCTCGCCGACGACCACGCGGGGTCCCGGCACCGCATACGCTGATCCCATGCGTGAGATCCGCGAGCTGGACACCGTCGAACTGATCCTCGAGGCGCAGGGGGTGCTCGACGCGATCCGCGGCCCCGAGCGCGTCGTCGACGCCGGCACGCTGCGCGCCCTGCAGCAGGCGGGCGACTACGCCTTCGGGTTCTTCGACGAGGGCCGCATGGTCGGCGCGTCCGTCGCGTTCTTCGGGCCGCCCGCGAGCCGCTCGATGCACTCGCACATCACGGCGCTGCTGCCCGAGTTCCGCGGGCGCGGGTGGGGCCGCGAGCTCAAGGAGCACCAGCGACAGTGGGCGCTGACGCAGGGCGTCGGCAACATCACGTGGACCTTCGATCCGCTCGTCGCGCGCAACGCGCACTTCTTCCTGACGGTCCTGGGCGCGCGCGCGACGGGCTACTCGGTCAACCAGTACGGGATCTTCGGGGGCGGCGACGCGGGCGACGAGTCGGATCGCCTCGACGTCACGTGGTCGCTCGCCGAGTTCGCGAAGCCGCCGGCGGAGGGCGACGTCGCCGATGTCCTCGAGATCCCCGCCGACGTCGAGCAGCTGCGCGTCGACGACCCCCGCGCAGCCAACGACTGGCGCATGAAGGTGCGCCGCGAGATGGCCGTGCTGCGCGGCCGCGGCCTCGAGATCGCGGGCTTCGACCCCGAGCGCGGGTACCTCTTCACGGCGTGACGCCCCGCGCGCAGGCGGTTCATCGCCCGCTCATGACCCCGTCATAAGCGCCGACGGTGTGCTGGGTGACCATGAGCAGGACCCTGCATGCCACCTGGAACGCCCCCGCCGAGCAGCCGACGCCGCGCGAGCACCGACGCGAGATGCGGCGGATCCGCCGCGCCGCCAAGCCGCTGCAGCTGCCCGTGCCGAAGCACGCCGTCATGTGGCTGACGATCGCGATGGGCGCGGGGATCCTCGTCTCGGCCGGCCTCGTGATCGCCGGGCTCGTGACGGGAGCCGGGATCCTGACGGCCGCCGGCTTCGTCGTGGCGGGCGCCGCCGTGGGGATCCCGCTCCTCGTCGCGGGCTGGATCTTCGCGCGGGCGATCCGCCGCACCGCGGGCGTCTTCGGCGTGACCTTCGTGGCCGGCGTCATCGCGGCGGCCGCCGGCTACGCGACGGCCGACGCCCTGTACTCCTACGCGGGCTGGGCCGTCGTGGTCCTGTCGTTCGCCGCGGTCTACCTCATCGTCACGGTGCCGCGGTGGCGCCGCGAGGCGGCGGGACGCGAGCGCCGGCGCACCCGCTCGGCGAAGCGCCGCGAGCGCCGCGCCGAGGCGGTCCGCCGCGGCACGCGGTGAGTGTGCGATTTCGACCCTTCGCCAGCGCGGGAAGGGTCGAAATCGCACACCGCACGGATCCGCGGAGACGTGGTGTGCGAATCCGGCCCTTCGTCCGTCAGCGAAGGGCCGTTCGCGCACACCTCGTGGTCACTCGCAGGCGATGCCGTCGCCGTCGCGGTCGAGGCGCGGGGTCTCGTAGCCGGGCTCGCCGGCGTGGAGCGGCGCCGCGCCGGCGGCACGGACCGCGTCGCAGTTGGCGTAGTACACGTTCTCCTGCGCGGGGGCCTGCTCGACGGGAGCGGGCTCCTCGACGACGGGAGCGGGCGCGGGCTCCTCGACGACGGGCGCGGGTTCGGGATCCGGAGCCTGCTCGACCGGGGCGGGCTGCGCGACCTGCGCGTAGGCGGCCCCCGGCGCGACCTCGCCGCCGGAGGGCAGCTGCTCGTCGGGGCACGTCGTCAGGACGCGCACCATGGCGTCCTGCTCGGCGGAGGTGACCCACAGCCCGTACGACGCCTTGACCGCGACCTGCCGTGCCACGTAGGCGCAGCGGAACGCCTTGTTCGGCGGCAGCCAGGTCGCCGTGTCGCCGTCGCTCTTCGCCGCGTTCGTCGGCCCGTCGACCGCCAGCAGGTTGAGCGGGTCGTTCGCGAAGGCGACGCGCTGTTCATCGGTCCAGCTCTGCGCGCCCTTCTGCCATGCGTCGCTCAGCGCGACGACGTGGTCGATCTGCACGGCCTGCGAGGTCGTCTCGCCGCGCTCGAACGCGATCGCCTGGCCGCTGTACGGATCCGCGAGGCTTCCCGTCATGACGGTGCAGGGCCCGCGGAACGTCGCACCGGCGAGGTCGCGCGCGAGGATGTCGTTGCGGGCATCGCAGCCGCTTCGATCCGGGTCCTTCCACCCCGATCCGAACAGGTCGCGGTCATAGCCCGTGCGGGGCGCTCGGCCCTTGACGCCGAGGGCCTGCGCCGCGGCCAGCGCGGGGCCCGTGGCGGCGACGGGGGCGGGGGCATCCTCCGCAGGAACCTCGGTCTCGACGGGATCGGCGGTCGGCGTCGGGCTCGGAGTCGCCGACTCGGTCGGCGTGGGTGCGGGCGCGGCGCTCGCGCTCGGAGATGCGCTTGCGGCCACCGTTGGCCGTTCGACGACGGGCGCCGGCTCCGCGGCGCGGGGCAGCATCGAACCGCCCGCGATGACCACGGCGAGGGCGGCCCCGGCCGCGATCACGCCGTGCAGGCGCCTCGTCGGCCCGATCCAGGTGCGGCCGAGGGCGACGACGCCCCAGAGGCCCGACGCGACGCCGAACATCCCCAGCATGACGAGCGCGCCGCCGACGCCGCCCGTCGCCGCGCCCATGATGACGAGGACCGCGGCGATTGCCGCCCCGATCCACGTCGACTTCCTCCGGATCAGATCCGACACATGTCCCGCACTTCCTCCACCCCGACCCGTCAGTATATCGACGGGGACCCGATCAGGCGACGCGGCCTAGAATCGGAGGGGCGCGTTCTGCGCCGACACCCCTCTCCTCGCGACCATAGGAGCCACCGTGGCCGAACAGTCCCGCCTCGACAAAGTCATCGCCCTCGCCCGCCACCGCGGGTTCGTGTTCCAAGCGGGTGAGATCTACGGCGGTTCCCGTTCGGCCTGGGACTACGGCCCCCTCGGAACCGAGCTCAAGGAGAACATCCGCCGCCAGTGGTGGCAGACGTTCGTGCGCGGCCGCGGCGACATGGTCGGGCTCGACAGCTCGGTGATCCTGCCCTCGAAGGTGTGGCAGGCGTCGGGCCACGTGGCGACGTTCACGGATCCGCTCGTCGAGTGCCTGCAGTGCCACAAGCGCCACCGCGAGGACCACCTGATCGAGGCGTTCGTCGCGAAGAAGGGCCGCGAGCCCGAGAACGGTATGGCCGACATCGCGTGCCCCGACTGCGGCACCCGCGGCCGGTGGACCGAGCCGAAGTCCTTCTCGGGCCTCGTCAAGACCTACCTCGGCGTCGTCGACGACGAGTCGGGCCTCTACTACCTCCGCCCCGAGACGGCGCAGGGCATCTTCACGAACTTCGCGAACGTCGTGACGGCCGCGCGCAAGAAGCCGCCGTTCGGCATCGGCCAGGTCGGCAAGGCGTTCCGCAACGAGATCACGCCCGGCAACTTCATCTTCCGCACGCGCGAGTTCGAGCAGATGGAGATCGAGTTCTTCACGCCGCCGGCCGAAGCGCCCGAGTGGTTCGACAAGTGGGTCGAGGACTGCTGGAACTGGTTCGTCGACCTCGGGATCGACCCCGACCACATGCGCCGGCTCGACGTCCCCGACGGCGAGCGGGCCCACTACTCGGATCGCACGATCGACTTCGAGTACGACTTCGGCTTCCAGGGCGGGGGCTGGGGCGAGCTCATGGGCGTCGCGAACCGCACCGACTTCGACCTCAAGAACCACATCGAGGCGTCGGGCGCGAACCTCCACTACTTCGACCAGGCGTCGGGCGAGAAGTACGTGCCCTACGTGATCGAGCCCTCCTTCGGCCTCACGCGCGCCATGATGGCGTTCCTCGTCGACGCGTACGTCGAGGAGGAGGTGCCGAACGCGAAGGGCGGCACCGACACCCGCACGGTGCTGAAGCTGGATCCGCGCCTCGCGCCCGTCACGGTCGCGGTCCTGCCGCTGAGCCGCAACGAGAAGCTCTCGCCGCTCGCGCGCCGCGTGGCCGACGAGCTGCGCGCCGCTTGGAACGTCGACTTCGACGACTCGGGCGCGATCGGCCGCCGCTACCGCCGCCAGGACGAGATCGGCACGCCGTTCTGCGTCACGGTCGACTTCGACTCGCTCGAGGACGACGCCGTGACGGTGCGCGACCGCGACACCATGGCGCAGGAGCGCGTGCCGCTCGCCGAACTCACGGCCTACCTCGCGGAGCGCCTCCGCGGCGCGTGATGCGGACGCGCCATCCGGGCCGGCCGACCGCTGTCCGGATGGCGCGCCCTCATGTCGCGCGCCAGGACTCGTCGTCCTGCTCGCGCCAGAGCACGCGCTCCCCGGTGCGGTGCGCGACGTTCGAGAGCCAGCGCGTCTCGTCGGGGGACCAGCCCGCGAGCACGGTCGCCCCGTCGTCGTCGACCGGGATCTCGCGGGTCGCCGCCTCGAGGTAGGCGCCGACCGACAGGTGCACGCCATCCCAGTCCGCGCGCACGCGCGACCAGTCGGGGATGAGCCACCCGCCCGAGCGCCCCGTGACCCGGTACCAGTCGTGGCGACGTGATGCGGTCACCGCGAGCGGGTACCGCCGGCAGAGGGCGGCCCAGTCGCGCGACGACCGGATCTCGAAGACGCGCCCGCGCCACTCGACGGCGGACGCCGTGAGCTCGGCCCAGGAGAAGGCGTCCTCGACGAAACGGAGACCGACCGGCTCCCCGGTCGGCGCGGGGCCCGTCGTGACCGGGATGCCGTCGGGCGTCGACCACCACGCGCCGCTGAGATTCGCGTGCGGGTCCGAGGCCCGGTCCCGGATCGCCTCCTCCTCGCTCGCGTGGCTCGCGGATCGCCACTGGTCGAGGGCGGCGCCGACGTCGATCGGGTCGGGGGCGTCGCGGTCGTCCGCCTCGATGGCCCACTGCTCCGCCGTCGCCTCCCGCCACCACCAGGCGGTGGCGGGATCTTCGACCAGGCGCTCGGCCGCCCGGCGGAGCGCGGGGCGCAGCTCGGGCTCGGCGGCGATGGCGTCGTCGCCGTCGCGGGCCTCCCAGTACATCGCGGATCCGACGCTGGCGGCGAGCGCCCCTGCCGCATCGACGGGACCGGACAGATCGATGCGCGATGCGATGGCGGCGAGCTCGGCGGCCGACGGCGCGGGCTCGGCCTCGGGCGTGATCGGCGTGCCGTCCGCGGAGAACCCGAACAGCGTGCCGCGCTCGTCGGAGGCCCAGTAGGACGCCCAGAACAGCGCCTGGTGGAACTCGCCCGAAGCTTCCGCACTCAGAACCTCGAGGCAGGCGCGCCTGCCGCGAGGGCCGTCCAGGAGCGCGTCGGCGCGTGTGTTCACAGCTCGAACGTAGCGCGCGGAGGCATCCACCGCACCCACCGCGAACGTGGCCTGCGGGAGGGCCGCTCCGGGCGAGCCCGCGCGCAAGAGCTTGCGAGTGAATGGAACAGGAACGCAGGCCTGGGCGTTGACACCCGCGTGACGACACTCGACAGCCTCGTGATCGGGGCGGGGCAGGCCGGGCTCTCGGCCTCGTATCACCTGCGCCGGCTCGGCATCGGCCACGTCGTGCTCGACGCGAACGACGCACCGGGCGGGGCCTGGCAGCACCGGTGGGACGCCCTCACGATGCGTGACGTGCACGGGGTCGCCGAGCTGCCCGGATCCGTGCCGCCTCCCCGCGACGGGCGCCGCGCCAATGCGGCGGTGCCCGAGGAGTTCGCCGCCTACGAAAGGGAGCACGGGCTGCCTGTGATCCGGCCCGTCGCGGTGCGGAGCGTGAGCGGTGACGACGAGCTCCTCGTCGAGACGGACCGGGGAACGTGGCGCACCCGGACCCTCGTCAATGCGACGGGGACGTGGACGCGCCCGTTCGTTCCCGTCTATCCGGGGCGCGATGCGTTCCGCGGCGAGCAGTTGCACACCGTCGACTATCCCGGGCCCGAGCACTTCCGCGGCAGGCGGACCCTCGTGGTCGGAGGGGGCGCGTCGGCGGTGCAGTTCCTCGGCGCGCTGGCCCCGATCACCGACGTCCTGTGGGCGACGCGGCGCCCGCCCGTCTGGCGCACCGACGAGTTCACGCCCGAGGCGGGTGCGGCGTCAGTCGCGCTCGTCGAGAGGCGCGTCGCCGCGGGGCTGCCGCCCGAGAGCGTGGTCAGCGTCACGGGGCTCGTGCTGCGCCCGCAGGAGGAGGAGGCGCGGCGGCTCGGGGCATACGACGCGAGGCTCCCGATGTTCCGCTCGATCGAGGCCGACGGCGTGCGCTGGGCCGACGGATCCTTCGAGCGCGTCGACGTGATCCTCTGGGCAACGGGCTTCCGCCCCGCGATCGGCCACCTCGCCCCGCTGGGCCTCCGCACCGCGGCGGGCGGCATCATGCTGGACCGCGACGGCCGCGGCACGACGGCGGTCGCGGATCCGCGGATTCAGCTCGTCGGCTACGGCCCGTCGGCCTCGACGATCGGCGCGAACAGAGCGGGACGCCAGGCCGCGAGATTGGTGCGGCGGTTCCTGCGGGGCGAGTGAGCCGGGCGTCCGCGAAGGCGGCGTTCCATATCCTGGCGCGGTACAGCAGCGCGACGACGTCTGTGACCTCGGCGCAGCCGCTCGTCGGCGATCGTCCACGCCGCCGTGCTGCTGCTGTTCGTGCTCGCGGTCTCGGGGCTCGTCGGGCGGATCCCGCTGGCGGCGCTCGCCGGGATGCTGTTCGTGACGGCGGTGCGGATGGTCAGCGTCATGACGGTGCGCTCGGTTCTGCGATCGACGCGCGCCGATGCGATCGCGTTCGTCGTCACGGCCGTCATGACGGTGTCCTTCGACCTCATCGTCGCGGTCGGGATCGGGCTCGCCGTCGCGGCGGTGTTCTCGCTGCGGGCGCTCTCGCGCGCGGCGGGAGTCGAACGGGAGTCGGTCCCCGGTCCCGCGCAGCCCGGCGACGAGCGGATCGCGATCGTGCGCATCGACGGTCCGCTGTTCTTCGCGTCGGCCGACCGGGTGTCGGACGCGGTGATCGGGGTGGGCGGATCTCGACGACGCCGTCGAGCACGCGCGCTCGCACATCCGTCGCGAGCCCTAGCGCCAAGTCTCCTTTTCTCCGTGTTTTCCCCACGCCTCGCGTGGGGAAAACACGGAGAAAAGGAGACTCAGCTGGCGCGGGCCTCGCTGAAGGGGCACTCCGCGGGGGCGGCCGGGGCGGCGGTCTCCGCGGGGCGGGCGTCGAGGCCGAAGAGCGTCTCGATCGCGTCGAAGACCGCGTCGGCGCAGCCCGACTCCGCGGCCTGCTGCGCGCGCACCGTGGGGGTGTGCAGGAGCCGGCCGACCAGGTGGCGCATCGCCTCGGCCGCGTGCGGATCCCGTGACCTGTCGCGCGCGATCTCCTGCTCCAGCAGGTCGAAGACGTGCGAGCGCAGCGCCACGACCGCGGGCTGCGCCGACTGCTGCCGCCCGACCGCGGCGAACTTCGCGGCGGCGTCGCGCACGATCTCGCGCGCTGTGTCGGTCGCCTGCAGCTCCTCGAGCGGGGCGTGCAGGCGGATCGTCTCGAGGTCGAGCAGCGTCACGCCCTCGAGCTCGGCGACGTCGGCGGCCACGTTGCGCGGCAGACCGAGGTCGATGACGAACGAGGATCCGCGGAATCCGCCCGCGCGGAGCAGGTCGGCCGTCACGACGGGCTCCTCGCCCGACGAGCACGTGATCACCATGTCGGCGCCGGCGGCCGCCGCGGCGAAGTCGGCGTGCTCGACGAACGGGATCTCGTGCTTCACGGCGAACTGCGTGCGGCCGGAGGGCGAGTAGCTGCGGACGGATCCGGCGCCCTGGTCGCGCAGCGCGGCGAGCGTCGCGGCGGCGTACGAGCCCGTGCCGACGAGCAGCACGTCGAGCGCCGACCAGTCGGCGATGCGGCTGTCGGCGAGCTCGAGCGCGAGGCGGACGAGCGAGCGGCCGGCGCGGCCCAGGGCCGTGGAGTTCTTGACGGACTTCTGCGTCTCGGTCGCGCGCTGGAAGAGGCGCTCGAGCTCGCTCGAGGTCGTGCCGAGCTCGCGGGCGTCGTCGAGCGCGCGGCGCACCTGGCCGCCGATCTCGCCCTCGCCGATGACGACCGACTCGAGGCCCGAGGCGACGGCGAAGAGGTGCTCGGCGGCGTGCGCGCCGGTCTTGACCTCGTACGACCCGTCGAGCTCCCCGCCCGTCAGGCCCGTGGCGCGCTCGACGGCGTCGCGCGCGGCGTCGATCCCCGCATCGCCCGGTGCGATGTCGAGGTAGGCCTCGAAGCGGTTGCAGGTCGAGAGGACGACGGCCCCGTCGGCGCCCGACGCGTCGGCGATCAGGGGGGCGACGGGCTCGGTGCGTGTGCTCAGCCGTTCGAGGATCTCGAAGGAGGCGGTCTTATGACTCGCGGTGACACACAGCAGCACGAGAAGAGATTCTACGCGTCGTCGAAGTCAGATCTGAATGATTCCAGAAAAGTAAGGTCAGCCTTCCCCGTCATGCGGCCGAAGTAGCATCGCGGGATGGCCAGCGAACGCACCGAGAAGTCGTCGTTCCCACCCGCGCTGCGGATCCTCCTGATCCTGGCGGCGACCGTCATCGTCCTCGCGGGCGTGTACGTCGTGCGGGGGATCGTCGGACCCGTCGCGCTCGCGGCCGTGATCGTGATCATCTGCTATCCGATCGGCCCCGCTCTCGAGCGCCGCGGCGCCCCGCGCTGGGTCAGCGGCACCGCGGTCGTGCTGCTCGCCTACCTCGTGCTCGCGTTCCTCGCGCTCCTCCTCGTCTTCGCGATCAGCGAGTTCGTGCGCCTGATCCAGGGCCTCGTCCCCGACTTCCAGAACCTCACGAACGAGGTCCTGACGTGGCTCGACACGCTCGGCGTCGGCGCGACGATCGGCGACCAGGTCACGCAGATCTTCAGCGTCTCGAACATCGTGAGCGTCGTCTCGAGCGTCTCGGGCGACGCTCTCAGCGCCGGGACCGCGTTCTTCTTCGTCCTCGCGTACGTGATCTTCATGAGCTTCGACGCCGGCCGCTACGCGGGCGCCGAGAAGGCGTTCGGATCCCGGATCCGCTCCTTCGTCGATCGGATCGGCGCGTACAGCCAGAGCGTGCGCCGCTACTTCGTCGTCAACGCGTCGTTCGGCCTCATCGTCGCGGCGGTCGACGGCGTCGCGCTCTGGTTCCTCCACGTGCCGGGCGCCCTCGTGTGGGCGATCCTCTCGTTCGTCACGAACTTCATCCCGAACATCGGCTTCGTCCTGGGCCTCGTGCCGCCCGCGATCCTCGCGCTCGTGACGAACGACTGGGTCACGGCGCTCATCGTCGTCGCGATCTACTGCGTCGCGAACGTCACGCTGCAGGTCCTCATCCAGCCGAAGTTCGTGAGCGACGCCGTGGGCCTCACCCTGACGCTGAGCTTCCTGTCGGTGATCTTCTGGACGTTCATCATCGGCCCGCTCGGGGCGATCCTCTCGATCCCGCTCACGCTGTTCGTCCGCGCGCTGGCGCTCGAGACGGATCCCGACGCGCGGTGGATGCGCTGGCTGTCGGGCGACGACGGCGTGCTCGACGAGAAGCCCCCAGCCGCATAGGAAGGGCGGGTGGGATCATGGGCCCATGCCCCTCACCGACGCCCCGCTGCTGCGCGCACTGCGCGGCGAGCGCCCCGAGCGCACCCCCATCTGGTTCATGAGGCAGGCGGGCAGGTCGCTGCCCGAGTACCGCGATCTGCGCGTCGGCACGCGCATGCTCGACGCGTGCCTCGACCCCGAGATGGCGGCCGAGATCACGCTGCAGCCCGTGCGCCGTCACGGCGTCGACGCGGGCATCTTCTTCAGCGACATCGTCGTGCCGCTGCGCCTCGCGGGCGTCGCGGTCGAGATCGTCCCGGGCCGCGGGCCCGTGTTCGAGGACCCGATCCGCACGGCGGACGACGTCGCCCGCCTGACGAGGATCCCCGCGAGCGTCGTCGCCGAGAAGGCGGGTCCGATCCGCGAGGCCGTGCGCATCGTCACGGAGGAGCTGCACCCGCAGGGCACCCCGCTCATCGGCTTCGCGGGCGCGCCCTTCACGCTCGCGGCCTACCTCGTCGAGGGCGGCCCGTCGAAGGAGCACATGCGCGCCCGCGCCATGATGCACGCCGACCCCGCGAGCTGGAACCGCCTCGCGGCCTGGCTCGCCGAGGTGTCGGCGGCGTTCCTCGGCGCGCAGGTCGAGGCGGGCGCCTCGGCCGTGCAGCTCTTTGACTCGTGGGCGGGATCCCTCGCCCCCGCCGACTACCGCGCGTTCGTCCAGCCGCACTCGGCCGCCGCGCTCGCCGCGGTCGGATCGGTGCCGCGGATCCACTTCGGCGTGGGCACGGGCCCGTTCCTCGCCGACATGCGCCTCGGCGGGATCGCCGACGCCGTCGGCGTCGACTGGCGCCTGCCGCTCGACGAGGCGGCCGCGATCGTCGGCCCCGGCGCGACGCTCCAGGGCAACATCGACCCCGCGATGCTCGCGGCGCCGTGGGAGGTGCTCGAGGCGCACATCCGCGACGTCGTCGAGCGCGGCCGCGCGGCCAGCGCGCACGTCGTGAACCTCGGCCACGGCGTCCCGCCCGAGACGGATCCCGCCGTGCTCACCCGCATCGTCGAGGCGGTGCACGCGCTGTGAGCGAGCCCGTCGACCTCGTCGCGCTGCACGAGCGCGCGCAGAGCAGGCGCGTCGTCGTCGTGGGCGGCGGCGTCGGCGGACTCGTCGCGGCGCTCGAGCTCGCGAAGATCGGCGTGCGCGTGACGGTGCTCGAGGCGGCGGATCGCCTGGGCGGCGCCGTGCGCTCGGGCGAGGTCGCGGGCCTCGCGCTCGACCTCGGCGCCGAGAGCTACGCGACGCGCGGCGGGCACGTGCGTGCGCTCATCGAGGACCTCGGGATCGCGGATCTCGTCGTCCGGCCCGGCACGGGCGCCGGCGGGGCGTGGGTCGCGGGCGTCCCCGGTGTCGGCGCGGCGCCCCTCCCGAAGGGCGGCCTGCTGGGGATCCCCGGGAACCCCTTCGGCGAGGACGTGCGGCGCGTGATCGGCTGGTCGGGCGCGTGGCGCGCGTACCTCGACAGGGTCAAGCCGGTCCTGACGATCGGCCACGAGCAGTCGCTCGGCCGCCTCGTCGAGTCGCGGCTCGGCAAGCGGGTCCTCGAGCGCCTCGTCGCGCCCGTGACGTCGGGCGTCTACTCGTCGTCGCCCGAGCGGATCGACGTCGACGCCGCGGCGCCGGGCCTCAACGCCGCCGTGACGCGGAACGGATCCCTCCTCGGTGCGGTCCTGCAGCTGACCGAGGAGCGCCGGAGCGCGCCGGGCGGCGCCGTCGAGGGCCTCCGCGGCGGCATGGGCCGCCTCGTCGCGGCGCTCGCCGCGCGCCTCGAGGAGCTCGGCGCCGAGATCGTCACGGGCGCTGAGGTCGTCTCGCTCGAGGACGGCGAGGTGCGGGTGGAGGGCGGCGACGCCTACCCCGCCGACGCCGTCGTCGTCGCCGTCGAGGAGGGGCCCGCGCGGCGCCTCCTCGCGCCCCGCGGATCGCTCGCCCCCGAGCCGCCCGTCGCGGGCCCCGTCGTCGAGGTCGTGACGCTCGTCGTCGACGCGCCGGCGCTCGACGCGAAGCCGCGCGGCACCGGCGTGCTGACGGTCCCGGGATCCCACACCGCCAAGGCGCTCACCCACGTGACCGCGAAGTGGGAGTGGGTCGCCGAGGCGGTGCCCGCGGGGGCGCACGTCGTGCGCGTCTCGTTCGGGACGGCCGACGAGGCGCCCGCGACCGAGGGGCTCGACGAGCGCGGGGCGGCCGTCCTCGCCCTCGCCGAGGCGTCGCGCATGCTCGGCGTCGACCTCGATCCGTCGCAGCTGCTCGGCCAACGGCGCGAGCGCTTCCGCCAGTCGCAGCCCGGGTCGGTCATCGGACACGCCGACGCCGTGGCCGACGCGCGCCGCCGGATCCGCGAGATCCCGAACACCGGCGCGACCGGGGCATGGCTCGCGGGGACGGGCCTCGCGCAGGTCGTCCCCGACGCGATCGCCGAGGCCGCGCGCATCCGACACGAACTCCTCTTCGCGGATCCGGCCGGGTGAATTCCCCTCGGGGAATACGTGCCGTAACGTGGCACCTGCTGCACGCGAAACGACAGACGGAGGGTGTTCCCATGAGGGGAA
This sequence comes from Microbacterium indicum DSM 19969, assembly GCF_000422385.1. GTDB lineage: Bacteria > Actinomycetota > Actinomycetes > Actinomycetales > Microbacteriaceae > Microbacterium > Microbacterium indicum. The sequence continues at coordinate 126,247 of NZ_AULR01000004.1, forward strand.
AGATCGGGCTGGTCGTCGGCCTGGGTGTCGGATACGTGCTCGGTACGCGGGCTGGTCGCCAGCGCTACGAGCAGATCAAGGCGCAGGCGCAGAAGGTCTGGGAGACCGAGCCGGTGCAGAAGCAGGTGACGAAGGCGAAGGACTTCGCCGCGTCGGCCGCGATGGCGGTCCCGCGCGCGGCGTGGAACGGCATCGCCAAGGTCGTCGCCTCCGCGACGCAGGCGAAGCCGCAGTCCGCGACGGCGCCCGTCGCGGCTCCCGCCGGCGAGACGAAGGCCGCGGGCTGATGTCGCCCGAGACGCGGCGCTCGCCGCTGCGCGACCGCGCCGACGACGGCCTGCTGAGCCTCATCGGCGACGTCCCCGGCCTCGTCCGCAACCTCGTCGTCGCCGAGTGGAACTCGCTCAAGGGCTACATCGGCAAGCTCGTCAAGCACGGCGGCTTCACCGCCATCTACGCGTTCGCGGCCCTGTTCTTCCTGTTCTGGACGATCCCCGCGTTCCTGACGTTCCTCATCATCCTGCTCGACCTCTGGATCCCGCTCTGGGTCGCGGCGCTCATCGTGCTCGCGATCGGGGTGGTGTTCATCGCGATCTGCGGCGCGCTCGCCTACTTCGGGCACATCCGCAAGATCGGCAAGCTCGAGAACCCCCTCGCGAAGGTCAAGACCGACGCCGGCATCGTCAAGGAGTTCACCGATGAGTTCTGAGCAGCCCACCGTCGTGCCGAGCGGCATCACCGACCCCGTCGAGCTGGCGCGCGCCGAGCTCAAGGCGGCGCTCGCGGCGATCGAGGTCAAGGCCAACGTGCCCAAGCGGGTCGCGGGCGCGACGGAGCGCGCTGTGCGCAACGGACGGCGCATCGCCGAGAAGCGCCCCGTGCTCGCCCTCGGCGCCCTCATCGCGGGGGCCGCGGCCGTCGGCACCGCGATCTGGGGCATCGCGAGCGTCATCGCGCGCGACTGACCGGCGCGGAGCCGGCGTCCAGCCTCCTCGATTCGACCTCTCAGCGGGCCGGGAGGATGATGGGTCCATGGCCGATTTCGAAGCTCCCTCCGGCGACAACTACAGCCTCTGGGCCGTCTGGCGACGCACCCCCGAAGAGGCGGGGGAGGGCTCGACCTCCGAGGTCGAAGCCGTCGTCGCAGAGCTCGCCCGGGAGGGCGTGACCGTCCGCGGCTTCTACGACGTGAGCGGCCTGCGCGCCGACGCCGACCTCATGGTCTGGCTGCACGGGCCCGTGCCCGAGGATCTGCAGAGCGGCCTGCGTCGCCTGCGCCGCACCGAGCTGCTCTCCGACCTCCTGCCCACGTGGAACGGCATGGCCGTGCACCGCGACGCCGAGTTCAACAAGCGCCACGTCCCCGGCTACCTCCGCGGCGAGGAGGCGCGCGGCTGGCTCGTCGTGTACCCCTTCGTGCGCAGCTACGAGTGGTACCTGCTGGGCCACGACGAGCGTCGCGCCATGCTCGCCGACCACGGGCGCAAGGGCGCCGCGTTCACGGGGGTCGTCGCCAACACGATGGCGTCGTTCGCGCTCGGCGACTACGAGTGGATGCTCCCCATGGAGTCCGACAGCCTCACCGAGCTCGTCGACATGATGCGCGAGCTGCGCTACACCGAGGCCCGCCGCCACGTGCGCGAGGAGGTCCCCTTCTTCACGGGCCGGCGGATCCCCGTGGAAGAGGTCCCCGAGGTCCTCAGGTAATGGGGATCATCCGCCTCGGAACGAGGCGCAGCGCGCTCGCGACCGCCCAGGCGGGGATCATCGCCCGCGAGCTCGAGCGCATCTCCGGGCGGCCCGTCGAACTCGTCGAGATCACCTCCGAGGGCGACGTCAACCGCGCCTCTCTCGCCTCCCTGGGCGGAACGGGCGTCTTCGCGACCCGGCTGCGCGAGGCGCTCGCCGCGGGCGAGTGCGACGTCCTCGTGCACTCCCTCAAGGATCTGCCCGTCGCCCCCGCCCCCGGCCTCGTCATCGCGGCGACGCCCTCGCGCGCCGACGCGCGCGATGTGTCGATCACCCGCGACGGCACCCCGCTCGCCGAGCTGCCCGCGGGGTCCACGGTCGGAACGGGATCCCCGCGCCGCGCCGCGCAGGTGCGCCGCGTGAATCCGGGGCTCGAGGTCCGCGACCTGCGCGGCAACGTCGACTCGCGCATGTCCCGCGTGCGCGACGGCGAGCTCGACGCCGTGATCCTCGCCTCGGCGGGGCTCGACCGCTACCGCCCGGGCGAGGGCAGGGCCGCCGCGCTGCGCGGCCTCGTCGCCGAGCCCCTCGAGCTCGACCAGTGGCCGACGGCCGCGGGCCAGGCGTCGCTCGCCGTCGAGATCCGCGATGACGCCCATCCCCAGCTGCGCGCGTGGGTCGCCGAGCTCGACGACCCCGAGACCCGCTTCGCGGTCGAGCTCGAGCGCGCCGTGCTGGGCGGGATCGAGGCCGGATGCCACGCCCCGGTGGGCGTGCACGCCGAGATCGACGAGGGCTGGCTGCAGGTCTGCGCGGTGGTGTTCGGCGACGCTCGCCCCGACGACGTCGTGGCAGCACACGTCGACCATCTCCAGGGATTCGAAAAGCAGATCGCAGAGTATATTCAGGTGCGTGACAGCGGTGCGGCTGTCGACAGTGCGGGCCTCCTGGCCCGTGCGAGCGAGATCGGAGACGGTCTCGCGCGTCGGCTGCTGGACAACGGGGCAGCCGAGATCGTCACCAGAGAGGTATCCCCGTCATGAGTCACGACGAGAAGCCCGCCAAGCCCCTCAGCGGGTGGCGCGTCCTCGTTCCGCGCGGAGGTCCCTGGGGCGACGAGGTCGCCGCGAACCTGCGCTCGAAGGGCGCGGTCCCCGTGGTGTCCCCACTCATCAACTTCGCGCCGCCCGAGGATCCCGCCGAGCTCGAGACGGCGCTCGCCGACCTCGCCGCGGGGAAGTTCTCGTGGCTCACGATCACGAGCGCCACGACGGTCGACGTGCTCTACGCGTACCGCGCGAAGATCCCCGCGACGACCCGGGTCGCGGCCGTCGGCGAGACCACCGCGGCGGCGCTCGAGACGGTCGGCTACCCCGTCGACCTCGTGCCCGATCGCGACAACTCGGCCGCGGGCATGGCCGAGCACATGATCGCCCTCGAGACCGAATCGCGCTCGATCCTCGCGCTCCGCAGCGAGATCGCGAAGCCCGTGCTCACCGACCGGCTCCGCGCCGCGGGACACGACGTCCGCAGCGTCGTCGCGTACCGCACGGTCGGGGTACCCGCGACCGATCGCGCGACGCGCGACGTCGTCAACGGCCGCATCAACGCCGTCCTCGTGACGAGCGGATCCGTCGCCCAGCAGGTGCGCGAGCAGTTCCCCGCCATCCCCGACCAGACGATCATCGCCGCGATCGGTCCGCGCACGGCGCGCGACGCGGGCGAGGCCGGTCTGCCGATCCAGGTCGTCGCGCCGAAGCGCACGATCGGATCGCTCATCGACGCGCTGGCCGCGATCCCCGTGCCGCCCGCGACGCCCGAGTCGCTCGCGGTCCCCGACACCGGGTCGGTGTCGGTCTCCGACGACAAGAAGTAGGAATGCTCCCCACCCATCGCCCGCGCCGTCTGCGCCAGTCGGCGCCCGTCCGGCGACTCATGCGCGAGTCGCACATCGTCCCGTCCCAGCTCGTCCTCCCGCTCTTCGTGCGCGAGGGCATCGCCGAGGCGCAGCCGATCGGGTCGATGCCCGGCCAGAGCCAGCACACGATCGACAGCCTGCGCCGCACCGCGGCCGAGGCGGCGGAGGCCGGAGTCGGCGGCGTCATGCTCTTCGGGATCCCCGAGGTGCGCGATGCGGTCGGGTCGGCGGCCGACGACCCCGAGGGGATCCTCAACGTCGCGACGACCGCCGTGCAGGAGGAGGTCGGCGACGCCCTCGTCGTGCAGACCGACCTCTGCCTCGACGAGTTCACCGACCACGGCCACTGCGGCGTGCTCACGCCGTCGGGAGCCGTCGACAACGACGCGACGAACGAGCGGTACGCCGCGATGGGCCTCGCGCAGGCGCGCGCGGGCTCGCAGCTCCTCGGCCTCAGCGGCATGATGGACGGCCAGGTGCAGGTCGTGCGCGAGGCGCTCGACGCCGAGGGCTTCCACGACACGATCATCCTGGCGTACTCGGCGAAGTACGCCGGCGCGTTCTACGGCCCCTTCCGCGAGGCCGTCGACTCGCAGCTGAAGGGCGACCGCCGCACGTACCAGATGGATCCGCCGAACGGCCGCGAGGGCGTGCGCGAGGCGCTGCTCGACGTCGAGGAGGGCGCCGACATCGTCATGGTGAAGCCGGGCCTGCCGTACCTCGACGTGCTCGCCGAGGTGAAGCAGGCGGTCGACGTCCCGGTCTGGGCGTACCAGGTGTCGGGCGAGTACGCGATGGTCGAGGCCGCCGCGGCGAACGGGTGGATCGACCGCCGCGCGACGATCATGGACTCCCTCACGGCGTTCGCCCGCGCGGGCGCCGACGCCGTCCTCACGTATTGGGCCACCGAGGCCGCCGCCTGGCTCCGCGAGGAGCTGTAGGGAGCTGCGCTCGCGCGGAATCGGCCGCTCCCCGCTGGTGGGTGCGGCCGTTTCTGCGCTTCGCGTTGTGGCCCCTGTTGGTTGCGCGCTCGTCGTCGCGGCCGACAACGGGGTGGTCCCGGCACGCGGCTGCCATGACAGCGGTCTCACCGGCGCACCCGCGACGGAGGCCGCGATCCGCACCGTCGGCGACGGGCTCGGCTGCGCCTACGAGTACACGCTTGCCTACGGATCCGTCGAGTTCGCGCCCGCCCCGCCGAACCTGATCCCGGTGGCGCTGATCATCGCGACCTTCGCGCTGGTCGCCCTGATCGTCGTCGTGATCCGCGAGCGTGCATTTCCGTCATCTGGAGCGCGGGCGCTCGTCTGGATGACGATTTCGCACCTTCGCTCGCGAGTGAGCGTGCTTTTTCGTCATATTCGGCCTGGTGGTCGGGTTCAGATGACGCGAACGCACCTCACAGCTCGTAGAGCCTCGTGCTGGGAAGGTTGGGCCGGAAGACTCTTACCTGGTCGCGTCAGATCGCACGCGAAGCCCGGCTCGTCGTAGGCGAGGTGGATCCGGCTCACACTTCCATTGACACGGGCCCGCCTGACCTGCTGGGATTTAACTGTGTGCAAGCGAAGGGTGCGCTGGGTGACTCGGTCGACGACGCTCTCCAGCGAGCTCTCGCGCCACGCCATGTCACGCATGAGCAGGTCGGAACGTGTCCCAAATTTGTGTCGAGTGTGGAGGGTGGAAACGAAAGTTCGTCGTTTGGTGGTAGTCGTTGGCTTGCTTGCCGTGGCTGTCTTTTCCGGTGTCATTGGAGCGTCCCCTGCGTCAGCCGTTCAGCCTCGTCCAGGATATCCGACTCAGGAAATCATGACGAACGCTCAAAATGCGGTGCTCGGAAAGATCCCGATTCGTCGTGGGTTTTGGGACGCGGATGCTAAGAAGGGGTGGGGGATGGATAAGGCATGGAACTATCACAACATCCCCTCGCTTCAGGCGCAACGAAATGTTCTGCTGTCCAGCAACTAAGGAATACCATGGCTGGCCGGCGGGTGGAAAGCTCGGCCTTCAAACAATGTACTGCCAGCAGGGCGGTGCCACTAAATGCCCTAGCTGGGTCGCGTTGAGGTTGAACAATATCAGCAATGCACCTCTTTCTATCGGGGCGGATGGGGAAGTGAAATCCGATGCGCTATTAGAACGCGGTCTCACTGTCGCTGAACGGCAAACCCAGGTTGAATACTTCGAGAGTGATGAAGTCAAGAAACTCTTGTCGCAGGTTGCTTCTGGTGATGTCCAGTTGACCTTCTCATACGAACCGGTGGGGGTCGGCACTAGCGTGGGCCGATATTGATGGGAAGTTTCCCCTCTACTCATCCGCCAGGGTCCGTGTGTTGATGGTTGGTCTCGAGGACGCACGGGCGGTGCTCGATGCGCTCGTGCGCGACGCCGCGTATTTCTCTGACGAGATCCGGGTGCACAGCGCTTGGGTGGAGTCGCCGAACTCGGTCTGCGTGATCTACGAGCGATTCATCGATGGTGGTGTGATCCTCGGCAGACGGATCATCTTCCCGCCGCATGCGCGCGAGAGCGATCCCGCCTCGACAGGCTCCGACGCGGTCGAGCTGCTCCGTGAGCCGGCGTGGTCGGTCTCAGAGCACTACCCGACGGACGAGGACGGCGTCTTCTGGCTGATCCCGGCGACGGATCGGGTGCCGATCACGCCGCCAGAGTCCTGACTCCTGCAGCGCCAGGTGACGCAGATGGCCGCGAGCACCAGCTTCGAAGAGCCATTGCGTACACCACGTTTCGGGCGCGCGGCGTGGTGTGCGCGAATGGTCGTGGAACGCGGATCCGAAGAGCCGTTCGTGCGCATCACGTCCCGGCCGCGCAGCGTGGTGGGCGCGAATGGCTTGCTACAGCTCGTAGAGCTCGCCGTAGGCGGGGAGGGCGACAGGCACGGATGGCTGCAGGCGCTCGGGGCGGAAGCCGTGGATCGGGATCACCCGGGCCGGGGCGACCGCGTCCACGAACGCGTGCAGCGCGGCGCCAGAAGCGTGGCCCGAGGATCCGGCCTCGACGACGCGGATCCCGAGGCGCTCGAGCCACTCCATGAACACGGCCCAGTCGGGCATGAAGGGGCCGAGGGGTTCGCCCTGCGAGTGGATCCACGCGGTGCGGCCGGGCTCGATGGGCAGGTCGGCGAGGGAGGGGATCGCCCGCACGTCGGGCTGCACGAGGTAGGAGGCGGGGTTCGCGCGGACGTCGTCGAGAGTCACGGCGTCCCGCCCGGCGACCTGGTCGATGCCCATCGCGCGGAGGAACGCTGCGTCGCGGTCGGGCCACACGAGGGTCCGCCCGAGCGAGGCGGCGAGGCGGATGATCCGCTCGGCGCGCTCGACGTCGCGCGGGTACAGGGCGACGAGGTGCAGGGCGTCGACCGCGAGGGCCTCGGCGACGATCCGGTCGATCTCGTCCTCGGAGCGCGGCTCGCGGTCGGGCCCGTCGAACGAGAGCCCCGTCGTCTCGGTCACGAGCAGCTCGCACCCGCGGATCCGCTCGGCGAAGGAGTGCGAGCGGGATCCGCCGTCCCGGTGGAAGTTGATGTCGCCCGAGTAGGCGACCGTGCCGTCGGGCGTCGTCACGATGACGCCCGCGGCGCCGGGCACGTCGTGGTCGACGAGCCGGAACTCGACCGTCAGGTCGCCGATCGGGAGCGGCGTCCCGGGATCGAGGGCGACGGGATCGGGCGTGCGGCCCATGCGCGGCTCGCCGGAGGCCGAGAGCGCCGCGAGCACGCGCACGGTGCCGGGCGTCGCGTACAGCGGGATCTCGGGGCGCGCGAAGCCGAGCGCGCCCTCGTGGTCGATGTGCGCGTGCGAGAGGAAGATCGCCGTGGGCCGCGGATCCGCCTCCGCCCACGGCTCGGACGCCAGCTCGGGCGCGTGCGCCAGCTGATCCGGGTCGTAGAAGCCGGGCAGCTCGCGCAGCACCCCGCCGCGCAGCAGGTCGACGAGCTCGAGGCCGGGGCGCGGATCCGCGGGCCAGCGGAGGAGGCTCTCCTCGGTCGCGCGCATGCCCATGTCGAGCAGCACGCGGGCGTTCGGCGTCGAGACGAGGATCATGCTGTAGCCGATCTCGGCGATGCCGCCGAGGATCTCGACCGTCGTGGAGGAGGTCATGGGGAGAGCCTTTCAGCCGCGCACGGCGCCGGCGAACGCGTCGGAGATGAAGAAGCGCTGCAGGAAGAGGAACAGGACGACGAGGGGGATCGTGGTGAAGACGACGGCCGCGCTGAGGCCCGTCCAGTCGGTGCCCTCGGCGCCGAAGAACTGCTGCAGGCCGACCTGGATCGGCCGCATCGCGTCGGACGAGGTGAAGAGGTAGGGCCAGAGGAACGAGTTCCAGGATCCCAGGAACGCGTTGAGGCCCACGAGGACGAGGCTCGGCACCGCGAGGGGCGCGCCCACCTGGAAGAGCATGCGCAGGGGGCCCGCGCCGTCGATCTCGGCGGCCTCGAAGATCTCGGGGGGCAGGGTCTGGAAGAACTGTCGCACGAGGAAGACGCCGAAGCCCGTCGCGGCCCAGGGGATGATCTGGATCAGGTATGTGTCGAGCAGGCCCGCCCTGCTCGCGACGAGGAAGTTCGGGATCAGGAGGACGGCCTCGGGCACCATGAGGACCGAGATCGTCAGCGCGAACGCGACGCCGCGTCCGCGGAACCGCATGAGCGCGAAGGCGAAGCCCGCGAGCAGGCTCGTCGTGACGCAGAGGGCGGCGACCGTCCCCGCGATGAAGACGGTGTTGCCGAAGTACCGCAGCCACGGGGCGCCCTGCCACGCGCGCACGTAGTTGTCCCAGTTCCACTGCGGGATGAAGTTCGGCGTGGGCGTGTAGACCGAGTCGCTCGAGGCGAGGCTCGTGATCACGACCCAGAAGAGCGGGAAGAGGAAGACGACGGCGACGGCGACGATGAGCACCGCGCGCCCCGCCCTCCCCGGAAGGCCCCGCGACCGGCGCCGCGGCGCGCGCGCCACGGGGCCGTCGATCGCTGCGACACCGGTCATGGGGATCCTTCTTCTCGGGGTGCTACTTGACGAGGGCTTCGGCCGACGCCTGGGCGCTCGCGAGCGCGTCCTCCGGCGTCGCCGAGCCGGCGAGGGCCTCGGAGACGGCGGCGGCGAGGTAGCCCTGCGCCTCGGACGTCCACGACTGGGGGACGGGCTCGGTCGCGGTGTCGAGCTGCTCGATGACGCCCGAGACCCAGGGGTTCTCGGCGAGGTAGTCGGCGTACGAGTCGTCGTTCATCGCGTCGGCCGAGATCGGCAGGTAGCCGGTCGCGGCGGCCCAGGCGCCCATCTCGGCGGGTGAGGTGAGGAACTCCATGTACGACCACGCGGCGTCCTTCTCGGCGTCGGAAGCCGACGAGAACATGCCGATGTTGGTGCCGGACAGCGAGTTCGCCGCTCCGGCGGATCCCTCGGGCAGCGGGGCGACGCCGAGGTCGAACTTGTCGCCGACGGCGTCGAGCTCGTAGGTGTAGCCCGCGACCGTCGAGAGGTCGAACGCGCCGGTCTCGGCGCCGAGGGCGACCTGGCCGGGGTAGTTCGTGCCGGTCGCGAGGGCGCCGTCCGACTGCATGTCGACGAAGTACTGCAGGGCGTCGACGACGGCGGGGTCGGTGAACGTCGGGGCGCCGGTGTCGTCGAAGGTCGCGCCGCCGTTCGACTGCGCGAGGATGTCGACGAGCTGCGTTCCCGCGCCCATGCCGCCCGATCCGCCCGGGTCGACCGAGAGGGCGACGACGCCGTCCTTCGAGACGTCGCGCGCGACGGTGCCGAAGTCGTCCCAGGTGGTGGGGGCCTCGGACACCATGTCGGTGTTGTAGTACTGCACGTAGAGCGACTTGTTGAACGGCCACATCCAGTTCGTGCCGTCCTCGAGAGTCATCGAGCTCTTGATGCCCTCGTAGAAGCCGTCGTACTCGTCGGATCCGGCGACGCGGTCGTCGAGCGACTCGAGCGCGCCCGCCTCGACGAGCGGCACGGCCCAGCCGGGGTACATCTGCGCGATGGTGGGGGCGTTGCCCGCCGAGACCTCGGCCTCGATCTTCGTCTGGAGCGTGCCGTAGTCGGGCTGCTCGACGAGCTCGACCGTGACGCGAGGGTTGGCCTCCTCGAAGCGGTCGGTCGCGTCGGCGAGGGCCGTCTGCAGGGATCCGGACGACATGGCCTCCATGAAGGTGATCGTGACGGGCTCGTCGCCCGACGACGCGTCGGAGGATCCGGATCCGCCGTCGCTCGCCGAGCAGCCGGCGAGGGCGAGGGCCGCGATCGTGCCGGCCCCGGCGACGGTGAGGACGCGGCGACGGAGCCCGCGCCGCGCGAAGGGTGCTGCCATGGTGGTGTGCTCCTTGGTGAGGGGTTTCAGAGGGAGAGTCGACGGCTAATGCGCATCTGGGCGGCCGACATGATCGCCGTGATGGCGAACAGCACGACGGCGAGCGCCGCGGCGTAACCCGCGCTGCGGGTGACGAACGCCTGGCGGTAGACCTCGAACCCGAGGGTCGAGGTGACGTATCCGGGGCCGCCCGAGGTCATGACGAAGAACTGCGTGAACGCCTGCAGCGAGTGGATCGACGTGATGATCACGACGAACGTCACGAAGGGCCGCAGCTGCGGAAGCGTCACGTGCCAGAACTCCTGCCAGGCGTTCGCGCCGTCGAGCCGCGCGGCCTCCGACTGGTCGGTCGACAGCGTCGTGATCCCGCCGAGGAAGATCATCATCGTGAAGCCCGTGCCGTTCCAGAGCGTGTAGATGATGATCGCGACGAGGGCGACGCCCGGGTTCCCGAGCCAGTCGATGCGGGGAAGGCCCGCGGCCGAGAGGAGGGCGTTGAGCACCCCGAAGCGGTCGTTGTACATCCAGATCCACGCGATCGAGGTGGCGACCTGCGGTGTGACGTACGCGATGAACACGGCGGCGCGGCCGAACATCGCGATCCGGGTCGACCGGCGCAGGAGCATGGCGATCGCGAGCGAGATGGCCGTGCCGAAGACGACGATCGCGATGATGAAGACGAAGGAGATCCGGAGCGTCGACCAGAAGGAGGGCGTCGTCTCGCCCGCGAGCATCGCGCGGTAGTTCTCGAGGCCGACGAACTCGCTCATGGCCGTGTTGAGCCAGTTCCAGTCGAACAGCGAGATCATGACCGTGACGACCGACGGGAAGATCGAGAAGACGAGGAACACGAGCATCGCGGGCGCGATAAGGCCGTAGGCCCAGACGGAGGCCAGGGGGCGCCTGCGGGTGTGTCGTGCCGTCACGGATCCTTCTCACGGTCAATCCGTCCGTGGGATCCATCTCCTACGGACGCGTGGTTCATGATCGTGCGGTCCTGGAAACGGAAGGTGTCGCCGGGATGACGCGCGCGTGAAACCCGCCGGGGACGCCGGTGGGGCGCCTCCCCGCCGCGCGGGAGGGCGCCCCAACGGATCCGGATCCGGATCCCTCAGACGGCGGCGGGGGCCGCCTGCCTGACGAACGCCCCATAGGCGTCGAAGCTGGGCTTCGCGGTGCGCGCGAGCGTCTCCCGGTCGACGGCGACGAGGCCGAGCTTCGGGCCGTATCCGAAGACCCACTCGAAGTTGTCCATCAGCGTCCAATGGCAGTAGCCGAGGACGGGGGTGCCGCGGTCGATCTCGGCCTCGAGCTCCGCGAGCGCGGCGGGGATGAAGGCCGCGCGCTGGGCGTCGTCGTCCGTCTGCACGCCGTGCTCGGTCACGAGAACGGGTACGCCGGAGCGCTCGTGTGCGTATCGCACCGCCCCCGCGAGCGCCGCGGGGGCGAGCTCCGACCCCATGCCGTTGAGCTCGCCGGCGGGCGCGACCTCGCCGTCGGCGTCGTAGGTGAACCTCTCGTAGTTCTGCACGCCGATGAAGTCGTCGTCGCGCGCGACGTCGAGCCAGTGGTCGTACACGGCGGCTCGGCGCGCGTCGCGGTGGGCCTCGCCGCCCGGCAGCGCCACGTCGTCGGCGATCGCGATCGATACGCCCGTCGGGAGGTCCGCCCGGCGCGCCTTCACGGCCGCCTTCGCGGCGCGATGGGCGACCGTGAACGCGGCCTGGAAATCGGCCTGCGCTTCTGCGGGCAGCACGTTCGACGCGAAGTAGCGCTCCGTGCCCGCATCGCGCGCGGCGGCGGCGAGCATGTCGCGCTTGATCTGCTCGGCGACGGGGGGCAGCTTGCCTCCCGCCTGGAGCAGCTGCTCGAGGTTGGGCTCGTTGATCGTCACGGCGACGGCGATGCGGTCGCCGAAGCGCGCCATGACGCGGTCGGCCTGGGCCGCGAAGAGCTCGGCGGCGTCGGGCGCGAGCCACGAGCCCGCGGCGGCGAACCAGGCGGGCGACGCGAAGTGGTTGAGGGTGACGACGGGGGCGAGCCCGCGTTCGAGCGCTGCGTCCACGACGCGCTCGTAGTGATCGAGCTCGGCCGTGACGACCTCGCCGCGGGCAGGCTCGACGCGCGCCCACTCGACAGAGAAGCGGTAGGCGCCGAGGCCCCGAGCCGCGACGAGGTCGAGGTCGCTCTCGACGCGGTCGTACCCTCCGGCCGCCCGCCCGGAGGGCTCGGCGAACAGCGTGGGCGTCGTGTGCTCGAGCGCCCAGATGTCGCTGTGGACGTTGTCGCCTTCGTTCTGGTGTCCTGCGGTCGCGACGCCCCAGAGGAACGAATCGGGAAATGCCATGCGAGGTCCTGCTCTCTTACTTGGGTCCGCGGATGAGGGTGATCACGAGGCCGCCGACGACCGCCGAGATCGCGCCGGCGATGAAGAGCGCCGAGAAGTTCTGCCCGCCGCCGATCGCGAGGATCGCCGGTGCGACGGCCGCGACGATCGTCGTCGGCAGGTTGTCGGCGATCTTGAGGATGCCGATCGCGCCCGCGGGGTTGTCGGGGTCGGGGAGCACGAGCGTTCCGAGCGCGAGCTCGACGGCGAAGTACACGCCCTGACCGAGCCCGACGACCCCGCAGGCGACGAGGTACATGCCGAAGCTCTCGGTGCGCGAGGCGAACACGAGGCCGAGCGCGAGCACGAAGGCCGCGACGACGACGAAGGGCTTGCGGACGCCGAGCCTGTCGCTGAGGCGGCCGATGTACGGGGTGACGATCATCGTGACGCCCGCGGTCACGAGGACCGTCAGCGTGATCATGGTCCCGAGGTGGGCGGGTTCGATGCCGAGACGCTGCATGAGGAACACGGCCTGGAAGGCGTTGAGCGCGCCGACCGCCGAGAAGACCAGCATGCGGCTCGTGAAGATCCACGTGAAGTTCGGGTGGGCGAGCGGGTTCACCCAGAACACCCCGACGACGCTGCGGATGCTGAAGGGCGCGCTCGGGAACTCCCACTTCGGGTCGCGCACGCGGGCCGCCAGCAGGAGCATGCCCGCGACGGCGATGACGGTCGGGATCCCGACGTTCGCCCACAGGTTGTCCCCGAACGGGATCGACACCGCGGTGCCGAGGAGCCCGCCTACGGCCGTGCCCATGCTGATGACGGCGACGACGGGGCCGCGGCGCTCCGCGGGCAGCTGATCGGTGACGAGCGCCGTGACCGCGATGTTCGCGCACACGAAGCCGAGCGTCACGAGCAGGTGCGCGGCGACGAGAACGGGGATGTTCGGGGCGACGATGAGGAGGAGCCCGCCCGCGACGAAGCTCACGGCGCCGGCCACGAGATAGGGGCGCCTGCGCCCGAACGCCGATCGCGAGCGGTCGCTCATCGTGCCGACTGCGGGCAGGGCGATGAGGGTGAAGATGCCCGCGATCGCGCTCGAGAGCGAGATGATCGTCGTCGCGCCCTCGGCGTCGAGCTCGGTCGCCTTGAGCGTGAGCGTCAGAAGGGCGAGCGACATCTGCGCGGCGCCCGCGCCGATGATCGCGAAGGCGATGTAGAGGATGAACGCCTTCGGGGGGTGCACCTTCTGGCGGAAGATCTGGGTCGGGGTCGGCTCGACGACGGGGTCGGTCGTGAGCTTCGGATCGGGTGAGGTCATGTCGGCTTCCTTGCCTGAGCACTGCGTCGTGTTCGGGTATCCGCGGCATCGGGGACGCCGGCGACGCTAACACCAAAACATTAAGGGCGCAATGTTTTTGCGCCGCGCGGTAGTTTCGGGAGATGGCTGGGCCCCGGGGTGAGTACCGCAAGACGGCGCAGCGGCGGGAGCAGATCCTCGACGCGGCCGTCGCCGTCTTCTCGAAGAACGGGTACACCGCGAGCTCGGTCAACGAGATCGCGCGCGTCGTCGGCATCACCCAGACGGGGGTCCTGCACCACTTCCAGGGCGGCAAGATCGCGCTGCTCCGAGCCGTCCTCGAACGTCGCGACGAGGCTGCGGAGGGGTCCCTCGGCGGCCTGCACGGGCGCGACTTCCTGCGCGGCCTCGTCGAGATCTCGCGCACGCAGCGCGACAACCGGGGGATCGTGCAGCTGTACACGATCCTCGCGGCTGAGGCGACCGACCCGGATCACCCCGTCCGCCCCTACTTCACGGCGCGTTTCGCGCGCATCGCCGACGCCGTGACCCGCGCGTATGAGGAGGTGCGGGCCGAGGGTGGCCTGCGCGAGGGGGTCGAGCCGCGGCGCGCGGCGATCGCCTCGCTCGCCGCCGTGGAGGGCACGCAGCTGCTGTGGCTCGATGACCTCGACGCCGACATCGTCGACGACACCGTGCGGGTGTTCGACGGCTTCCTCTCCGAGCCGCTCCTCGAAAAGTTATAACGTTTCAGGTTTTCGAGCTACGGTTGTCCCACGCATCGTCGCGAGGAGGACATGATGATCGCCGTCGACCGTCTCACCATCGAGCACCTCACGGAGCCGCTCGGCATCGGCGCGGCCGCGCCGCGCCTGTCATGGGCGACCCGCACCGACGCCGCCGGCTGGCGGCAGGCCGCCTACGAGATCGCGTCGGGCGAGGAGACGACGGGCCGCATCGCATCCGCCGAGCAGGTCCTCGTGGACTGGCCCTTCGCGCCGCTCCCGAGTCGCGGGCGCCGGGAGGTCCGCGTGCGCGTGTGGGGCACCGACGGCTCGGAGAGCGCGTGGAGCGAGGCCGTCGCCGTCGAGGCCGGGATCCTCGAGCCCGCCCTCTGGGCGGCCGAGATGGTCGCTCCCACGCTGCCGCCGCAGGGCGAGGGGGGCGAGCCGGCGGTGCTGATCCGCGGAGAGGTCGACCTCCCCGCCGGCGTCGTGAGCGCGCGGATCCGCGCGACGGCCCGCGGAGTCATGACGCTCGCCCTCAACGGAACACCCATCGGCGACGACGTGCTGCACCCCGGGTGGACGAGCTACGAGACGCGCCTGCGATACGGAACGTGGGACGTCACGCCCCTCGTGAGGGAGGGGGCCAACGCGATCGGCGTGCACCTCGCCGACGGGTGGTTCCGCGGCTACCTCGGGTTCGGCGGGAGCCGCGCGATTTACGGCGACAGGACCGCGGCGCTCGTGCAGCTCGAGGCGACGCTCGCCGACGGCTCGGTCCTCGTGCTCGGATCCGACGGTTCGTGGCGCTCGGCGCTCGGCCCCGTCACACGGGCCGACCTGTACATGGGCGAGTCGTTCGACGCGCGCCGCGCCATCGCGGGCTGGGACGAGCCGGGCTTCGACGACGCGGAGTGGGAGCCCGTCGAGCCCGTGCCCTTCGACCCCTCGACGCTCGTCGCGCCGTCGGGGCCTCCCGTCAGGCGCACGCGAGAGCTCCCCGTGCAAGAGGTCATCACGACGCCGGCGGGGCGGACGATCCTCGACTTCGGCCAGAACCTCGTCGGCCGGCTGCGCGTCGACCTGCCCGCGATGGCGGCCGGGTCGGTCGTGACGCTGCGCCACGCCGAGGTGCTCGAGGACGGCGAGCTCGGCACGCGCCCCCTGCGCGCCGCACGCGCGACCGACGAGTTCGTCTCGGACGGATCCGCCCGTGTCTGGGAGCCCGACTTCACGTTCCACGGCTTCCGATACGCCGAGGTCGCGGGCTGGCCCGGCGCGGTCGACCCGGATGCCTTCGCCGCCGTCGTCGTCCACACCGACATGCGGCGGCTCGGATCCTTCGAGGCGTCGGATCCGTCGCTGTCTCGGCTGCACGAGAACGTCCTGTGGGGGATGCGCGGCAACTTCCTCTCGGTGCCGACCGACTGTCCGCAGCGCGACGAGCGCCTCGGCTGGACGGGAGACCTGCAGGTGTTCGCCCCGACGGCCGCGTTCCTCTACGACACCGCGGGCATGCTCACGGGTTGGCTCGACGACCTCGCCGCCGATCAGCACGATGACGGAAACGTCCCGCCCTACGTGCCGTTCATCGTCGCCGACGACCGCATGCCGCCGCTCGACGCGGAGGCCGGGTGGGGCGACGCCGCGACGGTCGTCCCGTGGACGATGTACGAGCGATCGGGCGACCGCGGCGTGCTCGAGCGGCAGTGGGCGTCGATGACGGCGTGGGTCGACCGGTTCGCGGCGCGGGGCGGCGACGACCTCGCCTTCGCCGACGGCTTCTCATTCGGCGACTGGCTCGACTCGGCGGCGCCGGACGACCAGCCGTGGGCCGCCCGGCTGCCCTGGCAGCCCGTCGCGGTCGCCTATCTCGCGAACTCGGCGCGGATCCTCCGCGACGCCGCGCGGGTGCTCGGCCGTGGTGGCGACGAGGCGACCTACGCGGCGCTGTTCGAGCGGGCGGCCGCGCGGTACCGCGACGAGTACGTCACGCCGTCGGGGCGGGCGGCGTTCCCGTCGCAGACGGCGTACGCGCTCGCGATCCGGTTCGGCCTGCTGACGGAGGAGCAGCGCTCGCGCGCCGGCCGCCTCCTCGCCGAGCAGGTGCGCGACGACGGCTTCCGCGTCGGGTCCGGTTTCCTCGGGACCCCGCACGTCGCCGACGCGCTCGCCGACACGGGCCAGGTCGGCACGGCGTGGGAGCTGCTCATGCAGCGCGAGAATCCCAGCTGGCTGTACGCCGTCGGCATGGGCGCGACGACCGTCTGGGAGCGGTGGGACTCGATGCTGCCGGACGGGTCCGTCAACCCCGGCGAGATGACGAGCTTCAACCACTACGCCTTCGGCGCGATCGCCGACTTCCTGCACCGCCGCGTCGCGGGCCTCGCCCCCGCGTCGCCCGGGTACCGGCGGATCCGCGTCGCCCCTCTGCCGTCGCCGCACCTGACGTGGGCGCGGGCGGCCCACGAGACCCCGTACGGCCGGGCCGCGGTGTCGTGGACATATGACCGCTCGGCGTTCGTTCTGGAGGTCGAGGTCCCGCCCAACACCGAGGCGGAGATCCTCCTCCCGGGCCAGGCGACCCCGGTGACGGCGGCATCGGGGAGACACACCTTCCGAACGCAGTACGACGCTCCGCCGGCGATCCCCGGCCTCCCGTCGTTCGGAGCGTGAGGACATCTTCCTGCCGGGAGGACATCGAAATGGATGTCCTCCCGGCAGGAAGATGTCCTCCAGGGGATCGCGGGAGAATGGATCCATGACCCGCAACGACGAGCTCTTCGACCGCGCACGCGACCTGATCCCCGGGGGCGTGAACTCGCCGGTCCGGGCGTTCGGATCCGTGGGAGGGACCCCGCTGTTCCTCGCGGCGGCCGACGGGGCGTACGTCACCGACGCCGACGGGCGGCGCTATGTCGACCTCGTCGCGTCGTGGGGGCCGGCGCTCGTCGGGCACGCGCACCCGGACGTCGTCTCCGCCGTCACCGAGGCCGCCGCGCGCGGCCTCTCGTTCGGCGCCCCGACGGAGGGCGAGGTCGAGCTCGCCGCCGCGATCGCGGGCCGCGTCACCGCCGCGGGCCTCAGCCCGATCGAGGAGGTGCGGCTCGTGTCGACGGGCACCGAGGCGACCATGACGGCCATCCGGCTCGCCCGCGGCGTCACGGGCCGCGACCTGCTCGTGAAGTTCGACGGCAACTACCACGGCCACTCCGACGGCCTCCTCGCGGCGGCGGGATCCGGCGTCGCGACCCTCGCCCTCCCGGGAACGGCGGGCGTCCCGGAGCCGGTCGCGGCGCAGACGCTCGTCGTCCCCTACGGCGACCTCGACGCCGTCCGCGAGGTCTTCGCCGCGCACGGCGAGCGGATCGCAGCGATCATCGTCGAGGCCGCCCCCGCCAACATGGGCGTCGTCGAGCCCCCGGCCGGGTTCAACGCGGCCCTCGCCGACATCGCGCACGCGGCGGGATCCCTCCTGATCCTCGACGAGGTCCTCACCGGCTTCCGCGTGCACCGGGCCGGCGCGTGGGGGCTGCAGGTCGAGACGGGGCCCGCGTACGAGCCCGACATCATCACCTTCGGCAAGGTGGTCGGCGGCGGCATGCCGCTCGCGGCGCTCGGCGGGAAGAAGGCCGTCATGGAGCAGCTCGCCCCGACGGGACCCGTCTACCAGGCGGGGACCCTCTCGGGGAACCCGCTCTCGGTCGCCGCGGGCCTCAAGACCCTCGAGCTCGCGACCGACGACGTCTACGCGCACCTCGACGCGGCGGCCGACGCCGTGACGGCCGCGCTCACGGGCGCGCTCGCCGCGGAGGGCGTCGAGCACGCGATCTCGCGGGTCGGATCGCTGTTCGGCGTCGCCTTCCTCCCCGAGAAGCCGGGCGACTACGCGACGGCGAAGACGCAGCAGGCGCACCGCTACCCGCCGTTCTTCCACAGCATGCTCGCGCAGGGCGTCAACCTGCCGCCGAGCGTCTTCGAGGCCTGGTTCGTGACGGCCGCGCACGACGACGCGGCGCTCGCCCGCATCGCCGACGCGCTGCCCGCCGCGGCCCGGGCGGCCGCCGCGGCCTGACCCGCGTCAGCCCGCGACGGCCCGGCGCTCGAGGTCGACGAGGAAGCGCTTGACGTCCTCGCGGCCCGAGAACTCGCCGATCGTGCCGTCGGCGCGGATGATGCGGTGCACGGGCACGACGAGCGTGAGGGGCGTCATGCGGCACGCGGTGCCGACGGCGCGGGCGGCGCGCGGGCGACCGCAGAGCTCGGCGATCTCGCCGTAGCTCGCCGTCTCGCCGTAGGGCACCTCGGCGACGGCCTCGAGTGCGTCGCGGGCGAAGCCCCGCGTGAGGCGCCAATCGACCGCGACGTCGAAGCCGCGCCGCTCGCCCGCGAAGTACTCGTCGAGCTGGGCGCCGAGGCCCGCGACGTCGCCCGACGCGGGCTCGAGGTCGCGGCGCAGCTCGCGCGAGACGCCCTCGACGATCCACGCCGCGTCGTCGGCGGTCGCGAGCGCGACGAGCGCGTCGCCGTCGAACACCGCCACGGCGGCGCCGATCGGCGTCGGGGTCGCGGTGTAGCGGTAGCTCACGCGGCGCGGGCCGCCGCGAGGAGCGAGGTCGTGCGGGGCCCGAGCCCGAGGGCGGCCGCCGCCTGGAGCTGCTCGAGGGTGTCGACGTCGCGGCGCACCGTGGATCCCTGCGGGACCTCGAGGGGGGCGAAGCCGGATCCGCGGTGCAGCGCCGCCGAGTCGGGGCCGAAGTGCGGCTCGAAGGTCCCGGGGGCGCGCCAGGCGACGAGCGTCGACCCGGATCCCTCGGCGTCGACGACGACCGACCGCTCGCTGCGCTCGGCGAGGTCGAGCGCGGCGTCGAGGTCGGAGGGGTCGAGGGCGGGGACGTCGCCCAGCAGCGCCGCGCGGGCGTCGTTCGCCGCGCGCTCGAGCCCCACGCGGACGGCGCCGTTGAGGCCCATGCCGGGGTCGGGGATGCACCGCGCGCCGTCGATCCCCTCGACGCCCGCCTGCACCTGGGCGTCGCTCGACACGACGACGACCTCGTCGACGCGCTTCGCGGCCGCGGCGGCCTGGACGGTGTCGAGCGCGATCGCGAGGGCGAGCGACGAGTGGTCGACGGGGGCCCCGTCGAGGCGCGACTTGCCCGTCGCCGTCGCCTTGACGGGGACGACGATCGACCAGCGCATCAGGCGTTCGCCTCGCGCAGCTTCGGAAGGACCTCGCGCCCGTACATCTCGAGGAACTCGGCCTGGTCGAACCCGGGGTCGTGGAAGATCAGGTGCGTGAAGCCCAGGTCGATGTACTCCTGGATCCGGGCGATGTGCTCGGAGGGATCGTCCGACACGATGAAGCGGCTCGCGGCGCGCTCGATGGGCAGCTGCTCGGCGAGGCGCTGCATCTCCATCGGGTCGTCGACGCCGGTCTTCTCCTCGGGCGAGAGGGCGAGGGGGGCCCAGAAGCGCGTGTTCTCGAGGGCCTTCTCGTGATCCCCCGGGCGCAGCGACACCTTGACCTCGAGCAGCCGGTCGACGTCGCCGCGCTCGCGGCCGCCCTTCGCGATCCCGTCGTCGAACGCCGGCAGGAGCTTGTCGGTGTAGAGCTCGGGCGCCTTGCCGCTCGTCGTGATCCACCCGTCGGCCATGCGGCCCGCGAGGCGGGTCGCCGCGGGGCCGGACGCGCCGATGTAGATCGGGACCTCCTCGGCGGGCCTGTCGTAGATCGTCGCGTTTTCGACCGAGTAGTAGTTCCCCTCGAAGGTCACGCGCTCCTCGCGCCACAGCGTGCGGATGAGGGTGATCGCCTCCTTGAGGCGCTGGAAGCGCTCGGGCGACTCGGGCCAGGCCTGGCCGAGGGTCACCTCGTTGAGCGCCTCGCCCGTGCCGACGCCGAGCACCATGCGCCCGGGGAACATCGCCCCGAGGGTCCCGAAGGCCTGCGCGACGACGCCCGGGTGGTAGCGGAACGTGGGGGTCAGGACCGAGGTGCCGAGGATCATGCGCTTCGTCGCCTGGCCGGCCGCGCCGAGCCAGGGGAGCGCGGCGGGGGCGTGCCCGCCCTCGTGCATCCACGGCTGCATGTGGTCGCTCAGGAAGGCCGAGTCGAAGCCGTTCTCCTCGGCTCCCACGGCGTAGTCGAGCAGCTCGCTCGGGCCGAACTGCTCGGCGGACGCCTTGTATCCCAGACGGAAGGGAACGGTCATGGCAGTGCTCCTTCGTTCTCGCGCAGGGTGGTCCGGCGCGGTCGCGCCGCCGAGAGGCGCGCGCGGAAATCGGCGACGGTGCCGGGCCACAGCAGGGCGAGCCTGCCGCTCCGGTCGTCAACGTACCAGTTGCTGCAGCCGCCGGTCATCCACGGCGTGGGGGCGGCGCGGAGGGCGACGTCGGCCGTCGACGCGGCCTCCTCGTCGTCCGTGACCCGGATGGGATCCGGGAACGCGTAGGGGGCGGCGGAGCGCTCGGCGATGAGCGACGCCGCGAAGTCGGCCTGCGCCTCGGAGACGAGGATCGACGAGTTGTGACCCAGCGAGGCGTTGGGCCCGTTGAGCACGTACATGTTGGGGAACCCGGAGACGAGCGTCGAGGCGACGGCCGTCATGCCCCCGGCCCAGTGCGCGTCGAGGGATCCCCGCTCGCCCTCGACGAGGGCGGCGTACGGCTGGCGGGTCGTCTCGAAGCCCGTCGCGAAGACGATCGCGTCGACCTCGTGGGCGGATCCGTCGGCCGCGACGAGAGCGGATCCGCGCACCTCGGCGAGCGCCGAGGGCACGAGGCGGACGGCGCCCGAGGCGATCGCGGGGTAGAAGTCGTCGCTCAGGAGGACGCGCTTGCAGCCGAAGGCGTAGTCGGGCGTGAGGAGGGCGCGGAGCGCGGGATCCGGCACCTGGTTCGCGAGATGCGCGCGGGCGGCCGCCTCGGCGGCGCCCGCCGCGACGGGGTCGCCCGAGCGCGAGGCGAAGCGCTCCTCGCCCTCCGCGTAGAGCGCGTCGCGGTGGGCCGCGAGCGCCGCGGGATCGGCGGCGAAGCGCAGGCGGTCGGCGGCGTCGACGGGGTGGTCGCCGCGCGGCACGATCCAGGCGGGGGTGCGCTGGAAGAGGGTCACGCGGGCGCCGAGCGCCGCGAGCGCCGGGACGAGCTGGATCGCGCTCGCCCCCGTGCCGACGACGCCGATGCGCCGGCCCGCGAGGGAGTCGTGCGGGGCGTCCGCGTGATCCCACCGAGCCGAGTGGAACATCGGGCCCGAGAAGGTGCCGAGTCCGGGGACGTCGGGGATCCGCGGCTCGGTCAGGCGGCCCGCGGCGAGGACCAGGTGGTCGGCGACGATGTCCTCGGCGCGGGAGTACGGCAGATCTGCGCCGGATCGGCCCGGGAGGCCGGTTTCGGGGGTCCGCGGGCGAGAATCGCCGTAGTTGTGCTGGACGGCGACGCGCCAGCGGGATCCGTCCCACCGGGCCGACGTCATCGCGGTTCCGAGGAGCAGGTGATCGGCGAGGCCCTCGCTCGCGACGACGCTCTCGAGGTAGGCCTCGATCTCGGCGCCGGGCGCGAAGACCCGCGACCAGTGCGCCCAGGGGTGGGTCGCGAGGCTGTAGAGGTGCGAGGGCACGTCGCACGCGATGCCGGGGTAGGTGTTGTCGCGCCACGTGCCGCCCACGCGGTCGGCGCGCTCGACGACGACGAACGACTCGACCCCCGCGGCGCGCAGCGCCAGGGCCTGCGCGATGCCGGCGAAGCCCGCGCCGACGATCACGGCGTCGACGTGCAGGGTCATGCGCCCGCCGACCTCCGGGATCCGACCTCGCCGTACGTCGTCGTGCGCTGGCGCAGGGGGCGGAAGAGGGGCTTGACGAGCGCGCGGGCGGCGCCGAGGGGCAGCTCGCGGCCGGCCTCGGCCCCGAACGACGCGCCGACCCGGCCGTCGCGGAGCGTGCCGCCGAGGTCGTCGCCGCCCGCCCGCAGCAGCTCGGCCGCGACGGCCGTGCCGTAGCGCGTCCAGGGCAGCTGGATGTGCGGGATCGACCCCGTGAGCATCAGCCGCGCGACGGCGACCATCGCGCGGTGCTCGTCGAGCGGCGAGCGGCCCGCGACGAGGGGAACGTCGCCGCCCGGCAGGGGGATCGGGACGAACTCCGTGAAGCCGCGCGTGCGGGCCTGGATCCGCATGAGCTGGCGCAGGTGGTCGACGCGCTCGAGCGCCGTCTCGGCGTGGCCGTAGAAGAGGACCGATGTCGACGTGAACCCGGCCTCGTGCGCGGCCGTGACGGTCTCGGTCCAGCGGTCGATCTCGAGGTCGCCCGGCGCGGTGATGCGGCGCACGCGCTCGCTGAGGATCTTCACGCCCGTGCCGGGGACGGTGTCGACGCCGGCCTCGCGCATCGCCGCGAGCGCGCCCGCGAGGCCGAGGCCCGAGCGGTCGGCGAGGTCGGCGACGTCCTGCGGCCGGAAGGCGTGCAGGTGGATCCCGGGGGCGGCGTCCGTGATCGTGCGGGCGATGTCGAGGTACCCCTCGGGCTCGCCCGGCACGACGCCCTGCACGCAGATCTCCGTGAGGCCGAGGTCGTCGGCGTCGCGCGCCATGTCGGCGAGGAGGGGCAGATCCCACTCGGCGCCGAGGCCCGTCGAGGCGATGTTGCGGTTGTCGACGATGCTCACGGCCTCGCCGACCGTGTAGCGCCGCACGTCGTCGGCCGTGCGCACGAGGGCCTCGAGCTCGTCGCCAGTCGTCGCGAGGAGGCGCGCCCACTCGTCGTCGTCGAGGGATGCCGGATCCTGCGCCGCGCGCTCGATGACCGCGGCGACGAGGCCGCCGGGCGCCTCGAGCGTCGGGGTGTGGTCGCGGGCCGCCTCGGTGGGGGCGGGCGCCGCGGATCCCCGGGGCGAGACCCCCTCGCGCGCGAGACCCGTCTCGGGATCCGCGAGCGCGTCGACGGCGTCGCGGAGCGCGGGGTCGATCCACGCGTCGCCGAGGAACTCGGGGTGCGCCGTGAGTCGCTCGCGCAGCGTGAAGCCGAGGTCGGCCGTCGCGGCGGCGAGGTCGTCGAGGTGCGGCCAGGGGCGCTCGGGGTTCACGTGGTCGGCCGTGAGCGGCGAGACGCCGCCCCAGTCGTCTGCCCCCGCGCGCACGAGGAGGCCGAGCTCGAGCGCATCCTGGAGGTTGGGCGGGACCTGCACGCGCATGCGCGGGCCGAACACGAGCCGCGTCACGGCGACGGCGGCGACGTACTCGACGAGCGCCGCGTCGGGCACGTCCTGCATCGCGGTGCGCGGCTTCGCGCGGAAGTTCTGCACGATGATCTCCTGCAGGTTCCCGTTCCGCTCGTGGGCGGCGCGCAGCGCGACCATCGACTCGGCGCGGTCGCGGACCGTCTCGCCGATGCCGATGAGCACGCCCGTCGTGAAGGGGATCCGCGCCTCGCCCGCGTTCTCGAGCAGGCGGAGGCGGACCTCGGGATCCTTGTCGGGCGATCCGAAGTGCACCTGGCCCGGCTCGGCGAACAGTCGGCGCGACGTCGTCTCGAGCATGACGCCCATCGACGGGGCCGTCGGGCGGAGCGCCGCGAGCTCCTCGGGGTGCATGACGCCCGGGTTCAGGTGGGGGAGGAGTCCCGTCTGCTCGCGGATCAGGCGCGCCATCGCGCCCACGTACTCGAGCGTCGAGGCGTAGCCGTGCTCGTCAAGCCACGCGCGGGCCTCGGGCCAGCGGTCCTCGGGCCGGTCGCCGAGCGTCAGGAGGGCCTCCTTGCAGCCCATCGCCTGGCCCTGGCGCGCGACGGCGAGGACCTGCGCCTCGCTCATGTACGCGGGCTTGCTCTTGCGCAGCAGCTGGCCCGGGGTGTCGACGAAGACGCAGTAGTGGCAGCGGTCGCGGCACAGCGTCGTGAGCGGGATGAACACCTTGCGCGAGTACGTGATGACGCCGGGGCGGCCGGCCAGGCGCAGGCCCTCGTCGCGCACGTGCGCGGCCGCGTCGAGGAGCCGCTCGAAGTCGTCGCCCTCGGCGCCGAGAAGCGCCTCGGCGTCGTCGACCTCGAGCCGCTCGCCGCGCACGGCCCGATCGAGGATGTCCGCGAGGGCGGGGGATCCGAGGAGAGTCATCGCTGTCAGTCTCTCACCGGATCGGGGCGCCGGGACGGGCCAGGGTGGCCCTGCCGGTGCCCCGATCCCGCGCCGCCCGTCAGCCGATCGAGACGTGCGCCTCGGCGGCGCCGCGGGGCGAGGTCGCCGTGATCGTGACCTCCCCGGCGCCGGTGGGGCGGATCACCGCGAGCGCGCGCCCGTCGAAGGTGCGCCAGGTTGCGGAGGCGAAGCGCTCCTCCGTCTTGGGGTTCGCGCTCCCCATTCCGGCGAGCTCGGCGGGGCCCGCGACCTCCACGGTCACGGGGACGTCGTCGTCGGCCACGAGGGCCCCGGCGGCGTCGCGCAGCTCGAGGGCGACGAACGCGAGGTCGTCGGCGTCGTCGCGGATCCGGTCGCGGTCGACCGTCGCCGTGAGCGACGCGGGCCCCGCGGTCGCGAGCGCGTGGCGCCCGACCTCGCGGTCGCCGTCGTAGGCGACGGCCTCGAGGACGCCCGCCCGGTAGGTCGTCTCGATCACGGCGAGGAGGGGGCGCTCCGCGCCGACCTTCGCCGAGGCGAGGGGGGATCCGTCGAGCAGCAGCTCCACGCGCTCGGCGCGGGCGTACACCTCGACCGTCACGGGCCGGCCCTCGAAGCCGCCCCAGGTCCACGACGCGACCGAGTCGCTCCACGCCCACGGCGAGGGCGAGGCGATCGCGGATCCGTGGTGCTCCGGACGGCGCACGGCGATGTACGGCTCGGAGCGCAGCCCGAACGCGATCTCGCGGTAGTACGACATGGGGCGGCGGTGGCCCGTGATGTCGATGTCGCCCGTCCACGCCGTGAGGAAGGGGAACTCGCGCTCGAGGCCCGGCTCGGCGGTCGGGTCGTCGGCGTAGGCCGTCGAGCCGATGCCGACCTCGCCGAGGTAGTCCCAGCCCGTCCACGTGAAGTCGTCGATCACGTGCGGGTTCTCCTCGACCATCGGCCAGAGGCGCCCGATCTGGGCGGGGAAGGTCTCGGATCCGACGATGACGCGGTGGGGGAACGCCGCGCGGTCGGGCGCGTAGCGCGACTCGGCGTAGTTGAAGCCGACGACGTCGAGGACGGCGCTCGACTCCTCGGTGCGCCGCGTCGCGGCCTCGCTCGATCCGATCTCGTTGAACGGGTCGCCGCCCTGCGCCGCCGCCTGGTTGAGGCCGCCGAGCTCCTCGGTGATCTGGGGGATCTCGTCGATGACCGCGAGCAGCGCGTTGACGCCGTTGGTCACGAGGCGCGTGGGGTCGAGCGCGCGCACGTGCTCGGCCATGCGCCGCGCCCAGCGCGCGCCGTGGGGCTTCCCGGTCTCGGCGATCTCGTTGCCGAGCGAGTAGAGGATCACGCTCGGGTGGTTGCGGTCCTTCGCGACCATCGCGGCGAGATCCTCCGCCCACCACTGCGGGAAGTCGGCGGCGTAGTCGAAGGGCGTCTTGAAGCGCGTCCACATGTCGAAGGCCTCGTCGACGACGAGCATGCCGAGGCGGTCGCAGGCGTCGAGCATAGCGGGCGAGAGAGGGTTGTGCGTCGCGCGGACGGCGTTGAAGCCCGCCTCCTTGAGCAGCTCGATGCGGCGCTCCTCGGCGCGGCCGATCGCGGCGGAGCCGAGCGGGCCGTTGTCGTGGTGGATGCACGCGCCGCGCAGGAGCGTCGTCACGCCGTTGATGCGCAGCCCGTGCCGCGGGTCGGCGGTGATCGTGCGGATCCCGAACGTCTCGGTCACGGGGTCCGATCCGTCGACGTCCACGGCGGCCTCGTAGAGCTGCGGGTCGTCGGGCGACCAGAGGCGCGGGGCCGCGACCGCGAGGCGGTGCCGGACGACGCCTTCCTCGCCGGGCGCGAGCGTGATCGGCGACGCGTCCGAGTCGACGCCGGGGATCCGCGACGCGACCCGCACGGTCCGGGTCGTCCGGAGCGTGTTGCGCACGGTCGTGCGGACCTCGACGACGGCCTCCTCGGCGTCGACGGAGGCCGTCGTCACCGTCGCGCCGTCGGGCACGACGTGGACGGCGTCGAGGACGTGCAGCGCCGCGGGCCGGTGCATGCCGAGGCCCGAGTACCAGCGCGAGTCCTGCCCCGCGCGGGCCTCGATGCGGATCGTCGACGCGCCCCCGAAGCGGAGGAACGGCGTGAGCTCGACGAAGAAGCGCGCGTATCCGTCGGCGCGGTTGCCCGCGAGCTCGTCGTCGACGAACACCTGGGCGCGGCGGTGCACGCCCTGCAGCTCGAGGAAGACGCTCTTCTCGAGCCACGCGTCGGGCACCGCGAGGTCGTACAGGTAGGTGACGGCGCCGCCCGGGAAGTACGCCCCCGCGCCCCGGCCCGGGACGCCGGCCGAGCGCTCGAGGTCGCGCATCGCGTCGTGCGGCAGGCGCACGGGCTCGGCGGGGATCGCGCCCTCGGCGGCGGCGAAGGGGCCGGCCGCGGGGCGCACGCGCCATCCGTCGGTGAGAACTGTGCGGGTCATCGGGAACCTCCGGTGAATCGAGGGGGCGTCGGTGGAAAGATGGGGTGATGGTCAGCCTGTACGTCGACTCCGCGGCCCTCGAGATCAAGCTCGCCCCGATCGAGCGGACGCTCGCGATGCACAGGGCGCCCGTGCGTATCAGCCGATCCCAGATCGCCAAGGTGCAGCTGACCGACGATCCGTTCACGTGGCTCCGCGGGGTGCGCGCCCCGGGCAGCCACGTGCCGAACAGGCTCGCGTTCGGCACGTGGCGATCGGTGTTCGGCGACGACTTCGTGGCGATCCGCTCGGGCCGCCCCGCCGTCGTCATCGACCTCGAGGAGGGCGCCGGGTTCCAGCGCGTCATCCTGTCGACCACTCACGGTGCCGACCTGGTGAACGCGCTGCAGCCCGGCGCCGATCCCGAGGCCTGAGGCCGTCTACCTGACCGTCTTGATCCAGATGATCGAGACGGCGCCGAGGACCGCCATGGCGATCGCGACGGGGAACACGAGGTGGTACCCGCTCGTCGCGACGACGAGCGACGAGGTGATGATCGGGCCGAACGTCTGGCCGAGGGTCGTGGCGAGGTTGAGGATGCCCAGATCCTTGCCCGCATCCTCCTGGTTCGGCAGCACGTCGACGTTGAGGGCCTGGTCGACCGACGCGTAGACGCCGTAGCCGAGGCCCGCGATGCCGGCGTAGAGGTACATGCCCATGGCGGTCGGGAAGATCCAGGGCATCGCGATGCCGAGGCGAAGAGCAGGCTCGCGACGATGACGGGCAGCTTGCGGCGACCGATCCAGTCGAAGATCGGCCCGCCCGTCAGCGAGGCGACGAGGCCCACGACGAGGGTGATGACCGACATCCGCGAGACGGTCCCGGCCGAGTCGACGACCGACTGGCCGATGTAGTTCTGCACGATGTAGAGCTGGTAGGCCGTGATCATCTGGTACGAGACCAGCATGAAGAGGCGGCCTACGAACGCCTTGTAGAAGTCGGGCGCCGTGAGGGGCTCGGCGGGCGGAACGACTTCACGAGGTCGAGGAATCCGCCGCCGCGCGCCTCGGTCCCGACCGCCGAGCGCTCGCGCGGCCAGATGAACAGCGTGGCGACGTCGCCGATGAGCATGAGGGCGCCCGCGAGGACGTAGCCGGGCAGCGACGTCGTGATGAACGCGGCGCCGATGATCGCGCCGAGGGGGAATCCGACGGTCTGGCCCGCGTCGAAGAACGCCGACATCGTGCCGCGGATCTGCAGCGGGACGCGGTCCGAGATCACGGCGATCGCGGGGGCCAGCATCATGTTGAGGCCGACCATCGTGATGCAGTAGACGATGAGGATCGCGACGGGGTTCGTCAGGACGCCCACGAGGGTCAGCGAGACGCCGCCGATGATGGCGCCGCCGAAGATCCAGGGGGTGCGGCGGCCGAAGCGCGTGCGCACGCGGTCCGACAGGTTGCCGAACACGAGGTTCGAGACGAGCGACACGATCGCCGTCACGGAGTTGATCGTGCCGAACCACGCGTCGGGCGAGTCGACGCCGATGTCGGTGAGGTGCTGGAGGGAGGGGTGGTCATCTGCGCTTCCTTACGCGTCTGAGGAGGTCGAGCCGAAGGTGGCGGCCGGAGCGTGCTCGCGGCCGACCGTGCGGAAGCCGTCGAAGGAGACGGTCCCCGACGCGGCGTACAGGCCGATGACGCGGCCCGTGAACGACGCCGCGGTCTCGGCCGACAGCGAGCGGCCGCCGGTGCCCGCCGAGACGTCGATCGTCGTCGAGGCCTCGACCTCGAGGGCGAGCTGGCGGCGGCCGACGAAGGCCGCGCGCAGGTCGTCGAGCGTCGTGCCGTCGGACGCGATCGTCAGGCGGCCGTCGGCGACCGTCGCGATCGTCTGGGGCAGGCGGCGCATCGCGATCCAGCGGTTGTCGAGCGGGGCGTCGAACGCGACGTCCTCGACGATCTCGCGGCGCGGCGCGAGGTTCACGGGCTCGGCGACGGGCCAGCCCGACGACCAGTCGACGCGCGTCACGAAGGTCTCGCGGCCGAGGGGCGAGAAGGCGCGGGTGCCGCCCTTGGGGCGCACACCCAGCATGACGAACAGCGACTCACCGTTCGGGCCCTCGACGAAGTCGCCGTGGCCCGTGTTCTGGATCGGGCGGATCGTGCTGCGCGCCGAGAGGAACGGGTTGGCGGGGCCGGGCTCGAACGGGCCCTGGGGCGAGGTGCCGCGGCCGATCGAGGCCCCGTGGCCGCGCTCGGTGCCGCCCTCGGCGATCAGGAGGTACCAGTCGTCGCCGCGGCGGAAGAGGTGCGGGGCCTCGGGGAACATCGAGCCGGATCCGGACCAGACGTCGCCGGGCTCGCTCAGCAGCTCGCCCGTCGCGAGGTCGGCGCGCACCTGCTGGATGCCGAGGTGCTTCCCCGTCTCGGGGCCCGAGAGGATGAGGCCCGAGAAGGTCACGAGCGCCGTTCCGTCGTCGTCCCAGGCGAGGCCGGGGTCGATGCCGTTCAGGCCCTCGAGCACGACGCCGTCGCTCCACGGGCCGGAGGGGTCCTCGGCCGTGAAGACGATGCAGCCGCGGCCGGACGGGACGCCGACGATGACGCGGAAGAGGCCGTCGTGCCAGCGCAGGGTGGGGGCCCACACGCCCATGTTCGTGGGGGCGTCGCCGATGCCGAGCTGGTCCTCGCGGGTCGCGACGTTGCCGATCTGCTCCCACTCGACGAAGTCGGTGCTGCGGTAGACGGGAAGCCCCGGCAGGTACTCGAAGGTCGACGTCACGATGTAGTAGACGCCGTCGACCAGAGCGATGCTCGGGTCGGGGTTGAAGCCGGGCAGGACCGGGTTGGGGTATGGCGCGCCGACGCCGCCGTACAGCGCCTCTGCTGACGAGCTCATGATGCTCCCTCGCATTAAGAAACCGTTTCGCACTCTTGCGGAAACAGAGAGACATTTGGCGTATGGATCCGCTTCGTCAAGCGCTGTGAGGGGATCCGTAGAGAGAAACAGTTTCGTTCAGGAGAAACCCATGCCACGGACAGCAGGGCCGACGCTCGCCTCGATCGCGGCGGCGGTCGGCGTCACGAAGAGCACCGTGTCGAAGGCGCTCAACGACAGGCCCGGCGTCTCCGACGAGGTGCGGCGGCGCGTGCGGGCCGCGGTCGCCGAGGCGGGATACGAGCCCGCGCCGCGCGCCCGCGTCGGGGGCCGCACCGTCGCGGTGATCTTCGACACGCTCGCGAACCTCTACTCGCTGCGGCTCCTCGACGCCCTCGTCGCCGAGGCGCAGGGGCGCGACGTCGAGATCGTGCCCGACGTGCTGCTGCCGCTTCTCGACGGGCCGGGCGGGATCCCGACCGAGGAGCGGATCCGCGCGCTCCACGCCCGGGGGCACTCGGGCCTCCTCGTCGTGACGACGCGCATGCCCGCGAGCCTCGTGCGGCTGTGCGCCGAGCTCGACCTGCCGCTCGTCGCGATCGACCCGCCGAACGCGCTCGACTCGTCGGTCGCGAGCGTCGGCTCGAACAGCTGGATGGGCGGGATGCACGCGACGCAGCACCTCATCGAGCTCGGTCATCGGCGTATCGGCTTCGTCGGCGGATCCCCGCAGCACACGGGCCTGCGCGAGCGGCGTGCCGGCTATCGCACGGCGCTCGAGCAGGCGGGCATCGAGGAGGATCCGGCCCTCGTCTCCGAGCTCGGCATGCTCACGGCGGGGCAGCCGGCCGCCGACATGCTCGAGCTGCCCGACCCCCCGACCGCATTCTTCGCGGGGACCGACGCGTCGGCGCTCGACGTCCTGCGGCACCTGCGGGCGGCGGGCGTCGACGTGCCGGGAGATGTGAGCGTCGTCGGCTACGACGACGCCTACGCCGTGCTCCCGCTGCCGGTCGCCATCACGACGGTCCACACACCGATCGCCGAGATCGGCCGCGTCGCCCTCGGCACCGTGCTGGGCCTGCGCGACGGGATCCCTCCGATCTCGCACCACCTCGAGCTCGCGACCGAGCTCGTCGTCCGCGAGACGACGGCCCCGCGCCGGTAGCCCCGCGCCGCCGAGCCTCTGGCGATCGCCCGAGACTCTGACGATCCGGCCGGATCCGGCGGGAGCCGCGCGATCGTCAGAGTCTCGGGGTGTCGGCGGGCCGTGTTTGCCGCGCTCGAGAGCGCGCCGCGGCCGGGTGAAGACGGGCCCCCGGGTGCTACCGCTGGCCGATGGGGGAGACGGCGAGTTCGTCGATGCGGACGTGCGCGGGGGAGTCGAGCACGAACCGGACGGTCCGCGCGATGTCGTCGGCGGTGAGCATCTGCGCGCGCTGCTGGGCGCCGGGCACCTCGGGCCGCATCGCGAGGAAATCGGTGTCGACGTCGCCGGGGCACAGATGGCACGCCTTCACCCCGTGCGCTCCCTCCTGGTCGTTGAGAGAGGCCACGAGCGCGCCGAGCGCGGTCTTGCTCGACATGTAGGCGACGCCCGCTCCGGGGGAGAATCGCCATCCTGACCGTGACGACACGACCACGATGTCGCCGCGGCCGCTGCGCCGCATCCCGGGCAGTACGAGATCGACGACCCTCGCCACGCTCGTGAGATTCGTGTCCACGATCGCCGCGAAGTCGGTCATGGACTGGTCGCCCCAGTTCCGCCGCGGCGTGTTGAGTCCGGCGGCCAGCACGACCCCGTCGACATCGCCCCAGGTGTCGACCAGGCGCCCGTGGGCCTCGCCGAGCGCGTCCTCGTCCGTGACGTCGACGGCGAGTTCGAGCGCCTCTCCGCCCGCGTCGCGGATCATCGTCGCCGTCTCGGCGACGGCATTCGCTCGTCGCCCCGACACGGCCACGCGCCATCCGCTCGCGGCGGCCGCGACGGCGCTCGCGCGCCCCATCCCGCTGCCCGCTCCCGTGACCCACAGAACCCTGCGCTCGGTCGTCATCATCGGCGTCCTCTCGGTTAAGTCTCCTGATACCGCATTTGGCAAGGCAATAGTATGCATATTTAAGGCCAGGGTGGCGGAGCTGCCGCCTTCTTGAGGAGAGGAAAGCACATGGAGTGGGACATTGCGGGACGCGTCGTGGTCGTCACCGGCGCCGGACGCGGCATCGGCCGGACAATCGCCGAGACGTTCGCGGCGGCAGGAGCACGTGTCGCCGCGCTGGACATCGTGGAGGAGGGTGTTCTCGACCTCGCTCGATCGGCGAAGGAGAAGGGATACGACGTGGAGGGATTCTCGGTCGATGTGACCGACGGTTCCTCGGTGCGCTCGACGCTCGCCCGTGCGGCCGAGCGTTTCGGCGGCATCGACGTCGTCGTCAACAACGCGGGCATCAACGTCGAGGGGCGCGTCGCGGATCTCGACGAGGGCGCCTGGCAGCGCTGCTTCGACGTCAACGTCGCGGGCGTCTTCCGTGTGTGCCAGGCGGCGATTCCCTACGTGACCGAGAGCGCGCACGGACGCATCATCAACGCCGCGTCGTTCGCGGCCCTCGTGCCGAGCATCGGCAGCGCGGCCTACGCGGCGTCGAAGGCCGCCGTCGTGCAGTTCACGCGAGTGCTCGCCGGTGAGCTCGGCCCGCACGGCGTCACCGTGAACGCGTACGCGCCCGGCATGATCCCGACGGCGATGAACGGGTTCGCTGAGATGCCGCAGGACGCCCAGAATCGCCTGCTCGACACGCTCACGTTGCGGCGCTGGGGCGCTCCGGAGGAGGTCGCAGACCTGCTGCTGTTCCTCGCGAGCGATGCCTCGCGCTACATCACGGGCACGCTCGTCGACGTGAGCGGCGGCAAGCTCGTCACGCAGATCCCCGCCCGCGCGTACGAGGGGCGGTAGATTCCCCGCATGTCCGTTCCCACGGCTCGATCTCCGCGCCACCAGTCCCTGCCGGGCCTGCATTCGCAGGTGCTGGACGCGCTCGGCGTCGAGATCTGCTCGGGCCGCCTCCCGGCGGGGTCGGTGCTCACCCTGGAGGAGATCGAGAAGGCTCACGGCGTCTCGCGCTCTGTCGGCCGCGAGACGATCCGCGTTCTCGAGTCGATGCGCCTCGTCATCTCTCGCCGTCGCGTCGGCGTAGTCGTCCTGTCTCCCGACGAGTGGAACCTCTTCGACCCCCGCGTGATCCGCTGGCGCATGGAGTCGCCTGACCGAGATGAGCAGATCGACTCCCTCGCCGAGCTGCGCATCGCCGTCGAGCCGGAGTCTGCGCGGCTCGCGGCGACGCGCGCGACGCCCACGCAGGCCGCCGAGCTGGTCGGCATCGCGGGGCGGATGTGGGCGGCGAGTGAGGAAGGCGATCGTGAGCGGTTCCTCGAGCTCGACGTCGAGTTCCATGCGCTCCTGCTCGCGTGCTCGTCGAACGCGCTGTTCCAGCAGCTCGAGTCACTGGTCGGCGAGATCCTGACCGGATGGCTCGCGCACGGCCTCGGCCCGGCCCACCCTCACCCGGAGGCTCTGCGCCTGCATTCGGACGTCGCGGCCGCCGTGCAGCGACGCGAGCCCGAGGAGGCGTTCGCCCGCATGCGGCAGCTGCTGCTGCAGAGCGCGGAGGAGAGCGCGTCGACCCGTGAAGGAGTCGAGGAAAAATAAAGCATACGTAATTTGCTTACTGGGTGTTATCGTATCCTTGCGCGTCGTGACGTAAAGGTGCGGACGGCGCGTGGCGGCTCGGGCAGAAGGCCTGTGCGCTTCGCCCCTCCGGAGGCTCACCGCAGAGCCCCGCACCGCGGAAGGAACCCCCATGAACCACATGCGCCGCACAGTCGCCGTGCTCGGTGCCGCCGCACTCTCCCTCTCGCTCATCAGCTGCGCGGGAGGCACGACCAGCGACGGCACCGCCGCTGCGGGCCCGTCGCAGGAAGAGATCGACGAGGCGCTCTCGACGCCCACGACCATCGAGTTCTGGTCGTGGGTGCCCGACATCCAGAACGAGATCGACCTGTTCGAGGCGAAGTACCCGGACATCACCGTGAACCTGCAGAACCAGGGCGGTGCGACGGCGCAGTACCAGAAGCTTCGCGCGGCGATCAAGTCGGGCGACGTGCCCGACGTCGCTCAGATCGAGTTCTCGTTCCTGCCCTCGTTCACGATCACCGACAGCGTGCTCGACCTCGCTCCGTACGGCATCGCCGACCTCGAGGGCGACTACGCCGCGAGCGCGTGGAGCCAGGTCAGCACGGGCGACCAGGTCTGGGGTCTCCCGCAGGACCTCGGGCCGACGGGGCTGCTCTACCGCACCGACCTCCTCGAGGAGGCTGGCGTCGAGGTCCCCGCCACGTGGGACGAATTCGCTGAGGCCGCTGCCACCGTGAAGGAGAAGACGGGCGCCTACCTCACCGATCTTCCGGGCAACAGCTTCTCGCCCATCCTCGCCCTGCTCTGGCAGGCCGGCGCGAGGCCGTTCGGCTATGACGGCGACAACACCATCACGCTCGACTTCGACAGCGAAGAGATGCAGCGGGTCATCGGGTACTGGAACGACCTCATCCAGCAGGATCTCGTCGCGACGGAGCCGCAGCTCGACGACAACTGGTATCAGCGGATGTCGCGCGGCGACTATGCGAGCTGGCTCGCCGCGGCATGGGGCCCGGTCTTCCTGCAGGGCACCGCGGCGAACACGACGGGCCTGTGGGCCGCCGCCGAGATGCCGCAGTGGGACTCTTCTGCTCCTGCCTCGGGGAACCAGGGCGGCTCGGCCGACGTCGTCCTGGCCGACAGCGACGACGCGATCGTGGCCGCCGAGTTCGTGAAGTTCCTCAACCATGACGAAGAGTCGACCGACATGCTCGCGACGGAGCAGTACCTCTTCCCGTCGCTCGTCGCCACACAGGAGAATCCTGAGTTCCGCGAGCAGGAGCTCGAGTTCTACGACGGCCAGCAGGTCAACGACGTCTTCGTCGGCATCTCCGACACCGTCGCCGCCGACTGGCAGTGGCTGCCCTTCAACGACTTCGCCAGCTCGAGCTTCAAGGAGACGCTCGGCGCGGCGATCACCGAGCGCACCGACCTCTTCGCGGCGCTCGACGAATGGGAGCAGCAGCTCTCCGACTACGCCGAGCAGCAGGGCTTCACCGTCGAGTGATGCCGGCCGGTGCCGAGGAAGGCCCTTCCTCGGCACCGGCCCCTGCCCGCTGACAACCGCGAAGGGATCTCCATGACCACGCTCACCGCCCCGCGTCCTCGGACGGACGGGCCGCGCCCGGCGCCCGCTCCACGCCGTCGATCGCGCGACACTCGGCGCAAGCACATCGCTGCGTACGCCTTCCTCCTGCCCTTCCTCATCGTGTTCGTCGCGATGCTCGTCGTGCCGCTCTTCTACGCCGGCTACCTCAGCCTGTTCCGCGAACAGCTCGTCGGCGGCAGCGCCTTCGTCGGACTCGAGAACTACGTGCAGGCCCTGCAGGACCAGCGCTTCCTCGAGGGCGTCGGACGAATGGCGCTCTTCCTCGTCGTCCAGGTGCCGGTGATGCTCATCCTGGCCCTCGCCTTCGCGCTCGCCCTCGACTCCGGTCGCGTGCGCGGCGGCAAGTTCGCCCGCCTGGCGATCTTCGTGCCGTACGCCGTGCCCGGCGTCGTGACGACCCTCATGTGGGGCTACCTCTACGGGCGCAACTTCGGCCCCATCGCTCAGGTGTTCGAGTGGATGGGCCTCGACGCCCCCGATCTGCTGTCGTCCGGCACGATCCTCGGTTCGATCATGAACATCGTCACGTGGCAGTATATCGGCTACAACATGGTCATCATGTACTCCGCGCTGCGGGCAATCCCCGGCGACCTGTATGAGGCAGCGCGGATCGACGGCGCCGGCCAGTTCCGCATCGCCTGGAGCATCAAGATCCCCGCAATCCGCTCGGCCATCATGCTCACCGTGATCTTCTCGATCATCGGCAGCTTCCAGCTGTTCAGCGAGCCGAAGCTGCTCTACGAGATCGCCCCCAACGCGATCGGCACCTCGTTCTCCCCCAACCTCTACGCGTACAACCTCGCGTTCGTGAACCAGGACGTCAACTACGCCGCTGCGATCGCCTTCCTGCTCGGCTTCGTCATCATGATCGTCTCCTACGCCGTGCAGCTCGGCACGGCCCGTCGGGAGAAGAAGGGAGCGGCGCGATGACCGCGCTCGCCGAAGACACCTCGACCCGCGCGGTCGTCAGCGGTCCGCGCCCCCGGCGGCGCAATCGGGACGCGGGCACGCCCCCGGGCGAAGGCCGCAGCACCGTCCTGACCGTGCTCCTGTGGCTGTGCGGCGTGTACTTCCTGCTGCCGCTCGTGTGGCTCATCATCGCCTCGACGAAGGACAACACGGGCCTCTTCACGAGCTTCGGGTTCTGGTTCGCCGGTGAGACCCACCTGTGGGACAACCTCGTCACGCTCTTCACGCAGCGCGACGGCGTGTTCGGGGTATGGGGCCTCAATACCATCGTGTACGCCGTCGTCAGCGGCGTCGGCGCGGCGCTGCTGTCGACGGCGGCCGGATACGCATTCGCGAAGTACGACTTCCCCGGTAAGAAGCTCTGGTTCGCGGTCGTGCTCGGCGCGATCATGGTGCCGACGACCGCGCTCGCGATCCCCACCTATCTGCTGTTCGCCGACTGGGGACTCACGAACACGATGTGGTCGATCATCCTGCCGTCTCTCGTGAGTCCGTTCGGCGTGATGCTCCTGCGCGTCTACGCGGAGGAGGCCATACCTGACAGCCTCATCGAGGCCGCGCGCATCGATGGAGCGGGCGAGTTCCGCATCTTCTGGCAGATCGCCGTGCGGATGCTCACCCCCGGCATCGTGACAGTGCTGCTGTTCGCGCTCGTAGCCACCTGGAACAACTACTTCCTGCCGCTCATCATGCTGACCGACCCGGCGCTCTTCCCTCTCACCGTGGGCTTGGCGCAGCTGCAGGCCGCGAGCGAGGCGGGCGGAGGCGCATCAGCGCAGTTCTCGACGGTCATCACGGGATCTCTGGTCTCCGTGATCCCGCTCGTCATCGCGTTCCTCTACCTGCAGCGCTACTGGGTCTCCGGCCTCGCGACCGGATCCGTCAAGGAATAGCGCCCCGCGCACCAGCACCGCTCTCTCGCCCACATCGACGAATTCCTAGGACGACCATGCCCTCTCCCATCTATATCGAAGACTTCCTCCCGCGGCGCGGGACCCTTCCCGCACGTGCGTGGGCACGGTCGGACGCCCCGCAGGTCGATCTCGGCGGACGGTGGCGCTTCCGGCTCAATGACCGGGCGGACGCCGACCTCGACTTCGTCGCGCAGGGGTACGACGCCCACGAATGGCGCACGATCCCCGTCCCCGGCCACTGGCAGCTCAACGGCTTCGGCGCGCCGGCGTACACGAACCGCAAGTATCCGTTCCCCGTCGACCCGCCTCGCGTGCCCGCGGAGAACCCGACGGGCGACTACCGTCACGAATTCTCCGTGCCGGCCGAATGGGATGTGGAACGGCTCTACCTGCGCTTCGAGGGCATCGACTCGGTCGGTGCCGTGTGGCTCAACGGCGTCGAACTCGGGGTGACGAGCGGCAGCCGCCTCATCGCCGAATTCGACGTGACCGACGCGGTGAGGCGCGACCGCGCCAATGTGCTCGCCGTGCGCGTGCATCAGTGGTCTTCGGCGACGTACCTCGAGGACCAGGACATGTGGTGGATGTCGGGGATCTTCCGTGACGTCACTCTGCTCGGGCGCCCGCGAGACGCCATCGACGACCATGAGGTGCACGCCGACTACGACCCGTCGACCGGCGCGGGGCTGTTGAGAGTGACCGCAGACGTGCCCGCGCGGGTGATCGTGCCTGAGCTCGGGATCGACGCGGCGGCGGGGGAGGACATCGTCGTGGCTGCGGTGCGACCGTGGTCGGCGGAGGAACCGCATCTGTACGACGGTGAGCTCGTGAGCGCGGGAGAGCGGATCGCCATGCGGATCGGGTTCCGACGCATCGCGATCTCAGGCGGCGTGTTCACGGTCAACGGGCGGCGCACCCTCATGCGCGGCGTCAACCGCCATGAC
Source organism: Microbacterium indicum DSM 19969 (assembly GCF_000422385.1). Taxonomy (GTDB): domain Bacteria; phylum Actinomycetota; class Actinomycetes; order Actinomycetales; family Microbacteriaceae; genus Microbacterium; species Microbacterium indicum. The sequence goes on from NZ_AULR01000004.1 coordinate 164,099, forward strand.
ATCGACGCCGACACGGGCCGTGTCGTCTCAGAGCAGCGGATGCGTCACGACATCCTCCTGATGAAGAAGCACAACGTCAACGCCGTTCGCACGAGCCATTACCCGCCCCAGGCCCGGTTCCTCGAGCTGTGCGACGAGCTGGGCCTCTGGGTGATCGACGAATGCGACCTCGAGACGCACGGGTTCTACCCCATCGACTGGTTCCACGAGCTGCGCGGGAACCCGGCGAAGGACCCTCGGTGGCGTGACACGCTGGTCGACCGGATGCGCCGCCTCGTGGAACGCGACAAGAACCGTCCCTCGGTCGTGATGTGGTCTCTCGGCAACGAGTGCGGCGAGGGGGCCAACCTCGGTGCGATGGCGGAATGGGCCCGCGAGCGGGACCCCTCGCGGCCGCTGCACTACGAGCGCGACTGGTCGACCGAGCACGTCGACGTCTACAGCCGCATGTACACGACGCAGGCCCAGCTCGAGCTGATCGGTCGCGGCGAGGAGGAACCGTACGCCGACCCGGACCTCGATCGCGCGCGGCGGGGGAAGCCGTTCGTGCTCTGCGAGTACGCGCATGCCATGGGCAACGGACCCGGGGGACTGGCGGAGTACCAGGAGATCTTCGAGCGGTATCCGCGCCTGGCGGGCGGCTTCGTCTGGGAGCTCTACGACCACGGGCTCAGGACCCGCACGGAAGACGGAACCGAGTACTTCGGCTACGGCGGGGACTTCGGCGAGACGCTGCACGACGCGAACTTCGTCGCCGACGGGCTCGCATTCTCCGACGGCACGGCCGGGCCGGGGCTCGTGCAGCTCGGCGCCGTGTATGCGCCGGTGGTCCTGGCCATCGCACCCGGTCGCCTCGACGTCGAGAGCCGGTACGACCATGGCACGACGGCGCATCTCGCCTTCCACGTGCGGGCTGAACGCGAGGGCGAGGTCCTTGCCGAGATCGAGGTCGACGTGTCGCCGGTCGCACCGCGCGAGAGCATCCGGGTCGCTCTGCCCGATCTGCCGATGCATCCGGGGACGGTGTGGACCGCGACGGCGTCCCTCGCAGAGGACACGTCCTGGGCGGAGGCCGGGCACGAGATCGCGTTCGCACAGCACCTCGTGCCGATCGACCGGGTGGCGATCCCAGCCGGCGGTCCGGTGCCCCAGGGAGGGGGTTATCGCGTGGGCCCTGCTCGGTTCTCGGCCGAGGGCGAGCTGTGCGCGCTGGGCGGGCTCGATGTGGAGGGATTCCGCATCGACGTGTGGCGTGCGCCGATCGACAACGACCGTGACTTCTCGTGGGTGCCCCGAGAGCCGACGTGGCGGCGCACCGGACTCCACGACGCGCGGTTCCGCACCGATCGCGTGGACGCCGACGAGGATGCGCTGCGCGTAGAAGGTCGCCTGGGGTTCCCGGGAAGCGACCTCGGCTACGACATCCGCCTGTCCTGGAGAGGACGCGGCGATGAGGTGGCGATGCGCGTGGAGGGCACCCCGTCGGGCGCGTGGGACGTCGACCTGCCGCGGTTCGGCGTGCGCTTCGCCCTTCCCGTCGAGATGCGCGAGGTCGAGTGGGACGGCTACGGCCCCGGTGAGGCCTACGCCGACTCGCGGTCGGCCGTGCGGTTCGGGCGTTGGCACGCAGGCGTCGAGGACCTGCAGACTCCGTACGTGTTCCCGCAGGAGAACGGCAACCGGATCGACACAGCGCGGGCCGCGCTCAGCGGGGGAGGGAGCCGACTCGAGATCGTCGGTGCCCCGGCGTTCGATCTCACGGTCCGGCCCTGGACGAGCGAGGCGCTCGCCGCGGCCGCGCACCCCTTCGAACTCGTCTCCGACGGCCGAACGTGGGTCAACGTCGACGCCGGCCAGCAGGGCCTCGGGTCGGCGTCATGCGGGCCCGGAGCGCTGCCATCGGCGCGGCTGCTCGCCCGGAGCTTCGACTTCACCGTGGTGTTCCGCGCCTGAGGCGGCGGAACGGGGCAGCCGACGTCGCCTGCGGCTGACCCCGCGCCGCCGAGCCTCTGGCGATCGCCCGAGACTCTGACGATCCGGCCGGATCCGGCGGGAGCCGCGCGATCGTCAGAGTCTCGGGGCCCCGGCGGGCTGTGTTTCCCGCGGATTAAATGCCCCGCGCCCGGCGTGACGATTGGATTTCACGCCCTCCGCGGCGGTCCGGGCATCCGTATAAATGAGAGTGCAGTTGCACATTGCACGGTCATATCAGGCTCATCGTGTTTGAGGGTGTAGCAGGGGTCTGAAGCCGCCGGTCTCGAGTAGCGACCGGGCGATGTAGTGGGTCAGGTTCCGGAAGCCCAGCGCGCTGCCGCGGAGGTGCTCAAGGCGACCGTTGATCGCCTCGGACGGGCCGTTGGACGTGCCGGGGTGGTCGAAGAACGCGAGGACGTCGGCGGCACGGCGCGTGATCGTGCGGCCGAGGCTGATCAGCTCGGGCAGATCCTTCGGAACGCCGCTGGTGAGCCCCGCGATCATGGCCTCGAGGATCTTCTTCCCGCGCGCCGGATCCTTGTGTCGGTAGGCGGCGACGGCGCGCTGGTAGATGTCCTAGGCGATCTCGACGGCGAGGTGGTCGGGGTGCTGATCGAATACGTCCTCGAGCTTCGCGAGCTGATGCTGCGTCAACAGGCCGAGCCCCGTCCTGAGCAGGCGCCGGCAACCGTCAAGCGGATCACCCTTCCGGCCTCGATGCCCGAGAGTCTCCTGCTGAACACGCTGGCGGGTCTTGTCGAGGGCGTCGCCGACCAGGGCGACGACATGGAATGGGTCCATCACCGCGACAGCGTCGGGGATCTCTTCGCCGGCGGCGGTCTTGTAGCCGGCGGACCCCGTCCATCGCGACGATGTCGATCCCGTCGCGCCAGGCCTCGGGGCGTCCGGAGAGCCAGGTCTTGAAGGCGTGTTTCGACCGGCCCGGGATCATGTCGAGCAGTCGGGCGGGGCCGGTCTTCTCGCGGGCCGGGGTGAGGTCGATGATCACGGTCACGTACTTGTCGCCGAGGCGCGTGTGGCGCCAGACGTGCTCGTCGACACCGATCGTGGTCACCCCGTCGAACCGGGCGGGATCGTCGATCAGGACGCGCCGCCCTTCGGCGAGGATCGCGTCGTTGGCGGCATGCCAGGACACGTCGAGAGACTCCGCGACCCTGGCGACCGGTAGGTGCTGGCAGACGACCGCCTCGAGCGCCCACCGAACAGCGGCGCGGGTGAGCTTCCCGCGCGGCTCAGCAGCTGCCGTGGTGTCCTCGCGCCAGATCGTCCCGCACGAGGAACAGGCGAAGCGGCGGACGCGGACCAGGAGCGTCGTCGGCCGCCAACCCAGCGGGACATGCGCGAGACGGCGTGCCTGCGTTCCTCGGGCTATGCCCTCAGCACCGCAGCCGCGACAGAACGGGTCGCGGTCGGTGACACGGCACTCCAGCACCGCTTTATCCGGCGAGATCTCCTGACCGGTGACGGTGAGGCCGTGGTCGTCGAGGAGGCAGAACGCAGAGAGATCGGGGGTGGCGAAGGTACCGTGGGACACGTCGAGGTCTTTCGGATGGCGAGCGTAGGAACTTCCATCATCGGAAGGCCTCGACCTCGTCTCCGCGACCGCCACGCCGCCGACTCGTCAGGCGGGCGCCACACCCTCAAACACGATGAGCCTCATATCACCCGATGCTACTGTCCCCTCAATGCAATGGGGCAGAGAAAGAAAAGGACTGACGCTGTGAGGACCAAGTTCAAGACGGGCGCCGTCGCGCTCACGCTGGCGGGCCTGATGCTCGTGACGGGCTGTTCAGGGCAATCGACCGGCTCGTCCGGTTCCGGATCCGCGGGCGACGAGCCGCAGTCCGGCGGGACCGTGCACATGCTGCAGAACGCCGACTTCTCCTACCTCGACCCGGCGCGTGGGTGGGACGGCGGCGTCAACGCCTTCTATCGCCTGATGTATCGCGGGCTGACGATGCAGGCTGCCGGCGACGCCGACGACCCGAACGCGATCGTCCCCGACCTCGCCGAGTCGCTCGGGACGCCCTCGGATGACGGCCTGACCTGGACGTACACGCTCAAGGACGACATCTTCTTCGACAACGGGGATCCGATCACGTCCGCCGAGATGAAGTTCGGCATCGAGCGCGCGTGGGATCCGGACATCGGGATCGGATCGCCGTACCTCAAGTCGACGATCGACGCACCCGACGACTACCAGGGGCCGTACGTGACGGGCGACCTGCCCACGATCGAGACGCCGGACGACAAGACGATCGTCTTCCACCTGGCCGAGCCGTTCCCCGAGTTCGACAACGTCCTCGCGCAGCCGAACGCCGTCCCCTTCCCGGAGGGCACGGGCGGCGGCGACGAGTTCATCAACGACGTCATCGCCTCGGGCCCCTACACGCTCGACAGCTACACGCCGGGCAGCTCGATCCACCTCGTGCGCAACGAGTACTGGGACGCCGACTCCGACGACGTGCGCAAGGCCTACCCCGACGAGTGGCAGTTCGAGACCGGGATCGACCCCGCGACGATCGACGAGCGCATGATCGCGGGACAGGGATCGGACGCGAGCGCGATCGCGAGCAAGATCGGGAGCGCGACGCTGCCCCGCATCCAGACGCCGGAGCTGCAGGCGCGCGCCATCACGGCCCCCGCGTACTGCACGACCTACATGTCGATGAACACGACCAAGGCGCCGTTCGACGACGTGCGGGTGCGCCAGGCCGTCAACTGGGCGATCGACCGCTCGGCGGTGCAGAACGCCTCGGGTGGAACGCAGCTCGCCGAGATCGCGACGACGATCATCCCCGACGCCGTCTCGGGCCACAAGGACTTCGACCTCTACCCGAGCGACGGCGAGAAGGGCGACGCCGACGAGGCGCTCGCGCTCCTGAAGGAGGCGGGCCTCGACGAGGGCTTCGAGTTCACGCTCGACATCCGCAACCAGCCCGCCGCGCAGGCGCAGGCGGAGGCGATCCAGCAGTCGCTCGAGAAGATCGGCGTCACGGTGGACCTCAACGTCATCGACACCTCGATCTACTACGAGACGATCGCGACGCCGTCGAAGCAGAACGACGCGGCGATCACGGGCTGGTGCCCCGACTGGGCGTCGAGCGCCAGCACGTTCATCCCCCCGCTGTTCGACGGCGACGGGATCACCGACCGCGGCAACCAGAACCTCGCGCAGCTCGACGACGCCGACGTGAACGCCCGCATCGACGAGATCCGCGCGATGGACGACCAGGACGCCGCCAACACCGCGTGGGGCGACCTCGACGAGCAGATCATGGAGCTCTCGCCGATCGCGCCCCTCGTGCTCGAGAACGGGATCTTCCTGCCGGGCGAGAACATCGCCGGCTACATCCCGAACACGAACATGACCGACCTCACGATCGTCGGCCTCAAGGACCCCTCGAAGGGCTGAGATGACCGTCCCCGCGACCCAGCTCGAGGCCGCGCCCGCCGGCGACTCCGCGCACACCCGCGCCGAGCCGCCGGCGGCGCCCGGCCGCCGGCTCCTGAGAGCCTTCGTCACCGACGTCCCCGCGATGCTGTCCACGGGATACATCGTCCTGATGATCCTCATGGCGATCTTCGCCCCGCTGATCGTGATGCTCAGCGGCTGGGGGCCGTACGAGTTCGACCAGGACTCCGTGGATCCCAACATGGGCGCGCTGCCCTACGGCGCCCTGGGCGGGATCAGCGCCGAGCACTGGTTCGGCGTCGAGCCGGGAAGCGGGCGCGACGTGTTCGCGCGCATCGTCTACGGCGCGCGGGTGTCGCTCACGGTGGCTCTGAGCGCCACCGTCCTGACGACGGTCCTCGGCGTGGTCTTCGGGATGGTCGCGGGCTACTTCGGCGGCTGGATCGACTCCGTGATCTCGCGGGTCATGGAGTTCCTCATGGCCTTCCCCGCGCTGATCTTCATGATCGCGATCCTCTCGGCGCTTCCCGCCGACAACCGGGTCGTGCTCCTCGTCGTCGTGATCTCCCTCTTCGGCTGGCCGTACCTCGCCCGCATCGTCCGCTCGCAGACGCTGTCGCTGACGCAGCGGGAGTTCGTCGAGTCGGCGCGCGCGTCGGGGGCGAGCCACGGCCAGATCATCTTCCGCGAGATCCTCCCGAATCTGCAGTCGACCATCATCGTGATGTCGACCCTCGCGGTCCCGGGCTACGTCGGCACCGAGGCGGGCCTGTCGTTCCTCGGCGTCGGCGTCGTCCCCCCGACGCCGAGCTGGGGCCAGATGATCGCCTCCGCGACGCCCTGGTACGCCGTCGACCCCATGTACTTCGTGATCCCGGGAGCGTTCCTCTTCCTCCTGGTGATCTCGTTCACGACGCTCGGCGATCGCGTGCGCGTGATCGTGGGCAGCGGGGAGGTGCGGGCATGATCCGCGTCATCGCATCGCGCGTCGCGGGAATGGTCCTCGTGCTGTTCCTCGTCACGCTGTTCACCTACGTCATCTTCTTCGTGCTCTCGCCGGATCCCGCGGTGCAGATCTGCGGCAAGAACTGCACGCCGGAGCGCATCGACCAGATCCGCGCGAGCCTCGGGCTCGACCTGCCGTTCTGGACGCAGTTCTTCTCCTACGTCGGCGGCCTCTTCACGGGGCGCACCTTCCTCGTCGCCGGCGCCGAGGTCGCGTGCCAGGCGCCCTGCCTCGGCTACTCGTTCCAGACGAGCCAGCTCGTCGGCGACATGATCGTCCAGCGCCTGCCGATCTCGGCCACGATCGCGCTCGGAGCCGGCGTGCTGTGGCTGCTCGGCGGCGTCGCGGCCGGCGTGATCAGCGCCGTCAACGAGGGGCGCTTCCTCGACCGCTTCCTCGCGGGGCTCACGCTCGGGTCGATGTCGATCCCGAACTACGTGCTCGCTCTCGCGCTGCAGTTCGTCCTCGTGGTCGCGCTCGGGTGGCTGCCGTTCCCGCAGGCGGTGCCGTTCGGCGACGATCCGCTCCGATGGTTCCTCAACTTCCTCATGCCGTGGATCGTGCTGGCCGTCACCTATGCGGCCGTGTACACGCGGCTCACGCGCGCGAACGTCATCGACACCCTGCAGGAGAACTTCGTCCGCACGGCCCGTGCGAAGGGTCTGCGGCCGAGCCTCGTCTGGCGTCGCCACGCGCTGCGGCCCGCCCTCACCCCGATCGTCACGATCTTCGGGATGGACATCGCGGGGCTCCTCGGCGGCGCGCTGATCACCGAGACGGTGTTCGGGATGAACGGGGTCGGCAAGCTCACGGCCGACTCGATCACGAGCAACGACCAGCCCGTCATCATGGCCGTCACGCTCCTGTCGGCCTTCTTCGTGATCGTGGGCAACCTCGTGGTCGATCTGCTCTACACCGCTATCGATCCGCGCGTCCGGACGGGGGCGAAGGCATGAGCGCGCAGGCTCGGACCTCGGCCGGACCGCTCCTGTCGGTGTCGGGGCTCACGATCTCCTTCCGGACGTCCGCCGGCCGGACCGACGTCGTCGACGACCTGTCCTTCGAGGTGCCGCGCGGCGGCGCACTCGGGATCGTCGGGGAGTCGGGCTCGGGCAAGTCGATGACGAGCCTCGCCGTCATGGGGCTGCTCCCGAAGGGCGGGGAGGCCGCGGGATCGATCCGCTTCGACGGGATCGAGCTCAGCGACCTCCCGGAGAAGCGCATGCGGCAGGTGCGCGGCGACCGGATCGCGATGATCTTCCAGGACCCGCTCTCGTCGCTCAACCCGTACTACCGGGTCGGCACGCAGATCATGGAGGCCTACCGGTCGCACCGTCCGGGCGCATCCCGGTCGCTGGCGCGACGCGTCGCGATCGAGGCGCTCGAGCGCGTGCACATCCGCGACGCCGCCACGCGGGTCGATCACTACCCGCACCAGTTCTCGGGCGGCATGCGACAGCGCATCATGATCGCGATGGCGCTCACGATGGAGCCCGACCTCATCATCGCCGACGAGCCGACCACGGCCCTCGACGTCACGGTGCAGGCCCAGATCCTGGACCTGCTCGCCGAGATCCGCCGGGACACGGGCGCGAGCCTCATCCTCATCACGCACGACCTCGCGGTCGTGAGCGAGGTGACCGACGACATCGTCGTCATGCGCGACGGCGTGTCGGTCGAGAAGGGCACGACCGAACAGGTGTTCAGCGACCCGCAGGCCGACTACACGCGGCGCCTCCTCGACGCCGTCCCGCGCATCGACGACGAGATCGGCGTCCTGCGCACCACGACCTCCCTGCCGACGATCCCCGGAGCGACACGATGACGACAGCGCCTCTCTGCCGAGCCACGGGCCTCGTGAAGGAGTTCGCGACGGGCCGCCGCGACGCCCTCGGGCGGGCGCGGACCTTCCGCGCGGTCGACGACGTCTCCCTCGAGGTGAGCCGCGGCGAGACCCTCGCCCTCGTGGGCGAGTCGGGATCGGGCAAGTCGACGACCGCGCGCCTCGTCGCGCGTCTCATGGACGCCGACGCCGGATCGGTGGAGTTCGAGGGGGAGGACGTCTCGGCGCTGTCGGGACGCGCCCTCCACGACTTCCGCGGATCCGTGCAGGTGATCTTCCAGGACCCGTTCTCGTCGCTCAACCCGCGGCACACGGTCGAGCGCATCGTGACGGCCCCGCTCGTGTACCAGGGGCGGAAGATCCCGGGCGGCGCGCGCCGGTTCACGCGCGATCTGATGGACCGCGTGGGGCTCGACCCCGACTTCTCGACGCGCCTGCCGTCGCAGTTCTCGGGCGGCCAGGCCCAGCGCATCGGGATCGCACGGGCCCTCGCCGTGGGGCCGAAGCTCGTGATCTGCGACGAGGCCGTCTCGGCCCTCGACGTCTCGGTCCAGGCGCAGGTCATCAACCTCCTGCGCCAGCTGCAGAGCGAGGAGGGCTTCGGGTATCTCTTCATCGCGCACGACCTCGCGGTCGTCCGCCAGATCGCGACGCGGGTCGCGGTCATGAGCGGCGGACGCATCGTCGAGACGGGCGAGCGCGATCAGATCTTCGGGGATCCGCGCCACGAGTACACGCGCGAGCTGCTGGCCGCCGTTCCGCGGATCGATCCCGAGTGGGACGCCCGCCGCCGCGAGGCCGAGGAGCGCCGCCGTGCGGCCGCGGCGGAGGCGGGTGCGCGATGACGACGAGCTATCTGCTGCGCGGCATGCGGGTGCGGGAACGCCGCGTCGAGGTGCCGCTCGACTGGGATCGACCGGACAGCGAGACGATCGAGCTGTTCGTCCGCGAGATCGTCGACCCCGGCCTCGACACCGCCGAGACCCCGCTCCTCACCTACCTGCAGGGCGGCCCGGGCGGGGCGAACCCGCGCCCGCTCGCGCGCGACGGCTGGATCGAGGAGGCCCTGCGCGACTACCGCCTCGTCCTCGTCGACCAGCGCGGGACGGGCCTGTCGACGCCCGTCGACGCCCAGGTCGTCGCCGAACACGGCGACGGGGCGGCAGGGGCCGACTTCCTCGCGCTCTTCCGCGCCGACTCGATCGTCCGCGACCTCGAGCACGTGCGCCGGGAGGTGTACGGCGGCCGCCGGTGGGCGACCCTGGCGCAGAGCTACGGCGGCTGGATCACGACGACGTACCTCTCGTCCGCCCCCGACGGCCTCTCGGCGAGCTACATCTGCGGCGGCGTGCCCGGCACCCCGCCGCGGGCCGCCGAGGTCTACCGGCGCACCTTCGATCGCGTCGCGGCGAAGACGGCGGAGCTCTACCGTCGCTACCCGGGAGACGTCGACGCGGTCGCGCGGATCGCCGACGCGCTCGCCCACGACGACGTCCGGCTGCCCGACGGCGACCGGCTCACGGTGCGCCGCTTCCAGGCGCTCGGGATCGACTTCGGCATGAAGCCCGGGCACGAGCGGATCCACTGGCTCGTGGAGAAGGCGTTCGTCCGGCCCGGCCGCTTCTCGGAGGGTTTCCTCCAGGACGTCCAGGCCCTGTCGTCGACGGCGGGCAACCCGCTGTTCTGGACGCTGCAGGAGACGCTCTACGGAGACCCGTCGAGCGGCGCGACAGGGTGGGCCGCGCAGGCGGAGCGAGACCGCCGGCCGGAGTTCGGCGAGGACGAGCGCCCGCTGCTCTTCACGGGCGAGATGGCGTTCCCGTGGATGTTCGACGAGATCCGCGTGCTGCGCGGATTCGCCCCCGCGGTCGACGCGCTCGCGCGGCGCACGGAGTGGAGCCCGCTCTACGACATGGAGGCCCTCGCCGCGAACGAGGTGCCGGTCGCCGCTGCCGTGTACTTCGACGACATGTACGTCGACGCGGGGCTCCAGCTCGACACGCTGTCGCGGATCCGCGGCGCCGACCGCTGGGTCACGAACGAGTTCGAGCACGACGGCATCGGTTCGGGGCGCACCTTCACGCGCCTGCGCGAGCTGGTGCGCGACCGAGGAGGAGAGAGAGCATGACCGCGACCGAACGCCCGCCGTATGCGGGAACCCGCTACCCGCGACTCGCCGACGTCGAGGCCTTCCGCGCCTGGATCGCCGAGGGGTGGGACGCCGTCGAGACGGCGCCCGACCTCGAGACGGGGGCCGCGGCCGCGGCCGCGGATCACCGCGCGCGCCTCAGCGAGCGCATGCCCGACGCGACGATCGTCGCGGCATCGGGGATCGCCCCCGTGCGGAACGACGACGCCTCGTACGGGTTCCGTGCGGACAGCGGCTTCGTCTGGCTCACGAACTGCCAGGCGGAGGACGCGGTCCTCGTCATGACGCCGAGGCCGGGAGGACACGACGCCGTGCTCTTCCTGCCTCCGCCCTTCCGCCCGGGCGAGACGGGCTTCTTCGCGAACGCGATGCACGGAGAGCTCTGGGTCGGACCTTCCGCGGGGCTCGCCGAGTGGTCGGCGGCGCTCGGGATCGACGTCCGTCCCCTCGCCGAGTTCGACGCGGGCGCGCTGACCGGGGCGCACTTCTCCGACTCGGCGGCGCGGCGCCTGGGCGTGCCGGCGTCGGCCGACCTCGAGCGCTCCGTCTCCGTCCTGCGCATGGTGAAGGACGCGTGGGAGATCGCGCAGATGCGCGCAGCCGTCGACGCCTCGGTCGCGGGCTTCGGCGCGACGGTCGGAGAGATCCCGCGGGCGATCGCCGACGGGCTGGGCGAGCGGTGGCTCCAGGGGACCTTCGACCGCCACGCGCGCACGCACGGCAACGGGCCGGGCTACTCGACGATCGTCGGGTCGGGGCGGCATGCTCCGACGCTGCACTGGGTGCGGTGCGACGGGCCCGTCCTCGAGGACGAGCTGCTGCTGCTCGACATGGGAGTCGAGATGCGCTCGCTCTACACGGCCGACGTCACGCGGACCTTCCCCGCGAGCGGCACGTTCTCGCCGGCGGGGCGCGAGGCGCACGACCTCGTCGAGAAGGCGCACCGGGCGGGGCTCGCGCAGATCCGCCCCGGGACCGCGTACCTCGACTTCCACTTCGCGGCCATGGAGGTCATCGCGACGGGCCTCCACGACTGGGGTCTCCTGCCGGTCTCGGTCGACGAGGCGCTCTCGCCCCGCGGCCAGCACCACAGGCGCTACCTCGCCTGCGGGATCGGGCACCACCTGGGCCTCGACGTGCACGACTGCAGCCAGGCGCACTACGAGGACTACATGGGGGCGGATCTCATTCCCGGCGTCGTCATGACGGTCGAGCCCGGCCTGTACTTCCACGCGCACGACCTGACCCTTCCCCCCGAGCTCCGGGGGATCGGCGTCCGCCTCGAAGACGACGTCCTCGTGACCGAGACGGGATCCGAGGTGCTCTCCGACGCGCTGCCGATCGACGCCGACGGCGTGGAGCGCTACACCCGCGAACGGATGGGGATCTCGTGACGACCGCCACCCCCGTGCGCCCGCCCCTCGAACCGTTCGAGCAGGGCGCCGTGCGCCTCGGCGAGGGGAGCGCGTTCCTCCGCGCGCGGGAGGCGATGCTCGAACTCGCGCGGGCGTATCCCGTCGACCGGCTCCTCGCGGTCTTCCGGGCGAACGCGGGGCTCGACACCTTCGGCGCCGAGCCGCCCGGCGCGTGGGAGGGCTTCGGCCACCCGCAGGAGGAGGCCTGGGGCGAGGCCGACTACCCCGGCGCCGAGCGCGCCCAGACGGCCAACCTGCTGCGCGGCCACTACGCGGGGCACTTCCTGTCGATGCTCGCGATCGCCGCGGCGGCCGAGGACGACGAGGCCCTCCGCGCGAAGGTCGCCGCGATGGTCGACGGCCTCGGCGAGGTCCAGGCGGCGCTCGCCGCGACGGGCCGCTTCTCGCACCCCGGCTTCCTCGCGGCCTACGGCGAGTGGCAGTTCGCCCGGCTGGAGGAGTACGCGCCGTACGGCGAGATCTGGGCGCCCTACTACACGTGCCACAAGATCATGGCCGGCCTGCTCGACGCGCACGAGCTCACGGGCAGCGAGCGCGCTCTCGAGATCGTCACGGCGATGGGGGCGTGGGTCGCGCACCGGCTGTCGCGGCTCGACGGCGCGCGGATCCAGCGGATGTGGAGCCTGTACATCGCCGGCGAGTACGGCGGCATGAACGAGACGCTCGCGCGGCTCAGCCGGGTGACGGGTGACGCGCGCCTCCTCGAGGTCGCGCGCCTCTTCGATCAGGAGCCGCTGATCGAGGCCGGCGTCCGCGGCGACGACATCCTGACGGACATGCACGCGAACCAGCACCTCCCGCAGCTCGTCGGGTACGTGCGCGAGTACGAGCTGACGGGCGAGCGCCGTTACCTCGACGCCGTCGTCGGACTGTGGGACATGATCGTCCCCGGCCGCGTGTACGCGCACGGCGGCACGGGCGAGAGCGAGCTGTGGGGCCCGCCCGACACCGTCGCGGGCGACATCGGCCGCCGCAACGCCGAGACGTGCGCGACGTACAACCTGCTGAAGATCGCGCGCCTGCTCTTTCAGCACACGCGCGATCCGAAGTACATGGCGTACTACGAGAACGCCGCGCTCAACCACATCCTCGCCTCGCGCCGCGACGTCCGGTCGCTCGAGAGCCCCGAGGTGACCTACATGTTCCCCGTCGACCCGGGCGCGCTCCCCGAGTTCGACAACACGGGAACGTGCTGCGGAGGCACGGGGCTCGAGAACCACGTCACGAACCACGACACGGTGTTCTTCCGCGACGCCTCGGGCGCCCCGGAGCTCTGGGTCAACCTCCTCACGCCCGCGCGCCTGGCATGGGACGCGCAGGGCGTCGACGTCCGGATCGAGGGCGGCGTCCCCGGGGGACGCGCGCGCCTGACGGTCGTCCCCCACGGCGCCGAGGCGCGCGAGCTCTCGGTCCGCGTGCGCATCCCGTCGTGGGTGCGCGGGAGCGCCCTCCTGACGGTGGGCGGCGACCGGATCAGCGGCGAGCCGGGCTCGTACGTCGAGATCCGGCGCGCGTGGGCTCGCGGCGACGTCCTCGAGATCGATGCGCCCGCCTCGCTCGTCGCCGATGGCGCGATCGACGACGCGGGTCTGCAGGCCGTTCGCCTCGGGCCGAGCCTGCTCGTCGCCCGCAGCGATGCCACGACGGCGCTCGACGTCCCCCTCTCCGCGCGGCGCGCCCTCGGCGGGCGCATCGTCGCCGACGCCGAGGGCGACGAGGGCGGGGCTCGGATCGGCGGCGTCGCCTACGAGCCGATCTGGACGGGCGGCGACCGCAGGTACCACATGTACGTGCGCGACCGCTCGCGCACCATCGGGTTCGCGGGCGCCGAGACGGGTGTCGCACTGCGCGAGCGGCCCGACGGATCCTCGCTCGTCTCCGACGTGTGGCGCGCCCCCGAGCCGGGGTCGCGCGACGCGTTCCTCGACCGGGTCCTCGCGGCCGTCCTGGCCGCCCGGGAGGACGGGCTCCTCGCCCGAGACGAGCTCGACGTCGTGCTCGCGGCCGCTGCCCGCGCCGACGTCGACGGCTCGGGCCGCGCGTGGGGATCGCGCGTGGAGACAGGCGACGACGCCGGGTGGAGGCATGAAGGCGACGTCGTCGCGTGGGCGATCCCGCGCGCGCTCGCCGAGACGCCGGTGCCTCCCGCGGTCGTCATCGAGACCGAGCGGCCGCCCGCGGCGTCCGGCTGGCACACCGCGTCCCCCGTCGTGCGGGTCTCCGCCGTCGACCTCGGCGCGCCGGGCGCGACCGATCCAGCGATCGACGTCCGGGTGGTCCGCGGCTCGGAGGCCGGCGACTGGGGTCCGTACCGCGCACCCTTCTCCGTCGCGGGGGAGGGCGCCGTCCGCGTCGAGGCGCGCGCGGTGACGGCCGGGGGACGGACGGGTTCGGCCGCGCTCGATCTCTCGATCGACACCGATCCGCCCCGCGCCGAGGCGCGCGTCCGGATCCTCGGATCGAGCGCCGAGATCGACCTGCGCGCCGACGATTCCGTCTCGGGGCTCGAACGGATCCAGTGGGGAGGGGAGGACACCTTCTGGGCCACCTACCAGGAGGCCTTCGTGCGCAGCCTCGGCGACGCCGAGCAGGTGCTCGAGTTCTCGGCCACCGACCGCGCGGGAAACGAGTCGGCGCGGCAGCGCGTGGTTCTTCCGGCGAGATGAGACCCGCTCCGCGATGGACAGAACGGGCGAATCAGCATTACAATTGCAATTGTAGTTACGGCAGAAAGGCCATCCCATGACAGAGCGAAAGCCGTGGCACGGCGTCAACCTCGCGACCACCCTTCCGTTCCGCGAGGACTTCTCCGTCGCCTACGACGCGTATGCGGAGCACATCCGCTTCGTGACCGACAACGGCGTGACGGGGATCATCCCGAACGGGTCCCTCGGCGAGTACCAGACGCTGACGGAGGAGGAGAGGAAGCAGGTCTTCCTCACCGCCGTCGAAGCGGCGCCCGACGGGGTCGCCGTGATCCCGGGCGTCGGCGCGTACGGCGCCCTCGAGAGCGTCCGCCTCGCGGAGCACGCCGCGGCGAACGGGGCGCCGGCCGTGATGCTCCTGCCGCCGAACGCGTACCGGGCCAGCGACGACGAGGTCGTCGAGCACTTCCGCCGCGTCGCGGCCGTCGGACTCCCGGTGCTCGCGTACAACAACCCGATCGACACGAAGATCGATCTGCGCCCCGATCTCCTCGCGCGCATGTACGAGGAGGGCCTGATCGTCTCCGTCAAGGAGTTCTCGGGAGACGTCCGTCACGCGTACGAGATCCACGAGCAGGCGCCGGGGCTCGACGTCTCGATCGGATCCGACGACGTGGTCCTCGAGCTCGGCATCAACGGCGCCGTCGGATGGGTCGCGGGGTACCCCAACGCGATCCCCGCCGCGACGGTCGAGCTCTACGAGCTCTCGACCTCGGGCGACCCCGTGAAGTGGGCGCGCGCGCACGAGATCTATCGCGACCTGCACCCCCTGCTGCGCTGGGACTCGAAGACCTGGTTCGTCCAGGCGATCAAGCTCTCGCAGGAGGTCGCGGGCGTCGCGCCCGCCGGCATCACGACGCGCCCGCCGCGCCTGCCCTTGCCCGACGACGTCCGCGCCCGCATCATCTCCGACACGGAGTCGGTGCTCGCCCAGGGCTATCGTTGACGTCCTGACGAGGAGATGACCGTGCGGACGAAGCACATCTACCACGCCGTCGACTCCCACACCGAGGGGATGCCGACGCGGGTCATCACGGGCGGCGTCGGCACGATCCCGGGATCGACGATGGAGGAGCGACGCCAGTGGTTCATGGCGAACCACGACGGCCTGCGCCGGCTGCTCATGAACGAGCCGCGCGGGCACAGCGCCATGAGCGGCGCGATCCTCCAGCCCGCGACGCGGCCGGACGCCGATTACGGCGTGCTCTACATCGAGGTCTCCGGATGCCTGCCGATGTGCGGGCACGGGACGATCGGGGTTGCGACGGTGCTCGTCGAGACGGGCATGGTGCCCGTGGTCGAGCCGGTCACGACGATCCGGCTCGACACCCCGGCGGGTCTCGTGACGGCCGAGGTCGCGGTGCACGACGGCCACGCCGAGAGCGTGACGATCCGCAACGTGGCCTCCTTCGCGGTGGGGCTCGGACGCGTCGTCGATGTGCCGGGCTACGGCGAGGTGCGGTACGACCTCGCGTTCGGCGGCAACTTCTACGCGATCGTCGAGCTCGAGGCGCTCGGCCTCCCGTTCGACCGCGCGCACAAGGACGACCTGCTGGCGGCGGGGCTGGCGATCATGGCCGCGATCGACGCGCAGGATGAGCCGGTCCACCCCCTGGACCCGGGCATCCGCGGCTGCCATCACGTCTACCTGCAGGCTCCCGGGTCGACGGCGCGGCACTCGCGGCACGCGATGGCGATCCACCCGGGGTGGTTCGACCGGTCGCCGTGCGGCACGGGGACGAGCGCACGCATGGCGCAGCTCCACGCGCGCGGCGAGCTCGCCCTCGGCGCCGACTTCGTCAACGAGTCGTTCATCGGCACGCGGTTCACGGGCAGGCTCGTCGAGGAGACGGAGGTCGCGGGGATCCCGGCCGTCGTCCCGACCGTGACGGGCCGCGCGTGGGTGACGGGCACAGCGCAGTACATGCTCGACCCGACCGACCCGTTCCCGGAGGGGTTCCAGCTGTGACGGCGGGGATGTCCTGGGAGGATCGGGCTATCGCAGAGCACGTCATGGCCGTGCTCGCGCCATCGGGAGCCGCGGGCTCCGAGGAGGAGAAGTCGTGAGCACACCCATCGCGCGCAACGTCGTCCGGCTGAAGAAGCAGCCGAGCATCCGGGACACCGTCAAGAGCGCGCTCCGCTCGGCGATCATCAGCGGCGAGCTGCAGCCGGGCACGGTGCACTCGGGCCCGAGCCTCGCCGGGCAGTTCGGCGTCTCGGCGACCCCGATCCGCGAGGCGATGCTCGACCTGGCCCGCGAGGGCCTCGTCGTGGCGATGCCGAACCGGGGCTTCCAGATCACCGACGTCTCGGAGCAGGACCTCGCCGAGGTCACGCAGCTGCGCCTCATGATCGAGCCGCCCGCCGTCGAGATCATCACGCCGAAGCTCCCGGACGACGCGTTCCCCGCGCTGCGCGAGCAGTGCGACCGCATCGTGCGCTTCGCGGAGCAGGGCGACCTCGTCAGCTACCTGACGGAGGACAATGACTTCCACCTCGCGCTCCTCAGCTACACGGGGAACAGGCGCCTCGCCGACCTCGTGTCGTCGCTGCGCTCGCAGACGCGTCTGTTCGGCCTCGCCGCCCTGCACAGGCAGGGCCGCCTCGCCGCGTCGGCGCGCGAGCACCACGCGATCCTCGACGCGATCGAGGCGCGCGACGCGGCCCGCGCGCGCGACCTCGTGACGGGGCACATCGAGCACGTGCTGACCGACTGGTCGGCGTCCGACGCGGCCGAGACCGCGTGAGGTCCCGTTCGGCCGACGTCGTCGTCATCGGCGCCGGGATCATGGGGGCGGCGACGGCGTACTTCGCCGCGGCGGCCGGCCTCCGGGTGATCCTCGTGGAGCGCGGCGGGATCGCGGCGGGAACCAGCAGCCGCTGCGAGGGGAACCTGCTCGTCTCGGACAAGGAGCTGGGGCCCGAGCTCGAGCTGACCCTCTACTCCCAGCGGGTCTGGCGCGAGGACCTCGCCGAGCACGCCGACGCGTGGGAGTTCGAGACGAAGGGCGGCATCATCGTCGCCGAGGATCCGGAGACCACCGTCGTCCTCGAGAAGCTCGCGGCCCACCAGCGCTCCCTCGGCATCGAGGTCGAGCTGCTGGGCGACATCGACGCCGTCCGCGAGCTCGAACCCTACGCGAACCCGGCCCTCTCGAGCGGCGCGTTCTATCCGGGCGATGCGCAGATCCAGCCGATCCTCGCGACCCATCACCTGATCCGCCTCGCGCGCGGACTCGGGACCGAACTCCTCCTCCGCACGCCCGTCGAGGAGCTCGTCACGCGCGGAGGCCGCGCCGTCGGGGTGCGGACGCCGGACGGCGTCATCTCCGCAGGCGCCGTCGTGAACTGCGCGGGGCCGTGGGCCGGAGAGGTCGCGGGGCTCGCGGGGCTCGACCTGCCCGTCATGCCGCGCCGCGGGTTCGTCCTCGTGACCGAGCCCGTTCCCGTCACGATCCACCACAAGGTGTATTCGGCGGGCTACGTCGGCGACGTCGCGAGCGCCGACGCGGTCCTGCAGGTCTCGCCCGTCGTCGAGGGAACGCCGAGCGGCACCGTGCTCCTCGGGTCGAGCCGAGAGCGCGTGGGGTTCGACACCTCCTTCTCGCAGGAAGCCGTCGCCCGGATCGCCCAGGCGGCGGTGCGGCTGTTCCCGGCGCTCGCCGACCTCGCGCTCCTGCGGACGTACTCGGGCTTCCGGCCGTACTGCCCCGACCACCTTCCCGTCATCGGCGAGGACGCCCGCCTCCCCGGGCTCTGGCACGCGGGTGGCCAGGAGGGCGCGGGGATCGGCCTCTCGGTCGGGATCGCCAAGCTGCTCGCGCAGGCGCTCTCCGGTGCCGCGCCCGACATGGACCTCGCGCCGTTCCGGCCCGACCGATTCGCAGAGAGGCTCGCGGCATGACCGACGACGCCGGGCGCGCACTCACGTTCGACGGCTCGCGCATCCCGTTCCACGACGGCCAGACGGTGGGCGGCGCGCTCATGGCGGCCGGGATCACGTCGTGGCGGACCACGCGCCGCGCCGGCGAGCCGCGCGGCCTCTTCTGCGGGATCGGCGTGTGCTTCGACTGCCTCGTCACGGTCGACGGCCAGCACATGCAGCGCGCGTGCGTGACGCCGGCGCAGGACGGGCAGGTCGTCGAGAGCACCTCTCCCGCCACCGCGGTCTCGGAACGGGGGCGTCATGGCGCGTGACGGCAGGGCCGATCTCGCGGTCGTCGGCGCGGGACCCGCGGGCCTCACCGCCGCGGTGACGGCGGCCGGGCAGGGGCTCTCGGTCATGCTCGTGGACGCCGCCGATCAGATCGGGGGCCAGTTCTGGCGCCACCCCGACGAGCGGCACCTGGAAGCGTTCGCGCGCGACGAGTCGACCGGTCACCACCACTGGGGCAGGTTCGCCGACCTGCGCTCGCGCCTTCGCGCGGCCGTGCGCGACGGATCCGTGCGGCACGTCACGGGGCGCCAGGTGTGGCGCGCCGAGCGGATCCCCGACGGCTTCGCGCTCCGGACGACGCCCTCCGTCGGGACGGAACGGCTCCCCGCCGCCGACCGCACCGTGACCGCGAGCCGCCTCATCCTGGCGACGGGCGCGTACGACCGGCAGCTGCCCGTTCCCGGCTGGACGCTGCCGGGAGTGATGGCGGCGGGCGGCGTGCAGGCGATGCTCAAGGCGAACCAGGTGGCGGCCGGCCGCAAGGCGGTCGTCGCGGGGACGGGGCCGTTCCTCCTCTCCGTCGCCGCGGGCCTCGCAGAGGCCGGCGTCGAGGTCGTCGCGGTGTGCGACGCCAACGCGCTCTCGCGCTGGGCGCGGACCCCGGTGCGGGCCGTGCAGGAACCGGGCAAGCTGCTCGAGGGCGTCTCGTACGCCGCGACCTTCCTGCGCTCGCGCGTCCCGTTCCGCTCGCGCACCGTCGTGACCGAGGTGCGCGGCGAGGGCCGTGCGTCCGCGGTCGTGCTGCAGAAGGTCGATGCTCGGGGGCGCCCGCGCGCCGGGACGGAACGCGTCATCGAGGCGGATCTCGTCGCCTTCGGGTGGGGTTTCACGCCTCAGCTCGAGCTCGCCGTCGGGCTCGGGCTCGACACCCGCGTCGACGTCGACTCCTCGCTCGTCGTCACGGTCGACGACGCCCAGCGCACCTCTCTGCCCGGGGTCTACGCCGCGGGCGAGGTGACAGGGATCGGCGGCGCCGTCCAGTCGTGCGCGGAGGGGGCGCTCGCAGCGCAGGCCGCCGCGGCCGACGCCGCGGGTGCCGCGATCGGCCGCGGCGCGGCGCGGCTCCGTCGCCGGATCGCCCGCGGCCGGCGCTTCGCCGTCGGGATGCACCGCGCGAGCCCCGTCCCCGAGCGGTGGACCGAATGGCTCGAGCCCGAGACCCTCGTGTGCCGGTGCGAGGAGGTCTCGGCGGCCGAGGCCACCGGCGCCGTCAGCTGCCTCGGCTCCGACGACGCGCGCGACGTGCGCGTGACGGCTCGCCCCGGGATGGGGTGGTGCCAGGGGCGGGTGTGCGGCTTCGCGCTCTCGAGCCTCGTCGCGTCCGAGACGGGGCGGAGCGCCGGCGCCGCGGACCTCGAGGCCCTCGTGAGGCGCCCCATCGGAGTGCCCGTGCGCCTCGGCGACATCGCGGCCCTCGCAGACGACGTATCGGAACGAACGGAGAGAACATGACGGACACCGAGATCACGACCCCGAGCGACACGACGGCAGACGAGGTCGACGAGGTCGTCGCCCGGGCCGCGCGCGCCGCGGCCGCCTGGAAGACCGCGGCCCTCGCGGATCGCGCCGCCGCGCTCGACGCCGTCGCCGACGCGCTCGATGCGGCGGCCGACGCCCTCGTGCCGATCGCCCAGCGCGAGACGCACCTCGCCGAGGCTCGTCTCCGCGGAGAGCTGCGCCGCACGACCTTCCAACTGCGCCTGTTCGGATCCGTCGTCCGCGAGGGCGCCTGGATCGGCGCGCGCATCGACCACGCGGATCCCGACTGGCCCATGGGCGCGCCCCGGCCCGACCTGCGGCGGCAGCTCGAGTCGCTCGGCGCCGTGCTCGTCTTCGCCGCGAGCAACTTCCCGTTCGCGTTCTCGGTTGCGGGGGGCGACACCGCGAGCGCGCTCGCGGCGGGATCCGCCGTGGTCGTGAAGGCGCACGGCGGCCACCCGGAGCTCTCCGCGGCCACGACCGACGTCGTCGCGGGGGGTCTGCGCTCGGCGGGGGCGCCGGACGGGCTGTTCCAGACGATCTACGGCACCGACGCCGGCGTGCGAGCGCTGCGCGCCCCCGAGATCCGCGCGGCGGCCTTCACGGGCTCGATCACGGGCGGGCGCGCCCTGTTCGACATCGCGACATCGCGCGAGGTCCCGATCCCGTTCTTCGGCGAGCTCGGCAGCGTCAACCCCGCGTTCGTGACGCGGTCGGCCGCGGAGGGCGACGCCGCGGGCATCGCCGCGGGCTTCCTGGCTTCCGTCACGGGGAGCGCCGGGCAGCTGTGCACGAAGCCGGGGCTCCTGTTCGCGCCCGCGGGTTCGCCCATGATCCGGGAGCTCGAGGACTCGGGCCTGCCCGACGGCGGCCCGCTCCTCAACGCGGGGATCGCGGCCGGGTTCGCCGCGTCGCTCGAGCGCGTGCGCGTGCACGCCGGCGTCGAGGAGGTCGCGAGCGGATCCGCCGACGCCGGCCCCGCGCCGACGCTCCTCCGCACGACCGCGGGGGCCGTCCTCGCCGACACGCACGCCCTGACATCCGAGATCTTCGGCCCGGCGGCGCTCGTCGCCGAGTACGACGACGAGCGGCAGCTGATCGACGTCGCGTCTCGGATCGAGGGCCAGCTGACGGCGACGATCGTCGGGTCCGACGACGACGCGATCGCCGCCGATCTCCTGGCCGCGCTCGCCGACAGGGCGGGGCGCGTGCTCTGGAACCAGTGGCCCACGGGCGTCTCGGTCACCTACGCGCAGCAGCACGGCGGCCCGTACCCCGCGACGACCGCATCGTCGTCGACGTCGGTGGGAACGGCGGCGATCGAGCGATTCGTGCGCCCCGTCGCGTACCAGAACGTGCCCGATGCGCTGCTCCCGCCCGCCCTGCAGGAGGCGAACCCGCTCGGGATCCCGCGACTCGTCGACGGCGAGCTCCGGGGGTGAGTCTCGACCGGTATCTGAACTTCGCGAGCTACGGGCCGATCACGGGCGCGGCTCTCGCGGCGTCGCACGACATCGACCGCCGGGCCGCGGCCGGTGCGCCCGCCGCGCGCCTGCACGCCGCCGACGACCGGGCGACGGCGGCGGCCGCCGCGCTCACGGGCTTCGCCCCGGAGAACGTCGTGCTGTCCTCCAGCACGTCGGCCGGCCTCATGCAGGCGGCGTTCGCGATGCCGCCTGGCCGGGTCCTCGTGTCGCGCGCGGAGTTCCCCGCCAACCTCTACCCGTGGTGGCGAGCGGCGGAGGCCGGCCGGATCTCGGTCGGCGCGCTGAGACCCGCCGACCCGCGGCGCCCGCTCACGGTCGACGACCTCGCGGGCGCGCTGACGGCCGACACCGTCGCCGTCTCGGTGAGCGCCGTCAGCTTCCGCACGGGGCACCGCGCCGATCTCGCCGCGATCCGCGAGGCGATCGGCGACCGCCTCCTCGTGGTCGACGCGATCCAGGGGATGGGCGTGGTCGACGAGGACTGGCAGGTGGCCGACGTCGTCGTCTCCGGCGGCCAGAAGTGGCTGCGGTCGGGGTGGGGGACGGGCTTCGCCGCGTTCTCGGACCGCGCACTCGAGCGGCTCGTCCCCGCCCTGTCCGGGTGGACGGGAGCCGAGCGCAGCGGCCAGTACTCCGGCGACGAGCACCCCCGACGCCGCGACGCCCGACGCTTCACGATGACGAACGGATCCCCGGGCGCCTCGGCGGCGCTCGCCGCGGGCATCGGCGAGGTCCTGAGCACCGGGATCGGGGAGGTCGCGGCCGCCGTGCACGTGCGCGCCGCCGAGCTGCGCCGGCTGCTGGCGGAGCGGCGCGCCGAGGTCGTGACGCCCGAGGAGCACGCCGGAATCGTCGTCGCACGTCTCGGCGCCGATGCGCACGCGCGCCTCGCGGTCGCGGGCTTCGCCACGACGCTGGTCGACGGCGACGGGATCCGCTTCGCTCCGCACGCCACGACGCCCGTCGCGGTGCTCGCCGAGGCCGTCGACGTCGCCTGCGGCTGACCCCGCGCCGCCGAGACTCTGGCGATCGCCCGAGACTCTGACGATCCGGCCGGATCCGGCGGGAGCCGCGCGATCGTCAGAGTCTCGGAGCCCTCGCGGGTCAGTCCTTCGGCGCGGCCCCGTCGATGACGTCGATCGCGCGGGTCGGCTCGCCGCCGAACGTCGCTCCTGTGAAGCCCGCGGGCTGATCCGCCTCGGCCTCGTCGCCCGCCGGCGCCGTGAACTCGCTGAGCCAGGCGGGCCGCGGGACCTCGATGGTGTCGCTCTCGCCGCGCACGTCGCTCGCGAGCGAGGCGAGCGTCGAGCGGCCCGGGAGCTCGCGCTCGGGTTCGGGCTCGGCGGTCTCGGGCTCGGCGCTCTCCTCGGCGACGACGTCGACGGCGCCCGTCGGCTCGAGCGCGGCCGTGCGCGCGGGCGGGGTCCACGTGCCCGCGATGATCTGCATGTAGACGTCCTCGAGCGACGGCCCGCGGTGCGTCAGCGTCGACAGCGCGACGCCCGCCTGCGCGGCCAGCTCACCGACCTCGGCGGCCGTCGTGCCCGTGATCGCGATGCCCGATCGGAGCACGCGGTACGCGAGCTCGTTCTCGTCGAGCACCGACAGGAGCGCGTCGCGGTCGGCCGAGTCGGCGGTCACGAGGCCGCCCTCGGCGTCGGCCAGCTCCTCGATCGGGCCCTCGAACAGCAGCTGCCCGCCGTTGAGCACGAGGAGCGCGTCGGCGACCTGCTCGACCTCGCTCAGGTGGTGCGACGACATGAGCACGGTGCGGCCCTCGTCGGCGAAGCGGCGCATGAGGAGGCGGATCCAGCGGATCCCCTCGGGGTCGAGCCCGTTCGCCGGCTCGTCGAACACGAGCACGCCGGGGTTCGCGAGGATCGCCTCGGCGACCGCGAGGCGATGCTTCATGCCGAGCGAGAGGGATCCGATCCGCATCTCGCCCATCTCGCTGAGCCCGACGATGTCGAGGACCTCGGCGACGCGCGGCTGCGACGCGCCGATCTGCTTCGCCGCGCGCTGCAGGTGCTTGAGCACCGTCTTGCGCCGCGACTTGTCGAGCGCCGTGACCGTGAGCACCGAACCGATGAACCCCTCGGGGCGCGCGATCTGGTTGTAGGGGCGCCCGCCGATCGTCGCGGATCCGCGGGTGGGCCGGAGCTGCCCGAGGAGGATCCGCAGCGTCGTCGTCTTGCCGGCGCCGTTCGGGCCGAGGAACGCCGTCACGCGGCCGGGCTCGATGCGGGCCGACAGCCCGTCGACAGCCGGAACGTCGCCGAACACCATCGACACATCGGCGAATTCCAGCACCTTGCCGTCAGTCACGCGAACCCCCTGACATCGTCACGTGCCCTCCATCCTCCCCGATGGTCGGGAAATCCCGTGGATCGTGCGACATCTAGGCTGGAGAATATGGCCGACGAGCGCATTCTGATCAGCAGCGAGAACGGGCTCGGCCGGATCACACTGAACCGGCCGAAGGCGATCAACGCCGTCGACACCGCGATGCTCGAGGCGGTGCGCGAGGCGCTCGACGCGTTCCGCACCGATCCCGACGTCGCCGTCGTCCTGTTCGACGGCGTGGGCGACCGCGGGTTCAGCGCGGGCGGCGACATCCGCGCCGTGCACGCCGCGCTCGCGGCGGGGAACCCGGCCGCTGCGGAGGAGTTCTTCCGCACCGAGTACACGATGAACGCCGAGATCGACGAGTTCCTCAAGCCGATCGTCGCCTTCGCCGACGGCGTCACGATGGGCGGCGGGATCGGCATGGCCGGCCACGCGCACGTGCGGGTCGTGACCGAGACCTCGCGCCTCGCGATGCCCGAGACCCGCATCGGATTCACGCCAGACGCGGGGGGATCCTGGCTGCTCGCCCGAGCGCCGGGGCGCGTCGGCGAGTACCTCGCGCTGACGAGCGCCGAGATGGGGCCCGAGGACGCGATCTACGCGGGCTTCGCCGACCTGCTGGTGCCGCGCGGCGACCTCGACGCGGTGCGCGAGGCGCTCGAGACGCGCGCCGACCCGTCGACGCCGACCGAGCTCGTGATGCTGTTCGACGAGACGCCGGGAGACAGCGCGCTCGCGGGCGCCCGCGAGTGGATCGACGACGCGTTCGCGCTCCCGACCGTGCCCGGGATCCGCGATCGCCTGCGCGAGCTCGCCGCGGATCCGCGCTGGTCGGGCGAGCTGTCGCCCGCGTCGGCGCTCGCGGCCCTCGACGAGCGCCCGCCCACCTCGCTCGCGGTGACGCTCGCGTCGATCCGGTCCTCGCGCGGCCTGACGCTGCGCGCCGCGCTCGAGCAGGAGTACGGCCTGGTCGGCTGGTTCGCGACGACCCAGCCCGACATGGTCGAGGGGATCCGCGCCCAGATGATCGACAAGGACCGCGACCCGCACTGGTCGCCCGCGACATTCGACGAGCTGCCGGCGGGGACCGTCGAGGCGGCCTTCGCGCACCGCGGGGCGCGCATGCTCTTCGGTTGACGTCCGGTTACACCGGGTCTATCTGGCCGCAACGTCGGCCCCGTATCGTAGGCCGCGCACAGACGGCGGCGCCGGTCCGAGCGCGCCGCAGAAGGCGGTGATCGCGATGGTCAGCCCCCAGCGCTTCGGGACGTACGGCGTCTGGCTGCGTGAGAGCGAGTGGCAGCCCGGCGTCGCGGCGGTGGCCGAGCGGCTCGGCTACACGACGATGTGGATCGGCGGATCCCCGAGCTCCCGGCTCGTGACACCCGAGCACGTCCTCAACGAGACCGAGCACGCCGTCGTCGCGACGGGCATCGTCAACGTGTGGAAGGACGAGGCGACCGACGTCGCCGCGTCGTACACGCGGATCCTCGAGGAGTGCGAGCCGCGCCTCGTGATCGGGATCGGATCCGGGCATCGCGAGGCGACGGCCGAACGCGTCCGCCCGCTCGCGACGCTCCGCGCCTACCTCGACGTGTTCGACGCCGAGGGGGTGCCGCGCGATGCCCGCCTGCTCGCGGCGCTCGGGGATCGGACCCTCGCGCTCGCGGCCGAGCGCTCGATCGGCGCGCACCCGTACCTGACGCTCCCGGCGCACACGGCCCACGCGCGCGCCGTCATGGGGCCGGGCGCGCTGCTGGCGCCCGAGCTCAAGGTCTCGCTCTCGGGCGATCCGGTCCGCGCCCGTGAGCGCGCCCGCGCGTACCTCGAGAGCTACTTTCGCCTCTCCAACTACCGCGGGAAGCTGACCGAGTTCGGCGCCGCCGAGGCCGACTTCGCGGGCGGCGGATCCGACGCCCTCATCGACCAGGTCGCCGCGAACCCCGGCGCCGCGGAGGCCGTCGCGGGGATCCGCGCCCACCTCGGCGCCGGCGCCGACCACGTGGCGATCCAGCCCGTGCCGGGCGGCGACATCCTCGGATCCCTCGAGAAGATCGCCGACGCGCTGGGCCTCACCGACGGGGCGTGACCGGCGCCGAGACTCTGACGATCGGCCGGCTCCCGCCGGTTTCGGCCGGATCGTCAGTGTTTCGGCGCTTCGTCAGAGTTTCGGCGTCGGAGGGATGAGCCGCGCGACGGCGGGGCCTCATCGTGCAGCGCGCCGCCTCCGAGTCTCTGACGATGCGTCGGCTCCCGCCGGTTCCGGCCGGATCGTCAGAGTCTCGGCGCTTCGTCAGAGTCTGAGCACCGGCCGGGTCGCCGGAGCCGATCCGGCGGCGCCCGCGCAGCGCCCCCGCGCGCTATGCGACGGTCGGGATCGCTCCCGTGACGGGCGGCTCGTCGTCGGGGTCGGACACGTGCTCGAACTGGCTGCGGTAGAGCCGCCAGTACGCGCCCTCGCGGGCGATGAGCTCGTCGTGGCTGCCCTGCTCGACGATCGACCCCTGCTCCATGACGAGGATGAGGTCGGCGTCGCGGATCGTCGACAGCCGGTGCGCGATGACGAACGACGTGCGCCCCTGGCGGAGCGCGTTCATCGCTTTCTGCAGCAGCAGCTCGGTGCGGGTGTCGACCGAGCTCGTCGCCTCGTCGAGGATCAGGACCTGCGGGCGGCGCACGAACGCGCGGGCGATCGTGATGAGCTGCCGCTCGCCGGCCGACACGTTCGCCGCGTCCTCCTCGAGGACGGTGTCGTAGCCGTCGGGGAGCGAGTGCACGAACCGGTCGACGTACGTCGCCTCGGCCGCCGCCAGGACGTCCTCGTCGGTCGCCGACTCGTTGCCGTAGCGGATGTTCTCGCGGATCGTCCCCGCGAAGAGCCACGGATCCTGCAGGACCATGCCGGTGCGCGAGCGCAGGTCGGCGCGGGTCATGTCGGCGACGGGCTGGCCGTCGAGGAGGATCGCGCCGCCGTCGAGCTCGTAGAACCGCATGAGGAGGTTGACGAGCGTCGTCTTTCCCGCGCCGGTCGGGCCGACGATCGCGACGGTGTGGCCCGGCTCGACGCGGAACGACAGGTTCTGGATGAGCGGCTGGTCGTCGCGGTACGAGAACGACACGTCGCGGAACTCGATGACGCCGCGGCCGCCGTCGGGCGCCGTCGGGGCGTCGTCGGCGTCGGGATCCTGCTCGTCCTGGTCGAGGAGGTCGAACACGCGCTCGGCCGATGCCGTGCCCGACTGCACGACGGGCAGCATGCCGCCGAGCTCGGTGAGGGGCTGCGTGAACTGCTGCGAGTACTGCACGAACGCCTGCACGTCGCCGATGCGGATCTGCCCGCTCGCGACCATGACCCCGCCGAGGACCGCGATGCCCGCGTAGACGAGGTAGCCGACGAACTGCATCGACGGCATCATGACGCCCGACAGGAACTGCGCCTTGAACGACGCCTGGTACAGCTCCTCGTTCTCGGCCTGGAAGGCGTCGGACATCGACTTCTCGCGGCCGAAGACCTTGACGAGGGCGTGGCCGGAGAAGGACTCCTCGACGCGCGAGTTGAGCCGGCCGACCTTGCGCCACTGCGTCTGGAAGGCCTTCTGCGAGCGGGGCCCGATGACGCCCATGATGATGCCGATGAGCGGCAGCGACACGAGCGCGACGAGCGCGAGCAGCCACGAGATCGAGAACATCATGATGACGACGCCGATGAGCGTCAGGAGCGACGTGATCGCCCCCGACAGCGACTGCTGCAGCGTCTGCGTCATGTTGTCGACGTCGTTGGTGACGCGGCTGATCAGCTCGCCGCGCTGCACCTTGTCGAAGTAGGCGAGGGGCAGGCGGTTGATCTTCGCCTCGATCTGCTCGCGCAGGCGCCACATGGTCTTGACCATGACGACGTTGACGATGTACCCCTGCACCCACTGCAGGACCGCGCTCGTGACGTAGACCGCGATCGCCCAGATGACGACGCCGCGGAGAGCGGTGAAGTCGACGCCCGTGCCCGGGGCGAAGTTCTGCATCGCGGCGACCATGTTCGCGAAGTCGTCCTGGCCCGCGGCCCGCATGGCCTCGACGACCTGATCCTGGCTCATGCCCTCGAACTGGCCCGTGAGCGCCAGCGAGACGAAGCCCTCGAAGACGACGTTCGTCGCCTCGCCGAGGATCTTCGGGCCGATGACCGACAGCACGACGCCGATGGCGCCGAGCACCGTGGCGAGGGCGAAAGCCCACGCGTACGGCCGCAGGAGGCCGAGGAAGCGGCCGAAGCTGGGCCAGAAGTTCTGCGCCTTGCCCCCCATGGAGCCGGGCTCGACCGCCCCGGCCTCGCGCATGGCGTTCTGCGCCTCGAGCTCCTCCTCGCTGAGACCGAGGGACGCGTTCTGCTGGTCGCTCATCGCGCCTCCTCCGCGCCGAGCTGCGACTCGACGATCTCGCGGTACGTCTCGCTCGTCGCGAGGAGTTCGTCGTGGGTGCCGATGCCGGCGGGGCGGCCGTCGTCGAGGACGAGGATCCGGTCGGCGTCGGTGATCGTCGACACGCGCTGCGCGACGACGATCTTCGTGACCTCGGGGAGCTCGCGCCACAGCGCCTGGCGCAGCCGGGCGTCGGTCGTGAGGTCGAGGGCCGAGAACGAGTCGTCGAACACGAGGACGTCGGGCTGGTGCACGATCGCCCGCGCGATCGCGAGGCGCTGGCGCTGGCCGCCCGACACGTTGGTGCCGCCCTGCGAGATCCGCGAGTCGAGGCCCTCGGGCTTGTCGCGCACGAAGTCGGCGGCCTGCGCGATCTCGAGCGCGCGCCACAGCTCGTCGTCGGTCGCGTCCTCCCGCCCGAAGCGGAGGTTCGACGCGATCGTCCCCGAGAAGAGGAAGGGGCGCTGCGGGACGAGCCCGATGCCGCGCCACAGCTCGTCGAGGTCGGCCTCGCGCACGTCGACGCCCTGGACACGGACGGATCCGCCCGTGACGTCGAACAGGCGGGGGATGAGCGAGACGAGCGTCGTCTTGCCCGAGCCCGTCGACCCGATGATCGCGACGGTCTCGCCCGGATCGGCGCGCAGCGTGATGCCCGAGAGCACGGGCTGCTCGGCGCCCGGGTAGGTGAACTCGGCGTCGTCGAAGACGACCTCGCCGCGGCGGGGCATGTCGACGACGGGCGACGCGGCGCGGGCGAGCGACGAGTCGGTGTCGAGGACCTCGCCGATGCGGCCGGCCGACACGGCGGCGCGCGGGATCATGATCGCCATGAAGCTCGCCATCATCACGCCGCCGAGGATCTGGCCGACGTACTGCATGAAGGCGAAGATCGTGCCGATCTGGGTGTCGCCGGCGTTGACCGCGATGCCGCCGAACCACACGACGGCGACGATCGTGACGTTGAGCACGAGCATGACGAGCGGGAACAGCAGCACGAACATCGAGCCGACGTTGCGGCCGACCTGCATGATGTCGGTGTTGGCGGAGCGGAAGCGCTCCTCCTCGATCGGCTCGCGGACGAACGCGCGCACGACGCGCACGCCCGAGAGCTGTTCGCGCATGACGCGGTTCACGGCGTCGAGCCGGGTCTGGTAGCGCCGGAAGAGCGGCACCATGCGCACGATCACGAGCGCGGCGACGATCAGCAGGACGGGGATCGACACCGCCAGGATCCAGCTGAGCCCGATGTCCTGGCGCAGCGCCATGATGATGCCGCCGATCGCCATCATGGGCGCCATGACGAGCATCGTCGCGCTCATCATCGCGAGCATCTGCACCTGCTGCACGTCGTTCGTGTTGCGGGTGATGAGGGATCCCGCGCCGAACGACGAGACCTCGCGCTCGGAGAAGCCCGAGACGCGCGTGAAGATGTCGCGGCGCAGGTCGCGCCCGAGGCTCATGGCGGCGCGGGCGGCGCAGAAGGTCGCGACGATCGCGGCGACGATCTGGCCGAGCGCGACGAGCAGCATGACGCCGCCCGTGCGCACGATGTAGCCGATGTCGCCGACCGAGACGCCCTGGTCGATGATCTCGGCGTTGAGGGTGGGCAGATACAGCGCCGCGAGCGCGGACGCGAGCTGGAACACGAGGACGCCGACGAGCAGCCAGCGGTACCGCGCCAGGTAGCGGGTGAGGATCTTCCAGAGCACGGAAGAGAGCAAAGCACGGACCTCCGACATGCGAAAGCGGATCGGCGCGAGATCAGACCGACGTATGACGGCGCGACAATGGATCCATGACGATCGCGTTCCGAGAGGCCCACGACAGGATCCCCGCATTCGCGAGGGCCGACTTCCCGGAGGGCGCCGTCCGAGCCTGCTTCAACGAGCCGCACTTCCCGCCGCTCGACGGCCTCGCCGAGGCGATCGCGGCCGAGATCCCGCACCTCAACGAGTACGGCGCTCCGCTCGAGGAGGCGCTCGGCGCGATCGCGCGCGCGCACCGACGCGAGCCCGACGAGGTCCTCCTCGGATCCGGATCCATGGACCTCATCCGCGCCCTCGTCGCGGCGGTGTGCGAGCCGGGCGACGAGGTGCTGTTCAGCTGGCTGACCTTCGAGGGCTACCTGCAGGCGTGCCACGCCGCGGCGGCGGTGCCCGTGACGGTGCCGACCGCCCCGGACGGCGGGCACGACGTCGACGCCCTCCTCGGCACGATCACGGATCGCACGCGGGTCGTCCTCGTCGCGAGCCCCAACAACCCGTCGGGCCGCGCCCTGACGCGCGAGCAGTTCGACCGCCTCGTCGCCGAGATGCCGCCGCACGTCGTCCTCGCGCTCGACGAGGCGTACAGCGAGTTCGCGTCGAGCCCCCGCGCCCGCTTCGGCGCCGACCTCTTCGGCGACGGCGACCCCGAGCTGCCGGACAACGTCGTGATCCTCCGCACCCTCTCGAAGGCCGTGGCCCTCGCGAGCCTGCGCGTCGGATACGCCCTCGCCTCGGCGGGGACGATCTCGGCGCTCGCGCGCCTGCGCACCCAGAACGGGGTCGACCGCCTCGCCGTCGCGGCGACGGCCCACGTCTTCTCGGAGAAGGGCCTCGAGCAGATCGAGGACCGCGTCGAGTGGACGAAGGCCGAGCGTCAGCGGATCGAGCGCACGCTGCGCGACCGCATGGAGAAGGCGGAGATCGACGGCCGCCCGCACATCGAGATCCCGCACTCCGACGGCAACTTCGTGTGGCTGCCCGTCGGCGAGCGGGCCGCCGAGCTGCGCGCGCACGTGCTCGAGGCCGCGGGCATCGTGATCCGCGCGTACCCGGGCGCGGGCGTGCGCTACACGGTCATCGAGGAGGAGCACAACAGCGCCTTCGTCGACGCCGTCAGCGACTGGGCGACGCGCGCCTGAGCCCCGGGCTCAGCTTCCCGAGGATCCCCCGACGCCGAGCAGCTCGAGCGGGTGCGTGAGGCGCCACTCGAGCGTGGGCCGCGGCAGGTCGCCGTCGAGCTTCAGGTCGACCGACTCCTCGCCCTCCGACGACGAGACCGTCGCGGTGCCGACCGAGAAGCCGTCGCCGTCGCCGACCTCGACGTCGTAGTCGGGGTCGATCGTCGCCTGCTCGCCGTCCCACAGGGGCAGCGACACGGATCCGTCGTTCACGACGCTCGCGCTCCCGCCCCACTCGGTGGTCGCGGTCGCGACGACGGTCCCGTCTGCGAGCGCCTCGACGGGCTGCAGAGCCTCGGTCAGGGAGTCGAGCAGGTCGCGCGACACGGTCTCGCGCGACTCGGCGTCGGGCTGCCCCATGACGACGGCGTAGACGCGCGTCGGCTCGCCCGTGCCGGTGTCGACGTCCCTCGCGACCGACAGGTTGTAGTCGACGTTCCAGTAGGTGTCCAGCGTCCCCGTCTTGAGGCCGACGATGCCGTCCTCGCCCAGCAGGGGGTTCGAGTTCTCGATGGGCTCGTCGTTGCCCGGGATCTCGACCTCCTGCGTGCCGACGATCTCGGCGAGCACGGGATCCGCCATCGCGAGCTTCGCGACCTCGATCATGTCGCTCGGCGTCGACTGGTTCGACGCGCTGATCCCCGTTCCGTCGACGACGACGGTGTCGGTGAGGCCGTGCGCCGAGATCCAGGTGAGCGCCGACGTCACGTACGCGTCGCGGTCGTCGTCCCAGAGCTCGTCGATGAGCTTGTTGATGTAGTTGCCCGCCGACGCGAGGAGGATCCCGTCGAGCATCTCGCGGTAGGTGAGCTGCCCGCCGACGGGGACGTCGAGGTAGGTCTCGCCGGCCCAGCGCAGCGCGTCGGCCTCGTTCTGGTCGAGGTAGCCGAAGTCGTACGACGGGCCGTCCTCGCCGACCGCGAGCGGCTGGCGCTCGAGGAACACCTGCACCGTGATGAGCTTCGTGAGGCTCGCCATGGGGAGGGGCGTCTGGTCGTCGCTCGACGTGAGGGTTCCGTCGATGCCCTCGACCGCGACGGCCGCCTCGCCGTCCTGCGGCCACGGCAGGTCGAGCGCCGCGCCGGCGGGGGCGTCGAGCTGCGCCGCCGTGACGGTCGCCTGCACGTTGTCGAGCGGGAACACGGCGAAGGTCACGACGTACGCGACCGCGAGGACGATCGCGGTGATGATCGGGGCGAAGACGGCTCCGACCCAGCGGCGCCGGCGGCGCGGGACGAGATCCTGTGCGTAGCCCACGATGGGGGTCTGGCCCGTGCCCACGTTCTCGGCGGTCAGCCAGGCGAGTGCCCGCTCCGTCTCGTTCGCGCCGTCCTTCGGGACGTAGTGCGTGCGGACGGTGGGGTGGTTCGGGTCGCTCACGGGCGTGGGGTCCTCGGCGTCATCGGGGGCCGCATCGGCCGGCGGGGTGGGGGCGGGATCCGCCGCGGGAGCGGGCTCGGGGTCGGCGGGCTCGGGGGACGGATCCGCCTCGGGGTCGGGGGCGGTCTCGGCCTCTGCACCGGCCTCGGCGACGGGCGTCGGGGCCGCCGGGGGCGCGTCGGGCGCGGCCGCCTCGGCGTCGCCGGCCGTCGCCGCGCCGAGCTTCTGCTGGAGCTCCTCGTGGCTCGTGCTCGTGCGGCGGCGGAATCCCGCGAACATCTCGGCGAAGAGCCGCACCGAATCGGTCTGCGGCTGGGGTCCGTCGACGAAGGGCTCGGCCGCGGGCGCCGGATCCTCGTCGTCGGGGATCGACGCGAAGATCCCCGTGATCGTGGGCACGGGCTCGGTCGGCACAGGCTTCTCCGGCTCGCGCTCCTCGCCGGCCGGCACCTCGGTCCCCTCGTCAGTGCTCACGCGGAAAACCTACCTGGTCGACCCCGCGGATCCGCGCAGAACAGTTTCACGATCCGGTGACGACCGGCCTAGGATCGGTCCTACCCACCACGGGAGTCCGAGAAAGCCGGGCTGAGAGGGCGCGAGCCGCGCGCCGACCGTCGAACCTGATCCGGATCATGCCGGCGCAGGAAGAGGAGAAGAAGCATGTCTGCATCCGTGCGCGCCGAGAGCGCGCCCTTCGCGATCCGAGCCCGCTGGCGCGTGGTCGACATCGTCATCGCGAGCGTCGTCGCCGTCGCGAGCTCGGTGATATTCCTGGTCTGGAACGTCGCCTACCAGGTGCCGAGCGACCTGCTCGGGGCGCTGCTCCCGGGCGTCGGCGGCCTGCTGGCCGGCCCGTGGCTCATCGCGGGAGTGCTCGGCGGGCTCATCGTCCGCAAGCCGGGCGCCGCGCTCTACACCGAGACCGTCGCGGCCGTGATCTCGGCCCTCGTCGGCAACCAGTGGGGTCCTCTGACGATCGTGTCGGGCCTCGCCCAGGGGATCGGCGTCGAGATCGTGCTCGCGATCTTCCTCTACCGGCGCTTCGGCTGGGTCGTCGCGATGCTCGCGGGCGCGGGCGCGGGGCTCGCGGGCGGCATCAACGACCGCATCAACTGGTACCAGGGCGCCGACGCGGCGTTCACGACGATCTACATCGCCTCGACGACGATCTCGGGCGCCGTGATCGCGGGCCTCGGCGGCTGGGCGATCGTGCGGGGCCTCGCGGCGACGGGCGCGCTCAGCCGCTTCGCCGCTGGCCGCGCCGCGAACCGCCGCGTGTGAGCGCGCGCGTCGAGGCGCGCGGCTGGGGCTGGCGCTACGCGACCCGCCTCGCGTGGGCGGCACGCGGCGTCGACCTCGCCGTCGCGCCGGGCGAGCGCGTGCAGCTCACGGGGCTGTCGGGGTCCGGCAAGTCGACGCTGCTCCACGCCCTCGCGGGGGTCCTCGGATCCGACGACGAGGGCGAGCAGGAGGGATCCCTCGAGATCGACGGATCCGCCCCCCTCGCCGCGCGCGGCGCGACGGGGCTCGTGCTGCAGGATCCCGACACGCAGGCCGTCATGGCTCGGATCGGCGACGACGTCGCCTTCGGTTGCGAGAACCTCGGCGTCCCTCGGGACGAGATCTGGCCGCGCGTGCGCGAGGCGCTCGACCTCGTGGGGCTCGACCTGCCGCTCGACCACTCGACGAGCGCGCTGTCCGGCGGGCAGAAGCAGCGGCTCGCCCTCGCCGGCGCGCTCGCGATGCGGCCGGGCCTGCTGCTGCTCGACGAGCCGACCGCGAACCTCGACCCCGCGGGGACCGAGGAGGTCGTCGCGTCGGTCGCGCGGGTGCTCGACGCGACGGGCGCGACCCTCATCGTCGTCGAGCACGGCGACGTGTGGCGCGGCGTCGCGACGCGGCGGATCCGGCTCGGCCCGGCCGCCCGCAGGACGACGGCGGAACCCGCCGCCGGGGGCCCGGATTCCGGCGTGTCGGGGCCTTCCGCCGCGGATCCGCCGTACTCGTGCGGCGGGGAGCCGCTGCTCACGGCGCGTGCGCTCGTCGTGGGCCGCCGCGGGGTCGCCGTCGCCGGGCCGATCGACCTCGACGTCCGCGCGGGCGCGGTGCTCGGGGTCACGGGGCGCAACGGTGCAGGGAAGTCGACGCTCGGGCGCACCCTCGCGGGGCTGCTCCCGAGCGTGGCGGGCGAGGTCGCGGCGTCCGACGCGCTGCGCGACGGCGCGAAACCGGATCCCGCCGGGTGGTCGTCGCGCCAGCTCCTCACCCGCATCGGCACGGTCCTGCAGTCGCCGGATCACCAGCTCCTCGCCCGCACGGTGCGGGCCGAGCTCGAAGTCGGCCCGCGCGCCCTCCGGCTGCCCGAGGACGAGATCCGCGCCCGCGGCGACGAGCTGCTCGAGCGGCTGCACCTCGCGCACCTCCAGGCGGCCAACCCCCACACGCTCTCGGGCGGCGAGAAGCGGCGGCTCACGGTCGCGGCGATGCTCGCGACCCGCCCGCGCGTCTGCGTCCTCGACGAGCCGACCTTCGGGCAGGATCCCGAGACCTGGCGCGAGATGGTCGGGATCATCCGCGGCCTCGTCACGGGGGAGGATCCGGTCGCGGTCGTCGCGATCACGCACGACAGGCCGCTCCTCGCGGCGGTCGGGGCGCGGGAGGTCGCGCTGTGAGCGCCGACATCCTGCCCGCCGTGCGGCTGCGCGGCCCGCTCGCGCGCGTCAACCCGCTCGCCCGCCTCGCCTGCGCCCTGCTCCTCGCGCTTCCGCTGATCGCCTCGCTCGACGTCGTGTCGGGGATCGTCGCCCTCGCGCTCGAGGTCCCGCTGATCCTCGCGTGCCGGATCCCGTGGCGCACCTTCTGGCTGCGCACCTCGCCGATCTGGATCGCGGCCCCGCTCGGCGGCATCACGATCGCTCTCTACGGGCAGACGTCGGGCACGGTCCACGTCGAGTGGCTGCTCGTGCGCGTGAGCGACGGATCCCTCTTGCTCGCGGCCGCGACGGTGCTGCGCATGCTCGCGATCGCGCTGCCGGGGGTCGTTCTCTTCATCGGCGTCGACCCGACCGACCTCGCCGACGGCCTCGCCCAGCGCGCGCGGCTGCCGGCCCGCTTCGTCCTCGGCGCGCTGGGCGGCCTGCGGATGGCGGGCCTCCTCGTGGGCGACTGGCGCGAGCTCGAGACCGCCCGGCGCGCCCGCGGCGTCGCCGATGAGGGCCGGGTGCGCCGCTTCGTCGGCATGGCGTTCGCGCTCGTGGTGCTCGCGATCCGCCGCGGATCCGCCCTCGCGACCGCGATGGAGGCGAAGGCCTTCGGATCCGCGCGGCGCCGCACGTGGGCGCGCGAGAGCCCGTGGGGCCGGCGCGAGTGGGCGCTCGCGGCGTGCGGCCCGGCGATCAGCGCGGTCGCGCTCGCCGCGGCGGTGTGGGCGGGAGCGTTCAACCCGATCTTCGGGGAATGATGGGGTCATGCTCATCGACATCGGAGTCCGTGACGCCTCACCCGCCGCCGTCGTCGAGACGGCCCGCCGCGCCGAAGCCGACGGCTTCGACGGCATCCAGGTGGCCGAGCTCGCCCACGATCCCCTCATGGCCTGCGCCCTCGCCGGCGCCGCGACGGAGCGGATCCACACCGCCACCTCGATCGCCGTCGCCTTCGCCCGCAGCCCCATGACGGTCGCCTACGCGGCCAACGACGCGCAGCTCGCGGCGCGCGGCCGCTTCGCGCTGGGCCTCGGATCCCAGGTCCGGCCGCACATCGAGAAGCGCTTCTCGATGCCGTGGACCGCCCCGGCTCCGCGCATGCGCGAGTTCATCGCCGCCCTCCGCGCGATCTGGGAGTCGTGGTGCACGGGCGAGAGGCTGAACGTGCGCGGCGAGCACTACACGCACACGCTCATGACGCCGATGTTCAGCCCCGGCGCGATCCCCTACGGCCCGCCGCCCGTCTGGCTCGCCGCCGTCGGCCCCGCGATGACGCGCCTCGCGGGCGAGGCGGCCGACGGCTTCATCGCCCACGCGTTCACGACGCCCGAGTACCTGCGCGAGGTCAGCCTCCCCGCCCTCGCCGAGGGGCGGGAGCGCGGCGGCCGCGGTGAGACCGACGTCATCGTCACGCCGTTCGTCGTCGAGCCGGGGGATCCGGCGAGCGAGGCCGAGGTGCGCTCGCAGATCGCGTTCTACGGATCAACCCCGTCCTATCGCCCCGTGCTCGAGCTGCACGGCTGGGAGGGCGTCGCCGACGCGCTCCACGCCGCGAGCCGCCGCGGCGAGTGGGACACGATGGGCGGCCTCGTCACCGACGACATGCTCGGGGCCTTCGCGGTCTC
Organism: Microbacterium indicum DSM 19969; assembly: GCF_000422385.1. GTDB lineage: Bacteria > Actinomycetota > Actinomycetes > Actinomycetales > Microbacteriaceae > Microbacterium > Microbacterium indicum. The sequence goes on from NZ_AULR01000004.1 coordinate 201,245, forward strand.
GGCGGGCGGGGCAGAGCTGCGCGGGGCCCTCGAGGCGCGCTTCGGCGCGATCGCCACGCGTGTCAGCGTCGCCGTCTGATAGGAATTTCATATGAGCGCCCTCAGCATCCGCCGCATCGCCGGCGCCGCAGCAGTCCTCGCCCTGGTCCCCGCCGCGCTCGCGGCGTGCTCGGGCGGGCAGAGCGTCGAGGAGGCGTGCGGCCTGATCCAGGACGAGGCGACGTCGGTCAGCTCCGAGCTGTCGTCGGCCATGACCTCGGCGCTCGACGGCTCGGGCGAGAACCCGCTCGCCGCCGCCAACGAGCGCATGCAGGCGGTCGGCGAGCAGGTCACGAACGAGGAGGTCAAGGCCGAGTTCGACACCGTGCTCACGGCCTTCGACGCCGCGACGGGCGTGTTCGGCCAGCTCGCCGACCTAGACCCGACCGACACCGAGGCGATGGCCGACCTCGAGTCGGCGACGGGCGACCTCCAGAACCTCGGCGAGGACCTGACGACGGCGGGCGCGAGCCTGCAGGAGCTCTGCGGCTTCACCCTCTGACCCGGGTCTCGAGACGGCGGTTCCCCTCCCCGGGGAGCCGCCGTCTCCCGTGTCCGGGGTGCGCCGCGGGAAGCTGGAAGCCCGCGCGGGGGCGGTGATATATGCTCGCCCGGAACCAGGTACCGGGGGGGTCCTGCTCATCGCACCACGCACGGGCCGTCCGCGCGCGCCCCGAGGTGGAGGCGACGATGCAGATCCGAGACGGCGACGCCGAGCGCGTCCGCGCGGAGGCCTTCGCGGCCCTCGCCGCGTCGCGCTGGGACGACGCCCTCGACCTCATCGGATCCCGGTGGGCCGAGCTGTCGTCCGGGAACCTCGACCTGCTGCGCGCCGTCGCCGAGGGGATCCCCGCGCGGATCCTCGCCGAGCGCCCCGGCTGGACGGCGTTCCGCGCCTTCGTCGACCGCCGGGCGCTGGGCCCCGACCTCGCCCCCGCCGCCTTCGCCGACCTGGGCCCGGGCCCGTCGCCCGACCTCGACGCGCGCGATCGGATCCCGCTCGTCCTCGCCCAGCTCGCCGCGTGCCGCACGCGCGGCGACGCGGGGGCCGCGGGCATCGCGGCGCGCGGCCTCGTCCGCGAGATCGAGCAGGCCGCGCCCGACGAGCGCGCCGGGATCCTGCCGATGCTGCCCGACGCGCTCGTCCAGGTCGGGATCACGTTTCTCCTCCTCGCCGACGTGACGGCGGCGGCGCACGAGCTGGAGCGCGCCCTCGGTCTCGCGCGCGAGGCGGGGAACCGCCGCGTCTTCGTGCAGGCGGCGAGCCTCCTGGCGGGGCTCGCGGCGCTCGGCGGCAGGCGCGCGCCCGCCGAGCTGCCGTTCAACCGCCTCGTGCTCGCGGCGGCGCGCCAGGACGTGCAGCTCGCGGGGGCGCGCGCCGCGTCGGTGCAGGTCGTGGCCTCGCCGCAGGGCGAGACGCCGCTCGTCCTCGTGCGCGACGCCGCGGCTCGGCTGCTCGCCGGCGACTCCGCCGGCGCGATCGAGCGGCTCGACCGCGCGCTCGGCGCCGACGAGGTGATGCCGCGGGCGCTCGTCGAGGCGCACGCCCTGCGCGCCCTCGCGCTCGTGCGCCAGGGCGACGCTGCGGGGGCGCGCGGCGACGCCGACCAGGCGGTCGACGCGGCGCTCGAGAACCGCATCCTCGCGCCCTTCACGTTCATCTCGCGCGCCGGCCTCGAGATCCTCCTCGCCCTCGCGGCGCGGGGATCCGAGCTGCGCACCCTCCTCGCCCCCGCGCTCGACGGATCCGTCGCCCTGCCCGAGACCCCGCCGCGGCTCGTCCGGCTGACGGATCAGGAGCGGCACCTCGCGCTCCTCCTGCGCGACGACGCGCCGGAGGCCGAGCTCGCGTGGCGGATGGGGCTGAGCCGCGACGGCGTGCGGGTCCACCTGCGCTCGCTGTTCCGGAAGTTCGCGGTGCACGGCAGGCCCGCGCTGCGCGTCGCCCTGCGCGAGGCGGGGATCCTGTGAGCGAAGACGCGGGTCGAGTCTTCGCCGCGCTGGCGGCGTGGCGGCCCGAGGAGGCGGCGGCCCGCGCGAAGCGGGCCTGGGCGGGGCTCGGCCCCGACCTCCAGCGCGCCGTGATCGGGGCGCTCCCGCGCGCGGTGCGCGACGCGGATCCCTTCTGGGCGGAGGCCGCGCGGATCCGCCCACGGGACGTGCCGCGCGCCGACCCGGAGACGCTGCTGCGGCTCGGCGAGCTGACCGAGCGGTGCGAGCGGGCCGTCGCGGAGGGCGACCCGGCCGAGGCCGTCGACGCGGTACGGGACGCCGTCAGAACGCTCGACGAGATGGGCGACGCGCACCGGGCGAGCATCGCGGGCGCGCTGCCGGAGATGCTCCTGTCCTGGGCGCGGGCCGCGATCTTCGCCTTCGAGCCGCGGATGGCGGCGGATCTGTTCGACCGCGCGTACTCCGCCGGCGTGACGACGGCTCCGCACGCGGCGGGCGCGGCGGCGGGCGCGCTCGCGATCCTGTTCGCGCTCGCGGGCCGGGCCCGGGCGCGCGATCTCTGGGAGGCGCGCGCCGACGGGCTCGCGGGGCCGGGGAGACATGCGCCGTCGCTCGGCGTCCTGCGTGCTCTCCGGGCCGCCGACGACTTCGACGGCGAGGGGGTGCGTGCGGCGCTCGCGTCGGCGGGCGGTGTGCCGACCTTCGACCGCGACCTCGTGTTCGACGCGCACTCGCTCCTGACCGACGAGGCGGCGGATCCGGCGGCGGCTGCCGCCTTCCTCGCGCGCCGTCTCGAGCGCGGGGAGGCGACGGCGCTCGCCTCGCGCGTCTTCGTCGCGCTCGTCGTCGCGCGTCTCGAGACGCTCGCGGGTGCCCCGGGCCGGGCGCTCGCGGCGCTCGAGCGCTGGGTCCCCGCCGAGCACGACGCATTCGCGCGGGCGCCGCGCGCCGAGGCGCTGCTGTACCGGGGCGACCTCGACGCCGCCGACTTCGAGGCGACGCACTCGCTGTCGCGGTGGCACGACGCACCGCGCGACGTCGTCTCCTTCCTCGTCGTGCGCGCGCTCGTGTCCGAGCTCCGCGGCGACGCGGCCGCCGCCGACGCCCACGCGCGCGAGGCCGTGTCGCTCGCCGAGCGCTTCGGCGTCACGGGATCCCTCGCCCTCCTGAGCGGCGAGACGGGGCGGGGGATCCTCGCGCGCGTGGTCCGGGGCGATGAGGGCCCCGTCGTGGCGGCGCTCGCGGCGGGCGCGTTCCCGCGTGCGTCGCCGACGGCGCAGCTGCTGAGCGCCCGCGAGACGGCGCTCGTGCGCCGGATCGCCGCGGGCGCGGGGCTGACGAACCCCGAGCTGGCGGCCGAGCTCGGCGTCTCGGTCAACACCGTCAAGACGCAGCTGCGCTCGGCGATGCACCGCCTCGGCGCGCGCGATCGCGTCCATCTGATCCGCCTCGCCCGCGCCCACGGATATCTCGACTGACCGCGACGACGGGGTGAACGGAGGGGTGCATCGCCCCGGGATCCGCGGCTCGCGCCGCGTACCGTCGACGGGTCGGATCGGGGCGGAGACGCCCCGCGCGACGCCGGTGACCGATGAGGGAGACCGCCAGTCGTCCTTCAGAAAGTTCACCGAATCGTTATGAAAGATGTGAACCTATGACTACGACCGACTCCTTCTCGGCAGGCGGCGCCCTGCTCGCGCCGGTCCGCCCGCCCCGCCTCTCCGACGAGGTCTTCTCGCGGCTCGTGCAGATGATCCGCACGGGCGAGCTCGGCCCCGGCGACGCGATCGCCGACAAGGACCTCGCGAACGCGTGGGGCATCTCGCGCGTCCCGGTCCGCGAGGCCGTCCACCGCCTCGAGTACGCGGGCGTCGCCGACGTCTGGGCCAGCCGCTTCACGCGCGTGCGCGACCTCGACGACGCCGAGCGGCAGCGCCTCGTCGCGTACCTCGGCGAGATCACCGCCGTGCACCTGCGCTACACGCTCGAGCCGGGGTCCGGGGAGGCCTCCCGCGGCCTCGCGCCCGTCGAGCTCGCCGCCCGCGACCTCGCCGACGCCGAGGACTGGGGATCCGCGTTCACCGACTTCATGGAGGAGGTCGCGGCTGCGGCCCCCGACAGCTGGCGCGGCCTGGGCGACGAGAACCTCGTGCTGATGTCGCTCGTGCTCCGCGAGCCGCCGCTGGGCGACGACGAGCGCCGAGCGCTCAGCGAGGATCTCGCGGCCGCGGTCGCCGCGCGCGACGTCGCCGGCGCCGAGCGCTCGGTGCGCGCTCTCTTCGGGCTCCGCCCGATCCGCGACGTCGCCTGATCCGGGCTTCTCCCGGCCGCCGATCGATACCCTTGGGGGTATGGATCCGTCGCGCATTCGCCAGGTCAAGCCCCGAACCGAGGGCTGGAACCAGCGCAAGGACGCCGAGGGGCGCCCGCTGCTGCAGTTCGCGAGCCCGAAGCGCGGCAAGCCGCCCGTCCACCTCGCCGACCTGACCCCTGAGGAGCGCGTCGCCAAGGTCAAGGAGCTCGGCCTGCCCGGGTTCCGCGCCAAGCAGCTCGAGAAGCACTACTTCGAGCACCGCACGCGCGACCCCGAGCGCATGACCGACCTCCCCAAGGAGGGTCGCGCCGAGCTCGTCGCGGGCATGCTCCCCGACCTGCTCACCGAGGTGCGCCGCCTGACGACCGACGGCGGCGACACGATCAAGTTCCTCTGGAAGCTGCACGACGGCGCGCTCGTCGAGTCGGTTCTCATGCGCTACCCGGGCCGGATCACGCTGTGCGTCTCGTCGCAGGCGGGCTGCGGCATGAACTGCCCGTTCTGCGCGACGGGCCAGAACGGCCTCACGCGCAACATGTCGGCGGCCGAGATCGTGGATCAGGTCGTGCGCGCGAACGAGGTCATCGAGGCGGGCGAGCTGGGAGGCAAGCGCGACGACGACCACAGCGCCGAGCGCGTCAGCAACATCGTCTTCATGGGCATGGGCGAGCCGCTCGCCAACTACAAGCGCGTCATGCAGGCCGTCCGCACGATGGTCGACAAGAAGAACGGCCTGGGCATGTCGGCCCGCGGGATCACGGTCTCGACCGTCGGCCTCGCGCCGGCGATCCGCAAGCTGACCGACGAGGATCTGCCCGTCACCTTCGCGCTCTCGCTGCACGCGCCCGACGACGAGCTGCGCGACGAGATGATCCCCGTCAACGACCGCTGGAAGGTCGACGAGGTCCTCGACGCCGCCCGCGGGTACTACGAGAAGACGGGCCGCCGCGTCTCGATCGAGTACGCGCTCATCAAGGACATGAACGACCACCCGTGGCGCGCCGACATGCTCGCCGACAAGCTCCTCGCTCGGGGCAAGGGGTGGGTGCACGTGAACCCGATCCCGCTCAACCCGACGCCGGGCTCGGTGTGGGACGCGTCGACCCCGGCCGCCCAGCGCGAGTTCGTGCGGATCCTCAACGATCGAGGCATCCCGACGACGATCCGGGACACCCGCGGCAAGGAGATCGACGGGGCCTGCGGGCAGCTCGTCGTGACGGAGGAGGACGAGCGCGCGGCCGTCTCCGCGTAGTCCGGATGTTCTGACTTTCCGTCAGATCTTCTTCTTCGGATCCCTTGAGATTCGAAGAAGTGTTCGATAGCATGGGGTCATGAACCCCGCAGCGTCGAATCGTCTCCCGGTCTCTCCGACCGCGGACGAGGCGGCGCGCACGGCGCATCTGCTGGGCGAGCTCGAGGGATCGATCCGGCGGGAGCGGGCCGAGAAGGCGCTCCAGTCGCGGCTGCTCGCCGAGCTGGGCGATATCGCGCATGCGCAGTCGCGGCGCAGCGAGCGGGTGGATCAGTTCGAGTTCCCGCGTCGGGCGATGGCGGCCGAGGTCGCGGCGCTGGTGCGGGTGTCGCCGCGGGTCGCGCGGGGGCGGATCGAGAACGCGCGGATCCTGACGGCGGGTTTTCCCGAGGCTCTCGGGGCGCTCGAGGGCGGGCGGATCTCGCAGGACCATGTCGACGTGATCGTGGATCTCGGGGTGCGGCTCGCGGGCGATGCCGACGCGCGGCGGGTGTTCGACGGGCACGCGGTCGAGATCGCCGAGGCCGAGACGGCCCCGCGGCTGCGCACCGATCTCGGGGTGCTGATCGAGAAGGTGCTTCCCACGTCAGCCCAGGAGAAGCACGAGAAGGCCCGCGAGGGTCGCGGCGTGTGGGTCGATGATCTGCAGAACGGCATGAGCGAGCTCGTGCTGCGGTCGACGACGCTCGAGGTGCACGCGGTCTACGACCGGGTGACCGGGATGGGGCGCGCCGTGAAGCGCGACCGGCGGGCGTACGCGCGGGCGCGGGATGAGGCGCAGGGATCGGGCGCTCCCGCTCCCGAAGCTTCCGCCCCGGGCACCGATCCGGTGCTGTCGGATGAGCGGACGCTCCCGCAGCTGCGCGCCGACATCCTCACCGACCTGCTCCTCTCGGCCGCACCCACGGGGCACCGCCTCCACCAGGCCGGCACCACGGCGACGCTCGGCGAGATCCGCGCGACGGTGCAGGTCACGATCCCCGCCGACGTCCTCGCCGGGCGCGACGACGGCCCACCCGCCTGGATCGGGGCGGGATCGGTGATCTCCCCCGCACAGGCACGGATCCTCGCGGGCGACTCCCCCGGGTGGGAGAGATTGTTCGTCCGCCCCGACACGGGCGACATCGTCCAGACCGACCACTACCGGCCGACCACGGGACAGGTGCGCGCGCTG
>NZ_AULR01000005.1 GCF_000422385.1 Microbacterium indicum DSM 19969
CTAGCGAGCTTACGTACCCGGTACTCCGCCGTCTCTGCGACCTCCGTCAAGTCATCGACCGCCAACGGCGCCTCGACGGTACCGAGCGGAGTCGCGAAGGTGCCGAAAACTCGCCAGCGCACATCGACGACGTCGGCAATCGGGCGACTCGCAGGGACCCCATCGCTCGTCGCCTCACGCAATGCGAACCCGCGACGTCGGATGTCGCCGTCCACCTCCCGCAGGAAGTAGACGCCGGTGACGTTCGTGTCGGATCCGAGCGAGACCGTGAGTTCGAGACTCTGTCGAAACACACTCGCCCGTGCCACCCCGGCGTCGAGGTACCGCGTCGTGAAGTCGCGACTCGCCGTGGGATCGAGCACACGCAGCGCGCCGTGGGACGTCGTGATGATGAGACGCTCCGCTGAGGAATCAGTCAGGAGCGACTTTCCATCGACACGGATCGCCCGTACAGGGCGGCTGTCCTCGGGCCCGTCGTAAACAGCGGCGAGCGCCAGGTCACCACTGTAGAACTCGGCGACTGAGAAAGTCGCACTCAAGCCGCCTTCGTCATCGGCAGTGACGGCACTCTCGAGCGTTACCGCTCCGATCGCGCGAATCGCCGCGATCGGCTGGTCGGACGTCGGCCGAATCCTCACGCGCAGTTCACCGCCATCGACGACTCCAGAGAGGAACTGCGGCCGTGAGGGCGTATTCTCGGCGAGCATCCACTCCGGCTCGAGATCGAGCCACGCGCGCACCGTGTCGACCACGTCACGTTTCGCGATGGTAATCCCCCGACGATCATCGCCCGCGCGGTCCTCGACGACGACCGCGCGTTTGGCCTGGATCGGTCGGCGAACCGCTACGTGCCCCTGAGCCGCACCTGCATGGCGCACGACGACAAGGTCGGCACGCACATCATCCTCAGCAAGGACCCGGACGAGCCGGTGGTCGTCGATCATCGCTTGGAGCACTTCGGAGATCGGGCCAGCGTTCTTCACTCCCGTCGCCGAGTCGGAGTGAAGGAGAGCGACCTTCATTCCCGACGCCTCAGCGAGAGCAATCTCGTCGGCGACGCCGTCAATGAACCAATGGCGAGCTGGGGTGCCATGCGCATCGACGATGATGAGGACGTCGACATCGACTGACGCATCTTCCCCGTACAGCAGCTGGCTCGGCGCAGTCAACGCACGTATCACCTGCGGAAAGTCGAATCGGCCCGAAACCTCGCCCGAACGCAAGCGAGTCTGATAGCGGCGGATCGAGCTGCGGTACGCCACGCGCGCCGCACTCGTCCAGAGCGACTTGCCGAAGTCGCCGCCGGACAGGCTGCTCTTGTCAGCCAGCATGAGTTCGAGCGGCGCTTCGGGCCCGACCACGGCAACAGGAGTCCCTGTCGCGATCTCGAGGCGCTGGCGGAACTCGGTGTCGGCGCCCTTTCGCGTCGTGTCGAAGTAGCCGGCGGCCTCTAGGACGGCCTCGCGCCGGAACATTATCGACGGCTCAGAGACGAACAATCTGGCACCGCGCGGGCTGACCAGGGAGAGATCCTCGGTCGTACGCGCGGCTCGAACGACGTTCGCATACCGGCCTGGCGAGGCGAGCAGATCGCGCACCTGAATCTCGAGCCTGCGTGGGTGCGACCAGTCGTCCGAGTCCTGGACCGTGACGAACTCTCCGCGAGCCTGTTTGATTGCCTCGTTGCGTCGCACGTACGTTCCAGCGTTCTCGGCGTTGCGAATGACGCGAATACGCGGGTCGAGCGCTTCGACGCGGTCGAGGATCGGCCCGTACTCCGGGTCCGACGCGTCGTCAGCGACGAGCAACTCCCAGTTGCAGTATGTCTGTCCGATCAACGAGCGGACGGCGGTGAATATCTCAGGCTTGGGCGACCATGAGGTCATGATGATCGTGACAAGCGGCCCCTGTGGTGCCGCACCGGTACCGACCGCAGTCACCTGAGCGAATGGGGTCGCCCCATCGCCATCGAGAGAAACGGTCTCGAGGCCGAAACGCCGATACGCCTGATTAAGCGTACCCAGCACGGCATCGAAGCTGCCGCCGAAGCGGGGGTGCTCGAGATCGATCGCGAACGCGTGACGGATCCAGGTGTCCTTCGTGAGCCTCGGAAACAGAGCACGTGCCTCGTCCCCGAGATCTGCGTTAAGCAGATTCTCGATGAGCGACTCAAGGTCGCCGTCGGAGAATTTCGCGCCGGCGATGACGCGCGCGGCGAGGAAACGCAGCAGTCCGCGCTCAGCGTCGGTATCCATCGTGCGAGCGTGGATCAGCTCGACGATGCGCCAGATGTCTCCGATCTTGATGCGATCGAGCGCGGCGTCGAAACCGACGGGGTTCTCGTCGAAGCGAACTGCGACGGAACGAAGGCTCGCCCAGTCGTGCAGACCGCCGCTCGCGCGATCAGCAAGAGCGTCGAGAGCCCACGTCGACATGTTGCGAGCACCAAACCCCTGCAGGTGACGTTCAGAGATCTTCGCCGACCTACGAACCGAAAGGCTCTCGTGACGTTCAGCGTCGGCGGCGATCAGCGTGAGCGACGGCGTATTGAGCGACACCTCCAGGGGGGACTTGGCGCGCGCGTCGAATACCTCGTGCGGCGCCGTGGGTTCAGGCAGCTCAGCGGACCTCAGCTCGTCGCAACGGAAAACCCGACTGACGAGGTCATTCGAGTCCCACAGACGTACAAAGCGGTTCTCTTGCGCGTTCGACACGGGCGCAAGCCTAACCGGTTGCGTGTACCGCGACGAGACGACGACTCCGGGTTTGCGTCACCTTGGATCGTTGTCTGCCGAGTAAGCAGATTGCTCAAACCCTGCCACGCACGTGCCGCGCCCCACGAGGCAGACTGGGGTGGTGATGAAGGCTTCTCCATCGGTTCTGATCCGAGCCATGAGCCGGCGGGTCCGCGCAATTCGGGCACCAAAGATCGACGCCGCCGCACTCCATGCGCATCTGCGCGCCACGGGTGCCTCCGACGGCCTGGACGACCTCGCTCAAGCCGCGTCATACGGTCGGTACGATCTCGACCGACTGCTGGCCGCACTGCGCGGCACGAAGGCGGACCGGGTCGTGAGATCCCTCGTGCCGAATGTTGCGCGCGACCTCGGCATGCTGCTCGCCGATCAGGGGCGTGAGGATGACGGGGCACTGATGCTCGAAGCGCTGATCCGGGTGCTCGGCGTGCGAAGTGTCGGCAAGGAGGGGCGGTTCGTCTCGGTCGAGCTCAAGCTCGACGCGGGCGATGCGACAGGCCTTGAATACCTGCTCGAATCGCGCCTCATCCGCCGCGATGATCCCGCGCAGGGCGACCTCGTCACGGCGAACGCTTTGAATCCCTTCTTCGACGACGCTCGCGACCAGGAGCCCTGGCTCGCCGCGTTGAACGCGATGTTCGCAGTCGACGACGCGGAGGCGATCGCGATCCGAGAGGGCGACGATGCGCCCTTCGACCGGATCCACGCCGAGTCGCCAACTGTCGACGGGCCCCTCGTGACGGTCATCATGCCGACCTTTGAACCCGACGCCCGCATCCGCACTGCGCTCGAATCGCTGATCGCACAGTCGCACCGCAATCTGCAGATCCTCGTCATGGACGACGCTTCGTCACCTGATGCCGCGGCGCGCCTCGACAGCTGGCGCAGCCGCGACGCCCGCATCGAGGTCGTGCACCTGCCCGAGAACAACGGCCCCTACCTCGCACGCAACATCGCGGTGTCAGAGCATGCGCGCGGTGCGTACGTCACGGTCCACGACGACGACGACTGGTCGCACCCGCGCAAGATCGAGCGTCAGGTCGCGCACCTCGAGCAGAACCCCGACGTCGTCGCGAACATGGTCAACGGCGTCCGAGCATCCGATGACCTCGTCTTCGGCCGGGTCAACGGCAACCCCGTGTGGACGCAGCAGGCACTCTCGTCGCTGATGGTGAGGCGCGAGGTGTTCGACACGATCGGCTATTGGGACGTCGTCAATCGTGCCGGCGACTCCGAGTTCAACGACCGGATCCGGTCCTGGACCGACGCACGCATCCCGATCGTCGGCCGCGTGCCGTTGATGCTCTACCGCATGCGATGGGGCTCGCTGAGCGATCGCGAGTTCCGCCGCGGATACATGGCCCCGGTACGCCGCGCCTACTTCACGGCGTATCGGGCATGGCACCAGATCTCCCGAGAGCGCGGCGAAGTGCCCTACATCCCGTTCGACGACCGTGGCGCACGCCCTTTCGAGGCGCCGGCAGATCTGGTCGGGCCCCGGAGTCAGAATCCCTCCTGATCGAGGACCGCCCCGTGCCAGAACGACCCTGGCGTTCGCTCCGAGGCACAGGTCGTCCGTTGCCACGGACCCGCTCCCAGCCCGTTTGCAGGCACAGTTAGGATTGACCTAGCCGTGCATCCACGGCCGGCAATGCGCCGCAGGTCGCCCCCTAACCACGGAGCACTTCTCAATGCAAACGCCCCCACGCGTCTCGATCGTGATCCCCGTTTTCGACGACGAGGAGTGGGTGGCGGCCTCGCTGCGCAGCTGTCGCGCGCAGACCGTGTCCGACATTGAGATCATTTGCGTGGACGACGCATCTACAGACGGCACGTGTGCCGTCATCGAGCAGTTCCAAGCCGAGGACCCGCGAATAAGGCTGATTCGCCAGCCAGTCAATCGGTCGGCGTTCCAAGCACGACGTGAGGGAATCCTCGCAGCCACAGCGCCGTTCGTCATGTTCCTTGATGGCGACGACGAGCTTGCGCCGACTGCTGTCGAAGCAGCGCTCCACGTCGCCGACACGAGCGGCGCCGACGTGGTCGGTTTCGGTGTCGATGTCATTGTCCCCGAGGGAGTGTCCGTCGGGCGGTTCGTGTCAGATATGCAACCCAAGCATGCTGAGCTCAACGGCACGGAGATCGTGCCCACACTGTTCCCCGTTGGGAAGGTCGCGCAGGGGCACCTGTGGCGGTATCTGTGGACGACCGAGTTGCTTCGCCTCGCGTACAACGGCATCGACGAAAACCTCGAGCTCTACCGGGCGAATGACATCCCGATCGCGATGTCGGCGCTCGCTCACGCCACAAAGTACGTTTCCACGGAAGATAAGCTCTACCGCTACTACTGGCGCCGAGGCGTTAGCGGCCAGGTCGTCGAATCAGTCGAAGACTTCGCGTTCTACCTTGGCGCACTTGATTCCATCGATTCCATCTCTGAGTCGATGCTCGGGATCGCAGCGACGCTCGACGATTCTGCTGGACTGCTCGACACCTACCACTCGGCTCGACTCTCAATCATCCAGATGATCCTGCGGTACTGCACGCCCATCATCGATGATGACCTGCGCGCGGAGTGCTTTGCTCGCCTCGAAAGCAAAGCTGGCTACCGCGAGATCCTACTCGCGGTCTCCATGTTCTACCGCACCGCACTCGAGTTCATCGCGCAATTCGCACCACAGGCGCGTGGGCTTTCGAGCGCCACCAAGACAGTTCTGATCACCACAGGAAATCTCGGTAGCGGCGGAGTGCAGGGCGTTGTCGTCTCGCAGGCGAAGTACCTTGCTGAAGCAGGTTTCCGCGTCATCATCGGCCTCCGAACGTTCGACGGCATAGTGCAGGAAGTCCCTGAGGGAGTCGAGCTCGTAGAACTCGCCGGAGACAACACTCGACAGAAGCTGGAGTCGCATTACCAGATCTTCCGCGACTATGAGGTCGATGCACTGATCGATCACTACATTCTTTATCACGACGATTGGCCCTACTTCACGCTTGCCGCCCGTTCGATGGGAATCCCGTCCATCGGGTGGATCCACAACTTCGCATTGCGGCCGGTCTTCGACTTCAACACTCGCACTTCGTTCCTCACCCGTCACCTCGAACTCATGGAGAAGGTGGTCGTCCTCTCGAAGACCGACGTCGCGTTCTGGAAGCTACGCGGTTTGGACAACGTCGTAGCTCTTCCGAACCCCGCGTCGCCGATGATTCTCGACCGCCCCCGTCGATCGGCGCCGCGGGATGCGCCGATCGACGGGGAGCCGATCCGTCTTGTGTGGTGGGGACGCTTGCAGCAGCGCACCAAGCGCGTACTAGAGCTCGTGGACGTCGCGGCTGCGTTGCGTGCGATGGGAGTTGAATTCTCGCTATCGATCATCGGACCGGACTCCGGGGATTTGAAGGCCCACGACATCCAGAGAGCGGCCGTCGCTAAGGGAGTCGAAGACGTTGTCGTCCTGCCCGGCACTCTGCACGGCGATGAATTGCTTGCAGCGATTGACTCTTCGGATGTCTTCGTGAGTACAAGTGCGATTGAAGGCTCTCCACTTGTTCTCATCGAGGCGCAGGCCATGGGGCTCCCTGTAGTGATGTACGAGCTGCCTTGGCTCGCGGCCCTCGAGAGCAACTGCGGCATCGTCTCATCCCCCCAGAATGAAGCTGGCATCCTGGCTCAGGAGATCGCACACCTCGCGAGCGACCCCGCGACTTACGTTGACCGGTCACGAGGCTCCATCGCCGCGACGGATCGGACCCTTAGCCTCGAATTTGGCGGGCTCTACACGCAGCTGCTGACAGGCCAGCTACCTACCACTGTGTCGCCCGAACCAACCATCGATGACGCGAAGCTCCTGCTCGATCTCACCGTGAACTTCCACGAAGCCAATGCTTCGCGCGAGGGCCGCTACGCGGCGCGTCTGCGGGAAGAACGTGACACCGCGAAGCGGCAGGCGAGGAGTCTCCAGCTCGATCTCGACGCCGAGCGCCGCGTCGCGACCGAGCGCGAGCTGCGCATCGCCAGGTTGTCGAAGCGTGTCAAGAAGTCCGCGAACAGCTCCCAACAGAAGGGACCGACGGATACCGCGCGCGAGCGCTCCAATGAGCCATGGGCAGTCCGAATCGTGCGGCCCATCGGACGCGGCACGCTTCGGCTGATTCCAGGTTTGCGCCCCGCAGCACGCAAGTTCAACCGGTGGGTGCGGGGCCTCTAAGCCAGAGCCTCAGCGAACGACCGGCTTTCGGCCTGCAGATCGCCCCAGAGCACCTCGCGTCGCTCGGCGATCTCGGCCGAGAGCCGCTCTTCGTTGTGGATGAAGTAGTTCAACTTGCCGACGAGCGAGTTCGCCATGTCATCAAGGCGATCACGTGACATGTGCTGGCGTCGCGGAACCTTCGCGAGGAAATAACCGTTTCCGAAGTAGTCGCTCGGCATCCCCTGCCGTGCGGTCATCCCGATGAACGCGGCGGGCTGGTCGAACGCCAGGAACGGCAGCCAGCCGTGCAAGCGCTTGCCGAACGCGAAGCGGCTGCCCGTGTAGCGGGCGCCGAAGTCGTCGACCTGCTGCAGCCGTTCGGTGAAGCCCGCGTTGAACTCCTTCGAGTCGGGCTCGGTCATGAGGAAGTCGTGGAACAGTGCCTGGTCCTGCTCGATGAGCGGGAAGAGGTCGAGCGAGTGCCTGTTGGAGTCGCCGTGCGCATTGACCATGCTGCGCACCTCGAGGCCCTCCGACTCGGCGTAGGCCTTGAACCGACGCAGCGGGTGATCGGCGATGTTCTCATCGGTGAAGAGATGCGCGTCGAAGTTCACGACGACGACGTCCTTCTTCTGCTTGGGCGTGCCGAGCAGCCGGTCGGTGAACAGAGATGAGCATGGCAGAAGCTGCGGGTCGGCGGTCGGCTCCACCTCGCGGATCAGCTCGGCCTCCTTGCCCGCCCGCACGACGATGCGGTCGGCCTTCTGCAGGATCTTGCGCACGATCGGCAGCTCGGCGTCGTGCGGCTCCTGGAGGATCCCCGACGACCAGATGAACATCTTCGACTTCTCGAACCTGTCCCACTGCGCCTCGAGCTTCTTCTGCACGTGGCGCGCGCTGTTCGTGCGCACGAGGATGCCGCCGGGCCCGATGATCACGTTGTCGGGCGCCGAGCGCGCGAACCGGACGTACTTCGCCTCACCGACCGTGCGGAAGTCGAGGTCGATGAGCCCCTCGAACAGCTTCTTGGTCGTCTGGTAGATCAGCGCGTCGCCCGCGTTCCCGCGCACGCCGAGCGTGATCCACATCGCCTTCTTCGGCACTCAGGCGTCCCCCTCCATCGCCGCGACGCGCTCATCGAGCATCGCGCGGTAGCGCTCGGCGAAGTGCTCGAGCGCGAAGTTCTCGTCGTAGGCGCGGCGGTTCTGGGCGCCCCACTCGCCGCGGTCGCGGCGGCGGATCCGGCCGGCCGCGTCATCGAGGTCGTCGCCCACGAACTCGACGTTGCCGAGCACGTCGAACTCGGGGTTGCCGCCCACGCGCGAGAGCACGAGGCCCTTGCCCGCCCGCATGGCCTCGAGCGTCGCGAGGTCGAAGATCGAGCGGCGGTGCAGCATCACGTAGACGTCGGCGTAGTCGAGCAGCGCGAGCAGCCGGTCATGGGTCATCCGCTCGCCGATCAGCCGGGCGTCGAACGACCAGCCCTTCTGCGCCTCCTGCGCCTCCTTGAAGCGACGCGGGTCGATCGCCGAACCCACCGCGATCCAGAGCACGCGTCGCCCAGTGTCGCGCACGTACGCGTCGAGGAGCGCGGGCACGCGGTCGAGGCCCTTATCGCCGTTCCAGTCGCCGACGCTCATGAACACATCGAGGTTGGCGCCCTTGTCGGGCAGGTCGAGCTTCTTCGTGAGCTGCTCGAGCAGCTCGGCCCGTCCCTCTCCCCCGGCGTGGTCGACCGCCGAGAGGGTGTTGTACAGAGGCACGTCGCCGAACGCGATCTTCTCGGCGAGCCCCGGCGCCGCCGAGTCGACGAACGCCTGACGCGCGCCGTCGCTCGGGAAGTACATGCGCTCGGCCCCGGCGCAGATCGTCTCCTCGAGCCGCGTCACGGCAGCGATCTCGTGCTCCGTCGGGGTGCGCCCGATCGAGCGCATCTCCTGCAGCGTCGAACCCTGCTGGTGGTACACGATCACGTACGGCACGCCCAGCTGCTGCGCGCCCAGGGCGCTGCCGAGATCGTGGCAGACCACGAGGATCCGCTTGCCCGCGTCGATCGCCGCCGTCACCTCGGGGTGCGTGCGCACGTACTCGGCGCCGAGCACGAGGTCGACGGGCTTGCCGCTCAGCCCCGCGGTCAGGTGCGGGAGGCTGCGCTTGAGCTCGCCCTTGTCGCCCGTGTCGAAGATGTACGACATCGTGTGCCCCGCGTGCTCGTCGCCGAGCGCGAGGCGCTGCGTCGCGAGGACGCCCGCAGGCCCGCCCGTGCGGCCGCGCGCGGGGTCGTAGTCGCGATACGCGCAGTTGATGATGACGAGCTCGTCGTCGGCCGTCGGGTCGGCGACGCCGAGGAGGCCGCGCAGGAAGGATCCCTCGCCGTCGACGTCGTGGCGCCGGCCCATGTCGCCGAGCTGGTCGAAGTAGTGCCCGCCGTCGCCGCCGTCGATCGTCGAGAAGCCGTACACGTCGACGCCGTCGAGGGATCCGCGCGCCTCGTGCAGCATCCACAGCACCTGCGCGCCGCTCGTCGGCAGCTGGACGCCCGACGCGTCGCGCAGCGACCGCTTGGCCGCCGTGCCGATGAAGCCCAGCTTCTCGGGAGCGACGAGGGCGTCGCGGTAGAGGATCTCGGCATGCGACTGCAGCTCGAGGAAGTTGCGGGCGAAGTCCATCTCCCAGAGCACGAGCGCGTAGGGCTCGATGAACGGCCTGTCGCGCACGTCCTGGTGAGCGCCCCGCACCCACACGTCGGTGCGCTCGCCGTAGTCGGCCGCGTGATCGGCGGGGAAGTTGTTGAACCGGATCACGACGTCGTGCCCGTCGACCTCTGCGCCGCGGCCCGTGCCGACGTTGCCCGGTCCGTTGCCGACGACCGCGACCGACTTGCCGCGGACGAGCTCGGCGAACGCCTCCTGCTCCGCGGTGAGCGCCTGCCAGATCGTCGCGGCACGGTCGATCTTCGCCGAGCGGATGCCGATCTCGCGCGCGAACGCCGCGACCGGCAGGACGACGTCGAGGCCGCCGGTGCCGAACTTCTCGACGTAACGGCGCAGCGCGCGCTCGGCCCTGTCGCGGTCGCCCGCCTCGAGGTGCACGGCCGCGAACAGGATCCACATGCGCGGCTCGACGATGTACGGCGCGACCGAGTTGTCGCCCAGTGCCTCGGCCTGCGCGAGGAGGTGCGGCGTCGCGCCGAAGTCGCGGAACTCGACGCGCAGCATGTCGAAGTCCTGCTCGCGCATGCCGCCCATGCGCGGCGGGGCGTCGGTCTCGACGCGCGGCTTGACCGACGCGACGACGCGCTTGACAGCCGCACGACCGGCCTCGGTCTTCTTGACCTGCCGGAGCGCCGCGCGCACCACCGGGTTCTTCTTCAACGACGACAGGTCCATGCGATCCCAGGTCTCACGAAAGCGCCGCACACGGCGCGGGGTCTGTGCGAGTTTATCCGAGGGGCGCGCCGGAGCCCCGGATAGCGTGGATCCCATGACAGGCCCCGAGACCGTCGCCATCATCCCCGCCCGCGGCGGATCGAAGGGCGTGCCCCGCAAGAACGTGCTGCCCGTCGCCGGGATCCCCCTCGTGGCCCGGGCTGTCCGAGCGGCCCTCGCGGCAGGGATCCGCCACGTGTACGTGTCGACCGACGACCCCGAGATCGCCGCCGTCGCGCGGGCCGCGGGCGGCGATGTCGTCGATCGCCCCGCCGACATCGCGGGCGACACCGCGACGTCGGAGGCCGCGATCCTGCACGCGATGGACGCGATCGCCGCCACGGGCGTCAAGATCGGATCCGTCGCCTTCCTGCAGGCGACGTCGCCCTTCATTCCCTCCGCGGCGCTCGCTGAGGCCGTCCGCATGGTCGCGTCGGGCGAGTACGACAGCGCGTTCTCGGCGTACGAGACCTACGGGTTCCTGTGGGGGCGCGACGGGGGATCCGCCGTCGCCATCAACCACGACGCCTCGTTCCGCCCGCGCCGCCAGGACCGCGAACCGCACTTCATGGAGACGGGCGCCTTCTACGTGCTCGACGCCGCCGGGTTCCGCGAGGCGAAGTTCCGCTTCTTCGGGCGCACGGGCATCGTCGAGGTGCCCGAGAACTCCGCCGTCGAGATCGACAACCTCTTCGAGTTCGAGATGGCGGGCGCGCTCGCGCCGCTCGTCGAGGGATCCGCCGAGATCCTGCCCGTCGACGCCGTCGTCACCGACTTCGACGGCGTGCACACCGACGACGCCGCGGTCGTCGACGGCACGGGCCTCGAGAGCGTCCGCGTCTCGCGCGGCGACGGGATGGGCGTCTCGCTGCTGCGCAAGGCGGGCGTGCCGTTGCTCATCCTCTCGACCGAGACCAACGTCGTCGTGCGCGCGCGCGCCGACAAGCTGCAGGTGCCCGTGATCCACGGGGTCGGCGACAAGGCCGCGGTGCTGACGCGGTGGGCCGAAGAGAACGGCGTCGACCTCGCGAAGACCGCCTACGTCGGCAACGACGTCAACGACCTGCCCGCGATGCTGCTCGTCGGCTGGCCCATCGCCGTCGCCGACGCGCGGCCCGAGGTCAAGCGCGCCGCGCGCGTGATCCTGCGGTCGGCCGGCGGGCACGGCGCCGTGCGCGAGGTTGCCGACCGGGTGCTCGCGGGGCGGTAGGCGAACCGGGCGCCGGGTCCGGGTGAGCGGATGGTCGCGGATCGGGCGTTCGGACGACCATCTGCGCACCCGGACGCTGCGCGCGGCCTACTGAGCGGGCTCGGACGGCGAGGGGTCGGCCGGTTCCGTCGGATCCGTGGTCTCCGTCGGCTCCGTGGTCGGCTCGGTGGTGGTGATCTCGCTGACCGTCGGCTCGGGCGTCGGCGTCTGAGTCTCCGTCGGGGTCTCCGTCTCGACCGGGGTCTCCTCGGTCGGGGTCTCCTCGACGGGAGGCTCCTCGACCGGAGGCACGTACGGCTCCTCCACGACGGGCGGCACGTACGGCTGCGGCTCCTCGATCGGGGCCGGCGTCTCGGTCGGGGTGGGGGTCGGCGTCGGGGTCTCGGTCGGCGTCGGCGTGGAGGTCGGGGTCTTCGTCGGAGTCGGGGTGGGCGTCTGCGTCGCCCGCACGACGGTGGGGCTCGGAGAGGGCGCGGCCTCGTTGCCCTCGCCGCCCGTGATCCCGAGCGCGATGTTCACGACGGCGATCGTCGCGGCGCCCGCGAACACCACGCCGGCGGCGATGACGCGCGTCGCAGCGCCCGCACGGCGGGGGCGTCGTCTCACGCTCCCGATCTCCTCGGTGTCGTCATCCACAGTCGTCAGACCTCCGCGTTTAGGATAGGTGCGAGTTCGCGCGGGTGCCCCCGGCGCGCGCAGACTCCCACCGCACGATACCGGCGCCCGCCTGACGTTCCCGGGGCGCCAGACGAGAGGCAGAGAATTGTCGACCGAACAGGTTGTCATCGGAGACCACACGATCGGCGACGGAAACCCCGTCTACGTCATCGGCGAGATCGGTCTGAACCACAACGGCGATGTCGAGAACGCCAAGAAGCTCATCGACGTCGCGGCCGAGGCCGGCGCGCAGGCCGTGAAGTTCCAGAAGCGCACGCCCGACATCGCGACGCCCGAGCACATGAAGAACACCCCGCGCGAGACGCCGTGGGGCACCATGACCTACCTCGAGTACCGCCACCGCGTCGAGTTCGGCGTCGAGGAGTACACCGAGATCGCCGCCTACTCGGCGTCAAAGGGCCTCGACTGGTTCGCGTCGCCGTGGGACGAGCCGTCGGTCGACTTCCTCGAGGACATGGGCGTCAAGGCGCACAAGGTCGCCTCGGCCTCCGTCACCGACCTCGGCATGCTGCGCAAGCTCGCCGCGACGGGCAAGACCGTGATCCTCTCGACGGGCATGTCGACGATCGAGCAGATCGACACCGCCGTCGAGACGCTCGGCACGAGCAACCTGCACATGATGCACGCGACGAGCACGTACCCCCTCCCGGCCGAGGAGGCGAACCTGCGCATGATCCAGACGCTCAAGGATCGCTACCAGGTGCCCGTCGGCTACTCGGGCCACGAGCCGGGCCTGCAGATCTCGATCGCCGCCGTCGCTCTCGGCGCCGTCTCGGTCGAGCGCCACATCACGCTCGACCGCACGATGTGGGGATCCGACCACGCCGCGTCGCTCGAGCCGCGCGGCTTCACGAGCCTCATCCGCGACATCCGCATCATCGAGAAGGCGCTCGGCGACGGCGTCAAGCGCGTCATGCCGGGCGAGCTCGCGCCGCTCAGCAAGCTGCGCCGCGTCGACGGTTGACCGACACGTCCTCCGATCTCGGGGAGCAGGCACTTCTCTGGTGCCTGCTCCCCGAGTTCGATGTGCAGCTCGCGCGGCCCCGCGCGCCGCGCCGGCTCGCCGCGCGCGTCGGATCGCGCGTGGTCCCGGGATCCCTGCGCCCCTTCCCCGCCACGCGCTTCGAGAAGTGGGGCGGCGGGCTCGTCGCGACGCGCTCCCCCAACGAGGAGCGCGCCCTCGCGCCGATCCTCGGCCGGGATCCGCTCGCGCAGCCGCTGACGACGACGTCGCGGCCCGGATCCGCCTCCCGCGCCGCCGCGCCGGTGCGCCGCCGGATCGACGCGTTCCTCGCCGCGCGGGGCCGCCCCGAGCTGCGCGCCTCGTGGCACCATGCCGCGAACATGACGGCCGCCGAGATCGCCTGCCTCGCCCGGACGGATCTCTCGAGCCACGACTTCGTGCTGATCTCGCGGCAGACGCACCCCCTCATGCGGGCGCTGATCCTCGCCGCCGAGCGCGACGGCGTGCCCACGGTGTACGTGCCGCACTCGCCGCTCACGCGCTTCCAGGCCGATCTTCCCGTCACGCACGCACTCATGCGCGGCGCCGCCGAGCGCGACTGGATCGCCGCCCAGGCAGGCGCCGACGCCGAGCGGATCGCCGTCGTCGGCAACCCCGCGACCGCGATCACATCCCTGCCCGCGCCCACGCTCGCCGAGCCCTGCGTCCTCGCGGTGTCTCCCGACGCCGAGCCGACCCTCCGCGGCCACATCGCGCTCGCCGCCGACGCGGGGCTGACCGACGTCGTCGTCGCGCCGCACCCGCGCAGCGACCTCGCCGTGCTCTCGCGCCTCGTCCCGGCGTCGTGGACGATCGACGGCGCGGGCCGCACGATCTCGCTGCTCGAGCGCGGACCGCGCTTCGTGCTGCAGGCGTCGAGCGGCGTCGCGTGGGAGTCGGCGAGCCTCGGGATCCCCACGGGCGATCTGCGCCTCGCCGGCCGCGCGCCCGACTACCCGTTCCTCGACAGCGTGATCCCGGCGCTCGGATCCCCGGACGACGTGGCCGCGTTCGCCGCGTCGGCCGCGACGACCGACCGCGACGCCCTGCGCGCGCACGCCGCCGCGTGGTGCGCGAGCGACGGATCCGACGCCGTCGCGGCCGCGCGGTCGGCGCTTGCCGGACTGCCGGCGGCGCGCGGGCGGATCACCGACCTCTGGGCGCCGGGCGGGTCCTTCCGCGCGGGGTCGGCGCTCGCGGGGCTGTGATCAGTCGGCCGTGACGAACTCGCGGATCCGCCCGATGAAGACCTGCGTGTCGAACTCGGCGGCGCGGGCGCGGCACGCCTCGGGGTCGGCCTGCGCGGCGAGCTCGACGGCCTCGCGGAGGTGCCGCGCCGACGCCCAGTCGCGGACGTGGGCGCCCGTGACGCCGTCGACGACCGACTCGGCCACGCCGCCCAGCGCGTTGGCGACGACCGGGGTGCCCGAGGCCATCGCCTCGACCGGGACGATCCCGAAGTCCTCGACCGCCGGGAACGCGAAGACCGTCGCGCGGCGGTAGAGGGCGCGCAGCACGGGCCGGGGCGGGTGCACCATGAAGGTCACGCGGCCCGGGTGCATGCGCTCGGCGAGCTCGCGCAGGCGGGCCTCGTCGGGGCCGCGGCCCGCGATGATCACGGGGAGGCCCGTCGCGGCGCCCGCCGCGATCACGTCCTCGAGCCTCTTGTACGGCACCCAGCGCGACACCGTGAAGATGAACTCGCTCGGCAGCGCGTCGACGACGGCCCGGTGCGAGGATCCGAGCTCGGGCTCCTCGGCGAAGCCTGCCGTGTCGACGGGAGGGTGGATCACCTGGGCCTCGCGATCCCAGTAGCGCGCGACCCGCTCGGCGACGAACGCGCTGTTCGCCGCGATCGCCCGCGCCTCCTGCGCACGGCGGCGGTCGACCGGCTTCGCGAACTGAGCGGCCATGCGCACGGGCAGGCTCGCGCCGCGGCGGTCGAGCTCGGGCGTCCAGATGTAGCGGGCCGGCGTGTGCGCGTAGACGAACTTCGGGATGTCGCGGCCCGCGCCGCGGAAGCGCGCGTGGTGCGCGAAGAGGTGGCTCGAGACGAGCATCCAGTCGGCGTCGATCTCGGGCAGCCGGCGCCACACGGGAACCATGAACGGCAGCGCGAGCGCCTTGCTGCGGCGCAGCGGCGTGCGGGCGAGGGCCGACTCGCGGACGCCCTCGAAGCGCCCCTCCGAGTCGTTCCAGAGGCACAGCGCGTCGGCGTTCGGGAACGCGTCGCGCATCGCCCCGAACACGTTCTCGGCACCGCCCGAGCGTTCGAGCCATTCGTGCACGATCACGCCGCTCAAGCAGTACTCCTCAGATCACTGCCCACCAGCCTAGGCGCTCACTCCTCGGGGGTCTCGCTGGCGCTGGGCGTCGCGCTCGCGGTCGGGGTCGGCGACGGGGTCGCGTCGTCGTCGGACGCGACGTCGGCGATGAACACGGGGTCGGCGCCCACCGTGATCGTGACCTGGCCGTCCTCGGGCTCGACCGTCGACGTGGAACCCCACATCGTCGTGACCGTCACGGGGCTGTCGGTCGCGATCGTCGTCTCGCGGTCGCCGTCGATCGACCACGCCGCGCGCACGAGGTCGCCGTCCTCGCCGTACTGGGATCCGTACACGCCGTCAGCCGCGTCGGCGAGGCCCGCGACGTCGGTCCTGCCACCGAGCTGCGCGATCATGAGCGCCTGCGTGAACGCCGCTGGCTTGGGCTTGAGGGCCGCGACGCCGTCCTGCTTCTGCTGGAAGATGCCGAAGTTGTCCTCGTGGCCGTTGGCGTCGGTGCCGTCGTTGATGAGGTCGTACGTGAAGTAGTGCTGCGCGCCGGCCGCGATCGCGGAGAGCTGGCCGCGCGCGATCCGGCTCGCCTGCTCGGCCTCGGTGACCGCCTGGCCCATCTCGTTGCCCGTCGTCCAGCCCCACTCGCTGATCCACACGGGCTTCGTCTGCCCCGCGAGATCCTGCATGCTCTGCGTCGTCTTCGCGATTGCCGAGCCGACCGACTCGGGCTGGTCGTAGATGTACTTGTTGTACGGGTGGAAGCTCACGGCGTCGCCCGAGTCGAGGGCGCCCGTCGAGTACATGCTGTTGAGCCAGGCCTCATCGTAGTTGGCCGTGGATCCGATGACGACGGGGATGTCGTCGACGCCCTTGATCGCCTGGTAAGCCTGCTGCGCGAGCGGCAGGTAGCAGTCGGCCGAGGTGCAGCCCTTGTTGCGGTCGGCGAGGTTGAACTCGTTGTAGATCTCGATCGCCATCGGGTGGTACTGCTGCGCGATCGCCGCGGTGTAGGCCGCGTAGGCAGCCCGGCCCGCGTC
This sequence comes from Microbacterium indicum DSM 19969, assembly GCF_000422385.1. GTDB lineage: Bacteria > Actinomycetota > Actinomycetes > Actinomycetales > Microbacteriaceae > Microbacterium > Microbacterium indicum. The sequence goes on from NZ_AULR01000005.1 coordinate 16,579, forward strand.
GTCCTGCGGGGCCGCCATCGCGTTGCCGTAGAGCGAGTTGCCGTAGGTCGCGATCGCGAACAGGCCGATCCCCGACGCGTTCCACTCGTTGACGTTGTCGGTGATCGCCTGCGGGAAGGTGTACTGCCCGCGGGTCGTCTCGACGCGCTCCCAGGTCATGTCGTCGCGCGCCGAGCCGAGGCCGATGCTGCGCATCGTGTCGGCGACCTGCACGTAGTAGTCGCGGTAGACGTGGGTCGAGGCGCCGAGGCGCGGGTCGGCCGCGAGGTGCGCGTCCTCGTAGTCGACGAGGCCGATCGGGGTCGACACCGAGGATCCGTCGGACGCCGTGACCGCGAACGTGTAGTAGCCCTGGCCGACGTCGGTGAGGGGGATGGATCCGATCCCGTTCTGCACCTGCGCCGTGCCGCTCGCGACCTCGTCGCCTCCCGTCGTCGAGACGGTCCAGTTCGCGTCGCCGTCGGGGAGCGAGACCGCCATCGCGGCGCTCTTCTGGCGCATGATGAGGGCGTTGTTCGCGATGCCCCAGTCGGCGCTGACCGTCTCGAAGCCGCCGTTGCCGACGACGTCGTCGCCGCCGCCCTCGGGGGTGAGCGCGACGTCGTCGACGCCCAGCGTCGTGACCTCGCCGTTGAGCACGACCTCGATGGCGATGTCGCCCGCGTCGCCCGGGGCCGTGTAGGTGCCCGTGACCTCGGTCCAGCCCGCGTCGATCTCGGGGATGTCGATCGTCTGCCCGCCCACGCGGAAGAAGGCGTGGACGTCGGCCGGGAGCTCGGATCCCTGGCGCACCTGAGCCGTGAAGTCGTACGTCGTGCCCGGCTCGACCGTGACGGTGCGGCTGAGGGCCGTGACGTCGTCGAGGGCGACGGGCGAGTCGATGTAGGCCGAGATCTGGCCGTTCGCCGCGTCGCCCGCCTGCGGCAGGACGTCGGCCACGTCGGCCTGCCCCGCGGCGCTCCACCCGTCGAACGTGCCCTGCAGCGGCGCCGAGGCCGGGAGCGCGACGGGCTCGGGCGTGGGGGTCGGGGTGGGCGTGGGCGTCGGGGTGGGGGTCGGCGTCGGGGTGGGGGTCGCGCTCGAGGCGACCGGCTCGGGGTCGCGGTTCAGGAGGAGCGCGGCGGTGGCGATCCCACCGCCCACGACGACCACGGCGGCGGCCGTGCAGATGCCGATGATCAGGTTGCGCTTGCGTCGTTCCATGGCCATGCGAGGGGACCCTTCCGGTCGCGGACCCGCCCATCCTCACACAGACCGCCGACAAGCGAACGACGCGGGAGGGGTATACCCCCGGTGGCGCGGGCAGTCGCCGGGCCCGGTCTCGGGCGCCCGCCCGGCAGGACTACGGCGGAAATCAACCGACCGGGCCGGACACGCCGAGATCCGGACCCCCGCCGACAGATCTGCCGTACTCGTGCGGTGGGGCCGCCGGGGAAGCCGCCGCAGGCCGCCTCCCGCCGCCGAGGCCGCCGCCGCCGACCGCCGGGCCCGGTCTCGGGCGCCCGCCCGGCAGGACTACGGCGGAAATCAACCGACCGGGCCGGACACGCCGGGATCCGGGCCCCCGCCGACAGATCTGCCGCACTCGTGCGGTGGGTATCGTCGGCACCATGCGCATCACGGTGTTCACGGGCTCATCCTCCGGCCGCGTTCCGGCCTATATCGAGGCGGCGCGGGCCGTCGGAACGGCGATCGCTGAGTCGGGCAGCGGGCTCGTCTACGGCGGAGGCAACGTCGGCCTCATGGGCGCCGTGGCCTCCTCCGCGCGCGACGCCGGCGGAGAGGTCATCGGCGTCATGCCACAGGCGCTCGTCGACAAGGAGATCGCACACGACGACCTGACCCGCTTCGAGGTCGTCGCCGACATGCACGAGCGCAAGCAGCGCATGGCCGAGCTCGGCGACGCGTTCGTCGCGCTCCCGGGCGGCATCGGGACGCTCGAGGAGTTCTTCGAGGTCTGGACCTGGCTGCAGCTCGGCATGCACCAGAAGCCCATCGCGGTCTACGACGTGCGCGGCTTCTGGTCGCCGCTGCGCGACCTCGTCGCCCGCCTCGTCGACGAGGGCTTCGTCGCCGACGAGTTCCGCCGCTCGCTCATCGTGGCGACGGATCCGCAGGAGCTGCTCGCGAAGATCCGCGACTGGACTCCCCCGACCCCCAAGTGGGTCGAGGCGCCCGCGACCGCGTGACCGCGCTGTAGCCAGATGACGACGACGCAGATCCGGGACGACGCCGTCCTGTTCCTCGACGGCGACGCCGTGCTCGCGCGCTACGAGATCCGACCGCGCACGGCCCCGCTCGAATCGCCGCGCCCCTACGTCCACCCGCTGCGCACGCGCGCGGGCCGCGAGGTGACGCTCTTCCGGCCCGACGACCACGTCTGGCACCAGGGCCTCTCGCTCGCGCTGCCCAACGCCGGCCCGCACAACTTCTGGGGCGGGCCGACCTTCACGCGCGAGGCGGGGCGCTACGTGCAGCTGCCCAACAACGGCGCGCAGGTGCACGCCGAGGAGCGCGACGCCGGGCCGGGCGCCTACGCCCACCGCCTCGCGTGGATCGCCGCGGACGGATCCGCGGTCTTCTCCGAGGAGCGCCGGCTGCGGGCCGCCGTGCTCGCCGACGACGCCTGGGCTCTGCGATGGGAGACGTCGCTGCGCAACGTCTCGGGCGGGACGCTCGCGATGGGATCCCCGACGACCCAGGGCCGCGAGAACGCGGGCTACGGCGGGCTGTTCTGGCGCGGGCCGCGGTCGTTCGAGGGCGGCAGGGCCGTGACGCCGGGCGGCCTCGTCGACGCCGACGCGCAGCGCGGAGGCACGGCGCCGTGGATGGGGCTCGTCGGCGACGGCGCGACGGTCGTGATGGCGGGTCTCGACCGGGATCCGCAGTGGTTCGTGCGCTCGGAGGAGTACGCCGGCCTCTGCCCCGCGCCGTTCTTCGACGAGGAGCTCGCCCTCGCCGACGGCGCGATCCTCGAGCTGCGCTGCGACCTCGTGATCGCCGACGGCGCCCTGGATCCGGCCCGCGCCGCGCACCTCGTCGAGGCGGCCCGCTTCGTCTGACGGACCACCCGCATACGCTTCCCCCATGCGATGGCAGAACGATGTGTCGGTGGGCGCGTGGCTGCGCGAGCGGCTGCCCGGATCGCTCGACGTGGTCCCGGGCGGGTTCGAGGCGTACGCGCGGATCCTCCATCCCGCGACACGCGAGCGGCCCGTCGGCGCGGCCTGGCCCAATGACGGCGACGAGGCGGGGTGGGCGGCGCTCGAGGGCGCCGAGATCGACGCCGAACACACGACCTGGGCGACGGCCGCCGATGCCTTCGGGCGCACGATGCACCCCCTCGCGCAGTGGCACCTGCTCGTCGGGGCGCCGTCCCCGTACGGCGACGGCGCGACGCCGCGCGACGCGGCGGGGTGGCGATACCTCGACCCCGAGACGGGATCCCTCCACCCGGGCCAGCTGGCGCACGTCGCCGGGGTCCTCGCGCGCCACACGACGTCGGGCCAGGGGCACGCCGGCGTCTGGGTCGGGTGGGGCGACCTGCTCGGCCGCCGCGACGCCGGCGGGCAGGCCGCCCGCTACGTCGGCGACCAGCACACCGCGATGCTCGAGGCCTCGCGGCGCAGCATCTTCCCGCGGATCTTCCGGCGCGGCGCCTGGGTCCCGGGGCTCCTGCCCAACGAGGTCTCCGCGGGCCCCTTCCTCCAGCTCCCCGGCCGCGAGCACATCCTCTTCCGCTGCGACCTCGGTGAGTGGGCGGATCCGAGCTGGCCGTCCCGCGTCCCCTGGGCTGGCGAGCACCCCGAGTGGGCGCACGGCCCGAGCCTCATCTGGCCCGACGACCGGGCGTGGGCGGTCGTCAGCGAGATCGACTTCGACTCGACGATCGTCTGCGGATCCGCGGACCTCATCCGGGAGCTCGTCGCGGATCCCGGGATCGAGGCCCTCGAGATCCCCGGCGACGCCGAGCTGAGCTGGGAGGGCGACCGCATCAACCGCCCCGCCGAATAGACTGTGCAGGTCCCCTCCTTGCGACCAACGGAGCAACCCGCGTGACCACCGAACACGTCGTCGACACCGTCGAGAACGCCGCCGCCACTCCCGACAAGGAGCAGCCCTACGCCGCTCTCGGTCTGAAGGACGACGAATACCAGCAGGTGCGCGAGATCCTCGGCCGCCGCCCCACGTCGGGCGAGCTCGCGATGTACTCCGTGATGTGGTCGGAGCACTGCTCCTACAAGTCGTCGAAGCTGTACCTCCGCAAGTTCGGCGAGAAGGTCACCGACGAGATGCGCGAGCGCCTCATGGTCGGCATGGGGCAGAACGCCGGCGTGGTCGACGTGGGAGAGGGCTGGGCCGTGACCTTCAAGGTCGAGAGCCACAACCACCCGTCGTACATCGAGCCCTTCCAGGGCGCAGCGACGGGCGTCGGCGGCATCGTCCGCGACATCATCTCGATGGGCGCGCGGCCCGTCGCCGTCATGGACCAGCTGCGCTTCGGAGCCATCGACGACCCCGACACCGCGCGGGTCGTCCACGGAGTCACGGCCGGCATCTCGTCGTACGGCAACAGCCTCGGCCTGCCCAACATCGGCGGCGAGACCGTGTTCGACAAGGTCTACCAGGGCAACCCGCTCGTCAACGCGCTCGCCGTCGGCGTCATGCGCCACGAGGACATCCGCCTCGCCAACGCGACGGGCCCCGGCAACAAGGTCGTGCTCTTCGGCGCCCGCACGGGCGGCGACGGCATCGGCGGCGCGTCGATCCTCGCGTCCGACTCGTTCAGCGACGGCGGCCCCACGAAGCGCCCCGCCGTCCAGGTCGGCGACCCCTTCGCCGAGAAGGTGCTCATCGAGTGCTGCCTCGAGCTGTTCCAGGGCGAGCTCGTCGAGGCGATCCAGGATCTCGGCGCCGCCGGCATCTCCTGCGCGACGAGCGAGCTCGCGGCGAACGGCGGATCCGGCATGGTCGTCGACCTCGACCAGGTGCTGCTGCGCGATCCCTCGCTGACCGCCGAGGAGATCCTCATGAGCGAGTCGCAGGAGCGCATGATGGCGATCGTCGCGCCCGAGAAGCTCGACGCGTTCATGGCCGTCGTCGACAAGTGGGAGGTCGAGACCAGCGTGCTCGGCGAGGTGACGGGCGACGGACGCCTCGTCATCAACCACCGCGGCCAGAAGATCGTCGACGTGGATCCCGCGACCGTCGCCGTCGACGGCCCCGTCTACGACCGCCCCGTCGCGTACCCCACGTGGATCGACGCGCTGCAGGACGACTCGGCCGGCGCGCTCCCCCGCTCCAACGAGCCCGAGGTGCTCCGCGAGCAGTTCGCGCAGCTCGTCAAGAGCCCGAACCTCGCCGACACGAGCTGGATCACGAACCAGTACGACTACTACGTGCTCGGCAACACGGCCCTCTCCTTTCCCGACGACGCGGGCATGATCCGCGTCGACGAGGAGTCGGGCCTCGGCTTCGCGATCGCGACCGACGCGAACGGCCGCTTCTGCCAGCTCGACCCGTACCAGGGCGCGCAGATCGCGCTCGCCGAGGCGTACCGCAACGTCGCCGTCACGGGCGCCGTCCCGACGGCCGTCACCGACTGCCTGAACTTCGGATCCCCCGAGAACCCCGAGGTCATGTGGCAGTTCTCGCAGACCGTCGACGGGCTCTCCGACGCCTGCCAGACGCTCGGCGTGCCCGTCACGGGCGGCAACGTGTCGTTCTACAACCAGACCGGCACGACGCCGATCCACCCGACCCCCGTCGTGGGCGTCATGGGCATCGTCGACGACGTGTCGCGCCGGATCCCCAGCGGCTGGCAGGACGCCGGCGAGAACATCTACCTGCTGGGCGTCACGGCCAACGAGCTGAGCGGATCCGCCTGGGCCGACGTCATCCACGGCCACCTCGGCGGCAAGCCGCCGGTCGTCGACCTCGAGGCCCACAAGCGCCTCGCGGGGCTGCTGCAGGCGGCGAACGACGAGTGGCTCATCTCGAGCGCGCACGACCTCAGCGAGGGCGGCCTCGCGCTCGCGCTGGCCGAGGGCGTCACGCGCTTCGGCGTCGGCGCCCGCGTGTGGATCAGCGAGATCATGGAGCGCGACGGCGTCGACGCCGCCAACGCGCTGTTCGCCGAGTCGACGGGGCGCGTCATCGTGACGGTGCCGCGCGAGGAGGACGTGAAGTTCCACGGGCTGTGCGCCGGGCGCGACTACCCCGTCATGCGCATCGGCGTGACCGACACCGTCGCCGATCTCGAGGTGCAGGACGTGTTCACGTTCTCGGCCGCCGAGCTGCGCGAGATGAGCGCGTCGACGCTGCCGGGGTACTTCGGCGAGACGGTCTCCGAGCCCGTCTGATCATGCAGCACGAGCAGATGGATGTGCCGCCCGAGCTCGAGGGCGACGACGACATGGAGCAGTCGCGCCTCGTCCGCCGCAACCGGCGGATCCGCGGCGTCGCCTGGACCGTCATCGTCGCCCTGATCCTCACGGGCGGCGGGTCGACCGTCCTGCTGACGCTGTTCGGGTGAGGCCGCGCGGCGGCGGTACCCCCGCGCACCACCCGCGTGTGCAGGACTACGGCGATTTCGCACCGTCGGCATCGCTGCCCGGCGTGTCGAGGCCCCCGGCGCGACATCTGCCGTAGTCGTGCGCGGCGGGGTCGGGTGCCGGCGCCCCCGGCCTTGGCGTACCGCCGCGATCGTCCTCGGGAGCCCGTCGCCCACGTCCCACGCGCAGGACTACGGCAGAACCGTCCGGGGAGGGGCGGATCCGGGGTTTTCCCACGATCACGCGTTAAATCTGCCGTAGTCCTGCGCGTCGCTCGCGCCGTATCCTGATGCACATGAACTTCTGGTCGTTCGCCGCGAGCTACTGGTGGCTCGTCTTCCCGCTCGGCGGCGCCATCGCGGCCGTCGCCGGCAACGCGAGCGGCTGGTTCCGCAAGCAGCAGGAGCTCGACCACAAGCGGCGGCTCGAGGTGATCGAGGCCAAGGCGAGGGCGAAGGGCGTCACGGGCCCCGGCGAGGCCCCCGCGATCGAGGAGGGCGACTTCCGTTCTCGCGTCAGCAGGATCATGGCGACGCACGACGATCTGACCCGTCGCTGGCTCGAATACGAGCTCGACGTGGCGCGCGTCATCGCGTTCCCGACGATGAGCGACGGCCGGGATCCCCGCACGGCCGCATTCCTGCGAGCGAAGAAGGCCGCCGACGCGCTGCGCCCGGCCTCCGCCGAGGCGCGGATCTCGTCCGAGGAGTATGCCGAGTACCGCGACGCCGTGCACGACTGCGAGGTCGCTTTCGATGTCGCCGAGCAGGAGGCGCGGCGCGTGCGCGATACGGGGTTCACCGAGGCCGAACGGCAGCGCCTCGGCCGCGCGCAGCAGCTGCTGAACGTCGCCGTCGACCAGTCCGCGACGGCCGCCGAGCGGCAGACCGCCTACCGCCGCGTGCGCGAGGAGCTCGACGGCCTGATCGTGCTCTCCGACGTCTCCGAGGCGGAGTTGCGGCGCCGCGTCGCCGGATCCCTCGAGGCCTGACGCCCGCTCCCTCGCGCGCAGAACTACGGCAGATCGTGCGGCCCGAGCCGGGGATCCGGCGTGTCCCGGCCGATGCGGCGAGATCTGCCGTAGTCGTGCCCGCTGACAGAATGGTCGGGTGAGCATCGCCGACTTCTGGGCCGCCGCGCGCGACGCGGATCCGTCCCTCCCCGTGGACCTGCCCGCCGCCGACCGCGTGTGGGGCTTCGGCGCGACGCCGGAGCATGCCGACGAGCTCCTGCAACTCGTCCTCGACGGTGTGAAGACCGGGACCGCAGGTTACCTCTGGGAGTACCAGGCCGAGGGCGAGGATCTGCCGGTCGCAGGGGGTTTCGACGTCATACTCGACGGGGCGGGCGCTCCGCGCGCCGTCATCCAGACCCTCGCCGTCGAGATCGTGCCGTTCGACGAGGTGTCGGCCGAGCATGCGTTCGCCGAGGGCGAGGGCGACCGCTCGCTCGCGTACTGGCGCCGCGTGCACCGCGACTTCTTCGAGGATCACGTCGACGTCGGCCGGCCGTTCGCCGACGACGCGCCCCTCGTGCTCGAGCGGTTCCGGTTGCGGTACGCGGCATGAGCACGGCGGTTCCGGCGCCCGGGCGCCGTATCCGGGTTCCTCAGGGACCGGGGGCCGAATCTCGCCGTAGTCGTGCAGGCGGCGGCCCGTAGCCTGGGTCCGTGGACCATACCCCCGAAGCCGCAGACATGCTGGCGGCCCGTGATTCCCGCACCAAGAACGCCCGCGAGCGCGCCACCCCGATCGCCTCGCTCTCGGACGCCTTCGACCGGTACCAGACCCCCGTCGAGAATCGGGATCTGATCCGCCGGATCCTCGACAGCTCCGGCGTCGTCCGCCTCGTCGGCTTCGGCGACTACTTCAAAGCCGAGCAGGGCAGCGGCCCCGCTCTCGAGGTGCACGCCGGCTACACGACCGGTTTCCGCTCGGAGAGCGACGCCGTCCGCCGCGCGGGCGATGCCGACCGCTGGCCGAGCCGCCGCTTCCACGGCGCGTGGGGCGTCTCGCACCCCGTGATCCCCGTGGCGGCGGAGCCCGCCAAGCCCAAGCGGGCGGCGAAGCCGCGCGCGAGTGCGCCGCGCACGAGCTCGCCCCGCGCCGCCGCGGCCCCGGCGAAGCCCGAGCGGCAGGAGAAGATCTGCCCGACGTGCTTCATGGTCATGCCGGCGACGGGGATCTGCGACACCTGCGGAGCATGAGTACGGCAGAACGGCGGCGCGTCCGGGGCGAGACCCGGCGCGTCGCCGTTCTGCTTCCTGTTCTGCCGTAGTCCTGCGGGCGGGGTCGGATCGCGGCAACGACGACGGCCGCGGCGGCCGCGGCCTCACCCACCGGATTCGTCCGACCGCGGCACCGGGCCGCCGCGCGCACAAGTACGGCGGAAAACCGCGGCGGGGAGCCGACACGCCGACCGGGAGGCGGGACCGGCCAGATCTGCCGTAGTCCTGCGGGGCAGCAGGGTAGTGCGGGACTGCGCGGCCGGCAACGCCCCGGCCGCGCCGACGGGGGCGGGGGTCAACCGGCGGGAGTTCGAGGCGCCGCGCACACAAGGTACGGCGGAAAGCCGCGGCGGGGGCCCGACACGCCGACCGGCGGCCGGGAAGCGGACCCCGCAGGGCGCCGGAGCGGGGCGGGTCAGGCCTCGGCCGCGCCCGCCGCCACGTGATGGCGGATGACCTCGGCGACGACGAAGTTGAACCACTTCTCGGCGAACTCGGGGTCGAGATCGGCGTCGCGCGCGAGCTCGTGGAGGCGCGCGATCTGCCGCTCCTCGCGGGCCGGGTCGCTCGCCGGCATCTCGTGCGCGGCCTTCAGGTAGCCGACCTGCGTCGTGGCGCGGAACCGCTCGGCGAGCAGATACACGAGGGCGGCGTCGATGTTGTCGATGCTGCCGCGCAGTCGCAGCAGGGTGGCCATCGGGTCGTCGTGCGCATCGCTCATGCCACGAGGGTACCCGGCGGTTCGCATGTCGGAGGTCGGCGGATAGCGTGGACGCATGACCGATCCGCAGACCGCCCCGACCGACGCCGAGATGGGCGCGGCCCGCGACATCCTCGGCCGCGTCGAGGCCTCGTACTCGGCGAAGATGGTCGGCCAGGCCGAGCTCCGCACGAGCCTCCTCGTCGCGCTCATCGCGGGCGGCCACATCCTGCTCGAGAGCGTGCCGGGCCTCGCGAAGACCACGGCGGCGTCGACGCTGGCCGACACGGTCCAGGCGTCGTTCCGGCGGATCCAGTGCACGCCCGATCTCATGCCGAGCGACATCACGGGAACCCAGGTGTGGGATCCCGCGGCGACCGCGTTCCGCACCGTCCTCGGCCCCGTGCACGCCAACATCGTGCTGCTCGACGAGATCAACCGTTCGAGCGCCAAGACCCAGTCGGCGATGCTCGAGGCGATGCAGGAGCGCCAGACGACGATCGGCGGCGAGGCGCACCCGCTCCCCCGCCCGTTCCTCGTGATCGCGACGCAGAACCCCATCGAGCAGGAGGGCACCTACGAGCTGCCCGAGGCGCAGCTCGACCGCTTCCTCCTCAAGGAGATCGTCACCTACCCCACGCCGCAGGACGAGTTCGAGGTCCTCGCCCGCCTCGACTCGGGGGCGCTGGATCCCGAGAGCCACGTCGCGCAGGCGGCGTCGCTCGCCGACATCGAGACTCTGCAGGGCATCGCGCGCCGCGTGCACGTCAGCGAGGCGATCCGCAACTACATCGTGGGGCTCGCCTACGTCACGCGGAACCCCGAGCCGTACATCGGCGAGGAGCGCGCCCGGTACATCCGCTACGGCGCGAGCCCTCGCGCGTCGATCGCCTTCCTCCAGGCGTCTCGCGCCCTCGCTCTGCTGCAGGGCCGCAGCCACGTGCTCCCCGAGGACATCCACGCCCTGCGCCACCTCGTGCTCCGCCACCGCGTCCTCACGACCTTCGAGGCCGAGGCCGACGGCGTGCGGCCCGAAGACCTCGTCGACGCGATCTTCGCCGCGGTGCCGACCCCCTGATCCGCATGACAGCCCTCCTCACGCGGGTGAAGAGCCGCCTCTTCATCCACTCGCGCGTCGCCTCGTCGCACGTCCTCGACGGGGCGTACGCGTCGCTGCAGCGCGGGCGCAGCCTCGACTTCGAGGACCTGCGCGCGTACGAGACGGGCGACGACGTGCGCGATATCGACTGGCGGGCGACGGCCCGGCACGCCGAGCTGCTCGTCAAGCGGTCGCGGGCGACGCGCATGCACACCGTGCTGTTCGCGGTCGACGCGGGGCGGGGCATGGCGGCGCTCGCGCCCGACGAGCTGCCCAAGATGCGGCTCGCGATCCTCGCGGTGGGCGCGCTGGGGCTCCTCGCCGTGCGCCACGGCGACGACGTGTCGGTGGTCTCGGGCGACGCGTCGCGCGTCACCCGCACACCGCCGCGCCGGTCGGAGGGCGGTCTCGAGCACGCTCTGCGGGCGCTGCGCGACGCCCCCGCCGACGCGCCCTCCTCGCGCGAGCGCGTGCTCGATCACATCGCCCGCACCGTCCGGCGGCGCGCGATCCTCGTGGTCGTGACGGGAGAGGATCCGCTGACGGCCGAGCACGAGCGGCAGATCCGGCGCCTGCAGGCGCAGCACGACGTGCTCTGGGTCACGATCCGCGACGCCGATCCGGTTCTCGCGCGCCGATCCCCCGGCTCCCGTTCGCGGCGCGACGCCGAGAGCGGGTGGCAGGTGCCGGCGTTCCTCCAAGGCGACGCCGAGGTGATCCGCGAGGTCACCGAGGCCCGTGCCGCCGAGGACGCGCACCGGCGCGACGTGCTCGGCCGGCTCGGTGTGAGCCGCGTCGAGATCGACGACGCCGAGACGGCGGTGCCGCGGATCCTCGCGATGCTGGACGAGAGGTCTGCCCGTGTTCGCGGCTAGCGCGGCGCCGGGCGAGCTGGTGCCGCCACAGCAGTACTCGGGCTGGTGGCTCGTCGTGGCGCTGGCGATCCTCGTGGCCATAGCCGCCGGGGCATGGATCGTGTGGGCGCTCACACGGCCCGCGCGCGAGCGGCCCGAGGAGGTCGAGCCGCCCCTGTCGCTCGACGACCTCCGCGCCCGCTACCTCGGGCTGATCGACGACGTCGAGGCGGCGTATGCCGACGGGAGCATGCGCGCCCGCGCGGCGAACGCCGAGCTCAGCCGCCTGACCCGCGCGTTCGTCAACGAGTACACGGGCCTCGAGACGCCCGTCATGTCGCTCGACGAGCTCGTCGCCCGCGGGGTGCACCCCTCGCTCGTCGACGCGCTGCGCCGCCACTACTACCCGAGCCTCTTCCGGCGCGGGGTCGTCGTCGACCCCGTCGCTGGCGCCGCGGCGGCGCGACGGGTGGTGACGGCATGGCACTGAGCCAGTGGTGGATCCTCGTCGCGGTCGTCGTCGCGGCGGCGCTCGCCGTCGCGGCCGGCCTCGTCTGGGGCCGTCGCACGCACGGCTCGCCGAGCGGGGCGTCGGTCGCCCGCGCCGAGCGGCTGCGCGCGCTGCCGTCGGTGAGGCGGGCGGCGCGGCGCCGGGCTGCGGCCCTCGCCGGCGTCCTCGTCCTCGGCGGGGCGGCCGTCGTCGTGGCGGGCGTCGTCGCCGCGCGCCCGATGTCGTCGCAGACGGTGCTGCCCGAAGAGCACAGCCGCGACGTCATGCTCTGCCTCGACGTGTCGGGGTCGATGAGCGACGTCGACGTCGAGATCCTCGACACCTTCGCCGACCTGACCGAGCGCTTCGCGGGCGAGCGCATCGGCCTCACGGTGTTCAACTCGTCGGCCGTGCAGTCGTTCCCCCTGACCGACGACTACGAGTTCGCCCGGCGCAACCTCGCGAGCATGCGCGACAGCATCGCGTCGAACGACTACCAGTCGGTCCCCGAGCACTGGACGGGCACTCTCGACGGCCCCGGCTCCTCGCTCATCGGCGACGGGCTCGCGTCGTGCGCCCTCCGCTTCGACCACGACGACGAGGAGCGCTCGCGATCCGTGATCCTCGCGACCGACAACGAGGTCGTCGGCGAGCAGGTCGTCACCCTCCAGCAGGCCGCGGCCCTCGCCGGCGAGCGGGGGATCCGCGTCTTCGCCCTCAACCCGATCGCCGACGACCAGTCGCCGCTCAGCGTCGACCTCGACGAGGCGGCCGCCTCGACGGGCGGGCGGGCGTACGCGCTGCGCGGCGCGACGACGGTCGCCGACATCGTGGCCGATGTCCAGAAGCAGGAGGCCCGGGCCCTGCAGGGCGAGGCCGAGACGGTGTGGTCCGACGACCCGACGATCTGGGCCGTCGTCCTGCTCGTCGCGGCGCTCGGGACCGTCGTCGTGGTCTGGAGGGCTCGCGCATGACCGTCCAGCCCGTGATCCCCCTGGCCCTCCTCGCCGTGATCGTGCTGCCCGTCCTCGGCCTCGCGGTGTTCGAGCTCGCCCGCGGGCCGCGACGCCTCGCGTGGGCCCTGCGCGTCGTGCTCGTCCTCGCGGTCGGCCTCGTCGCCCTGCGGCCCGGCGTCCCCGACGGGGCGGCCCGCACCGTCGCGACCGACGTCGACGTGTACGTCGTCGTCGACGCCACGACCTCCATCACGGCCGAGGACTGGGGCGATGGTCAGACCCGGCTCGACGGCGTGCGCGACGACGTCGCCGACCTCGTCGCCGCATACCCCGGCGCCCGGTACGCCCTCATCGCGTTCGACAACGACGCGACGCAGCGCCTGCCGCTCACGACCGACCAGGACGCGCTTCTCGCGTCGATCGACGTCATGCGGCCGCCCGCCACGGCGTACTCCCGCGGATCCTCGATCGGCGTCGCGGCCGACCTGCTCGAGCAGACGCTCGCGGCCGCGGCGTCCGACGACTCGGGGCGGTCGCGCATGGTCTTCTACCTCGGCGACGGCGAGCAGACCACGGGATCCGAGCCCGAGTCGTTCGCGGCGTCGGCTCCCTACGTCGACGGCGGCGCCGTGTTCGGATACGGCACGACGCAGGGCGGCCCCATGCGCGAGGTCGGCGTCACCGACGAGGCCGACGCCCCGTACATCCAGTACCAGGGATCCGACGCGCTCTCGGTCATCGACGAGCAGGCCCTCGGCGACGTCGCCGATCAGCTCGGCGTCGGGTACCAGCACCGCACGGCCGACGCCGCGGCCGACTTCCCCGAGGCCCCGTCGGTGACGACGACGTTCGGCGACGATGAGACGGGCACCCGCACCGAGCTCACCTGGGTCGCCGCGCTCCTCGTCGCGGCCCTCCTGGCGGCGGAGCTCGCGCGAGGGGCCGCGGCGATCCGGGCGACCCGCGTGATCGCGGGCGCACGGCGGGGCCGCGCGACCGCGATCGGACCGGCGCCGGGCGCGGGGCCGCAGGATCCGTCCGCATCCCTCGGAGATGATCGCCCGTGACCCCGCGCAACCGAGCCCGCGTCTGGATCGGGGTCGCCTCGGCGCCCGTGGTCCTCCTCGCCCTCGCGCTCGTCGTGAAGCTCATCGCGATGTACGCGTTCGCGTATCAGGCGGCCGACGCATATGCCCGCGACGACATGCCCGCCGCGGTCCAGGCGGCCGAGCGGCAGTCGTTCCTCAACTGGTTCGAGCCGTGGAAGGCGCCGTACAACGCGGGCGTCGGCCTCGCCGCGAGCGACGACCTCACGGGCGCGCAGGCCGAGTTCGAGCAGGCGCTGCCCCTCGCGAGCGGCATGGACCAGTGCCCCGTGCGGCTGAATCTCTCGCTCGTCCTCGAGTGGCAGGGCGACGAGCAGGCGGGCGCCGCGGCACGCGACCTCTACGACCAGGCGCTCGTCGCCCTCGCGGGCGCGCCCGCGGGCTGCGCCGAGGATCCGCGCTACGAGCAGCTCTGGCAGGACGCCGAGCAGCGCCTCAAGCAGAAGCAGGAGGAGGCCGCCGCGCAGGCCGAGCAGCAGCAGGACGATCCCCAGGCGGAGGGCAGCGACGGCGACGCCCCGTCGCAGGGCCAGCTCGACGATCTCGAGGACCAGCTGCGCGAGGGCCAGGCCGAGCGCGACGGCATGGGCCAGGACGACGGATCCTCGACGGGCGACGGATCGGGGGTCGAGAAGCCATGGTGATCCAGAGGCGCCAGAGCCCGCCCGCATCGCACGCGGGCGCCCCACCCGTGCCGCCGCCCGGCGGCTACCGCGGCGAGCGGCGCTACAGCGACGACCCGGCGTTCCCGCTCTTCGCCCGCTCGGTTCCCGCCGAGCGCAAGGGCGCGAGCGCGCTCGGCGTCGTCGCGCTCATCGCGGCGGTCCTGTTCGCCGTGGTCCTCGCCGCGATGGTCTTCGCGGGCGCGTCGCACCTCGTCCTCGGCGCGACGACGGTCGTCGTGCAGCTGCTCCTCGCGGCGCTCGTGACGGCGGCGCTCGTGTCGCCGCGGGCGCGGATCCTCGGGGCCGTCGCGCTGACGATCGGCCTCGTCGCGAACGTCGGCACCGCGACGGCCGCGGGCGCCGTCGTCTCGGCGCAGACGGGCGACTACTCGGGCGGCATGACGAGCGAGCAGCGCGCCGAGCTCCAATACCCCGGGATCAAGGGCATCGACCCGCAGGCCGTCCTCGCGTCGCCGTCGCTCGAGCAGAGACAGGCCGGCATGGACGCGATCTCCGATCGGATCCGCGACCGCCTGAGCGCCGAATACGGCTTCACGTGGGTGCAGGTCGCCGACGCTACGTCGCGCCCCGAGCGCAACGGATACGGCGGGGAGTCGCTCCTCCAGCGCTACACCGCGCCCGTGTGGCGCACCGAGCAGGCGGTCCACGACAGCGACGAGAAGCGCGCGGTCCTCCAGACGATCGACGACGTCCTGCGGGCCGACGGCACGTGGTGGGATCTGCAGGGCCTCAGCGTTCCCGCGGCGACGATCGGCGACGATGCGCTCACGGCCCTCTACGGGTCGGCGGATCCCGAGACGCAGGCCCTCTGGGAGTACGCGACCTCGCAGATGCAGACCGTCGCGGCCGATCCCGCGACCGCCCCCGCGACCCCGCTGCTCTACGCGACCATCATGGATCTCGACAACGACCCGACGGGCGACTTCCGCGCCTCGCAGCAGTCGACGACGCCCGACGGCGCGCCCCTCGAGGGACTCGACCTGACCCTCATCGCGCCGCAGCAGCTGTCGCAGGACGACCGCGCCGAGTTCGAGCGGCTCCTCACCGAGCTGCCGATCGCGTAGGCGCCGCGCCCCACGGCGCCCTCGAGCCGCGCCGCGCCCCGATACGGTGGCGGCATGATCCGCACCTGGTCGATCCTGCGCCTCGCCGTCGCGGCGCTCCTCGCCACCGCCGTCGCGACCCAGTTCGCCCAGACGCGCGCCGACGCCCTGGCGTCGGGCTGGCATCTGCCGACGATCGTCGCGAACTTCTTCAGCTTCTTCACGAACGAGTCGAACCTGCTCGCCGCCGTCGCCCTCGCCGCCGCCGGCGTCTGGGGCCTCCGGCGGGGGCGCACCGAACCGGCGTGGATCGCGGTCCTGCTGGCCCTCGCCGCGACGTCCATGATCATCACGGGCGTCGTCTACAACCTGCTGCTGCGCGACATCCCCGTCTCGATCCGGTGGGTCAACGAGGTCGTCCACGTGGTCGGTCCGGCGTTCATGCTCGTCGATCTCTTCGCGGCGCCCCGCAGGCGCCCGCTGCCCTGGGGATCCATCTGGATCGTCGTCGCGTATCCGATCGCCTGGGCGACCTACACGCTGGTGCGGGCCGACCGGGTCGCGAACCAGGTCACGGGCGACCCGTGGTGGTATCCGTACCCGTTCCTCGACCCGCACCTGCAGGGCGGGTACACGGGCGTCGCCGCCTACGTCGCCGCCATCGCGGCGCTCTTCGCGCTCGTCGCGTGGGGCGTCGTGGCGGCGGGCCGCGCGGTCAGTCGACGAGGTCGTGGCGCACGATGACCTGCTCGCGCCCAGGGCCGACGCCGATGACCGAGATGCGCGTCCCGCTCATCTCCTCGAGCGCCAGGACGTAGTCCTGGGCCGTCTGCGGCAGGTCGGCGAAGTCGCGCACGCCCGTGATGTCCTCGGTCCAGCCGGGGTGCTCCTCGAGGATCGGCTTCGCGTGGTGGAAGTCGCTCTGGTTGATCGGCACCTCGTCGACGCGCTCGCCGTTGACCTCGTAGGCGACGCAGACGGGGATCCGCTCGAGCCCCGTCAGAGTGTCGAGCTTGGTCATGACGAGGTCGGTGACGCCGTTGATGCGCGTCGCGTAGCGCGTGATCGGGGCGTCGTACCAGCCGACGCGGCGGGCGCGCCCCGTCGTCACGCCGTACTCGTGGCCCTGCTCGCGCAGCCAGTCGGCCTCCTCGCCCTCGAGCTCGGTCGGGAACGGCCCCGCGCCGACGCGCGTCGTGTAGGCCTTCACGATGCCGACGATGCGGTCGAGGCGGTTGGGGCCGACGCCCGATCCGCTCGCCGCGCCCGCGGCCGTCGCGGTGGACGAGGTGACGAACGGGTAGGTGCCGTGGTCGATGTCGAGCATCGTCGCCTGGCCGCCCTCGAACACGACGACCTCGCCGCGGTCGAGCGCCTCGTTGAGGACGAGGCTCGTGTCGGCGACCATCGGGCGGATGCGCTCGACGTACGACAGCAGGTCCTCGACGATCTCGTCGACCTCGATCGCGCGGCGGTTGAAGAGCTTCGTCAGGAGGTGGTTCTTCTGGTCGAGAGCCCCCTCGACCTTCTGCCGCAGGATCGACTCGTCGAAGAGATCCTGGATCCGGATCCCCATGCGGTTGATCTTGTCGGCGTACGCCGGGCCGATGCCGCGGCCCGTCGTGCCGATCTGGCGCTTGCCGAGGAAGCGCTCCTGCACCTTGTCGAGGGTGCGGTGATAGTGCGTGATGACGTGCGCGCTCGACGAGATGCGCAGGCGCGACGTGTCGATGCCGCGCGAGTCGAGCGCCTCGAGCTCCTCGAAGAGCACGCCGAGGTCGACGACGACGCCGTTGCCGATCACGGGGTTCACACCGGGCGAGAGGATGCCCGACGGCAGGAGGTGCAGCGCGTACTTCTCGTCTCCGATGACGACGGTGTGGCCGGCGTTGTTTCCGCCGTTGAACTTCACCACCCACTCGGTGCGCTCGCCGAGCAGGTCGGTCGCCTTGCCCTTGCCCTCATCGCCCCACTGGACGCCGACGATCACGATTCCTGGCATGGCATGCCCCCTGAATTATTCGGGTGGTTGACACCCCATCCTATCGGGCGGATTCCGCGACCGATCGGCGCTTCGCTCCGCGCCAGTACGCGCAGAAGTCCATCGCGCCCTTCGACATGCCGCCGTCGAGGAGCATCCGCCTGCCCTCGAGCATGAAGCCGGCCTCGCCGACGAGGTAGGCGTAGGCGCCGTCGTCGACCGTCACGTCGGCGAGCAGCGCGAGGGCTCCGTCGCCCGCGCGCTCGCCCGGCCCGCGCACGTGCCACCTGACCCGCGCGTCGGCCGGCGTGGGCAGCGAGCGCCGGTCGTCGCCGTGCGGGACCTCGAGGACGACGTCGGCGGAGACGCCCTCGCCGAGGGAGCGGAGGATCCCCTCCACCCCAGGAACGCCCGACTCGTCGGCGACGATCACGAGGCGCTCGGCGTCGTCGGGCGCGTGGAAGATGCGCCCCTGGTCGAGCACGCCCACCTGGTCGCCCGCGCGGGCGCGGAGAGCCCACGCGGCGGCCTCGCCCTCGACCTCGCCGGACCGACCCGTGTGGACGACGAAGTCGACGTCGAGGAGCCACCGGGATCCGTCGCGCCTCGCGTCCCGGATCGTGTAGTTCCGCACCGTGGGCCGGTCGTCGTCCGGCATCGCGAGGAGCGTCGCGTACCAGCCCGTGAGCCCCGACTCCGGGAGCACGAGCTCCTCACCCTCCCTCGGCAGGAAGAGCCGGAACCACTGGTCGTGACCCATCGCGTCGAACTCGCCGGCGAAGCGCTCGTCGTCGGTCGCGAGAGTCACGCGTTGGAAGCCGGCGCTGATCCGTTCGGCCGCGACCACCGTCAGCCGCGTGACGTGCGCGTTCGCCGGCTTCACGGCGCGGCCGGATGCGAGTTCTTCTGCCATGTGATCTCCGTCGTGCGCGCCGACCGTCCGTGCGGCGCGGCCTCGTCAGCTGAGCGCGTCCTCGAGGAGCGGCACGACCTGCTCGACGGCGTACTGCGTCGACAGCGGGCTGCCGAGCGAGTACGCCGACGAGATGTCGCCGTCGAGCACGACCGAGTGCCCCTCCGCGACCGCGGGGATCGCCTGCCACTGTGGGTCGTCGGTGATCTCGGTCGTCTCGATCCAGATGGGGAAGGCGACGATCAGGTCGGCGTCGAAGACGTCGAGCTGCTCGGACGAGACGTCGACGCTGAATCCGGACGACCCCGCGGGGAGCGCCGCGATCTCCGGCGACTGCACGAAGCCGAGGCGCTTCAGGAACTCCACGCGCTCGGCGCCGTCGACGTATGCGCCCCAGCCGCTCGAGCTGCGGGTCGCGGCGACCGACGTCAGCCCGTCCCACTCGGGGTGGGCGTCGCGCGCCGACGCGAAGGCGTCGTCGATGTCGGCCGACAGCTTGTCCGCCTGATCGGTCTGGCCGAGCGCCTCGGCGATCATCCGGAGCTGGTCGTCCTGGGACGTGAGGTAGGAGTCCCCGCCCTCGGGAACGCCCACCGTCGTCGCGATCGACGACAGGCGGTCGTAGCGGTCCTGGTCGCCCGAGCTCTTCACGTCGAGGATGAGGTCGGGCTCGAGCGCCGCGATCTGCTCGTAGTCGGGCTCGAGCGTGTCGATGATGACGGGAGACTCGTCGTAGAGCCCGTCGGCCCACGGTCCCACGCCGTCGCCGCCGAACCCGAGCCAGTCGCTCGCCCCGACGGGCTGGCCGCCGAGCGCGAGCACCGTCTCGGCGTCGCCCCAGCCGAGCGCGACGATCCGCTCGGGCGAGTCCGGCACCTCGATGTCGCCGAACTTCGTCTCGACGACGGCCCCCTCCCCGCCCGACGCGTCGGGGGTCTCCGCCGCCGTGCCGCCGTCGGACGCCGCGCATCCGGCGAGCGCGAGCGAGAGGGCGGCCGAGACGGCCAAGAGCGAGGTCAGACGGCGCATGACGATCCTTCGTGACGGGCGGAAGTGCGTTCGGGCACGTTAGCTTAGCCTAAGCTCATTCCTTGTGACCCCTGAGACGGAGACGCGGAGCCGCCCCCTCGTGGCACGGCTCGCGGTCGTCGCCCTCGGTCTGGTCGCGCTCGCCGCCACGGCGAGCGCCTCGATCGCCTTCGGCTCCCGCCCCGTCGACCTCGCCACGGTGTGGACGATCCTCACGGGCGGCGACGCGGATCCGGCCGACGCCGCCGCGGTCGTCGGCCTGCGGCTCCCCCGCACCGTCGTGGCGATCCTCGCGGGCCTCGGCCTGGGCGTCGCCGGCGCGATCGTGCAGGCGATCACCCGGAACCCGCTCGCCGACCCGGGGATCCTCGGCGTGACCCAGGGATCGGCGTTCTTCGTCGCGATCGCCATCGCCGTGTGGGGCGTCACGGCGCCCGCCGGTTACGTGTGGTTCGCTCTTGCCGGGGCCTTCGTCGCCACCGCGGCCGTGTGGCTCATCGGGGCGACGCGGCGCGCGGACCCGGCCCAGCTCGTCCTCTCGGGGGTCGCGATCGGCGCCGTCCTCGCCGGGATCATCGCCGGGCTGCGCCTCATCGATCCCGAGACCTTCTCCTCGCTGCAGGTATGGGAGTCGGGGCGCCTCGAGGACCGCGGGTGGGGCGTCGTCGCGCCGCTGTGGCCGTTCCTCGCCGCCGGCGTCGTCCTGGCGCTCGGCCTCTCCCCCGCGCTCAACGCGCTCTCCCTCGGCGACGACCTCGCGACGGCGCTCGGCGCCCGCGTCGTGCGCACCCGCGTCCTCGCGATCGCGGCGGTCGCGCTTCTCGCCGGATCCGCGACGGCCATGGCAGGGCCGATCGGCTTCGTCGGCCTCATGATCCCGCACGTGGCACGGTGGCTCGTCGGCCAGGATCAGCGCTGGATCATCGCCGTGACGGCGATCCTCGCCCCGGTGCTGCTGCTCGTCGCCGACGTCGTCGCCCGCGTCGTCCTCTGGCCGGGCGAGGTCGCGGTCGGCATCGTGACGGCGTTCCTCGGGGCACCCGTGCTCATCGCGATCGTGCGCCGGAGGCGGGTGACGGGGCTGTGAACCGGGCGCGCATCGTCCTCGCCTCCCTCGTCGTCGCGCTCGTCGCGCTCGCCGTCTTCGCCCTCGCGGCGGGGTCGTACGCGCTGACCCCCGCCGAGGTCCTCGGCGCGATGTTCGACCCCGACGCCGGCTTCGCGCGGACGGTCGTGCTGGAGTGGCGCCTCCCCCGGGTCGCGGCCGCGCTCGTCTTCGGCGCAGCCCTGGGCGTGTCCGGCGCCCTGTTCCAGACGCTGTCGCGCAACCCCCTCGGATCCCCCGACGTCATCGGGTTCTCGACCGGCGCCTACACCGGCGCGATCCTCGCGATCGCGTTCGCGGGCCAGACGGCGATCTCCGGGGCCGCGGGCGCCATCGCGGGCGGCCTCGTGACGGCCTTCGTCGTGTACGCCCTCGCCTATCGCGGAGGGCTCGCGGGGTTCCGGCTGATCGTCGTCGGGATCGGGGTCACGGCAATGCTGCACGCCTTCAACACCTGGCTGCTCCTGCGACTGCAGACCGAGGTCGCGATGACGGCGGCGATCTGGGGCGCCGGGTCGCTGAGCCTCGTCTCCGCGCAGACGCTGCTGCCCGTCGCGATCGTCGTGGCCGTCGCCCTCGCGGCGACCGCGGCGCTGCACCCCGCCCTGCGGCAGCTCGAGCTCGGCGACGACCAGGCGCGGGCGCACGGCGTGCCGCTCGAGCCGGCCCGGCTCGCGATCCTCGTCGTGGGCATCGCCCTCACCGCGTCCGTGACCGCCGTGACGGGACCGATCGCCTTCGTCGCCCTCACGGCCCCGCAGATCGCGCACCGGCTCACGCGATCCGCCGGCCTCCCCCTCGTCGCGAGCGCCCTCACGGGGGCGGCGCTCCTGCTCGCCGCCGATCAGATCGCCCAGCACGTCGTCCCGACCGGCGTCCCCGTCGGCGTCGTCACGATCGTCATCGGCGGCGCGTATCTCCTTCTCCTCCTCGCCAGGCAGACGCGAAGGCGCCGGCCGTGAGCGCACGCACGACAGAGAGGCACGACCCGATGGCCAGACTCCAGGCGGATCACGTGACGCTCGGCTACGACAGGCGCACCGTCGCGACGAACCTGTCGCTGGCAATCCCCGACGGCGAGTTCACCGTCATCGTCGGCCCGAACGGCTGCGGGAAGTCGACGCTCCTGCGCTCCTTCGCGCGGCTCCTGAAGCCCGAGGCCGGCCGGATCGTGCTCGACGGGAAGGCGATCTCCTCGGTCCCCGCGAAGGAGGCCGCGCGCCGCGTCGGGCTGCTTCCGCAGTCGTCGACGGCGCCGGATGGGATCACGGTCTCCGACCTCGTCGGCCGCGGCCGCTACCCGCACCAGACGCTGTTCCGCCAGGGGTCGGCCGGCGACCGCGCGGCCGTGGACCGGGCGATGGAGCGCACGGGCGTCTCCGAGTTCGCGGGCGTGCGGGTCGACGAGCTCTCGGGCGGCCAGCGGCAGAGGGTCTGGGTCGCGATGGCGCTCGCGCAGGAGACGCCGATCCTGCTACTCGACGAGCCGACCACCTTCCTCGACATCGCCCACCAGATCGAGCTCCTCGACCTGTTCGCGCGGCTCCACGAGGAGGGCTCGACCGTCGTGGCCGTCCTGCACGACCTCAACCACGCTGCGCGCTACGCGACGCACCTCGTCGCGATGAAGGACGGCGTCGTCGCGGCGTCGGGCTCCCCGCGCGACATCGTGACGCCGCGCCTCGTCGAGGAGGTCTTCGGGCTGCCCGCCGTCGTCATCGACGACCCCGAGACGGGGACGCCGCTCGTGATCCCGCGCGCGACCCGGTGATCAGCGCCGCAGGATCCGCCGCGCCAGCCAGTTGCCGAGCCCCTGCACGACCTGGGTGATCACGATGATGATCACGAGCGCCGACCACGTCACGACGGCGTCGAAGTTGCGCAGGCCGTACGAGACGGCGTAGTAGCCGAGGCCCTGGCCGCCCGCGAGGCCCGCGACCGCCGACATGTCGATCAGCGCGACGATCGCGAAGGTGTAGCCGAGCACGAGCGGCCCCGCCCCCTCGGGCAGGATCACCGTGAGGATGATGCGCCACGGGCCCGCGCCCGCCGCCCGCGCCGCCTCGATGACACCCGGGTCGACGGTGACGAGGTTCTGCTCGACGATGCGCGCGATCGCGAAGGTCGCCGCGATCGAGAGCGAGAAGATGATCGCCTCGTTGCCGATGCCCTTGCCGATCACGAGGCGCGTGAAGGGCTGCATCGCGACGAGGAAGATGATGAACGGGATCGGCCGGATCGTGTTCACGAGGGCGTTGAGCACGGCCGAGACGACGCGCTGCTCCATGATCCCGCCGCGCCGCGTGACCGTGATGGTCGTGCCGATCACGAGGCCCGCGATCCCGCCGAACAGGAGCGCCGCGACGACGATCCACAGCGTGATCCCCGTCTGCTCCAGGAGCTTCGGGGCGAGGTCGCCCAGCTGCTCGATCAGGTCGCTCACAGCGCCACCTCCGTCACCGTGACGCCGTCGCCGACCTCGGCGAGCGCCGCGCGGACGGCCCCCTCGTCGCCGCGCACCGCGATCGTCAGCAGGCCGTAGACCCGGCCCTGGATGTCGTCGACGCCGCCGTGGACGAGGTTGAAGTCGACGCCGGCCCGGGCCAGCGCGCCGAAGACCCGCGCCTCCGAGGCGCCGGCGTCGGTGAACGAGATCGTGAGGAGGCGGCCCTCGTGCTTCTCGCGCAGCGCGGCGAGCGCGTCGCCGTCGGGCAGGGCGCGCACGACCGTGCGGACGAAGCGCCGCGCCGTCTCGGTCTGCGGCGCCGTGAAGACGTCGTACGTGGATCCCTGCTCGACGACCCTGCCGCGCTCCATGACCGCGACCTTGTTCGCGATCCGGGCGATGACGTCCATCTCGTGGGTGATCACGACGATCGTGACGCCGAGCTCGCGGTTCACGCGGGCGAGGAGGTCGAGGACCTCGTCTGTCGTCTCGGGGTCGAGGGCGCTCGTCGCCTCGTCGGCGAGGAGGATCGCCGGCTCGGCGGCGAGCGCGCGCGCGATGCCGACGCGCTGCTGCTGACCGCCCGAGAGCTGCTCGGGGTAGGCGTCGGCCTTGTCGGAGAGCCCGACGAAGTCGAGCAGCTCCGCGACCCGGGCGGCGCGCTTCCCGCGCGGGGTGCCCGCCACCTCGAGCGGGTACGCCACGTTCCCCTTGATGCTCCGCGAGCGCAGCAGGTTGAAGCGCTGGAAGATCATGCCGATCCCCTGGCGCACCTCGCGGAGCCTCCTCTCGGGCAGCCGCGCGACGTCGACGCCGTCGATCTCGATGGATCCGGAGGTCACGGGCTCGAGCCCGTTGATGAGGCGGACGAGCGTCGACTTGCCCGCGCCCGAGTATCCGATGACGCCGAACACGTCTCCGCGCTCGATCTCGAGGCTGACGCCCTCGACCGCGGTGACCGGGTCGCCGCCCCGTCGCTGAGGCGGATACGTCTTGACGACGTCGGAGATGCGGATGTGCGGCATGGGTCCTCGGGTCTGCGGAATGGACGAAGGCGCGTGCGGAGAACCATCCTCGCGCACGCGCCCCATCTCACGTCACTGTGCGGCGGCGAACGCTTCCTGGGTGTCGGCGAGCGACGCCTGCAGGTCGGCGGCCGGCGTCGTGCTCAGCACCGCGGTGCCGCCCGAGGTCTCGAGCACGCCCGCCTGGACGTCCTCGTTCGTCTGGTAGATCTCGACGAGCTTGTTCAGCACCTCATCGTCGACGTCCTCCGAGCGGACCGCGAAGACGTTCACGTAGGGAAGCGCCGACTCGTCGTCCGCGCTGTCCTCCGCGATGGCGCTCTCGGGGTCGATGCCGGCCTTCGTGACGTAGTCATTGTTGGCGATCGCCGCGGCGACGTCGGGGAGCGACGTGAGCGTGAGGTCGGCGGCGACCGTCTCGACCTCGACGCGCGACTCGTCCTCGATGATGTCCTCGGGCGTCGAGTACGGGCTGCCGCCGTCCTCGAGCGTGATGAGGCCCGCCTCCTGCAGCACGAGCAGGCCGCGCGCGAGGTTCGTGGCGTCGTCCGGCACGAGCACCGTCTCGCCGTCGGGGATCTCGTCGGGCGAGTCGTACTTGTCGGAGTAGAGGCCGAGCGGGTAGATCGCGGTCGCGCCGATGGGCTGCAGGTCCTCGCCGCTCTCCTCGTTGTACTGCGCGAGGAAGAGGATGTGCTGGAACTGGTTGATGTCGAGGTCACCCTCGGTCAGCGCCGGGTTCGGCTGCGAGTACTCGGTGAAGTCGACGACGTCGACCGAGATGCCCTCGGCGTCGGCGGCCTCCTGGAAG
Source organism: Microbacterium indicum DSM 19969 (assembly GCF_000422385.1). Taxonomy (GTDB): domain Bacteria; phylum Actinomycetota; class Actinomycetes; order Actinomycetales; family Microbacteriaceae; genus Microbacterium; species Microbacterium indicum. Next base: position 41,604 of record NZ_AULR01000005.1, read on the forward strand.
GTCTCCCAGTACGGGTCGCTGGCGCCCACGACGCCGAGCTGCACGGGGTTCTCCGCGCTTCCGAGTGCTGCGTCGTCGGCGGCGCCGCCGGAGGCGCAGCCCGCGAGGGCGAAGAGGCCGATCGCTGCGATCGGCGCGAGGGCGTAGGTGCGGAAGGACATCGTGGTGCTCCTGGGTTCGGGGAGCATCACCGTAGGCAGGCCGCGCCCGCGAAATCGAACCGGAATGACACGCGGCGACACACGCGCCGCCGCCCGGTCAGGAGTCGACCGGCTCCAGCCCCACGAACTTCATCCTGTCCTCGCCGTAGAAGCAGCTCTGCAGCGCGAGCGCGCCCTGCAGGCCGACGAGGTCGTCGGTGCTCGACCAGATCTTCGAGGTGTAGCGGATGTCGACGACCTGGTACTCGCCGTCGAAGCCGCCGCCGACCACGTTGATCTTCTGGCCGTCCTCCCATCCGAGGAGCACGTCGCCCTGGCAGTTGTTGTGCGCGGCGGCCGTCGTGGGGACGCCCTCGCGCTCGTACGACGTCATGACCGTGAACGTGCCGTCGCAGTAGTCGAGCTGCGACTTGCCGCCGACGACGCCGATCGTCACGGTGGGCAGCTCGCCGGTCACCTGCTCCTGCACCTGCGTGACCGTCTTGTCGACCTCGGTCTTCACGGATCCGTACACGCGCTCGGTCTCGTCGGGGGCGAAGATCACGCCCGCGAGAACCACGGCGCCGGCGAGGACGAGGACGCCGCCGAGGGCGGTGATGATCCATCCGCCCCGACGCTTCCTGCCCGTCGCCTGCCGTGCCACGCTTCGGATGATAACGCGGGCAGATGACGCGCGAGTATCCCCCGTAGAATCGGACGCATGTCGAATGTCCTCGAAAACCTGCCCGTCGGCGAGCGCGTCGGCATCGCCTTCTCGGGAGGTCTCGACACCTCCTGCGCCGTCGCCTGGATGCGCGACGCGGGCGCCGTTCCCTTCACCTACACGGGCGACCTCGGGCAGTACGACGAGGACGACATCGCGTCGATCCCCGAGCGCGCGCTGCAGTACGGCGCCGAGAAGTCGCGCCTCGTCGACTGCAAGCCGATGATGGTCGAGGAGGGCCTCGCCGCCCTCGCGACCGGCGCCTTCCACATCCGCTCGGGCGGGCGCACCTACTTCAACACGACGCCGATCGGCCGCGCCGTCACGGGCACGCTGCTCGTCCGCGCGATGCGCGAGGACGGCGTCGACATCTGGGGCGACGGGTCGACCTACAAGGGCAACGACATCGAGCGCTTCTACCGCTACGGCCTGCTCGCCAACCCGCGCCTGCGCGTCTACAAGCCGTGGCTCGACGCGCGCTTCGTGTCGGAGCTCGGCGGCCGCCAGGAGATGAGCGAGTGGCTCGTCGCGCACGGCTACCCGTACCGCGACTCGGCCGAGAAGGCCTACTCGACCGACGCGAACATCTGGGGCGCGACGCACGAGGCGAAGACGCTCGAGGATCTGAACGTCTCTCTCGAGACCGTCGACCCGATCATGGGCGAGCGCTTCTGGGATCCCTCCGTCGCGATCGAGACCGAGGACGTCACGGTCGCGTTCAGCGAGGGCCGCCCCGTCGCGATCAACGGCCAGGAGTTCTCCGACGCCGTCGCCCTCGTCATGAAGGCGAACGAGATCGGCGGCCGCCACGGCCTCGGCATGAGCGACCAGATCGAGAACCGGATCATCGAGGCGAAGAGCCGCGGAATCTACGAGGCGCCGGGCATGGCGCTGCTGTTCATCGCGTACGAGCGCCTCGTCAACGCGATCGTCAACGAGGACACCCTCGCGACCTACCACGAGCAGGGCCGCCGCCTCGGCCGCCTCATGTACGAGGGCCGCTGGCTCGAGCCGCAGTCGCTCATGCTGCGGGAGTCGATCCAGAAGTGGATCGGATCCACGATCACGGGCACCGTCACGATCCGCCTGCGCCGCGGCGAGGACTACACGGTCCTCGACACCGACGGGCCCGGCCTGTCGTACGCGGGCGAGAAGCTGTCGATGGAGCGCGTCGGCGACGCCGCGTTCGGCCCGGTCGACCGCATCGGCCAGCTGACGATGCGCAACCTCGACATCTCCGACTCGCGCGCCCGCCTCGAGGGCTACGTCGCGCGCGGCATGATCGGCGGCACGACCGGCGAGCTCATCGGCCAGCTCGAGCAGGGCGAGGCGGCGCAGATCACCGCCGAGACCGGCAAGGAGACCGCCGACATCGACAAGGCGGGCGAGGGCGCCGCATTCGACACCGGCACCGACTGAGGCTCGGCCTTCCCGAAAGGCCGCGCGGAGGATCCCCTTCGCGCGGCCTTTCGGCGTTCCGGCGGGTGCCTGGGCGGGATCCACCCGCGCGAGGGGCGAATGGCCGCGCGGAGGCCGATCCTCACGCGGTTCCACCCACCGATCAGAATCAGCTACCATTGGTAAGTTGAAACGTTCCAATGAAGGAAGTGGGATCCGATGACGCACCCCGAGATCACCGAGCTGCGCGCTGGGCGGCGCGGCGCGCCCGCGTTCCAGCCGACCGCGGCCCCCGACCTGTCGTGGCGCATCGCCGCGAGCGACGGATGGCTGCAGGAGTCGGCCGTGCTCGAGCTCCGCCGGGCGGACGGATCCGTCGAACGTCACGAGCACGCCGACGACGAGAGCGTCGCCGTCGCCTGGCCGTTCGCGCCCCTCGCCGCCTACGACACCGTCGAGGTGCGGGTCTCCGTGACGGGCGCCGACGGATCCGAGAGCTCTCCGAGCTCCTGGACCCGCGTCGCGACCGGCCCCCTCACGCCCGCCGACTGGCGCGCCGACTTCATCGCGAGCGCCGACGACCTCTCGGGCGCTCCCTCCGCCGACGTGACGATCAAGACGGCCGACGCGGACGCCGTGCGCGCCGACCTCACGGCGGACGACGCCGACCGCCGCGTCACGCGCTTCCACCGCGACGTCGAGATCGGCCCGGGGCTCACCCGCGCGCTCCTCTCCTACACGGCGCACGGCATCGTCGACGTCCGGATCGACGGCGCGACGGTGTCGGACGACCTCCTCGCGCCCGGGTGGACCGCATACGCCGATCGCCTCCTCTTCCGCACGGTCGACGTCACGGACGCGCTCCCGGCGGGCCCGCACGCGCTCGGGGCCGAGGTGGGCCCCGGCTGGTACGCCGAGCACTTCGGCTTCGACGGCGACTTCCGCCGCACGTGGCACGGCCGGCGCGCCCTCAGCGCCCAGCTGCGCCTCGAGTACGCCGACGGCCGCACCGAGATCGTGACGACGGATCCGTCCTGGCTCGCGACGGTCGAAGGGCCGACGACCTTCGCGAGCGTCTACCAGGGAGAGCGCTGCGACGCCCGCCTCGCCTCCGACGGGCTGCCCGGCGCGAAGCCCGCCGAGGTCGAGCCCGCCGACCCCGCTCGGCTCGCCCCCGCGGCGCTGCCTCCCGTCCGCGTCACCGAGACGCGCGATGTCGCGGCGGTCGTCACGGACCCCGAGGGCCGCACGATCCTCGACTTCGGGCAGAACCTCGTCGGCCGCCTGCGCATCACCGTGACGGGCGACGCCGGCACGGTCGTGACGCTGCGCCACGCCGAGGTGCTCGAGGACGGATCCCTCGGCACCCGCGCGCTGCGGTTCGCCGCCGCGACCGACACGTTCACGCTCGCGGGAGGCGGATCCGAGGAGTGGGCCCCGCGCTTCACGTTCCACGGCTTCCGCTATGCCCGGATCGACGGCGTGGATCCGTCGCAGGTGACGGCGGTCGCCGAGGTGATCCACACGGATCTGCCCCGCACGGGCCATCTCACGACGAACGTCCCCGCGCTCGATCGCCTGCACGAGAACGTCGTGTGGGGAACGCGCGGCAACTTCGTCAGCCTTCCCACCGACTGCCCGCAGCGCGACGAGCGCCTCGGGTGGACGGGCGACATCCAGGTCTTCGCGCCGACCGCGTCGTTCCTGTTCGACGTCGACGCGTTCCTCGCCTCGTGGATCCAGGACTTCGCCGTCGACCAGAAGCGGCTCGGCGGGGTCGGCCCCCTCTACTCGCCCCTCATCGACCAGGACCTCTTCCCGCCGACCCCGATGGCGGCGTGGAGCGACGCCGCTACCGTCGTCCCGACCGTGCTGTGGGATCGCTTCCGCGACCGCCGCGCGCTCGAGGCCCAGTACGAGAGCATGACGACCTGGGTCGACGTCGTCGAGCGCCACGCGCCGGACGGGCACTGGGACTCGGGGATGCAGCTCGCCGACTGGCTCGACCCCACGGCGCCGCCCGAGAACCCCGCGCAGGCGCAGACGGATCCGCACCTCGTCGCCCAGGCGTACTACGCGCGCTCGGCGCGACTCGTCTCCGAGGCCGCCGACCTCCTGGGGCGCCGCGGCGACGCGACGCGCTACGCGGCCCTCGCCGAGAAGGCCACCGCCGCCTTCCGTCGCGAGTACGTGCGAGCCGACGGGCGGATGTCGTCCGACGCGCAGACCGCGTACGCCCTCGCGATCGTGTTCGAGCTGCTGCCCGACGCGCTCATCCAGCCCGCGGGCGACCGCCTCGCCGAGATCGTCGCCGAGCGCGGTCACCGCATCGGCACGGGCTTCGCCGGGACGCCGATCGTGAGCGACGCGCTCACGCGGACGGGCCACCGGCTCACCGCGCAGCGCATGCTGCAGACCGACGAGCTGCCGAGCTGGCTGTACCCCGTCTCGCAGGGCGCCACCACGATCTGGGAGCGGTGGGACTCGATGCTGCCCGACGGATCCATCAACCCCGGGGAGATGACGAGCTTCAACCACTACGCCCTCGGCGCGGTGGCCGACTGGATGCACCGCGACGTGGGCGGCATCGCGCCGCTCGAGCCCGGATACCGGCGCGTCCTCGTGCGGCCCCGCGCGGGCCTCACCGACCGCGCCGCCGCGAGGTTCGACTCGCTGTACGGCGAGATCCGCGTCGAGTGGCGCGCGACGGATCCGTCGGCGGGCGAGGCGAGCCCCCTCGCCGCGACCGTCTCGATCCCCGCGAACGTGACCGCCGTCGTCGACCTCCCGGGATCCGATCCCGTCGTGGTCGGATCCGGCGTCCACACCTTCTGATTCCCCCATCGCCCGAGTTCAGAGGAGAACCCTGTGGCACAGAAACAACCCAACCCCTGGTACGTCGCGATCCTGTCGGGCATGGTGTCGTACCTCGACGCCGGCGCGATCGTCACGACCGGAACCGCGCTCGTGATCTTCCGGCAGTCGTTCGGGATCGACGATCTGCAGTACGGCCTGCTGTCGGCGCTCCTGACCGTCTCGATCGGCGTCGGCGCCCTCATCGGCGGGCCCGCGGGCGACCGCCTCGGCCGCAAGCCCGTGTTCATGACGACGCTCGCGCTGTACGTCGTCGGCGCGATCCTCATGATCTCGGCGCCCGGCGTCGAGATGCTCTACCCCGGCATCCTGCTGCTCGGATTCGCGTCCGGCGCAGATCTGCCCGTCTCCATGGCGATGATCGCCGAGGCCGCGACCGACAGGAACCGCGGCAAGATGGTCACGTTCACGCACATCCTCTGGATGGGCGCCGTCATCGTCGTCGGGTTCCTCGGCACCGCCGTCGGCAACATGGGCCTGCCCGGCGCGCGGATCATGTACGCCCACCTCGGCGTCATCGCGCTCGTCGTGCTGATCCTGCGCATCGGCCTGCCCGAGTCGCAGGCCTGGGTCAACAGCCGGAACATCGTGCTCCCGGGCACGACCGCGCGGAAGCAGTCGGCCTTCCGGCTGCTGCTCACGCCGCGATACCTCACGGCGATGATCGCGACCGGCCTGTTCTATGCCCTCGCGAACATCGCCGCGAACACGAACGGCCAGTTCGGCGCGCTACTGTACGTCGAGGTCGCCGGCGCGACGGTGTCGACGGCGTCGCTCGTGTCGACGCTCGTGACGTTCGTCAGCGTCGCGGCCCTGTTCCTCATGATGCGCGTCGTGGACGGCCGCCGGCGCATGGTCTGGTTCGCCGCGATGTCGGTTCTCGCGCTCGTCGCGTTCCTCGTGCCGCCGACGTTCGGGATCACGGTCGCGACGCTCGTCGTGTTCGGCGTGCTCTACTCGATCTCGGGGGCCGTCGCCGGCGAGCCGATGTTCAAGGTGTGGGCGCAGGAGCTCTTCCCGACGCAGATCCGCGCGACGTCGCAGGCGATCATGATCGCCTTCACGCGCTTCGTCGCCGCCGGGGTGGGCGTCTTCACACCGTCGCTCATCACGCTCGGCCCGAACATCGTGTTCTACTTCATGGCCGCGACGAGCGTCGTCGCCTGCGCGATCGGGATCTTCTGGATCGCCCGCATGCCCAAGGCCACCGACGACGACCAGGCCCTCCTCGAGGCCGAGGCGTCGCGCGGCTGACGCCCTCGGACCCGGAAGGCCGCGCGGGGATCCCCTCCGCGCGGCCTTTCGGCGCTCCTGCGGCCTCATCAGCCCGATCCACCCGCGCGGAGGGCGAACGGCCGCGGGAGCGTGATGCTTGGTGCGGAGTATTAGCTGGGACGCAACCCGGCTGACCGGCGGGTGAGCCCTTCGCCGTTGGGCGCACCACGAGAATGGCCGCGCGGGGATCCCGCTTGCGCGGCCGATCGACGCATCTGCGGCCTCATCAGCCCTATCCACCCACGCGATGGGCGAACGACCGCGGGAGCGTGAGGCTTGGCGCGGAGTATTAGCTGGGACGCAACCCGGCTGACCGGCGGGTGACCTCATCGCTGTTGCCTGCACCACGCGAATGGCCGCGCGAGGATCCCGCTCACGCGGCTAATCGACGCATCTGCGGCCTCATCAGCCCGATACGCCCGCGCCAAGGGCAAACGGCCGCGGGAGGGCGAGTCCTCGCGCGGGGTACTTGCTAGGACGGAACCCGGCTGGCCGCGAGTAGGCCCCCCGCCAGCGGCCACACCACGCGAATGACCGCGCGGGGATCCCGCTTGCGCGGCCGATCGACCTTCCTGCCGCCGAATCACCCAGATCCGCCCGCGCGGAGGGCGAACCGCCGCGCGAAGGATCCCACTCACGCGGCCGTTCGACCTTCCTGCGGCCGAATCACCCGGATCCGGCCGCGCGTGGGGCGAACGGCCGCGCGAGGGGCGGCGCCGGCGCGGGGATCCGTCAGCCCAGGACGTCTCGCAGGAACGCCACCTGCTTCGACTTGTGGTGTGCGGCGCCGCCCTCGTGACCGTTGTAGGGATACACCTCGACCGACGCATCGCCGCCCCACGCGTTGGCCGCTGCGAAGACCGTCGACGGGGGGACGACCGCGTCGCGCAGGCCCGCCGAGAACAGGGCCGGCGCCGTCGCGCGCTTCGCGAGGTGCGCGCCGTCGATGTAGGACAGCGTGCGGAACGCCGCCTCGACGTGGTCATGATGCACCGCGAGATAGCGCGCGATCTCCTGGTACGGATCCTTGTCGGCGACGTCGACTCCGCGCCGGATGTCGCTGAGGAACGGGACCTCGGGGATCGCCGCCGCGACTCCCCCGCCGAGCGACGCCGCGGCGATCGCGAGGCCCCCGCCTTGGCTGCCTCCCGCGACGACGACCTTCGACGCGTCGACGCCCTCGAGATGCGGGACGACGTCGAGCAGCCGCACGGCGTCGGTGTAGAGCCGCCGGTAGTAGTACGTGTCGAAGTCGAGGATCCCGCGCGTCATGAACCCAGGGTGCGCGGGGCCGGCCGCGTCCGCGCCGCCCGAGCGATCGGGGGTGTGGCCGCCTGACCCCCACCCGGATCCCTGCCCGCGTGTGTCCATGAAGAGCGTCGCGTAGCCGGCGCTGGGCCAGAGGAGCCGCTCGAGCGGGAGACCGCGCCCGCCGCCGTAGCCGTTGTACTCGACGACGATCGGCAGATCCCCCTTCGCGCCCGCCGGCCGCAGGTACCAGGCGCGGATCGGGTCGCCGCCGAATCCGGCGTAGGTGATGTCTTCGACGTCGACGAGCGGGAGCCTCGCGTCGACCCGCTCACGGCGCAGGTCGAGGTCGTGCGACCGGGCCTCGGCGAGGGTCGCGTCCCAGCGCGCGTCGAGGTCGGCGGGCTCCGCGTCGGCGGTCGTGTGCTGGCGCAGCCGGTCGAGCGGCAGGTCGGTGAACGGCATGGTGTCCTCATCTCCGTGCGGGCCCGGCGTCGACGCGCGGGGCACTGCCCCGATCGTAGTGATCCGCGGGGCGGCGGCCGCGCGCCGCCCGTCAGATTCCGTCACGGATGCCGTGCCGGCTGACAGACGACATCGCTTACGCTTCGGCGATGGGCAAGAAGAAAAAGAAGAAGGGCCCCAAGAAGTCCTGCTGCCGGTCGAAGCCGCGCTGCTCGCGCTGCCCCATCCGGATGCTCGCCGAGGGCCGCCTCGACCCCGCCGAGGCGCGCGAGCTCTTCGCCAAGGATCGCAACCGCAAGCAGGCGAAGAAGGAGCACCTCAAGGTTCCGTCCTGACCCTCTTCCGGACGGCCGCGGCGCGTGTCAGGATCGTCGCGGATCCGGGCACCGGGCCCGGCGGACGAAGGGATCGGATCATGGGTTTCAAGCTGGCGCCGTACCTGAGCTTCTCGGGGCAGGCCGAGGACGCGCTCGAGTTCTATCGCGATGTCTTCGGCGGCACGCTCCAGATCACGCGGTACCGCGAGATGCCGATGGAGGACCTCGCGGGCGACCCCGAGTGGGTCATGCACGGCCAGCTCACGCTCGAGAACGGCGTCACGATCATGGCGTCCGACGCGCCGGGTGTGGCGAGCGGATCCCAGATCAGCATGATGATCTACGGCGACGACCGCGACGAGCTCGCCGGCTTCTTCGAGGCTATGCACAACGGCGGATCCGTGACGACGCCGTTCGAGCCGTCGCCGTGGGGCAGCTGGTACGGCGCCGTCGTCGACGCGTTCGGGATCGCCTGGGGCTTCGAGGGCGGGCAGCCGGCGGCCGAGAGCGCGTGACGCGGGGCGGCCCCGCTCGCTAGCTGAAGTCGGCCGCGACGCCGCGGCGGTGGTATTCGAAGATGATGCTCGTCCGGGTCGAGGCGACGAACGGCTGCGTCGAGAGGTTGTCGACGACGAACTGCCTGACGTCGCTCGACCCGGCGACCGCGATGTGCACCATGAAGTCGTCGGTGCCGCCGAGGAAGAACAGCTGCACGACCTGGGGCAGCCGGCGCACCTCCTCGGCGAACGTGACGATGCCGTCGTGGCGGGTTCCGCCGCGCAGCGTCACCCCGATGATCGCCTGCAGGCCACGGCCGATGCGGGCGTGGTCGACGGCGGCGTGGAAGCCGCGGATCACGCCCCGCTCGACGAGCGAGCGCGTGCGCGCGTGGGCCGTCGACGGGGCGACGCCGATGCGCGCCGCGAGGTCGGCGTTCGTCATCCGGGCGTCCTCGCTCAGCGCCTAGACGATCGCCCGGTCGACGTCATCGAGCTCGACGACCGGCAGATTCTTCGCCCGCTCGTCGGATCCGGTGGTCTCCATGGCGATGATCGTACGAGAAACCTCGCTCCTGCCGAAGGATCTGCAGGCGTAACCCGCTCGAAACGGATCTTCTGCGAATCTCATCGCGGGCCTGCTGGACCGGCCGCACAGATTCGCATCGCAGAGGATCCGCCATGAAGATCGCCGTTCCCACCGAGATCAAGAACAACGAGAACCGCGTCGCCCTGACGCCGGCCGGCGCCGACGCCCTCGTGCACGGGGGCCACGAGGTGTTCGTCGAGGCGGGGGCGGGCCTCGGATCCCGCATCGCCGACGCCGACTACGCGGCCGCGGGCGCGACGATCGTGCCGACGGCGGCCGACGCGTGGGGCGAGGCCGAGCTGCTCGTGAAGGTCAAGGAGCCGATCGCCGCGGAGTACGGATTCCTGCGGGACGACCTCACCCTGTTCGCCTATCTGCATCTCGCGGCCGACCGGCCGCTGACGCAGGCGCTCGCGGGCGCCGGCACGACCGCCGTCGCGTACGAGACGGTGCAGCTGCCCGATCGCTCGCTGCCGCTGCTGCAGCCGATGAGCGAGGTCGCCGGGCGGCTGTCGATCCCCGTCGGCGCGTACCACCTCTCGCGGGCGTTCGGCGGGCGCGGGACGCTTCTCGGCGGGGTCGCGGGCGCGCCTCGGGCGAGCGTCGTCGTGATCGGCGGGGGCGTCGCGGGCGAGCACGCCGCGGCGAACGCCCTGGGGCTCGGCGCGCAGGTCACGGTCCTCGACGTGTCGCTGCCGCGGCTGCGCGAGCTCGAGGCGCGGTACGGCGGGGCGCTGCAGACCCGGCACTCGACGCGGTACGCGATCGCCGAGGCCCTCTCGTCCGCCGACCTCGTGATCGGATCCGTCCTGATCCCCGGCGCCGCGGCCCCCAAGCTCGTGACCGACGAGATGGTCGCCGGGATGAGGCCCGGATCCGTGCTCGTCGACATCGCGATCGACCAGGGCGGCTGCTTCGAGGGATCGCACGCGACGACGCACGACGATCCGACCTTCGCGGTGCACGACAGCCTGTTCTACTGCGTCGCGAACATGCCGGGTGCCGTGCCTGCGACGTCGACCGTCGCGCTGACAAACGCGACGCTGCCGTATGTCCTGCACATCGCGTCCGCGGGATGGGACGCCGCGGCGGCCTCCGATCCGGCCCTCGCCGCGGGGCTCAACGTCCGCGGCGGCGAGATCGTCAACGGCGGGGTCGCGGCGGCGTTCGCGGCCGGATGATCCCGGGGCACGACGACGGCGGAAAGCCGCCCGGACCCTCCGACACGCCGATCCCGGGGCCGGGCGGGCCGGTTCTGCCGTAGTCCTGTCGGGGAGGGCGGGGGCGGCAGGGGCGGGCCCCGGGATCCCGGGCCCGCGGGGCCCGGACGGCGACCCGGGCAGGCCCGCCGGCACAAGTACGGCGGAAAGCCGCCCGGCCCCTCCGACACGCCGACCCCCGGGGCCCGGCCGGCCAGATCTGCCGTAGTCCTGCCGGGGAGGGCGGGGCGGCGAGTGGCTCGGCCGAGGACCGGGACCGGACGTGCCGGCGGCGGGCTACCGCTTCGAACGGGGGCCGAAGCCCCGCGTCTTCGACATGCGGTAATCGATGCGGTCGTCGACGTAGGCGCCGAGCTCCTCCGACTCGCCGATGTTGTCGCGGATCTCGCCCGTCACGTGCTCGGTGACGCGGTCGAGGCGCTCCTGGCTCCGCGCGTGCTGCGACAGCCGGTACTCGTACGACAGGCCGCGGAACAGCGCGACGCACATGAGGATCAGCACGATCGAGAACGGCAGCGCCGTGATGAGCGACCCCGTCTGCAGCGTCGTGAGGCCGCCGGCGAGCAGCAGCGCGATCGCGAGCGCGCCCTCGAGGAACGACCACAGCACACGCGACCAGGTCGGCGGGTTGGGGTGCCCGCCCGAGGCGAGCATGTCGACGACGAGGGATCCCGAGTCGGACGAGGTGATGAAGAACAACGCCACGATGATGATCGCGAGGACCGAGAGGATCTGCCCGAGCGGCAGGCCCTCGAGCACCTGGAACAGGGATCCCTCGGCCGAGACCGTGCCGTCGGCGCCGACGAGGTCGCCCTCGCCGAAGAACTGCCGGAACAGCGCGCTGCCTCCCATGATCGAGAACCACAGCATGCCGACGAGCGTCGGAACGATCAGAACGCCCGCGACGAACTGCCTGACCGTGCGGCCGCGCGAGATGCGCGCGATGAACACGCCGACGAAGGGGGCCCAGGCGATCCACCAGCCCCAGTAGAAGATCGTCCAGTCGCCGAGGAACTCCTGGCCGGCCTCGCCCGTGTACGCCTGCACGTCGAAGGTCAGGTTCAGCACGTTCGCGAGGTACACGCCGAGCGACTGCACGAAGTTGCGCAACAGGAACACCGTCGGGCCGAGCACGAGCATCGACACGATGAGCAGACCCGCGAGCGAGAGGTTGATGTTCGACAGCCACTTGATCCCGGCGCCGACGCCCGAGACGACCGAGAGGGTCGCGAGCAGCGTGATCACGACGATCAGGACCACGAGCATCGTGCGCGAGACCTCGTCGACGATGCCGATCGCCTCGATGCCCGCCGAGATCTGGTTGACGCCGAGGCCCAGCGAGGTCGCGACGCCGAACACTGTTCCGAAGATCGCGAGGATGTCGATGACGTCGCCCGTCCACCCCTTGACGGCGCTGCCGAAGAGCGGCTCGAGCGCCCAGCGGATCGACACGGGCCGGCCCCTGCGGTGGATCGCGAAGGCGATGCCGAGGCCGATCGTCGCGTAGATCGCCCACGGGTGCAGACCCCAGTGCACGAAGGTCTGCGCCATCGCGAGGGCCGGGACGTCCTGCACGGGCTCCCCAGCCCAGGTCGGGTTGGGCTGCACCGTCGCGTAGGTGAGCGGCTCTCCCACGCCGTAGAACACGAGCCCGATGCCCATGCCGGCCGAGAACAGCATCGCGAACCACGAGAAGATGCCGAACTCGGGCTCGTCGTCGTCGCGTCCGAGCTTGACGCTGCCGAGGGGCGAGATCGCGATGAAGAGCGTGAACGCGACGAAGGCGCCGATGATCAGCATGTAGAACCAGCCGAGGTCGCGCACGATCCATCCCTGGACGGCGGAGAACACGTCGGCGGTCCCATCCGGGAACACGATCGCGACGACCGTGACGAGCAGGATCACGCTGATCGCGGGCCAGAACACCCGGGGAGCGACCTTGCCGCGCCCGATCCTCACGCCCTGGCGGCGCAGCTTCGCGACGATCTCATCGTCGCTGTCCTCGTCGGCGATCTGCAGCCGCGCCGGCATCACCCCGATCGCCGGGTTGTGGAGGACCGACTCGCCGCTCAGCGGGTCGGTGTGCGTCACGGGCTCCTCGGGAGCCTCGGGCTCCGACTGGATCCCCTCGCCCGGGGCCGCGTCGTTCTCGTTCGTCGTCATGCGCTGTCCTTCGTTCTGGGTGCCGGCGTTGCGTTGCGTATCGGAGAGCTGGGGACGATTCTACGGATCCCGCCGGGGCATACCCCAGGGGGTATACGCTCGAGGGCATGGCTACGACCGAGATCACCGTCGACAACCTGAGCAGCACGATCGAGCAGGACGGGATCGTGCTCCTCGACTTCTGGGCCGACTGGTGCGGCCCGTGCAAGATGTTCTCGCCGATCTACGACGCCGCCAGCGAGAAGCACGACGACATCACCTTCGGCAAGATCGACACCGAGGCGCAGCGCGAGCTCGCGTCGGGCTTCGGCATCACCTCGATCCCGACGCTCATGGCCTTCCGCGACGGCATCGGCGTCTTCGCCCAGCCGGGCGCGCTCCCCGGCGAGGCGCTCGAGCAGGTCATCACGGCCGTGCGCGAGCTCGACATGGACGACGTGCGCCGCCAGGTCGAGGAGCAGAAGGCCGCCGCCGAGAAGTGAGCGAGCCCGACCCCCGGGTCGTCAACCGCCTGCGGCGGGCGCGCGGCCAGCTCGACGCTGTGATCGCCGCGGCCGAGAGCGGCGCGCCCTGCCGCGACGTCGTGACGCAGCTCGCCGCCGTCACCCACGCCCTGCAGCGGGCCGGATTCGTCGTCGTCTCGCAGTCGATGAAGGACTGCATGGCCGATCCCGACGCCCCCGGGAACCCGACGGAGGCCGAGCTGGAGAAGCTCTTCCTGACGCTGGCGTAACACCGCCGTTCCAGAGGACATCTTCCTGCCGGTCGGACATCCAAATGGATGTCCGACCGGCAGGAAGATGTCCTTCAGCGGTCGTCGCGGTCGTCGTCGGCGAGCTCGTCGATCAGCAGGTTCTCGCGGTCGATCGTGCCGTTGCGGTGCGCCTGCCTGCCGACCATGTGGGCTGAGAGCGGCGCCGTCGCCATCTGGATCAGCACGATCGGGATGAGGAAGGCGAGCCCCGTCCACGTGCGCAGGGCGAGCTCGACCCCGATCGCGATGACCAGCAGGCCGAGGATCTGCGGCTTGGTCGCCGCGTGCAGGCGCGAGGGGACGTCGCGGAACCGCAGCAGGCCGATCGCCGCCGTGAGGCAGAGGATCGCCCCCAGCAGGACGAGCACGAGGGCCGCGATCTCGAAGCCGTCCATCATCGACCCTCCCCCGGCCCGCGGTGCTTCTTCGCGACGAAGCGCGCGACGGCGAGCGTCCCGAGGACGCCCGTCGCGGCGATCATGAGCATGACGGGCAGCGTGTCGGTGTGGCGGTTGATCACGGCCTCGGCGCCCATGATGCAGAGCACCTCGCTCAGCAGCACGTCGCTCGCGACGGCGCGGTCGAGGATCGACGGGCCCTTGACCATGCGGATGATCGTCACGACCGCGGCCGCCGCGAAGACGGCGCCGATCGCGACGATGAGGATCTGTTCGATCGTCACGACGCCCCTCCTTCGCGGTCCATCACGGGCAGGCATCCGCGGCGCAGGTCGGCGAGCTGCGCCCGCGACCCGACGGCGCGCACGATGCGGCGCTCCCAGACGGCGACGCTCTCGCGCAGGCGCTCGACGTCGTCCATCGTCTCGGCGCCGATCGCGTGCAGGTAGAGGATCCGGTTCTCGCGGTCGGCCTCGATCACGGTGGATCCGGGCATGAGCGACATCGCGACGGCCGTGTGCGACATGATCAGGTCGTCGTCGACGCGCAGCGGGACGCGCACGATCGCGACCTTCCGCGCGCCCGGCGTCACGGCGTACCAGGCGACCTGCAGCGATCCGAGCACGAGGTGCGCGAGGAACTGGCAGAGGAAGACGAGGCCCCACCAGAGGTTCACGCGGCCCGACAGCTCGGCCGGCGGCAGGCGGAAGACCGCCATGACGAAGGCCGCGATCCCCACGCCCGTGAGGAACGCGAGCCACGTGAACTGTCCCCACAGCAGCATCCAGAGGACGACGAGCCACACGAAGAACGGCAGCTGGATCCACGCCTGGCGCTTCCACGAGATCGGGCTCATGTCGCCTGCTCCACACCCTCGAGCTGCACGAGCGATATCGGCTCGAGCAGCGACTGGCCGATGCGGTCGCAGATCTCGTAGAGCGGGCCCGCGAAGACCGTGAGCGCGACCGAGACGACGACCATCGCGACCGTCGTGCCCGTCATGATCCGGGGGATCACGCGGGTGCGGCCCTGCTCGCCCGCCGCGGGGGCCTGCTCGAGGTAGGCGAGGCGCGACTCGGTCTCGGACGAGTCCTCCTTCTCGCGCCAGAACGACAGGTTCCACGCGCGCATGAGCGCGTAGAGCGTGAGGAGCGACGTCACGATGCCCGCGACGATCGAGATCCACGCGATGGGCGTTCCGACGCTCGCGCCCGCCTCGAAGAGGGCGAACTTGCCGATGAAGCCCGAGAACGGCGGCAGGCCGCCGAGGTTGAGCGCCGGGATCAGGTACAGCGCCGCGATGAGCGGCGCCGCCTTCACGAGCCCCTTGACGCGGAGGATCGACGTCGACCCCGCGTGCCGCTCGATGAGCCCAACCGCGAGGAACAGCGTCGTCTGCACGACGATGTGGTGGACCATGTAGTACACCGTCGCGCCGACGGCCTCCTCGGTCGCCATCGAGATGCCGAAGATCATGTAGCCGACGTGGCTCACGAGCGTGAACGAGAGGATCCTCTTGAGCTCGGCCTGCGCGACGGCGCCGAGGATCCCGATCACCATCGTCGCGGCGCCCACGATCCCGAGCACGAGGTCGAGGTCGCTCGAGTGGAACATCTGCGTCTCGGTGCGGATGATCGCGTAGACGCCGACCTTCGTCAGGAGCCCCGCGAACACCGCGGTCACGGGCGCCGGCGCCGTCGGGTAGGAGTCGGGAAGCCAGAAGCCGAGGGGGAACACGGCGGCCTTGATCGCGAAGCCCAGCAGCAGCATGACGTGCAGGACGAGCTGGACGTCGTGCGGGAGCTCGGCCATGCGCTCGGCGATCTGAGCCATGTTCACGGTGCCGAGGGCGCCGTAGATCACGGCGATCGCCGAGAGGAAGACGACGCTCGAGACGAGCGAGACGACGATGTAGACCGTGCCTGTGCGGATCCGCGACTCGGTGGATCCGAGGGTGATGAGGACGTACGAGGCGACGAGGAGGATCTCGAACCCGACGTAGAGGTTGAACAGGTCGCCCGCGATGAAGGTGTCGAAGATGCCGGCCGCGAGGATCAGGTACGACGGGTGGAAGATCGAAACGGGGGTGTCCTCGTCGCCGTCCTCCGCGCCCTGTCCGATCGAGAAGAGCAGGACCGCGAGGAGCACGATGCTCGACACCGCGATGAGGAGCGCCGCGAGCCTGTCGACGTAGAGCACGATGCCGAACGGCAGCGGCCAGCCGCCGACCGAGACCGCGAGGGGCGTCCCCGCGTCGACGGCGACGAGCATCACGGCCGCGAGGACGAAGGTGGCCGAGAGCGTGACGACCGAGACGCCGATCTGCAGGCGGCGGTGCTTGCCGAGCAGGAGCGTGAAGGCCGCGCCGAGCAGGGGCAGCATGACGAAGAGCGGTACGAGGTTGCTCATCGATCGCCCCCTTTCTGTTCGGCGATCTCGTCGATCGCGGCGGTCAGCGGCTGCGCGGGGGCGCCGCTGAAGTCGCTCGTCTCCTCGTCCTCGTCGTCGGCGTCCTCCTCCTCGTCGTCCATGACGACCTCGGCCTCCTCGGCGCGCTCGAACAGCGACCTGTCCTCTTCGTCGTCGCGGACGGTGTCAGCCTGGCCGAGCTGCCAGGAGCGGTAGATCAGGGCGAGGAGGAACGCGCTGACCGCGAAGGTGATGACGATCGCGGTGAGCATGAGCGCCTGCGGGAGCGGGTCGCTGGCCCCCTCGGCGCCGTGGAACGGCGAGACGCCGGGGAAGCCCATGACGACGAGCAGCAGCAGGTTCGTCGCGTTGCCGAGCAGGAGGAACCCGAACAGGACGCGGGTGAGGCTGCGCTCGAGCATCGCGTAGACGCCGACGGCGTAGAGCACGGCCATGACGACGACGAGGGATGCGGAGGTGGTCACCTCGTCACCTCCGATGCCTTGAAGATCCGGGCGTCCTCGGCCATCTGGCGGTCGACCTCGGCGCCGAGCGAGCGCAGGACGTCGAGGACGAGCCCGATGACGACGAGGTAGACGCCGATGTCGAAGAAGGTCGACGAGACGAACTCGACGTGGCCGACGAGCGGGAGCTCGGCCTCCCAGATCGCGCGGGTCAGGGGGTCGGCCCCGAAGAACATCGGGACCAGCGCCGTGCCGACCGCGAGCACCATGCCGGCCCCGAGGAGCTGCCCCGCGTCGCGCGGCGCCGCGACGCCGAGCTCGTAGCGGCCGCCCGCGACGTAGCGCATGACGAGGGCGAGGCCCGCGACGAGGCCGCCCGCGAAGCCGCCTCCCGGCAGGTTGTGGCCCGCGAAGAGCAGGTACAGCGAGATCACGATGATCGTGTGGAAGAGGATCCGCACCACGACCTCGAGGATGATCGACCGGTTCTCGGTCGCCATGGTCTGGCCGCCGAGCAGCCACGCCCGCGGGCGCCCGAGGTTCTCGGCGTTCTGGACGCGGATCCCCTCCGTCGTCTCGACGAGCGTGCGCCCGCGGGCGGCGCGGCGCTGCGCGCGCGGGATCGTGCGGCGCACCTTGGCGCGGAACTCGCCGAGCTGGTCGGCGCGCGCCGTGACGAAGACGAGCGAGGCGACGCCCGTCGCCGCGAGGACGAGCACGCTGAGCTCGCCCATCGTGTCCCATCCGCGCAGGTCGACGAGCGCGACGTTGACGACGTTCTGGCCGTGGCCGATCTCGTAGGCGAGCTCGGCCCACGCCGTCGAGACGGGCTCCGCGATGCGGGCGCTCGAGGCGACGACTGCCACGACCGCCATCGTCGCGCCGACGCCGACGCCGATGAGCGCGCGCCAGATCCCGCCGGACGAGCCGTTGTGGTCCCCGAGGCGGGCGGGGATCCGCCGCAGCACGAGTGAAAACGCGATGAGCATGACGGTCTCGACGAGGACCTGCGTGACCGCGAGGTCGGGGGCGCCCGAGACGGCGAAGAGCACGACCATGCCGAGGCCCGTGACGCCGACGAGGACCACCCCCGTGAAGCGCTTGCGCGCGCGGGCCGCGAGGATCCCCGCCGCCATCATGACGAGGGCGACGACGGGCTGGGCGGGGTGCTGCCAGAGGTCGACGCTCGCCTCCCAGCCGGAGCCCGAGAGCAGCACGGCGGCCTCGGACCCGATGAGGACGACGAAGACCGTCCCGACGTAGACGGGAAGCGATCCGCTCTGGGCGACGGAGGTCACGAGGACGGAGGACCGCTCGATCGTGCGGACGACCGTGTAGTAGACGTCGCCGGCCTGGAAGGGCAGGAGCCGCCTGCGCGCCGCGAAGCACGTGCGCTGCGCGAGCCAGAACACGAGGACGCCCGCCGCGATCGCGCAGATCGAGAGCAGGAGCGCCGGCTCGACGCCGTGCCAGAGCGCCAGGTGGTAGTGCCCCTCCCCCGCCGTGTCGGCGTAGGGCGAGAGCAGGTCGTCGAGCATCGGCGCGACGAAGCCGCCCGCGAGGGTCAGCGCCGCGAGGAGGAGGGGGCTCGCGAGGAAGCCGATCGGCGGGTCGGGCCAGGCCGTGTCGGGGCGGAGCGCGCCGTCGTCGCCGCGCTTGCGGGCGAAGGCGCCCCAGAGGAACCGCAGCCCGTACGCCGTCGTGAGCGCCGAGCCCGCCACGATCCCCGCGAGCGCGACCCATCCCCACGCCGATCCGCCCAGTGCGGCCTCGAGCAGCGAGGTCAGCGCCGCCTCCTTCGCCACGAAGCCGAGGAGCGGCGGGAAGCCGGCCATCGACGCGACCGCGATGACCGAGATGATCGCGAGGGTCGGCGCCTGGCGCGCGAGGCCGGAGAGCTCGCGGACGTCGCGCGTCGAGAGCTGGCGGTCGATGATGCCGACGACGAGGAAGAGCGCCGCTTTGAAGAGCGCGTGGGCGAGGACGAGCGCGACGCCCGCGAGAGCCGTGTCGCGCCCGCCGAAGCCCACGACGACCGAGATGAAGCCGAGCTGGCTGACGGTGCCGTAGGCGAGGATGCGCTTGAGGTCGTTCTCGCGCAGCGACTGCATGCCGCCCATGAGCATCGTGAAGATGCCGAGCGAGACGAGGATCGGCCGCCACGGACCCGCCCCCGCGAAGACCGGCGCGAACACCGCGAGCAGGTAGATGCCCGCCTTGACCATCGCGGCCGCGTGCAGGTAGGCGCTGACGGGCGTCGGGGCGGCCATCGCGCCCGGCAGCCAGAAGTGGAAGGGGAAGATCGCCGACTTCGACAGGGCGCCGACGAGGAGGCACACGAGCGCCGCGTCGATCAGGCCGCCCGTCGGGGCCGCCGCGAGGATCCCCTGGATGCTGTTCGTGCCGGCCTCGACGACGAGGATCACGGCGCCCACGAACATCACGAGGCCGCCGAGGGTCGTCGTGAGGAGGGCCTGCAGCGCCGAGCGCCGGCTCGCGGCGCGCGTGAAGGAGTGCCCGATCAGGAGGTAGGAGAGGATGCTCGTGATCTCCCAGAACATCACGAGCATGATGAGGTCGTCCGTCAGGACGAGCCCGTACATCGCGCCGGCGAAGGCCAGGAGCACGGCGGCGAAGCGGCCGACGCCGTCGCTCTTCCCGCGGAAGTAGTTGCGGCAGTAGATCAGGACGAGGGCGCCGACCCCCGTGACGATGATCGTCATGAGCCAGTTCAGCGTGCCCATGCGCATCGAGATCTCGATGCCGAGGTGCGGAATCCAGTCGTATGTCTCGAACGGAATGCGACCCGCGAGCACGTCGCCCGTGCGGACGAGGGCGTGCACGAGGCCCGCGATCGGCAGCAGCGCCGCGGCGTAGAAGACCCGAGCCCCGAGCACCTTCGTGAGCCACGGCAGCATCGCCGCGGCGATCGCGAACGCGAGGAGGATCACGAGCACGGGCATCTCCTCGTCGTCGGGCCGGCGCTGAGCGCCCAGGCGGCGGGTGTGGGGGGGTCCGTCCATTCTACGGGCGATATGCCTTCCGCGCCCCGGCCCGCGCAAATAGGCTGACGCCATGCCCGCCCGCCACGCCCGCCTGCGCGCCGACGCGGGCGCTCTCGCCGCGTCGCTCGCGGCCTTCCGCGCCTCGCTCGATCTGCCGGGCGACTTCCCGCCGGACGCCCTCGCCGAGATCGGCGACGAGGCGGTCGACGGACCCGACGCCGCGCGGGCCGACCTCACGGGCGTCGCCTTCCACACGATCGACCCTGAGGGATCGCGCGACCTCGACCAGGCGCTGTCGATCGAGCGCTCGGGCGACGGATTCCTCGTGAGGTATGCGATCGCCGACCTCGCGGCGTGTGTGCGACCCGGCGGCGCGCTCGACGCCGAGGTGCGCCGCCGGGGCCAGACGCTCTACGCGCCAGACGGATCCGTCCCCCTCCACCCGCTCGAGCTCTCGCACGGGGCGGCGTCGCTCCTGCCGGGCGAGCGGCGCCGGGCGTACGCGTGGTGGTTCGCGCTCGACGCCGCGGGCGCCGTCGCCGAGGTCGGCCTCGAGCGCGCGTGGGTGCGGTCGAGGCGGCAGTGGACCTACGCCGAGGCGCAACGCGAGATCGACGCCGGGACGGCCCCACCTGAGGTCGCCCTCCTCGCCGACGTCGGCCCGCTGCGGATCGCGCAGGAGGCGGCCCGCGGCGGCGCCAGCCTCGACACCCCCGAGGAGGAGGTCGTCGAGGTCGACGGCGGCTACCGCCTCACGCGGCGAGCGCCTCTCGCCGTCGAGGACTGGAACGCGCAGGTCTCGCTCATGACGGGCATGGCCGCGGCCGACCTCATGCTCCGCGCGGGGGTCGGGATCCTCCGCACCATGCCGCCGGCCGCCGAGGAGGCGCTCGCGGGGTTCCGCGCGACGACGCGCACGCTCGGGCGGCCGTGGGGCGACGACGTCGACTACGGCGCGTACCTGCGTTCGCTCGACGCCGGCGACCCTGTGACCGCCGCGATCATGCAGGCCGCGACGAAGCTCTTCCGCGGCGCGGGCTACGAGCCGTTCGACGGATCCCCGCCCGCCGACCCCGAGCAGGCGGCGATCGCGGCGCCCTACGCGCACGCGACCGCTCCGCTGCGCCGCCTCGTCGACCGCTTCGTCCTCGCGATCTGCGAGGCGGAGGCGAACGGCGCGGACATCCCCGCGTGGGCGCGCGGGGCGCTCGGGGAGCTGCCCGCCGTCATGCAGCGCTCGGGCCAGCTCGCGGGCCGCCTCGAGTCGGGCGCGATCGACCGGATCGAGGCCGCCGTGCTCGCGGGCATGACGGGCGCGGAGCTCACGGCGGTCGTCATCGCCGAGACGAAGGGCGGCGTGCGGGTGCAGGTGACCGATCCGTTCGTCAGCACGACGGCCCCGGGCCCCGCCGCCGTCGGCTCCGAGGTCCGCGTGCGGGTCGACGCGACCGACATCGCCGCCGGCACCGTCACCCTCTCGATCGTCGGGTGAGGCGGCGCGCTACGCCCGGTCGATGTCGATCGCCGCGACGCCGTCGTCGCGCACGTGCACGTCGGCGACCATCGTGAAGTAGACGTCCTCGTCGATCGGGATGAGGCTGCCCGTGAAGTAGTCCTGCACAGTGAGGGTCACGTGCGCCGTGCCGCTCGCGGGGCTGACCTTCCAGCTGTCGCCGTCGGGGACGAGCTTCGTGCGCGGCATCGACGTGATCGACCACTCGATGTCGTCCTGCGCCCAGCCCCACGACGCGTCGTACGAGAACGGGCAGCCGCTCGGCTGGAGGACGGCCTGCGTGGTGCAGGTGTCGGTGAGGTACTGCTCGACGCTGTTCTGCACGACGTCGCGGAGCTGATCCGTCGGCTCGGTCTGGACGTCGACGGAGACGACGCCCATCGGATCCTCGGCCGTCGCGGTCACGGGGTCGGCCGTCGTCGCGGCCGTGTCGACCGAGATCGCGTACGACCCCGGCGCGAAGACGAGCATCGAGACGGGATCGAGCCCGTTCGCGTCGACGCCGTCGGGCGAGATCTGCCGCTCGTCGACCTCGAAGTCGGCGACCGAGAAGCGCCAGGATCCGCGCACCGTCAGGTCGATGACCGCGAGCGGGCTCGTCTCGAACGCCCACTCGGGCACGAGCCCCGCGCTCCCCGTCTGCTCGACCCGGAACGTCGTCTCGCCCGGGGACCCGTCGAGCGTGTAGGCGACCGTGACCTCGTGCACGCCGCCGTCGACCACCCGGTCCCGGGTCACCCGCACGTCGTCGAACTCGCCCGTGAGCGTCGCGGACCGCAGGAGCACCTCCGATGCGCCCTCCTCGCCGATCCCGCGCAGCTCGGAGACCTCGGGGGCGACGCCGGGGATCGCGAGGGCCGCCGAGGCGTCGGCATCGGCGAGCGTCTCGACGTAGCGCTCGGCGAAGGCGCCCGCGCTCCAGAACTCCCTGTTCAGCGCGAGGAACGACGCGCCGATCGCGGCGAAGGTCATGAGGAGGAGCAGGACGATGACGGCGAGGTCCCATCCCGCGCGGCGCCGCGGCGCGCCGGGGGAGGGGTGAGACATGCGGCAAGTCTAGGAACGCGATCGTGCGGATCCCCTGATCGCGCCGCGACCGTTGCCGAAACGTAGGATGGGCGGGTGCCCGCACCCTCCCTCTCCCCCGAGCAGGAGGCGCTGTTCCGGCTCATCGAAGACACGCAGGAGCACGTCTTCGTCACGGGCCGCGCCGGGACGGGCAAGTCGACGCTGCTGCGCCACCTCACGTGGAACACGAAGAAGCAGATCGCGATCTGCGCCCCCACGGGCGTCGCGTCGCTCAACGTCGAGGGCCAGACGATCCACTCGCTGTTCAAGCTGCCCATCGGCCTCATCGCCGACAGCGACATCGACCAGTCGGGCGACACCCGCAAACTCCTGAACGCGATCGACACCCTCGTCATCGACGAGATCTCGATGGTCAACGCCGACCTCATGGACGCGATCGACCGATCGCTCCGCCAGGCGCGCGCTCGGCGCCGCGAGCCCTTCGGCGGCGTGCAGATCGTCATGTTCGGCGACCCCTACCAGCTCGCCCCCGTCCCGCCGCGCGGCGACGAGCGCCGCTACGTCGACGACCACTACCGCTCGTTCTGGTTCTTCGACGCGAAGGTCTGGGCAGGAGAGGGATCCGGCGACGGCCTCATCGAGATGGGCCGCCACGGCGCCGAGCTGCACATCCGCGAGCTCACGCAGATCCACCGCCAGGCCGACGACGGCTTCAAGACCATGCTGAACGCCGTGCGGTACGGCCGCGTGACGAAGGACATCGCCGACCGGCTCAACGAGGCGGGCGCGCGCACGCCCCCGGCCGACCTCGCCGACCCGATCATCACGCTCGCGACGCGCAACGACCGCGTCAACGCGATCAACGCGCGCCACCTCGCCGAGCTGCCGGGCAAGGTGCAGACCGCCGTCGCCGAGGTGTCGGGCGACTTCGGCCGCGGCGACGCGTACCCCGCCGACGAGAACCTCGAGCTGAAGATCGGCGCGCAGGTGATGTTCCTCCGCAACGACGCCGGCGCCGGAGAGGACGGGCCGCGCTGGGTCAACGGCACGATCGGCACCGTGACGCGGATCCTCGGCGACACCGTGCGCGTCGACGTCGAGGGCGAGGAGCACGACGTCGAGCCCGTCGTGTGGGAGAAGTACCGCTACTCCTACGACCCCTTCCAGAAGAAGCTCTCGCGCGACATCGCGGCCGAGTTCACGCAGTTCCCCCTGCGCCTCGCGTGGGCCGTCACGATCCACAAGTCGCAGGGCAAGACCTACGATCGGGCCGTCGTCGACCTGGGACCCGGCGCCTTCGCGCCCGGGCAGACCTACGTCGCGCTCTCGCGGCTCACCTCGCTCGAGGGGCTCTACCTGTCGCGCCCCCTGCGCCCGAGCGACATCCGCGTCGACGAGGACGTCCGCCGCTTCATGAAGGGTGCCTGGGAGCGGCAGGGCGAATCCATGCGGATCAGCTCGCCCGAATAGACTCGTCCGCAGTCTGTCTGATCTGGGGGTTCCATGCGCTTCTCGCTCCGTCGTCGTCGCACCGCGGCGGCCGCCGCCATCGGAGTCGCCGCTCTGCTCCTGAGCGCCTGCACGGGATCGAACCCGTCCCCGTCCGAGATCGAGGATCCGCTCCCCGACGACATCGCGACGCAGCTCCAGGACACCGCGACCCACGGCATGGCCGCGGGCGGCGCCTCGGGCGCGATCGTCGGCGTCTGGGTCCCCGGCGTCGGCGACTGGACGGCGGGCATCGGCGACGGCATCTCGACCGACATGACGTTCCGCGCCGGCCAGATCACCCGATCCATGACCTGCGACGTGCTCTACGCGCTCGACCGCAAGGGCACCGTCTCGCTCGACGACGCCGTGACCGACTACATCCCCTCGGTGCCGCAGCTGAGCGAGGTCACCCTCGTCGAGCTGTGCGACGGCACCTCGGGCGTCGCGTCGTCGCTTCCGCGCATGTGGGGCGAGGTCCTCTCGAACCCCGACCGCGACTGGGAGCCGCGCGAGTTCGCCTCGGGCGGGCTCGGCGGATCCCTCGGCGACGGCGAGAGCTGGGCCGACTCCGACACCGCCTTCGACCTGCTCGGCATCGCGCTCTCGAACGCGGCGCACGAGAGCTACGCCGACCTCGTGCAGCAGTACGTCGCCGACGCCGCGGGTCTCGAGCAGACACGGATCCCCGCCGACACCCCCGCCGCCGCGGGCTCGAATGCGATGCCGGGCTATTACACGAGCTCGTCGCAGCAGCAGGCGGGCTGCACCGAGTCGACCGAGTACACGAAGATCTCCCCGAGCTACGGCTTCGCCGACAGCAGCGCCGTCTCGACGCTCACCGACCTGCGCGACTACGTGAGCGACCTCGCGGGCTCGGCCGGCTCGTCCGACGACCTCGCCGCGCGCTGGGCGTCGTCGCTCCCGACGTCGTCCGACGGCGACCAGTGGATCCGCGCCGCCGGCGGCGACATCCTCTACGGCCCCATGCTGGGGCAGGAGGGCTCGATCCTCGGATACTCGACGGCCGCGTACAGCGACGTCGACAGCGGGCTGACGGTCGTCGTCGCGCTGAACGACTCGGCGGGCGGGGGCGCGCTCGCGGGCGCGATCGCGCGCGAGCTGGCGGCCGTCGCGGCGACGGCCCCGGCCGACACCCCCGCGTCGCTGCCGTGGACGGCGGAGCAGGCCCGCTCGGCGGTCGACGCCGCGGCGGTCTGCCCCATCAGCTGACGCGCGCGTCGCCTCAGAGGCCGCGACGGGCGTCGCGCTCGGCGAGCGCGGCGAGGCGCGCGTTGTACTCCGCGAGCTCGGCGTCGCCCGTGCGGTCCGCGGCGCGGTCGTGGCGCTTCTGCTCCCGGCGGTCCGAGCGCGACCACTGGATCGCGACCGTGATCGCGGTGATGACGGTCGGGATCTCGCCGATCGACCATGCGATCCCGCCGCCCGTGTACTGATCCTCGAGGGGCGTCGGGCCCCAGTCGCGCCCCATCGCGCCGAACCACTCGGCGACCATGAGGCCGTCCTGGCTCATGATCGCGATGCCGAAGAACGCGTGCATCGCCATCGTCACGATGAGCGTCACGAGGCGCCCGGCGTACGGCATGCGGTAGGGAACGGGGTCGGCTCCCGTGAGCGAGAGCACGAAGAGGTACCCCGTGACGAGGAAGTGGACGACCATCCACTCGTGCCAGAGGTGGTCGTACATCACGAGCCGGAAGATGTCGGTGAAGTAGAACACCCACAGCGAGCCGACGAACAGGAGCGCCGCGACGATCGGGTTCGTCAGGACCTTCGCGACGGGGTTGTGCACGATCCAGAGGATCCACTCGCGGCCGCCCCGGGTGCCGTCGTCGCGCCGCGCGATGGCGCGGGCCGCGAGCGTGACGGGGGATCCCGGAACGAGCATGAGCGGGATCGCCATCGTCAGGAGCATGTGCAGCAGCATGTGGATGCTGAAGAGCGTGTGCCCGTAGGCGTTGAGGGGGCCGCTCGTCACCCACGCGAGGACGAGCATGCCGAGCACCCAGAGCACCGTGCGGTGGACGGGCCAGCGGTCGCCGCGCTTCGCGAGCCGCCTGACGCCCAGGAGGTAGAACACGATCGCGAAGCCGCACACGAGGAGCCAGAGCGGATCGATGTCCCACTCCGTGAGGAAGCGCAGGGGCGTGAGCTCGGGAGGCAGCGGCACCTCGGTGAGGATCTCGGCCGGCGTCTGGCGCACGGGAGGGACCTCGTTGACCGGAGGGGCCGAGCGCGCGAGCGCCGCGGCGGCTCCCATCGCGATGCCCATGAACGCGAGCTCGAGGACGAGCACGGCCCAGAAGACCGCGTTCCGCTCGCCGCTGCGCGGGATGAGGGATCGCCGGTACCAGGCGCCGAGCGCGCCCATCGCGACGAGCATGACGACCTTGATCAGCAGCACGACGCCGTAGGCCGTCGTGACGAGCTGGACCGGATCGGCGATCGACGACGTCGAGCGCAGGACCCCCGAGAACGCGACGACGACGAACATCGCGAGCGCGAGCGACGAGTAGCGCTCGAGCACGACGCGCGCCCGGTCGCCGTCGAGGGACGACCGGATGATCGCGAGCGCCAGGAGGCCGCCGAGCCAGATCGCCGCCCCGATGACGTGGAGCGCGAGCGAGGTCACGACGACGTTGTGGTCGGCGAGGTCGCCCGAGTGCCCCTGCGTCGCCATCGGCACGAGGCTCGCGACCGCGAGGACGCCCGTCACGAGGGTCGGGATCCATCCCCGCACCGCGAAGGCCAGCACCGTGACGACCGCGCCCGCGATCGTCTGGATCAGCCAGGCCGTGCCGAGCTCCGTGCCCGTGAGGAAGGACCCGAACTGATCGCCGAACTCGCTCGACGCCGAGACCTGCGGGTTGAAGCTCGAGAGGTAGTTGAAGTACGCCGTGACGCCGCTCGCGACCGTGAACACCGCGGCGCCGATCGAGGCGACGTCGAGCGTGCGGTCGAAGGCCTTCTCGCCGGGCTTCAGGGCGAAGACCGCGAGCACGATCGGGCCGACCATCACGGATCCGCCCACGTTGACGAACATCTTCGCGACGGGGAGGCCCCAGCGGACGACGGGGCCCGGGTCCTGCAGCGCGAGGGGCGATGCACCCCCGGCGATCTCGAGCGAGACGACGAGCGCCGCGATGCTCGCGACGAGCAGCACGACGGGCCCGACGGCCCGCAGCAGGCGGGGATTCACGCCCTCCACCCTATTTCTCGGCGCCTGAACGCCGGATACGCGTCGAGGCGCTCGCCCCGGAGGGCGAGCGCCTCGAAGAGACGACGTCGTCTGATTACTTGACGGCGGCCTTGAGCTTCGAGCCCGCGGTGACCTTGACGCGCTTGCCCGCGGGGATCGCGATCTCGGCGCCGGTCTGGGGGTTGCGGCCCGTGCGGGCGGCGGTCTCGACCTGCTCGAAGGCGATCCAGCCGGGGATCGAGACCTTCGAACCCTTGGCGACGGCGTCGGACACGGTGGCGAAGAGCGCGTCGAGGACACCCGAAACGGTGGCCTGGCTCTGGCCCGTGGCGCTCGCGATGCTGGCGACGAGCTCGGTCTTGGTGATGTTCTTGTCGGCCATTGGTCTTCCTCCAGCGGCGCGGGGCACCGCAGCGATTCAGTGGACCGAGGGTGTTCCCTCGGGTGGTCGTTCGACCGTGCACCAAGCTAGCCGCTCGCCGCGGTTTTCCGCGTATTTCCGCGGTTCTCGGCCGAATCGACGCGGCGTGTCGCCCCGGATTTCGCCCGCGGCGGACAGATCGGGGCCGAACGCGACCCCCGGAGACGCCGGAAGGCGGATCCCGCAGGAGCAGGATCCGCCTTCCGGATGCGTCGAGGTCAGCTCACCAGGACGACTTGGTGATGCCGGGCAGCTCGCCGCGGTGCGCCATGTCGCGGAAGCGGACGCGCGAGACGCCGAACTTCGTCAGGACGCCGCGGGGGCGGCCGTCGATGACGTCGCGCGAGCGGACGCGGACGGGCGACGCGTTGCGCGGCAGCTTCTGCAGCGCGACGCGGGCGGCCTCGCGCTCCTCGTCGGACGCGTTCTCGTTGACGAGCGTCTTCTTCAGCTCGAGACGCTTCTCGTTGTAGCGGGCGACGACAGCCTTGCGCTGCTCGTTGCGCGCGATCTTGCTCTTCTTAGCCATGGATCAACGCTCCTCTCGGAATTCGACGTGCTTGCGGACCACCGGGTCGTACTTCTTGAGCACGAGGCGGTCGGGGTTGTTGCGACGGTTCTTCTTGGTCACGTAGGTGTAACCGGTGCCCGCCGTCGAACGGAGCTTGATGATCGGACGGACGTCCTGCGACTTCTTAGCCATCAGATCTTCACACCCTTCGCGAGCAGGTCCTTCACGACCGAGTCGATGCCGCGGGCGTCGATGACCTTGATGCCCTTGGCCGAGACCGTCAGCGTGACCTTGCGGCCGAGCGACGGGACGAAGTACGTCTTCTTCTGCACGTTCGGGTCGAAGCGACGCTTGGTGCGTCGGTTCGAGTGCGAGACGTTGTGACCGAAGCCGGGGGTGGCTCCCGTCACCTGGCACACAGCAGCCATGTTTCACTCTCCTTCAATACCGTGGCCCGCGACGGGGCCACCCAAGATCTCTTGTCTGCGCCCCGCTCTCCCCGCCCGTGACGGGCTGTGTTCAGGGGAGTGAGGCACGGTCTGTGCACAGGAGTGCGCACAGCCAAAGAGCGAGTCTACCAGACGTCAGGGGCGCAACAGGATCTTGCCCACGCGGCCGGCGGTGTCGCTCGCCGCGGCCGCCTCGCGCGCCTCGTCGAACGAGAAGATCCGCTCCACGGGCAGGCGCACCTCGCCGCCGCCGACGCGCCGGAACAGCTCGCCGAAGAGCTCGGCGCGCTTCTCGGGCGCGAGCTCGCGGCTGACGCGGGATCCCCAGAACCCGCGCACCGAGATGCCGCGGAAGATCACGTCGGCCGCCGTGACCGCGAGATCGGCCGAACCCATCGATCCGAACACGACGACCGATCCGTCGTCGCCGAGGACCGAGATGAGGTCGGCCGTCCCCGCGCCGCCGACCGAGTCGACGGCCGTCACGGGGCGGTCGTCGCCGAGGATCGCGAAGGCCTCGTCGCGCCAGCCCTCGTGCTCGGTCGAGACGACGCGGTCGATGCTCGCCTCCGCGAGCTCGGCGACCGCCGCGTCGCGGCGCACGAGGCCCAGGACGTTGACGCCGCGCGCCCGCGCGAACTGGGCGACGAGGCGGCCGACGGCGCCGTTGGCCGTGTTCTGCACGATCCACTGGCCGGGCTCGACGGCGAGCGAGTCGAGCAGCGCGAGGGCGCTGAACGGCATCGAGACGAGCTGCGCCGCCGTCTCGTCGTCGACGCCGTCGGGCACGGGGATCATGCCGGCCGCCGGCGCGACGAAGTGCTCGGCCCAGACGCCGAAAGTCGACCCCGTGACGCGCTGGCCTACGCTGAGGTTCTCGACGCCCTCGCCGAGCGCGTCGACGACCCCGACGGCCTCGGTGCCCGACTGCGCGGGAAGCTCGGGCTTGAATCCGTAGGTGCCGCGGATCGTCCAGAGGTCGTGGTTGTGGATCGGCGACAGGATCGTGCGGACGCGCACCTGCCCGGGGCCGGGCTCGGGGGTAGGGATCTCCTGGACCCGGAGGACGTCGGTCGCCTCTCCGAACGTCTCGTGGACGAGTGCGCGCATTGCAGTGCCTTTCTGTGGACGGATGCTCCGACTGTTCAACAGGCGTCCTGCTGGATTCATTCCCCGCTCACCACGGGCCGACCTCGCACCAGCTCGAGTCGAAGCCCGGGACCACCTGGATCTCGTCGCCCGTCGCGATGTCGACGATCCGCGTCTCGACGGTCTCGGGCATCGCCTGGTGCCCGCCGTCGTAGCGGTTCCCGACGATGTCCGGGGCGACGACGACGGCGGCGTACTGCGCGCTCGGCGAGGCGCACACCTGGAGCAGCGCGTCGCTCTCGGCGACGGTCGCGACGTCGAGCTGCGAGCCGCCAGGCAGCGCCTCGACGATGCGGGTCTCGCGGGGGACATTCCCGTCCATCACGCCGTAGGCGCGCAGCGTCCCGCCGTCGGCCGTCGGGATCAGCTCGTTGAGCAGCCAGACCCCGTCGTGGTCGACGTCGGCGAGGGGCGTCGTGTCGCCCGTCTCGAGGTCGAGGCCCACGATGCCCTGGTCGGCGGTCTCGACGATCGCGGTGTAGGTCGACCGCGCGATGCCCGCGATCGCCGAGCCGAGGCCGAAGCTCGAGGGATCCCCTCCCGCCTGGTCGACGAGGGTCAGGTCGCCGTCGAAGTCGTTGAGGAGCAGCGACGAGGTCTCGGGCACGAAGCGCCACGCGTTGATGCTCGGGGCCGAGCCCGCGACCTCGACGGGCGCGGGATCCGCCGACCCGCCCCATGCCGCGCGCAGCTCGCCCGTGTACAGAACGCTGTTGCGCCCCGAGGTCTCGGTCAGCTCGTCGTCGGTGTAGACGAAGCCGTACAGCTGGCCCTTCTCGGACACCTGCAGGCCCGCGATCGTCCCCTCCCCGGGCAGCGCGACGTCGCGCGCCTCGCCCGTCGCGCGGTCGACGACCGTCAGCCCGTCGCCCGTCGACACCGCGAGGAAGCCGCTCGTCGCGCGGAAGTCGTCGATCGTCGGCGCCTCGTAGACGACGTCCTCCGCGTCCGACCCCACGGTGCGGCTCGCGATGCGGTCGTCGCCGTCTGCGCTCCGCTCGAGCACCAGGTAGCCCGCGGCCGGCGTCGTGAAGCTCGTCGTGAGCGTCGACGACGGGCCGCCCCCGAGCCCCGTGGCGCCCGAGACCGTGACGGTGTAGGTCGTCCCCGCGTCGAGGGCGGCGGGGAAGCGGACCCCGACGGTGCGGCCCGACGCGTCGATCGTGTGCTCGGTCTCGGGTTCGACCGTGACCTGCGCGTCGGCGACGTCCGCGAGCGCCTCGTTGGCGGTGAGGATCACGCGCGACCCCGACTCGGCGATCGCCGACGCCGGGTCGACCTGGACCTGCGTGACGCGCGGCCCCTGCGTGAGGCTCACGCCCGCCCCGACGCCGCCGATCACCGCGAGGACGCTGATGACCGCGGCGAGCGCGACCGAGAAGCCGCGCCGCCTGCGCGCCGTGCGCCGCGAGCGCCGCGTGTCAGTACTCATACGGATCCTCGGGCTCGTCGATCGCCGTGAGGGTCGCGGCGTCGATCACGAGCGATCCCGCGGCGTCGGTCCCGACCTGGCCCGCGATCTCGACCCACTGGCCGGTCTCGAGGTCCGACCCCTCCTCCCCCGCGATCGGGAGGTTCGCGGGCTGCGCGTCGATGACGCAGTGCGTGATGACGAGGCGGCTGAGGTCGATGGAGCCGTCGGACCCCGGGGTCACGAAGCCCGTGAGCGTGATCGGGGCGCCGAGGTAGCGATCGGGGTTCGTCGCCGTCGCGAAGACCGCGGCCCAGTCGCCGACGCCGAAGTCGGACGTGTCGACCTCGCCGAGCTCGACGTCGTCGGCCCCCGCGAAGAGGGGCGGCGTTCCCGTGTCGCGGTCCATCGCGACCTCGGCCGAGAGCGTCGCGGGAGGGAGGGCGACGGCCGCCGCGGCCACGATCGAGGCGACGACGCCGCCCGCGACGGCGGCCGCGGCGCCGACCCGCGACGGGGATCCGTGTTCGTGCCCGTGATCGTGCTCGTGCTCCTCACGGAGCGGCAGGAGGAACGACGCGATCGATCCCGCGAGCAGCAGGACCGCCATGCCGCAGGCGAACCACGCCTGGCCGGGGTTGATGTAGAGCTGCAGGCGGCCCGTCGCCGTGAGCGCGACCGTCAGAGCCGCGAGGAGCGAGGCGATGCCGACGCCGAGCCAGCGGTTCCACGCACTAGAGGACAAGGTTCATCACCGTCCCGAGCGCGAAGGCGAAGAGCGCGACGACCGCCGAGATCCCCGCGATGACGCGCGTCGTGAACGTCGTGCGGAGGAGGGCGATCATCTTGACGTCGATGAGCGGGCCGACGACGAGGAACGCGACGAGCGAGCCCGTCGTGAAGGTCGACGCGAACGAGAGCGCGAAGAAGGAGTCGACGTTCGAGCAGAGCGCGACCGTGACGGCGAGGAGCATCATCGCGACGACCGAGAGCACGGGGTTCGACCCGATCGCGACGAGGACGCTGCGCGGGATCACGACCTGCACGGCGCCCGCGATCGCCGATCCGATGACGAGGGCCGGCATGACCGCGCGCAGCTCGATGACGAACTGGGCGAGGCTGCGGCGGAACCGGGATCCCCCGGCCTCGGCCGTGTCCTCGCACGCGAGGCGGAAGCGCTCCGTCAGGAGCGCCTGCGGGTCGGGGTGGCGGCTGTAGACCCAGCCGATCAGGAGGGCGACGGCGTAGCCGCCCGCGACGCGGGCGACGAGGATCCCACCGGACCACCCGAACGCCTGGTGCGTCGTGATGATGACGATGGGGTTCACGATCGGCGCCGCGACGAGGAACGCGAGCGTGTCGGCCGGCGTGAGCCCGCGCATCATGAGCCCCCGCGCGAAGGGCACGTTGCCGCACTCGCACACCGGGATGAGCATGCCGAGCGCCGCGAGCACGAGGCGGCGCGGCCACGCCCGCCGCGGGAGGACCCGCTCGACCCACGCGGCCGGGACCCACACCTGGATCGCGATCGCGAGGATCACGCCGAGGCCGACGAACGGCAGCGACTCGATGAGGACGCTGAGGGTCAGGGTCAGGCCGTCCTGCACCCGCGTCGGCAGCGTCGCGTCGAACGCGGGCGCGAGGAGCAGGTTGACGGCGAAGATCAGCGCCGCGAACAGGACGCCGGCGCCGAGCGCCAGGAGGGCGCGCGACGGATCCGCCGTCTCACGGCCGTTGCGGCCGATGCGGACGGATCGGGCTGCGGGGGGCGCCGCCACGCGTCAGGCCGCGTCGACCTCGGCCGTGCACTGCGCGCACAGCCCGAAGATGTCGACGACGTGCTCGGCGCCCGTGAAGCCGTTCTGCGCCGCGACGTCGTGCGCCCACTGCTCGACGGCCGTCGCCTCGATCTCGACGGTGCGGCCGCAGCGACGGCAGATCAGGTGGTGATGGTGTCCCGAGGTCTTGCAGGCGCGGTAGAGCGCCTCGCCCTCGGGGCTCTGCAGGCTGTCGGCCTCGCCCGACTGCGCGAGGCCCGCGAGGGCGCGGTACACCGTCGCGAGGCCGATGCCGGTGTCGTCGCGGATGCCGGCGTGCAGGGTCTGCGCGCTCACGAAGCCGTCGGCGTGGCCGAGGGCCTCCCGAACGGCCTCCTTCTGCCACGTGTTGCGCTGTGCCGCCATGGCCCCCAAACTACCGCCCGGGCCTGCACGGCGCATCGTCCGCGGCATGGAGGCGCATGTGAAGCGCGCGGTCGCGGCGGGCCGCGATGATGCGGCACACGACGTAGATGAGGAACGAGATCGTCGTGATGTACGGGCTCACGGGCAGCGTCCCCGAGATCGCCAGGAGGATCCCGCCGACCGCCGAGACGAAGCCGAACACGGCGGCGAGCACGGGCACGACGACGGGGCTGTGGCTGACCCGCATCGCGGCGGCGGCCGGCGTGACGAGGAGCGCCATGACGAGGAGGGCGCCGAGGATGTGGACCGCGGCCGCGACGATAATGCCGAGCAGCAGCATGAACACGATGCTCAGCCCGCGGACGGGAAGCCCGCGCGCCTCGGCCGCCTGCGGGTCGAGCGAATCGAAGCGCAGCGGGTTCCACACGATGACGAGGCCGACGAACACGATCGCGGCGAGGACGACGAGCCACACCGTCGAGCTGTCGCTCACGGCGACGATCTGGCCCGTGAGCAGGCTGAAGCGGTTGGCCGATCGCCCCTGGTAGAGCGACAGGAACAGGATCCCGAGGCCCAGCCCGAAGGGCATGAGGACGCCGACGATCGAGTTGCGGTCGCGGGCGCGCGACCCGAGGAGCCCGATGATCAGGGCCGCGACGATCGAACCCGCGAGCGAGCCGACGACGACCGAGGAGCCGAGGAGCAGCGCGAGCGCCGCCCCCGCGAAGGAGAGCTCGCTGATCCCGTGCACCGCGAACGCCATGTCGCGCTGCATGATGAAGACGCCGATGAGGCCGCCGACGATCCCGAGGGCCGCGCCCGCGATGAGCGGGTTGATCATGAGCTGGAGCAAGGCGCCGTAGTCCTGGAACGAGAACACGTCGCTCCACTCGAGGGCGGGGAGGATGCGGATCATCAGGCGGCTCCCGCGTCGTGCTCGTGATCGTGATGCGGGTGGTGGGGCTCGGCGTCGGGGATGCCCGCGACGAGCAGGCGGCCGGCGGCCCGGACGACCTCGACGGGCGCGCCGTAGAGGTCCGTGAGCACCTCGGTGCGCAGCACCTCGTCCGGCGTCCCGAGGCGGAAGCGCCCGCCCGCGATGTAGAGGATCCGGTCGACGACGCCGAGGATCGGGTTGATGTCGTGCGTCACGAAGAGCACGGCGGCCCCGCGGTCGCGGCGCTCCGCGTCGATGATGCTCGTCACGGCCCGCTGGTTCGCGAGGTCGAGGCTCGAGAGCGGCTCGTCGCAGAGGAGCATCTGCGGGTGGCCCGCGAGGGCCTGGCCGACCCGCAGCCGCTGCTGCTCGCCGCCCGAGAGCGAGCCGACGGGGTCGTCGGCGAAGCGCGTCGCCCCGACGCCCGCGAGCAGCTCGTCGACCCGCTCGCGGTCGCCCCGGCGCGGGAGGGGAGCCCCGAACCGGGTCCCCGTCACGCCGAGCGCGACGAGGTCGCGGGCCCGGAGGCTCGTCCCGAGCGGGAGCGGGCGCTGCTGCGGGATGTACCCGACCTCGGGGTTGCCGCGGCGCACGGGGCGGCCCGCGACGCGGATCTCCCCCGCGCTCAGCCGCTGCAGCCCGAGGATCGAGCGCAGCAGGGTCGTCTTGCCCGAACCGGAGGGGCCGAGCACGGCCACGAACTCGCCCGGCCGGATCTCGAGGTCGAGACCCTGCCAGAGATCGCGGCCGCGCAGCCGGAGCCCCGCCCCTGTGATGCTGAGAACCGGTTCGGTCATGCCTCCGATTGTCTCAGGGGCGGGTGCGTCACTCGGCAAGGGCGTCAGCGAGGTTCTTCGCGTTGTCCTGCATCCAGCCGAAGAAGTCCTCGCCGTCCGGAAGCGTCTCGGTGAGCTCGATCACGGGCACGCCCGCCTCGTTCGCCGCGTCGATGACGGCCTCGGTCTCGGATCCGCCCGTCTGGGCGTTGGCGATCAGCACGCTGACGTCGCCGCCCGAGATCGCGTTCGTCGCGGCGAGGAGCGTCGCCGGCGCGACGTCCTGCCCCTCCTCGACGGCCTCCGAGAAGCCCTCGGTCGTGACGTCCTCGAGGCCGGCCTCCTCGGCGAAGTACGCGCCGACGGGCTCGGTGAAGAACGCGGTGTCGCCCGTGTGGTCGGCCGCGATGTCGGCGAGCGACGCCTCGAGCGCGTCGAGGTCGGACGTCACCTTCTCCGCGCCGGTCGCGACGGCGTCCGATCCGTCGGGGTTCAGCTCGTCGAGCTCGGTCTGCACCGCCGCGACGAGGCCCTCGACCGTGTGCGGGTCGTACCAGACGTGCTCGTTGAAGCCCTCGATGTGCTCGTGGTCGTGGTCGTGCTCGTCGGCGCTCTCGTCGTCGCCGTGATCGTGCTCGTCCTCGGCCGCGTCGGCACCCGGGTAGGTGCTGTTGTAGTCGACCGCGCTGATGACGTGGTCGACGCCGGCCGAGTCGATCATCTTGTCCATGAACGAGTCGTAGCCGCCGCCGTTCATGACCACGAGGTCGGCGTCGTCGACCGTGAGCTGGTCGCGGGCCGTCGCCTCGTAGTCGTGCGGGTCGGCCGACGCCGAGCTGATCACGGGCGTGACGGTCGCCGAGTCGCCGACGAGCTCCTGGAGGATCGACGCGTAGACGTTGGTCGAGGTGACGATCGTGAAGCCCGCGTCGCTCGCGGCGGCGTCGAAGCCGGAGTCGGCGGAGGATCCGCAGCCGGCCAGGATCAGGGCGGGCACGGCGAGGAGGGGTGCGACGATGAGCGCGCGTCGGTTCAGCATGCGAGCGACGCTACGCCTAACGAGAACCGTTATCAAATTCAGCGAGCGCTGTACAGAGGCCTCACGGATTCAGGATCCCCGAGATCTCCTCGAGCCCGTCGATCGCGGCCGTCGCGGCGGTGTCGGACGCGGTCGCCCCGCTCACGAGGTGGACGTCGCCGTCCGCGACCGCCGGAACCCCGGCCAGCGCCGCGCTCCGCAGCAGGCCGTCGAAGGGCGCGAGGCCGGCGCCCCGGAAGTCCTCGACGAGGATCACGTCGGGCGCGGCCGCGACGATCTGCTCCGGGTCGGCAGGCACGGCACCCGGACCCGCCCCGACGACGCGCCCGCCCGCCTGCTCGACGAGGTGCGACATCAGCGTTGTCTGGGGCTGGATCATCTGCTGCCCGCCGCGCGCCATGAGGAGGAGCACGGAGGGGCCGTCGCCGCCAGACGGCGCCGCCTGCTCGACGGCCGCGCGCCGCTCGTCGAAGTCGGCCAGGACCCGGGCGGCGGCGTCCTCCTCGCCGAGCGCGTCGCCGAGCACCGTCACCGCGTCGGCGATCCCGTCGAGCGTCTGGAACTCGGCCGAGTCGAACGCGATCGTCGGGACGCCCGTCCCCTCCAGGAGCGACGCCGCGTCCTGTTCGCCGTCGTGGCGCGCCGTCATGAGGACGAGGTCGGGCTCGAGCGCGAGGATCTGCTCGGGATCCGGAGACGTGCTGGTCTCGAGGACGGTCCCGACCTGCTCCGCGAGGTCGATCCGGTTGCCCGCGCCCTCCGTCACGCTGCCCGTCGACACCGCGACCAGGCGATCGGGCCCGCCGAGCTGCAGGGCGACGTCGCCCGTCTCGGTCGAGAGCGCGACGACGCGCTGCGGCGCCTCCGAGATCTCGACCGACGCGCCCTCGACGTCGACGGTCCGCGGCCATTCCGCCGCATGAGCGGCCGTGGGCACCGGCTCGCTCGCGGGCGCCTCGGCCCCGCACGCGGCGAGGCCGAGCGCGCCGGCCAGCGCCGTTCCGACGGCGAGGATGCGGGCGGGAGTGGATGTCATGGTTCTCTCTCTTTCTCAGGGGGGAGCGTGCCGAGGAGGGCGATCCGCAGACCGCCCGTCTCAGGGTCGGGGCGGACGCGCGCATCGACGCGGTACGCGCCCGCGAGCGTCTCGGGCGTGATGACCTCGGAGGGCCGGCCCGTCGCGACGACGGCGCCGTGCGCCACGACCGTGACGACGTCGCAGACGCGCGAGGCGAGCTCGAGGTCGTGGATGACGACCCCCACCCCGACGCCGGCCGCCGCGATGCGGCCGATGAGGCGGATGACCTCGAGCTGGTGGAACGGGTCGAGCGAGGCGAGCGGCTCGTCGAGGAGCAGGAAGCGGGGATCCTGCGCGATCGCCTTGGCGATGAACGCGAGGCGCCGCTGTCCGCCCGAGAGCGACCGCAGGCCGCGATCGCCGAGGTGCGCGAGCCCGACCCGCTCGAGGGCGTCGCGCACGCGGGCGGCGTCGACGGACGACGGCGGCGCCAGCGGCGGGCGGTGCGGGTAGCGGCCCATCATGACGAGCTCGCGCACCCGCAGGTCGTCGCCTCCCGAGGCGTCCTGCGGCAGCATCGCGCGGATTCGGGCGCGCGAGCGCGAGCGGATCGACCGCATGTCCCGGCCCCCGAACCGCACGACGCCCGAGGAGGGGAGGGTGACGGCGAGGGCGCGCAGGAGCGTCGACTTGCCCGCGCCGTTGGGTCCGACCACGCCGTGGACGCGTCCGGGGCGGATCTCGATCGAGGCGCCGCGGAGCACCAGCGCGCCGCCCCGGCGGACGTCGATCCCGCGGGCCTCGTAGACCTCCCCGCTCACGGCGCCGCCCGCCGGCGCAGCACGAGGAGCATAAGGACGGGGGCTCCGACGAACGCCGTCACGGCCCCGGTCTGGAGCGTCACGGGCTGGAAGGCGAGGCGCGCGACGATGTCGGCCAGCACGAGGAAGACCGCCCCGGCGGCCGCCGACAGCCCGAGCAGGCCGCGGTGATCCGATCCGACGACAAGCCGCACGAGGTGCGGGACGACGAGCCCCACGAACGAGATCACGCCGGTCACGCAGACCACGGACGCCGTCGCGAGCGCCGCGACGGCGAGCAGCGCGTGCCGCGTGGCCGACGTGCTCACGCCCGTGGAGGCGGCCTGCTCGTCTCCCAGCGCAAAGAGGTTGAGCGCGGGCCCCGACAGGCAGAGCACCGCCACGCAGACGACGGCGGGGCCCGCCGCGATCGCGACGTCCGACCACGTCCGCGCCGTGAGATCGCCGTTGAGCCAGAACATGACGCGCTGCACGTCGGCCGAGTCGGCCGCGTTCGCGAGCACGGCCGCGACGATCGCGCCGAGGAGGGCGTTGATCGCGATCCCCATGAGGACCAGCGTCGACGGCGCGCCCCCGGCCAGGCCCGCGATGACCTGGACCGCGACGGTCGCCAGGAGCGCACCGACGAAGGCGAACGCGGGGAGAGCCCACCACGCCGTCGTCGCCGCGCCCAGCACGATCGCGACGACCGCCCCGACCGCGGCGCCGCTCGAGACGCCGACGATCCCCGGCTCGGCGAGCGGGTTGCGGAACAGCGCCTGCATGACGACGCCGCAGACCGCGAGCGCGGCCCCCGCGAGCGCCGCGACGAGCACGCGCGGGAGCCGGACCGTCGCGATCAGGGCGTCGGACCCGCCCGCCGGCGCACCCGCGGCGAAGGCGGCGATCGCGTGCGCGACGTCGGGGAGCGGCGTCGCGACGGGGCCCAGCGAGATCCCGGCGAGCATCACGGCC
Organism: Microbacterium indicum DSM 19969; assembly: GCF_000422385.1. Lineage (GTDB taxonomy): Bacteria > Actinomycetota > Actinomycetes > Actinomycetales > Microbacteriaceae > Microbacterium > Microbacterium indicum. The sequence goes on from NZ_AULR01000005.1 coordinate 80,463, forward strand.
GCGAGGGCCGCCGCGGCGATCGCCGCCGTGAGCAGTCGCCGGGGCGCGCTCAACCCTGGCGGCCCTTGAAGCGCGGGTTGAGCTTGTTGATGACGTAGACGCGGCCACGGCGGCGCACGACCTGCGCGCCCGGCATCTTCTTGAGCGACTTGAGCGAGTTGCGGACCTTCATGGATCCTCCTTAGTGAGAATGGTTTTCAGTAATGTACCGTAGGTCGGCATGACCCCCACCAACCTGATCGCCGTCGTCGGAACGTGCGCGCCCGAGCGGGCGCAGTACGCCGGGCGGCTCGCCGCGCGCACGGGCCTCGCGCACCTCCCCCTCGCCCGGCTCGCGATGTCGCCCGACCCGATCGACGAGGCGGAGGCCCTCGCCCCCTGGTCGCACGAGCAGGGCGGCGCCGTCGCCGAGCTGCCTCCCGCGATCGCGCCGACCGCGATCATCGGGCGGTACGCGCGCGCCGACTCCCCCGTGCGCCTCATCGGGCTCGTCTGCGTCGTCGACGCGGCGCACCTCATCTCCGACCTCGCCCGCGACGACTACCTCACGGTGTGGGGATCCGACGGCGAGCGCATGCACCGCGCCCGCGCCCTCGCGACCGCGACCCAGATCGAGTACGCGACGACCGTCGTGCTCGCCAACTGGGAGTCGCTCGCGACGCCCGACCTCTCGACCGTGCTCGCGATCGTCAGCGCCCTCGGCCCGACGGCACGGATCCGCCTCGACCCGTCGCCGTACCCCGCCGTCGAGCTCGCGACCCCCATCACGCAGGTGCAGGATCGCCCCGGCTGGATCGGCCTCCTCAACGACGACCACGAGCCGCACATGACCGATCGCCGCGTCAGCGCCTTCCGCTACGAGGCGGCGCGGCCCTTCCACCCCGCGCGGCTCGAGGCGCTGCTCGACGACCGGGTCGAGCCCGGCGACTTCGGCACCGTGCTGCGCTCGGCGGGGTTCTGCCGCCTCGCCACCCGGCCCGGGACCGTCGCCCACTGGGAGCACGTCGGGTCGATGCTCTCGCTGCCGCCGCTCTCGGACGACGGCGACATCGGCGACGACGAGGAGCTGCTCGCGGCGGGCCAGGACATCGCCTTCTTCGGGCTCGACCTCGACCGCCCCGCCCTCGTGCGCGCGCTCGACGCCGCGTGCCTCACCGACGCCGAGTTCGCCGCCGGCCCCGACGCGTGGCGGTCATACGAGGATCCGTTCCCGGCGTGGGAGCGCGCGTAGGGGCTACGTCAGGAGGGCGCGGAAGTCGGCTGTCGTCAGGGCCGAGGGGGCGAGGTCGTCGGACCCGCCCAGCACGCCGTCGAACAGGCGGCGCTTGCGCTGCTGCAGCTCGCGCACCTTCTGCTCGATCGTGCCCGCCGCGATGAGCCGGTACACCATGACGGGGCGCTCCTGCCCGATGCGATGGGTACGGTCGACCGCCTGCTCCTCGGCCGCGGGGTTCCACCACGGATCGAGCAGCACGACGTAGTCGGCCTCGGTGAGAGTCAGGCCGACGCCGCCCGCCTTGAGCGAGATGAAGAACGCGGGGATCTCGCCCGACCGGAAGCGATCGATCATCGCGGCCCGACGGCGCTGCGTCGTGGATCCGTCGAGGTGCGCGTAGCGGATGCCCATCTCGTCGGCGACGCCCGCGGCCATGCCGAGGAACTCGGCGAACTGGCTGAACACGAGCACGCGATGCCCGTCGGCGACGACCTCGCCGAGCAGCCGGGCGAGCGCGTCGAGCTTCGCCGAGGGTGCGTCGACGCCCGCGAACGACGGGTCGAGGGCGTGGCGGCGGAGCGTCGTCAGCGAGGCGAGGATCTGGATCCTGTTGCGGTCGACGTCGTCCAGCAGGCCGAGGAGCTTCTGCTGCTCGCGCCGGAACCGCTTCTCGTAGGCCCGCTGGTGCGCGGGGTCGAGCGGGATCTCGAGGACCTGCTCGCTCTTCTCGGGGAGCTCGGGCGCGACCCGCTCCTTCGTGCGGCGCAGGAGGAAGGGGCGGATCCGGCGCCGCAGCTCGGCGAGCCGCCGCCCGTCGCCCTCGCGCTCGATCGCGCGCTGGTAGCCCTCGCGGAACCGCGACCGCGTGCCGAGGAGGCCGGGCGCCGCCAGCGTCACGAGCGCGAAGAGCTCCATGAGGTCGTTCTCCATCGGCGTGCCCGTGACGACGAAGGTCGACGGCGCCTCGAGGAGCCGCGCCGCCGCGTAGCCGCGCGACTGCGTGTTCTTGACCTGCTGCGCCTCGTCGAGCACGAGGATGCGGAAGCCCAGGCGCCGGAACTCCTCGGCGTCGATGCGGAAGATCGCGTAGCTCGTGATGAGGAGCGTCGCGTCGCCCGCGGCCTCGGCGAGCGGGGCTCCGCGCTTCGCCGTCGTCTCGGCGATCGCGCGGGCGCCGAGGCCCGGCGCGAACCGCTCGGCCTCGGCAGCCCAGTGCCCCACGACGCTCGTGGGCGTCACGACGAGGAAGCGCTCCCCCGGCTCGTCGACGCGGGCCTGGTCGAGCGCCGCGAGCATCTGCACCGTCTTGCCGAGGCCCATGTCGTCGGCCAGCACGCCGCCGAGGCGGTGGCGGCGCAGGAAGTCGAGCCACGAGAAGCCGTCGCGCTGGTAGCCGCGGAGCTCGGCGCGGAACGACGCCGGCGGGTCCGCGCGCTCGATCCGGTCGTCGCCGAGCGCGGCGAGCGCCTCGAACCACGCGCTCTCCTGACGCGCGATGACGCCGATCTCGGCGAGCTCCTGCCAGAGGTCGAGGTCGTACCTGCCGATGCGGACCGTCTCGCTCGTCGGGTCGTCGAGCGCGCGCGCCTGGGCGAGGATGTCGCGCAGCCGCGCGAACGCCGGCGCGACGAGCGGGAACACCGTGCCGCTCATGAGCGTGAAGTAGGTGCGGCCCTGCGCGAGCGCCGTGAGGAGATCGGCGTTCGGAACGGGCTCGCCCTGGATCGTGACGACGATCCTGAGCTCGAACCAGTCGCGGCCGCCCGGGTCGACGCCGACCCGGACCACGGGATCCTCGGTCGCGAACGCGTAGGCGGGGACCTCGTCGTGCAGCTCGACCGACAGGTCGCCGATACCGCGGAGCGCCGGCAGCACCTCGGCGAGGAACTCGACCGTCTCGTCGGGGCCCAGGTCGCGCGCGGGGTGGATGAGGTCGCGCGGGCCGCGGCCGAGGAGGTGCGCGAAGCGGCCGGCCGCCTCGTCGACGGCCGCCATGATCTCGCGCTCGGCGCGGCGGTGCGGGCGGGCGCCGGGCGGATACTCCCACTCCCAGTAGAGGTGCGCGACGGGCGCCGCGTGCCGCACCGCGAGCACGAGCCTCGGGCGCGGGGCGGGCGGGATCTCGAACGACCCGTCGCGCGACGCGAGGGGCGCGATCTCGCGCAGGCCCGGCAGGTAGTCGTGCACGAAGTCGGCGACGCGGGCGGCGGGGATCGAGAGGTGGTCGGCGCGGTGCAGCGCGTCGAACTCGGCGCTCACGGGCTCGGCGAGCGGCACGAGCAGGTCGATTCCCCCGCGCTCTCCCCCCGTCTGGGCGACCGCGACGGTCGGCGCCCCGAGCGGGTACCGCCGGCCCTCGGCCGGGGACTCGGGGATCGCGATGACGGGCTCGACCCGCAGACGCCCGCGCGCCATGCGCAGGTCGATCGACGCGGTGCCCGCGATCTCGGAGACCGCGACGGGGGCGTCGCCGTCGCCGAGGAAGATCACGCCGGCGTCGTGCGCGTCGCGCAGCGCGCCCCACAGGCCGCGCGAGGGGACGGCGTCGAGGCGCACCCAGTCGGGGGCTCCCCACCCGCCGCCGTACTGCGTGCGGTAGCCGCCGCGGGGGCGCAGCCGCTCGGTCGACGCCGCGAAGTTCTCGCGCGAGAGGTGCAGCGCGAGGACGTCCTCGAGGGCGCGCCACCGTGGATCCTCGCTGCCGCTGTCCACGATGTCGCGCCACGTGAGGGCCGAGCGCACCCACGCGCCGCGGGCCCCGCGCACGAGCGGGCGGATCGCGACGCCGTCGCCCGGGGGATCGCCGGCCTCGCTCCCGCGCACGCTGAACAACAGGGCGATGTCGCCCGGCGGGTCGGCGTCTGACGCGGGGGCGTCGCGATCGAGCACCCCGCGCAGCGCGCGCTCCCACGGTTCCAGCATGCTCACAACGCTAGGGCCCGGGTCCGACAGGCGACGCCGCGCGTCAGTCGAGCAGCAGCGCCGGCTCCTCGAGGACCGCGGCGATGTCGGCGAGGAAGCGGCTGATCTTGTCGCCGTCGACGATGCGGTGGTCGAAGGATCCCGACACCGTGGTCACCCACGCGGGGCGGACCTCGCCCTCGACGACCCAGGGCTTCTGCCGGATCGCGCCCATCGCGATGATGCCGGCCTCGCCCGGGTTGATGATCGGGGTCCCCGCGTCCATCCCGAACACGCCGATGTTCGTGATCGTGATCGTGCCGCCCGCCATCTCCGCGGGAGTCGTCCTGCCGTCGCGCGCCGTGCGCGTGAGCGACTGCAGCGCGAGGGCCAGCTCGCGCACCGACATGTCCTGCGCGTCCTTGATGTTCGGCACGATGAGGCCGCGCGGGGTCGCCGCGGCGATGCCGAGGTTCACGTAGTTGCGGATCTGGATCTCGGCACCCTGCTCGGTCTCGATCCACGCCGAGTTGACCTCGGGCGTGCGCTGCACGGCCCAGAGGACGGCCTTCGCGTAGACGAGGAGCGGCGAGACGCGGATGTCGGCGAACTGCGGCTGCTTCTTGAGGCGCGCGACGAACTCCATCGTGCGGGTCGCGTCGACGTCGGTCCACACCGAGACGTGCGGGGCCGTGTACGCGGATCCCGAGACCGCGTTCGCGGTCGCCTTGCGGACGCCCTTCACGGGGATCGCGTCGTAGCGGTCGTCGAGCGGGCGCGGCGAGAGGGGCTTGCGGACCTCGCGCTCGGCGGGCCACTCGGGCGTCTGCAGGTTGCGGAAGACCGACGCCTGCTCGGCGTGCTTCACGACGTCGTCGCGCGTGACCTCGCCCGAGGGGCCCGTCCCGGCGACGTCGGCGAGCGCGACGCCGAGGTCGCGGGCGAGCTTGCGCACGGGGGGCTTCGCGATCACGCCGACCGACGAGACGACCGCCGCGTCGTGCGAGGGCCGGCGCGTGCGGCGGGTCTTGGCCTCGCCGCCCGAGCCGTAGCCGACGAGGACGTCGCTCTTCTTCTCGGCGGCGGGGCTCGCGGGGGCGGGCTCCGCGGGGGCCGGATCCACGGGCGCGGCCGGCGCCTCCGGGGCGGGCGCGGGGGCCTCGGCAGAGGCGGTGTCGACCGTCAGGATCGGGGATCCGACGTCAACGGTGTCGCCCTCCTTCACGAGGAGCTCGCCGACGACGCCGTCGATCGGGGCGGGCAGCTCGACGACGCTCTTCGCCGTCTCGATGTCGGCGATCGTGTCGTTGACCGACACGCGGTCGCCGGGCTTCACGTGCCACTCGACGAGCTCGGCCTCGGTCAGGCCCTCGCCCACGTCGGGAAGGTTCACGGTGTCCATGCGGAGATCCTCTCTCGGGTGTCCGGAGATCAGAAGGCCAGGGCGCGGTCGACGGCCTCGAGCACGCGGTCGGCGTCGGGCAGGAAGAGGCCCTCGAGCTTGGCGGGCGGGAACGGGACGTCGAAGCCGCTCACTCGGAGGACGGGCGCCTCGAGCGAGTAGAACGCGCGCTCCGTGACGGTCGCGGCGATCTCGCCGCCGAGGCCCAGGTGGCCCGGCGCCTCCTGCGCCCACACCATGCGGCCCGTCTTGCGCGCCGACTCCACGAGGGGCGCGTAGTCGACGGGCGAGATCGAGCGCAGGTCGATGACCTCGCAGCTCGTGCCCTCGCCCTCGGCGATCGCGGCCGCCTGCAGGAGGACCGAGACCATGGCGCCGTGGCCCACGAGGGTCACGTCGGATCCCTCGCGCACGACTCGCGACGCATGCAGGTCGAGCCCGCGCTCGTCGGTCTGGACCTCGCCCTTCTGCCAGTAGCGGCTCTTGGGCTCCATGAAGATCACGGGGTCGTCCGAGGCGATCGCGTCCTGGATCATCCAGTACGCGTCGTTCGGCGTCGAAGGGCTCACGACGCGCAGGCCCGGCGTGTGGGCGAAGTACGCCTCCGGGCTCTCCTGGTGGTGCTCGACGGCGCCGATGTGGCCGCCGTAGGGGATCCGGATCACGACGGGCATCGACAGGGATCCCTCGTGCCGGTTCGTGAGCTTCGCGAGCTGCGTCGTGATCTGGTCGAACGCCGGGAACACGAAGCCGTCGAACTGGATCTCGACGACGGGGCGGAAGCCGGCCATCGCGAGCCCGATCGCGGATCCGACGATCCCCGCCTCGGCGAGCGGGGTGTCGAGGACCCGGTTCGCGCCGAAGTCGCGCTTGAGGTGCTCGGTGACGCGGAAGACGCCGCCGAGCTCGCCGATGTCCTCGCCCATGAGGAGGACGCGGTCGCTCTCCTCCATCGCGCGGCGGAGGCCGGCGTTCATCGCCTTGCCGAAGGTCATCGTGGTGGGGTTCACTTCGCGTCTCCCTCGAACGAGGCCTCGTAGCTCCGGAGCCACTGCGCCTGCTCGGCCATGACCGGGTGATCCTCGGAGTACACGTGGGCGAACATGCTCTCGGGCAGCGGATCCGCGAGCTGCGCGATGCGCGTGCGGGTGTCGGCCGCGAGCGCGTCGCCCTCGGCGTCGACGTCGGCGAAGAAGCGCTCCGAGGCGCCGCGGGCCGCGAGGAAGGCGCGCATGCGGGCGATCGGATCGCGCCGCGCCCACTCCGCCTCCTCGTCCTTCGTGCGGTACTTGGTCGGGTCGTCGCTCGTCGTGTGGGCGCCCATGCGGTAGGTCACGGCCTCGATCGCGCGGGGGCCGCCGCCCGTGCGCGCCTCGTCGAGGAGCATGCGCGAAACGGCATATGACGCGAGCACGTCGTTGCCGTCGACCTGGACGGAGGGGATCCCGTAGCCCGCGGAGCGCTCGACGAGCGGCGCCTTCGCCTGCGTCGAGACGGGGACCGAGATCGCCCACTGGTTGTTCTGCAGGAAGAAGAGCTCGGGGGTGCCGTAGGACGCGGCGAAGACCATCGCCTCGTGGACGTCGCCCTCGCTCGCGGCGCCGTCACCGTAGTAGACGACGACGGCCTCGTCGGTCTCGACGTCGCCCGTGCCCGACTTCCCGTCGAACTTCAGCCCCATGGCGTAGCCCGTCGCGTGCGGCACCTGCGTGCCGAGGACGAGCGTGTAGAGGCGCGTGTTGCCGTTCTTCGGGTCGCTCGGATCCCATCCGCCGTGCGAGGCGCCGCGCATGAGCTTGATGATGTCGATGAGGTCTACGCCGCGGATCTTCGCCACGACGTGCTCGCGGTACGACGGGAAGATCGTGTCCTGCGGGCGGGCGGCGCGGGCGGATCCGACCTGCGCCGCCTCCTGCCCCCACGACGGCGGCCACAGGGCGAGCTGGCCCTGCCGCTGCAGCAGGGTCGCCTGCCGGTCGAAGGCACGGATCACAGCCATGTCGCGGTACATCTGCTCGAGCGCGGCGTCGTCGAGATCGTCGACGAGGGCGCGGTATCGCTCCGCCTCGGGAGTGGGAGCGAACGAGCCGTCTGGTTCCAGGAAGCGAACGGTCACCGTAGGAGCCTATGCGGCCCGGCTGTCCGCCGTCCGACGACACGGCCCACAACGGATCGGCGGATCATGTGGGGGAACCCGACAGGCGCATGCCGCCCCCCGCATGCCCGCGACTCTCCTTTTCTCCGTGTTTTCCCCACGCCAGGCGTGGGGAAAACACGGAGAAAAGGAGAGTTCTGGGGGGTCAGCGGGTGAGGCGGGCCCTCGTGAGCTGCTCGGCGAGGCCCGTGTAGGTCGCCGGGGTGAGCGCCTTCAGGCGGTCCTTCGCCTCGTCCGCGAGGTTCAGGCCGTCGACGAACTCCGCGAGGTCGGTCGCGCCGATGCGGTGGCCGCGCGTCAGGTCCTTGAGCAGCGCGTACGGGTCGGAGATGTCGCTGCGGCCCGCGACCACCTCGGCGCGAATCACCGTCTGGATCGCTTCGGCGAGCACCTCCCAGTTGCCGTCGAGGTCGGCGAGCAGCGCCTCGCGGTCGAGCGAGATCTGGTCGAGCCCGGCCGACAGGTTCGTGAGCGCGAGGAGCGAGTGGCCGAGCGCGACGCCGATGTTGCGCTGCGTCGTCGAGTCGGTCAGGTCGCGCTGCATGCGCGAGGTCACGAGCGTCTGGCCGAGCGTCTGCAGCAGCCCGCCCGCGATCTCGAAGTTGGCCTCGGCGTTCTCGAACCGGATGGGGTTGATCTTGTGCGGCATCGTCGACGAGCCCGTCGCGCCCGCGACCGGGATCTGCGTGAAGTAGCCGAGCGAGATGTACGTCCACACGTCCTGCGCGAGGTTGTGCAGGATCGCGCCCCCGTGGCGCACGTGGTCGTAGAGCTCGGCCTGCCAGTCGTGCGACTCGATCTGCGTCGTGAACGGGTTGAACGACAGCCCCAGGCCCTCGATGAACTCGCGCGTGAGGTTGGGCCACGCGAGCTGGGGCTCGGCGGCGAGGTGCGCCGACCAGGTGCCCGTCGCGCCCGAGAACTTCGCGAGGTACTCGGTCTGCTCGATGCGGGCGAGCACGCGCTCGGCGCGCCACACGAAGACGCCGAGCTCCTTGCCCATCGTCGTGGGCGTCGCGGGCTGGCCGTGCGTGCGCGCGAGCATGGGCGCGTCGGCGAGGTCGAGCGACGTCGCGCGCAGCTTCTCGACCACCTGGCGGAACGCCGGCAGCCACACCTCGGTCACGGCGCGCCTGACCGTGAGCGCGTACGACGCCGAGTTGATGTCCTCGCTCGTGCACGCGAAGTGCGTGAGCTCGGCGATCGCGTCGAGGCCCAGCTGCGAGAGCCTGTCGCGCACGAGGTACTCGACGGCCTTGACGTCGTGGCGCGTCACCGCCTCCTTCGCGGCGAGCCAGTCGATCTCCTCCTGGCCGAAGTTCAGGTAGGCGAGCCGCAGCGCGTCCTTCTTCTCCTGCGGCAGCGGCTCGGTCCCGAAGATCCTGTGGTCGGTGAGGTGCAGGATCCACTCCACCTCCACCTCGACCCGGGCGCGGTTGAGGCCGGCCTCGGACAGGTACTCGGCGAGCGGGGCGACGGCGGGCTGGTAGCGGCCGTCGAGGGGGCTCAGGGGCTGGGTGGGCAGTGCGCTCACGCGGCACCTCCGGATCGATCAGGCAGGTTTGCCCCCTCAGCCTACGGCGTGTCGGACGCCGGGTCAGCGCGTCCACAGGGGCCTCCTCCTCCGGGTTATCTGAGGATCCGGCGCCCGGGTCGCGCGGCGGATCCGCGGATGTTGCGAGGGTTGCCCCATGGATCCCGAACTCGCACGGCGCGCCGCGACGCTGCTGGAGTGGGCCGCGTCCGACGCGGGCGTCGCCTCCCGCGCGGCGCAGGACGCCGCCGACGCGCTCACGGCCGCGGTCGCCGGCATGGACTGGCGCTCCGCCGCGGGCGACGCCTTCCGCGCGAAGGCCGCCGCCTTCGCGGCGGAGGCGCAGGACATCGCGGATCTCGCGGGCGCCGACGCCGAGGCACTCGCCGCGCGTGCGGCCGAGCTGGCGGCGTCATGAGCGTCGCCGTCACGTCCGGATCGGTCGTCGCGGTCGACCCCGACTCGCTGCGCGGCGCCGCCCGCGTCCTGCGGCCCGCCGTCTCGGACGCGATGTCGGCGGGCGCCGCGTCGGCGCGGCAGGACGGGTGGGTCGCCGAGGCGCAGCCCGAGGCGAGCGCCGGCTGGCTGCCGCTCTCCTACGGCGGCGCGGCGCGGGCGTACGCGCTCCGCGACGGGATCGCCGAGCTCGTCGCGGGGCTCGCGCACGCGGCCGACGCGTACGAGCTCGTCGAGCTCGAGACCACGCGCCTGATGGGCGGGGGATCAGCGGCGGACGCCGCCCGGTGGGACGAGATCGCGGCGCGCGACCCCGAGGCGGCCGCCGAGGCCTCGCGCCTCCTCGGCGCCTGGAGGGTGTTCGGCGGGGCCGAGCTCGCCCCGCACTGGAGAGACGTCGCCGGCGTCGACGCGGGGATCTGGTTCCTCGCCTCACTGCGGACCGTGCGGTGGGCGGCGTCGCTCGGGAAGGGATCCCTCGGCGCCGGCGCGCGCGAGGACGCCTGGCTCCGGGCGCACCCCGACCGCGTCCGCATGGAGATGACGCCGACGACGTTCGCGTCGCGGCCCGCGTCGTCGGCGGCCGACGCGATCCGGCGGATCCCTACGGGCGAGGGCGGCGGCGGAGACGAACCGGGCTCGCGGCCGCAGGACCGCGTGCGCGTCGACCGGATCACGATGGCCGACGGATCCGAGCGCTTCGCCGTCTACGTCTCGGGCTCGCGCGAGTCGCCGCTCGACACGAGCGACGTGCTCAGCTGGAAGAACAATCTCGCGCTCTGGACGAGCGAGGGCGACGCCCCGGGCTACGAGTTCGTCGTCGACGCCCTGCACCGAGCGGGCGCGACCTCGGCCTCGCCCGTCGACGCGTACGGGTTCTCGCAGGGCGCGATGATCGCGCAGCGGCTCGCGCGCGACGACGCGTTCGCGGTCGACCGCGTCACGACGATCGGGGCACCCTCGCGGATCCCCGCCCCGGACGGGACCACCTCGCTGACCTTCGCGTACGACGACGATCCCGTCGCGGGGCTGTCCGACGGCGGATCCCCCGCGCCCCTCGGCGGCCCGGGCAGCGCCCTCGTGCGCGGCGTGCACGACCCCGCGAACCGCGGGATCCTCGAGCTCGACGCGAGCGCGCACCGCGTCGCGGCGTACGCCGACCTCGCCGAGGAGTTCGCGGCCTCGCACGACGAGCTGGCCGACGAGGCACAGGCGTTCTACGACGGGCTCGCGGGCGCCGTGTCGGTCGAGAGCACCGTCTTCGAGGCGCCCGAGTACGACCCCGAGAGCACCGAGATCCTCGCGCCGGGCGACGGGCCGCCCGCGCTCTGGGCTACCGCCGCTTCTTCGCCTGAGGCCTGAGGATGATGCCGAAGATCCAGTTGATGACGCTCAAGAGGATGCCCGCGAGCACCGCGGGCCAGAACGCCCCCGTGCCGAGGCCCCAGTCCCACCCGCCCGTGATCCAGGCCGTGACGATCAGCAGGATGCCGTTGAGCAGCAGCGACGCGAGGCCCAGGGTCAGGACGAAGATCGGGAAGGCGAGGACCTTGATGACGGTCCCGATGATCGAGTTGACGAGCCCGAAGAGCGCGCCGAGCACGAGGAGCGTGAGGACGAGCTGCAGGTCGCGGCCCGGGGCGAAGGGCGTGATCGAGATCTGCAGCAGGGGGATCAGCGAGAGCACCCAGAGGGCGAAGCCGTTGACGACGGAGCGGATGACGAAACCCATGGGGCGAGTGTCCCATCGACTCGGGGCCGCGGCACTGGGGATGACCCGAATAGGATCTGAAGATGGTCTCCGACGAACCCGTCCTCCCCCGCCTGCGCCCCGAGATCGCGGCGCTCCCGCCCTACCGCCAGGGGAAGGCCGCGTCGGCCTCCGGCTTCAAGCTGTCGAGCAACGAGAACCCGTTCGACCCGCTGCCCGGCGTCGTCGAGGCGGTGCACGGGGCGAGCGCGCTCAACCGCTACCCCGACGCCACGGCGGCGCGCCTCCGCGCCGCGCTCGGCGAGCGGTACGGGGTCGCGAGCGACGAGGTCGTCATCGGAAGCGGCAGCGTCTCGCTCCTCGCGGCGTTCATCCAGGCCGCCGCGTCGGTCGGCGACGAGGTCGTCTACGCGTGGCGCTCGTTCGAGGCCTACCCGAGCCTCATCCTCGTCAGCGGCGCGACGAGCGTGCAGGTCCCGGGCCGGGCCGACGGCCGCCACGACCTCGACGCCATGGCGGCGGCCGTGACGGATCGGACCCGCGTCGTCATCGTCTGCTCCCCCAACAACCCCACGGGGCCGATCGTCACGTCCGAGGAGTTCGAGGCGTTCGTCGCGCGGATCCCGTCCGACGTCCTGATCCTCCTCGACGAGGCGTACACCGAGTTCGTCACCGACGAGGGAGCCGTCAGCGGCCTCGAGGAGCGGGTCTTCGAGCGGCACCCCAACGTCGTCGTCCTGCGCACCTTCTCGAAGGCCTACGGCCTCGCGGCCCTCCGCGTCGGCTACGCGATCGGCCACGCGCGCGTGCTCGACGGCGCGCGATCGACGCAGATCCCGCTCTCGGTCACGGCGCAGGCCGAGGAGGCGGCCCTCGCGAGCCTCGGCCACGAGGATCAGCTGCGCGAGCGCGTGGCCCACATCGTCGAGCGCCGGGGCCGCCTCGTCGCTGGCCTGCGCGAGCTGGGGCTCGCGGTGCCCGACAGCGAGTCGAACTTCGTCTGGATCCCCACGACGGATCCCGCGGTCGCCGAGGCCTTCATGTCGGCCGACGTGGTCGTGCGCCCCTTCCCCGAGGGCGTGCGCATCTCGGTCGGCGAGGAGGAGTCGCTCGAGCGGATCTTCGCGATCGCGCGCACGATCGCGTCCTGACGCCCCGGGCGGGGCGCCGGCGGCTCACTCCTCGTCGGAGGGCTTCTTCGCCGCCTTCTCCTCGTCGTCGCGGAGGAGGACGGGCTTGTCGGGCGCCGTCGTGACGTCCTTCGGATCGATCGCGAGCAGCAGGAGCGCCACGCCCAGCAGGACGACGATGAACACGATGCCGGCGACGATGCCCGCGAAGCGCCAGGCCGCCTGCACGGTGCCGGCGCCGAGGTCGGTGAACGCGCCCATCGACATCGCGACGACGAAGCCCGCGAAGAGCGCCGCGACGAGCGCGAGGCCCACGAGCTGCATCGGCTTCATGAGTTCGCGGCGTGCGGAGGGCTTCTTCTTGCTCATGACTGCTCTTTCGAAAGCTGTGCGGGTGCGGGCGACAGGGCCCCGATGGCGAGGTACACGCCGACGAGGGCGGCCCAGCCGCCGAAGATGCCGACGCCGATGATCGTGCCGGTCAGGGTGAACGAGCGGCCCGCGTCCTCGATGAAGTAGTCGAGCGCGTACTGCGGCTCGACGATCAGCGAGACGACGGCGAGCAGCAGCGTCAGGCCCCCGACGACAGCCATCTCGGCCGCGCCAGCGGTGCCGCGGCGGCGGATCCCCGGGACGAGCTCGACGAGGCCGGACGCGATGGCCCAGCCGAGCAGCAGGACGTGGAAGCGCACCCCCGCGTCGCCCAGCGGGACGACGGCGAGGACGGCGGTCGCGAGGTGGACCGCGGCGAGGACCCAGCGGCGCCCCGCGAGCAGCACGACGCCCGTCGCGGCCGCGAAGAGCGCGAGCACGAGGAGGCTGAAGGATCCGTCGCGCTCCTGGACGAACGTGATCACGAGGGCCGCGGCGATCGCCACGACGGCTCGCGCGATCAGCACGGCCCGCGTCGCGCGGGTGCTGAAGGTGCGTGGGGGCATGGCGGTTCCAGAAGCTCTCTCGGGGGTCGTCCCCATCCTAGGAGCCCCGTTGCTGGGAGCCGTTCAGAGAGCGCGCGTCATGAAGTACGACTCGGGGCTCGCGGGGTAGCGCCCGAACGGCCCCGTCTCGGCGAAGCCCTCGCTCGCGTAGAGGTGGCGTGCGGCGGCGAACGCGTCGGAGGTCCCCGTCTCGAGCCAGAGGTTCGCGTACCCGCGCGAGCGCGCCTCGGCGATCGCGCGGCGCAGGATGGCGCGGCCCACGCCGCGCCCGAGGAACGCCGCCGCGGTGCGGAACGACTTGAGCTCGCCGTCGCCGCCCAGGCCCGCGAGCCCGCCGACGCCCGCGAGCGCGCCGTCCTCCCACGCCGAGAACAGGGTCACGCCCTCGCGCGTCAGGGCGTCGACGTCGTAGGCGTAGACGAACTCGGCGCTCTCGGCGCCGCTGTGCATCTCGGCGACGTGCGATGCCACGAGCTCGCGGGTCGCGGGGGAGGTCAGGTCGTCGATGCGGATCTCGAGGGTCACGAGAACCTATTATCGTCAGGCGACGCTGTGATCCGGCTTCCTGCGCGCCCAGCGAGCGGGCGTATCGGGGCCGTCCCAGACGAGGACGATGCCCCACAGGACGGCGGCGAGCGGCACCGCGAGGATCGCTCCGAGGATCCCGGAGAGGACCGTGCCGATCGTCAGGGCGACGAGGATCACGAGGGCGTGCAGCTGGAGCGCGCGGCCCATGAGGACGGGCTGCAGCAGGTTGCCCTCGAGCTGGTTCACGACGACGACGATCGCGACGATGATGACGGCCGTCCAGATCCCGCCGTCGACGAGGCCGACGAGCGCCGCGAGGATCCCCGCGAGCGTCGCGCCCACGATGGGGATGAACGCGAGCACGAAGACCACGAGCATGAGCGGGAACCACAGCGGAACCTGCAGGATCACGAGGCCGATGCCGATGCCGATCGCGTCGACCGCCGCGACGGCCGCAGTGCCGCGCACGTAGGCGCCGATGGTGCCCACCGTCTTGTCGCCGATGCGGCGCATGCGCTCGTAGTTCTCGCCGCGGAAGGGGCGCAGGAGGAAAGCCCAGATCAGGGGGCCATCCTTGAGGAAGAAGAACAGCACGACGACCATGAGTACGAGGCCCGTGACGAAGTTCGCGACGGCGCCGCCGACCGCGACGGCGCCCGAGCTGAGCGTCGACCCGAGCGACGACGACGACAGGAAGCTCTGGATCTGGCCCCAGATCTCGTCGAGCGCAGACTGGTCGTGCACGATCGGCAGCGTGTTGACCCAGTCGATAACCTGGGCGACGCCCGTCGCGGCGCTGTCGTAGAGCTCGGACCACTGCCCGATGATCGAGGCGACCATCGCGTAGACGACGCCGCCGAGGATCAGGACGATCGCGACGAGCACAATGACGGTCGCGAGCGCGTTGGGCATCGCGCGGCGCAGGCGCTTCATGATCGGCTCGAACGCCGACGCGAAGATCAGGGCGAGGATCACGGGGATCACGACGACCGTGATCGAGCGCGCCGCCCAGATCACGCCGACCGCGAGGATCACGACCGCGATGATCTGGATCGAGCGCGTCGCGAGGCGGCCCATGGTGTCGCGCCACAGCTCCGACGGGTGCGGCGCCTCGGCGGGCGCCGCGGGGCGCGGGGCCTGGCGGGCCTCGGGGGTGGGCGAGGGGCGTCGTCCGAACAGCATGGGGATCCTTCCGTGCGGTGCGCGTCACCCTATCCTGCCCCACGCGGGCCGCGCGGCGGGGCGCCGTGCCGCTAGCGTGTGGGCAAGCGCTTTCCCCGCGCCGCATCCGAGCCGAAGGAGCCTCATGCCGATCCGCGTCGCCGTCGTCGGAGCGGGAGCCATCTCCCGCGAACAGCACCTGCCGAGCCTCGCCGCGCTCGGCGACCGCGTCGAGGTCGTCGGGATCGCCGACGTCGCCCCCGACGCCGCGCGCGCCCTCGCCGACACGTGGGGCGTCGCGCGCTCGTACGGAGACGCCCGCAAGATGATCGCGGCCGAGCGCCCCGACCTCGTGACGCTCGCGACGCCGCCCATCGCGCACCGCGGCGACGCGATCGCGGCCCTCGAGGCCGGCGCGTGGGTCCTCTCGGAGAAGCCCCCGACGCTCTCGCTCGCCGAGTACGACGAGGTCGCCGCGCACGAGCGGGAGGGCGGCCCGTACGCGGCCTACATCTTCCAGCACCGCTTCGGATCCGCCGCCGTGCGGCTGCGCGAGCTCGTCGCCGACGGATCGCTCGGCCGGCCGCTCGTCGCGCTGTGCGACACCCTCTGGTTCCGCGACCCCTCCTACTTCGCGGTGCCGTGGCGCGGGAAGTGGGCGACGGAGGGCGGCGGCCCGACGATGGGCCACGGCGTGCACCAGATGGACATGCTGCTCTCGCTCCTCGGCGACTGGACCGACGTGTCGGCGCAGATGTCGACGCTCGCCCGCGACACCGAGGCCGAGGACGTCTCGCTCGCGCACGTGCGCTTCGCGAACGGCGCCCTGTGCTCGGTCGTGAACAGCCTGCTGTCGCCGCGCGAGACGAGCCGCGTGCGGATCGACTTCGAGCGCGCGAGCGTCGAGGTCGAGCACCTCTACGGATACGACAACGCGCACTGGACGTGGACGCCGGCGCCCGGTGTCCCGCTCGAGGAGGCCGCGACGTGGGCCCCGGTCGACGACGTGCCGAGCTCTTCCCACGCGCCCGTCTTCGCGCACGTCGTCGCGTGCATGGAGCGCGGCGAGCGCCCCGTGACCTCGGGGGCGGGAGGGCGCCGCGTCATGGAGCTCGCGGCGGGCATGTACGCCTCGGCGCTCTCGGGCCGCGCCGTCGCCCACGACGAGCTCGCGCCGGGCACCCCGTTCCACGCCGCGATGGCGGGGCCGGATCCCCGCGCCGCGACCGCGCGGATCCACGCCGGCACGATCCGGGGCGGGAAAGTCGCGGATCCGCACTTGTGAAACGTTTCGGGTCTGCGTTAGCGTGCGAATCGGCAAGCGCTTTCCCTGGCGCACCTCGGGCCACACCGCAAAGACGCAGTAAGGACCAGCGATGAAGCGATCCACGAAACTCTCCCTCCTCTCGACCGCCGTTCTCGGCGCGACGGCGCTCGTGCTCTCGGGCTGCGCCGGCGGAACGGCGGCCGAGGAGTACGACCCCGACGAGCAGGTCTCGATCACCTTCACCTGGTGGGGCAACGACGACCGCGCCCAGCGCTACAACGACCTCATCGACCGGTTCAACGAGGAGTACCCGAACATCGAGGTGAAGGGATCCTTCACCGACTTCGCGGGGTACTGGACGCAGCGCCAGACCGAGGCGGCGGGCGGCGGCCTGCCCGACGTCATGCAGTTCGACTACTCCTACCTGCGCCAGTACGCCGAGAACGGCCTCATCACCGACCTCTCCTCCTTCGAGGACGTCGACACCTCCGCGATCTCCGACAGCCTCCTCGGAACGGGCCAGCTCGACGGCACTCAGTACGGCCTGCCGCTCGGCTACAGCACCTGGGCCACGTTCCTCAACGACGACCTCCTCGCGGAGTACGGCGTCGAGCCCTATGCGGGCGGCACCTCGTACGAGGACTACTCGGCGTGGATGGCCGACGCGACCGAGAAGTCGGGCGGCGCGGTCTTCGGCGGCACCGACTACTCGCAGCGCATCCAGAACTTCGAGATGATGCTGCGCGCCGGCGGCGGGAACCTCTTCACCGAGGACGGCGAGCTCGGCTTCGACGAGGACCAGCTGCGCGAGTTCTGGAACCTCGGCGCCGCCGACATCGAGTCGGGCGCCGTCGTCCCGCAGCAGCAGCTCGCCGAGATCGACCCGATCTCGGGGTTCGGCGCGAACCTCACCGAGAGCGAGCTCAGCTGGAGCAACTTCATCGCGAGCTACCTCGCCGACTCGGGAGCCTCGAGCGTCACGATGGCGGCCCCGCCGACCTTCGAGGACGGATCGCAGGACCTCTACCAGCAGGCGGGCCTGCAGATGGTCGTCTCCTCGCAGAGCGAGCACCCGACGGCCGCCGCGATCTTCCTCGACTACGTCGTGAACAGCCCCGAGGCGGGCGAGATCTTCGGCACCTCGCTCGGCTTCCCGGCCTCCGAGACCAAGCTCGCGGGCGCGACGCTCGAGGGGCCCGACCAGCAGGTCGCCGACTTCCTCGACTCGGTGTCCGACCGCATCGGCGACGCCCCCGCGCTGCCCGTCAACGGGTACGGATCCATCGAGCAGACCTTCTGGGACCTCGGCAAGGAGATCGGCCTCGGCACGACGAGCGTCGACGACGCCGTCAGCCGGTTCTTCAGCGAGGCCGACGTCGTCCTGAGCGCCAACAGCTGACCCGACGATGACGACGACGACGGAGACGAGAGCGGTCACCACCGCGAAGGCGGTGCGTCGCCCCCAGCCGGTCGATGCGCCGCCCGCGCGGGCCGAGCTCAAGAAGAAGAACCTGCGCGAGACGCTCGGCGGGTACGCGTTCCTCGCGCCGTGGCTCGTGGGGTTCCTCGGCCTCACGCTCGGCCCGATGATCTACTCGCTGTACCTGTCGTTCACCTCGTACAACCTGTTCACACCGCCGAAGTGGATCGGGCTCGACAACTTCGTGCGCATGTTCACGGACGACCCGGTGTTCATCCAGTCGGCGACGATCACGCTCGTCTACGTGCTCGTCGGGACGCCGATCAAGCTCGCCGCGTCGCTCGCCGTCGCGATGCTGCTCAACTACCGCGACCGCGGATCCGCGTTCTTCCGCTCGGCGTTCTACGCCCCGAGCCTCATCGGGGCGTCGGTGTCGGTCGCGATCGTGTGGCGCGCGATGTTCACGACCGACGGCCCCGTCGACAGCGGCCTGCAGCTGTTCGGGATCCACCTGGGCGGCTGGGTCGGCAACGTCGGCCTCGTGCTCCCGATGATGATCCTCCTCGCCGTGTGGCAGTTCGGATCGACGATGATCATCTTCCTCGCGGGCCTCAAGCAGGTCCCGAAGGAGCTCTACGAGGCCGCCGAGGTCGACGGCGCCGGGTCGTGGCGCCGGTTCCGCACCGTGACGCTGCCGATGCTCTCACCGACGATCTTCTTCAACCTGGTCCTCGAGCTCATCGGCGCGTTCCAGGTGTTCGCGTCGGCGTACATCATCTCCAACGGCCAGGGCGGCCCCGCCGGCATGACCAACTTCCTCACGGTGTACCTGTACCGCCGCGGATTCTCCGACGGGCAGATGGGCTACGCCTCGGCGATCGGCTGGGCGATCATGATCGTCGTCGCGATCCTCGCCGTGATCCTGTTCCGCACCCAGAAGTCGTGGGTGCACTACTCGGGAGAAGACCGATGACCGCAACAGCCCTCATCACGACCGGCCGGCCCGCGCCGCGGCGCCGCGTCAAGCGCCGCACCTGGCAGACGGTCGTCTGGTTCGTCGTCCTCATCGCCATCACGTGCGTCGTGCTCTACCCGCTCGTCTGGCTCCTGCTCTCGACCTTCAAGCCCAACGCCGAGTTCGGGCAGAACCAGGGCCTCCTGCCCCAGAGCCCGACGATCCAGAACTACCTGACCGTGATGGAGGGCATCGGCGGGGTCCCGATGTGGCGCTTCTTCGCCAACTCGCTGATCCTCGCGGTCGGGGCCGTCGTCGGCACCGTGATCTCGTCGTCGCTCGCCGCCTACGCCTTCGCGCGCATGCGCTTCCGCGGCGTCGGCGTCCTCTTCACCTGCATGATCGGAACGCTGCTCCTGCCGTTCCACGTCGTGATCATCCCGCAGTACATCTGGTTCAACCAGCTCGGCCTCGTCGACACCTTCGTGCCGCTGATCCTGCCGAAGTTCCTCGCGACCGAGGCGTTCTTCGTGTTCCTCGCGGTGCAGTTCATCCGCGGGATCCCGCGCGACATGGACGAGGCGGCGCGGATCGACGGCGCGGGCCACTTCCGGATCTTCCTGCAGATCATCGTGCCGCTCATCAAGCCCGCGCTCGTGACCTGCGCGATCTTCGCGTTCATCTGGTCGTGGAACGACTTCATGGGCCCGCTGCTCTACCTCAACAGCCCCGAGAACTATCCGCT
This sequence comes from Microbacterium indicum DSM 19969, assembly GCF_000422385.1. Classification (GTDB taxonomy): domain Bacteria; phylum Actinomycetota; class Actinomycetes; order Actinomycetales; family Microbacteriaceae; genus Microbacterium; species Microbacterium indicum. Next base: position 99,982 of record NZ_AULR01000005.1, read on the forward strand.
CCCGATCGCGCTGCAGCTCTACAACGACCAGACCTCGGCGAGCGACTACGGCGCGACCGTGACCGCCTCGTTCGTCGCCCTCGTCCCCGTGCTGCTGTTCTTCGTGATCTTCCAGCGCTTCCTCGTCGACGGGGTCGCGACGCAGGGGCTCAAGGGATGAGCGCCTCCCGCGCGCGCCGCCGCGCCGCCGCGAGCGGCACGGGCCCGACGGCCGACGCCCCCGCCGCCAACCCGGGGGCGACCGCCTGGTTCGCCCTGCTCGGCGAGGTGTTGCTCACGGGGATCGGCGTGACGGTCGCCTCGCTCCCTCTCGTGACGCTGCCGGCCGCGCTCGCGGCGGGGCACCGGCACCTGCGCCGGTACGTGCGGGCCGAGGGCTCGTCGTTCGGCGCCGCGTGGCGCGACTTCGCGCGCGCCCTCCCCGGCGGGATCCTCGTCGGCGCCGGCGCGCTCGCGCTCGCGGCCGTCCTGGCGGTCGACATCGCGTTCGCGGGATCGGGCGCACTGCCGGGCGGATCCGCGTTCGTCGTCGCCGGCTGGGCCGTCGCCGTCGCCGCGGCGGGCGCCCTCCTCGTCGCGGCGGGGCTCTGGGATCCGTCGTCCGGCTGGCGGGGCGCCCTCCGCGCGCTGCCCGCGGCCGTGACCTCCGACCTCGCGGGCGCCGCGTACGTCGCGCTCGCGGGCGGCCTCGTGCTGCTCGCGACGTGGATGTTCGCGCCGCTCCTCGTCCCGGCGCTCGGCTGCGCGTCGCTCGCGTCGGTCGCGGCCCCCGCGCGCCCGCGGAGGCGCTGATGCTCTACGGCGCCGACTACAACCCCGACCAGTGGCCCGAGGAGGTCTGGGACGACGACGTCGCGCGCATGCGCGAGGCGGGCGTCACGACCGTGAGCCTCGGGATCTTCGCCTGGTCGCGCCTGCAGCCGGGCCCCGACGAGTGGGACTTCGGCTGGCTCGACCGCGTCATCGACCTGCTCCACGCGGGCGGGATCGGCGTCAACCTCGCGACCGCGACGGCCTCGCCGCCGCCGTGGGTCACGGTGCGGCACCCCGACGTGCTCGCGGCCGACGAGAACGGGGCGCCGTACTGGCACGGATCCCGGCAGCATCACTCGCCGTCGTCGCCGACCTACAGGAGGCTCGCCGCCGAGCTCGTCCGGCGCATCGCCGAGCGCTACGCGCACCACCCCGCCGTCGTCATGTGGCACGTCGACAACGAGCTCGGCTGCCACCTGCCCGTCGAGTACGGCGACAGCGCGCGCGACGCCTTCCGCGCCTGGCTGCGCGAGAGGTACGGCACCGTCGCCGCGCTCGACGCCGCCTGGGGAGCCGACTTCTGGTCGCAGCGGTACGGCTCGTTCGACGAGGTCTTCCCGCCGCGGAAGGCGCCGTACAGCCGCAACCCCGCGCAGGTCCTCGACTACCGGCGCTTCATGTCCGACACGTGGCTGTCGCTCTTCCGGATGCAGGCCGACATCATCCGCGCGGCGGGCGCGACCCAGCCGATCTCGACGAACATGATGGGGCCGTTCCCGCACGCCGACTACGCGTCGTGGGCCCCGCACATCGACGTCATCACGGACGACTGCTACCCGGATCCGTCGAGCCCGACGCGGGTGCGCGACATCGCGTTCCAGCGCGACCTCGTGCGCTCGCTCAAGCGCGGGACGCCGTGGCTGCTCATGGAGCAGGCGACCGACGCCGTGAACTGGCGGCCGACGAACCCGTCGAAGCGCGACGGGCAGCTGGCGGCCGAGACGGCGCAGGCGATCGGGCGCGGCGCCGACGGCGTCTTCTTCTTCCAGTGGCGCCAGTCGCGGGCGGGGAGCGAGAAGTTCCACTCGGCGATGCTCCCGCACGCGGGCACCCGCACGCGGACGTGGGAGTCGGTCGTCGAGCTGGGATCCGCACTCGCCGCCCTTCCCGAGCTGCCCGCCCCCTCGGACTCCCCCGTCGCGCTCGTGTTCGACTGGGAGAACTGGTGGGCGGTCGAGGGGGCCGACCACCCCGGCACGGTCGACTACCTCGGCGTCGTGCGCGCTTGGTACGGCGCGCTGCACCGGCGCGGGGTGATGGTCGACGTCGTCCGTCCCGAGGACGTCGACGGGAGGTACCGCCTGGCGATCGCGCCGTTCCTGTACCTGATGCGCGACCCGGGGGTGGCTGCCCTCCGCGCGTTCGCCGCGGAGGGCGGGGTCCTCGCGGCCGGGCCCTTCACCGACGTCGTCGACGAGAGCGACCGCTTCCGCGACGGCGGGTTCCTCACGCAGCTCGGACCGATCCTCGGCGTCGCGTTCGAGGACTTCCGCCCGCTCCTCCCGCCGACGCTCGGCGACGCCGCGGCGCGGGCCGGCGCGGCGTCCGTCGCGGCGGCGTCGCCCGCGGAGGAGGCCGCCGTGGCGTTCGGATCCGCCGAGTTCGCCGGCACCTTCTTCGCCGAGGCGCTCTTCGCCGACGACGCGGCCGTCCTCGCGACCTTCGCCTCGGGGCCCTCCGCCGGGCGGCCCGCGATCACGCGGCGAGCGCACGGATCCGGATCGGCCTGGTACCTCGCGACGCAGCCCGACGAGCGGGGCCTCGACCTCGTCGTCGCGCGGCTCCTCGCCGAGTCGGGCGCCGAGTCGGTGCTCGGGATCGCCCCTCCGCCCGGCGTCGAGCTCGCCCAGCGCGGCGATCTCGTGACGATCATCAACCACGGCGAGGGCGAGGCGCGGATCCCCGAGCTCGGCCTCGCCCTCGGCCCGCAGGAGCACGCCTACGTGCGGCAGGATGGGGCGGCATGACGATCACCGAGCAGATCCTCGACGGGCCCCACGGGCCCCTGCGGGTGCGGCTGTATCCGGCGAACGGCGACACGGCGATCGTGTGGGCGCACGGCGGCGGGTTCGCGTACGGCGACATCGACATGGACGAGGCCGACGCGGTCGCGCGGGCGTTCGCCGAGCGCGGGTTCCCGACGGCGTCGGTCGACTACCGCCTCGCCTCCGCGATCCCGGGCGACAGGTGGCCGGCCGCGGGCGAGCCCCGCGGCATCCGCGCGCCCGTCCCGGCCGAGGAGGTCGCCTTCGTCGTCGGGTGGGCGCGCTCGCTCGCGTCGCGCGTCGCGGTCGGCGGCGCGAGCGCGGGAGGCAACATCGCGGTCGGCGCGACGCTCTCGCTCATCGGCGCGGGCTCCGCGCCGCCCGATCGCGTGATCCTCGCCTACCCGACGCTGCACGCGGCGCAGCCGCCGACGCCGCCCGCGCTCGCGGCGCGGATCGCCGAGCGCGGGCTCGCGGATCAGTTCTCGCCCGCGGTCGTGCGCGACATGTACGCGAACTACCTCGGCGGATCCGAGCCCACCGTCGTCGCCGTCCCGGGAACCGCGGGCCCCGACGACCTCGCGGGCTTCCCGCCGACGACGATCGTCGCGTCGGAGACCGACGAGCTGCAGGTCTCGGGCGCGGCCTTCGCGGGATCCCTCGCGAACGCGGGCGTCGACGTGTCGTTCGCGGTGATCCCCGGCACGACCCACGGCCATCTCAACCGCCCGGAGGACGGCGGCTTCGAGGAATCGATCGCCGCGCTGGCGGCGGGGCTCGGGGCGTAGCGCGTCGCTCAGGCGACGAGCGTGACGCTCGATTCGCCTGTCTCGAGCTCGATGTGGACGCGGGCACCGACGGCCTCGGCGTATCGCATGAGCGTGTCGATCTTGTTCATGCGCACGTCGCCGCGCTCGATGCGCGACACCCGCTTCTGGCTGATGCCGAGGCGGTCGGCGAGTTGCTGCTGCGTCAGCCCGTACGCGTCACGCAGCTCGCGCAGCGCATGCGCATTGACCTCGCCGCGCAGCCGCTGCTTGGCCGCTTCAACTGACTCCTCATCGAGCGCGACCTCGCCGCGCAGCTCGTCCCACGTCCTCGCCATCACGGCCTCCTCAGCCTGTCGAGATGCTCCTGCCACAGGGCATCCGCCCGCGGAATGTTCTTGTCGTACCACTTCACCCCCTCGCCCGACTTGTCACCCGCGATCAACAGGATCGCGTGGCGTCTGGGGTCGAAGGCGAACAGGATTCGGATCTCGCTGCGCCCTGTGGATCCGGGCCGCAGCTCTTTCATGTTCCGGAATCTCGAGCACGAAACCGTGTCGACGACCGGCCTCCCGAGCTGCGGCCCCTCTTCGCCGAGCATGTCGAGCGCCGCCGCGACCTGCTGCTGCGAGCCGGGGTCGAGCCCGAGAAACCACTTCTCCACGAGGTCGACCTCGATCACCCACCGGGACACAGCTTACTACCTATACGTTCTGGAACGGGTGCTCTCATGCACGAATCACACCAGCGACCCCCCGACATCCGAACGACGCGACCAGAGGCGTCAGGAGGCGTGGAGATCGGCGGCCGTGCAGGCGGTCGGCTCGGCGGAATCCAGATGGAGTTCGACGCTGCACCGGTTCCATGTCACGAGCCCGATCGCACCGTCTCCTCGTTCACGTGGATCACCTCGGGAGGACCCATGCGCATGTCGCGTCAGTTGCCGAGCGGCAGCGCGTCGAGCCAGCCGTCGGCGGGCCCGTCGAACAGCAGCGTGGTCACAGGCGTCGGATCCTCACGTGGGCCGATCCCGGAGCCCGCCCCGTCACGTAGAGGCGCGGGCCGGGCATCGCGTCGGTGCCGCCGAGGTAGGTGTAGTCCTCGCCGGGCCGGTAGAACCCCGTGCCGACCGACGCGGACGTCTCGACGCGGACCGCGTCGTCGCCCGCCCGGTAGATGGACCCGTCGAGCACGCCGCCGGGCCGGAAGGCGATCTCGAGCGACCACGCCGTCTGCGGCCCGTCGATCGACAGGTCCAGGTCGACGCCGTCGAGCGTCGGAATCACCCGGATCCGGGTCGTCAGCTCGACGTCGGTTCGCGCCCGTTCACCGAACGCCATCGCCGCGGAGAAGCGTCCCTCGTCGACGACCGGGTATACGCCGTGCGACCGTCTGTGCTCGGGCGCCAGGGGCTGGTAGTAGCTGCCGGTGACGCTCTCGCCGAGGTCGATGCCGCCGTCGCCCTCGGCCATCTCGTCGGCGCGGAACGGGCCGAGCCCGAAGAATTCGCGCGAGAGGCGCACCGACTCGATCACCACCTCTCCGGCGTGAATCCGCAGGAACGTGGGATTGTTCGCGAGCCCCGAGCGGATCCGCCTGTGCTTCGCGTAGTCGCTCCCGCCGAACACCGTCACGGCTCGAGTCAGGTTCCGATCGATCACGAGACCGGATTCCGGCCATGAGAACCGCCCGACGGGGCGCACGGACGCCTCGGGTAGCTCCTCGGCGATCTCCGGATGCAGGAGGATGTCGGCGAGAACCGTCTGAGGTTCGGCGATGTCGGCCCGCGCGGCGACGCTCGCCGCCCATGCGAGCGTCTCGTCGCCCGTGGCGAGCGCGGCGCGTCGGAGCGGCACGAGCAGCGGGGCGAGCGCGAACGACGGTTCGCACTGATCCTGCCTGCGCGAGTGCACGGTCTCGACTGTTGCGTCGTCGTGGATCGCTCCCACGAGCGAGAGGAGGTTGCGGTGCGCGATCTCCAGGAGGTCGGGGCGCGCGAGCTCGCCTGCCATAGCGAAGAGAGCGGGAAGCGACACGTGCGCCGCATAGTTGGCGCTGCGCTCGGAGAACTGTCCGTCGGCGTCGATGTCGATGCCCTCGGCGAGCCACTGATCGATGCGGGAGCGAACAGCAGCGGTGTCCGGAGCGACGCGGAGCAGCCGGGCAAGCGCCGCGGCGAGTTCCCACCGATGATTCGGCGTGTGCACCCCACCCGTCAGCATCGCGGGGATCGCCGTGCGAGCGATCCCCGCGAGCCCTGCTCCGAGTGTCTCGAGCGCGGGATCCATCGAGGCCTCGATCAGCGCGAGGATGTCGCCGACGTCGTTCAGTGTGAAGCCGCTGTCGGGAGGCGACTCGACGTTGTCGCCGCCCGAGAACAACCCCGACGGCGTCTGCAGCGTGGTGAGCGCGCGAGCGTATTCACCCGCCTGCTCGATGAGCGAGGCCTCACCCGAGAAGCGGCCGGCCGGGGCGAGGTACGCCGCGACGAGAAGCTTCGCGCGGCGCATCGACTCCCGGTGCGGGCCGAGCGGGGCCCGTTCGATGGGCTCCGCCCCCGCGAGCGCGTCGACCGCGTCGTCCGCTGCGGCGATTACTCGGGCGAGGAAGGCGTCGTCTCTCGTCATGGTGCGACCTCCAGGCGCAGGGTCCGGATCTCGAACGCGGCGAGCGCGTGGGCTTCGTCACGGGCGACGTCGTCTCCCGGCGTCTCGACGAGATCGCATTCGCGGATCCGCGCGACGTCGAACCCGGGGATGAGGCGGAACGACGTACGCGCACCGCACGTCTCGAACAGCCGGACGATCACATCGCCGGAGCCGTCGGCCGCGAGTTTGATCGCGGAGATCTCGGCGCTCGTGTCGGGGTCGAGGGCGACGAGCGGCTCGACCGTCGCGGAGCCCCGGATCAGGCGCGGCGGCGCCTCGACGACGGATGCCCATGCCCGTGCGACGTCGGTCTGCTCGGCGGGAGCGATGAGCGTCGTGAATTCGTGATCACCCTGGTCGGCGTGAGGGTCGGGGAACGTGGGTGCTCGCAGCAGCGACTGTCGCACCGTCGTGATCACCCGCCCGCCCACGCTCTCGCGTCGCGCGTCGTGACCGTAGATCCCGTCGTTGACGAGCGCGACCCCGAAGCCGGGCTCGCCCACGTGCACCCACCGGTGTGCGCACACCTCGTATCGCGCCGCGTCCCACGACGTGTTGCGGTGCAGTGGTCGCTTCACGTGGCCGAACGCGGTCTCGTAGGCTGCGTCTGCGGCGTGCACCTCGAACGGGAAGGCGAGCTTGAGCATGCGACGGGTCTCGTGCCATGCGACGCGGGTGCGGATCACGACCGCGCGCCCCGTCTCGTCGAGCCCGATGCGCTGCGTCATGCGACTCGACCCGAAGTCGCACTCGACGATGACTTCGTCGCCGTGGAGCCGCGCCGCGCCGACGAGCGTCTCGGTTGCGAGTTCGTAGGAACGATCGAGGTCCCATGCGTCCCACCGTGCTGGTGCGTCGACGCACAGCCGCGCGACGTTCGCCGGGTGTCCCGGCGCGAGCAGGTCTCGCCCTGTCTCGAGATCGACGATGCTGACGATCGCGCCGTCTCGGCCGACGGAGACGCCGAGGGCGTCCGAGCGCAGGCGGAGCGCCTCTCCGTCATCGAATGCGGCGATCGTGACGGGAGCAGAGGGATCGACGACGCCGAAGGACGACCCGTGCGCGGCGAGCTCGCGGTCCCCGACCGGAACGAGCGCAGCCAGGGATCTGGAGATCATCGCCTCGAGCGTTTCGATCACGCGCGCGTGCGTCGCTTCGGCCTCGCGATGCACCCAGGCGATCGCGCTCCCCGGGAGGATGTCGTGGAACTGGAGCAGGAGGACCTCGCGCCAGAGTGCGTCGAGTTCTTCGGCAGGATACGACGCTCCCGTCCGCACCGTCGCCGCTGCAGCCCATCCCTCGGCCTCGACCAGCAGGCTCTCCGCCCGCCGGTTGCCGCGCTTCGTGCGCGACTGCGACGTGAAGACCCCCCGGTGGAACTGCAGGTTCATCTCCCCCGACCAGATCGGAGGGTCGGCGTACTCGGCCTCAGCCTCACGGAAGAACCCCTCGGGCGTGCCCAGCTCGACGCGCGGCGAGCCATCGAGATCGGCCTGAACACGAGCGTCCGCGACCATCTCCCGCGTGGGCCCGCCCCCGCCATCCCCGTATCCGAAGGGCATGAGCGACATCGTCGCCGCCCCGTGATCAGCGAAGTTGCGCACGCTGCGGGCGAGTTCGGTCGGCCGCATGTCCCCCGAGTATGTGTTGTTGGGCGGGAAGTGGGTGAACACCCGGCTGCCGTCGATGCCCTCCCAGAGGAAGGAGTGATGCGGCATCGCGTCGGAGTCGTTCCAGCTCATCTTCTGCGTGAAGAACCAGCGGATCCCCGCGCGGCGCAGAATCTGCGGCAGGGATCCCGGATACCCGAAGGAGTCGGGCAGCCAGCCGACCTCGGACCGCACGCCGAATTCCTCGTCGAAGAAGCGCGTGCCGTAGAGCAGCTGCCGCGCGAGCGACTCCCCCGACGGCATGTTGACGTCCGACTCGACCCACATGCCGCCGACCGGCGCGAACCGCCCCTCAGCGACCCGCTCTCGGATCCGTTCGAAGAGCGCGGGATCATGCTGTTTCACCCAGGCGAAGTGCTGGGCGGACGAGCTGACGAAGGTCACCTCTCCGTCGCGGTCCATGAGATCGAGCACGTTGGCGTAGGTGCGGATCACCTTGCGCACGGTCTCCCGCGAGGGCCAAAGCCAGGCCGAGTCGATGTGCGCGTGCCCCGTCGCGGTGACCCGGTGGGCGGAGCTCGACGCGGGCGCGGCGAGGAGGGGCGCGAGGATTTCGCGGGCCTCCGCCGCGCCTCGGGATGGAGCGTCCGGATCGATCGCGTACAGCGCGCGTTCGAGGCCCCGCAGGATCAGCGCACGACGGGGCGAGGCATCGTCCAGTTCCGCGGCGAGGCCGCGCAGGATACGCACCTCGCGTTCGAGGGCTTCAACGCCCGCGTCGATCAGGCGGATCTCCATCCGGCCGAATCGGTAGAGCGGATCGGAACCCGCCGTCACTCGGTCGCCGAGCGGGGTCGCGGAGAAGGCGCGGGGGCTGCGGAAGTCGTCGCCGCCCGAGAGATCCGCGTTCGACGCGGCCTCGACGAGGAAATCGACGTGCGACCCGGGGTCAGCATCGAGCGGAACGTGGTGGTTGCGGGGCTCAAGCCCCTTGACCGCGGTTCCGTCGAGGAGTCGCACGAGGCCCTCGCACTGGAAACCCGGTTTCGCGGATCCGAACCCGAGGTCGATCGATGCCTCGATGCGCCCGCGCCCTGCCCAATCCGACGGGATCGCGCCCGCGATGCGAAGCCACGTGGTGCCCCACGGCGCACCCCACGCATCGCCCGGCTTCACGGGGACGTAGCTCGCCCGTGCCACGGCCTCATCGAACGGTATCGGCTCGCCCGGCACCTCCCACGCGCCCACCTGGAGGTCGACGGCGCCGGCGACGATGCCTTGCGGGAGGTATTCGCCGAGGAAGCGGTCGACGCGGTCGAGAACGAGGTGGGGCGCGTGGTGCACGTCAGTCCTTGAGGCCTGTGTTGATGTTGGACGAGGTGATGTACCTCTGGAACACGAGATACAGAGCGACGAGCGGGATCATCGACAGGACCGACGCCGAGAGCAGGACGCTCCAGTCGATGTTCTCCGCGCCCACGAGCGACCGCAGACCGATCTGCAGCGTGTACTGCTTCGGATCGCCGAGCACGATGAGCGGAAGGATGTAGTCGTTCCAACGCCACTGGAACGAGACGATCGCGAGCGTCAGCATGATCGGTCGCGAGAGCGGCATCATGATCCGGAAGAAGATCCCGTACTCACTAGCGCCATCGATCCGCGCGGCGTCCATGAGTTCGTCCGGCACCGTCACGAAGAACTGTCGGAACATGAACACACCCGTCGGAGTGACGATGCTCGGCACGATCACCCCAAGCAGCGAGTTGTAGAGCCCCAGGTCGCGGACCACAGTGAACAGCGGGTTGAGGATCACCTCGCCCGGCAGCATCGTCATCGACAGGATGAGGAGGCCGAGAACGCTGAGCCACGGGTTCTTGTACTTCGCAAGCGCATACCCCGTGGTAGCGCAGAGGAAGACAGTGAGCGCCGTCGTCACGACGGCGACGATCGCACTGTTCGTCAGGTATTGCAGGAAGTCGATCTGCTCGAGTGCCTTCTCGTAGCCGTCGAGCGTCCAGGTGCGCGGCAGGAACGACAGCGGGTAGCTGAACAGCTCGCCGCCCGGCTTGAACGATGACAAAAGGAACCACAGGAGCGGGAACGCCATGAGGACCGCGAGTACCCAGAGGAACGTCGTCGGGAGGACGGCTCGACGCCAGCGGCCGCCACGCCTGCGCGTCGGACGCCTCGTGCCCGATTGGACGGTGAGAGAGTATGTGCTCTCCGTCGGTGGTGCCGTCACCATGCGCTGTTCCTCCTGCTCGCCCAGAGCTGCACGATCGCAATGATCATGAGGACCACGAGGAGGATCATCGAGGCGGCGCTCGCGTATCCCACATCGCCGCTCGTGAAGCCCGTGTCATAGATGTACTGCACGATCAGTCGATTCTGAGTCCCCGGTCCCCCGCTGTTGAGCGCCTGGATCATCGCGAACTCCTTCATGCTGCCGAGCGTCGACAGCAGGACCACGAGGACCGATGTGGGAGCGATCGACGGCAGTGTGATGTGCCAGAACCGCTGCCATGCGTTCGCCCCATCGAGCTCGGCAGCCTCGTAGTACGACTGCGGAACGTTGTTGATCGCGGCGATGAACAGCAGCATGTTGAACGCAGCCCCGCCCCAGGCGCCCGCGAGCACGACGACGAGCAGCGAGAGATCCGCGTTGCTCGCCCACGGAACCGGTCCGATTCCGACCAGCCCGAGCGCGAAGTTGACGAAGCCGAAGCTCTCTCCGAACAGCCACCGCCAGATCACACCGGCGACGATGGGCGAGACGAGCCATGGCAGGAAGAAGATGATCCGCGCCGCGGTCTTGCCCTTCGCTCCTGCCCCATTGAGCGCCACCGCCATCGCGAGAGCGAGCACGTACCCGACGGGCACCGAGACGAGCGCGAACAGCAGCGTGCGCCCGAGCGACTGGTAGAAGTCGGAGTCTTGGAACAGCGTGATGTAGTTCTCGACCCCGATGAACTCGGCGTCGCCGTACCCGCGGTAGTCGGTCAGCGAATATGCGAGCCCGAGCAGCCCAGGCCAGAGGAAGAACAGCGCGAACAGGACCGCGGTGATGACGGTGAAGAGGAAGGGCGCGGTGCGGTAGCGGCCGAACGGCCGCCGGCGCCCGGGGCGCCCAGCCGGGGCGCTCGGCGGCGCTGGGGCCCGCATGAGAGTGTCGGTCATCGGGCCGTCACTCCCCGGCCGCGGCCATCTGCTCGGTAGTCGCCTCGCCGACCGCCGCCACAGCCTCGTCAAGCGTCGCCTCGCCCGTCAGGTAGCGCACCATCTCATCCTCGAGCGGCTCGCTGTCGACCGAGACGCCGAGGTACCCGTTGAGCAGGGCGTCTGTGGTCTGGGCAGCGGAGACCTCGGGCGACTCCGCGATCTCGTCGTTGTACAGGTCGAAGGCGTACGAGTCGTCGCCGTAGTCGACGTCGATGCCATCGAGCGCCGGCAGACAAGCCGAGATCTCGCAGTACTCCGCGTAATGCTCCGGCTGGTACATCCACGAGATGAAGTCGAGCGCCTCCTGCTCGACGCCGCTACCGTCGAACGCGACGATCCAGCTCGCCGCCCCGTAGTTCGTCGCGCGCACCGGTTCCTGCGGCAACGGCACGGAGACCCACTCGAAGTCGGAGATGTTCTCCTGGAAGTCTGCGATCTGCCAGACGCCCGACAGGTATGCCGCGACACGGCCGCTCTTGAATGTCGCGCTCGCGTCCTCGGCGGACGCCCACACGGAAGCGGGGATGAACCCGTCGTCGTTCAAGTTCTTGAAGTATTCGAACGCGTCAGCTCCTTCGCGGTCGAGCGCCCAGCTGCCGTCGTCCTGCTCCGTGACGCCCTGGCTCCCGAACTCGTACAGGAAGGCTCGCAGACGGTGAGCGGACCGGTCCATGACTGCGCCGTACTGCGCGTCGGTCGCCTCGACGACCTGAGTCGCGGAGTCGACGAACTCGTCCCAGGTCCACTGCTCGTCGGTCGAGGTGGGGTAGCTCACGCCCGCCTCATCCCACAGCGACTTGTTGAGGAACATGCCGACCGACGTCAGCGTCGTCGGGAGCGCCTTGACCTTGTCGCCATCAGTGGGGTCGGGAACTTCGAGAGTGTCGATGACGCCGGCCTCGTCGGAGATGTCGCTGAGGTCGAGCAGCCGGTCGCTCCACGCCGGGTCGACGCCGGGCGCCGCCGCGAGCGCGGGCACGTCGTTGGCCTGAGAGGCGGTACGCAGCCGCGTCTGCAGGTCGGCGCTCGGCACCTCGACGACGTCGACTTTGACGCCCGTCTCTTTCTCGTATTCGGCAGCCATCGCCGCGTAACCACCGCCCTGATTCGCATCGCCCGATTGCAGGAACTCGAGGGTCACCTCCCCGGAGTCGGCGCTGCCGGAGCAGGCCGACAGCCCGAGAGCCGCTGCGGCGACTCCCGCAACGAGGACGGTGCGGATGGTGCGTGATCGTTTCATGGCATCTCCTGACCTGGCGCGCTACAGACTTTGGCATCACTACGAGCGCTTACTGAGCCCCACTGTCACGCCATGAGAATTCGTTGCAAAGTCAAGGATGTTTCCGGATGATGAAGATGTGGCGGCGGCCTCCCATCACGGGAAAGCGGGCACTCCTGATCTGATTCACTATCAACCTGATGCCAAATCGCAATGGGACGGAGACGCCGGTGACAGCATCGCGCTCGCGACGGACCGCGACGACGAAGGTCGTCACGCAGATCAACAGGACAGCGGTACTCGACGCATTGCGGGACTCCGGCCCGGTGACCCGGCGGCGGCTGTCCGATCTGACGGGGCTGAGCTCCGCGACGATCGAACGATTAGTCGGCGCGCTTCTTCGCGAGGGTCTCATTGAGCAGGATGGCGTGGTGCGGCAGGCCGGCGGACGCCCGTCGACGCTGCTCAAGTATTCCGGCGGGCGACGCAGCGTGGTCGTCCTCGAGGTGAGCGCCGAGGCCGTCCGAAGTCTCACGATCGGCCTCGACGGCGACCCGCTAGGCGATGTCGCCGTCACCCCGCTCTCAGACTGGTCGTCTCGTCACCTCACCGACGTCATCGAGATCACGAAGCAGGCTGTCGCGCACGCAACCGACATCGGCGGCGAGTGCCTCGGTGTCGGCGTCACGGTGCCCGGCATCGTGCACAGGGGGCTCGTCGCGAAGACCGCGGAACTCGGCTGGCAGAACGTGCCGCTCGAGCAGATCCTGCGGGATCAGACGAAGCTTCCTGTCCTGGTCATGAACGACGCGAACGCGATCGCGTACGGGGAATGGCGGCGCGGTGCCGCACGCGAACTGTCGACCGTGGCGTCTCTCGTGCTCGGGTCGGGCCTCGGTTCCGGCATCGTCAACGATGGCCACCTCTATCTCGGCGCGCGCTCCGCAGCGGGGGAGGTCGGCTTCCTCTTCGGCGATGTCACCGCAATGCGTCGATACTTCACCGACCACGGCGACCTCGAGTCGCGGATGAACGAGATCGCCCGGCGAATCTCGCCCGGCTCGCCGACTACCGCTTCCGCCGTGCGCTCGGCCGTCGAGATGTGCGCCTCAGGCGATGCCCCGGCCGACGAAGCCGAGTTGTTCTTCGACCTCCTCGCCTTCGGCGCCGCCGCGATCTCGATCGCGTTCGACACCGAGGCTCTGCTCCTTGCCGGGGCCTTCGAAGCAGCGCCGCAGCACTGCGTCGCCGAAATCGAGCGACGCCTCGTCGGGCGTATCGCCTCGGTGCCGACGATCATGCCCATCGCCCTCGGGTCCATGAGCGCGCTGACGGGAGTCGGCGAATCGCTGATCCGCATCGTGCGGGAGGCCACCTACCTTGCGTGATGTCGACGGGCGCCGCCCCGCGGCCGTCGTCGGAGTCGACGTCGGCGGGACGAAGACGCACATCGCGACCATCGATACCCGCGGCGAGCGCAGCGATGTGATCATCCCGTCTTCCGCGTGGCGCGAAGGCGATGTCTTCGCACACCCGGACAACCTCGTCCGTCTCGCCTCGGCGATCTCCGACGGCGCCCGGGTCGTCGACCACACCCGAATCGTGATCGGGCTGCACGACTGCGATACCGCGGAACAGGGGCGTGCGGCGCGCGCGGCGCTTGCGGACGAGCTCCATGCGCGGAACGTCATCGTGGCGAACGACGGCGAGCTGTTGGGCTGGGCCGAGAACCACCCGACGTCAGTGCAGCTCATCGTCGGGACCGGATCGGTCGTCCTCGGGCGCACGGCCGCGGGGGTCCCGGTTCGCGCGCTCGGCAACGGCTGGCTTTTCGACGACGCGGGGAGCGCCCCGGCGCTGCTCCGCGAGGCGGTCGCGTCGATCGCGTCGACGCACGACGACCCCGATATCTCCCGCGATCCGCTCGCCCAGTTCCTGTTCTCCGACTACGCAGTATCGGACGTCCCCTCGCTCGCCTCGGCGGTCGCGCGAGATGCCGGTCCCGCCGAGTGGGGCACGCGCGCCCCGCTGGTCTTCGAGGCGATGCGCCTCGGTTCCCCGATCGCTCGACGCGTCGTGCAGCGTGCGGCCGATTCGATCGCATCGGCAATCGCATCGGTTCGGGCCCGTGGCGCCGTCGCCGATTCGATCGTCGCCGCCGGCGGAGTGATCGTGAACCAGGAACCGCTGCGCGCCGCGATCCAGAACTCTCTGGCTGCGCTATCCGTCGATCTCCCGCTTCACGTCATCGCGCACGCGCCCGTCGAAGGCGCCGTGCGGTGGGCGCAGTCCCTCACGCCCCCGAGGAACACGCCGTGACCGCTGCTATCCCCGTCGTCCACGGAGCCGGCGCCTCGAATGGGCGAGGCAGGATCGCGGTGGCGGCCGCGTACGTCTTCAACGGGCTCGCGCTGACCTCATGGAACGTGCGGCTCTCGTCGATCCGCGACGAAATGGGCATCACCTCCGCTGACCTCGGCGGATTTCTCACGGCCGGTGCGGTCGGAACGGTGGTCACCGCGCTCGTCGCAGGGCGTTTCGTGCAGCGTTTCGGCGCGCGCCGCATCTATCTGGCGGCCACCGCGCTCTTCGCTGCCGCGTACCTGACCCTTGCAGCGGCGCTCGAGGTGCATTCCTTCCCGCTGCTCCTCGTCGCCAGCGTGGTCCATGGCCTCGCCTTCGCCTGCACGAACGTGCCGCAAGCGGTTCTCGGAGCAGCGTCCGAACGACACGTCGGGCGGACGATCCTGCCCCAGTTCCACGCCGCGTATTCGGTCGGAGCCGCCATCGGCGCGTCCATCGGCGGCCTGCTGTCAGGCGTCGGTGTCTCCCCGAGCCTCCAGTTCCTCATGCTGGCAGCCGCAGCCGTCGTCATCAGATCGGCGATCGCGCGACTCGTCCGCCCCCTCGATGAACGGATGTCGGCAGAGCGCTCCGTCGACGTCGCTGGTCGCTCCGACCGTACCCCCTGGTACGCGGTCTGGGGGAATAGCGCTGTGCTGTCGATCGGCGCCCTGGTGTTCGCGACGTCGATCTCCGAGGGAGCCGCGAACAATTGGGCATCCATCGCGCTCGTCGACAGCTTCGAGGCCGACGAGCAGACGGCCGCCGCGGCCCTGACCGTGTTCCTCGTCGCGCAGACGATCGTACGGATCGGTGGAGGCCGACTCGTCGATATCGTCGGTCGGCCCTGGGCGTTGGCAGGATCCGCCGCGGCGGCGGCACTAGGGCTCGCCCTGTTCGTCTTCGCCCCGACCATCGAGACAGCGATCGCCGCGAGCGCGCTCTGGGGAGCGGGTGCGGCACTCGTCGTCCCGGTCGGTGTCGGTCTCGTCGCCCGAGATCCCGTCAACGGCCCGTTGCGAGTCGCCGCGGTCACGTCGCTAGGGTCGATAGCGAACATCGCCGGACCGCCGCTCATCGGAGCAGCGGGCGCCGCGGTGGGCGTGCGCCCCTCGCTTCTGTTCGTGGTGGCCGCCCTGGCCATGACCGCCCCGCTTGTCATCCGACTGAGGGAGAGACGATGAAAGACCACACCCCCATCGATCGAAGGAGATCCATGCGCATCGACCGTCCCGGGCCCGGAACCGGCTCGCTCCCGCCTCGCGCCCGCCTGCGGTCGGACGCCCCCGAGCAGCTGCTCGACGGCGAGTGGTCCTTCCGCGTCCACCCCGCGCTGCGGGCCGCGCCCGACGACGGGTGGCAGGAGGCCGACGCGTCGGCGTGGGACACGATCGAGGTGCCCGGGCACTGGAACCTGCAGGGCCACGGATCCCCCGCCTACTCGAACGTGCAGATGCCGTTCCCCCTCGACCCGCCGTTCCCACCCGACGAGAACCCGATCGGCGACCACCGCCTCGACTTCCTCGCGGCGCCCGACGTCCTCGCGCACGCGCGCCGGATCCTGCGCTTCGACGGCATCGAGTCGGCGGCCGAGATCTGGCTCAACGGCCGGCACCTCGGCTCGACCCGCGGCAGCCGCCTGACGCACGAGTTCGACGTGTCGGATCACCTCGTCGAGGGCTGGAACCGCCTCGCTGTGCGCGTCGCGCAGTTCAGCGACGGCACGTACCTCGAGGACCAGGACATGTGGTGGCTCCCGGGTATCTTCCGCTCGGTGACGCTGCTCGCGCGGCCCGAGGGCGGGATCCGCGATGCCTTCCTCACGGCCGACTTCGACCCCGCGACGGGCGAGGGATCCGTCGCCGCCGACGTCGACGGAGACGCCCGCCTCGTGATCGACGAGCTCGGCGTCGACGCCCCGGCCGCGGGCTCGATCGCGGTCGGCCCCGTGGACCCCTGGACCGCCGAGACCCCGCGGCTCTACGACGCGCGCCTCGTCAGCGCGGGCGAGACGGTGACGCTCCGCCTCGGCTTCCGCCGCGTCGAGGTCGCGGCGACCGAGATCCTCGTCAACGGATCCCCCATCATGTTCCGCGGCGTCAACCGCCACGAGCACCGCCCCGAGCACGGCCGCGTCTTCGACCCCGCGGTCGCCCGCGACGAGCTGCTGCTCATGAAGCGGCACCACATCAACGCCGTGCGCACCTCGCACTACCCGCCGCACCCCGACGTGCTCGATCTGTTCGACGAGCTCGGCTTCTGGGTCATCGACGAGTGCGACCTCGAGACGCACGCCTTCGAGTTCGTGAAGTGGCGGAGGAACCCGAGCGACGAGCCCGCGTGGCGCGAGGCGTACCTCGACCGCATGGCCCGCACCGTGAACCGCGACAAGAACCACGCGTCGGTCGTCATGTGGTCGCTCGGCAACGAGTCCGGCACGGGCGCGAACCTCGACCAGATGGCGCTGTGGACCAAGCAGTTCGACCCCTCGCGCCTCGTGCACTACGAGGGCGACTGGTCGTGCCGGTACACCGACGTGTACTCGCGCATGTACGCCTCGCACGACGAGGTCCGCCGCATCGGCGAGGACGGGATCGGCGGACGCCCCGAGCTGCCGTTCATCCAGTGCGAGTTCGTGCACGCGATGGGCACGGGCCCCGGCGGCATGGAGGAGTACTGGGATCTCTTCGAGCGCTTCCCGCGCCTCGCGGGAGGCTTCGTGTGGGAGTGGCTCGAGCACGGGATCCGCTCGGCCGACGGCCGCATGCTCTACGGCGGCGACTTCGGCGAGGCCGTGCACGACGGCAACTTCGTCATCGACGGGCTCGTCTCGGCCGACCGCGAGCCGCGCCCCGGCCTGACCCACTACGCCGCCGTCATCGCCCCTGTCCGCCTCACGGTCTCGCCGGATCGCTCGTCGGTCGACGTCGAGAACCGCCACGACCACGCGTCGCTCGACCGCTACGAGCTCGTCTGGCAGCGCGAGGTCGACGGGCGGGTCGTCGCGTCGGGATCCCTCGGCTCCCCCGCCTGCGGCCCGCGCACGCTCGTCGCGGTCGACCTGCCCGCGTTCGAGGCGGTCGAGGCCGCGACCGCCGACGTCGTCACGGTGCGCGCCGTGACGCGCGCCGACGCGGCGTGGGCGCCCGCCGGGCACGTCGCGGGCGTGGGGCAGAGCGTCATCCGCACCGCTCCCGCCGCCCCGGAGGAGGGCGGATCCCTCCCTTCCTTCGACGAGGTCACGGGCCGGGTCTCGGGCATCGGCGGCGTCCCCGTCTCGGGCCCCGCCGTCGGCGTCTGGCGCGCGCCGACCGACAACGACGACGGCCGCCTCTGGGGCGAGGAGGATCCGCGACCCCTGTCGCTGCGCTGGCGCGAGGCGGGCATGGACCGCATGGTGCCGCGGCTCGTCGCGTTCGAGGCGGGCGACGCCGTGCGCGTCACGACCCGCACCGGGGCGCCGATCCACGACTTCTCGGTCGACTCACGCCTCACCTGGACGCCCGTCGCGGGCGGCGTGCGCCTCGACGTCGAGATCGACCCCGTGGGCGACTGGCCGGTCGGGTGGGCGCGCCTCGGCCTCGACTTCGTCATCGACGCGGCGCCCGCAGGTCTCGCCTTCGCGGGGCTCGGCCCCGTGTCGGCATACCCCGACATGACGGCGGCGGCGCACTTCGGCTGGTGGGAGATCCTGCCGGACGACCTCGTCGTCCCCTCCGTGCGGCCGCAGGAGTCGGGCGCGCGCCAGGGCGTCGTCGACGCGACGGTGCGCACCGAGGCGGGATCGCTCGGGATCCGCGCGCTCGGGGATCCGTTCGCGCTCACGGTGTCTCCGTACTCGCGCGCCGAGACGGCCCGGGCCGAGCACATCTGGGATCTCGCGGCCGACGGCCGCACGCACGTGTCGATCGACCTCGCGCAGTCGGGCGTCGGGACCGCGAGCTGCGGGCCCGGCGTGCTGCCCGAGTACCGGCTGGACGCGCGCTCGTTCCGCACCTCGCTGGTGTTCGAGGCGCGGTAGCCCCCGCGCCGAGACTCTGGCGATGAGCCGGCTCCCGCCCGAACCGGGTGGGATCGCCAGAGCCTCGGCGCGTCGCCAGAGTCTTGGGCCCCGGCCGCGTCAGGCTGCGCGGCGCGCGAGCGCCCTCCGCAGCGGCGCGAGGCGCGCGATGCTGTCGGCGAGGCCGCCCTCACGCGACGACAGGAGCCACGCGGAGCGCTGCGCGGCGAGGAGCGCGTCGAGCCGCGACGCGAACGCCCGGGCCGCGGGGCGGTCGGCGGGGGACGGATCCCGCAGGAGGATCCCGTCGGCGAGCAGGTCGACCGCGAGGATCGCGAGGCGCACCGCCTGGCCGACCTCGGCCGCGAGGCGGGAGGGATCCTCGCGGGTCGGCCGCATGAACTCGAGATCCTCGAGCGCGCCCGCCAGCACCGCGCGCGCCTCGGCGAGCCGGTCGGCGGCCGGGTAGTCGCGCTCCGCGTACTCCTCGGCGAAGAGCAGCACGCGGAAGAGCGGGCTCGCGTTCGCGATCGGGACGCCGAGCCGCGCCGTCACCCGGCCGATCTCGACGAGCACCCGGCCCGCGATCCCCGTCTCGTCGTCGAAGATCCGCTCGCCGAGGACGCGCGCGAGGTCGACCCCGCGGTTCGCCTCCGACGCCCAGCCCGCGCCGCCCGCGTAGACGATCCCGGGGTACGCGATCGCGGGCGGGTCGTAGTGGCCGTGGTCGCCCCACGTCGTCGTGAGGATCCCGTCCGACCCGTTCTCGAGCCCGACGGCGACGGCGTCGTCGATGTTCGCGATCGCGTTGTCGATGCGGCCGATGAGCGAGAGCCACGCGCTCGTGCCCGGCGCGACCCAGAACGGCGTCCCGGCGTCGACCAGGGCCTGCGAGCGGCTGCGGAAGGCGCCCGCGATCGCGTCGAGGTCGACGCCGTGATCCGCGAAGTCGCGCCGCTCCTCGTCGGTCATGCGCGAGACGGCCTCTGCCATGAGCTCGGGCGAGTCGTACTGCCACACGACGGGCTTCGCGCCGGCCGGGACGTCGCCCGCGACCTCGGGGTGGTTCGCGAGGATGTCGGCCCAGAACTCGACGCCGTACCCGCGCTCGATCCACGGCGTGAGCACCCGCGTTACGTAGTCGAGGTAGACGCGCCCGATCCCGTCGCGCTCGGCGCGCTCGCGGCTCGCGCCCCGGCCGAGCTCCCACGTCTCGTCGGCGCCGACGTTGACGCGGTCGGATCTCAGGAGGGCCTGCAGCTCGTCGACGAGCCCCGTCACGAACGCGGCGTTCTCGGCCGTCGGCGCGAGGGTCGACGGCGGCCGCAGCTGCCCGCCCATCTCGATCGGCCCCGACACCTCGCCGCGGGCCGCGTAGGCGTCGTGCTCGAGCCAGCGCTCCCAGTGGCCGAAGGTGTTCTGGTTCGCGACGAGCGCGATGCCCTTCGACGCGCACAGGTCGTCGAGCCAGCGCATGTCGTCGGCCGTGAGCGGCGACGCGTCCTGCCAGGCGGCCGCGTGGCCCGCGTAGGCGAAGGTGTGCTCGAGGTAGATCTCGAGCTGGTTGATCCGGGATCGCGCGAGCACCTCGACGAGGCGCGCGAGCGACGCCCGCGTCGGGACCCGGTCGCGCGCGACGTCGAGCATGAACCCGCGGTGCGCGAAGTCGGGCCAGTCGTCGATCTCGCAGGCGGCCTGCTCGGCGAGCGGGGCGCCGCGCAGCTGGTCGAGGGCGTCCTGCCCGTAGCGGAGGCCCGCCGCGTCGGAGTAGGCGAGGCGGATCCCCGCGGCCGCGTACGTCAGGCGGTAGCCCTGGGGGCGGATCCCGGGATCGCGGACGACCTCGATGGGGGCGTCGGGCCCGGCGGGGCCGCCGTCGAGCTCCGCGATCGAACGGGGTACGGGGAAGAGGAAGGGGAGCGACATGGTGCCTTTCGGGTGGCGGTCAGCCCTTGACGGCGCCCGCGACCATTCCGGTCGCCATCGTGCGCTGGACAAGGAGGAACAGGATGATCACGGGGACGGACACGAGGGCGGATCCCGCCATCACCCCGCCCCAGTCGGTGCCCTGCATGCCCTGCTGGAAGGTCTGCAGCCACACGGGGACGGTCGTCGTCCCCGACGAGAGCATGACGAGGGCGAGGGTGTACTCGTTCCACGCGACGAGGAAGCCGAAGACGCCCGTCGAGACGAGGCCGGGCCCGAGGAGCGGCAGCGTGACGCGGAAGAAGGCGCCGATCTGGCTCGACCCGTCGACCATCGCGGCTTCCTCGAGCTCGACGGGCACGCCGTCGACGAAGCCCTTGAGCGTCCACGCGATGAACGGCAGGACCGTCCCGACGTAGAGGAGGCTCAGGCCCGCGACCGAGTTGAGGAGGCTGACCGAGTCGAGCATGCGGTACTGCGAGATGAAGAGCGCCTCGGCGGGGATCATCTGCACGACGAGGACCGCGACCACGATCCCGCCGCGCCCGCGGAAGCGGAAGCGGCTCAGCACGACGGCGGCGAGGACCGCCGCGATGAGCGACACCGCGACGGCGAGGAGGCTCACCCGGAGGCTCATCCACAGCGACGACCAGAACGACGGGTCGGCGAGCACGCCCGCGTAGGAGTCGAGGGTCGGCTCGGACGGGAACAGCCGCGGCTCGCTGATGCGGAGCAGGTCGGGATCCTGCAGCGACGCGTTGACCATCCAGTAGATGGGGAAGACCCACGCGAGGGCGAAGAGGATCGCGATGACGCTCGCGATCGTGCGCCCGGGCCGGGGCCTGCGGCGCGCGGCCGGCGCGGCGATCGGTGCGGCTGCGACGGTCATGCGATGTCTCCCTGCTTTCCGAGCTGGCGCACGTAGCGCCACGTCATGGCGAGCAGCAGCAGGAGCATCACCATGGCGAGGGCCGATGCCATGCCGTAGTCGCCGCCCGAGATGCCCGTGTTGTAGATGTACGTGCCGAGCAGGTTGGTCTCGGTCGCGTCGCCGCCCGAGCGCTGCAGGACGTGGATCTGCGTGAACACCCGCAGATCCCAGATGATCTGCAGCGTGCCGACGAGCATGAGCACGGGACGGACGAGCGGGAGGAGCACGTGGACGAACTGCCGCCACACGCCCGCGCCGTCGAGCGCGGCGGCCTCGACGACCGACGCGTCGACCTGCGTGAGCGCGGCGTAGGAGGTCAGCGTCACGAGGGGGACGCTCGCCCAGACGATCACGCTCGAGGCGACGACCCAGAACGACAGGGGGCTCGCGTGCAGCCAGTTGAAGCCGTCGAAGCCCGTGAGGCCGATGCCGGAGAGGATCCGGTTCACGAGCCCGTTGCGCTGGTCGAGCAGCAGCTGCCAGATCGTCAGGGCCGCGATGCTCGGCGTCGCCCACGCGAGGACGAGCGCGACCTGGAGGGCGACGCGGGCGCCGGGCCAGATCCGCTGCATGAGCGCGGCGAACCCGACCCCGACGACCATCGTGATCGCGGCCGTGACGAGGCAGAACAGGATCGAGCGGATGAGCACCTGCCAGAAGTACGGGTCCGTCGCGATCGCGACGTAGTTCGCGAAGCCGACCCACTCGGGCGGCTGGCCGAACTGCTGCGCGAGGCCGAACTCCTGGAACGACATCACGAACTGCTGCGCGAGCGGGTACCCGAGCGCGATCGCGACGAGGGCGACGGGCAGGGCGATCAGCAGGTAGGGCGCGAGCCGGCGTGCGCGCCGCCCCCGCGCCGTGCGCACGGGCGCATGCACGGGGACGGTGCGCGGTTCGCCGCCGCTCGCGGCGCCGGTCTTCTCGAGCGTCATCGTCATGCTCAGCCGTTCAGCATGCCCTCGAGCTGCGCGTCGACCTCTTCCGCGACGGTCTGCACGTCCTCGCCGTTCGCGAGGCGGGTGAAGATGCTCGCCGGCACCTGGGCGCTGTCGGCGACGCCCCACTCGGGGGTGTTCGGGGTGAGCTTCGACGCCTCGACGGCCTCGACCGCGAACTGCGCCGTCTCGCCCGTGAGCTGGTCGGCGTAGTCGAGGTTTCCCGGCACCCAGCCGCCCGACGACGCGAGGAGCGACTGGAAGTCCTCGCTGTAGATGAGCTTCATCGCGTTCTGCGCGAGCTCCTGGTGCTGCGACGCGGCCGAGATCGCCATGTTGGATCCGCCCGCGAAGGTCACGCCGGCCTCGCCCGGCTCGAGGCCGGGGAGCGCCATGACCCCGACCTTGCCGCTGTCCCAGAGATCCTGGTCGATCTCGGTCTCGGCGTAGTTCAGGTAGGAGAGGAACCCGACGCGGCCCGCGTTGAAGAGGTTCGGGGCGGCCTGCACGGCGTCGTTCGAGTCGAGGTCGTACTCGGATCCGTCCTGGAAGATCCGCTGGATCGTCGTGAGCGCCTCGATCGACTCGGGGGTCTCGAGCGCGCCCTCCCATGTGCCGTCGGCGGCCTGCGTCGCGTAGTCGCCGCCGTAGGTGAAGAGCATGCCCTCGAGCGTGTGCGCGTCGGACGCCGCGAGGTACATGCCCGTGAAGTCGTCCGTGCCCTCGGGGTTCGCCTCGTTGAGCGCGATCGCCGCGTCGGCGAGCTCGTCGATCGTCGTCGGGACCGCGATCCCCGCCGCGTCGAGGAGGTCGGTCCGGTAGAAGATGACGCGCGCGCCCTGGTAGAGCGGCGTCGCGTAGAGTGTGTCGTCCCACGTGCCGGCCTCGATGCCGCTCGCGACGAGGCTGTCGCCGCCGAGGTCGCCGACGATGTCGTCGAGGGGCGAGAAGGCGCCGACCGAGGTGAAGGTCGAGGCCTGCGTGTTGCCGACCTCGACGAGGTCGGGCGTCTCGCTCGAGCTCGGGAGCGCGGTCTGCAGCTTCTCGACGATGCCGGGCCAGGTCTGCACCTGGACGCTGAGCGTCGAGCCCTCGTTCTCGGCCGCGAACTCGTCCTCGAGCCATGTGAGGGCGTCGTCGGGGATCGACGACTCCATGAACCAGACCGTGAGATCGGCGGGGCCCCCGCCGTCGGCCGACGAGTCGGCGGAGGTCCCCCCGGAGCAGGAAGACAGGGCAAGGATGCCGATGGCCGCCGCCGCGGCCACAGGGATCGACTTCTTCATGATGGGTCCTCTCGAGTGCGGGACGGCGCGCCCGGGAGCGCATTCCGTCGTGTTGGGAACCGATTATGGACAGACGGTTTACAAAATGGAAGAGTGGTTCGCGAAAGAGCCGCAGAGTTTTCTCACGGGAAACACAATGACCTCGACATCTCCGCAGACGCGCCGCCCGGCGCGACAGCCCGCCGACGCCCGCGCGCACAACACGGCGCTCGCTCTCAGCGTCATCTTCCGCGGCGGCCCGCTCTCCCGTGCCGACATTGCGCGCGAGACGGGGCTGACCCGCGTCACGGCGTCGACGATCGTCGGCGAGCTCGTCTCTCGGCGGATCCTCGTCGAGCTCGAGGCCCGCGAGCCGACGGGGCGCGGCAAGCCCGCGACCCCCGTCGACATCGACCGCGAGGGGCTCTGCATCGTCGTCGTCGACGCCTCGCCCGCCGCGCACCTCACGGGCGCGATCATCGACCTGCGCGGCGAGATCGTGCGGCGGCTCGAACGGGCGCGCCCCGACGACGTCGTCGGGGACGCCGCCGTCGAGGCGATCGCGGATCTCGCCCGCGAGCTCATCGGATCCGCCGCGGCGACTGTCGTCGGCGTCGGCGTCGCGAGCCCCGGCGTCATCTCCCCCGCGGGGATCGTCCGCCAGGCGCCGAACCTCGGGTGGGCCGAGCTGCCCCTCCGCGAGCGGCTCGCGGACGAGCTGGGGCTGCCCGTCAGCGTCGCGAACGACGCCAACCTCGCGGCCCTCGCCGAGCACACGCTCGCCGACGGGTCGCCCGACATGCTCCTCCTCCGCGTGGGCCACGGCATCGGCGCAGGCCTCCTCGTGCACGGCCGGCTCGTGGGCGGCGCGCACGACGCGGCCGGCGAGATCGGCCACGTGACGATGTCGGCCGACGAGGGCCCGCTGTGCGCCTGCGGCAAGCGCGGCTGCCTCGAGGCGTGGGTCGCGATCCCGCCCCTCGCCGCGTCCGTCGCGGCGTCCGCGGATCCGCGATCCGTGCTCCGCGAGGCGGGCGAGCGCATCGGGCTCGGGATCGCCCCCGTCGTCGCGGCGCTCGACCTCGGCGAGGTCGTCATCGCCACATCCTCGGGCCTCTACGGCGCCGACCTCCTGGACGCCGCGCGGGCGACGCTCGACGCGCACACCTTCCGCGCGCAGACGGCGGTGCGGATGTCGCGCTGGGCCGACGACGGCGTCCTGCGCGGCGCGTTCGCGCAGGTGCTCGCCGACGAGCTGGGGATCGCGTGACGGGCGTGCGCGTCGGGATCGACATCGGCGGCACGAAGGTCGAGGCCGTCGCGCTCGACGCGTCGGGGGCCGTGGTCGCGCGCGACCGCCGCCCGACCGACCCCGGCCCCGACGGCGTCGTCCGCTCGGCACTCGCGTCGGTCCGGGCGCTCGCCGCCGAGCCCGCGAGCATCGGGATCGGGATCCCCGGCATGGTCGAGGGCGGGGTCGTGCGCGGGGCCGTGAACCTCGGCATCGCCGAGCTGCCCCTCGCCGACGTGATCGCGGCCGAGACCGGCGCCGCGGTGGGCGTGGAGAACGACGTGCGGGCCGCCGCCGTGGGCGCATCGCACGTGTGGGAGACCCCGACGATCGCCCTCCTGAACCTCGGGACGGGCGTCGCGGCCGGCGTCGTCGTCGCGGGGCGGCTGCTCTCCGGCCGTGGCGGGGCGGCGGGCGAGATCGGGCACTTCTCGATCGACCAGGCCGGTCCCGCGTGCGCGTGCGGGCAGCGCGGATGCATCGAGGCGTACGCGGGAGGGCGGGCCCTCGCGCTGCGCGCCGGCATGCCGGCGGCCGCCGCCTTCGCGGCCGCCGCGTCGGGCGACGCGCGCGCCCGCGGGGCCGTCCGCGACGCCGTCTCGGCCGCGGCGTCGGCCGTCGAGATCCTCGCCCTCTCGATCGACCCGCCCGTCGTCGCCGTCGCGGGAGGCATGGCGCGCGCGGGAGGCGGCTTGCGCGACGAGCTCGCCGGCGAGCTCGACCGTCGCGCCGCGTCCTCGCCCTTCCTCCGTGAACTGCGGATCCGCGACCGCCTGCGCTACGTTGGCGACGCGCCCCTCCCCGCGGTCGGCGCCGCCCTCATCCCCGAACAGGAGCCCCATGGCTGAAGTCGTCATCGTCCGCGACCAGGAGGAGGCGGGCCGGCTCGCCGCGGCCGCGATCGCCCGCCGCCTCGCCGTGACGGAGAACCCGGTCCTCGGCGTCGCGACGGGCTCGACGCCCGAGTCGACGTACCGGGCGCTTGCCGCCGCGGGCCAGCGCCTGACGGGCGTCACGGCATTCGCGCTCGACGAGTACGTCGGCCTCCCCGCCGGCCATCCCGAGTCCTATCGCGCCGTGCTCGAGCGCGAGCTCGTGGCGCCCCTCGGCATGGACCCCGACATGCTCCGCACCCCCGACGCCTCGCCGGAGGGCCTCCACGACACGGGCGAGCGGTACGAGGCCGCGATCCGCGAGGCGGGCGGCGTCGACGTGCAGATCCTCGGGATCGGCACCGACGGGCACATCGGGTTCAACGAGCCCGGCTCGAGCCTCGCGAGCCGCACGAGGATCAAGACCCTCACGCAGCAGACCCGCGAGGACAACGCGCGCTTCTTCGACAGCGTCGACGACGTCCCGATCCACTGCGTGACGCAGGGCCTCGGCACGATCCGCGACGCGAGGCACCTCGTCCTCCTCGCCTTCGGGGAGGGCAAAGCGGAGGCCGTCGCGGCCGCCGTCGAGGGCCCCGTCTCGAGCGGCGTCCCGGGGTCGCTCATCCAGCTGCACCCGAGCGTGACGGTGCTCGTCGACGAGGCCGCGGGCTCGCGCCTCGCGCACGCCGACTACTACCGCCTCGCCTACGCCAACAAGCCCTCCTGGCAGGCCCTGTGAGCGAGGTCGTCGTCCACTCGGCCCGCGTCGTATCGGACGGGTCCGACGACGCCGACGCGTGGATCCGCCTGCGCGGGTCCGAGGTCGCCGCGGCGGGATCCGGGTCGTCATGGGAGCCGGCCGACGAGGTCGTCGACGCCGCGGGCCGGGTGCTGACGCCGGGCCTCGTCGACGCGCACGTGCACGGAGGGGCGGGCGAGTCGTTCGACGCCGGGCCCTTCGCCGCGGCCCGTGCGGAGCACAGGGCGCACGGCGTCACGCGGTCGGTCGCGTCGCTCGTCGCCGCGCCCGTCGACGCGCTCGCGCGGCGGATCCCCGAGCTCGTCGGCGAGGGGATCGTCGGCATACACCTCGAGGGCCCCTTCCTCGCGCCCGAGCGCCGGGGGGCTCACGACGGGCGGATGCTCGTGCATCCGACGCCCGCGGCCGTCGAGCGCCTGATCAAGGCGGGAGAGGGCCGGATCGTCCAGGTCACGATCGCGCCCGAGCTGCCGCACGCGCTCGACGCGATCCGCCGTTTCGCCGCCGCGGGGATCCGCGTCGCGGTCGGCCACACGACCGCCGACGCCGACACGACGCGGGCCGCGATCGACGCCGGCGCCACGCTCCTCACGCACGCGTTCAACGCGATGCCCGGGATCCACCACCGCGACCCGGGCCCCATCCCGACGGCGGCGGCCGACCCGCGGGTCACGCTCGAGCTCATCGCCGACGGCGTGCACGTCTCGGGCGACGTCATGCGCATGCTCCTGCTCACCGCGCCCGGGCGCGTGGCGATCGTGACCGACGCGATGTCGGCGACGGGCATGCCCGACGGGGCCTACGCCCTCGGGGGGCTCGACGTCGAGGTCGAGCGGGGCGTCGCGCGCCTCGCGGGCGGCGGCGCGATCGCGGGGTCGACGCTCACGCTCGACGACGGCGTGCGCCGCGTCGCCGCGCTCGGCGTCCCCCTCGCCGACGCCGTCGCCGCCGCGACGTCGGTCCCCGCCGCGGCGCTTGGCCTCGCGGGGCTGGGATCCCTGCGCCCCGGATCCACGGGCGGGGCCGTGCTCTGGTCGGAGGGCCTCGAGGCCGAGCGCGTCTGGGCCTGACGCCCCGAATCCTCCGCACCGTTCCCCGAGAGGCGATTGCCCCGCGCGGCCGACCTGTGGCACACTCATTCCAGCGGGAAAGCGCTTACCCGCAACCACACCGACGCAAGGACGCATCACCGTGAACCAAGCCCGCGAAATCGGCATCATCATGAACGGCGCCTCGGGGCGCATGGGATACCGCCAGCACCTCGTGCGCTCGATCCTCGCGATCCGCGACGAGGGCGGTTTCGAGCTCCCGAACGGCGAGAGGGTCACGGTCCGGCCGCTCCTCGTCGGCCGCAGCGAGCAGAAGCTCGCCGAGCTCGCCTCGCGCCACGGCATCGCCGACTACACGACCGACCTCGACGCCGCGCTCGCCGACCCGCAGTGGGAGATCTACGGCGACTTCCTCGTCACGAAGGCCCGCTCGGCGGCGCTCCGCAAGGCGATCGCCGCCGGCAAGACGATCTACACCGAGAAGCCGACGGCCGAGACGCTCGAGGAGTCGATCGAGCTCGCTCAGCTCGCGAAGGACGCGGGCGTCAAGACGGGCGTCGTCCACGACAAGCTCTACCTGCCCGGGCTCCAGAAGCTCAGGCGGCTCATCGACTCGGGCTTCTTCGGGCGGATCCTCTCGGTGCGCGGCGAGTTCGGCTACTGGGTGTTCGAGGGCGACTGGCAGCCCGCCCAGCGCCCCAGCTGGAACTACCGCACGGAGGACGGCGGCGGGATCATCGTCGACATGTTCCCCCACTGGAACTACGTCATGGAGAACCTCTTCGGCGGCGTCAGGAGCGTCTACGCGCAGGCCGTGACCCACATCCCCGAGCGCTGGGACGAGCAGGGCGAGAGGTACGCCGCGACGGCCGACGACGCCGCCTACGGCGTCTTCGAGCTCGAGGGCGGCGTCATCGCGCAGATCAACTCGAGCTGGACGACCCGCGTCGACCGCGACGAGCTCGTGCAGTTCCACGTCGACGGAACCCACGGATCCGCCGTCGTCGGCCTCTTCGGCGCCAAGATCCAGCCCCGGAACGCGACACCCAAGCCCGTCTGGAACCCCGACCTCGAGGACACGATCGACTACGACGCGACCTGGCAACAGGTCCCGGCGAACGACGTCTTCCTCAACGGCTTCCGCCAGCAGTGGCAGGAGTTCCTCACGAGCTATGTGCTCGGCACCGACTACCCCTTCGACCTCCTCGCCGGCGCGCGCGGCGTGCAGCTCGCCGAGGCGGGCCTCGCGTCGAGCGCGTCGGGATCCCGCGTCGAGCTGCCGACCCTCTCGCTCCGCTGATGGACACGATCCCGCTCCTCGGATCCGACGGATCCGTCACCCGCGCCGCCCTGCGCGAGGCGCCGGGGTTCGCGAAGCCGGCCGGCGGCCTCACGAGCCGCGTCGCCTACGCCGCGGCGCACGTCGCGCCCGTCGCGTGGGCCGACAACACCCCGGGCCGCCCCGCCGAGATCGACTGGGACGCGACCCTCGCGTTCCGCCGCAACGTCTACTCGTGGGGCCTCGGGGTCGCCGACGCGATGGACACGGCCCAGCGCAACATGGGGCTCGACGCCGCGGCGGTGCGCGAGCTCATCGCCCGCAGCGCCGAGGTCGCCCGCGAGGAGGGCGGATCGGTCGCCGTCGGCGTGAACACCGACCACGTCGACGACGAGCTGATCCCGCTCGACCGGATCGTCGACGCCTACCGCACGCAGCTCGCCCACGCCGAGGAGCACGGCGCCGTCCCCGTGATCATGGCGAGCCGCCACCTCGCCTGCGCGGCCCAGTCGCCCGCCGACTACGTGCGGGTCTACCGCGAGGTCCTCGCGTCGGCGACGGGCCAGGTCGTCCTCCACTGGCTCGGCACGGCCTTCGACCCGCAGCTCGCGGGCTACTTCGGGTCGAGCGACTGGACCGCCGCGTCCGACACCGTGATCGAGATCATCGGCGAGAACGCCGACCGCGTCGCGGGCATCAAGATGAGCCTCCTCGACGCCGTGAGCGAGGTGCACGTGCGCGAGCGCCTGCCCGAGGGCGTGCGCATGTTCACTGGCGACGACTTCAACTACGTCGGCCTCATCGGCGGCGCAGACGTGCCGGGGGCCGAGCAGCCGGAGCGCTCCGCGGGAACCGACCGCACGCACTCCGACGCCCTCCTGGGGGCCTTCGCCGCGATCACGCCCGTCGCGTCGGCCGCGATCCAGGCGCTCGACGCCGGGGATCCCGATCGCTACTACGCGCTCCTGAAGCCGACGGAGGCGCTCAGCCGCCAGGTCTTCGCGGCGCCGACGTTCTTCTACAAGACGGGCGTCGCGTTCCTCGCCTGGCTCAACGGCCACCAGCCCGCGTTCCAGATGGTCGGCGGGCTGCACTCGGCCCGCAGCCTCCCGCACCTCAGCGAGATCGTGCGCCTCGCGAACGACGCGCACGCGCTCGAGGATCCGGATCTCGCGGCGGCCCGCTGGGGGTCGCTCCTGACGCTGAACGGAGTCGGCTGATGACGACGCCCCACCCCCGCCTCTCGATCAACCAGGCCACGCTGCAGCGCACCACGGTGCGCGAGGCGATCGACGCCGTGACGGCGGCTGGGATCCAGGCCATCGGGCTCTGGCGCCAGCAGGTGCAGGACGCGGGGCTCGACGAGTCGGCGCGGATGATCGCCGACAGCGGGCTGCGCTACTCGACGCACTGCCGCGGCGGGTGGTTCACCGCCGAGGAGGGGCCCGTCCGCGTGACGGCGCTCGACGACAACCGGCGCGCGATCGACGAGACGGCGGTGCTCGCCGCGGCGGGGGCCGAGGGATCCCGTGCCGCACTGGTCCTCGTCGTCGGCGGGCTGCCCGAGGGATCCCGCGACCTCGTCGGCGCGCGCGAGCGGGTGCGCGACGCCGTCGCCCGGCTCGCCCCGCACGCCGAGGCGCAGGGCGTGCAGCTGGCCCTCGAGCCACTGCACCCCATGTACGCGTCCGACCGATCGGTCCTCTCGACGCTCGACCAGGCGCTCGACATCGCGGCCGACTTCGACCCCGCCGTCGTCGGCGTGACGGTCGACACGATCCACCTGTGGTGGGATCCCGAGGTCACCCGGAAGATCGCCCGGGCGGGCCGCGAGGGCCGGATCGCGTCGTACCAGGTGTGCGACTGGAAGACCCCGCTCCCCGCCGACAACCTGCTCGCCCGCCAGTACCCGGGCGACGGGGTCATCGACTTCGAGACGATGACGCGCGCCGTCGAGGCGACCGGCTACACGGGCGACGTCGAGGTCGAGCTGCTCAACCAGGAGATCTGGGACACACCGCCCGCCGAGGTCGTGCGCCGCACCGTCGAGGGCTTCCAGCGGGCCGTCGCCCCGTTCCTCGGGTAATTTCGTGGGCGTGGATCTCGGGCACCCTGCGACGCTGAACGACGTCGCCCGCGAAGCCGGGGTGTCGCTCGCGACCGCGTCGCGGGTGCTCAACGGATCCTCCCGTCGCGTCGCGGAGGCCTACCGCGAGCGCGTCGAGGCGGCCGCGCGGAGCCTCGGCTACTCGGCGAACCTCTCGGCGCAGGCGACGGCCCGCGGCACCTCGGCGACGCTCGCCCTGCTCGTCGCCGACATCGCCGACCCGTACTTCTCGCAGATCGCCCGCGGGGCCGCGCGGGCGGCCGACGAGCAGCGGCTCGTCATGACCATCGGGGTGACCGATCGCGATCCCACCCGCGAGGAGCGGCTCGTCCGCACCCTGCGGGGCCTGCGCCCGCGGGGGATCATCCTCGCCGCCTCGCGCGGCGTCGGCGGCGAGTCGGCATCGTCGGCCGAGGCGCTGCGCGAGGTCGAGGCGGGCGGCGGGACCGTCGTCGCGCTCGGCCGCCCGCTGCCCGGCGTCGCGGCCCGCACCGTCGGGGTCGACAACCACGGCGGCGGATCGCTCCTCGGGTCCGAGATGGCCGCCGCCGGATACCGCGATGCGCTGCTCGTCGGCGGGCCCGAGGGCCTCGTCACGAGCGACGACCGCCTCGTGGGCTTCGAGGAGGGCTTCGCCGGGGGCGGCGGATCCGTCTCCCGCATCGTGCGCGGCGACCTGAACCGCGACGCCGCGTACGCCGTCATGGAGCGCGCCCTCGCGGACGGGGTCGAGCCCGGCACGCTCGTCGTCGCCGCGACCGACGTCATGGCCGTCGGCGTCTCGTCGGCGATCCGCGACGCGGGGCGCCGCGTCGGCGACGACATCGCGGTCGCGGGCTTCGGCGGCCTCGCGGCGGGGCGCGACTCGGTTCCCGCGCTCACGACGGTCGTCGCCCCGCTCGAGGACCTCGGCGCCGCGGCCGTCGCGGCCGTCCTCGCCGACGAGTGGCCGGCCGCACCCGACCTCCTCCCGATGGCGCCGCAGATCCGCGCGTCGACGCCCCGCCGCTGACGAGCCGTTCGCGAGTGCCTCCCGGCCCCGCGAGGCGCGCGGGCACTCGCGAGGGCGGCGTCACGCCTCCGGCGCCGCGGGCACGGACGGGGCGGCGCGGTCGTACTGGCGGGCGATCGCGCGGTAGGCCGGCATGAGCATCGCGGCGACCGCGAGGATCACGCACACGACGCCCGCGACGAGGAAGATCAGCGCGATGCCGCGCGAATCGCCGCGGCCGAGCAGCCACTCCCACCGCGCGAGGCCCTGCTCCGTGCGCATGTACGGGATCACGAGGAACTCGGCGAGGGGACCGATCGCGAGCGAGGTCACGGGCGCCGCGGCCGACTCGAACATCATCGCGAAGCCGAAGACGCGGCCCTGCCGCTCGAAGGGCACGACGCGCTGGATCACGGTCTGCTCGGCCGCCTCGATGACCGGGACGAGCGCCATGTAGACCCAGATCCCGACGAGGAAGAGCCACGCCCACTCGCGCAGCGCGAACGCGGCGCCCACCGCGCCGACGACGACGCAGAAGAGCAGCATCGTCCGGATGGGCCGGCGCCCGAGCCCGACCTTCGCGACCACGAGGCCGCCCGCGACGAACCCCGTCGAGGCGAGGGCGAAGCCGATCCCCCACCCCTGCACGCCGAGGAGCTCGATCCCGTACGGGTCCATGAGCGCCATGAACACCCCGCCGACGAGGTTGTTGAGCGCCGAGAAGACGACGAGGAAGAGCAGCCCCTCGGCCGCGCGGACGGCCGCCCAGCCGCCGCGGATGTCGACCCAGCCCGGGGATCCCTCCGCGTGGACGACCTGCGCCTCCGGCATGCGCAGCGTCGCGAGGTGCGCGAGCGAGAGCACGAGCGCCGAGATCCCGATGACGAGCGTCCGCCCCATGCCGAGGAAGCCGATCGACAGGCCCGAGAAGACGCTCGTGACGAGCATGCTGACGCCCTGGACGGTGCCGACGAGCCCGTTGGCGTTGGCGTGCCTGTCGTCGGGCACGAGGAGCGTCACGGTCGTCGAGAGCGCGATCGAGCGCAGCTGCTCGACGACGGCCCCGCCCAGCATCACGACGGCGAAGATCCAGAACCAGGGGCGCCCGAGATCCGCGATCCCGTCGGCGCCGACGGCGAAGAACAGGGCGGCGTCGAGGACGAACACCCCGACGGCGGCGAGCGTCGCGATCACCATGACGGGCTTCTTGCGGAAGCGGTCGACGAGCGTGCCGAACATGACGCTGCACAGCGACACGAAGAGCATGTACGCCGCGCCGATGACCGCCGTCGCGAGCACGTTGCGCGTCTCGGCGTAGATCCAGAACGTCAGGCCGAACCAGAGGAAGCTCGTCGAGACGTTCGCGACCGCCGTGTTGACGAGGACGCCGACGAAGGTGCGCATGACGTAGAAGCTATGCGGCCCGCTCCCCCGGCGGAAGGGGGAGCGGGCCGCTCGCGGGCGCCGAGCCGTCAGTCGTTGTCGCCCGCCGCCCCGAGGAGCTCGCGGACGCGCGACGAGATCCGGTGGAACTCGGGCGTCTCGAGCGTCTCCGCGTACGAGCGGCGGCGCGGGAGGTCGACCGTGTGCTCCTCGATGATCCGGCCGGGGCGCGGGCTCATGACGACGACGCGGCTCGCGAGGTAGACGGCCTCGGCGACCGAGTGCGTCACGAGCAGGACCGTCGTGCCCGTCTCGGCCCAGATCCGGTTGAGCTCGATGTTCATGCGCTCGCGGGTCAGGGCGTCGAGGGCGCCGAAGGGCTCGTCCATGAGGAGGACGCTCGGCTCGTGCAGCAGCGCGCGGCACAGCGAGACGCGCTGCTGCATGCCGCCCGACAGCTCGTGCGGGAGCGCCTTCTCGAAGCCCGTGAGCCCCGTCATCTCGATGAGGGAGTCGGCCCGGCGCCGCGCGACGGCCATGTCCATGCCGCGCATCTCGGCCTGGAGCGTGATGTTGCCGCGCACGCTGCGCCACTCGAGGAGGGCGGCGCGCTGGAACACGTATCCGATGTCCTGCCGCGGCGCCGTCACGCGCTCGCCGCGCAGAGCGACGGATCCCGAGCTCGGCGTCGTGAGCCCCGCGACGGCCTTGAGCAGCGTCGACTTCCCGCAGCCCGACGGCCCCGCGATCGCGACGAACTCGCCGGGCTCGACGTGGAGCGTGACGTCGGTGAGCGCCTGCACGCGGCTGCGCTTGGACGCGAAG
The DNA here is from genome assembly GCF_000422385.1 of Microbacterium indicum DSM 19969. GTDB lineage: Bacteria > Actinomycetota > Actinomycetes > Actinomycetales > Microbacteriaceae > Microbacterium > Microbacterium indicum. Next base: position 134,206 of record NZ_AULR01000005.1, read on the forward strand.
GTGATGTCGACGTCGTCGATCGCGACCGTCGTCGTGCCGGCGGGCGAGAGGGTGTCAGCGCTCACGGTCACTCCGGCTGGAAGCTGTCGTCGTAGTACGTGTCGGGCGTCTCGCCCTCGGCCGTGAGGCCCGACTCCGACAGGACGTCGATCGTCGCCTGCCAGTCGGACTCCGCGTTGGTGCCGGGGACGGATCCGGCCGTCGCCTCGGTCTCGAGCAGCGCCGTCGTCTCCTCCCACTGGCCCTGCAGCACGTCGGCGTCGGGCATCTGCGGATCCTTGCCCGCCATCGCCGCGACGGCGTCCTCGGGGTTCTCGGCCGCGGCCGCGAACGCCTCGGACGTCGCCTGCACGAGCGCGTCGACGAGGTCGGGGTCGTTCGCGATCGTGTCGCCCGAGGCGACGAGGCCGTTGCTGTAGAAGTTCAGTCCCGCGTCGGAGTAGCGCAGGTAGGTGACGTCCTTGCCGCTCTGGGCCGCGATCGTCGGGCCCTGGTCGTGCGCGAAGCCGATGAGGCCGTCGACCTGGCCCGAGAGCATCGCGGCGATCTTGCCCGCCGCGTCGAGGTTCTGCTGCGTGACGTCGCCCTCGTCGAGGCCCACGGCCGCGAGGTAGAGCGGGAACGTCGTCGTCGGGGCGTCGCCCGCCGAGACCGCGATGGTCTTGCCGACGAGGTCGGACGGCTCCGAGATCCCCGAGTCGGTGAACACCTGGACGGCCGACGGGGTCGTCTGGAGGAAGACGCCGACGCTCTTGATGTCGACGCCGCTGTCGATGTTCGACATGACGGCGGGTGTGTCGGCCCAGCCGAAGTCGACCTGCCCCTGGCCGACGGCCTGGGCCGTGCGGGTGGATCCCTGCCCCGCCTCGATCTGGAGGTCGATCCCGTGTTCGGCGAAGATCCCCTGCTCGACGCCGTAGTAGAACGGGGCGTGCTCGCCGTAGGGGTACCAGTTCAGCATGAGCGAGACCTCGGTCGTCTCGACGGCGTCGCCGCCGGACGATGACGACGGATCGCTCGAGGATCCGCCGCAGCCGGCGAGGACGAGGGCCGCGGATCCCGCGAGGGCGAGGGCGGCGAGGGTGCGGGTGTTCTTCTCCATCGAAGACATCTCCTTGTTTCGGGTGGTTTCAGGCGCCGGCTCGGACGGTCGCGGATCCGGTTCCGCGCCGCGAGGCGTGCCAGGGGATGAGGAAGCGCTCGGCGATCTGGATGATCGCGAAGAGGAGGACGCCCATGAGCGACATGATGATCAGGGCGGCGAAGAGCATCGCGGTGTCGAGCATGCCGTTGGCCTGGAGGATCACGTAGCCGAGGCCCTCGTTCGCGCCGACGAACTCGCCGACGACGGCGCCCGTGACGGCGAGGGTCGCGGCCACCTTGAGCCCGCTCAGCAGCTCGGGGAGCGCGGCGGGGAGCCGCACCTTGAGGAACGTCTTGATGCGGCCCGCGCCCATCGTCGAGGTGAGCTGCAGGATCTCGGGGTCGACGGATCGGAGCCCGGAGAGGCCCGAGATCACAACGGGGAAGAACGCCATGAGGACGGCGACGAGGATCTTGGGTCCGACGCCGAACCCGAGCCACACGATGAACAGCGGGGCGATCGCGATCTTCGGGATGACCTGGGCGAAGAGGATGATCGGGTAGACCGTCTTCTCGAGGCCGGACGAGTACACCATCAGCACGGCGACGAGGAGGCCGACGACGGCCGCGATCACGAAGCCGATGACGGTCTCGTACGTCGTGACCCACGTGTGGTGCGCCAGGTAGGGCCCGTTCTCGGCGAACGCCGCCCACGTGTCGGCGGGCGAGGGGATCAGGTACGGGGCCACGAGGCCGAACTCGGTGACGACCCACCACAGGATGAGGAGGGCGATCACGAAGACGATCGGGTGCCAGAACCGCCCGATCCAGCGGGCGAACGCCGACGGCTGTCGGTCTCGGGATTCCGCGAGCGCGAGCGTCTCGGTCGCGGTTGCGTTGACGGTCATTGACGGGCTCCACATCGTCGTGGACTGCCCGCCGCGGCGCTGCGGCGGGGATCCGGGAAAGCGCTTCCCGTGCACCGATCAAAACATCGCGGCGGACCCGTGTCAAGGAACGGATCGGCATCGAGAGGGCCGCGCGCCCTCGCCGTCTGCGAGCGCCGCGCGGCCCCCTCTCCGCGTCAGGCGCGGCCTTCGAACTCCTCGTCGGTGACCTGCTCGCCCCACCAGCTGGGGGTCTCGGCGTCGCCGTCGGCCTCGAGGATCGCGTAGTGCGCCATCATGTGGCCGGGCGCGGCCGCGTGCCAGCGCTCCTCGTTCGGAGGCGTGTAGAGCGTCTGCCCCGCGCGGACCTCGATGATCTCGCCCGCGCGGTTGCCGAAGCGTCCGACGCCGTCGATCACGTGCAGGTACTGGCCGCGCGCGTGCGAGTGCCAGGCGGTGCGGGCGCCGGGCAGGAAGCGCACCTTGCCGACGATCGTGCGCTGCAGCGACTCGTCGTGCGGCAGGACGATGTGGTCGAGGTAGACGCCTCCCGGGAACCGGTCCTCGGGGTTCAGGATCGTCTCGGACTCGGGTTCGATGTTCATCGGTTCTCCTTCTCGAACGCGTTCTTCGCGACGGCCATGGCGCTCATCGCATTGGGCCAGCCCGTGTAGAACGCCAGGTGGGTGATGAGCTCCTTGACCTCGTCCCACGTGACCCCGTGCTCGATCGCGAAGGGGATGTGGAAGTTCAGCTGCTCGGCCTTGCCCGTCGCGACGAGCGCGGCGACCGTCGCGAAGCTGCGGTCGCGGGGCGAGAGCTCGGGGCGCTCCCAGACCTCGTCGAACAGCACGCGGTCGGTGTAGTGCACGAGGCCTGGCGCAAAGTCGCCGAAGGCGTTGAAGCCGCCCTGCCATCCCTGTTTCTCATCGGTCATGATTCCAGGACACACCCGGATCCGCGTCCGCGCCAGGGCCCGGCAGGACCCCTCTTCCCCGCTCCCTGGGGCCCGCGATCAGGCCGTGACGAGCTGCTCGCGGGCGCGGATCGCGAGGAGGAGCGCCTCGGCGACGGGGGTCGCGACGCCCGACTCGCGCCCGATGCGCACGACCTCGCCCGAGAAGATGTCGATCTCGGTCGGGCGGGCGGCGCGCATGTCCTGCAGCATCGACGTCTCGCCGCTCGGGTCGAGGGTGTCGACGACGGCCGTCCACTCGGCGAGGTCGTCGTCGCCGAGGGCGATCCCGCGGGCGTTCGCGAGGGCGATGACCTCGCGGCAGGCGAGGATCATGAGCTCGCGGGCCGGCCGACCCTCGCCCTGGAACGCGCCGTATTCGGCGTCGAGCAGCGCCGAGGTCGTGTTGATGCCGCAGTTGCCCATGAACTTCCACCACATCGCGTGGGGCATGTCGGCCGGGACGACGTGCGGGACGCCAGCCTCCGCGAAGAGGGCGGCGAGCGCGGCGACGGCGTCCGGCTGCGCGTCGTCGCCGAAGGTGATGCGGCCGAAGTTCGCGAAGCGGATCTCGCTCCCCCGGCGCACGACGTCGGATCCCGCCGTCATCGCGGGCACGACCGACGCCTCCGGGAACGCCTCCGCGAGCACGCCCTCGGAGTGGATCCCGTTGATGAGGCTCACGACGATGGTCCCGGGCCGGACGTACGGCCGCGCAAGGTCGATCGCCGGCGCGAGCCCGTCGGCCTTCGTCGCGACGATCACGACGTCGGCGGCGCCCGCGGTGTTCACGGGCCAGAGCCGGCGCTCGCCGTTGAGGAGGATCCCGTCGCGCAGCCTGTCGGCCCGCTCGCCGTCGGCGACGACCGTGACGTCGAGGTCGGGCTTCCCCCGGGTCAGCCGATCGAGGTAGATGCCGCCGAGTGCCCCGAGCCCGATCATCGCGATGCGCATGGATCCATCCTCGCGCCTGCCGGCGGGCCGGGGCGACGGCGGTCACTCCTCCGGGTACTCGCAGAACGCGAAGGCCGAGGAATCGGGCGCCCAGCTCGGCACGTTGATCGTGCCCTGGCCGCCGCGGAACGCCGCGATCGTCCGCGCCTCGCCCCACGCGTCGCCCGTCACGAGCCGCAGCTCGACGGGGAGCCCGCCCGGGTGGCCCGTCGTGCCGCCCGGGTAGCTGAGGTAGACGACGAGCTCGCCGTCGGGCGAGGGGTGCGGGAACCAGTTGACGCGCTCGTCGGAGGTCAGCTGCTCGAGCCCCGAGCCGTCCTCGCGGACCCGGGCGATCTGCGCGCGGCCCCTCTCGAACTGCTCGGTGTTGAAGAGGATCCACTCGCCGTCCGGCGTCCACTCGCAGCCGTCTGCGGGGCCCGGATCGGTCGTCACGGCGCGGTCGTCCGACCCGTCGGGCGCGACCGTGCGGATCGTCGCCGACGCCCACCAGTCTTCGCCGTCCGGCGTGAGCCGGACATAGGCGAGGCGCCCGCCGTCGGGGCGCACGCCGTGGAGGAAGTGCATCGCATCGACCCGCGTGACGCGCCGCGCGCCGCCGCCCGCGAGCGGCACGGCCCAGATGTGGAAGTCGTCGGCCGAGGCGTAGATCGTCTCGCCGTCGGGCGCGAGCACGTGGTCGTTGTTGACGGCGGGGAGCCCCGCGGCCTCGATGCGCACGGGATCCGCGGATCCGTCGGCCGGCATCGCCCAGAGCGCACCGTCGCCGTTGAGGACGAGGCGCCCGTCGGCCGTCCAGTTCGGAGCCTCGAGGTGGCGCGTCGTCTCGTGCACGACGCGGGTCCGCCCCGTCGCCCGGTCCCAGACGCGGATGCGCGTGATCATGCGGCCTCCTCCAGTGCGTCGCGCATCGTCGGCGGCGTGCTGTTCTGCGACATGTCCCCAGTCTTCCCTACGCTGGCGCTATGCCCCCGGAGCCCATCGCCCGCACCGACGCCGGGGCGGTGCGCGGCGCCTGGCGCGGCGGCTGCGCCGTCTTCCTCGGGATCCCCTACGCCGAGCCGCCGACGGGCGAGCGCGCCTTCCTCGCCCCCGTGCCCCACGCCGCGTGGGACGGGGTGCGCGACGCGACGGCGCCGGGCGCGACGCCGCAGCGGGGCGCCCCGGGCGAGACGATCATCCCCGAGCCGAGCGTTCCCGGATCCTCGACGCTCAACGTCAACGTCTTCACGCCCGATCCCTCGCCGGGCGCGGGCCTGCCCGTGCTCGTGTACATCCACGGCGGCGCCTACACCTCGGGGTCGATCGCGAGCCCCTGGTACGACGGGTCCGCCTTCGCGCGCGACGGCGTCGTGACGGTCGTCCTCTCGTACCGGATCGCGTTCCGCGGGTTCGCGGGCGTGCGGGGGCCTGATCCGCACAACCGCGCGGTGCTCGACTGGCTGCTCGCGCTCGAGTGGGTGCAGCGCAACGCGCGCGCGTTCGGCGGCGATCCGCAGCGGGTCACGCTCGCGGGGCAGTCGGCGGGGGCGGGCGCCGTCCTCACGCTGCTCGCGATACCGCGCGCGCAGCACCTCTTCCGCGCCGCCTGGGCGATGTCGCCGACCCTCTCGCTGCTGTCGGCCGACGCCGCGACGCGGCTCGGCGACGCGATCGCCGCGGGGGCCGGATCCGAGAACACCCCCGCGGCCCTCGCCGCGCTCCCTCGCGGGGCCCTCGCCGCGTCGGAGCGCGATCACCTCGCGAACCGCACCTCGATCGCGGCGCTCCGCGCGATGCTCGACCGGGGCCTCCGCATCGGGCCCGTCGTCGACGGCGAGATCATCGACCGCCCGACGATGGCAGGGCTCCGCGGCGGGATCGGGCGCGACAAGCCCCTCGTCGTCGGCACGACGGACGACGAGTTCACGATGGCGCTCGACCCGTTCGCGGCGGTGCTCGACTGGATCCCGTCCGTCCCGCTGCTGCGCCTCCTCGGGCTGCGGGGCCGCGCGTGGCTGCGCGCGAACCGCCGCCCGACCGCGGCCCGGCTCGGCCGGTACGCGAGCGACATGCTGTTCCGGCGGCACGTGCCCGAGATCGCCGACGCGCACGGCCCCGCGACGAGCGTCTACCGCTTCGCCTGGCCCTCCCCGACGATGCGCTGGGCGCTGCACTGCCTCGACGTGCCGTTCTTCTTCGACGCCCTGGGCGCGCCCGGCGTCGCGCGCGTGGCCGGCGCGCACCCGCCGCAGGCGCTCGCCGACGAGATCCACGGCGCCGCCGTGCGCTTCGTCACGACGGGCGAGGCGCCCTGGGATCCGTGGCCCCGCACCCGCGTCCTCGGCCGGCGCTCCCGCACCGTCGACGACGGATACGCGTCGGTCGCGGGGCTCGGGGGCGCGTGAAGCCTCGCGCTACCGGATGACGATCGCGTGCGGCATGCGCTTCTGCATGACCTCGATCGCGCGGGCGTTGCCGTCGACGAGGACGGCCTGGCGGCCCATCCGCGACGCGACGGCGCCCGTCGTGCCGGATCCGGCGAAGAAGTCGAGCACGCGGTCGCCGGGGCGGGTCGACGCCTGGATCATGCGGCGCAGGATCCCCTCGGGCTTCTGCGTCGGGTAGCCCGTGCGCTCGGGGCCCGAGGTCGGCACGATCGTGTGCCACCACACGTCGGTCGGCAGCTTGCCGCGGGCGGCCTTCTCGGCGTCGACGAGGCCCGGCGCCATGTACGGCTCGCGGTCGATCGCGTCGGAGTCGAAGAAGTACCCGTCGGGGTCCTTCACGTACACGAGGATCGTGTCGTGCTTCGTGGGCCAGCGGCTGCGGCTCTTGGCCCCGTAGTCGTAGGCCCAGATCAGCTCGTTGAGGAAGCTGTCGCGCCCGAAGACGGCGTCGAGCATGACCTTCGCGTAGTGCGCCTCGCGGTAGTCGAGGTGCAGGTAGAGCGTCCCGTCGTCGGCGAGCAGCCGCCACGCCTCGACGAGCCGCGGCTCGAGGAACGCCCAGTAGTCGTCAAAGCGGTCGTCGAAGGTCGTGAGGGTCTGGCGGATCCGCTCGTACCTCCGCCCGTGGAACCCGTTCCAGACGGGGTTCTCGGTCGCGTTGAGGAACTCGTCGCCGAAGAGCGCGTCGCCCGCCTCGGGCTCGACGTCGTCCACGTGCACGGCGTCGGGCGCGTGGGTCGCCCGCTGCGTCGCGTGCTGGCGCCGGCGGCCCGTGTTGAAGGGCGGATCCAGGTAGATCATCGTGAAGGCGCCGTCCGGGAGATCCCGGATCACCTCGAGGTTGTCGCCGTGGTGGATCGCGACGGGCGCGGCCGCGCTCAGCCCCTTGCCCGGGGCGCTGTCGGCGGCGCTCACGGAACGCGGTGCAGCCACGCGTCGGTCGAGAACTTCGTGCGCACGAGCTCCTCGGCCGCCGCGTACTCCTCGTCGGTGATGCTCGCCCGCTCGGCGCCCGTGAGGCCCTGGAACACCTCGATGAAGCGGTCGAGGATCGCGCGGCGCTCCATGCCCGTCTGGCTGCGGATCGGGTCCACCCGCTTGGCGGCGCTCGTCGTGCCCTTGTCGCTGAGCTTCTCGCGGCCGATGCGCAGGACCTCGCTCATGACCTGGCCGTCGATGTCGTAGCTGAGGGTCGCGTGGTGCAGGACGCCGCCGTTCGCGAGGCGCTTCTGCGCGGCGCCGCCGATCTTGCCCGTGGGGCTCGTGATGTCGTTGAGGCCCTGGTAGGTCGCCTCGATCCCGACGGAGTGCAGCGCCTGGAGGACCCAGTCGTCGAGGAACGCGTAGGAGTCGGCGAAGGTCAGGCCCGCGACGAGCGAGGCGGGGACGTAGAGCGAGTAGGTGATGATCTGGCCGGCGCCCATGAGCATCGCGCCGCCGCCCGAGATCCGGCGCACGACGTCGAAGCCGTGCTTCGCGGCGCCCTCGGGGTCGACCTCGTTGCGGAACGACTGGAAGGATCCGATCACGACGGCCGAGCGGTCCCACTCCCAGATGCGCAGGGTCGGCTGGCGGAGGCCGGCGCCGACGCGCTCGGTGAGGACCTCGTCGAGCGCGAGGTTCATGAGGGGGCTGACGGCGGGGTCGTCGACGACCTGCCACGCGAAGTCGCCCCAGGACGACGCCCGCTGCAGGGCGCGGCGCACGGCGGTGCCGACGGACTCGGGGGTGAAGCCGAGCAGCTGGGCGCCGTCGGGGAGGGCCGAGCGGATCGCGGCCGCGATCTCGCCGACCTCCGAGGTGTCCGGCATGCCGTTCACGGCGGCGTCGATGTCGGCCAGCGCGTCGTCGGGCTCGAGGAAGAAGTCGCCCGCGAGGGCGAAGTCGCGGATCCGCCCGTCCTGGACCTCGAGGTCGACGACCACGAGCTTGCCGCCCGGAACCTTGTACTCGCCGTGCATGCCTCCAGCTTAGGCGCCGCCAACTCTCCATTTCTCCGTGTTTTCCCCCGCTCTCGCGTGGGGAAAACACGGAGAAATGGAGAGTTACGGGCGCTCGATGATCTCGTTGGGCGTCGTGAGGACGTCGATGGGGCGGGTCGCCGTGATCTCGAAGCCGCCCGTGTCGCGGCGGTGGAGGCGGCCCGATCCGATGAGCCAGGCGAGGCCGATCGCGCCCGCGACGAGGCACGCGATCCCGCCGACGACGAGCGCCGAGCGCGGGCCCCACGCGTCGGAGACGGCGCCGATCAGCGGCGCCCCGACGGGGGTCGAGCCCATGATGACCGCCATGTACAGCGCCAGCACGCGCCCGCGCAGGGCCGGCGTCGTCGTCGTCTGCACGAAGCCGTTCGCCGTCGTCATCATCGAGACGCTCGCGAAGCCCACCGCGACGCACAGCAGCGCGTAGGTCAGGTAGGTCGGCATGAGCGACGAGACGACGAGCGCCGCCCCGAACCCGCCGGCCGCGAGGATCACGACCCGCAGCTTCGCCCTGTCGCGCCGCGCCGCGAGCAGCGCGCCGGCGAGCGATCCGACCGCGAGCGACGAGCTGAGGAGCCCGTACCCGTCGGCGTCGCGCCCGAACTCGACGGCCATCGTCGACGCGAAGATCGGGAAGTTCAGCCCGAACGCGCCCACGAGGAACGCGATCGCGAAGGTCACGAGCAGATCCGGCCGCCGCAGCACGTAGCGGAACCCGCCCACGAGCGATCCCGCGCCCTTCTTCGGCCGCCCTCCCCCGTGGATCTCGCCGCGGCGCATGAGGAGGAGCGCCGACAGCATCGCCGCGAACGTCGCCGCGTTGACGACGAACACCCAGCCGCTGCCGATCACGATGAGCAGGAGGGATCCGATCGCCGGCCCGAGCAGCCGCGCCATGTTGAACGACGCCGAGTTGAGCGCGACGGCGTTCGACGCCTGGTCGCGGCCCACGATGTCGCTCACGAAGGCCTGACGCGCGGGGCTGTCGAACGCGTTGGCGACGCCGAAGAGCGCCGCGAACGTCAGCATGAGGGGCAGCGTCATGACCCCCGAGATGAGGAGGGATCCGACGACGAGCGAGATGACCCCGAGCGACGTCTGCGTGACGAGCAGCAGCTTGCGCCTGTCGAAGCGGTCGGCGACCCATCCCGTCACGCCCACGAGCAGCAGCGGCGGCCCGAACTGGAACGCCATCGTGACCCCGACGGCGGTCGCGTCGTGGTCCGTGAGCTCGGTCAGGACGACCCAGTCCTGCGCCGTCGCCTGCATCCACGCCCCGACGTTCGAGACGAGCGCGCCGAGGAACCAGAGGCGGTAGTTGAAGATCCCCAGCGACCGGAACATCGACTTCATCGGTGCACCTCGCGGAGGATGATGCGGGCGGCGGCGCCGAGCGTCGCGCGGTCGTCGTCGTCGAGGGCGTCGAGCAGCCCCTGGAGCCACCCGTCGCGCCGCCGCAGCGTCTCGAGCACGACCTCGGATCCCTCGGGCGCGATCGCGATGATCACCTTGCGCCGGTCGGTCTCGTCGGCGACGCGCGTGACGTAGCCGGCCTCCTCGAGCGAGTTCACGGTGCGGTTCATCGACGGCGCCGTGACGCCGTCGCGCTCGGCGAGCGCCGTGAGCGTGTGCGGGCCGTGGAGGTGGACGTTGACGAGGACCGCGAACTGCGCGTCGGTCATCGACGCGATCGAGCGGTTCTGGCGGATCCTGCGGGCGAGTCGCAGCGTCGCGGCGCGCAGGTCGGATGCTTCGGGGGAGATCTCGGAGGTCATGTGATTATTTAGCTTAGCTAATTAGTTTTGCGAAGCAAGTCTGTCCGTAGGCTGGTGCCATGCCTTCGTACGTCGACAGCTACGGCATCGAGATCTTCTACGACCTGTACGAGCCCGAGGGGGAGCCCCGCGGCATCGTCCAGATCGTGCACGGCGTCAGCGAGCACGCGGGCCGCTACACCGCCCTCGCCGACGCCCTCACGGCCGACGGGTGGGTCGTCTACGCCGATGACCACCGCGGCCACGGCCGCACGGGCATCGGCCAGTGGGGCACCCTCGCGAAGCGCCGCCGGCTCGGCCCGGGCGGGCACCGCGCCGCCGAGGACGCCGTGTGGCAGCTGACTCAGATCGCCCGCGCCGCGCACCCCCGCGTGCCGCTCGTGATCATCGGCCATTCGTGGGGCTCGTTCCTCACGCAGATGCTCGTAAACGACCACTCGAGCGCGTTCGACGGGGCCGTGCTGATCGGATCCGCGTACCGGGTCCCCGGATCCCTCAACACGGGCGACCTCAACGCGCCGTGGAAGGGCCCGCACTCGCGCGGCAACGAGTGGATCAGCGAGGATCCCGCCGTCCGCCAGGCCGCGCACGACGACCCGCTCACGACGCAGATGCCGCTCGCGCAGGCGTTCGGCCTCGCGAACGCCGCGCGGCTCTTCGGCCGCCCGGCCCGCGGCCTCAGGGACCTGCCGATCCTCCTGCAGGTCGGCCGCGACGACACCGTCGGAGGGCCGCGATCGGTGGAGCGCCTCGCCGCGGCGTACCGCACGCGATCGGGCCTCTCCGACGTCACGACCCGCGTCTACGACGGGCGCCACGAGATCCTGAACGACCCCGTCCAGGACCGCGTGCGCGCCGACATCCTCGCCTGGCTCGACGAGCGCTGGGGCCGCTGATCCCCTACCCGGCGAGCTCCGCGTCGAGCGCGTAGTCGTCGGGGTCGTACGGCGCGTCGGCCCCGTACGTCCGAGCGCCGACGGCCGACGGATCCCACGGCATCTCGCCCGTCCGGATGAAGCCGACCCAGTCGGCGTGCATCTCGTCGGCGAGCGCCTGGGGCGCGTCGCCGAGCACGCGGTCGACGCCGTCGGCGGCGAGGACGTCCCACGCGAACGGCACGTCGAGGCAGTGCGCCGCCGCGCCGTCGACGGGCGAGTGGTGCGCGAAGTCGAACAGCCAGGTGCGCTCGGCCGCCCCATGCGCGGATCTCAGCGCGGCGTTCCGCGCGAGCGGGGCACGGAAGACCTGCGAGATGGCGAGCTGCGCCTGCGCGAACCGCTCGCCGAGCACGCCGACCTCGACGAGGTATCTCTCCATCCCCGCCTCGCTGACGCCCGCCGATCGCAGCGCCGCGAGCACGTCGTCGAGGGGCGTCGGCGACGGGAACGCGAACTCGTTGCGCGTCGTCCCCATGACGAGGGGGACGTCGGCCGCCGCGCCCGCGGCGAAGGCCAGCCGCGGCGACACGACGGTCTCGCCGTCGTCGACGGGCGCCCACAGGAGGCCCAGCGCGGGCTCGGGCGCGCGGATCGCCTCGACGAGGTCTGCGGGCGACGCGTCGAACTCGATCGACCCGGGGGTGTGATTGAACTCGCGCTCGCGGTCGAGGACCTGGTCCTCGGTCAGCGAGCGCCATCCGGCGAGGGTCGGCTCGACGCCCATCGCGGCGGCGAACCCGCGCCCTCCCGCCTCAGCGACGGCGAGCGGCACCGCCCCGTCCGCCGCCGAGTGCGCGATGACGCCGTGCATGAGCCCCGCGGCCCGCGGCGACGCGAGGAGCGTCAAGACGCTTCCGCCTCCCGCTGACTGCCCCGCGATCGTGACGCGCGACGGGTCCCCGCCGAAGCCCGCGATGTTGTCGCGGATCCACTCGAGGGCGGCGATCTGGTCGAGCACGCCGCGGTTGAGGGGCGCGTCCTCGATCCAGCCGAAGCCGTCGAAGCCGAGGCGGTACGAGATCACGACCGTCACGACGCCGTCGCGGGCGAACGCGGATCCGTCGTACCAGGGGCTCGCGGGCGAGCCGGCGAAGTACCCGCCGCCGTGGACCCACACGAAGACGGGCAGGCCCGCGTCGGGCGAGGCAGACGGCGTGAAGACCGTGAGCGAGAGCGTGTCGTCGCCGGGGATCGACGGCTCGGGGATCGTCGTCAGGAAGTCGCCGAAGGGCCGGCGCTGCGGCGTCGCGCCGTAGCGATCGCACGCGCGCACCCCCTCCCACGGCTCGGGCGGCCGCGGCGCCTGGAAGCGCAGCTCGCCGACGGGCGGCGCGGCGAAGGGGATCGAGAAGAACGCGGATCCGTGGGGATGCGGAACCCCCGACACCCGACCCGCGGTGGTCTGGACGATGGGATGCGTGGTCATGCCCCGATCCTGGCAGGCACGAAACCGCCCATGGACTTCCGAACACGTTCGGAATAAGCTGGGGCGATGACCCTGGTGAACGATCCCACGAGCACCACCCGCCGTTCCTCCGACCTCAGCAAGCGGCCCGCCGAGGTGTTCGCCGAGGCCGAGGACCACCCCGTCCGGGTGACCCGCCGCGACGGCGAGCCGCTCGTGCTCATGTCCCAGCGCGAAGCCGATGCCCGCGCCCGGCTGCTCGAGCTCGCGGCGCAGCTCATCACGGTGTCGATCGACGACGAAGGGCCGCTCGTGCGGCGCATGGCGCGCATGTTCCCCTGGATCCTGGCGCTGTCCCCGAACGACCAGGAGACCTGCGCACAGGATCTCGTCGACGCGGCCCGCGCATCCTTCGCGACACACCAACCCCATCTCGCGCTCGCGGAGCTCACCTCGTGGCAGGAGACGGCGGCCGCCCTCGCCGCAGGGCTCTCCGGCCACTCGGTCGACTGGATCCTCCTCGACGAGCCCGTCGAGCGTCCCTGACCGATGGGGAAGGGCGACGTCGTCCCGCGACCGACGAAGAAGGCCGAATTCGAGATCCGCTTCGCCACGTCATCGGCGCGGCGGGGCTGGACCGGCCTCGCCGCGACGATCCGCAACGCCCTCGCCGACAGCTGGGACTTCCTCACCCGCACTCCGCTGGAACGAACACCGACGAACTACCCGCTTCGAGGCGACCTGGGAACGATCCGTCGAGACGGCGCGACGTTCGACCGGTGGCAGCACAAGCCGACCCTGCTGGGCGACGCCCGCATCTGGTTCTACGTCTCGGGCCGGGCCGTCCTCCTCGAGCAGGTGCACACGCGACACCCGAACCAGACGAAGTGACGCACCGCTGTCGGCGAGCGCGCGCCCGGAGTAGCGTCGCGCTCATCGCTCCGGCAAAAGTTCTGATGAAGTTCACTCGGGATCGGGCGCACACCGCCTCGCGACCGATGCCCCGACGGTAGCGTCGACAGGAAGTTCGAAGGAGATATTGCGTGAGGATCATCGTCTTCGGCGGGGACGGCTTCTGCGGCTGGCCCGCCTCCCTCCACCTGTCCGACCTCGGCCACGAAGTGATGATCGCGGACAATCTGTCGCGACGCGCGATCGATGAGGAGCTCGGGGCCGAGTCGCTCACCCCCATCGCCTCGATCGCGGATCGCCTCGCCGCCTGGCGCGAGGTGTCGGGCCGCGAGATCGCCTTCCGCGACGTCGACCTCGCGGCCGACTACGACGCGCTCCTCACGGCGCTCGAGGAGTTCCGCCCCGATGCCGTCGTGCACTTCGCCGAGCAGCGCGCCGCCCCGTACTCGATGAAGGACGCGGGCCACAAGCGCTACACGGTCGACAACAACGTGCGCGCGACGCACAACCTCCTCGCCGCGATCGTCGAGTCGGGCCTCGACGTGCACGTGGTGCACCTCGGCACCATGGGCGTCTACGGCTACGGAACCGCGGGCATGCAGATCCCCGAGGGCTACCTCGACGTGCAGGTCACGACGCCGGACGGCGAGACGATCGACCAGCAGATCCTGTACCCCTCGAACCCCGGATCCGTCTACCACATGACGAAGGTCCTCGATCAGCACCTCTTCGCCTTCTACGCGAAGAATGACCGGCTGCGCGTGACCGACCTGCACCAGGGGATCATCTGGGGCACGAACACGACCCAGACCTCGCTCGACGAGCGCCTCGTGAACCGCTTCGACTACGACGGCGACTACGGCACCGTGCTCAACCGCTTCCTCGTCGAGGCGGCCGTCGGCTACCCGCTCACGGTGCACGGCACGGGCGGGCAGACGCGCGCGTTCATCCACATCCAGGACATGGTGCGCTGCGTGCAGATCGCGATCGAGAACCCGCCCGAGGCGGGGGATCGCGTGAAGATCTTCAACCAGATGACCGAGACGCACCGGGTGCGCGACCTCGCGGCGCAGATCGCCGAGATCACGGGGGCCCGCGTCGAGCTGACGCCCAACCCGCGTCAGGAGTCGGCCGAGAACGAGCTGCACGTCGTGAACCGGTCGTTCCTCGACCTCGGCCTCGAGCCCACGCGGCTGTCGGAGGGCCTCCTGCGCGAGGTCGAGGAGACGGCGGGCCGCTACCGCGACCGCGTCGACCTCGAGCGGATCCCGTCGCGGTCGCTCTGGACGTCGCGGCAGGCGCCAGGGGTGCCGCCGTCGGCGCCCGTTCCCGTCGCCTGATCGCGGCGCGCGTGCGCATCGCGATCATCACCGAGGTCTTCCTGCCGAAGGTCGACGGGATCGTCACCCGCCTCACGGGCACGCTCACGCAGCTGCGCGAGCTGGGCCACGAGGCGCTCGTGTTCGCGCCGGGGAAGGCGCCGGCCGAGTACGCGGGGCATCGCGTCGTGCGCGTCCCCTCGGTGTCGTTCGGGCGCGTGTACCCGGATCTGCGGGTCGGGTTCCCGGGGCCGCGGCACGCGCGCGAGCTGCACGCGTTCCGCCCCGACGTCGTGCACGTCGTCAACCCCGTGTGGACGGGATCCTTCGGCGCGCTCTACGCCGAGCGCCGGAAGCACCCCATGCTCGGCTCGTTCCACACCGACGTCCCCGCCTACGCGCGGCGGCTCGGGCTCGGGGCGCTCGCGCGGCCGGCCGAGGCGTGGATCCGCCGATCCCACAACCGCGCCTCGGTCAACCTCTGCACCTCGCAGCAGATGATCGAGAAGGCGCGCGGCTTCGGGATCGAGAACCTCGACCTCTGGCCCAAGGCCGTCGACACCGAGCGCTTCACGGCCGCGAACGCGTCGCGGGAGATGCGCGCGCGGCTCACCGATGGGCATCCCGACGCCCCGCTGATCCTCTCGGTCGGGCGGCTGTCGAAGGAGAAGGACCTCGACCTGCTGCGGCACGCGCTCGACCGCGCGCCGCAGGGGACCCGCCTCGCGTTCGTGGGCGACGGGCCCGCGGCGGCGGATCTGCGCGCGCTGTTCCGCGGGACGCCGACCGTGTTCACGGGGCCGCTTCGTGGGCGCGACCTCGACGAGGCGTACGCGAGCGCCGACGTGTTCGCCTTCCCGTCGACGACCGAGACGCTGGGGCTCGTCGCGCTCGAGGCGATGGCGTCGGGGACGCCCGTCGTCGGGGCCGACGCGGGCGGGATCCCGTTCGCCGTCCCCGACGGCGTCGGCGGCCTGCTGGCCCGGCCGCGCGACGCCGCCGACCTGTCGGAGAAGCTCAACCGCGTGCTCACCGACGCGGGCCTGCGATCGCGCCTCGCGGAGGGCGCCCGCGCCGCGACCGAGCCGTTCGGCTGGCGCGCATCGACGGAGGCCCTCGTCGGGTTCTACGAGCGCGCGATCGCAGCGGAGAACGCGAAAACGACCCCTCCGCGCGCTGAGAAGGGTCGTTCGCGCACGCCAGGATCCGCGCCCCGAACGTGAAGTGCGAAAACGGCCCCTCCGCGCGCCGGGAGGAGCCGTTTTCGCGCACCAGGTCAGGCGGCGAGCAGCCCCAGCGTGCGGGGGCGGACGACGAACCAGAGCGCCGCGATGCCGACGACCGCGCAGGCGATCATGATCGACGACATCGAGAGGGGCGTGATCCCTCCTGTCAGTCCCGCGACGACGCCCACGAGCGGCGAGATGAGGCCCGCGACGCCGTTGTTCGCCGCGCCGAGGACCGACGCCGCCGTGCCGGCCGCGTCGGGGTGCCGATCGAGCGCCAGGACCTGCGCGCACGGAAACGTGAAGCCGCACGAGGTCATGAAGAGGAAGAGCGGCACCGCGACGCCGAAGACGCTGTCGGTCACGAGCGCCCCGACCGGGATCAGCGCCGACATCACGAGCAGCGAGACGGTCGACCCCGCGAGCACCCACTGCGGCCCGATGCGGGTCGCGAGGCGCGCCGCGATCTGGTTGCCGATCACGAGCCCGATCGAGTTCGCGGCGAAGAGCATGCCGTACTGGAACGCCGAGAGCCCGTAGGTCGTCTGGAAGAGGAACGACGACGACGAGAGGTACGAGAACAGGCCCGAGAACCCCATGGCGCCGATGATGAGGCAGCCGACGTACACGCGGTCCGAGAAGACGACGCGGTAGCGGTGGCGGACCGAGGTGGTCTGCGCCGTGATCCGATCCGCCTTGGGCCGCGTCTCGGGCAGGCCGAACAGCGCGCACGCGAGGATCACCGCGCCGTAGCAGCACAGCACGATGAAGATCCCGCGCCACGGCATGGCCCCGAGGAGCGCGGATCCGATGAGCGGCGCGATCACGGGCGCGACGCCCGTGACGAGGGCGAGCCGCGAGAGCATGATCGCGAGGCGCTGACCGCCGAACAGGTCGCGCACCATCGCCATCGCGACGACGCCGCCTCCCGCCGCGCCGACGCCCATGAGGACGCGCATGATGCCGAGGGTCACGAGGTCGGGCGCGAAAGCCGCCGCGAGGCACGACACGAGATGCAGCGACGTCGCGATGAGGAGCGGCGTGCGCCGGCCGACGGCGTCGCTCAGCGGGCCGATGATCAGCTGGCCGATCGCGAAGCCCACCATCGTGCCCGTGAGGGTCAGCTGGATCGCCGCGCTCGTCGTGTGGAAGTCGGCCTCCAGCACGGGGAACGCCGGCAGGTACAGGTCGACCGTGAACGGCCCGAGCGCCGTGAGCGCGCCGAGCAGCAGGACGTAGAGCGTGCGGCGGCGCACCGAGAAGCGGTCACCGGGGTGCACCGACGCGCGCTCGCCCGCGGCGTCGCGCACCGCATCGGGCACCGTGATGGTGCCCGTCGGGATCGGGATGAGGCCCGTCGACGTGGGCAGGCGGTGGGTATGTTCGTTCTCGTGCATCACGCGGTCGCCTTCGCTCGTGCTGTTCCGTCGCGCAGCCGTGCGCAACTGGAAAAGTCTATTGGCGTCGGGGCTCGTAGCGCACGGGGGGAAAGGCCCCCGCGACGACCGACCTGAGCGCCTCGAGGTCGCCCGACACAGCCCCCGCGGCGCGGGCCTGGATGAGCAGGTTCCCGATCGCCGTCGCCTCGACGGGCCCCGCCTCGACCGGGATCCCCGATCGGTCGGCCGTGAGCTGGCACAGCAAGGCGTTGAGGGCTCCGCCTCCGACGACGTGGATCGTCTCGACGGGCACGCCCGACAGCGCGCTCGCCGTCGCGACGGCCCCCGCGAAGGCCGCGGCGAGGCTCTCGACGATCGAGCGCGCGAACGCCGCGCGCGACTCCGGGACGGGCCGATCGTGCTCGCGCAGCCAGGCCGCGATGCGCCCCGGCATGTCGCCCGGCGGCAGGAAGACGGGGTCGTTCGCGTCGAAGATCCCCACGGATCCGCGCACCTCGGCCGCCTCGGCGAGGAGGGCCGGGAGGTCGATCCGCTCCCCCGCCCGCTCCCACTCGCGGATCGTCTCGCTGAGCAGCCAGAGGCCCATGACGTTGTGCAGGAAGCGCGTGCGGCCGTCGACGCCGCCCTCGTTGGTGAAGTTCGCCTCGCGCGCCGCGTCCGTGAGGATCGGCCGCTCGGTCTCGACGCCCACGAGCCCCCACGTGCCGCACGAGATGTACGCGGCGCGGTCGGCCCGCATCGGCACGGCCGCGACCGCCGACGCCGTGTCGTGCGATCCGACGGCGACGACGGGGGCGGATCCGCCGACCTCCCGAGCGACGTGCGGCAGGAGCCCGCCGACGCGGTCGCCCGGGTCGACGAGCCGCGGCAGCAGCCCCGCGGGGACGCCGATCCGGCTCAGGAGATCCGCGTCCCACTCGCGCGTCGTCACGTCGAGGAGGCCCGTCGTCGACGCGTTGGTGCGCTCGGCGACCCGCTCCCCCGTGAGCATCCACCCGAAGAGGTCGGGGATGAGGAGGAGCGCGTCGGCGACGTCGAGCATGTCGCCCTCTGTCGCGAGCTGGTAGAGCGTGTTGAACGCGAGGAACTGCAGCCCGTTGCGCGGGTACAGCTCGGCGAACGGCGTGCGCGCGTGCACGAGCCCCGGCCCGCGAGCCGTGCGCTCCTCGTCGCGGTAGTGGAACGGCTCGCCGAGCACCCTGTCGCCCCGCAGCAGGGCGTAGTCGACGGCCCACGAGTCGACCCCGATCGAGGCGATGTCGGGCGCGGCCCGGAACGCCTCGGCGAGGCCGTCGCGGGCGCCCCGGTAGAGCGCCGTGACGTCCCAGTGGAGCCCGCTCGGCGTGCGGACGGGCGCGTTCGGGAACCGCGCGACGGTCTCCATCTCGAGGGATCCGTCGGCGAATCGGCCGACGATCACGCGGCCGCTCGTGGCGCCGAGGTCGATGGCGGCAAGTGCTGTCATGAGGGGTCCTGATGCAGAAGTACGGCAGAACGTGAGGAGGCGGCGGCGGGACCCGCGGGATCGCAGGGCCCGCCGCCGGGCGACCACGGCTCCTGCCGTAGTCGTGCGGGCGCTACCGCAGGAACGCCGCCGCGACGCCCGAGTCGACGGGGATGTGCAGGCCCGTCGTGCGGCTGAGCTCGGGGCCCGTCAGCACGTAGACCGCGTCGGCGACGTTCTCGGGCACGACCTCGCGCCCCAGGATCGTGCGGTTCGCGTAGAACTGGCCGAGGTCCTCCTCCTTGACCCCGTAGGTCGCGGCACGCTGCGCGCCCCAGCCGCCCGCGAAGATCCCGGATCCGCGCACGACGCCGTCGGGGTTGATGCCGTTGACCCGGACGCCGTGCTCGCCGAGCTCGACCGCGAGGAGGCGCACCTGGTGGGCCTGGTCGGCCTTCGTCGCCGAGTACGCGATGTTGTTGGGGCCCGCGAAGACGCTGTTCTTCGACGAGATGTAGATCACGTCGCCGCCCATGCCCTGCTCGATGAGCGGCTTCGCGGCGGCGCGGGCGACGAGGAAGGATCCCTTCGCCATCACGTCGTGCTGCAGATCCCAGTCCTTCTCGGTCGTCTCGAGCAGCGGCTTGGAGAGCGAGAGGCCCGCGTTGTTCACGACGAGGTCGATCCCGCCGAAGGCGAGGAGCGTCTCGTCGATCGCGGCCTGGACGCCCGCGGCGTCGGCGACGTTCGCGGCGACGCCGATCGCGACGTCCGATCCGCCCAGCTCGGCCGCCGCGGCGCGCGCCTTCTCGAGGTCGAGGTCGGCGACGACGACGCAGGCGCCCTCCTTCGCGAGGCGCGTGGCGATCGCCTTGCCGATGCCCGACGCCGCGCCGGTCACGAACGCGATGCGGCCCTGGTGGGTCTTCGGCGCGGGCATGCGCTGGAGCTTGGCCTCCTCGAGCGCCCAGTACTCGATCCGGAACTTCTCCTCGTCGGAGATCGGGGAGTACGTCGAGAGCGCCTCGGCGCCGCGCATGACGCCGATCGCGTTGACGTAGAACTCGCCCGCGACGCGCGCCGTCTGCTTGTTCCGGCCGTAGCTGAACATGCCGACGCCCGGGATCAGGACGATGAGGGGATCCGCGCCGCGCATCGCCGGCGACGCGTCGGTCGCGTAGCGCTCGTAGTACGCGGCGTAGTCGGCGCGGTACTCCTCGTGCAGCTCCTTGAGGCGCGCGACCGACTCCTCGATCGAGGCCGATGCCGGGAGGTCGAGGATCAGCGGCTTGACCTTCGTGCGGAGGAAGTGATCGGGGCAGCTCGTGCCGAGGGCGGCGAGGGCGGGCGCCTTCTCCGACGCGAGGAAGTCGGTCACGGCCTCGGCATCAGTGAAGTGGCCGACCATGGGCGCGTCCTGCGACGCGATGCCGCGGATCGTCGCCGCGAGGGCGGCGGCCTTCGCGCGGCGCTCGGCGGCGGGGAGCGCCTCGAAGCCCGGCCGGACGGCGCCGAAGGGATCCGCGGATCCGCGCTCGGCGATGTACGCGGCGGCGGTCTCGATGATCCAGAGCGAGTTGCGCTCGGTCTCCTCGCTCGTGTCGCCCCACGCCGTGATCCCGTGGCCGCCGAGGATCGTGCCGATCGCCTGCGGGTTCGCGGCCTTGATCGCGGCGATGTCGAGTCCCAACTGGAAGCCGGGGCGGCGCCACGGCACCCACACGACGCGGTCGCCGAAGATCTTCGCCGTGAGCTCCTCGCCGTCGGCGGCGGTCGCGATCGCGATGCCGCTGTCGGGGTGGAGGTGGTCGACGTGCGCGGCGTCGACGAGGCCGTGCATCGCGGTGTCGATCGACGGGGCGGCCCCGCCCTTGCCGTGCAGGCAGAAGTCGAATGCCGCGACCATCTCGTCCTCGCGCTCGATGCCCGGGTACACGTTCGCGAGCGCGCGCATGCGGTCGAGGCGGAGGGCGGCGAGGCCCGACTCCTTCAGCGTCCCGAGGTCGCCGCCGGATCCCTTGACCCACAGCAGCTCGACGGGCTCGCCCGTCACGGGGTCGATCTCGGTGCCCTTCGCCGACGTGTTGCCGCCCGCGTAGTTCGTGTTCTTCGGATCGGCGCCGAGTCGGTTCGAGCGCGCGAGCAGGTCCGTGACCGTCTGGTTCGTCATCTCTTCTTCCTGAGATCAGGCGCCCCAGCTGGCCTGCTGGCCGCCGACGCGCTCCTGTTCGATCTTCTGCTGGTAGCCCGACGCGACGTACGCCGCCATCGGGTCGGCCGGGAAGCCCCGGCTCTCGCGCCACTCGGCGAGCGCGGGGCGCACGTCGGTGTAGAACGCGTCCATGAACACCTGGTTCGCGCCGAGGACGTCGCCGTCGAGCTGCGCCTTCCGCAGCGCCTCGAGGTCGACGAGCAGGGCGCGCGCCGTCATCTCCTGCACGTTGAGGACGGATCGAGTCTGGCCCAGGATCTTGTTCTCGACGTTGTGGCACTGGTCGAGCATGAACGCGACGTCGGGGTTCAGGTATCCGCCTCCGCGGATGACCTCGAAGATGATCCGGAACAGCTGGAACGGGTCGGCCGCGCCCACGATGAGGTCGTCGTCGGCGTAGAAGCGGCTGTTGAAGTCGAACGAGCCGAGCTTCCCGAGCCGCAGCAGCTGCATGACGATGAACTCGATGTTCGTGCCCGGCGCGTGGTGGCCCGTGTCGAGGCACACCATCGCGCGCTCGCCGAGCGCCGAGACCTGCGCGAAGGAGGTTCCCCAGTCGGGGACGTCGGTGTGATAGAACGCGGGCTCGAAGAACTTGTACTCGAGCACGAGGCGCTGATCGTCGCCGAGCGCGTCGTAGATCGTCTGGAGCGAGTCGTGCAGGCGGTCCTGGCGGCCGCGCATGTCGGCCTGGCCCGGGTAGTTGGATCCCTCCGCGAGCCAGATCTTCAGGTCGCGCGACCCCGTCTGGTGCATGACGTCGATGCACGCGAGGTGGTGGTCGATCGCCTTGCGCCGGATCGCCGCGTCCTCGTGCGTCAGGGCGCCGAACTTGTAGTCGTCGTCCTGGAAGGTGTTCGAGTTGATCGTCCCGAGCGAGACGCCCTCGTCCTCGGCGTGCTTCGCGAGATCCCCGAAGTCGGCCATGTCCCACGGGATATGGAGCGCGACGGCGGGGGCGAGGCCCGTGAGCCGGTGCACCTGGGCGGCGTCGGAGATCTTCTCGAACGGGTCGCGCGGGGTGCCGGGGGTGCCGAACACCTTGAAGCGCGTGCCCGAGTTCCCGAACGCCCACGAGGGCAGCTCGATCGACTGGCCCGCGAGCTGGTCGAGGATCTCCTGGCTGAGGATGCTCATGGTCGTGCCTTTCTCTCTCACGCGTCGCCGTCGAGCGCGTGCAGCTGGGTTTCGAGGTGGAAGATCTCGGGGAGCGTTTCGGCGTCCTGATCCGCCCGCCCCTCCTGGTCGACGAAGAAGCGGGCCATCTCGGCCTCCCACCGCGCCGCGACCTCGCTCGCGGCGAGGTACGCCTGCGAGGCCCGGTCGTCGCCGGTCTCGTAGACGCCGATGAGCTCTCCGCCGCCCGCGTGGAATATCGAGTAGCCGCGCCGCCCGGACGCCGCGATCTCGCGCAGCATCTCGGGCCAGATCGGGTCGTGGCGCCGCAGATACTCGTCCAGCAGCTCGGGCCTGACGCGCAGCCGGAAGGCCACCCGCGTCGCGGTGTCGCTCATCATCGAGGCTCCCTCATGTTGAATCGTTTCATTATGACCACACGGACGGGCGATCCGCAAACCCGATCTCCGAAAGCGCGCAGATCCGCTCATCGCCCCGCGCCGAGGGGTCGATACGATCGACGGACGACCTGGGGAGGAGCCGCATGGCTGTCAGCATCCGCGATGTCGCGAACCGAGCGGGCGTCTCCGTCGGAACCGTCTCGAACGTGCTCAACCGGCCGACCGCCGTCGCCGCCGCGACCGTCGAGCGGGTGCGCACCGCGATCGACGACCTCGGCTATGTGCGCAACGACGCCGCGCGGCAGCTTCGGGCGGGCCGCAGCGCGACCGTCGGCCTCATCGTGCTCGACGCCGGCAACCCCTTCTTCGCCGAGGTCGCCCGCGGCGCCGAGGACGAGGCCGCGGCGCAGACCCTCGCTGTTCTGCTGGGCAGCAGCGACGAGCAGGCCGAGCGCGAGACCCGCTACCTCGAGCTCTTCGAGGAGCAGCGCGTGCGCGGGGTGCTGCTCTCGCCGCAGGCCGAGGTGCCCGAGACGGCGTCGCGGCTGCAGGAGCACGGGATTCCCGTCGTCCTCGTCGACCGCCACGCGGCCGGATCCCCCTTCTCGTCCGTCTCGGTCGACGACGAACGCGGCGGCTACCTCGCGACGCGGCACCTGCTGGATCAGGGGCGCCGGCGGATCGCGTTCGTCGGGGGACAGCGCGGGCTGAGCCAGGTCGCCGGGCGACTCGCGGGCGCCAGGCGCGCCGTCGCCGAGGTCGCGGGGGCGACGCTCGAGCCGATCTCGACCGCCCAGCTCACGGTTCTCGCGGGCCGCGAGGCGGGGACGGCGATCGCGGCCCGCGCGGCCGCCGACCGGCCCGACGCGGTCTTCGCGGCGAACGACCTCCTCGCGGTCGGCGTCATGCAGGCGCTCGTGATGCTCGGATCGATCCGGATCCCCGACGACATCGCCCTCGTCGGCTACGACGACATCGACTTCGCGCAGTCGACCGTCGTGCCGCTGACGTCCGTGCGGCAGCCGGCGCGGCTCATCGGATCCACCGCCCTGCGGCTGCTGGGGCAGCTGAGCGACGACCCGGGCCGCGAGCCCGAGCACATCGAGTTCGCCCCCGAGCTCGTGGTGCGCGGCTCGAGCCTCGCCCGGTCGTCCTGAGGGCCAGCGTGGGCTCGGGGATCGGCGCCGCCTCGGTCGCGTGGGGGCCGGATCCGCTCGCGCTCGTCCGGTCGCTCGTCGGCGACCCGGCGGCCGAGATCGCGCACGCCTGCCCGCGGTGCGGATCCGCGGCCCACGGCCGGCCGTTCGTCGCAGGGTCGCCCGTGCCGATCTCGATCAGCTACGCGGACGGTCTCGCGATCGTCGCGGCCGCGCCGGGTGCCCGGGCGGTCGGGATCGACATCGAGCGCGCCGACGACACCCGCGCCGCCGAGCTCGGGCCGCTCTTCGCGCCGGAGGATCCCCCGTCGATCCGCGACTGGACCCGCATCGAGGCGGCCGTGAAGGCCGACGGGCGCGGGCTGCGGATCTCTCCGGCCGCGGTCGTCCTCTCCCCCGGCCGTGCCGAGCTGCCGGGCGGCGTCGAGCTCGCCCTCGCGGACGCCCCCGGCCCGGACGGCTACGTCGCATCCCTCGCGCTCCTGCGCTGAGGTCCGCCCGCTCCGGGTACGCGAACGGTCGCCCGCACCCCGGATCCGCGACCACATGCGCACCCGGAAGGGGCGGCGGGGCGCTCAGGCGAAGCGGGGGCCCAGCGACGCCGGGGCCGACGGGAGGTCGGACGGGGGCAGCGCCGGGAGCGGGGCGCGGTCGAGCCAGCGGCCGAAGAGGGGGGCGAGGGCGGATCCCGACTCCTCCTCGGCGACCGCGATGAAGTCGCGCGGGGTCGCGGTCGCGTGGCGGAACCGTTCGGTCCACGCGCGCAGCACCGCGAAGAAGGCGTCGTCGCCGATCGTGAGCCGCAGCGCGTGGAGCGTGAGCGCGCCGCGCGTGTAGACGCGGTCGTCGAACATGTCGGCCGCACCCGGATCCGAGACGACGATGTCCTGCGGCTCGCGCGCGAGGCGGGCGTGGTGCGCGAGAGCGAGCGCGTGCGCGGTCGGGCCGCCCGACGCCTCCGACCAGATCCACTCGGCGTAGCAGGCGAAGCCCTCGTTGAGCCAGATGTCGCGCCACTGCGCGAGGCCCACGCTGTTGCCGAACCACTGGTGCGCGAGCTCGTGCGCGATGAGGCGCTCGAGGGATCCGCGCCCGTCGATGTGGTTCGCCCCGAAGACCGCGCCGCCCTGCGCCTCGAGCGGGATCTCGAGGTCGTCCTCCGTCACGACGACCGTGTAGTCGGGCAGCGGATACGGCCCGAACGCCTCGGAGAAGACCTCGACCATGCGCGGCAGGTCGCGGAAGTCGCGGGCGACGCGCGGCGCGATCCCGCGCGGGTGGAGGATCTCGCCGCGCACGCCCCCGAGGTCGACCTCGCGCCGCAGGTAGCGGCCGATCTGCACCGTCATCAGGTACGTGGCGGTCGGCTCGTCGCGCTCGAACACCCACGTGCGCCTGCCGCGGGCCGCCCGGCGCGAGACGAAGCCGCCGGACGCGACCGCGTACCCCGCGTCGGTCGTGAGCTCGAGCCGGTAGCTCGCCTTGTCGCTCGGCACGTCGTCGCACGGGAACCACGTGGGCGCGCCCGTGGGCTGCGACGCGACGATGACGCCGTCGTCGAGCTCCTCCCAGCCGAGGGATCCCCAGGGCGTGCGCCGCGGGCGGGGGGATCCCGCGTAGGTCACCTCGATCTCGAACGTGTCCCCCGCGGCGAGCGCGCGGCCCAGCCGGATCTTGAGCTTGTGGTCGCTCTGCTTGAAGCTCGCGCCCTTGTCGCCCGCGACGCGCACCTTCGACGCGCGCAGGCCGACGAGGTCGAAGGAGATCCCCTTCGTGTCGCGCACGGCGCGCCCCGTGATCGTCGCGGTGCCGGCGAGCCGGTTGGCCGAGACCTTGTAGTCGAGCTCGAGCTCGTAGCGGTCGACCGAGATGTCGACGTCACCGCTGCGTGGGGCGTAGGCGTCGCCGCCCGTCATTCGGCGCTCTCCGCGTAGGCGCGGACCTTGACGGCCCGCCACGGGCCGATGGGGTTGCCGCTCCACCGCGAACCCGCGGGCACGGACTCGCCGCGCATGACGAGCGACGCGGGCCCGACGGTCGCGTCGTGTCCGATCGAGGCGGCGGGGAGGATCACGCTGTGCGGGCCGAGGGTCGCGCCCTGTTCGAGCGTCACGGTGTCAGTCGCCATCACACGATCATGGAACAGATGGGTCTGAACCACAGAACCGCGGTTGACGACGGATCCGTCTCCGAGGGTCACGAGGTCGGGCTCGGGCAGCCAGTAGCTGTCGGTCCACACGCCGTGCCCGATCTTCGCCCCGAGGGTGCGCAGCCAGAATGCGAGCGCCGGAGTACCCGCCGCCGCGTTCGCGAACCACGGCGCCGCGAGCATCTCGGTGAAGGTGTCGCTGACCTCGGTGCGCCACACGAAGCTGGACCAGAGCGTGTGCTCGCCCGCCCGGATGACGCCGACGAAGATCCACTTCGCGGCCGTCGTCACGAGCGCCGCGACGGCGCCCGCCGCGAGGAGGACGACGCCCGACAGCAGCACGGCCGCCCACACGCCCCACGCCTCGGCGAGGAGGCCGAGCGCGACGAGCACCGCGACGCCGAGCCCGACGGTCGCGAAGACCGGCACGATGCGGCACATCTCCCACAGCGCGCGGGCGACGCGGAGGCCCGCCGACGGCGCGTAGGTGCGCTCGGCGTCGGCCTCGTTGACGACGCGGCGCAGGCGCATGGCGGGGGATCCGAGCCAGGACGACCGCGCCTTCGCCTTGTCGGGTGCGACGCCGAGAACCGCGACGAGCGCGTCCTTCGGAACCTTGTGTCCCGCCGACGCGAGGCCCGAGTTGCCGAGGAAGGCGCGCTTGCCGATCCGCGCCTCGCCGAGGCGCATCCACCCGCCCCGCAGCTCGTAGGTCGCGAGCATCGTGTCGTCGGCGAGGAAGGCGCCGTCGTCGATGCGGCTGAGCGAGGGCAGCAGCAGGACCGTCGACGCCTCGACGTTCTTCCCGACCTTCGCGCCGAGCATGCGCAGCCACACGGCGGTGAACATGCTCGAGTAGATCGGGAAGAGGAAGGTGCGCGACGCGTCGAGCAGCCGCTCGGTCGTCCAGGCCTGCCACGCGATGCGCGAGCGCGACGGGTGCACCCCGGGCCGCAGTCCGATCGAGAGCAGGCGCACGAGGATCACGACGGCCCCGGCGTAGACGACGCCGATCACGAGTGTCGCGGGCACGAGCCACGCCGCGAGAGCCCCGACGGCGCCGAGGAGCGAGTCGGATCCGCGCGCGCCCCAGGCGAGGACGGCGCCTCCCGTCGCGAACGCGACGAAGGGCAGGAGCGCGAGGCCGATCGAGGAGAGCGCGTAGGCCGCCATCCAGCCGTTGCGGCGGGGCGGGTCGCCGGCCGCGAGCGGCGCCGACTTCCCCGAGACGCGCACGGCGGGGGATCCGGCCCAGCGCTGCTCGGCCTTCACGCGCCCGAAGACGCTCGAGCCGGGCGCGATCTCGGCCCCGCGGCCGACCTTGGCCCCGGGGGCGAGGGTGCTGCGCGCGCCGATCGTCGCGCCGGCGCCGACGTGGATTCCGCCGATGCGGACGGTGTCGCCGTCGATCCAGTAGCCCGTGAGGTCGACCTCGGGCTCGATCGAGGCCCCGTCGCCGATCTCGAGCATGCCCGTGATCGGCGGGAGCGCGTGGAGGTCGACGTCTCGGCCGATCTTCGCCCCGAGGAGCCGCGCATACTGCACGACCCAGGGCGCGCCCGCGAGCCCGACGGCGTCGATCTGCGCGCCGATCTGCTCGGCGAGCCAGAGCCGCAGGTGCACGCCCCCGCCGCGGCGGTGGTCGCCCGGCGCGACGCCACCGAGCAGGAGGCGGGCCGCCGCGGCCGCGATGCCCATGCGCCCGAACGGCGTCGCGAAGACGACGAGCCCGATCGCGATCGCCCACCACGGCGCCGTCGGCAGGAAGCCGAAGCCCGGGAAGAGGTTCAGGATCCAGCCCGCCGCGAGCAGCCAGAGGACCCAGCGCGCGCCGCTCAGGATGAAGAGCGGAACCTCGAGGAGGGTCTGCAGCCACCGCATCGAGCGCGGGGTCGGCGACGCCGTCGAGAAGGTCGCGGGCGCCTGGTCCTCGTCCTCGGACTCGTTCTCGACGGCCGCGGCCATCTGCCCGAGCCGGGGCAGGTCGTAGACGTCGCCCATCGTGAACTCGGGGGCGCGGGCGCGGATCCGCGACACGAGCTGCGCCGCCGCGAGGGACCCGCCGCCGAGCTCGAAGAAGTCGGCGTCGGCGCTCTCGGGCGGCGCGCCGAGCACGGCGGCCCACTGCTCGGCGAGCCACGCGGCCGTGCCCGTGAGCGAGGAGTCGATCTCGCCCGTCTCGAGCGGCCACGGGAGCGCCTTCTTGTCGACCTTGCCCGAGACGCGCACGGGCAGCTCGTCCATGAGGGCGATGAGCGGGATCAGCGGCGCGGGAAGCGACTCGGCGAGCTGGGCGCGCGCCGCGGATCGCTCGAAGCCCTCCGCGGGGACGACGTAGCCGACGAGCAGCGAGACGCCGCCCTCGGACTTCTGCACCGTCACGGCGGCCGCCGACACGTCGGGCAGGTTCTGCAGCGCGCTCTCGACCTCGCCGAGCTCGATGCGGCGGCCGCCGACCTTCACCTGGTCGTCGGCGCGGCCCATGAAGACGAGCCCCTCGCTCTCGGAGCGCACGAGGTCGCCCGAGCGGTAGGCGCGGTCCCAGCCGAGCGACGGCATGGGCGCGTACTTCTCGGCGTCCTTCTCGGGGTCGAGGTAGCGCGCGAGGCCGACCCCGCCGATGACGAGCTCGCCCGTCTCGCCCTCGGCGACGCGTTCGCCCTCGCCGTCGACGACCGCGAGGATCCAGCCGTTGAGCGGCAGGCCGATGCGGATCGGGGCGGATCCGTCCATCTTCGCCGCCGACGCGACGACCGTCGCCTCGGTCGGCCCGTACGTGTTCCACACCTCGCGGTCGGGGCCGACGAGGCGTGAGGCGAGCTCGGGAGGCAGCGCCTCGCCGCCGAAGATGAGGAGGCGCAGGTTCTCGATCGCGTCCTGCGGCCAGAGCGCCGCGAGGGTGGGGACGGTCGAGACCGCCGTGATCCCGTGCCCGAGGAGCCAGGGGCCGAGGTCCTCGCCCGAGCGCACGAGCGCGCGCGGCGCCGGGACGAGGCAGGCTCCGTGGCGCCACGCGAGCCACATCTCCTCGCACGACGCGTCGAACGCGACCGAGAGGCCCGCGAGCACGCGGTCACCGGGGCCGAGGGGCTGCTCCTGCAGGAAGAGGTTCGCCTCGGCGTCGACGAACGCGGCGGCCGAGCGGTGGCGCACCGCGACGCCCTTCGGCACGCCGGTCGAGCCGGAGGTGAAGATGATCCACGCGTCGTGGTCGGGCGTCGGCGGATCGACGAGCGGCTCGCCGCCGGGCTCGGGGTCGTCGCCGTCGAAGAGGTCGGTCTCGGATCCGTCCGCCGCGACGTAGGCGTGCTCCTGGGCGATGCCCGCGACGTGCGCTTCGCCGAAGACGAGGTCGGCGCGCTCCTGCGGGTCGTCGGCGTCGACCGGGACGTAGGCGGCGCCCGCCGCCATGATGCCCAGGATCGCGACGTAGAGCTCGCGGCTGCCCGAGGGCATGCGCACGCCGACCCTGTCGCCCGGCCGCACGCCCGCGTCGCGCAGCCGCGCGGCTGTGCGCCAGACGTGGGCGAGGAGCTCGGCGTAGCTGAGCGCGCCGCCCTCGTCCTCGAGCGCCGAGGCGTCGGGGTGCCGTTCGGCCGTCGCGCGCACGACGTCGATGAGCGTGCGCTCGGGTGCGGCGAGGCCGGAGCGGTCGAAGGGATCGGTCACGGGGTCTCCTTGGGATCCAGCGGCTCGAGCCCCAGGATCCTACCGAGGCGAGGTGAACGGCAGGGGGCCCGTCAGCGCGCGAGGAGCGTCGCGAGCGCGGCCGAACGGCGTTCGAGCTGCTCGGCGTAGCTGCCGTCCCTCTCGGCCCAGCGCAGGTGCTGCGCCGCCTCGACGACCACCTCGTTCGGGGTCGGTTCGCGGACGATGAGACCGATGACCTCGTCGAGGAACTCTCCCATCGGCAGAGCGGCGGGGTTGATCCGCTCCTGCCCCGCGTTCGCGACGGCGGGCGGCACGAGCTCCGTGACGCCGATGCCCGTTCCGGCGAGCTGCGCGCGCAGCGCCTCACTGTAGGCGTGGACGCCGGCCTTCGTCGCGCCGTAGCTCGGCATCGGCGGGAACGGCAGGAAGCCGATGCCGGACGACACCGTGACGATGTCGCCCGATCCGCGCGCGAGAAGGTGCGGCATGAAGGCGTCGACCACGCGCATGGTGCCGAGCAGGTTGATCTCGACCGCCCGCTCCGCCTCCGCCGCGTGGGCGGGGTCACGGAGGTCCTCGATCGGCATGATGCCCGCCATCGTGACGACGAGATCGAGGTCCGGGTGTGCCAGGAGGATCGCGTCGCGGGCGCGGGCGATCGACAGGGGATCGGTGACGTCGATGCGGACCCGGCCGTCGCCCTCGGCAGCCCGTCCTCCGACGATGACGGTGCTCCCGGCCTCGCGCAGGCGGGCGGCGAGTGCCGCTCCGATGCCCGTGGTCCCCCCGGCGATGAACGCGGTGCGTGCGGTGATGTTCATGGTCTCTCCTCGTCTGCGCCCCGTACTCGGGGCTCGGATCCATCGTGTGGTCGCGCTTCGCCCCCAGGGAGTGCCGCGCTCATCCAGGGGTCCGGCGGGGCATCCCCTCGTCCGTCGCGTGGTCGTAGCGTGTGGAGCATGGATCCCGACCGGAACCGCCTCGGCGACTACCTGCGCGCGCGGCGTGACCTCGTCACGCCGGAGCGGGCGGGGATCCCCGGGGGAGGGCGTCGCCGCGTGCCCGGCCTCCGACGCGAGGAGGTCGCGATGCTCGCGGGCATCAGCGCCGACTACTACCTGCGGCTCGAGCGCGGGCGCGACGCGCACCCGTCGGAGCAGGTGCTGTCGGCGCTCGCCCGGGTTCTGCAGCTCGACGATGTCGAGCGGCAGTACCTGCTGGAGCTGGCGCAGCCGGCTCCCGTGCGCCGGCGTCCGGGACATGCCGAGCGCGTACCGCCGCGGCTCGACGCGATGCTGTCGGCACTCGGTGTCCCGGCTTTCGTGGAGGGGCGCGCATACGACGTGCTCGCGTCCAACGCGCTCGCCCGTGCGCTCTCTCCGCGCCTCGTCCCGGGAGAGAACCGGCTGAGGTCGCTCCTGCTCGACCCCGCCGAGCGCGACTTCCACGCCGAGTGGGAGCTGCAGGTCCGCGGGTTCGTCGCCGCGTTCCGCGGAACGGTGCGGGGGCAGGAGGACGACCCGCGGGTCCGGGAGCTCGTCGGCGAGCTGTCACTCGCCTCGGCTCGGTTCCGCGATCTCTGGGCGCGGCACGACGTGCGCGAGCTGGCGGGTGGCACCGCGGAGGTTCGTCATCCCGTCGTCGGCGACCTCACCCTGCATCGCGAGAAGCTGCCCGTCGAGGCCGTGACGCTCGTCGTCTACTACGCGTCCGACGAGACGTCGGCCGAGAGGCTGCGCCTCCTGGGCTCCTCGATCGCGGGTCCCGCCCTCACGCCTCGCGCGTGATCGCGACGCGGACCCCGAGCTCGCTCCCCGACGGCCCGGCGTAGACCCCGCGCAGGGGCGGGACGTCGGTGTAGTCGCGCCCGCGTCCGACCTGCACGTGCCGGTCGCAGATCTCGATCGCGTTCGTCGGATCCCATCCCCGCCACTCGCCCGCGAACCACTCGACCCACGCGTGCGATTCGCCCGTCACGGTCTCGCCGATCGCCGGCTCGGCCTGCGGGTGCAGGTACCCCGACACGTAGCGCGCGGGGATGCCGACCGAGCGGAGGGCCCCGAGCGCGATGTGGGTGATGTCCTGGCACACGCCCTCGCCCGCGGCCCACGCGTCGGCCGCCGTCGTCGACACGTCGGTCGCGCCCGGGACGTACCTGACGCGCGCCGCGACGGCGCGGAGGATCTCCTGCGCCGCGCGATCCGGGTTGGCCTCGGCCGCCGCGATCCCCGCCGCGATGGCCCGGACCTCCTCGTGCGGCTCGGTGCGCGGGGTCTGGGCGATCTGCTCGACGGTCGGAACCGCGGCCGCCGCGGCCGCCGCGAGCTCGGCCCAGGTGAGGTCGACGGGCTCGAGGTCCCTCGGCCGCACCTCGACGACGCTCCGCGCCGTGATCGTCAGGTCGTCGTGCGCCGTCAGCACCTCGAACGCCGCGACGTGGGTTCCGAAGTAGTCGACGTAGGTGCTCACGGCCGTGTGCGGGGCGATGTCGAGCGACGTCGTCATCACGAGCTGCCGCTCGGTCGTGACGGGCGTCATCCGCACCTCGTTGTACGACGCCGTGACGTCGCTCGGGTAGCGGAACCCCGTCTCGTGCTCGATGCGCAGGCGCTTCATCCGACCTCTCCGATCCAGCTGGGCTCGGCCTGCGTCGGGAAGAACTGCTGGCGGATCGCCTCGCTCGCCTCCGTCGACAGGGCCTGCACCCGCTCCATCCGCCCCGGGAGGTCGTCGAGGATCTCGGCGACGGGGGTGTACTCGAGCTCGTGGCGGATCCGCCCGAGCGCCCGCTGCGCGGGATTCGCGTGCCCCGCGCGGCCCGTCTGCGGGTCGATCCCCGCGAGCGATCGCTCGGCCGCCGCGACCGAGAACACGATCGAGCGCGGGAAGAGCCGGTCGAGCAGCAGGAACTCGGCCGCCGCCGCGGCGCTCTGCGCGCCCTGGTAGGTGCGCAGGAACGGGTCGTACGCGCCGCAGGAGCGCAGGATCGTCGTCCACGACGGGCCCGACTCGGGGGTCAGCGACCGCGTCGCCAGGAGCCGGGCGATCATGTCGATCCGCTCGATCGCGCGGCCGAGCGTGAAGAACTGCCACGACTCGTCGCGCGCCGCGTTCGACTCGACGACGCCGTAGGCGAGGGCCGAGCGGTCGAGGACCCACTGGAAGGCCTCGTGCGACTGCCCCGAGCGCAGGCGCCGCGGCATGCGCCTGTTGGTCGTGTTGAGGACCTCCCACAGCTCGGCCGACACGATCTCGCGGGCGCGGCGCGCGTTCTCGCGCGCGGCGCGCACCGAGAACGCGATGCTCGTCGGCTCGTCGAGGTCGACGGCGAGCCTGCGGACGACCTCCTCGCGCCGCACGACCTCGCCGCGCGGGGGCGCCGCGACGCCCATGACCGAGAGCATCGAGCGGCAGGCCGTGTCCTCGTCGGCCCACGGATCCTCGAGCAGCAGCTGCAGGTGCACGTCGAGGATCCGGGCGGTCCCGTCGGCCCTGTCGATGTACCGTCCGATCCAGAACAGGCTCTCGGCGATCCGGCTCAGCATGGCGCCTCCCCCCTCGCCTGCTGCTGTTGCTGTTGCTGTTGCTCGGCCGCGGGCTCGTCCTGGGGCGAGTGCGTGACGGCGGGCTGGTCGTCGTAGACGATCGGGATCGCCTCGGTCGGCGGCGAGGACTGGTCGTCGACGAGGTCGGCGACGCTCGCCCGGCGCCCGTACTCGACCGAGTGGAACGCGGCGGGGCCGCCGACGATCCAGGTGTCCTTCGTGCCGCCGCCCTGGCTCGAGTTCACGACGAGCTGCCCCTCCGGGAGCGCGACGCGGGTGAGCCCGCCCGGCTGCACCCAGATGTCGTTCCCGTCGTTGACGGCGAAGGGGCGGAGGTCGGCGTGGCGGGGCCGGATCCCGTCGTCGACGATCGTCGGGATCGTCGACAGCATGACGACGGGCTGCGCGATCCAGCCGCGCGGATCCGCGATGAGCTTCGCGCGCAGCGCGTCGAGCTCGGCCCGCGACGCGTCGGGGCCGACGACGAGGCCCTTGCCGCCCGACCCGTCGACGGGCTTGACGACGAGCTCGTCGAGCCGGTCGAGCACCTCCTCGAGGGCGCCGGGATCCTCGAGCCGCCACGTGTCGACGTTCTTGAGGATCGGCTCCTCGCCCAGGTAGTAGCGCGTGAGGTCGGGCAGGTACGTGTAGGTGAGCTTGTCGTCGGCGACGCCGTTTCCGACGCCGTTCGCGAGGGTCACGTTGCCGAGCCGGGCCGCGAGCATGAGGCCCGGCGTGCCGAGCACGCTGTCGGCGCGGAACTGCAGGGGGTCGATGTAGTCGTCGTCGACGCGGCGGTAGATGACGTCGACGCGCTGCGGCCCGCGCGTCGTGTGCATGAACACCTTGCCGCCTGTGCAGACGAGGTCGCGCCCCTCGACGAGCTCGACGCCCATGAGGCGGGCGAGCAGCGAGTGCTCGAAGTAGGCCGAGTTGTAGACGCCGGGCGTCATGACGACGATGCACGGATCCTCGACGCCCGCGGGCGCGGCGTTCTTGAGGGCCTGCAGGAGCCGGGTCGGGTACTCGCCGACGGGCCGCACCGCGAGCTGCTCGAACATCTCGGGGAAGGTCTGCGCCATGACCCGGCGGTTCGAGATCACGTACGAGACGCCGGACGGGATCCGGACGTTGTCCTCGAGGACCCGCATCTCGCCGTGCTCGTCGCGGATCAGGTCGATGCCGCCGACGTGCACCCGCACGCCGTTCGCGTAGCGGATCCCCGCGGCCTGGCGGGAGAAGTACTCGCTCGACGCGACGAGCTTCGCCGGGATCACCCCGTCGGCGACGGCCCGCTGCGCCCCGTAGGCGTCGTCGAGGAACGCCTCGAGCGCGCGCACCCGCTGTCGGACGCCCGCCTCGACGCGCACCCACTCGTCGTAGTGGATGATCCGCGGCAGCGGGTCGACGGGCATCGCCCGCTCCTCGCCGGCGAAGTCGAAGGTCACGCCCTGCGCGAGGTACGACGAGGCGAGGGCGTCGGTGCGCCCCCGCAGCTCGTCGGACGTCATGCGGGCCAGGGCGGCGTGGAAGGTGCGGTAGGTGTCGCGCGCGTCGCCGGGCGCCGCGAACATCTCGTCGAACGGCGGGAGGCCGTCGGCGGTGGTCCGTCCCGTCGCCGCGTAGCCCGCGAAGAGATCCGTCATGCCGCGACGCTAAGCGGGCGGCGTGACGGGGAGATTTCGCGCCGGTGTCCGGATCAGCCCGCGAGGACGAGCTGCAGCTGCTCGACGGCCCAGTCGAGCTCCGTCGCCCGGATCGTCAGGGGCGGGGCGAAGCGGATCGTCTGGCCGTGCGTGTCCTTCGCGAGGACCCCGCGGGAGGCGAGCCGCTCGGTGACCTCGCGGCCCGTCCCGACGGCGGGGTCGATGTCGATCCCCGCCCACAGCCCGACGGTGCGGACCTCCGTGACGCCGTGCCCGACGAGCGCCTGCAGCAGGGCGTCGAGGTGCGCGCCGAGCTGCCGCGCGCGCTCCTGCCAGGTGCCGGTCGCGAGCATGTCGACGACGGCGTGGCCGACCGCCGCCGCGAGCGGGTTGCCTCCGAACGTGGAGCCGTGCTGGCCGGGGCCGAGGACCCCGAGGACGGCCTCGTCGCCGACGACCGCCGACACGGGGACGACCCCGCCGCCGAGCGCCTTGCCCAGGAGGTACAGGTCGGGGACGACGCCCTCGCGGTCGCACGCGAACGTGTGCCCCGTGCGGCCGAGGCCCGACTGGATCTCGTCGGCGACGAACAGCACGTTCCGCTCGCTCGTGATCTCGCGCACGCGGCGGAGGTAGCCGTCGGGCGGGACGACGATGCCCGCCTCGCCCTGGATCGGCTCGATGAGGACGGCCGCGGTGTCGTCGTCGATCGCCGCGGCGAGCGCGTCGGCGTCGCCGAACGGCACGGTCACGAAACCGGGCGTGAAGGGCCCGAAGCCGTCGCGCGCCTCCGGATCGTCGCTGAAGCTCACGATCGTCGTCGTGCGGCCGTGGAAGTTGCCCGCCGCGACGACGACCTTCGCGCGGCCGTCGGGGATCCCCTTCACGCGGTATCCCCAGGCACGGGCGACCTTGATGCCGGTCTCGACCGCCTCGGCGCCCGTGTTCATGGGCAGCACGAGGTCCTTGCCCGCGAGCTCCGCGAGCGCGGCCGCGAAGGGCTCGAGCGCGTCGCTGCGGAAGGCGCGGCTCGTGAGCGTCACGCGCTGCAGCTGATCCATCGCGGCCCGCACGATCTCGGGGTTGCGGTGGCCGAAGTTGAGCGCCGAGTACCCGGCGAGCATGTCGAGGTAGCGCCTGCCGTCGGCGTCGGTGACCCAGGCGCCCTCGCCGCCGGCGATCGTCACGTCGAGCGGGGCGTAGTTGCGCGCGACGTGCGCCTCGCCCGTCACTTCGCGCTCCGCAGCTCGAGCGTGCAGCACTTGATGCCGCCGCCGCCCAGGAGCAGCTCGCTGAGGTCGATGAGGACCGGCGTGTACCCGCGCTCGGCGAGCTGCTTCTCGAAGCCCTTCGCGCGCGGTGAGATGAACACGTTCTTCCCGTCCGACGCCGAGTTGAGCCCGAAGACGGCCCCGTCCTCGTCGGACACGTGGATCGCGTCCGGGAAGCGCTCCGCGAGGATCCGCTGGCTCTCCTCATCGAACGCGTGCGGCAGGTAGGCGATCGTGGGCGTCGCGCCCGGCTCGACGACGGGGTCGAGGATCGAGAGCGCCGTGTCGAGGTGATAGAACCGCGGGTCGACGAGGGTCAGCGACACGACCTCGCGGCCGTAGATCCGCTCGAGCTCGCGGTGGCTCGCGCCGTCGGAGCGGAAGCCGCGGCCCGCGAGGATCACGTCGCCCGCGAGGAGGAAGTCGCCCTCGCCCTCGTTCGTCTCGTCGGGGCCCGCGACCTCGAAGCCGTTGTCGCGGAACCACTCGGTGAACCACCTCTCCTCGCCGGCGCGCTCCTGGTAGCGGAACTTCGGCGGGTAGGCGACGCCGTCGATCACGAAGCCGCCGTTGGCGGTGTAGACCATGTCGGGCAGGCCCGGCTGGGGCTCGATCAGCTCGACCTCGTGGCCGAGCGTGATGTAGGCGTCGTAGAGGGTCTGCCACTGGCGGACGGCGTTCGACGTGTCGGTCGGCTCGTTCGGATCCATCCACGGGTTGATCGAGTACGACACCGTGAAGAACTCGGGCCGGCACATCAGATAGCGGCGCCTCTGCTGGACGCGCTCCGCCGGCTGGGGCAGCTCGGTGGGCTGGGACATGTGGGACGCTCCTCGTCATGCAACGGGTGGCGGACGCCGTCCAGGGGCCTCGCGGAGTGACTCAACACCTGCGCAGGGGCACGCCGTGATCATTCTGGCACCCGGGCCCGCGGATCCGCCTGCCGAACCCGCCGGGATCCATGCGCGGGGATGCCGATTTCTCCCGCGCCGCGGGCGGTCCTAGGCTCGCGCCATGAGCACCGAAACCGCTCCCGCTGTCCTCGTCCGACCCATCCGCGATGTCGACGCGGAGGCCATGGGTCGCGTTCACGCCCAGGTCTGGCACGAGACCTACGACGGCATGATCTCCTCCGCCGCGCTCGAGGCCGTCTCGCCCCGTCGCCTCGCGGATCTGTGGGCCAACTACGCCGAGCGCGGCCCCGAGTACCGCCACGCCGCCGCCCTCGTCGACGGAGAGATCGTCGGCTTCGCGGGATCGGGCCCCGCCCGCGACGACGACGCCCCCGCGCCGCGCGAGCTGTACTTCGTGTTCCTGCTCGACACGTGGCACCGCAAGGGCATCGGGCGCGCGCTCTTCGACGCCGTCGTCGACGAGGGCGAGCCGCTCTACGGCTGGATCGCGCGCGGCTACCCGGGCGGCCCCGACTTCTACGCGAAGCGCGGCTTCCGCCTCGACGGCGTCGAGCGCACCGAGCCCTTCCTCGGCGAGGAGCTCACCGAAGTGCGCTTCTCGCGGTGACCCTCCGGATCTGGGCGCCGGGCGGGATCGGGGAGGTCGCGTCCGGCGCCGACCTCGCGGCCGTCGTCGGCGACGCGCTCGCGGCCGCGCCCGAGGGCGTCGAGCAGGGCGACGTCGTGGTCGTCACGAGCAAGATCGTCTCGAAGGCCGAGGGCCGCTTCGTCGAGGCCGACGATCGCGAGGACGCGATCACGGCCGAGACCGTCCGGGTCGTCGCGAGCCGCACCAACCCGGCGACGGGGCACACGACCCGCATCGTCGAGAGCCGGCTCGGCATCGTCGCCGCGGCGGCGGGCGTCGACGCGTCGAACACCCCCGAGGGCACGATCCTCCTCCTCCCGCTCGATCCCGACGCCTCCGCGCGCGCCCTCGCGGCGGCCCTGCGCGAGCGCTTCGGCATCGACGTCGGCGTCCTCCTGAGCGACACCCTCGGCCGCGCCTGGCGCGACGGCCAGGTCGACCAGGCGATCGGCGCGGGCGGCGTGCGCGTCTTCGAGGACCTCCGCGGATCCGCCGACGCGCAGGGCCGCGAGCTCTCGGTCACGCTCCCGTGCGTCGCCGACGAGCTGTGCAGCGCGGCCGACCTCGTGAAGGGCAAGGCGTCGGGACTCCCCGTGGCCGTGATCCGCGGGCGCGGCGACCTCGTGGGACCGCTCGATCTGCCCGGCGCGCGCTCGATCCCGCGCACGGGACCGACCGACATGTTCCGCAAGGGCTACGACGAGGCCTACGCCGACGGATACGAGGCCGGACGATCCGTCCAAGGGTGAGACGCGCGGTCTGACGCCTCGTTCATCCCCCGTTCACAATCCAGGCCACGCACACGAAACGTCCTGTGTGTACTAAAGATGGAGTGCGCCCCGTCCCGACGGCGCCTCCCTCACTCACACAGCGAAGGATCCCCATGCGTTCGACCACGAAGCGCAGCATCGTCGCCGCCGCGGCCCTCGGTCTCGCCGGCAGCATGCTGCTCGTCCCTCAGGCGGCGACGGCCGCCACGACCGACGAGGGCACGACCGACATCCAGCTGCTCTCGATCAACGACTTCCACGGTCGCCTCGAGCAGACGAGCGGCGCGACGGGCGTCGCCGGCCTCTCGACGATCGTCGAGCAGTACACGGCCGAGAACCCCAACACGATGCTGATCTCGGCGGGCGACAACATCGGCGCCTCGACCTTCACGTCGTTCATCTCGCAGGACACCCCGACGATGCAGGGCCTCGTCGCCGCGGGCCTGCAGGTCTCGGCCGTCGGCAACCACGAGTTCGACAAGGGCTACGACGACCTCGTGGGCCGCGTGACCGACACGTACGCCGCGGCCGGCGCGGACGCCGCCGACCTCACGCTCGGCGCGAACGTGTACAAGAAGGGCACGACCGAGCCCGCGCTCCCCGGATCCACGATCAAGGAGATCGGCGGCGTCAAGGTCGGATTCATCGGCACCGTGACCCCCGAGACCGCGACGAAGGTCTCGCCCACGGGCATCGAGGACATCGAGTTCGGCGACCAGGTCGAGGCGGCCAACCGCGAGGCCGAGACGCTCAAGGGCGAGGGCGCCCAGGCGATCGTGCTGCTGACGCACTCGGGCTTCGCCTCGAGCGAGGGCGACGACGTCACCTGCGACCAGCTCATGGGCGAGAACACCGACTTCTCGAACCTCGTGACGAACGCGACGAGCGACATCGACGTCATCATCTCGGCGCACACGCACCAGACCTACAACTGCGTGATCGACGGGCGCACCGTGATCCAGCAGGGCCAGTACGGCGAGGAGTTCGGCGACATCGACCTCTCGGTCGACAACGCGACGGGCGCGGTCACGGCGAGCGCCGAGATCATGCCGACCTACGACGACGAGGGCGCCTCGCTCTACTCCGAGGACCCGGCGCTCGCGCCGATCGTCGACGCGGCCGTCGCGACGGCCGAGGAAGAGGGCACCCAGGTCGTCGGCCAGGTGTCGGGCGACATCCTGCGCGGCGGCGACCCCTCGGGTGACGACCGCGGCGTCGAGTCGACGGCCGGCAACACGATCGCCGACATCTACCTCTGGGCGACGACCGACTACGCGAAGTACGGCGGCGAGCCGGCCGACCTCGCGGTCATGAACGCGGGCGGCATCCGCGCCGACATCCTGTACGGCGAGGACGGCACCGTCACCTACAAGGCGGCGGCCGACATGCAGCCCTTCGCCAACACGATCACGACGACCGAGCTCACGGGCGCCGCGATCAAGCAGCTGCTCGAGGAGCAGTGGCAGCCCGGCGCCGAGCGCCCGAAGCTGCAGCTCGGCGTCTCCGACGGCTTCAGCTACGAGTACGTCGACAACGCCGACGGCACCGGAACGATCATGTCGATGACCCTGAACGGCGAGCCGATCGACGAGAGCGCGACCTACACCGTGACGACCAACTCGTTCGTCTCGGCGGGCGGCGACGGCTTCACGGCCTTCAACAGCGCGGCGGCGGTCGACGCGGGCCTCGTCGACCTCGAGTCGACGGTCGACTACTTCGCCGAGCACGACGTCGTCGACCCCGCGCCCCTCGGCCGCGCCGTCGTCTACGCCGAGCCGGCCGAGACGCCGACGCCGACGCCGACGCCGACGCCGACGACCGAGCCCACCTCGGAGCCCACCTCGGAGCCCACCTCGGAGCCCACGACCGAGCCGACGACGCCCTCGGCGACGACGGCCCCGACCGATGCTCCGTCGGACGCCCCGATCGTCCCCGCCGCGTCGACGACGCCGACGCCGGGCGCCGACGGCGGCTCGCTCATCGCGACGGGCGGCTCGCCCGCGATCGCCATCGCGTTCGGCGCCGCGGCGCTGATCGCGGCCGGTGCGATCATCGCGATGCGCGCTCGCTCGCGCCGCGCCTGATCCACGGCCCGCAGGGGGCGCGGGGGCTTCGGCCCTCGCGCCCCCTGCGGCGCCTCACGACGCAATACGCTGAGCGGCCGTGCGGATCCGTTCGGTAAGAATGGATCCGTGACGAGACGCCCGACGTGGATCCAGGTCGTCGCCGGGCTCTTCGCCGCGGCGGCGCTCGTGCTCATCGCCTGGTGCGTCGTGTTCGCGACGCGCGCGCTCGTCGCGACGGAGCCCTGGCAGGCGTTCCTCACGCGCTTCCCCGGCGACGGGGCGATCCTCGAGCAGACGGCGCCGGGGATCCCCGCTTTCGTGTCGTGGACGCACTTCCTCAACGCGTTCTTCCTCGTCATGATCATCCGCACGGGCCTGCGGGTGCGGCACGAGAAGCGGGCCGGCGGCCTGTGGACGTCGCGGCGCGTGAAGAAGCGCCGGATGTCGCTCGCGCTGTGGGCGCATGTCGCGGTCGACGTGCTGTGGATCCTCAACGGCATCGTCTTCGTCGTGCTTCTGTTCGCGACGGGCCACTGGGCGCGGATCGTGCCGACGAGCTGGGAGGTCTTCCCGAACGCGCTGTCGGCCCTCATCCAGTACGTGTCGCTCGACTGGCCGACCCACAACGGGTGGGCGAACTACAACGCGCTGCAGCAGCTGAGCTACTTCGCGATCGTGTTCCTCGCGGCGCCCGTCGCGGCCGTCACGGGGTACCGGCTGAGCGCGTTCTGGCCCAAGACATGGACCTGGTTCCCCACGGAGCTCGCGAAGCGCCTGCACTTCCCGACGATGCTCTTCTTCGTCGCGTTCGTCGTCGTGCACGTCGGGCTCGTCTTCGCCACGGGGGCGCTGCGGAACCTCAACCACATGTACGGCGGCCAGGACGCCGTGAGCTGGACGGGGTTCTGGATCTTCGCCGCGACCGTCGTGGTCATGGTCGTGGGGTGGATCGCGGCCCGCCGGGATCCCTGGATCGCGAAGCCCGCGGCGCGGACGGGCGACGTCCGTCTCATGAAGACGAAGTAGTTCTCCCGGCTCGGACGCAGGTGGGGCCCGTAGCTTCGCTCGTCAATTGGTTGCACAGGCAATCGATTGAGACTCGTCGCCCATCCCGCCTACTCCAGGAGACGCCATGCACGACGCAGCACCCCTCTCACGCCGTTCGCCCGTCATCGGAACGATCGTCGTCCTCGCCGGACTCGTCATGATCGCGGCCGCGGTCGCGGCGTGGATCCTCATCACGACCCAGCTCCGCGCCGAGAACATCGTCGTCGGCGACGCCGCGCCGTTCCTCGCGGGCGCGACGGTCGCCGACCCGCTCTCGGCCTTCGCGCAGGCCCAGGTCCTCGCGCAGGACATCGCCAGCATGTCGGGCGGGCAGTCGTTCGCCGACCTCGCGATGGACGACCCGATCCGCGAGTCGGTCTACCAGGCGACGACCCTGCGGGCCTCGCTCTTCACCTCGGTGATGGCATACGGCCTCGCGGCATTCGTCGCGGGGTCGGGCATCGTCACGGCTCTCATCGGCTGGGCGCTCCGCCGCCGCTGAGGGCACGTCGCCCGGGGAGCGACGCGCGGATCAGACCGTCGTGAGGACGGGGAACTCGGGGTACGGATCCGGGTCGGGGTTCGCCGCGTCGCCCTCCGGGTCGGGCGTGTAGAAGCAGTCATCGGGATCGATCGGCCCAGACTCGGGCGGCACGAGATCGAAGGCCGCGGGCTCGGGCCACTCGAACTCGGAGGTATCGAACTCGGAGGTATCGAACTCGGACCACACGGCCCCCGGCAGGTCGAGATCGGACCACACGACACCGGACGGGGCGGCACCGGGTTGCCCGACCGGGTCCGGGCTCGAGTTGGGGTTCTGGCTCTGGTTCGGGTTCGGGTCGTGCCGTCCCGCCCCGGCGTCGTCGCCCGGTGGGGTGGTGTGTTCGGCCTCGCGGAAGAAGACTCGGGATCGGGGGTGCGTGTCGTACCCGCGCCCGCTCGGGGCGGTCCATCGCATCACCCC
>NZ_KE383821.1:0-51889 GCF_000422385.1 Microbacterium indicum DSM 19969
CGTTCATCCTGAGCCAGGATCAAACTCTCCAAAAAGAAAAAATGCATACCCACACGGGAAAACGCGTGAGCAGCGAGTTTGAAACTGACCAATGTGATGTCATCTGACATCAAATGATCCAAAAAGGAATTGCTCTAGTCCAAAGACTAGGGACAATCAAATAATTGGCATTTGACAAGTGCACGCTGTTGAGTTCTCAAGGATCAGACGCACCCGGCCCCGACTCTTCCAAGCCGGCCCTCCGGGGCAACTGCTCTATCTTATCCCACCCGATCAGCAAGTCAAATCCGACACGCCGTGACTTTCGAAGAACTTCACGAAACAGTCGCACCTGAACTCAATCACCGACCGAGAGGCACAAGAGACAACCTTACGAGCCATTCCTGAGCGAAACCTGAACGCCGTGAAACCGACAATCCGAGGAAACCCTCACGAACAACCGAACCAGTCATCCTGTTGTCGCCTGTCTGGGATGGGGGAGCCTTCCGGCTCAACCTCACCGCTTGGCGGCGACAAGGGAATACATTACGCGGATGTTTCCGGAGCGCCAACCCACCCCACCACCGGGCGTGTCGCGCGGCGAGGGAGGCACCGGCACGCCCTCCCTCGCCGCACGGCGTCGGCCTAGCGTCGGGACCACGGCGGCCACACGACCGCGCCGCCGAGGAGAGGAGCAGCATGCACACGAGGAAGCTGGGACAGGGTCTCGAGGTCTCCGCCATCGGGCTCGGCGCGATGGGAATGTCGATGTCGTACGGCCCCAACCCGGGCGACCGCGACGACATGATCGGCGTGCTCCGGTACGCCGTCGAGCGGGGCATCACCTTCATCGACACCGCCGAGGTGTACGGCCCCTATGTCAACGAGGAGCTCGTCGGCGAGGCGATCGCCCCCACCCGGGATCAGGTCGCCGTCGCGACGAAGTTCGGCTGGAACATCGTCGACGGCCGCATGCAGGGCACCGACTCCCGTCCCGAGCAGATCCGTCGCGTCGCCGACGCTTCGCTCGCGCGCCTCGGCGTCGATGCGATCGACCTCTTCTACCAGCACCGCGTCGACCCGGACGTGCCGATCGAGGACGTCGCGGGAGCCGTCGGCGAGCTCGTCGCCGCCGGGAAGGTAAAGCACTTCGGGCTCTCGGAGGCCGGTGCCCAGACGATACGCCGTGCCCACGCCGTCTTCCCCGTGACGGCCGTGCAGTCGGAGTACTCGCTCTGGACCCGCGATCCCGAGGCCGAGGTCCTGCCGACCCTCGCCGAGCTCGGCATCGGCTTCGTGCCGTTCAGCCCGCTCGGCAAGGGCTTCTTCACCGGGACCGTCACCCCGGGGCAGACCTTCGGCGCGGGAGAGATCCGCGGCACGATCCCGCGCTTCGAGGCCGAGAACCTCGCCGTGAACCAGGCGCTGCTCGACCGCGTCACGGCGCTCGCCGACGCCCGCGAGGCGACGCCCGCGCAGGTGGCGCTCGCCT
This sequence comes from Microbacterium indicum DSM 19969, assembly GCF_000422385.1. Lineage (GTDB taxonomy): Bacteria > Actinomycetota > Actinomycetes > Actinomycetales > Microbacteriaceae > Microbacterium > Microbacterium indicum. The sequence goes on from NZ_KE383821.1 coordinate 1,472, forward strand.
GGCTGCTCGCGCAGACCCCGTTCATCGCGCCGATCCCCGGCACCCGCCGGCGCGAGCGCATCGACGAGAACGCCGGCGCGGCCGCGCTGCGCCTCTCCGCCGACGACATCACCGAGCTGGATGGGCTCGTCGCCGCGCTCGGCGTCGCCGGGGACCGCTACGGCGAGGCCGGCATGAAGATGGTCGGCCGCTGACGTGCGGAGGGCCTGGGCGGCAGTGCCAGGCCCTCCCACCCGGCGACGACTTCGGCCTATCGTCAAGACCGGGATACGCCTCCGCATCCCGGCGTCATGAGACGTCGACCGGGAAGGGGACGCAGATGAGCTCGCTCGAAATCGTGGTGATCCTCGGCGTCGCGATCGCGATCTCCGCCGTCGCGGCCCCACGGCTGCGCATCGCGGCCCCGCTCGTACTGGTCGCGGTCGGGCTGCTGCTCGGCTTCGTCCCCGACCTGCGCGAGATCCACCTCCCGTCCGAGGCGGTGCTGATCCTCTTCCTGCCGGTGCTGCTGTTCTGGGAAAGCATCACGACCTCGCTCCGATCGATCCGCCGCGACCTGCGCGGCGTCCTGCTCACGAGCACCGTGCTCGTCGTGGCGACCGCCTTCGCCGTGGCCGGCGTCGGGGTCACGATGGGGATGAGCTCGATCCTTGTGCGCGGCATCGAGGAGGACGTCCTCCCCACGACCGAGCGCTACGGCATGGGCACGCTCAGCTACAGGCCCTCGCCGGCGGCTGGCTGTCCGGCCGGTGGCGCGCCGGGAACGGCCCCACCGCGACGTCGTCCGCCCGCCCCAGCGCGCGGTTCGATATGTCGAGCCCCGCCAACCAGCGCAAGCTCGAGGCCGTCGAGCAGCTCGCGCTGCTCGCGAAGGACACAGGGATCTCGCTCCCCGAGATGGCGATCGCGTTCGTGGTCAACCACCCGGGCCTGACCTCGGCGATCGTCGGCCCCGCACGATGGAGCAGCTCGAGTCGTACCTGCCCGCGGCCGGCGTCACCCTGTCGGCCGAGGTGCTCGACCGCATCGACGAGATCGTCGCGCCCGGCGTGACGATCAACCCCGACGACAACAGCTACGGCCAGCACGAGCTGGTCGCCTCCGCGCGGCGACACTCATCGAGCGGTCCGCGCCGCCGCGCGCCTGCGGGACGAGGCGGCGGGCACGATCAGGGCGACGGCCGCGACGAGGCTCAGCGCGAGGCACACGCTGGCCGTCGCGAACGCCGCGTCGACCTGGGCCGAGAGCCCCGCCGCGGTGCCGGGGTCGCCGGCCGGGGTCGAGAAGGCGACCATGACCGCGAGCCCCAGGGTCATCCCGACCTGGTGGAAGGTGTTCACGAGGCCCGACGCCGCGCCCCGCGTCGCCCGCCGTGGCGCCAACGATGCCCGACGAGGTCAGGGGCGCGAAGGCGAGACCCTGGCCGACGCCGATGAGCAGCATCGGCACGGCGACCGCCGTGAGGTAGTCGCTCTCGGGCGTCAGGAGGCTCAGGCCGAAGACGCCCGCGAGCGTCAGGGCGATCCCGACGACGAGCGGGAGCGCACTGCCGAAGCGGCGGGTGAGCCGCGGGATCGCCATCGCGACCACGAAGTTCACGGCGCTCATCGGCAGGAACCCGAGCCCCGCCTGCAGGGGGTTCCAGCCGAGCACATTCTGGAGGAACTGCGTCGTGAAGAAGAAGAACCCGATCATCACGGCGAGGTAGAAGAACCGCGCGATGTAGGCGCCCGTGCGCTCGCGGCTCGCGAAGAGCCGCAGCGGCATGATCGGCTGCGCCGCGCGGGCCTCGTTGAGGACCAGGACCAGGACCAGGACCAGGACCAGGACCAGGACCAGGACCAGGACCACGAGCAGGATCGCACCGACGAGGTCGGAACGAGGGCGACGGGCGACGCCCAGCCGCCCTCGGCGGCGTGGATGACGCCGAACACGAGAGCGCCGACGCCGAGCGTCGCGGTCAGCGCGCCGACGAGGTCGAAGCGGCCGCGCGCGGCCGGCGTCTCGGGCAGGAAGCGCGGAGCGAGGATCATCATCGCGATCCCGATGGGGACGTTGATGAAGAAGCCCGCGCGCCACGAGATGAAGTGCGCGAAGGCGCCGCCGATCACCATGCCCAGGCTCGCCCCGATGCCGGCGGTCGCGCCGTACCAGGCGACGGCGCGGGTGCACTCGGATCCCTCCGGGAACGACGCGGTGAGGAGCGACAGCGACGACGGGGCGACGATCGCCGCGCCTATGCCCTGCAGGGCGCGCCCGCCGATGATCCACCAGTCGGCCTGCGAGAGCCCGATCAGGAGCGACGCGAGCGTGAACACCGCGAGGCCGAAGACGAAGACGCGGCGGCGCCCCAGCAGGTCGCCCGCGCGGGCGCCGAGGAGCAGGAGCCCGCCGAAGACGAGCGTGTAGGCCTCCTGCACCCACGACAGCTCCCCCGCCGACAGGCCGAGGCCCGTCTCCAGGCTGGGCAGCGCGGTGAAGATCACCGAGTTGTCCAGCAGGATCATGAAGTAGCTGAGCAGGATGATCGCCAGAATCGCCACGCGGTGCACGGGAACGGCGACGACCGACTGGGGCGCGGCGGAGGTCACGGACGGACCATGACCTTGAGCGCCGTGCGGTCGTTCATCGCGGCGTACCCGGCGGGGACCTCGTCGAGCGACACGGTGCGGTCGAAGACGAGACCGGGGTCGATCTCGCCCGCGAGGACCTGCCCGATGGCCTGCTCGAGGTAGGCGCGGACGGGCGCCGGGCCGCCGGCGAGGCGGGCGTTCTTGCCGAACAGCGAGCCGAAGCCGATGGCGGCGTCCTCGTACTGCGGGACGCCGACGCGGGAGATGATCCCGCCCGGGCGGACGATGCCGTACGCCTGCTCGTAGGCGGGCATGTGGCCGACGGCCTCGAGCACGACGTGGGATCCCTCGCCGTTCGTGAGGTCCATGACCTTCGCGATGCCCTCGTCGCCGCGCTCGGCGACGACGTCGGTCGCGCCGAACTCGATGCCGAGGTCGGTGCGCGCCGTGTGGCGGCCCATGAGGATGATCCGCTCGGCGCCGAGCTGGCGCGACGCGAGGACCGCCCCGAGGCCGACGGCGCCGTCGCCGATCACCGTGACGGTCTTGCCCGGGGTGACCTCGCCCATGAAGGCGGCGTGGTAGCCCGTGAGGTACACGTCGGACAGCGTGAGGAGCGAGGCGAGGAGCGGCTCGTCGGCCGTCGCCGGGTCGACGTCCGGCACCTTCACGAGGGTTCCGTCGGCCTGCGCGACGCGCTGCAGCTCGGCCTGGCAGCCGCCGACCTCGGGGGATCCGAAGAACGAACCGTGCTGGCACGCGGTGTGCATGCCCTCGCGGCAGAACACGCAGGTGTTGTCGCTCATCGCGAAGGGGACGACGACGAAGTCGCCGGGCTTCACGGTCGTGATGGCCGAGCCGATCTCCTCGACGACGCCGATGAGCTCGTGGCCCATCGGGGCGCCCTGGCCGCCGGCGGGCATGGAGTGATAGAGGTGGAGGTCGGATCCGCAGATGCACGCACGCACCGTGCGGACGATCGCGTCGGTGGGCTGGAGGATCTTGAGGTCGGGTACGGTCTCGATGCGCACGTCACCGGCGCCGTACATGAACGCTGCCTTCATGAGATCTGTCGCGTCTTTCTCTCGTTGGTCACGATGAGCTCGGAGAGACGGCACCCCGCGATGTCTGCGGCGTCTGCCGGCGGAGTGCCCTCCGTCGGGCTGATACCCACTCCACGCCGCCGCACGCGGGCGCGGGAGTTCCTGCCCTTCCGGGTACTGCCAGACCCTCCCAGGCCCGGCCCGCGCGCCAGGCGGGCACCGCCGGGACAGGTAACGGCAGTCCCTGACGCCCGCGCGGGCGCGTCGTTACCGTGAGCCGGATGGACGACAGAACCGAGGTCCGCGAGTTCCTCAGCACGCGTCGCGCGCGCCTCTCCCCCGCCGATGCCGGCCTGCCCGCATACGGCGGCAGGCGGCGCGTCGCGGGGCTGCGCCGCGAGGAGGTCGCGATGCTCGCCGGGGTGTCGGTCGACTACTACACCCGCCTCGAACGCGGCACCCTCGCGGGGGCGTCCGAGAGCGTCCTCGCGAGCATCTCGCGTGCGCTCAAGCTCGACGAGGCCGAGAACGAGTACCTCTTCGACCTCGCGCGCCGCGCCAACTCGGGCCCGATCCCCCGGCGCCGGCAGCCCCGCCCGCGCGTCCGAGCGTCGCTCCGGCAGGTGCTCGACGCGATGGGCGACGCGCCCGCGTGGGTGCGCAACGCGCGCCACGACATCCTGGCGGCCAACCGGCTCGCGGTTGCGCTGCACTCCCCGCTGTTCGCGGATCCGCACCGCCCCGTCAACGGGGCGCGCTTCCTGTTCCTCGACCCCGCCGCCCGCGACTTCTGGCGCGACTGGGATCGCACGTCCGACGACGTCGCGGCGTTCCTGCGCGCCGATGCCGCCCGCGATCCGTACGAGAAGGGGCTCACCGACCTCATCGGCGAGCTCTCGACCCGCAGCGAGGACTTCCGCCGGAAGTGGGCGAAGCACGACGTGCGGTTCCACCGCACGGGGACGAAGAGGATGCACCACCCGGTCGTCGGCGACCTCGATCTGGACTTCGCGTCGATGGAGATCCCGTCCGAACAGGGCCTCGTGCTCATGGTCTACACGGCGGCGGCGGACACGCCGAGCGCCGACGCCCTGCGGCTCTTCGATGCGTGGGCCGCGACGCAGGACATGGGCAGACCCGAGCTGACGGGCGCGCCGGCGGCGCCGCGCGACTGAGCGCGCGGATCAGACGGCGAGAGCCGGTTGGGCGATGCGGCCGTCGACGACCGTCACGAGCTCGTCGAGGGCGTCGCGGTGCACAAGGTCGTGCGTGACGAGCAGCGTCGCGGTGTCGCGCTCGTGGGTGAGGCGGGCGATCAGCTGCATGATCTCGGCGCCGCGCTCCTGGTCGAGCGCGCTCGTCGGCTCGTCGACGAGCAGGACCTCGGGGTTGTGGACGAGGGCACGGGCGATCGCGACCCGCTGCCGCTCCCCGCCCGAGAGCTGGTGCGGGCGCTTGCCCGCGTGCGCGGCGAGGCCCACGGCGTCGAGCAGCTCGTCGACGCGGCCGTCGATCTCGGCCTTCCGCCCGCGCCCGGCCGCGCCTCCGAGCCGCGCCATGACCTGCAGCTGCTCGCGCGCCGTGAGCGTGGGAAGCAGGTTGGACTGCTGGAACACGATGCCGATGCGCTCGCGGCGCAGCGCGGTGGCCTCGCCCTTCGAGAGCTGGGCGCCGTCGATCGCGTCGGCGTCGCTCCCGATGAGGACGCCGCCCGAGTCGGGCCGGATGAGCGTCGCCGCGACGGCGAGGATGCTCGACTTGCCCGAGCCCGAGGGGCCCGTGATCCCCGTGACGACGCCGTCGCCGCCGCGGAGGGTGAGGTCGTCGACGGCCATGATGCGGTTGTCCCCGTCGGGGAAGGTGAGGGTGACGTTCTGCAGTTCGATCATCGGTTGCTCCCGAGTGCGGTGAGGGGGTCGGCTGTCGTGACGGAGCGGAGAGCGAAGGTCGCTCCCGCGAGGCTCAGGACCGCCATGACGGCGGCCGGGGCGAGGGTCGTGAGGGGGCTCACGACGAAGGGCAGCGCCCGGCCGGCGAGCGCGCCGACCGCGGCGAGGCCGACGCCGATCCCGACGACCAGGACGATGAGCGCCTGGCCGAGCGAGTCGCGCACGAGCGATCCCGTCGTCGAGCCGAGGGCCTTGAGGACCGCGATGTCGCCCGCGCGCTGCATCGTCCACACCGTGAAGAACGCGCCGACGACGAGGGCCGAGATCCCGAAGAGCATCGCGATCATGAGGCCGAGGGATCCGATCTCGGAGCGGAACGCGTCGAGCGCCGTCAGGCTCGCGAGCGGGGTGTCGGCGACGGTGTCGGTCTCGGATCCGACGGCCTCCCAGTCGGGGTCGCCCGTGACGGCGATCACGGTCGCGTCCCCCGTGCCGCCCGTCTGGGTGCTCGCGGTGCTCCAGGCGTCCGACGTCATGACGATGACGGGGGTGTGGCTGTACCAGAGGTCGGCGCCGACCGTCGAGACGGTGGAGTCGTCGCCCGCGATCGAGATCGTGTCGCCGGCCCGGACGCCGAGGCCGTCGGCCGCGCCGGAGGAGAGCCCCACCTCGGTGTCGGAGCCCGGCGTGAGGGCGAAGAGCGGGTTCGACGCGGTGCCCGGCACGTCGCTCGGGAGGCCGTAGCGCGCGACGCCCGTCGGGTCGTCCGCGCCGTCGGCCGTCGCCCGCGACTGCGAGATCCCGATCGGCGTCGCCGAGTCGACCCCGTCCGCCTGCTGCCACTCCGTGACCGTGCCGTCGTCGAGCGACGACGTCGAGTAGCTCGGATCCCCGCTGTCCGGCTGCTGCAGCACGATCCGGTCGCCCGGAATGTCGAGGACCGACGAGATGTTCTGGGCGGCGAGCCCTCCCGTGAGCCCGGCGAGGAAGCCGACGAGCAGGGTGATCAGGGCCACGACGGCTCCGATGAGGACGAAGCGGCCGCGGGCGAACCGCAGCTCTCTCCACGCGACGAACACGATGATGCCTTTCCGCCCCGGCACGCTGCCCGAGCTGTCTTCGACTCTCCCGCCGGAGGGCACCCCGGAGCATCGCCAGAACCGTGGGATCGCGGTCCAACTTTCGGTTGATGGCAGGGCCCTCCCGCTCGCATAGGCTGGGCGCGTCATGCCGCATACGACCCTCGCCCCGGTGTTCACGGGGCTCCGCGTAGGCCTGCACGCCCTCCTCATCGAGCTCACGGCCTTTGCCGTCGTGCGCGCCTTCGTGGTGGAGGCCCCGTCGGCCGTGTGAACCCTCGTCGTCGGCGTCGCGTTCGTCGCCGCCTACCTGCCGGGCGCGGGCGCGCGGCGCGGCGGATCCCGCGTCTCGCCGCACACCTTCGCGCTCGTCTGGGTCGCAGTGCTCACGGTCCTGTGGGCGGTCCTGACCTGGCTGAGCCCCGAGGGCGCGTACCTCGTCTTCCCCCTCTTCTTCCTCTGCCTCCACGTCCTCCCCGGCCGCGGCGGGGTCGCGGCGATCGTCCTCGCGACCGCGTTCGCGATCGTCGCGCTCGGCCTCCACCTGGGGTTCAGCGTCGGCGGCGTGATCGGTCCGCTCGTCGGCGCCGGCGTCGCGCTCCTCATCGGGCTCGCGTATCGCGCCCCGACGCGCGAAGCGCAGGAGCGCGAGCGGCTGCTCGCCGAGCTGATCCGGACCCGCCAGTAGCTCGCCGACACCGAGCGCGAGCAGGGGGCGCTGGCCGAGCGGGCGCGCCTGGCGCGCGAGATCCACGACACCGTCGCACAGGGGCTGTCGTCGATCCAGGTGGTCCTCCGCGCCGCCGAGCGCGACGCCCCCGAGCCCGCGGCGGGGTATGTGCGCCTCGCGCGCGAGACCGCGGCCGACAGCCTCGCCGACACGCGCCAGATCATCCGCGAGCTCACCCCCGCGCGGCTCGACGACGGCCTCGCGGCCGCGCTGCGGCGGCTGGGCCGCGAGCAGGCGGAGCGCGAGGGGATCCCCGTCGACGTCGCCGCCGACGAACTCGATCTGCCGATGGCGACCCAGACCGCGCTGCTGCGGCTCGCGCAGGGGGCGATCTCGAACGCGATCCGGCACGCGGAGGCGCGGGGGATCTCGATCGGGCTCACCGGCGACGGCGCGGAGGTGTCGCTCGTCGTGCGGGACGACGGGCGCGGCTTCGACGCGACGGCGGCCGTCGCCGACTCGCACGAGGCCGACTCATTCGGGCTGCACGCCATGCCCGAGCGCGTCGACCAGCTGGGCGGCGAGCTCGTCATCGACTCGGCGCCCGGCACCGGCACGGCCGTGACCGCGCGGCTCCCGCTCGCGCCCGAGGGGGAGCCGTCGTGATCCGCATCGTGCTCGCCGACGATCATCCCGTCGTCCGCGCGGGCCTCCGCGCGATGCTCTCGGGGGACCCCGAGCTCGACGTCGTCGGCGAGGGAGACGCCCGAGTCCGCCGTCTCCCTCGCGTCCGAGATCGCGCCCGACCTCGTGCTCATGGACCTGCAGTTCGGCACCGCCGAGACGGGGGCCGACGCGACGCGACGGATCCGTGCCCTCGCGGGCGGGCCCGCTGTCCTCGTGCTGACGAACTACGACACCGACGGCGACATCCTCGGCGCCGTCGAGGCCGGCGCGAGCGGCTACCTCCTCAAGGACGCTCCGCCCGACGAACTCGTCGCCGCGCTCCGGGCCGCCGCCGCGGGCGAGACGGCGCTCGCCCCGGCGATCGCGGGCCGCCTGCTCGCGCGCATGCGGTCCCCGCAGCCGACCCTCAGCGCGCGCGAGACCGAGGTCCTGCGCCTCGTCGCCGACGGCGCGACGAACAACGACATCGCCGCGGGCCTGCACATCAGCGACGCGACCGTGAAGTCGCACCTCGTGCACATCGACACGAAGCTCGGCGTCTCCTCCCGCACCGCGGCCGTCGCGGCCGCGCCCGGATCCGGGATCCTGCGGTAGCCCCGCGCGGGTGACAGCCCGACCCCTGAGGAGCGCCCGCGCCAGCCGGGTGACGCGGCATCCGGCTCACGGCGCGGCCGGCCGGATACGCGGCTCGCCGCCATCACCGTCGACGAGTGACCGTACGCGGCGCTGCGCACGTGCGTCGGGCAGCGCAGAAGCACGCGACTTGACGCGGAGCGCGCTCCGGGTGTGACGATGTCACCATGACCGACATCGCCCTCCCCGCCGTCGCGATCGACGTACCCGCAGAAGGTCTGACGCTGGGCCAGTCGGCAGCCGCCATGGGCATCGCCTCGGAGACGCTCCGCTACTACGCCTGCTGAGAGACCCCACGCCCCGGGATGCCGGAGGACGACGACGCTTCCATCGCGAGGATCTCGAATGGATCGCCGCTGTGCTGATGCTGCGCCAGACCGGCATGCAGATCTCCGGCATCCGGCACATCGCCGAGCTGAGCCGGAGACCGGGCACCGAGCGCGAGCGTCTCGACGTCTTCGTGGACCATCGCCGCCACGTTCTCGCGATGCTCGCACGGACACGCCTGCACCTGGAAGCCATCGAACAGAAGATCGCCGCCTACCGCGAAGTTCTCGCAGAAGGAGAGGACGAGGAATAAGACAGCATGCGCTCGGCGACGGGCTCACCGTCTCAGCCATCAGCCTCGGAGCGATGGGCATGAACGCGTTCTACGGCCCCAGCGACGAGAAGGAGTCCATCGCGGCTCTCCAGCATGCCGTCGACAGCGTCGTGAGCTTCATCGACACAGCCGAGGCATACGGCCCCTTCACCAACGAGAAGCTGATCGGCCGGGCACTCGGGCACCGCCGCGACGAGGTCACCCTGGCGACCAAGGCATCGGCCGAGACCGACGACGACGGCACTGTGCACGGCCGCAACGGCACCCCCGCGTACATCCGACACGCGTGCGAGCCCTCGCTCCGGCACCTGGGCACCGACGTGATCGACCTCTATTACCTGCACCGCGCCGACCCCGCCGTGCCGATCGAGGAGAGCGTCGGCGCGATGTCGGAGCTCGTCCGCGAGGGCAAGATCCGCCACATCGGCCTCTCCGAGGTCTCGGCCACGACGATGCGCCGCGCACACGCCGTGCACCCGATCGCTGCCATGCAGTCGGAGTTCTCGCTCTTCGCCCGCGACATCCTGCACAACGAGGAGAAGGTGACCGCTAACGAGCTGGGGATCGGGTTCGTGGCGTTCTCACCGCTCGGGAGAGGAGTGCTCTCCGACGGCATCCGCCGTCTCGACGATCTCGCCCCCGACGACGCCCGGCGCGGTGTGCCGCGCTTCGCGCCTTCGGCCTTCGCCGCCAACCGGAGGCTCGTCGAGCGCGTCGAGCGGATCGCCGAACGCATCGGCGCGACGGTGGCGCAGGTCGCCCTCGCCTGGGTTTTCGCGGAGGGCGTCGTCCCGATCCCGGGTACCCGGCATCGAGAGCGCCTCGACGAGAACGCGGCGGCCGCGGGAATCATGCTCGACGAAGCCACCCGACGCGAGCTCGCCCGAGCACTTCCCGCGACCGAGATCGTGGGCTCCCGGGACGGGATCGACGCGCCGACGGGCACCGACCGCTGATCGATGCTCCGCCTCACCGAGCCGCGGCACGGGGCGCGGATCGGGGGGCCTCCCCGCGGTGCCTCATCGGACGGGGCGCAGAGGCGCGGCTGCGGCCGCCGACACGTCAGACCGGCGGGGCCGCGCCATCCCCCCGGATGACGCGGCCCCGCAGCTCTCTGCGATCCCGAGGTGTCACTCCGACGGGGGCATCAGCACGGAGTCGATGAGGTACACCACGGCGTTCGACGTCTGGACGCCGCCGCAGATCACCATGGCTTCGTCGTTCACCATCCACTCGTCGCCGCTGCCGGTGACTTCGAGGTCCTCTCCCTCCACCGTCGTGTGGGTGCCCTCGATGTCGGCCGGTTCGATCTGGCCGGGAAGGACGTGGTACGTCAGGATCGACGTGAGCAGATCCGCGTCGCTCTGCAGCGTCTCAATCGTATCCGCGTCGATCTTCGCGAACGCGTCGTCGACGGGAGCGAAGACCGTGAACTCGTCTCCGTTGAGCGTGTCGACGAGGTCCACATCCGGGTTCAGCTCACCGGAGACCGCCGAGACGAGCGTGGTGAGCATCGGGTTGTTCGAGGCGGCCACCGCCACGGGGTCCTGGGACATGCCCTGGATCGAACCGGCGCCGTCGGGCACCTGCTCGGCGTAATCGGCGCAGCCGGGACCGACGAGGTTCGCCGCCGGGTCCATGCTGTCCGTGTCGGTGCTCGGCGAAACCTCCTCCATCGGCGTCGAGGACGAGCCGGTGTCGGTGTCGGTGTCGTCGGTCGTGTCGCCCATCGAGCAGGCCGAAAGCGCGAGGGCTCCGGCGAACACGAGCGACAGGCTCGCCGTGATCTTCTTCTGGGTGCTGAGCATGACTACCTCCGGTGTCGGAGCCCGCGAGCGGGCTCTTCGTCTGGGATGCACACCGCGGGACACGGCGTACGACAAGGTATTCGGAACCCCCGCCAGATCGGATGGGGCGATCCGGAAGCCGATCGAGATCTCCGTCGGAGCCGCGCCGACCAATCCGATGCGCCGTCGTGCACGAACCACTCACGACCAACGGAAGGGATCGCGCATGTCGATCATCCTCATCGGGCTGCTGGGCGGCCTCATCACCGGCATTTCGCCCTGCATCCTGCCGGTGCTCCCCGTCATCTTCCTCACGGCGGGTGCGCAATCGGCGCGCTTCGCGGGCGCGGGCGGAGAATCGACCGACGCCGTGCAGGCACGGCGGTCTCGGCCGTTCCTGGTGATCCTCGGGCTCGTCGTGAGCTTCACGCTTGTGACGCTCGTCGGCTCGCTCCTGCTCGGCGCCCTGGGCCTCCCACAGGACATCCTGCGTTGGATCGGCATCGCGGTGCTCATCGTGATCGGCGTCAGCCTCGTCATCCCGCGCATCGCTCACCTGTTGGAGAAGCCGTTCCAGTGGATCCCGACGCGCCAGGTGTCGAACAACGGAAACGGGTTCGGAGTCGGGCTGGCGCTCGGAGCCGTCTTCGTGCCCTGTGCCGGGCCTGTGCTCGCCGCGATCATCGTGGCCGGCTCCACGGGGCGAATCGGGTGGGACACCGTGATGCTGACCGCCGCATTCGCGATCGGAGTGGCCGTGCCGCTGCTGGCGTTCGCCCTCGCCGGGCGCGGGGTGATCGAGCGCGTGCGCGCCTTCCGCACCCGCGAACGCGGCCTGCGGATCACGGCCGGCGTGGCGATGATCGCGCTCGCCGTGGGCATCGCCTTCAACGTCCCGCAGATCCTCCAGCGGCTGGTGCCCGACTACACAGCGGCCCTGCAGCAGGAGCTCACCGACTCCGACGAGGCGCAGGAGGCGCTGGATCTCGGCGGGCTGGTCAACGACGAGAACAGAGACCTCGACAAGTGCACGAACGGCGCAGCCGAACTCGAGTCGTGCGGCACGGCGCCGAGCCTCACGGGCATCGCGGGGTGGCTGAACACCCCAGGAGGCGAGTCCGTCGACCTCGCCGACCTTAGGGGACACGTCGTGCTGATCGACTTCTGGGCCTACTCGTGCATCAACTGCCAGAGGAGCATCCCGCATGTCGTGGCCTGGGACGAGGCGTATCGAGAAGCAGGGCTCGAGGTCATCGGCATCCACTCGCCCGAGTACGCCTTCGAGAAGGACGAGAGCAACGTCTCGGCGGGGGCACGTGACTTCGGCATCGAGTACCCCGTCGCGCTCGACAACGACCTGTCGACGTGGACGAACTACCGCAACCGCTACTGGCCGGCGCATTACCTGATCGACGCCGACGGCACGGTTCGGCACATCTCGTTCGGGGAGGGAAACTACGACGCGACCGAACGGCTCATCCGCGAGCTCCTGCAGGATGCCGACCCGGACGTGACGCTGCCGAGTCCGACCGACGTCGATGACCGGACACCGGAAGGGGGATCGACGACGCAGGAGACCTTCCTCGGGTCGTCGAAGGATGTCAACTTCGCCGGGCCTGATGCCTATCGCGCTGGTCGCGGCGAGTTCTCCTATCCCGCCGATCAGCCCGATGACACGTTCGCCCTCGACGGGGACTGGCAGGTCGAGACCCAGTTCGCGACGCCGGCCTCCGCGAGCGCGCACATCCGCCTGGCCTTCCGCGCCTCCGAGGTGCGTATGGTGCTGGCCGGCGACGGCGACGTGCGGGTGCGGTCGGAATCGGGTCAGGAGCAGACGCTGCACGTTTCGGGCACGCCGAAGTCGTACCGGATCGTCGATGACGGAACCGGCGAGGCGCAGATCGTGGATGTCGAAGTCGGCGCCGGCGTCGAGGCCTACTCGTTCACGTTCGGGTGATGGCTCGCGTCCGAGGTCGCCGATGCAGAACGGAGATAGTGCATGCTGGAGCCCATGGTGATCGACGGCGTGGACTTCCGTGAGGGGGATGCCGATCCGGTCGACCACGTAGCCGCCCTTCTGCTGCGCACAGCAGACGGAGATCGAGACGCCTTCACGCAGCTGTACGACATGCTGTCCCCGCGCGTATTCGGTCTCATCGTGCGCGTTCTCGTCGACCATCATCAGAGCGAAGAGGTGCTGCAGGAGGTCTTCATCGAGGTGTGGCAATCCGCCGCGCGGTTCGCTCCGAATAAGGGACAGGGCCGGGGGTGGGTGCTCACCATCGCGCACCGGAGAGCCGTCGACCGCGTGCGCACCGCACAAGCGAGAACACGGCGCGACATGCGAGTGGGGATCCGGGATCTCGAGGTCGCGCGTGACGGAGTCGCCGAGGAGGTGGAGTCGAGAGTAGAGGGGAGACGTGTGGTGGCGGCGCTGGGCACGTTGCCCGCCCCGCAGCGGGACGCTCTGATCCTGGCCTACTACGGCGGTTACAGTCAGAGTGAGATCGCGGCGATGACCGGCTCCCCGCTGGGCACGGTGAAGACAAGGATGCGAGACGGCGTCTCGAAGTTGCGTCAGGAGATGGGGGCGACACCGTGAACGACGAGGCGTTCGCCGAGCTCTCGGCTGCACATGCCATGGGTGCGCTGTCGCCCGACGACGAGCGCATCTACCGTGAGGCGCTCGCCGCCCACCCGGAGTGGCAGGCGATCGTCGACATCGATGCCGCGACCGTCGCTTCTCTCGGCGACGGTGTCAGCGAGATCGCACCGCCCCCGCACGTGCGCGACACGATCGTCTCCCGCATCACGGGGATGGGACAAGACGATGCGCCCCGACACGCACCGGGGGGTGCTCCCGCTGCGGCGGAGGACCCAGAGCGCAAGCGAACGCCGCACGCCGCCGCTCCAGAGCGTCCCGCTCCGCGTCGGCGATGGGCCCTGTGGGCGTTCGCGCTCGCCGCGTGCCTCGTCGTGCTGGGCGGCGCGGGTTTCGGAGCCGCCTCTCTCAGCGGCTGGCTGAACCGCCCCGTCTCGGTCGTGGCGCTCGACGAGATCGAGCGAGCGCTGGACGCACGCGCGGCAACGGCCGAACTCGTCGACGGCGGAGAGGCGACGGCGCACTGGTCGGAGAGCGTGGGCGAGGCAGTCGTGGTCGCGCAGGGACTGCCGTCGATCTCCGAGGACCAGAGCTTCGAGCTGTGGTTCGTCCGAGGCGACGAGCCGATCGCCGCCGGCACCTTCACGGCAGCGGACGAGGGCCGCGCCACCGCGCTGATGGAGGGCGAGATGCGCCCGGGGGACCTGATCGCCGTCACGATCGAAGAGGAGGGCGGATCGCAGACCGGTCAGCCGACCTCAGACCCGATCGTCGTCATCGACACCGCGTGACGGGCCGTTCCCGACGGGGCTCCCGAGGGATCGCGCGCAGCGCACGGGACCGGATCCGCCCCGCTGCGGTCCGCCGCGTTCGCCCGTCCGCGGCCGGATGGTTCCAGCGTCACGGTCGACGTGCAGCAGCGAGAAGAGCTGACGACGGTCCCCGTGTCGCACGATCGCCATCCGACACGAGCTCCTGGCGCACCGACGAGAAGGAGCTCGGCCATCGGCCGGGCTCCTTCTCGTGACTGTGGTCTCGATCGCGACTCAGATGTCTCCTCTGTCGCGACTCGTCACATTGTGGACCTAAGGGGATTCGAACCCCTGACCTTCTCATTGCGAACGAGACGCGCTACCAACTGCGCCATAGGCCCGTACAACCCGAGCAACGTTACCAGAGCTCGCGTCGCGGCGCGAAATCGGGGTCAGCCCGCGGCGCGTCGCGCCAGCAGCTCGCGCACGTGCTGCTCGATCTCGGCGTCATCGACGCGGCCCATCTGCGCGAAGCGCTCGCGCTCGCGCTCGATCGACACGGGGGCCGGGCGCTGGGCCTCGAGGCGCTCGCGCCCCGCCGCCTCGAGAGCGGCCTGGCGCAGGAGCTCCTGCGCCGACGCGGCCCCGACGGCGTCGGCGGCGCTGGATCCTGCCGTCGCCGTGAGCGGGGCGGGAAGGCGGCGAGGAGTCCAGCCGCGATCCTCGGGGTTGAGCAGCTGCGGCTCGTAGCGCCTCTCGGCGCGCGCCGGTTCGACGGCGACGGGCGCGCGGGAGGCGCTGCGGACGCGCGACGCGACCGAGGCCATGCGGCGGATCACGACGGCGCCCGCGACGAACGACGCGGCGCCGACGGCGATCCACGTCCACTGCCCCGTGGCCGCGAACTGCCACGCGCCGAGGCCCGCGACGACGAGGCCCACGGCCGCGAGGGTCGTCGCGACGAGGCGCAGGCGGCGCCGTGCGCGCGCCTGGCCGATGCGCGGATCCGCGCGCAGAGCCGCGAGGCGCGCCCGCTCGTCCTCGGCCGCCGCGATGCGCGAGAGGCGCTCGGCCTCGACCTCGCGCTTCTTCTGCGCGAGGGCCAGCTTGTCGGTGCGGTCGCGCAGGCGATCGTCTTCGGCCTGCATGCGCTTCACGAGGCGCTGCTGCTTCGCGGCCTCACGGCGCGACAGCTCGATGCGGACCTCTTCGGGCGTTTCGCTCGTCTCGGCGAGCACGCGCAGCGCCTGGTTGAGGACGACGGCGTTGCGTTCGGCGGCGTTGTAGCGCACCTTGGCGTGCCAGCTGGGCAGCAGGTACACGAGCCACAGCAGCGCGACGACGAGTGCGATCGCGCCGCCTCCGAGAATCTGCCCACCCATGCGACAAAGGTAGGGGACGGATCCCCTCGATCCGGTCGCGCGCGGGGCGTGTCGGGCGCCCCGCGCGCGCCGCGATCAGAGCAGCTGGCGCAGGTTCGTCTTCGCGAGGTCGATCAGCTCGTCGCCGCGGCCCGAGAGGACGGTGCGGATCGCGAAGAGCGCGAAGCCCTTCGCCTGCTCGAACGTGATGTTCGGCGGCATCGACAGCTCCTGGCGATCGGTCACGACATCGAGCACCGCGGGCCCATCGTGCGCGAGGAACTCCTCGACGGCGGCCGGGAGATCGGCCGACGACTCGACGCGGATCCCCTTGATCCCCACGGCCTCGGCGACCTTCGCGAAGTCGGGGTTCTTCAGCTCGGTGCCGTAGTTGACGAAGCCCGCCGCCTTCATCTCGAGCTCGACGAAGTTGAGCGACGAGTTGTCGAAGACGACCGTCTTGACCGGCAGGCCGTTCTGCGTGAGCGTGATCAGCTCGCCGAGGAGCATCGCGAGGCCGCCGTCGCCCGCGAGCGCGATGACCTGGCGCCCGCGATCCTGAGCCTGCGCGCCGATGCCCTGCGAGAGCGCGTTCGCCATGGATCCGTGGCTGAAGGATCCGATGAGCCTGCGGCGGCCGTTCATCGTCAGGTAGCGCGCGGCCCACACGGTGGGCGATCCGACGTCGGGGATGAACACCGCGTCGTCGGCCGCGGCCTCGTCGAGGAGGCGCGCGAGGTACTGCGGGTGGATCGTGCGCTTCGACGGGGTCGCGAGCTCGTCGAGGTCCTTGCGCGCGCGGCGGTAGTGCTTGACGGCGGCGTCGAGGTGGCTCGAGTCGGAGCGGTCGTCGAGGAACGGGAGCAGCTCGGAGAGGGTCTCGGCCGCTCCCCCGACGAGCCCGACGTCGACGGGCGTGCGCCGGCCGATCTGCTCGCCGCGGACGTCGATCTGGATCACCGCCGCGTCGTCGGGCAGGAACTGCTGATACGGGAAGTCGGTTCCGACCATGACGAGCGCGTCGCACTCGCGCATCGCGTGGTACCCCGACGAGAAGCCGATGAGGCCCGTCATCCCGACGTCGTACGGGTTGTCGTACTCGACGTGCTCCTTGCCGCGCATCGCGTGCACGATCGGGGCCTTGAGCTTCTCGGCGACGGCGATGAGCTCGTCGTGGGCGCCCGCGACGCCCGCGCCGGCGAGGATCGTGACGCCCTTCGCTTCGTTGAGCTTCGCGGCGGCCGCCTCGAGCTGCGACGCGGCGGGGATCACGCGCGACGGGACGCCGCGGATCTCCTCGGCGGCCGCCTCGAGCTCGGCGAGGCCGACGTCGCCCGGGATCACGAGCACGGCGACGCCGCGCTTCTCGATCGCCTCGCGCATCGCGATGCGCAGGAGGCGCGGCATCTGCGACGCGTGCGCGACGTGCTCGACGTAGACGCTGCACTCGCGGAAGAGGTCCTGCGGGTGCGTCTCCTGGAAGTAGCCGCTGCCGACCTCGTCGCTCGGGATGTGCGCCGCGATCGCGAGGACGGGAACGCGCGAGCGCTGCGCGTCGAAGAGGCCGTTGATGAGGTGGAGGTTGCCGGGGCCGCAGCTGCCGGCGCACACCGCGATCTCGCCCGTGATGGCGGCCTCGGCGCCCGCCGCGAAGGCCGCGGCCTCCTCGTGGCGCACGTGCACCCACTCGACCCCGCCCTCGACGCGCAGGGCGTCGGTGAAGCCGTTGAGCGAGTCGCCCGGCACCCCGTAGACGCGCTTCACCCCGCTCTTCTTCAGGGTCTGGACGATGTTGCGCGCGACGGTGGCCATGCTGATCCTTCCGCAGACGGAGACGGGGTCCGCGACCAGCCTATGGCCGCCGCGGACCCCGTGGGGCGGCTCGGTCTAACCGGGCAGGAACGACAGCTCCCAGCCCTCCCCCGCGCGCGCGTACCGGGCGCGCCTGCTCGGGCCGCGCTCGGATCCCTCCCACAGCAGGATCTCGGACGCCGTCAGCGCGAAGCCCACCCATCCGTCCGGCTCGGGGGGCGCGGGCGTCGCGGCGTCGAAGGCCGCGAAGGCCGCCTCGCGCTCGGCCCGCGGCCGCGCCGCCATCTCGGGCTCGTTGAGCGACGCGAGGAGCTGCAGGTACCGGCTGCGCCGGCCGAACGCCGCGCTCGCCTCCTCGGCCGCCGTCGGGGCGACGGGGCCGCGGAGCACGAGCTGCCGCGCGAGCTCGGGCCAGCGCACGACGATCGCGGCCGACGGGTGCGCCGCGAGCTCGGCGGCCTTCCGGCTCGACGCCTCGGTGTGGATCGCCACGGCGCCGTCGTGCACCGCCGACAGCAGCACCGTGCGCGCGTTCGGGACGCCGTCGAGCCCCACCGTCGCGAGCGTGCAGAGCGGTCTGTCGGGGTCGTCGTCCTCCGGCAGCCACGCGCGGACGAGGTCCCACGGGTCGGCGGGCAGATCCCCGTCCTGCACGCGGCGCTCGAGCCCCTCGGGCGGGACGTTGCCCTTCGCTCCCGGAGTCGCGACGACGCTCATGCGGCGTGCCGGAACGCGGCGATCTCGCCGAGCGCGCGGGCGACGAAGTCGACGCCCTCGGCGACGAGCTCCTCGCCGTACGCGGCCGTCGCGCCCGTCGGGTCGCCGACGACGCCCGACGCGCCGAAGTCGTCGCTCGTCCAGCCGAAGCTCACGGGGTACCCGTTGAACCCGATCGTCTCGAACGCCGCGATGTGCTCGGGGACGTTCCGGACGGCGCGCGACATGTCGACGAGGTCGGGCCGCAGCGCGAGCATGAGGCTCGTCTCCGAATGGCCCGCGTGGATCCCCATGCCGAACTCGTCCGGGCCGCCGTTCGCGGCTCCGCCCGCGCGCTGCGTGCCGGTTCCCATCGAGAAGGTCCGCAGCCCGAAGCGCCGGCGGATCTCGCGGTTCACGACCTGCAGCAGAGCCGAGTTCCCGCCGTGCCCGTTGAGGAACACGAGCGTGCGCGCGGGCGTCGCCGCGACCGACCGCCCGACGTCGACGAGCGTGTTCCAGATCGTCGACGCCTCCATCCAGATCGTGCCCGGGTAGGCGTGGTGCTCGTCGCTCTTGCTCGCCGCGATGGGCGGGAGAAGCCACGCGTCGACGCCGGACGCCGCCGCACGCTCGACGGCGCGCGCCCCGATCTCCTCGGGGATCACGAGGTCGGTGCTGACGGGCAGGTGCGGCCCGTGCTGCTCGAGCGCGCCGATCGGCTGGACGACGACCGACGCCTCGCTGAGCGCCTCGAGGAGCCGCGGCTGCGGCAGGTCGGTGAGAAGCCTCGTCATCGGATGGATCCCTTCTGCGGGCCCGCGTAATCGGGGTCGAGCTTGCCCGGGTTGAGCAGCCCGTTCGGGTCGGTCGTGCGCGCGAGAGCGACCGTTCGGGCGATCTCGAAGTCGACGTTCCACTGGTGGGGGTTGTGCACGCCGACGCCGATCTCGGCGAGCCGCGCGATGGCGGCGTCGACCGCCTCCGGGCCCGTGTACTCGGCCGCGAGCATGCCGATCGGCACGGTGTGTCCCGCCTCGATGTGCAGCAGCCCGTCGCCGATCGTGCGGTGCACGAGGTCGACGTCGTCGGCCAGCACGTCGCCCGAGACCTCGAGGTGGTAGTAGAAGCCGGGGCGCGACTTCTGCAGCCACTCGATCGGGTGGTTGTAGCTGAGCGTCGACAGCCGGGCGCTCGCCTGTGGCCCCTCGCGCAGCTCCTCGACGCGGCCGCCCGCGCCCTCGACGAGCCCCGTCGCGGCGGCGACGGCGTCGGGGTGCAGGATCGCACGGAGGCTCGACCGGCCCGCGGGGATCGCGTCGTCGTCCGGCAGGACCGCCGAGACCTCGACGGTGTCGGCCGACACGAGCCGCGGCGCGGGATCGAGGCGGCCGATCTCGCGGAGCACGGAGAGCGCGCCCGCGAAGCCGTCGAACGAGGCGTACATCGCGGTCCACTCGACGAGCGGCTCGAGCCGCACCGTCGCGCGGGCGATGATGCCCGCCGTGCCGTAGTTGTGCACGTACTTCTGCGCCTCCTCGCCCTCGACGTGGACGAGCCCGGATCCGTCGGCGTGGACGACGTCGAGCGCGACGACGAAGCCCTGGTGGTTGGCGCCGTGGGCGATCGTGCCCGTCCCGCCCGAGCCGCCCGCGAGGAAGCCGCCGACCGACGAGTTGATCGTCGACGGGTACATCCACAGCTGCTGGCCCGACTCGCGGGCCGCCTGCTCGAGCTGCGACATCGGCGCGCCGGCGTCGGCCGTGATCCAGCCGTCGCCGACCTCGACGACCGATCGGGCGCGCGACATGTCGAGCACGAGGCCGCCGTGGGAGGGGATCGCCTGGCCGTAGTTGCCGGTTCCCTTCCCGCGCGGGGTGATCGGGACGCCTGCGGCGAGCGCCGCGTCGACGGCCGCCGCGATCTCGTCCGGCGTCGTCGGGAACGCGACGATCTCGGCGACGCCGAGCGGCAGCAGCTCGCTGATCACGGGCGACATGCGCGCGCCGTCGACCGACGCCCGCTCGAGCATGCGCTGGTCGGTCGTGACGCCGCGCGGGCCGAGGAGCCCGGCGAGCCGTTCGTGGAGCCCGGCGACCGCGCTCGTCGGGGTCACGAGGGTCACTCCGCCAGTCCGATCGACGTGTCGAGGAACTCGTTCGTGTAGATGTCGGTCGCCTGGAGGTCGGGATCCACGTCGGCCGCGATGTTCTGGAAGAGATCCATCCCGGTGTCGAAGAACGCCGAGACGCGGTCGGGGTCGAAGTCGCCGATGTAGTCGTTGTCGCCGTTCGAGACGATGCCGTCGGCGATCATCTCGTCGACCGCGTACTCCGCGACGCCCTGCGAGTAGGTCCACCCGTTGTCGTACTGGTCGACGAGGTCGAGGATCATGTCGATCGTCGTGGACGGGTCGGCGAAGTAGTCGACCTCGGCCTGCTGCAGGATCGGCACGAGCTGCTCGAGGCACGGGGAGAGCTCGTCGAGGCGGTCGGCGCGGACCGACATCGCGGATCCGTAGATGTCCCAGCCCGTGGACGCGATGAGCGCGTAGTCGACCGGCTTGTCCCACGCCTCGATCTCGTTCTCGTAGATGTACGGCTCGGCCGAGGAGAATCCCTGCTGGGCCGACAGGCCGCCGTCGGCGACGAACGACGCGGGCGTGCCGTCGTATCCGCCGTCGGTGATGCTCTCGGGGACGATGCCCGCGGCGATGAGGTACTCCATGTAGGCCGCGCCGCCGAAGTAGCGCCACGCGCCGCCCGATTCCTCGAGGGCCGCGGCGAGGTCGTCGATCGTCTCGACGTCGGGGTAGGTCTCGGGATCCCACATGACCATCTGCGGGTTGACGTCCATCTGCGTCATGACGCCCACGACGGGGGTCGTCGCCGAGTTCGAGATCGCCGCGTCGGAGTGCACGTACCCGAGCGTGATGTCGTCGTCCTGGTACATGAGCGACTGGACCGTGCTGTAGCCCGCGGCGGGGCCGCCGGCGCGGACCTCGAAGTCGACGCCCGTGTACTCGCCGTCGACCATGAGGGGGCCGGACACCGACTTGGCGTCGGCGTCGACCGTATAGTCCTGGTTGATGAGCTGGAAGAGGTGGCCGTGCTCGGCCTCCGGATTCCAGTCGGTCTGGACGACGATCTTCTCGGGGCAGACCGACGAGAGGTCGAGGGATCCGACCTCGAGGTCGGCCGAGGCATCCGACTCGGTCGCGCTCGAGCACGCAGAGAGGGCGAGGGCCGCGACGCCGAGGGCGGCGACGGCGATGAGGGGGCGACGTTTCGTGGACATGGAGGGTCTCTTTCGGGTGGAGGGAGGGATCAGGCTTTGGTCGCGTCGTACCAGCGGCCGACGGCGAGCTTGGAGATCAGGCCGAAGCCGATGAAGATGACGACGCCGAGCAGGGCCGCGACGACGACCGACGCGTAGAGCTCTGGCGCGAGGAGGCGCGAGGTGTAGGCGCTCATGAGGGATCCGAGGCCCGGCGTCCCGCGGCGGAAGAAGTAGTCGCCGACGATCGCGCCGACGATCGAGAGGCCGGCCGAGGTGCGGAGGCCGACGAACATCGACGGCAGGGCGGCGGGGAGCTGCAGCTTCCAGAGGGTCGTCCAGCGGCGGGCGTGCTGCAGCTGGAACAGCTCCTTCTGGCTCTTGTCGACCGACTGCAGCCCGAACAGCGTGTTCGACACGATGGGGAACAGCGCGATGAGCACGCAGACGATGACGCGCCCCGGGAGGCCGTAGCCGAACCAGAAGCCGATGAGCGGGACGAGCGCGAGGATCGGGATGCACTGCAGGATCACGGCGTAGGGATAGAGCGAGCGCTCCGCCCACTTCGCCTGGAGCATGACGATCGCCCACGCGACGCCGAGGACGATCGCGATCGTGAGCCCGATGAAGGCGACGAGGGACGTCTGCCCCAGGGCCTCGAGGATCTCGGGGCCGACGATCGGGTCGAACAGGCCGTCGGTGAAGATCCGGTAGGGCGCGGGCAGGAGGAAGCTGCGGTCGCCGAGCAGCGCGCTCGCGACGCTCCACACCGCGATGATGAGGACGAAGACGACGAGCGGCGGCCACACCGTGCGGAGGAACCCCCGCGAGCGTCGCGCGCGGGCGGGTGGGGCGGCGGGTGCAGCCGCGACGGAGGACGGGGCCTCGAGGATCTGGGTCATGCGTGCGCCTCCTTGAGCGAGTGGGACACGCGCCCCACGAGGTCGCCGAACTCGGGTGTGTAGCGGATGTCCGGATCACGGGGCATGTCGAAGGGCACGTCGACGACGTCGACCACGTGTCCCGGGCGCCCCGACATCACCACGACGCGGGTCGACAGGTACACGGCCTCGGCGACCGAGTGGGTGATGAAGAGGCCCCCGAAGCCCTTCGCGACGAAGAGCCGGAGGAGCTCGTCGTTGAGGCGCTGGCGGGTGATCTCGTCGAGCGCGCCGAACGGCTCGTCGAAGAGGAAGAGATCCGGGTCGAGCGTCAGCGAGCGCGCGAGCGACGCGCGCATGCGCATGCCGCCCGACAGCTCGCGCGGCATCGACTTCTCGAAGCCCGAGAGCCCGACGAGGTCGATCGCCTCGCGGGCCGTCACGGCGCGCTCGGCGCGGGAGCGCCCGTTGAGCTCGGCGAGCAGCTCGACGTTCTGCTGCACCGAGCGCCACGGCAGGAGGGTCGCGTCCTGGAACACGAAGCCGACGCGGTCGGTGCGCGTGTCGCACTCCCCCGCGGTCTCGCGCTCGAGCCCCGCCGCGATCCGCAGCAGGGTCGACTTGCCGCAGCCCGACGGGCCGACGACGGTCACGAACTCGCCGCGGCGCACCGTGACGTCGATGTGTTCGAGGGCGAGCGTGCCGCCCTGGTAGGTCATGCCGACGTCGCGGAAGTCGACGAGGACCTCCCCGACCCGGCGGTCCTCGAGTGCCACGGTTGTCATGCGTTCTCCTCCTGGTGTGCGCGCGGAAGCATCCAGCGCGAGGTCTCGGTGCGCGCGACGATGCGTCCGCGCGAGATGACGATCCGGTCGGCAGGCGCCGTCGCGATCGCGTCGGCGAGGCTCCCCGCCCGCACCGCGAGCAGGTCGGCCCGCAGCCCCGCCTCGGGCCCCGCGGCGGGGAGGCCCATGACGGCGCGGGCGTCGCTCGACACGGCCGCCCACGCCTCGTCGATCGGGACGTGCCCAGCCGTCACGAGGAGCATCGCCGTCTCGAACGCGTCGGCGCGCCCCATGGGGTTGAACGGATCGCGGATGTTGTCGCCGCCCGCCGCCGTGAGGACCCCCGCCGCGCGGAGGCGGTTGACGGGCGCGATCCCGCGCGGCGTCGCGACGTCGTCGTCCCACCCCTGCAGGTAGAGGTTCGTGATGGGGTTCGCGATCACGCCGATCCCGGCCGCCGCGACGTCGGCGAGCAGAGGGTCGAGCTCGTCGCTCTCGAGCATCGACAGCCGGACGCAGTGGCCGGCCGAGCGCGTGACGGTCCATCCCGCCGTGCGCTCGGCGAGGAGGCGCAGCGTGCCGCCGTGCCGCAGCGCCTCGTCGGCGTGGAAGTCGACGCCGACGCCGCGGCGCTCGGCGATCCCGATGAGGCGATCGAAGTCGGCCGCCTCGTCGGCCGCGAGGTGCGGGGCGCCGCCGACCAGGTCGGCGCCCGCGTCGAGGGCCGCCTCGACGCGGGCGGGGTCGATGTCGCGCCCCGCGAGGGCGACGATCTCGATGTCGACGAGGCCGGCGAACTCGTCGCGCACGCGGGCGACGGCGCGGACGCCGCGGGTCGGATCCCCCTCGGAGGGGACGTCGACGTGCGAGCGCAGAGCCGTCGTCCCGTTCGCGAGGTACTCGGCGACGGCGCGCGACGCCCGCCCGTGGATCTCGTCGGCGTCGATCGTCTGGATGTACTCGACCCACGACGCGATCGCGGTCGGCAGATCGCCCGACGGGGGCCGGATCGCGCTCCACGACAGCGCCTTGTCGAGGTGCGTGTGGGGGTCGGCCGGCGCCGCCAGGAGGAGGTGGCCGCGGAGGTCCTCGTCGCCCGGCGCGAACGGCGCGTCGGACGCGGGCTCGACCGACGCCACGAGGCCGTCCTCGAGGGCGACGTCGACGACGGATCCGTCGGCGAGGGCGACTCCGCGAAGGCGGATCGGGGGTGAAATCTGCATGTGGTACACCTGAGGTCATCGAGCGAATGTTGATGTGATCAACATCGCCGAAGCTAGGCCCGCCGTGTTACCCCGGGGTTTCCGGGAGGCGCGCGGCGCGAAACGAAATGAGGATCCCGGTGGACGACACCGACAGCGCGCGGCTCGGCGCCGCGATCCGCGCGAGGCGCAAGCAGCTCGGCCTCACGATCGTGCGGCTCGCCGAGCTCGCCGACCTCTCTCACCCCTTCGTGAGCCAGGTGGAGCGCGGCCACGCGCGCCCGAGCCTCGACTCGCTGCGCCGCATCGCGCTCGCCCTCGGAACGAGCCAGATCGAGCTCATGAGCGGCACCTCGCTCGGGACGACGTCGCCGGCGCCCGGCGTCTTCGGCGAGGGCGAGGCGCGCATGCTGACGAGCGGGGACACGCGCTTCACCGTCATCGACTCGACGGGGAACAAGACCGAACGCAAGGCGTACTTCGAGCACCCCGAGGACGAGTTCGTCACGGTCCTCGCGGGCACGGTGATCATCGACCTCGGGCCCGATGACGAGCGCACCCTGGCGCCGGGCGACTCGGCGTACTACCGCGGGGGCACGCCCCACCGGTGGTGCAGCGCCGACGGATCCCCCTACCGGCTCATCGTCGTCAAGGAGCGCCGCCAGGGCGCCGCGGACGAGGAGGACGAGGCATGAGCTTCTTCAGCGACGTCGACCGCGAGCTCGTCGTCACGCACCGCACCGAGCTGTCGGGCCGCGTCGTCGCGCTCGAGCTCGCGGCGTCGAACGGCCGGCCGCTCCCCGCCTGGCAGCCCGGCGCCCACATCGACCTCGTCCTCGGGAGCGGGGTCGAGCGCCAGTACTCGCTGTGCTCGTCCCCCGACGCGCGCGACAGCTGGCGCGTCGCGATCCTCCGCGAGGACGGAGGGCGGGGCGGATCCGCCGCGGCGCACCGCCTCGCGGTCGGCGATCGGGTCCGCGCGCGCGGCCCCCGCAGCAACTTCGCGCTCCCGCCCGCCGGCGCGGGCGAGCGCGTCGCCTTCGTGGCCGGCGGGATCGGCATCACCCCGATCCTGCCGATGGTGCACGCCGCCGCCCGGGCGGGCGCCGACTGGACGCTCGACTACGCCGCGGCGTCCCGCGACGCGCTCGTGCTCGCCGACGAGCTCGCGGGCCTCGGGGATCGCGTGCGGCTCCACGTCTCCGACGAGGGCACGCGCGCCGACCTCGCCGAGATCGTCTCCGGCGCCGCGGGCGCACCCATCGTCGCCTGCGGCCCCGAGCGACTCCTCGCGGCGCTCGAGGACGAGGTCGCGGATCCCGCGCAGCTCCACACGGAGCCGTTCACGGCGTCCGAGCTGCCCGCGCCGGTCTGGGCGGGGCCCTTCGAGGTCGAGGTCGCCTCGACCGGAGACGTCCTCACCGTCTCCCCCGACGAGTCGGTCCTCGAGGCCCTCGAGCGCGGCGGGGTCTTCGCGGTGTCGTCGTGCCGCGAGGGGACGTGCGGGACGTGCGAGACCGTCGTCATCGACGGGGAGGTCGACCACCGCGACCGCGTGCTGACGGAGGGCGAGCGCGAGACGAGCCCCGTCATGATGGTCTGCGTGTCGCGGGCCGCGTGCCCGCGGCTCGTGCTCGACGTCTGAGCCCGAGGACGCCGAAGGGGGCGCGGATCCCGATCGGATCCGCGCCCCCTCCTCGTCGCGATTACGCCGCGCCGGCGATGATCCGGTCGACGATCGCCTGGTCGACGCCGAAGCTCACGAGGCGACCGAGCGGCAGCGAGTCGCCCATGGGGTTCGGCTCGTCGACCGAGAACAGCTCGCCGAACGCCGTCTTGCCGAGGGCCTCGCGGGCGAGGTCGCCGACGACGGGGTGCGCGAGCACCTCCGAGACGACCGAGTCGCGCGTGACGGGCAGGACGAGCTCGTCGCCCGCGACCGCGACATCGGCCGCCCCGACGAGGTCGCGGCTCGACGAGCCGACCTCGACGCGGTAGGCGCCGTCCTCGACGACCCAGGCGCCCGTGCGGACCTCCCAGTACGCGAGGTCGCGGCGGCGGATCGAGAGCACGACCTCGCGGCTCTCACCCGGCTGCAGCTCGACCGACGCGAACGCCTTGAGCTCGCGCGGCACGCGGACGACCGACGACTCCGGCACCGAGACGTAGGCCTGCACGACCTCGCGGCCCGCGACGTCGCCCGTGTTCGTCACCGAGACCGTGACCGCGATGCCGCCGTCGGCGTCGGCCACGGCGGTCGGGGCGCCGATCTCGAACGTCGTGTACGAGAGGCCGAAGCCGAAGGGGAAGCGCACGTCGATCGCGCGCGCGTCGTACCAGCGGTAGCCGACGAAGAGGCCCTCGCCGTAGTGGACGCGGCTCGCCTCGCCGGGGAAGCTCGTGAACGCGGGGCTGTCCTCGAGGCGGAAGGGGATCGTCTCCGTGAGACGGCCCGACGGGTTGACGGCGCCGAAGAGCACGTCGGCCGTCGCGGATCCGCCCGCCTGGCCGAGCAGCCAGGTCTCGAGCACGCCCGAGACGCGCTCGGCGAAGGGGAGCGCGACGACGCTGCCGTTCGAGAGCACGACGACGACGCGCTCGTTCGCCTCGATCACGGCGTCGAGCACCGCGAGCTGCTCGGCCGGGAGGTCGATGTGCTCGCGGTCGAAGCCCTCGGACTCGTCCTCGTCGGGCAGGCCGAGGAAGACGACGGCGACGTCGGCCGCCTTCGCGGCGGCGACGGCCTCGTCGCGCAGGGCGTCGAGGACGCTCTGCGCGGGCTTCGGGGCCTTGGCCCCGCTCATGCCGATACCCTCGGGGGCCTCGGGCACGACGTAGCCGGCCGAGTAGCTGACCTCGGAGGCGACCTCGCGGATCGCGTCGAGCGCCGCGTCGACCCGCGTCGGGTTGATGTGGCTCGAGCCGCCGCCCTGGAAGCGCGGCTTCGCGGCGAACTCGCCGATGACGGCGATGCTCTGCGAGGCGCTGAGGGGCAGGACGCCGTCGTTCTTCAGGAGGACGATCGAGCGCGCGGCCGCCTCGCGGGCGATCGCGTGGTGCTCGTCGGCGTCGAAGCCGCCCGAGACCGCGGGGCGCTCCCCGGCCTTGCGGATCAGGTCGAGCGCGCGCTGGGCGACGATGTCGAGGTACTCCTCGTCGAGGGATCCGTCCTTCACGGCCGCGACGAGCTGCGCGTCGGTGAGGCCGCCCGACGCCGGCATCTCGAGGTCCATGCCGGCCTTGACTCCCTCGGTGCGGATGTTCGAGGCGCCCCAGTCGCTCATGACGAGGCCCTCGAAGCCCCACTCGGTGCGCAGGACGTGGGTGAGGAGCCAGGGATCCTCGGACGCGTAGACGCCGTTGATGCGGTTGTACGAGCACATGACGGTCCACGGCTGCTCGTCCTCGACGACGCCCTGGAACGCGCGGAGGTAGATCTCGCGCAGCGTGCGAGCGTCGACCTCGCTCGACGCGCGCATGCGGTCGGTCTCCTGGTTGTTCGCGGCGAAGTGCTTGAGCGACGTGCCGACGCCCTGCGACTGGATCCCGCGCACGATGCCGGAGCCCATGGTCGAGGCGATGAAGGGATCCTCCGAGAAGTACTCGAAGTTGCGGCCGCCGAGCAGCGAGCGCTTGATGTTCACGCCGGGGCCGAGAACGACCGCGACGTCCTCGATCGCGGCCTCGCGGCCGATCGCGGCGCCGACGCGGGCCGTGACCTCGGGGTCCCAGGACGAGCCGAGGGCGACGGCCGGGGGGAAGCACGTGGCGGGGACCGAGGCGTTGAGGCCCAGGTGGTCTGCCTCGCCCGCCTGCTTGCGCAGGCCGTGAGGGCCGTCGGTCACCATGATGGGCTCGACGCCGAGTCGCTCGACGCCCTTCAGGTGCCAGAAATCGAGGCCGCTCGTGAGCGCGGCCTTCTCGTCGAGCGTGAGCTCGGAGACGTCGGGAACGGTGGTGTCGGACATGACTCTCCATCGGGTCGGGATCGGATGTCTGCCAAAACCTTACGCTGGTCGGCTTTGTGCGACAAGCGCCGCACCGACCCCGCGCTACCGCCCGACGCGCTCCCGCAGGGCCGAGCGGATCTCGGCCTCGTCGGCGTCGACGAGCGCGTAGTCGCGCACGACGATCCGGCCGCCCACGACGACGTGCCTCGGGCGCCGCCCCGGGCTGAGCCACAGCAGGCCCGCGACGGGATCCGCCGTGCCCCCGTCGGCGACCCCCGACACGTCCCACACGCAGAGGTCGGCGGCCGCGCCGTGCTCGATCCGCCCGAGATCCCGGCGCCCCAGACCGTCGGCGGACCCCGCCGTCGCCATCGTCAGGAGGTCGCGCGCGTCGAGCTGCGCCCCGGCGAGGCCCGACACCTGCAGGGCGAGCCGCGCGTCGGCGAGGAGGTGCCCCGCGTCGTTGCTGCCGCCGCCCGATGTCCCGAGCCCCAGGCGGACGCCGGCGTCGAGCATCGCCTGCACGGGCGCGACCCCCCAGCCCATCGGCACGTCGCACCCGGGTGCGTGCGTGCCCGTGACTCCGCGCTCGGCGAGGAGCGCGATCTCGTCGGGGGTCACGTCGCACAGGTGCGCGATCGTCGTGCCGCGCTCGAGCCACCCCCATGCGTCGAGCAGCTCGAGCGGCCGGCGACCGAACCGCACGAGCGCGATCTCGGTGTCGACCTGCTCGTTCGCCTGGGTCCGTCGCCTCAGGCCGCGCGCGTCCGCGACCTCGGCGAAGGCCCGGAAGGTCGCCTCGCCGTCGCTGTGCACGCCGGCGGGGCCGACCGCGACCTGCACGACGCCGTCGTCGCTCACGCCGCCGGGCGCGGGGGCGAGCTCCTGCGCGATCCGGTCGGCGCTCGCCGCGGCGGTGGCCGCGTCGTCGCCCGCGCTCCCGCGCACGAACGCGACGCGGCCGCCGAGCTCGCGTGCCGCGCGCGCGACGCCGAGCGCGACCTCGGTCCCCGCGTCGAGGGACGACGCATCGATCGCGGGCCAGTTCAGCTGATGATCCGCGACCGTCGTGACTCCCGCGAGCAGGCCCTCGGCGATCGCGATCCGCCCCGCGGCGTAGGTGAGGGATCCGTCGATCCCCGCGTCGCGATAGGCCGCCGCCATCGCGGGCAGCCACTCGCGCATCGGCACCTGCCGCGTACCCGGCAGGGTGCGGAAGGCCGACTGGAAGAGGTGGTGATGGGCGTTGACGAGGCCCGGCGTGACGATGCATCCGGAGACGTCGAGGATCTCGGCGCCGCTCCCGGGGCCCGCGGCGATCCGCCCGTCCGCGACGTGCACGTCGCCCGCGCCCTCCCGCCCGGATGTCCAGACCGACAGGGCTCCGCGCAGGGTGATGCTCATGACCGCATCCTGCCGGAGCGACGTTTCGGGGATGTCTCGCCCGCGCGGGATCCGGTCAGGGGCTCTCGGGGCGGGCGGCGGCCGACTCGGGCGCCGCGCCCGAGAGCCAGCGGCGCAGGACCCCGCCGGGCGCGTCCTCGCGCGTGAGCGCGAAGGCGAAGTGATCGCGCCAGTCGCCGTCGATGTGGATGTAGCGACGGCGGAAGCCCTCGTAGCGGAAACCGAGCTTCTCGACGACGCGCAGGCTCGGCCCGTTCTCGGGGCGGATGCAGATCTCCATGCGGTGCAGCCGCAGCGCCGAGAAGCACAGGTCGGTCGCGAGCGCGACGGCGGTCGGGGTGATCCCCCGCCCCGCGACCCGCTTCGAGACCCAGTAGCCGATCGTCGCCGAGGACAGGGATCCGCGCGCGATCCCCCACACGTTGAGCTGGCCGATGACCTCGCCCTCGTACTCGATGACGAAGGGCACGCTCTGGCCGTCGCGGTACTGCTGCTGGAGCCGCCTGACGCCCGAGCGCATGTCGAGCGACACCGCGCCGTCGGGGTTCGTGGCCTCCCAGGGCGAGAGCCACGCCCTGTTGGTCATGAGCTCGTGCTGCAGGGGCTTAGCGTCACGGGCCCGGACCAGTCGGATGGTCACGGGCCCGTGGGCGCTCTCGAGGGCATCCATGCCGCTGATCTCCTCGGACATCGTCGCGGCCGGTTGCCGCGTTCTCAGATGCTAGCGGCGAAATCCTTCAGCCACGGCTTCAGGTCGGGGCCGAGGTCGTCGCGGTCGCTCGCGAGCTGCACGATCGCCTTGATGTAGTCGAGCTTGTCGCCCGTGTCGTAGCGGCGGCCGCGGAAGATCACGCCGTACACGTCGACGTTCTCGGGGTCGGCGGCGACCTCCTTGAGCGCGTCGGTCAGCTGGATCTCGTTGCCCTTGCCCGGAGCGGTGTGCTCGAGGACGGGGAAGATCTCCTTGGTCAGGAGGTAGCGGCCGATGATCGCGAGGTTCGAGGGCGCGTCCTCCTTGGCGGGCTTCTCGACGAGGTCGAGCACCTTCACGACGTCGGGGTCGTCGGTCGCCTCGACCGACGCGCAGCCGTAGAGGCTGATCTGGTCGGGGTCGACCTCCATGAGGGCGATGACCATGGCCTGCTTCTGCTCGTTGACCTCGATCATCTTGGGGAGCAGCGGGTTGCGCTCGTCGATGAGGTCGTCGCCGAGCATGACGGCGAAGGGCGTGTCGCCGACATGCGACTGCGCACGCGACACCGCGTGGCCGAGGCCCTTGGGCTCACCCTGGCGGAGCAGGTGGATGTCGGCGAGCTCGCTCGAACGCTGCACGTGGCCGAGCTTCGTGTCGTCGCCCTTCTGCGTCAGCTTCTCCTCGAGCTCGGGGACCGAGTCGAAGTGGTTCGCGATGGCGTTCTTGTTGCGACCGATGATCATGAGGACATCGCGGATCCCGGCTGCGACGGCCTCTTCCACCACGTACTGGATCGCGGGCTTGTCGACGACCGGGAGCATCTCCTTGGGCGTCGCCTTCGTCGCAGGAAGGAAGCGAGTGCCGAGGCCCGCGACGGGCATGACGGCCTTGATCTTGGCAGGTTCCATGCGAAACACCATAGGCGAGAGAGCCGAGGATTCCAGTCGACGGGGCCGATGCGCGCAGACTGGGCCGGTGGACCTCTCCCTCCCCGAGCAGAAGGACGCGCTCCGCCGGCGCATCCGGGCCGAGCGGCGCGCGCGGCCGGCCGCCGAGCGCGCCTGGACGGAGGAGGGGATCCGGGCGCGCGGCCTCGACGCGATCGCGCGCTTCGGCGCGCGCACCGTCGCCTGCTACCTGCCGACCGCGACCGAGCCGCCGACCCGCGCGCTCATCGCCGCGGCGACGGCCGCGGGGGTGCGGGTCCTCCTCCCGATCGCGCGCGACGACGGATCCCTCGACTGGGCGCTGCCGGGCGGCGAACGGACGTCGTCGCTGCGCGTTCCCGAGCCGACGGGGCCGGCCCTCGGACCCGGCGCGCTCGCGGAGGCCGACCTCGTGCTCGCCCCCGCGACGGCGGTCGACCGGTCGGGGCACCGGCTCGGCGGGGGCGGCGGCTTCTACGACCGCGCGCTCGCGCTGCTCGCGCCCGGGACTCCCGTGATGACGGTCAACTATGATTCTGAGGTCGACGACGACGTGCCGCGCGAGGCCCACGACGTCGCGGTGACCGGCACGATCACGCCGACGCAGATCCTGATCCACCGCGGCCCCCCGGCCGTCTGAGAGGTCCTCATGCCCACCTACTCCTATGCGTGCACGCAGTGCGGCCACGCCTTCGACGCCGTGCAGTCGTTCAGCGACGACGCCCTCACCGTCTGCCCCGAGTGCGGCGGGAAGCTGCGCAAGCAGTACGGATCCATCGGCGTCACCTTCCGCGGATCCGGGTTCTACCGGACCGACTCCCGCGGGTCGCATTCGTCGTCGACGGGCGCGGGATCTGACGAATCGCGCTCTTCCACGGCATCATCGTCATCGGCACCGGCCCCGGCGAGCACCTCGTCGGGCGGCGCCGCGGGCGCCTGACCGTCGGACGCCCGTCTGGTCGGAAGTAGACGGGCGCCGCGCTTCGCGGTCCCGGAATGAAGGGGTACTCAATGTTCCAGGGCTTCAAAGAATTCATCATGCGCGGGAACGTCATCGACCTCGCGGTCGCCGTCATCATCGGCGCCGCGTTCGGTGCGATCGTCACCGCGGTCGTCGACTACGTCATCAACCCGCTCATCGGCGCCTTCGTGCCGAGCGGCGCGCTCTCGAGCTGGGTCATCACGTTCCCCGGCATCTTCGCCGACGTGAACTTCGGCATCGGCGCGATCATCCAGGCGATCATCAACTTCCTCGCGATCGCGTTCGTCGTGTACTTCGCGCTCGTCGTGCCGATGAACAAGCTGGCCGAGCGCCGCGCCGCGAAGAACCCCGTCGTCGAGGTCGAGGCCCCCACGCAGGAGGAGCTCCTCACCGACATCCGCGACCTGCTCAAGCAGCAGAACGCGTAAGCGGATCCGCGAAGAAGGCGTCGCCCCTCGGGGCGGCGCCTTCTTCGCGCGCGCGGGGCGGCGTCAGGAGTAGTGCGGCGGCTTGTCCTGGCGGAGCTGCGCGTCGTTCGGGCCGCGGTCCGCGGGCTCGGGCGCCGGGTCGTCGTCGCGCAGCGTCGCCTCGGCGTCGGAGTCGCCGAGGGTGCCCTCGACGCGCGTGAGCCGCGCGCGACGGGATCCCGCGACGCGCTCGACGTGCTGCCGCTCGCCCGTCACGCCTCGATGGGCGCGGTGTCCTCGTCGACGCGCGCGACGTCGGGGCCGATGCCGAGGACCGAGGCGACGCGCTCGGCGACCGAGCGGGGGTCGCTGTACAGGTCGAACGCGTGGACGCGGACGTAGTGCCAGCCGAGGCGGCGCAGCACCTGCGGGTGCAGGCGCAGCGACTCGCGCAGGGATCCCTCGCGCGATTCGGGGTCGCTCTCGATCACGACCGCCTTGCCGCCGGCCTGAGCGACGAGCGGCAGGAGCCCGCGGTAGTCGACCTCGACGGCCGCGCCCATGCGGCGCAGCTCACGGGCGAGCACGAGCGTCAGCGGATCGGCGTCGTCCTCGGTGCGCGGCGCCTTCGCGCGCTCCTCGAACGACCGCAGCATGTCCATGAGGAGCGCGGCGCCGTTGGAGAAGCGACCGTCGTCGATGTCGGGCGGCTGAACGCACGTCACGATGACCATCGAGCGGCGGGCGCGCGTCATGCCGACGGTCAGCAGCCGCTCGCCGTCGTCGCTCGACAGGTCGCCGAGCTCGCTGAGCACGCGGCCGTGGCGGGTCTTGCCGTAGCCGAGCGAGAAGATCACCCGGTCGCGGCTCTCCGCGACCGACTCCTCAAGCGTCAGGACCGCGAGCGGCTCGGCCGTCTCGCGCGAGACGAAGTCGGCGACGTCGCTCCGTCCGGCGAAGGCCGCGGTGACGGCGGCGCGGACGCGCTCGGCGTGGCGCCTGCTCGCCGTGATCACCATGAGCGACTCGCGAGGACGGTTGACGGCGTGCTCGACGACGAGCGTCACGACGCGCGCGACCTCGGCGTCCGGGCTCTCGACCGCGCCCGTCTCGGGGTCGGGCGCGCCGTGGCCGCCCTCGACGACGTCGACCGACAGGCTGCCGCGGCCGAGGTAGGACCCGGCCCACGGGAACGAGGCGAGCTCACCGCCGTAGAACGCTCCGTTCACGAGATGGGCGAGGTCCTCCCCGCCCGCGCGGTAGCTCTGCGTCAGGGTCTCGACCGGGAGGATCTCGGCGAGGCGCTCGAACGCGCTGCGCTCGGTCTCGGGGCGCTCCGACGCGGGGACCGGGCGCTCGGCCGTCGAGACGACGAACGGCGTCGGGCGCTGCGTCACGGGGTCGCCGAACGCCACGACCTGCGCGGCGCGGCGGATGGCGGGCGCCGCCTCGGCGAGGCTGATCGCGGCGGAGTCGGCGAGCATCACGACGTCGAACTGCTCGTCGGCCGGCAGCATCGGGACCTCGTACGGCGAGGCGAGCCACACGGGCGCGAGGGTGCGGAGCAGGGTCGGCGCCGCGGCCCGGAGGCCGATCGGGTCGACCTCGCCGCGCATGAGGGCGCGGCGCAGGCGATCCGACTCGTCGGGCTCGTCGACGATGCCGATCTTCCACTGCGAGGCGAGCTGCCAGGCGAGCATGGGGCCCGACGCCGAGGCGTGCGCCTCGTCGACGAGGCGGAAGTCCTTCTCGAGGCGGTCGACGACGCTCGTGTTCGCGCCCAGAAGGGCCGAGTCGCTCGCGAGCACGTGCTCGAGCGCCGACTGCCACCAGGTGAACTCGAGCTCCTCGCCGACGCGCGCCTCGTCGACGTGTCGGACCGAGAGCTCGGTCAGCAGCGGGCCGAGGCCGATGTCGGCGAGCTTCGTGCGCAGCTCGGCGCGCTCGACGATGTTCTCGAAGACGCGCGACTCGGCCGCGAGGCCAGCGAGGGTGCGGATCAGGCGCTCGATCTGCAGCGCGGCGAGGCGGGTGCCCCGGCCCAGCGCGGCGTCGAGGGACCCGAGCTCGGCCTCGACCTCGACCCACTCGTCCTGCACCTCGGCGAGGCCGAGGGGGATCTCGGGCGCGGCGACGCCCTCGACGAGGTGCTGCCACTGCGTGCGCTGGTGCTGGATCCGCGTGAGCGCGTCGTGCATGTCGGCGACGTGCACGCCGGGGCGGACGAGCTCGCGCGAGAGGCGGCGCAGGCGTCGGCGCTGCGACGAAGACATCGCGGCGCTGTCGCGGCGCGTGCCGTGCGCCTTGATCATGTCGGCGAGCGGGCGCTCGAACGCGATCGGCTGGAACCTGTCGAGCGAGTCGCGGATCCCGTGCAGCAGCCGCAGGTACTCGCCGAGCTCGTCGAGCGTCTTGAACGGACGCATGCGCGTCTGCGAGATGAGCTCGTATCCGCGCTCGAGCAGCTGGGGCACGCGCTCGCGGTGCAGGCGCCCCGCGAGCGCGTGCGCCTCGCGGGCGTCGTCCGTCGTCTCGAAGCTGACGGCGTACCAGGGCGAGTCATCGGGGCCGACGCGGAACTCGCCGAGGCGCGCGGCGAGCGCGAGCGTCGCGGCCGTCTCGCGGCGGTCGCCCGAGAGCTTCTCGAGCGCCGCGAGCGTGAGACGCGTCGACGAGGTCGGAGGCACGGGCAGTGACGCGAGCCGCGTGAGCTCGCGCGTGATGTCGAGGACCGAAACGCCGCCGAGGTTCGCGCGCGGGCTCACGAGGGCCTCGCGGTAGTCGCGCAGCACGGTGCGCAGGCGGACGAGGGCGTCGTCGATGTCGGCGACCTGCGGCTGCGCCGCGCGCTCGTTGCGGCCGATGGCGCGGATGAGGTCGGTGCGGAGACCCGTCGGCGACACCGCGAGCCCCTCGAGGCCGATCCCCTTGAGGCGGTGCGCGACGCCGTCGAGCGTCGAGCGACGCGCGCTCACGACGAGCACGCGCTTGCCGGCGCGGACGAGCTGTCCGACGGCGTTGATGACCGTCTGCGTTCCGCCCGTCCCCGGCAGGGTGTGCACCGCGAGCGAGTGCCCCGCGGCGATGCGCGCGAGCACGAGCTCCTGCTCGCTGTCGGCGTCGAGCAGGAAGGTGTCGGAGGCCGGGGCGCGGTCGTCGGGGCTCGTCACGACGGGCGCGGGCCGCGGCGCCTGGACGCGGCGCAGGTCGTCGGCATGCCCGCCGAGCGCGTTGAGCAGCGGATGGTCGAGGTCGGCGAGGTCGCGGACCGCCGGCGTCGAGACGTCGGCGAACGTCGAGATGAACAGGCGCGCCTTGACCGAGAAGGTGTCGACGTGGCCCGTGATCGCGCGCAGGCGGTCGATGACCGGCTGCGGCTGGAAGAGGCCGTCGTCGTAGGCGAGAGACGCGAGCGCGTCGGCGTCGATCTCGACCCCGAAGTGGTCGCGCGCCGCCTCGATGAGCTCGGGGTTCACGACGAAGCCGCCGCGCAGCTTGAGCTCGAAGTCGGCGTGGTGGCGGCGCAGCGCGAGGGGGCGCAGCAGCACGGGGGCCGAGAAGTGCTCGGATCCGACGCGCCAGCTCGCGAGGCCCACGGCGAGGCGGACGGCGTCGATGCCGCGCGCCATGCGCAGCTCGACGTTCTTCGCGGCGATCCGCTCGGCGGCGAGGCGTGCGTGGCGGAGCGCCACCTCGTCGCGGAAGAGGTTCGAGAGGAGCGTCGAGCGCCCCGTGATGAACTGGGGAAGGCTTCCGGGGTGCGCGGTCGTGATCTCGATGAACGACTCGGGCGCCTCGCGGTACCGCAGGAGGGTCGACGCGCCGCCGAGTCGGGAGGCCGATGCGCGGAGCGCCTCGCGTTCGGGGTCGGCGATGTGGCCGATCGGGGTGCCGGGCTCGGCGACCTGCAGGTCGCCCGGGGTCACCCCGTTCTCCGCTCCGGACAGAGCCGCTGATCCCTTGATACGCCACACATGCGCAACGGTATGGCCCGCCGCCGCGATTTCCGCGCGATACGCCGGGCTTTCCGGAAATCCACGGGCCGGGTCCTCCGGCGTGTCGCGCCGGGGTCAGCGCGTCCACAGCCCCGGCTTCGGCGGATCCGTCCACAACGGGGGTGCGACGCGGCGAGCGCGCGCCCGCCGCCGCGGGCGAGGATGGGGACATGAGCGACGCAGACACGCGAGAAGACCCCGGCCTCGTCACCGGCCACGACGGGCTCCTGCGCCCCGCGTGGGCCGAGCAGAGCGACCTCCTCCGCGCCTATTACGACACCGAGTGGGGCATGCCCGTGCGCGACGAGCAGGGCGTGTTCGAGCGGCTCGCGCTCGAGTCGTTCCAGTCGGGCCTCTCGTGGGCGACGGTGCTGCGCAAGCGGCCCGCGTTCCGCGAGGCGTTCGCGGGCTTCTCGCCCGACGCCGTCGCGGCGTTCGGCGACGATGACGCCGAACGCCTCATGGCCGACGCCGCGATCATCCGCAACCGCGCGAAGATCCGCGCGACGATCGACAACGCGCGCGCGACCGTCGCGCTCCGCGAGACGGGAACTGACCTCGCCCAGGTCGTCTGGGGCTTCCGGCCCGACGAGACGCCGGCCCCGCGCGCGCTCGCCGAGATCCCGTCGACGTCCCCCGAGTCGGTCGCGCTGTCGAAGCACCTGAAGTCGCTCGGCTTCCGGTGGGTCGGGCCGACGACGATGTTCGCGCTCATGGAGGCGATCGGCATCGTCGACACGCACCTCGTCGGCAGCCACCGCCGCGGATCCAGCGGGGTGTGGCCCGCCTGATCCCCCGAAGCTCCGCGGTCGCCGCCTCCCCTCACCCGGGCGCCCGCGGACACACGGATCCCCGGAAGGAGTAGGCCCTTCCGGGGATCCGCCCTGCCCGCGCCGGTCAGTGCGAGGTGGCCTTCTCGGCGCCGTGGCCCGTGAGCGAGCGCACCTCCATCTCGGCCGCAAGCCGCGGATCCTCGCGGCCGCGCCCGATGAACGACCCCAGGAATCCGAGCAGGAAGCCCACGGGGATCGAGATGATCCCGGGGTTCGACAGCGGGAACACCGCGATGTCGATCGACGGGAACACGCTCGTCTCGGCTCCCGAGAAAACGGGCGAGAGCACGATGAGCACGAGCGCCGACGCGAGGCCGCCGTACATGCTCAGCACCGCGCCGGCCGTCGTGAACCCCCGCCAGAACAGCGAGTAGAGGATCGTCGGCAGGTTCGCCGACGCCGCGACCGCGAACGCCAGCGACACGAGGAACGCGACGTTCTGCCCCTGGACCCCGATGCCGCCGACGATCGCGAGGGCGCCGACGACGAGCGTCGTGATGCGGGCGACCCGCACCTCTCCCTCGCCCGTCGCGCGGCCCTTCTTGATGACGTTCGCGTAGATGTCGTGCGCGAACGACGCCGACGCCGTGATCGTGAGGCCCGCGACGACCGCGAGGATCGTCGCGAAGGCGACGGCCGAGATGAACCCCATGAGGATCGGGCCGCCGAGCGCGTTCGCGAGCAGCGGCGCCGCCGAGTTCACCCCGCCGGGCGCCGCGAGGATCTGCTCGGGCCCCACGAGAGCGCCCGCGCCGTACCCGAGCACGAGCGTCAGCAGATAGAAGAGGCCGATGAGCCAGATCGCCCACACGACCGAACGCCGCGCCTCCTTGGCGGTCGGGACGGTGTAGAAGCGCATGAGCACGTGCGGGAGCCCCGCCGTGCCGAGGACGAGCGCGAGCCCCAGCGAGAGGAAGTCGACGGGGTTCGCGTACTGCAGGCCCGGGCCGAGGATCGCGTCGCCCGCCGGGTTGGCCGCGACTGCCGACTCGAGCAGCGCGTTGATGCTGAACCCGTTGATCGCGAGGACCCAGATCGTCATGACGATGGCGCCGCCGATGAGGAGGAACGCCTTGACGATCTGCACCCAGGTCGTGCCCTTCATGCCGCCGACGAGCACGTAGATCACCATGATCACGCCCACGACCGCGATGACGAGCGACTGCCCGACCTGGCCCTCGATGCCCATGAGGAGCGAGACGAGACCGCCCGCGCCCGCCATCTGCGCGAGCAGGTAGAAGAAGCACACCGCGAGCGTCGTGATCGCGGCCGCCATGCGGACGGGCGCCTGCTTGAGGCGGAACGACAGCACGTCGGCCATCGTGAACTTGCCCGTGTTGCGCATGAGCTCGGCGACGAGCAGGAGCGCGACGAGCCAGGCCACGAGGAACCCGATCGAGTAGAGGAATCCGTCGTAGCCGTTGACCGCGATCGCGCCGACGATGCCGAGGAACGACGCGGCCGAGAGGTAGTCGCCCGAGATCGCGAACCCGTTCTGCGGCCCCGAGAAGGAGCGCCCTCCGGCGTAGTAGTCGGCAGCGGACCGGTTGTTCCGGCTCGCCCGGATCACGATGAACATCGTCACGGCCACGAACACGGCGAAGATCGACATGTTGAGGACGGGGTTGTTCTCGATCGTCGTGACGGCGGACGACGCGCTCGCGAGGGCGCCCGCGATCCAGTCGCTCATGCGCCCGCCTCCTGCTTCTCGAGGTCCTCACGGATCTCGGTCGCGGCCGGGTCGAGCCGGCGGTTCGCGAACGCGACGTACGTCATCGTGATCACGAAGGTCGTGACGAACTGGCCGAGCCCGAAGAGCAGGCCCACCGTGACGTCGCCCCACACGCGCTGGGCCATGAAGTCGGGCGCCCAGCCGGCGAGGAGCACGTACACGAAGTACCAGATGAGGAAGAACGCCGCCATCGGGAACACGAACGAGCGATGGGATCTCCGGAGCTCGCGGAACCTCGGCGACTGCTCGATCTGCGGATATTCGATCTGTCCGGCCGGGGGTGCGCCGGTGTCGGGGTGCGTCATGTGGCCTCCTTGCCGCATGTCGGTCGAGCCGGTCACATCGTTGAGACCGGCTGCCGCGAGCGTACGACACGAGCGCCGCCGCGTCACGCACCCCGGGTCGGATGGGGCGAGATCACCCGGCGTCGGACAGGAGCTCCTCGGCGAGCGGCTCGTCGACGATCAGGACGTCGAAGGCGCCCGAGCGCGCGGCCGCCCGCACCGCGGCTGCCCGGTCGGCGCCGTAGGCGACGCCGACGGTCGTTCCCGCGGCGCGCAGCTGGTCGAGGGTCACGGCGATGACGCGGTCGTCGAGCGTCGTGACGGGCGATCCGTCGGCGGCGATGAGGCGGCCCGAGGTCTCGGCGACGGCGCCCGCCTCCTCGGCCGCGCGGCGCAGATCCGGCCCGCACTTGAGCCGCACCGACGAGAGCGACCCGCGCCACGCGCCGATCGACACGATAGCGAGGTCGAGGTCGTCGGCCGCCTCGAGCGCGATCCGGATCTCGGGGAGCGCCCGGAGGTCGGCCGCCGTCTCGGGCGCCGTCACGAGGAGCGGCGCCGGGAGGCGCACCATGTCGACGTCGGGATCCTGCTCGAGCAGGGTGAAGACCTGCTGGCGGGGAGCCGCGTCGTCGAGCTGCAGCGCGCCCGCGAGCTGCACGACGGTGCTGCGCGGGAGCGCCGGGACGAAGGCCGACGCCGCCGCGATGGTGCGCGACCACGAGAGCCCGATGCGCTGCCCGGGGCGCGCGCTGACGTCGAGGTGCCGCAGCGCGGCGCGACCCATCGCGACCGTCGTGTCGGATCCCCCGTCGACGATCTCGACCGACCGGACGCCGAGCTCGCGGGCGATCACGTCGCCGCGGTCGCCGCGATCGGGCTGCTCGGACTCGATCGTGATCGTCACGACGCCCGAATCGTGGGCCTCGTCGATGAGGCGCGCGACCTGGAACCGGCTGAGGCCGAAGTCGTCGGCGATCTGCACCTTCGACCGGTGCTCGAGGTAGTAGGCGCGGGCGAGCTGCGCGAGCAGCCGCCGGTGTCGCGGGTCGGTCGTCGCTGCCATGGCATCCCTCGTCGGTGCCGCGCCCGTCCGGCCGGCTCTGCTCAGATGATACCCATTGCGCATCTGTGCACCGCATGCCATGATCAGTCGCGAATGAGCACCGATGCTCATATGTGCACCGGCGGGCCCGGCGCACCCGATCACGGCGGCTTCGCCGACCGGACGACCTCACCGACGAGGAGCCAGGAACATGAATCGCAGCAGAACGACACGCATCGCGGCCGTCGCGGTCGCCGCGACGGGGGCGCTCGCCCTGAGCGCCTGCGGCGGCGCGGGATCGACGAGCGCCGACGGGGGTGAGGTCAACGTGCTCATGGTGAACAACCCCCAGATGGAGGATCTCCAGAAGCTCACGGCCGAGCACTTCACCGCCGACACGGGCATCACGGTGAACTACACGATCCTCCCCGAGAACGACGTCCGGGCGAAGATCGGCCAGGAGTTCTCGGCCCAGGCGGGGCAGTACGACGTGGCCTCCCTCTCGAACTACGAGATCCCGACCTACGCGCAGAACGGGTGGCTCACGTCGCTCGACGAGGGCGTCGTCGACGACGCCGACTTCGACCAGGACGACATCCTCGCCCCCGTCGCAGACTCGCTGACGGTCGACGGATCCGTCTACGGCGAGCCCTTCTACGGCGAGGGTTCCTTCCTCATGTACCGGACCGACGTCCTCGACGCGGCGGGGGTCACGATGCCGGATGCCCCGACGTGGGACGACGTCGCGGAGATCGCGGCGCAGGTCGACGGGGCCGAGTCGGGCATGAAGGGCATCTGCCTGCGCGGCCTCCCCGGGTGGGGGCAGATGTTCGCCCCGCTGACGACCGTCGTGAACACCTTCGGCGGGACCTGGTGGGACGAGGACTGGAACGCCCAGGTCGACTCCCCCGAGTTCACCGAGGCCGTCGAATTCTACGTCGACCTCATCCGCGAGCACGGCGAGAGCGGCGCCGCGCAGTCGGGCTACACCGAGTGCCTCACGAACCTGCAGCAGGGCAACGTCGCCATGTGGTACGACTCCACGGCCGCGACCGGCACGCTCGAGGCCGAGGACTCGCCCGTCAAGGGCAAGATCGGCTACGCGCCGGCCCCCGTCATGGAGACCGACTCGAGCTCGTGGCTGTACACGTGGGCCTGGGGCATCCAGGCCGCGGGCAAGAACCAGGACGAGGCGAAGCAGTTCGTCGCGTGGGCCTCGTCGCAGGAGTACGAGGAGCTCGTCGCCGACGAGTACGGCTGGGAGCGCGTCCCCGCGGGCAAGCGCTCCTCGACGTACGAGAACGCCGACTACCAGGAGGCGGCGGCACCCTTCTACCAGCAGACCGTCGACGCGATCGAGTCGGCCGACCCGGTCTCGCCCGGCGTGCAGCCGCGCCCCGCCCTCGGCGTGCAGTTCGTCGCGATCCCCGAGTTCGCGAACCTCGCGACGAGCGTCTCCGAGGACATCAGCTCGGCGATCGCCGGCCAGGGATCCGTCGACGACGCCCTCGCCCGCGGCCAGTCCGAGGCGCAGACGATCGGCGAGAAGTACCAGCAGGAGTGACCGGGGCCGGACGAGGCGAGAGGAGAAGGCGATGACGTCGACCGCGATCGCACCAGACGACACGCGCACGATCGTGGCGGGCCGCGAGCCCGCGCCCACCGGAAGGAGGGCGTGGGCCCGGCGCGGCCCCCTGCTGCCGGCGCTCGCGTTCGTGATCGTCGTGACCCAGATCCCGTTCGTGATCACGATCGTGATCTCGTTCATGAACTGGAACGCGGCGTACCCGAACGACGTGTGGTTCGGGACGCTCGAGAACTACCGGAGCGTCCTCACGGATCCGCTCATCCTCCGCGCCGTCGGCGTGACCGTCGTGCTGACGGTCGGCACGGTCTTCGTGTCGGCGCTCCTGGGGATGCTCATCGCCCTGCTGCTCGACCGGAAGTTCGTCGGGCGCGGCGTCGTCCGCACGCTCATAATCGTGCCGTTCCTCATCGTCCCCGTCGCGGCGGCGCTCGTCTTCAAGCACGCGATCTTCAACACCTCGTACGGGCTCCTCAACGGAACTCTGACGATGCTGTTCGGCGACGACGCGCCCCAGCTCGACATCATGAGCACGGCGCCGCTGCTGGCGATCGGCGTCGTCCTCGTCTGGCAGTGGACCCCGTTCATGATGCTGATCATGCTCGCGGGCCTGCAGTCGCGGCCGCTCGACGTGTACGAGGCCGCGATGATGGACGGCGCCGGGCCGTGGAAGGTCTTCCGGTTCGTGACGCTCCCCCACCTGCGCCGGTACATCGAGCTCGCGGTGCTCCTCGGGACGATCTACATCGTCCAGAACTTCGACACCGTGTTCACGATGACCTCGGGCGGCCTCGGGACGGCGAACCTGCCCTACGTCATCTACCAGGAGTTCTTCGTGGCGCAGGACTACGGCGTCTCGTCGGCCGTCGGCGTCGTCGTCGTGGTCGTCTCGCTCGTCGTCGCGACCTTCGCGCTGCGGACCGCGTCGAGCCTGCTCAAGGAGGAGAGCTGATGAGCACCATGACCGCGACCGAGCGGATCTCGGTCCCCTCGCCTCGCCCGCGCCGCTCGACGCGCGGGAGGGCCTCGTCTATCGTCCTCGGCGTCGTCGCCTGGGTCGTCGGGCTGATCTTCATCACCCCCGTGGTGTGGATGATCCTCACGGCGCTCCACTCGGAGGTCGACGCCGCGACCAACCCGCCGAGCTTCTTCGCCCCGCTGACGGGCGCGTCGTTCGCCGAGTTCTTCGGGGCGTCGGGCGGGGTGAACCCCTGGCCGTTCCTCATCAACTCGGCCGTCGCGTCGGTCGTCTCGACCCTCATCGTGCTCGTGCTCTCGACGGCGGCGGCGTACTCGCTCGCCGTCCGGCGGATCGAGCGCTGGTCGGACGTGCTGTTCTTCCTGCTCTCGACGAAGATGCTGCCGATGGTCGCGGGCCTCCTGCCGATCTACATCGTGGCGCGCATGTTCGGGATCCTCGACACCTGGCTGCTGCTGATCATCATCTACTCGGCGATGAACATGCCGATCGCGGTGTGGATGATGCGGTCGTTCCTCGCCGAGATCCCCATCGCGGTGCTCGAGGCGGCCGAGATCGACGGCGCGCGCCTGCCGCGCGTCTTCCTGCAGATCCTTCTGCCGCTCACGGCGCCCGGCCTCGCGGCGACGGCACTCATCTGCGTGATCTTCAGCTGGAACGAGCTGCTGTTCGCCTCGGTGCTCACGTCGACCGCCGCGGGCACGGCGCCCGTCTTCCTGACGGGCTTCGTCACCTCGCAGGGCCTGTTCCTGTCGCAGGTCTGCGCGGCGTCGCTCGTCATCTCGGTCCCTGTGCTCGCCGCTGGGATCGCCGCGCAGGACAAGCTCGTCCAGGGCCTGTCCATGGGCGCGGTCAAGTAACGAACCGGATCCTCGAAGAGGAGAGAACCATGTCTTCTGACACGACACCCATCCGCCCGTCCGACGCGACCCTCGCGAGCATCGCCGCGCGCGGCGTCGCGACCCCCGCGTACGACCGGTCCCGGGTCACGCCGGGGATCGTCCACTTCGGCGTCGGCGGCTTCCACCGCGGGCACATGGCGATGGTGCTCGACGACCTGCACGCGCAGGGCCTCGCGATGGACTGGGGGATCGTCGGCGCCGGCCTGCTGCCCGGCGACGCCGCGATGCGCGACGCCCTCGCGGCACAGGATCACCTGTACTCGCTCGTCCTCAAGCACCCCGACGGGTCGCGCGACCGACGCATCATCGGGTCGATCGTCGACTACCGCTTCGGGCCCGACGACCCGGGCGCCCTCGTGGCGCTCATGGCGAGCCCCGAGATCCGCATCGTCTCGCTGACCGTCACGGAGGGCGGGTACAACGTCAACCCCGTCACCGGCGAGTTCGTCGCCGACGAGCCGTCGATCGCCGCCGAC
Source organism: Microbacterium indicum DSM 19969 (assembly GCF_000422385.1). Classification (GTDB taxonomy): domain Bacteria; phylum Actinomycetota; class Actinomycetes; order Actinomycetales; family Microbacteriaceae; genus Microbacterium; species Microbacterium indicum. The sequence continues at coordinate 45,995 of NZ_KE383821.1, forward strand.
GCCGCCGCCATCCGGGAGGGGCGGGATCCGTCGACCGTGTTCGGCTACGTCGTCGAGGCGCTCCGCAGGCGCCGCGCCGAGGGGACGACGCCCTTCACGCTGCAGTCGTGCGACAACATCGCGGGCAACGGCCGCGTCGCGCGCACGATGTTCTGCGCCTTCGCGCGCCTCGTCGATCCCGAGCTCGCCGACTGGATCGAGCGGAGCGTCGCCTTCCCCAACGCGATGGTCGACCGGATCACGCCCGTGACGACCGACGCCGACCGCGCCGAGCTCCGCGAGCAGGCGGGTGTCGACGACGCGTGGCCCGTCGTCGCCGAGCCGTTCTTCCAGTGGGTCCTCGAGGACGCGTTCGTCGACGGGCGCCCGCCGTACGAGGAGGCCCGCGTGCAGGTGGTCGACGACGTCGTCCCCTACGAGCACATGAAGCTGCGCCTCCTCAACGCGTCGCACCAGGGCCTCGCCTACTTCGGGACGCTCGCGGGACACACCTACGCGCACGAGGCGATGGCCGACGCCGACATCGCGGCCTACCTGAGGAGGTACATGGACGAGGAGGGGACCCCGAGCCTCGACCCCGTTCCCGGCATCGACCTCGACGCGTACAAGGACACGCTCATCGAGCGCTTCGCGAACCCCGAGATCCGCGACACCCTCGCGCGCCTGGGCGCCGAGTCGTCCGACAGGATCCCGAAGTGGCTCGTGCCCGTGATCCTCGACAACCTCGCGTCGGGCGCGCCCGTCGAGGTCTCGGCCGCGATCTGCGCGTCGTGGGCGCGCTACGACGAGGCCGTCGACGAGCAGGGCGATCCGATCACCGTCGTCGACCGCTTCGCCGACGAGCTCAAGCGCGTGGCCGCGACGCAGGCGGAGGATCCGCTCGCGTTCGTGCGCCTCGAGCAGTTCTTCGGCGACCTCGCGACCCGCGACGCGTTCACGACCCCCTACCTCGCGGCCCTCGCGTCGCTGCACGAGCGCGGGGCGCAGGAGACGGTGCGGCGGCTCGCCGCGCACGAGGCGCTGTAGGGCGGCGCGGCTCGACACGGGGGCCTTCAGGCGCGGCGCGATGCGGGCATGCTCGCCGACCACCTGTCGTGCTGCGGCGTGGAGTGCGCGTGCTGAGCACCCCTCCGCCCCGCGCGCACGACCGCCCTCTTCCTCGCCGCGATCTTCGGCGGCAGCGCGATCGGCGCCGCATGGCCGCGCTCGGGCGAGGTCACGGGCGGGCGGGCGGATCCGCTCGTGCTGACGCTCGTCGCCGCACTGTTCTTCACGCCGCGCTTCGACGGGATCCCCGCCCTGCGTGAATGTGAGAGGCTGTCAGCCGCGGAATAATGCGGAACTAGCGATGTCCTTGATGGTGGGTAACGGGCAGTTCTTGCGCGTGTTGTGAGACATGCGTGAGAGGTCTCACCGCTCAGGATCGTCCTGCCAACGCGCCCCCACCCGGCCCCGGTACTCCGACACCCGATCAATCAGCCCGGACACGTCATCCACGCGGCCGAGGTCCACAAGATCCCGAACTTCGCTCCACGCCAATTCATCGCTCATTTGGCAGCGTGCTCCCGAATCCAAGCCTCATCCGACTGACTCAGACGAAACTCGGCGCCGCCCCGCTCTGCGAGTCACATCGCCGCAGAAGAGGATCCACCGGCACGTGCGATACCTCCGACCTCGGCGACCGGCCTCTCCGGGAGCGAAACTTCGCGTCGATGCCGAAGAAGATCACGAGCGTGACGAGTAAGGACGCGAACTCAACGAGCTGGTCCGACGTCAGCTCAGTCATCTCGCTATCGTTCCTGAGGCGGCCCAGGCAGCACGAAGGTCGCGAGACGGATCAGCCTTCGGTCGCATGCCAGTCATTCTCTGGTTCAAGTGGTCGAGCCTCCTCCGCAGAAGGATCCGACGTGTAATCAGGACGCTCGGGCTGGGCTGGTTGGACGGTGAGTTCACCACCCTCCCGGCCGCCATACGGTCGCCCATGATCAGACGATTCCGCCCGCGAATATACGAACTCCCAGGGGCCTGCAGTGAACCGAGCGCCCGTCCTGAGCGTCTCGGACCGGTTCCCCGGGTGTGCCCCGGAAGCACCCAGGTTCGCGTTCGTTTCGCCCGACCCGTGCATCGTCAAAACGAACTCATCGCGTTCGTCATGAACGATCGTCGCGTGCAGTCCATCGGTTTCCGGAACGCGAAGCTCGACGCCCGCCGCCGAGCCGATGCGCGTCACCTCGACGTCCAGGTGATGCGTGAACCGCTCTTCCCCCTTCCGAACAAGAAGATGCGGGTCACCGGAGCCCCAGGCCGCATGCGTCGTCGTCACGCGCGCACCACCGTCCGCGGCTTGAATCTGTTCGTTGCTCATCATGGAGATCTCCGTAAAAAGTCCGTATCGGCGTGTGGGCGTCGGGCGGTCAGAGGTGACGGCCGCCGGTCACTGCGATCACCGAGCCAGAGGTATACGACGCATCCTCCGACGCGAGATACACGTATGCTCCTGCAAGTTCAGCAGGCTGCCCAGCCCTCCCGAGCGGAGTGGTGCTGCCAAAATCGCGGAGCTTGTCGTCCCACCCGGTAGCGGGGATCAGCGGCGTCCAGATCGGCCCCGGGGCGACGGCATTCGCTCGCACCCCCTTCTCACCCTGTTGCTGCGCGAGCGCCTCGACGAACGCGACAAGCGCTGCCTTCGTCATCGCGTAGTCGAGCAGGTCGGGCGACGGGTCAAAGGCTTGCACTGAGGCGGTAACGATGACCGATGCCCCGGGCTCAAGATACTGAGCCGCTTCACGGAACAGCAACAACGGAGCGACGAGATTCGTTTCAAAGACGCGAAGGGCATCCTGGCGATCAATCGCGGCGTCATCCGCGCGCTCGCGCTGCGTCGCCGCGTTCAATACGAGGACGTCGAGGCCGCCCAACGCGTCGACAGTCTCGCCGACGGCGGCAATGCACGCAGATTCCTCCGTCAGATCTCCCGGAAGAAGAACACACCTTCGTCCTGAAGCTTCCACAAGCCGTTGCGTCTCACGTGCGTCGCTTCGTTCCTCAGGAAGAAAAGCGATCGCGACATCGGCGCCTTCGCGCGCGTACGCAATCGCGACAGCGCGGCCGATCCCTGAGTCGCCGCCCGTAATCAACGCACGCTTCCCCACCAGTCGTTCTGCGCCCGTGTACGAGTCTTCCCCGTGGTCGGGGGCGATGCCCATGTCTCTCGATGAGCCGGGCTGCGATGCCTGCTTGTGCTCGTTGTACGGGGGACGCGGGTGCTTCGTGCGGGGATCGATGTTCGTCATGACTGCCTCACAATCCGCACTGACCACAGTCAGTGCTCTCGGAGTCGCGTGATGAGCTCGCTCTTCGTATAACGGGACACGCCAGTGAGCCCAAGCTCCCTCGCGCGTCTGCGGAGCTCGGGCACGGTCCGGTCCTCGTAGTTCTCAGCGGATCCGCCGCGTCTGCTCACGGCGGATCTGCCGTCCTTGGCTGCGGCGTTCGAGATCCGGGCAGCCTGCTCCTCTGACTTTCCCTCGGCGCGCAAGCGCTCGTAGAGGTCCGGGTCCTTCAACGATGGTCGTCGTTCTCGCGCCATGGGTCCGCTCCAATCGGCTCGCTTGTGCGATCACCGTCGTTTACGTGCCGAAGGTAGTCCGTAGCGTCTCGCCCGTCTAGGGGTCCACGTACACAGTTGCCGACTCGGCTACTGCACGACCGCGACTCCCGATCCATCAGCCGCAATGCAACGATCCCGCTCGCCGACTGGCTCGGCGTGTACACACGACGAAACCGCCCCTCCCGCCGAAGCAAGAGGGGCGGTTGTTCGACAGGCGGGCGGGTTCGAACCGACGGTCAGTCCCATCGACACGAGCCCGCCCGGTGAACCACGCAAGCAAGCAACACACACGTTTCAGACGCTCATTGGGGCGCGCGCATGGGTGGACGACGTGCGCAACGGGATCCGCCGCGATGGCCGCTACGGGCGCCCGGAGACCGTGGACGAGCTGCTCGACAGGTGGGTCGAGACGCTGCGCGTCCGAGACGTGACGATCGCGGACGTTGCCGGTTACATCTCGTGGGCGCTCGACGAGGGCGGTCTTTCCCGCGTCGAGAGTGGCGAGCCGGAGCCTCTCGCACCACGCACGATCCGACAGGGCATCGACGCCCTCGCCCGTGCAATCGATCTCGTCGTCAGCGAAGAGCAAGGCGTGACGCGCAGCGTAGCCCGTCTCGCGAAGCGCCCCGGCACGGGTCGCGCCGCGGGGAAAGATCTCGAGCATTGGACGCCCGAAGAGCTCGCGGCCTGCGCCTCGTCGGCCGACACGGACCCGTTGGCGGGATTCTGGCGGTTGAGCATGTCCGGGCTGACGCGCTCCGAGATCTGCGGAATCCGGTGGGGCGACATCGACCTCGATGCTGGCACCGTGACGATCACACAGGCCCGCGTGAGGATCGATGCCAGCACATCTCAGGTGGGGCCCGCGAAGTCGAAGCAACGGGAGCGGACTGTGCCCTTCGAAGAGCTTCGGCCGGGCACAGTCGATCTCCTGCGGCACGTCATTGCGAACCAGGACGAACGGCGCAGCATGTGGGAGGGATGGGGCTAGGACGCTGACCTCGCGGTGCTGAACGAGTTCGGCGAGCCGATCCGCCCCGAGTGGTGGGGCCACCAGTTCGCGAGACTCGTCCGGGCGGCCGGCGTGGGGAAGATCCGGCTGCACGGGCTGCGGCACTCGCTGGCGTTGGCAATGCTCGAGGCGAACGTCAACCCCGCCGATGCGGCAGCGCTCCTCAGTCACAGGCTCGAAGCTTTTCTCGGAACCTACGCGCCGGACACGGCGGAGCGGGGAATCGCGCGTGCCGTGGCAGGCCTGTCGGAGCGTCTCGCCGATGCCCGTGGCGCGTGATCTTCCGCGCTCTGTGAGAGCTTCTGTGAGATTTGGGAGTTATCCACAGACCCTCACGGGCCGCGATCCAAATGTTTTCTCGGTGCCCCTGACTGGACTCGAACCAGCGACGCACGGTTTAGGAAACCGACGCTCTATCCACTGAGCTACAGGGGCGGACACGCCAAACGCGCCCCACCAGTCTAGGTGACGCGCGTTTCGCGGATCGTGTGCGTCAGTGCGCGGCGTCGTACGCCTCGAGGATCGCCTCGGGCACCCGGCCGCGGTCGCTGACCGTGTGGCCCTGCTCGCGCGCCCACTTGCGGACGGCGCTGAGGTCGCGGACCTTGCCGAGACGGCGGACCGCGGTGCGCTGGGGAGCCTTGACGGCGGAGCCGGCGAGCGTGCGACGCGCTGCGCCGATATAAGGAGAGATGACCTCACGCAGCTTCTCCGCATTCTGCTCGGTGAGATCGATCTCGTAGCTCTTGCCGTCGAGAGAGAAGAGAACCGTCTCTCCCTCGCCCGGTTCGAGGACGGTGCCGTCGAGGTCGTCGACCAGCTGGTGAATCACTTTGCGTGCCATGCGCCAACCATAGCGGAACTCTTTCTCATTCCGCGAGACATTTCTCAGAGAATCGGAGAAATGCCTCGCGGAATAGATCAGGCCGCCATCGACAGATAAGGCTCCCAGGACGGCTCCGCCTTCTCGGAACCCCGGACGGCCCACGCGGATCCGCGCGGGGGCGCAGGCGTGAATCGCAGCTCCCATCCCATCTCGGCGGGAGTCCGATCGCTCTTCACGTTGTTGCACTTGAGGCACGCCGCGACGAGGTTCTCCCACGAGTCCTGACCGCCGCGCGAACGGGGCAGGACGTGGTCGATCGTCGTCGCGTGACGACCGCAGTATGCGCAGCGGTTCATATCGCGGCGCAGGACGCCCCGACGGGTGACCGGCACGCGTCGCGAATGCGGAATGCGCACATACCGGCTGAGGACGATGACCGCGGGGCGA
>NZ_KE383821.1:53584-137939 GCF_000422385.1 Microbacterium indicum DSM 19969
CTCGTATCCCGCGTTCAGGACGAGGGTGCGCATACGCGGATTCCTTTCGATACGGCCCGGATGGCTTCCGAGCTCTGCATTGTGGAATCGCCGACAGCCCGCGCGGAGGACGAAAAAAGGCGCTGCCCGAAGGGCAACGCCACGTCTGCGACCGCGCTCAGAGCGCGGCATGTGCACACAGAATGCCTCAGAACATAGCGACCCAGCGCAACCGTGGTTCGGGTGCGTGCGCGCTGATCCATGAGGCTCTCCTTTCGCGTGCGGCTGGTGCGGCGACGCGTAAAGAGTAACGCACGCGACACGCCCGGCGGCGCGACGGGAGGTTAAATCGCGGAGAACACGAGAACGCCCGCCCCTCGGGAGGAGGAGCGGGCGTTCTCGGAAGGGCTTCGGATCAGAAGGTTCCCATGACGTCGTAGACGAGCGAGCCGTTCTGGTGGATCTCGAGGTGCAGGTGGCAGGCCGTCGAGTAGCCGGTGCTGCCGACGTAGCCGATGACCTGGCCCTGGGTGATCGACTGACCGACCGAGACCGAGATCGACTGCATGTGGCCGTTGCCGAAGGTGAGGTTCTGGCCGTCGACCGTCGACGAGTACTTGACGAAGTTGCCGTAGCCGCCCGTGACGCCCGCCGTCTCGACGACGCCGTCGGCGGCCGCGTAGATCGGGGTGCCGCACGCGATCAGGAGGTCCTGGCCCTCGTGGAGGCTCGCGTAGTGACCGCTGTGGTAGCCGACGCCGTCGCCGAGCGTGTAGCCGCCGGGGAGCGGGAACACGAGGCCGTTGACCGGCGTCGCGGTCGACGCGCTCGCGACCGTTCCGCTCGCCTCGTCGGTCGACGTGGAGTCGACCGTGGACGACGCCGCGGCCGCGGCGGCCGCAGCCTGCTCCTTGGCGCGCTCGAGCGCCTCTTCCTCGGCCTTCTTCTGCGCGATCTCCTCGGCCGTCGTGGCCGAGTAGTCGGTCGTCGAGAGACCCGACTGCTGGACGTCCTCGCTCGACGCGAACGACTGGGCGTCGCCCGAGGCGACGTCGCGGACGCTCGCGCTGTCGGAGGCCGACGCCGTGGCGCCGCCCTGCGTGACGGCGTAGGCGGGGATCGCGACACCCGCGATCAGGGCGAGTGCGGCGACGAGCGTTCCGACCGTGCGGAACGGCTTGGATCCGCGGGCCCGGCGGGGCGCGGACGACGAAGGACGTCGGGTCGCGCGCTCAGCGCTTCGGGCTTCGCGGCGCGCGGCAGCCACCATACGGCGACTCGTCAGCGGTCGGGCTGAGCCCGACTCGGCGAGCTCGTCGCCGTTCGTGGGGGTGTTCGACAATGGGGTTCCTCCGTCGCCTCGCGCTCAGGGACGCGCCGACTCGCCAGCACTGGGTTGGGGGCACAGTGTGACTCCGCGGGAAGGGCGAGCCGGAGAGGCGATTTCCCACAGAGCTACCGGGTGGTATCGCTCCACGGTAACGAAAGATAACGGAAAAGTCACGCTCCGATCACGGAGCCCAGGAACTACTCGGCCGCGAGGAACACGTGGGCCGCGATGTCGACGGGCAGCTCGATGCCCTCGTCGACCCCGTCGACCTGCACGAGGACGTAGCCCTCGCTGTACCGGAAGTCGGCCTGAGCGCCCGGCATGACGCCGGCGTCGCGCAGCTGGCCGAGCAGCTCGGGCTCGACCTGGATCGGCTCCGCGAGGCGCCGGACCGTGCCCTGGATCGGCGCTCCCGCCGCGTCGAGCTTCTTCACGGCGCTGATCACGCCGTCGCCGAAGTCGACGGGCACGTCGTCGTCGCCGAGGCCTGCGAGGCCTGGGATCGGGTTGCCGTACGGCGACTCGTCGGGGTGGCCCAGGAGCTCGACGAGGCGACGCTCGACGCCCTCGCTCATGACATGCTCCCAGCGGCAGGCCTCCTCGTGGACGTAGGCCCAGTCGAGGCCGATGACGTCGCTGAGGAGGCGCTCGGCGAGGCGGTGCTTGCGCATGACCTCGATCGCCGTGCGGCGGCCGAGCTCGGTGAAGACCAGGCGACGGTCCTCTCCGACGTGCATGAGGCCGTCGCGCTCCATGCGGCCGACCGTCTGCGACACCGTCGGTCCCGAGTGGCCGAGGCGCTCGGAGATACGCGCGCGGAGAGGCACGACGCCCTCCTCCTCGAGCTCGAGGACGGCCTTGAGGTACATCTCGGTGGTGTCGATCAGGTCAACCATGGGTGCGCTTTCGTCGAACGGATCACGGGTAAGGCCATCCTAATCCGCGGATCCGCGGCGGGCCCGCGGCGTACGGCCGCTGTCAGCTGTTCGCCAGAACGAAGTCGATCGACTTCGTGAGCTGACGGACGTCGTCGGGGTCGATCGACACGAAGGTCGCGATGCGCAGCTGGTTGCGGCCGAGCTTGCGGTAGGGCTCGGTGTCGACGATCCCGTTGGCGCGCAGCGTCTTCGCGATGGCCGCGGCGTCGATCGATTCGTCGAAGTCGATCGTCGCGACGACGGGAGAGCGCTCGGCCTCGTTCGCCACGAACGGGGTTGCCCCCGCGGTGCGCGCCGCCCAGTCGTAGAGCACGCCCGACGACTCGCGCGTGCGCGCGTCGGCCCACGAGAGGCCCCCGTTGTCGAGGATCCAGCCGAGCTGGCTGTCGAGCAGGTGCAGCGTCGTGATCGCGGGGGTGTTGTACGTCTGGTTCTTGCGGGAGTTGTCGATCGCCGTCGTGAGGCTCAGCGACTCGGGCACGTAGCGGCCCGACGCCGCGATGCGCTCGGCGCGCTCGATCGCCGCGGGCGACATCGCCGCGAGCCACAGCCCGCCGTCGGAGCCGAGGTTCTTCTGCGGCGCGAAGTAGTAGACGTCGAACTGCGAGGCGTCGACGGCGATCCCGCCCGCCGCGCTCGTCGCGTCGATCACCGTGAGAGCGCCCTCGTCGCCCGCCGCGCGCGTGACGGGGGCGTAGGCGCCCGTCGAGGTCTCGTTGTGCGGCCACGCGTACACGTCGACGCCGGCGACGGCCTCGGGCCGCGCGATCGTGCCGGGCTCGGACGTGCGCACGTCGGGAGCCTCGAGCCACGGGGCGCCCGCGGCCTTGGCGAACTTGCCGCCGAACTCGCCGAAGGAGAGGTTCTGGCTGCGCTTCTCGATGAGGCCGAACGCCGCCGCGTCCCAGAACGCCGTGGATCCGCCGTTGCCCAGGACGATCTCGTAGCCCTCGGGCAGGCCGAACAGCGCCGCGAGACGCTCGCGCACGCTGCCGACGAGGTTCTTGACCGGGGCCTGGCGGTGCGAGGTGCCGAGGAGCGACCCTCCGACCGCTGCGAGCGCCGAGACCTGCTCGGGCCGCACCTTCGAGGGACCGCAGCCGAAACGGCCGTCGACGGGCAGAAGGTCAGAGGGGATCTCGAGCGTCATACGACGATCTTAGGAGTCGCGCTCGCCGTCTTCGGACGCGTCGTCATCTTCCGACTCGTCGCCTTCATCGTCTTCGTCATCGTGGTCGCCCGCCGAGTCGTCGAGCTCGTCGATGTCGACGCCGTCGAGGTCGCCCGCATGGAGGATCGGGGCGTCGCCCTCGTCCTCATCCGACTCGTCGTCATCGTCGTAGTCGTCCTCGACCTCGTCGTCGTCCGCGTCGGCCTCGGCGTCGTGCGCCGCGGCCTCGGCCGCGGCGGCCTGCGCGGCCTTGTACTCCTCGAGGCGCTGCGACCACGGCACCCACTCGGGGGCGAGGATCGCGCCGTCGCCCGGCAGCAGCTCGGCCTCGAGCACCGTCGGCTCGGATCCCTCGACGACGGCGAGCGACACCGTCCAGAACCAGTTCGGGTACCCGGGCATCGTGTTCTCGAAGCTCAGCGAGACGACGCCGTCGTCGGCGACGGCGTGGCCGGCGGGCGCGCCGATCGTCTCGGGAGCGGTGATCTCCCTGAGGGCGGCGAGCGCGAGATCCGTCGCGCCCACGAGGCGCGGATCGGCCTCAGATGTCGATGTCATCGGCGACCTTCCGGAGGACCTGCGCGACCTTGCGCGCGTGCGAGTTGGAGGGGTAGCGGCCGCGGCGCAGGTCGCCGCCCATGCCGTCGAGCAGCTTCACGAGATCCTCGACGATGATCGCCATCTCGTCGGCGGGGCGCCGGTGCGCCTTCACGGCGCTCGGCGGGGCGTCGAGCACGCGCACCGAGAGCGCCTGCGGGCCCTTGCGGCCGTCGGCGACGCCGAACTCGAGGCGCGTGCCCGGACGCAGGGACGCGTCGGCGGGAAGTGCGCTGGCGTGCAGGAACACGTCCTGCCCGTCGTCGGACGAGATGAAGCCGAAGCCCTTCTCGTCGTCGTAGAACCTGACCTTGCCGGTGGGCATGGCTACCTCACTGCTGCTGTAAACGAACGAAGAGGGATCGCGCTGATCCCTCTCCTCCAGGATACCCGCGAGGCCGCGCACGGTTCCGTGTGCACTAGTCTCGAGGGGATGAGCACGTCGCGCAATGACGGACCCCCGGTCCGGCGGATCGACAGGATCCTCGCCTTCATGTCGCTGGGGATCGTCATGCTCTCGATCGTCTGCTTCCTCGCCGTGATCATCGCGAGCGCCGCGGGCGTCCCGCACGAGGCGATGGGCGAGGGCGCGTGGCCCATGGTGTCGATGATCGTCATGATCGGGCCGATCATCGCGTTCGTCCTCCTGCTCGTGCTGCTCGTCATGAGCTTCATCCGGCGGGGCAGGGCCAACAGGGGATGAACCGGGTCGACGGCGGCGCGGCCCGTCGGATCGCGGAGGCGCTCGGCGCCTCCGACGATCACGACCTCGCGCGGCTGTTCGCGGCCCGACGGATCTCCCCCGCCTCGGCTCCCGCGTCGACCTGGCGCGACTTCTTCGACGCGGCCGAGTCGCTCCTCCAACCCGAGGCGATCGCGGCCGCCGTCGCGGGCCTCCCGCGCGCCGAGCTCGCGGCGCTGACGCACGGGGATCCGATCCGCCTCCTCGGCCTGACCGACGCTGAGGGTCGGGCGATCGCCCCCGTCGCCGCCGCGATCGGCGACGCCGAGATCGACGCGGCGCCCGCTCAGGACCCCCGGCCCGCGTCCGACGACGCGGCCGCTCGGGCGGCCGAACGCGCCTTCACGACCGTGACGGCGATCGGCGACATCGCGATCGGAGCCCTGACCGCGCCCCTCGCGCGGGTCGGCACGGGGGCGCTCGCGGCGGGAGACCGGCGCCGGCTCGTCGACGAGCAGATCGTGCGCGAGGGCGAGGCCGACCTCGTCGTGCGCCTCGCGGTCGTGACGGGCGTCCTCCGCAGCGAGGGCCGCGCGATCGGGACGACGCCGGACGGATCCGCGTGGGTCCAGCTGTCGACGCCCGAGCGGTGGGCGCGCCTCGCGGGATCCCTGCGCGATGCGCTCCCGGCCGGGCTTCGCGACGGCGCGGGGTGGATCGACCCCGCACTGTGGGCCGGCGCGTACCCCCTCGACCCCGCGTGGCCCGCCGCCGCCGCCGAGTGGACGGCGCTCGCCGACCTGCTGGGCCTCATCGCGTCGGACGGCGAGCCCGCGTGGGCCGAGCCGCTGCGCCGCGGGGACGCCCCGGATCCCGCCCTCCTCGCCGCCCTCCTGCCGAGCGAGGTCGACCGCCTCTACCTGCAGAACGACCTCTCGGCGATCAGCCCCGGCCCCCTCGCGCCCGCGCTCGACGTGCGGCTGCGCACCATGGCGGTGCGCGAATCGCACGCGCAGGCGTCGACCTACCGCTTCACGGAGGCGTCGCTCGCGGCGGCCGTGGGGCGCGGCGAGACCGCCGAGTCGATGCGCGAATTCCTCACGGGGCTCTCGCTCTCCGGGCTCCCGCAGCCGCTCGGCTACCTCATCGACCGCGTCGCCGATCGCTACGGCCTCGTGCGCGTCGGGACCGACCCCGCCCTCGGCCACACGATCGTGACGAGCCCCGCCCCCGACGTGCTCCGCACCCTCGCCGTCGACCAGGCGCTCTCGTCGCTCGGGCTCGTCCGCGACGGCGAGGTCCTGCGCTCGCGCGCCTCGCGCGACGCCGTGTACTGGGCGCTGTCCGACGCGCGGTACCCGGTCGTCGCGGTCGACGACGAGGGATCCGCGCGCACCCTCGAGCGCGGCAGAATCGTCGAGGCCCAGGACGAGCACTCGTACGACGAGCTCATCGCGCGGCTCCGCGCCGGGCAGGGCCCCGACGCCGACGCCGCCTGGCTCGAGCGCGAGCTCGACGCGGCCGTGCGCGAGCGCGCCACGATCGTCGTCGAGGTCGCGATGCCCGACGGATCCGTCCGCGAGCTGCGCCTCGAGGCGACGGGCATGGGCGGCGGGCGGATGCGCGGCCTCGATGCGGCGGCCGACGTCGAGCGAACCCTTCCGGTCTCGCTGATCCGCTCGATGCGGCGCCTCTGATCCGGAGCCGCCACGGGCGGATAAAATGGGGAGCTATGGCTGACGGACCCCTCATCGTCCAGAGCGACCGCACCGTGCTGCTCGAGGTCGCCCACCCCGATGCCGAGGCGGCGCGTCACGCGCTCGCGGTGTTCGCGGAGCTGGAGCGCGCCCCCGAGCACATCCACACCTACCGGATCACGCGGCTCGGGCTGTGGAACGCGCGCGCCGCGGGGCACACGGCCGACGACATGCTCGAGACGCTCGACCGGTGGAGCCGCTTCCCCGTGCCGCCGTCGGTGTCGACCGACCTGCGCGACACCGTGAACCGCTACGGGCGCCTCACGATCCGCCGCGGCGACGAGGGCGAGCTGCTGCTCGCCTCCGACGACCGCGCCGTTCTGCAGGAGGTGTCGCGCAACAAGCGCATCGCCAACCTCCTGCTCACCCACCCGACGCCCGAGACGTGGATCATCGACGACTGGGCGCGCGGGCAGATCAAGCAGGAGCTGCTCAAGATCGGCTGGCCCGCCGAGGACCTCGCGGGCTACACCCCCGGCACGCCCCACGAGATCCACCTCGACGAGGACGGCTGGAACCTGCGGCCGTACCAGCAGCAGGCCGTCGACACGTTCCAGCACGACGGATCCGGTGTCGTCGTCCTCCCCTGCGGCGCGGGCAAGACGCTCGTCGGCGCCGGCGCCATGGCGGCGACGGGCACGACGACCCTGATCCTCGTGACGAACACGGTGTCGGCGCGGCAGTGGCGCGACGAGCTGCTCAAGCGCACGACGCTGACCGAGGACGAGATCGGCGAGTACTCGGGCCAGGTCAAGGAGATCAAGCCCGTCACGATCGCGACCTACCAGATCCTCACCTCGAAGCGGAAGGGCCAGTACGCGCACCTCGACGTGCTCGACGCGCTCGACTGGGGCCTCATCGTCTACGACGAGGTGCACCTGCTGCCCGCGCCCGTCTTCAAGCTGACGGCCGACCTGCAGGCGCGCCGCCGCCTCGGCCTCACCGCGACGCTCGTGCGCGAGGACGGCCGCGAGGGCGACGTGTTCAGCCTCATCGGCCCCAAGCGCTTCGACGCGCCCTGGAAGGAGATCGAGGCCCAGGGCTACATCTCCCCCGCCGCCTGCTACGAGGTGCGCATCGATCTGCCGGCGTCGGAGCGCCTCGAATACGCGGCCGCCGCCGATGAGGACCGGTACCGGATCGCGTCGACCGCGACGGCGAAGATCGACGCGGCCCGCGAGATCATCGCCCGCCACGAGGGCGAGCAGATCCTCGTGATCGGCCAGTACCTCGACCAGCTGCAGGAGCTGAGCGACGCCCTCGGCGCCCCGCAGATCACGGGGGCGACGCCCGTCGACGAGCGCGAGCGGCTGTTCCAGGCGTTCCGCGAGGGGTCCCTCAAGCTGCTCGTCGTGTCGAAGGTCGCGAACTTCTCGGTCGACCTGCCCGACGCGTCGGTCGCGATCCAGGTGTCGGGGTCGTTCGGCTCGCGCCAGGAGGAGGCGCAGCGCCTCGGCCGCCTTCTGCGCCCCAAGTCGACCGATCACACCGCGAGCTTCTACACCCTCATCGCGCGCGACACCGTCGACCAGGACTTCGCCCAGAACCGCCAGCGCTTCCTGTCGGAGCAGGGCTACAGCTACGAGATCCTCGACACCGACGACCTGATCGCGGCATAGCGCGCCGCGCGCGCCGCTCCGGGTGCGCGAGTGGTCGCCCGAGCGGGCGATTCGCGACCACCTGCGCACCCGGAAGGATCCGCGGCCCGCTCCGGGTACGCGAATGGTCACCCGGGCGGGCGATTCGCGACCACCTGCGCACCCGGAACGGATCCGATCGGCCGCGCCGCGAGATCTTCCTGTGGATAACCCGTTTCGGCTCCGTCCGACAGGGCACCGTGAAGAGCATGGAATCCTCTCTCGGCCCCGCGTTCCTCGTGCGCGACGCGCTCGCGTCGGGCATGACGCGCGGGCAGCTGCGACGGCCGCGCTGGGATCATCCCTTCCACTCGATCCGCGCCGAACCGGATCTGCTCGCCGAGAGCGGGCGCGAGGAACGGATCCGCGGGCTCGCCCGCGCCTTCGCCCCGCGGCTCGGAACGGGCCACGTCTTCAGCCACGAGACCGCGGCCGTCCTCTATGGGGCGCCTGTCCCGGTCGGCGACGAACGGATCCACGTCAGCGCACTCGGCGACGCGGCGTTCCCGCGGTCGCGGGGCGTCCGAGCCCACCGCGAGCGCTCGCCTCTCGCCCGTGTGGCGGAGGTCGACGGACTGCCGGTCGCGTCGCCGCCGACGACGTGGGCGCAGCTCGGGCATCTGCCTGTCGACGACATCGTCGCCGTCGGCGACTTCCTGTGCCGGGTGTGGCGGGTCGGGGTCGGCCGCCCGGATCCCGGGCGTCCCCCTCTCGCGACGATCGACGAGCTGCGCGCGGCGGCGAGCGGGCGCCGCGTCGGAGCATCGGATCTCCGGGCCGCGCTCGAGTGGATCCGCCGAGACAGCTGGTCTCCGCGCGAGTCGAAGCTGCGGTGCGCGATCCTGCGCGCGGGTCTGCCCGAGCCCGATCTCAACGTCGACGTCCGCGACGCATCCAGCCGCTTCCTCGGATGCGTCGACATGGCGTATCGGCGGCTGAGGATCGCGGTCGAGTACCAGGGCGCGATGCACGCCGAGACCTACGCGCAGGACATCGAGCGGATCGAGCGCCTCCGCGCGGCCGGGTGGATCGTGCTGCAGGTCACGAAGGATCTGCTCGCCCGCCCGCCCGAGCTCCGCGCGCGGATCGCGGCCGCCCTCCGCGCGCGCGGCGCCCTCATCCGCTGACGCGAGCCCCGGAGTGGCGCTCGTACGCTCCGGGTGCGCACATGGTCGCGCGAGAGCCCGATCCACGACCGCCTGCGTACCCGGAACGAACCGGCCGCCGCTCCGGGTACGCACATGGTCGCGGCAGGGCCGGATCCGCGACCACATGCGCACCCGGAAGACCCAGCCGCGGATCCCACCGGGGCCAACGCGGGCCCGCACACCCCGCCCCCGCGCGCTCCGGGTACGCATGTGGTCGCGCGCGAGCCGGATCCGCGACCACATGCGCACCCGGAACGAACCCGCGGCCGCTCCGGGTACGCACATGGTCGCGCGGGAGAGCGATCCGCGACCACCTGCGCACCCGGAGGGCGCGCTACACCGCCGCGTACTCCGCCGCGAGGGCGCGCGCCGCCGACGGGGTCCCCGTGAAGACGGGGGCAGCCGCGGGGGCGAGGGTCGGCGATCCGTCGTGGCCGAGGACCGCGCCGCCGGCCTCCGACACGACGAGGATCGCGGTCGCGTGGTCGATCGGGTTGTAGCGGTGCACCATCGCGGCCACGCCGCGGCCGAGCGCGACGCCCGCGAGGGTCGCCGTGCCGGATCCGGGGACGCGCGTCGTGCAGTGCCGCGTGGCCAGATCCTCCAGGAGCGGGACGAACCCCGGCCACGGGTCGGCGCCCGCGAGCTCGGTCGTCACGATGCGGCCGGACAGCGGATCCTCCCCGCCCGGGTCGGCGATCGCGAGGCGCTCGCCCGCGCGCCACGCCCCGCGCCCCTCGGCCGCCACGATCGGAACGCCGCCGACGGGGTCGAGGACCGCGCCGACGACGGGCCGACCGCCCTCGACGAGCGCGAGCGAGAGGCTCGTCCACGGCACGCCGTTCGCGAGGTTCGCGGTGCCGTCGACGGGGTCGAGGTACCAGCACGGCCGCCCGGCCGAGGCCGACCCGCCGTACTCCTCGCCGACCATGTCGTGCCCCGGGAACTGCACGCCGATGACGGCCCGCACCCAGCGCTCGACGCCGCGGTCGACCTCCGTGACGTGATCCGCGGGGCTCGCCTTCGTGTCGACGTCCCCGACACCCTCGCGCCGCGCCCGGGCGACGACCTCGGCGCCGTGGTGCGCGAGCTCGGCGACGATCGCGAGGCGGCGCGACGACTCGTCGACCGAGGCGGCGCGCACGGCGGCCACGTCGTTCGAGGTGATCGAGTCGACGCCGAGCGCCGCGAGGTGCGCCGCCTGCGCGGGGTCGTCGACGGTCCAGCACGCCGCGCGGGCGCGAGGACGGGCGCATCGTCGACGAGCTGCTGAACGGCGGATCCCCCGAGAGCGTCACGCTCCCCGTCGCGTTCCGCGCGGGCGCGACCGCGGCGCCGCCGCGGGAACCGCGTTCATAGGCGATCGCTATGCGATGCCCGGATTTCACACACTCCTGACGGTCCACCCGACATAATGGGGACATGACAGCACCGCGCATCCTCGTAGTCGACGACGAGCCGAACATCCGCGACCTGCTCTCGCAGAGCCTGCGCTTCGCAGGGTTCCAGGTGCGCACCGTCATCAACGGCGCGCAGACGATCTCGGCGGTCCTCGAAGAGGAGCCCGACCTCATCGTGCTCGACGTGATGCTCCCCGACATGAACGGGTTCAGCGTCACCAAGCGCCTGCGCGACGCGGGCTACACCGCCCCGATCATCTTCCTCACCGCCAAGGACGACACCGACGACAAGATCAAGGGTCTGAACGTCGGCGGCGACGACTACGTGACGAAGCCGTTCTCGCTCGACGAGATCGTCGCCCGCATCCAGGCGGTCCTGCGCCGCACGATGCAGACCGACGAGGAGGAGTCGGTGATCCGCACCGGCGAGCTCACGATGGACCAGGACACGCACGACGTCTACGTCGGCGACACCGCCATCGACCTGAGCCCGACCGAGTTCAAGCTCCTGCGCTACCTCATGCTCAACCCCAACCGCGTGCTGTCGAAGGCCCAGATCCTCGACCACGTGTGGGAGTACGACTTCAACGGCGACGCCGGCATCGTCGAGAGCTACATCTCGTACCTGCGCCGCAAGATCGACCCGCACGCCAGCGAGTCGCTCATCCAGACGAAGCGCGGCTTCGGCTACATGCTCAAGGTCGACAAGGCCTAGCCACCGCCCATGGGATCCCCGTTCGACGCCGTCACGCGGTGGTGGCGCCGGACCAGCCTCAGGGCGAAGATCACCGGCGTCACCGTCGGCGTGCTCGCGGCGGGGCTCATCTCGGCCGGCATCGGGTCGTTCGCGATCCTCCGGCCCGCGCTCATCTCGTCGGTCGACCAGTCGGTCGTGCAGCTCGCGGGAACCGACGTGTTCGAGACGGTGTTCGACGCCTCGAGCGACGGCGCCGGCGGCGTGTCGGTCGACCCCAAGAACCCCGAGCCGCGCACCGAGTACATCGTCGCGATGTACACCGCGAACGGATCGCTCATGGCCGTCGCGGGCGGCGAGCGCGACACGCCGAGCGATCCCGTCTTCCCGACCGCGCTGACGGTGCAGGACGCGTTCCTCGCGCAGGGCGGGGCGACGACGCTGCACGCGGCCGACGGCACGGCGTACCGCGCGTCGATCGCGCCCGTGCAGGTCGACGTCGGCGGCACCTCGGCTCTCCTCGCCCAGATCGTCGCGCAGCCCCTCACCGAGGCCGACGCCTTCGTGACGACCTACATCGGCGTCTTCACGACGATGACGATGCTGACGCTCGTCGTCGGCGCCCTCGTGACGCGCTGGCTCGTGACCCTCGCGTTCCGCCGCCTCGGCCAGGTCGAGGACACCGCGATGTCGATCGCCGACGGCGACATCGAGCAGCGCATGACCGACATCGAGCCGACGACCGAGGTCGGCCGGCTGAAGATCGCGATCAACGCGATGCTCGACCGGCTCGACGAGTCGGGCGCCGAGCGCGACGCCGCCCTCGAGAAGATGCGCCGCTTCATCGGCGACGCGAGCCACGAGCTGCGCACCCCGCTCGTGAGCGTCCGCGGCTACGCCGAGCTCTACCGCATGGGCGCGATCCAGACCCCCGAGGACACGGCGGGCGCGATGGATCGGATCGAGAAGGAGGCGAAGCGCATGACCTCCCTCGTGGAGGATCTGCTCTCGCTCGCCCGCCTCGACGAGCGTCGCGAGGTCGAGATCACCGACGTCGACCTGCGCGTCGTGGCGCGCGATGCGGCGCTCGACGTGCGCGCCGCCGACCCCGCGCGCCAGGTCGCGGTCAACGACACGACCTTCGAGGCGCTCACGGGCCCCATCACGCTACTGTCGTCGAGCGCGCGCGAGGCCATGACGTCCGGGGCCGCCGAGACGCCGGACGACGCGGCGGAGCCGAAGAAGAGGCCCCGCACGACCGGCCCCCTGCCCTTCCTGCGCCGCCGCGCGCCCAAGACGGGCGAGCAGCCCGAGATCGCGCCGCTCGACTTCTCCGCCCCCGCCGAGGGCAAGGAGGTCGACACGCCCCCGATCGTGCGCGGGCACGCCGAGGGGATCCAGCAGGTCGTCACGAACCTGCTCGGCAACGCCCGCCGGTACAGCCCCGCCGAGTCGCCCATCGAGCTCGAGGTCGGCATCGACCCCGTCAAGGGCATGGGGTGGATCTCGGTGATCGACCACGGGGAGGGGATCCCCGAGGAGATCCGCGCGAAGATCTTCGAGCGCTTCTGGCGCGCCGACACCTCGCGCGCCCGAGAGACGGGCGGAAGCGGGCTGGGGCTCGCGATCGTCGCCTCGATCGTCGAGCGCGGTGGAGGCACGATCTCCGTCTTCGAGACGCGCGGCGGCGGAGCGACGTTCCAGGTCGCGTTCCCCCTGGCGGCGCAGACCGCCTGATCCGGGCGTGTCGACCGCGGGGTCAGCGCGTCCACAGGGGCCGATCCGGCGGAGTTCTCCGAGGATCCGGCCTCCCGGCCCCGCGGCGCGGGCGCGCGCCCTCCTACCGTGGTGCTCCACCAGAGAAAGGAGCCACCATGGCACAGTTCACCGTCGACAGCGAGATGCTCATGTACGGGCAGGGCGAGGTCGCGGCCTCGGCCGATCGCCTGCGCACCGAGGTCGCGTTCCTCATGGGCAGGGTCACCCAGCTCGAGTCGTCCTGGCAGGGCGGAGCGTCGGCCGGATTCCAGGCCCTCGTCGCGCAGTGGCAGGCGCTGCACCTGCAGGTCGAGGACGCCCTCGCCTCCCTCGGCCAGCGGCTCGGGGCCGCGGGCACCGGCTATCGCGACGTCGAGGATCAGATCACCCGCATGATGGCGTACTGAGAGGGGCACCGACAGGGCGAGAGCCCCTCGCCGCCGAAGCGGCGAGGGGCTCTCGCGTGGTGAGGGTCTTCGCTCAGAAGTCCATGCCCTCGGGGCCGCCAGCGGCAGCCGGGGCGACGGGCTCGGGCTTGTCGGCGACGACGGCCTCGGTCGTGAGGAACAGGCCCGCGATCGACGCGGCGTTCTGCAGAGCCGAACGGGTCACCTTCGCGGGGTCGATGATGCCCGACTCGAGCATGTCGACGTACTCGCCCGTGGCGGCGTTGAGGCCCTGGCCCGTGGGGAGCTCGGCGACCTTCGCGGCCACGACGCCCGGCTCGAGGCCGGCGTTCGTCGCGATCTGCTTCAGCGGGGCCTCGATCGCGACGCGCACGATCTTCGCGCCCGTCGCCTCGTCGCCCGTGAGCTCGAGGGTCTCGAAGGCGGTCTCGGCGGCCTGCAGCAGCGCGACGCCGCCACCGGGGACGATGCCCTCCTCGACGGCCGCCTTCGCGTTGCGGACGGCGTCCTCGATGCGGTGCTTGCGCTCCTTGAGCTCGACCTCGGTCGCGGCACCGGCCTTGATGACGGCGACGCCGCCCGCGAGCTTCGCGAGGCGCTCCTGGAGCTTCTCGCGGTCGTAGTCGCTGTCGGTCGCCTCGATCTCGCGGCGGATCTGGGTCACGCGACCCTCGATCTGGCCGGCGTCGCCGGCGCCCTCGACGATCGTCGTCTCGTCCTTCGTGACGATGACCTTGCGAGCGCGGCCGAGCAGGTCGAGCTCGGTGTTCTCGAGCTTGAGGCCGACCTCCTCGGTGATGACCTGGCCGCCCGTGAGGATCGCGATGTCCTGGAGCTGGGCCTTGCGGCGATCGCCGAATCCGGGGGCCTTGATGGCGACCGACTTGAAGATGCCGCGGATCTTGTTGAGCACGAGCGTCGCGAGGGCCTCGCCCTCGACGTCCTCAGCGAGGATGACGAGCTCCTTGCCCGACTGGATCACCTTGTCGACGACGGGCAGAAGGTCCTTGATGTTCGAGATCTTCTGGTTCGCGATGAGGATGTACGGGTCCTCGAAGACGGCCTCCTGGCGCTCCGGGTCCGTGACGAAGTAGGGGTTCAGGTAGCCCTTGTCGAAGCGCATGCCCTCGGTGAGCTCGAGCTCGGTGCCGAACGCCTGAGCCTCCTCGACCGTGACGACGCCCTCCTTGCCGACCTTGTCGATCGCCTCGGCGATGAGCTGGCCGATCTCGGGGTCCGCGGCGGAGATCGACGCGGTCGCGGCGATCTGGTCCTTCGACTCGATCTCCTTGGCGTTCGCGAGCAGCTGGGCCGTGACGGCCGCGACGGCCTTCTCGATGCCCTTCTTGAGGCTGATCGGGTCGGCGCCGGCCGCGACGTTGCGCAGGCCCTCGCGCACGAGCGCCTGGGCGAGGACCGTCGCGGTGGTCGTTCCGTCACCGGCGACGTCGTCGGTCTTCTTCGCGACCTCCTTGACGAGCTCCGCACCGATCTTCTCGAACGGGTCGTCGAGCTCGATCTCCTTGGCGATGGAGACACCGTCGTTCGTGATCGTGGGGGCGCCCCACTTCTTCTCGAGCACGACGTTGCGGCCGCGGGGGCCGAGCGTCACCTTGACGGCGTCGGCCAGCGTGTTGAGGCCGCGCTCGAGGCCGCGGCGGGCCTCCTCGTCGAAAGCGATCATCTTTGCCATGTTGTGTCGTCCCTCCCGGACGTGAGGCGTGTGGTCTTAGCACTCGAACGAGTCGAGTGCTAAGAGCATTCTGGCACTCGCCCGGTGCGAGTGCAAACATCCGCCGACACACGACGACGCCGCCCCGCGGTGCTCCGCGGGGCGGCGTCGGAAGACGTTCGGGATCAGGCGACGAGGCGCACCGATTCGGCCTGCGGCCCCTTCTGGCCCGCGCCCACGTCGAAGGTGACCGCCTGGCCCTCCTCGAGCACGCGGAAGCCGCTCATCTCGATGTTCGAGTAGTGGACGAAGACGTCATCGCCGCCGTCGACGGTGATGAATCCGTACCCCTTCTCGGCGTTGAACCACTTGACGGTGCCCTGGGCCATGCTCACTCCTGATGCCGCTCTCGGCACCGCGGGAACGGGTGCCGTTCCTTGAGGCTAATCAGGCCCGAGGGCGCGGATCGGCGGATCCCGGCACTGTTGACGGGGGCGCCGCGAGGTTGTTACTCGGAGGAAACACGGTCGAGTCCGACGACCACCGTGAGGCCGCTCTCGCTCATGTCGTCGAACGCCGTGTCCTGCTGGATGCCCGCGGCGCCGATCGCGTCCGAGAGCGCCTGGGCGGCCGACTGCTCGTCGTCGTCGCCGTAGTAGACGATCGTCTCGGCGAAGTCGTCGCGGTCGGCGTCGAGCGGAACCACGAGGTCCTCCGACCAGCCCGCGTCGACGACGGCCTGGCGCACGGCGTCCGCCGCGGCCTGGTCGTCGGTGCCGTTCAGCACGAGGACCGTCTTCGTCGTGTCGAGCTGCGCCTCGGGCTCCTGCGTCTCCTGCGAGGAGGAGGACGGCAGCGGCAGCGAGATGTCCTGCGTCTGCGAGAGGGCGAGGAAGCCGAGGATCCCCGCGCCCGTGAGGATCGCGACGGCGAGCAGCCACCAGAGGAGCGTCGAGAGCCACCTGAACCGCGGGCGGGGAGCCCGGTGCGCGCCGACGCGCGCGGGGTCGCGAGGGACCTCGTCGAAGCGGTCGCGCGGGAAATCGGTCTTCTGCGGCATCCGGCTCATCGTATCGGCCGTCTTTTCGCCGTTTGCTGGCAGGTCGCGGGCGCGGCGTGTCTCCCGCGTCCGCGCGGGCTGGAGGGGCGCACGTCGCCGGCCCCTCGACTACCGGAGGAGGCGGGCTCTGCGGGAGGATCGCGCCTCGCGCAGGCGGCGCAGACGGCCGATGAGGAGCGGGGCGTACGCCTGGGCGTCGGGGTCCTCGACGAGGTGCGCGAGCAGCTGGTAGTACCGGGCGGGTTCGAGGGCGAGCTGCACGCGGATCGCCTCTTCCTTGGCGCCCGAGTGGCGTGGCCACTCGGTCTCGAACGCGAGGATCGCGCGCTGCCTGTCGTCGAGCCCGGACTCCATGCACCGAGAGTAGGCGCGGCGCGCTGGGCGGGCGCCGTGACGCGCCGCCTCAGAGCCGATGGATCCAGGATCCGAGGGGATCGGCGCGTGCGATCGGCTCGCCGTCGAGGGCGAGGACGAACCCGGCCCCGCCCTCCGGGACCGGCGCGTTCCAGGCGTCGTGGAGGCCGGGGCTGTCGAGGGTGATCCACCGGGCGCCGAGCGCGCGGATCGCGGCGATGAGGGCCTCGCGGCCCGGGCGCGGGATGTGCGGCAGGACGCCGGGGGTCGTGACGACGAGCGTCGCGCCGGCGGGGGCCTCGGCGGCGAGCGCCTCGAGCGCGCCGGGGGCGGCCGCGTCCCCCGCGACGAGCAGCGGGGGCTCCGCGGCCGCGACGTCGAGGGCCGCCGAGATGCGGCGAGCGCGCAGATCCTCCCCCGGCCACACGAGCCCCTCGATCCACGCGCGGTCGGCGGGGTCGCGCGGGTCGCGCGGCTGCGGGTCGATGCCCGCACGCCAGACGATCTCGGGCAGGCGGTCGGGTGCCTCGAGCCCCTCGATCGCGGCCTCGAGCACGACGGGCGACCGGGGATCGCCGAGCGTCTCCTCCCCGAAGCGGTACGCGTAGCGGTCGGCGTAGAGGCACAGCCCCGCCGAGGCGCCGACCTCGAGGAGCGCGACGGGGCCCGGGATCCGCGCGAGCGCGAGCGCCAGCGGGGCGCACCGCAGCGGCTCGTTCGTCTGGGTCGTGCGGGCCGCGCACTCGGCGACGATCCGGTCGGCGTTCCCGCGCACGAAGGCGGACCACGCGGCGTAGTCGCCGAGCGGGGCGCCGAGCATGCGCGTCACCGCGAAGACGACGGGCGGCTGGCGGTGCGGCGACGGCAGCGGCGCGAGCAGCTCCGCGATCTCGGGGTCGGCGGCGACGCCCGCGGCCCACGCGCCGTAGACCTCGCTGCGACCCGGCGCCTCCTCGCGCGCGAACCGGTCGTAGCGGGCGCGGACGTCGTCGATGCTCACGCACCCATCCTCTCGCGCCGTCACACTCGCGCCGGCGGGCCGGATCCGCAATACCCTGGGGGTATGGCTTACGAGGTGGAGACGGACCCCACGGGGTACAACGTCGAGAAGAGCGACGAGGAGTGGCGCGCCGAGCTGTCGCCCGAGCAGTACGCGGTGCTCCGCCAGCAGGCGACCGAGCGCGCGTGGACGGGCGAGCTGCTCGACGAGGAGCGCGCGGGCCTCTACACCTGTGCGGCGTGCGGCGCCGAGCTCTTCAAGAGCGGCACGAAGTTCGACTCGCACTGCGGGTGGCCGAGCTTCTACGAGTCGATCCGCCCCGACGCCGTGCAGCTGATCGAGGACAACAGCCACGGCATGGAGCGCACCGAGGTGCGCTGCGCGAACTGCGGCGGCCACCTCGGCCACGTCTTCCCCGACGGCTTCGGCACCCCGACGGGCGACCGCTACTGCATGAACTCGCTGTCCCTGAACTTCACCCCCGAGGCCTAGCGGCCCGCGGGCACCGCACCCGCGAACCGCTGGACCCTCCGAAGGCCTCGCGTGCCCTGAGCACGCGAGGCCTTCGTCGTCTCAGATGACGTGGATGCCGCACTCGACCTTCGTCGAACCGGCCCACCTGCCGGAACGCGGATCCGCGCCCTCCTCGACGGGCTGGGTGCACGGCTCGCAGCCGATCGAGGGGTACCCCGCGTCGAGCAGCAGGTTCATCGGGACGCGGTGCTCGGCGGCGTAGCCGTAGAGCTCGTCTCTCATCCAGGTGACGAGCGGGTTGACCTTCACCATGCCGCGCTTGTGGTCGAAGGTCACGAGGGGCGCGTTGCGGCGCGTGATCGACTCCTCGCGGCGCACGCCCGAGATCCACACCTCGTATCCGTCGAGCGCCCCGCCCAGCGGCTCGACCTTGCGCATCGCGCAGCACGCCTCGGGATCCGTCGCGAAGAGGTCCTTCCCGTGGCGGGCGTCCTGCTCGGCGACGGTGTGCTCGGGGGTGATGTTAACGAGGCGGATGTCGAGGTCCTCCGCCGCGACGTCGCGCGTCGCGAGGGTCTCGATGAAGTGGTAGCCCGTGTCGAGGAAGAGCACGTCGACGCCGGGCACGTGCTGCGAGACGAGGTGCGGAAGCACCGTGTTCGCCATCGAGGACGCGACGGCGACCGCGCCCGTGTCGAAGGTGCGCGCGACCCAGGCGAGCGCCTCCGCGGCCGTCGCCTCGTGGTCGGTTCCGGATCCGAGCTCCTCGACGCCGGCGAGCGCGATCTCCCGCAGCTCGTCGGCCGTGCGCAGGGCCGAGACCCGGGGTGCCAGGTCGACCGTCATCGCAGCGCCTCCTCTTCGGCCCGGTGCGCCCAGGCCGCGAACGTCTCGTCACCCTGCCTGTCCGACGTGAACCGCCGAGTCACGCGCTCGACGTAGTCGGCGATCCCGTCGGCCTCGACCTTGAGCCCGCGCACGGTGCGGCCGAGCCCGGCCTCCGCGCGGCTCTCGGAGGCGAGACCGCCGCCGAGGTGCACCTGGAAGCCCGGGACCCTGTTGCCCGCGTCGTCGGTGATCATCTGCCCCTTGAGCCCGATGTCGGCCGTCTGGATCCGCGCGCACGAGTTGGGGCAGCCGTTGACGTGCAGGCTGAGGAGCGGGAGATCCTGGCCCGCGAGGCGCTGCTCGAGCTCGTCGATCGCGCGCTTCGCGGTCTCCTTCGTCTCGACGATGGCGAGCTTGCAGTACTCGATTCCCGTGCAGGCGATCGTGCCCCGCCGGATGAGGCTCGGCCGCGCCTCGAGCCCGAGCGCGTCCATCTCGGCGATGAGCGGCTCGACCTCGGCCTCCTCGACGTCGAGCACGACGAGCTTCTGGTGCGGCGTCGTGCGCAGGCGTCCGGATCCGCGGCGCTCGAGCGCGTCAGCGAGCGCCGTGAGGGTGTCGCCCGAGAGGCGCCCGACGGTCGGGGCGACGCCGATGTAGAAGCGGCCGTCCTTCTGGCGGTGCACGCCGACGTGGTCGGCGGGTCCCGTCGAACGGACGGGCGCGTCGCCGTCGGCGAGCGCGTAGCCGAGGTACTCCGACTCGAGCACCTCGCGGAAGCGCTCGGCCCCCCAGTCGGCGAGGAGGAACTTGAGCCGCGCCTTGTTCCGCAGCCGCCGGTAGCCGTAGTCGCGGAAGATGCGGCAGACGCCGTGCCAGACGTCGGCGACCTGGTCGGGCGCGACCCACGCGCCGAGGCGCTCGCCGAGCCGCGGCACGGTCGAGAGCGCCCCGCCGACCCACAGGTCGTAGCCGACGCCGTGCTCGGGGTGGCGGGAGGCGATGAACGCGACGTCGTTGATCTCGTGCACGACGTCCTGGCTCGGGTGCCCCGTGATCGCGGTCTTGAACTTGCGCGGCAGGTTCGCGAGCTCGGGATCCCCGATGAACCGGGTCGTGATCTCGTCGATCTGCGGCGTCGGATCGATGAGCTCGTCGGCCGAGATGCCCGCGACGGGCGATCCGAGGACGACGCGCGGGACGTCGCCGCACGCCTCGGTCGTGCCGAGGCCGACGCTCTCGAGGCGCCGCCAGATCTCGGGCATCGACTCGACCTCGATCCAGTGCAGCTGGATGTTCTGGCGGTCGGTGAGGTCGGCGGATCCGCGGGCGAACTCGGTCGAGATCCCGCCGATGACGCGCAGCTGCTCGGTCGTGAGCTGCCCGCCGTCGATGCGCACGCGCAGCATGAAGTACTCGTCCTCGAGCTCGTGCGGCTCGAGCGTCGCGGTCTTCCCCCCGTCGATTCCGGGCTTGCGCTGCGTGTAGAGCCCCCACCAGCGGAAGCGGCCGTGCAGATCCGTCGGGTCGATCGAGGCGAACCCGCCGCGCGCGTACTCGTTCTCGATGCGCTCGCGGACGTTGAGCCCGTTGTCGTCGGCCTTGAACTGCTCGTTGGCGTTGAGCGGCTCTGTGCCGTCGATCTTCCACTGCCCGAGCGGCTTCGACGCGCCGCGTGCGGCGCGGGTGCGGGCCCCGCGGGCCGGGGTCGAGGGAGCCTGATCGATCGACATGGGGCGAGCCTAGGGAGGGCCCCTCCGCGCGGGCCGCCGTGTGACGTAATGCGACGCTGTGAGACATGGGCCGGGAGCCCCCGCCGAGCGGACTAATCTGGGCAGTATGACTGCTCCCGTGGACCCCACCGGCACCGCTGCATGGGAGGAGCTCCTGTCGCTCGGCGACGGCTTCTCCCCCGACCTCCGCGCGTGGTTCGAGGAGGACCCAGACCGCGCCGCGCGCCTCAGCCTCCCGCTCGCCGACCTGCACGTCGACCTGTCGAAGAACCTCGTCACCGACGGCATCCTCCAGGCGCTGCTGAAGCTCGCCGAGGAGACCGGCGTCGCCGAGCGCTTCGCCGCGATGCTGCGCGGCGAGCACCTGAACACGACCGAGGACCGCGCCGTGCTCCACACGGCTCTCCGCAACCCGGCCGGCACGGCCCTCGAGGTCGACGGCCAGGACGTCGACAAGGACGTGCAGGAGGTCCTCGGCCGCATCGACGAGTTCGCGAACCGCGTGCGCTCGGGCGAGTGGACCGGTGTGACGGGCAAGAAGGTCACGCACGTCGTCAACATCGGCATCGGCGGATCCGACCTCGGCCCCGTCATGGTCTACGAGGCGCTCCTCCCCTACGCCGACGCGGGGATCCAGGCCCGCTTCATCTCGAACATCGACCCGACCGACCTCGCGCAGAAGGTCTCGGACCTCGACCCCGAGACGACGCTCTTCATCGTCGCCTCGAAGACGTTCACGACCCTCGAGACCCTCACCAACGCGCGCCTCGCGCGCGACTGGCTCTGGAAGGGCCTCGTCGCCGCCGGCGCGATCGAGGACACCGACGAGGCCCGCACGGGCGCCGTCGCGAAGCACTTCGTCGCGGTCTCGACGGCGCTCGAGAAGGTCGCCGCCTTCGGCATCGACCCCGCGAACGCCTTCGGGTTCTGGGACTGGGTGGGCGGCCGCTACTCGGTCGACTCGGCCATCGGCACCTCGCTCGCCGTCGTGCTCGGCCCCGACGCGTTCCGCGACCTGCTCGCGGGCTTCCACGCCGTCGACGAGCACGTCGCCACGACGCCGCTCGAGAAGAACGTCCCGGTCCTCATGGGCCTCCTGAATGTCTGGTACAACAACTTCCTCGGCGCGCAGTCGCACGCCGTGCTGCCCTATGCGCAGCAGCTGCACCGCTTCCCCGCGTACCTGCAGCAGCTCACGATGGAGTCGAACGGCAAGTCGGTCCGCTGGGACGGATCCGACGTCGTCACCGACACGGGCGAGATCTTCTGGGGCGAGCCGGGCACCAACGGCCAGCACGCGTTCTACCAGCTGATCCACCAGGGCACGCGCCTCATCCCCGCCGACTTCATCGCGTTCGTCAACCCGGCGTACCCGCTCGAGGACGGCGGCGTCGACGTGCACGGCCTGTTCCTCGCGAACTTCCTCGCGCAGACGAAGGCGCTTGCCTTCGGCAAGACGCCCGAGGAGGTCGAGGCCGAGGGCACGACCGGCGCGCTCGTCGCCGCCCGCACCTTCGCCGGCAACCGCCCGACGACGTCGATCTTCGCGCCGTCGCTCACGCCGCGCGTGCTCGGCGAGCTCGTCGCGCTCTACGAGCACATCGTGTTCACCGAGGGCACGATCTGGGGCATCAACTCGTTCGACCAGTGGGGCGTCGAGCTCGGCAAGAAGCTCGCCCTCGAGATCTCGCCCGCGATCGACGGCGACGAGGCGGCCATCGCGTCGCAGGACGCGTCGACGCAGCAGCTGCTCGCGTACTACCGCGAGCACCGCGCGAAGTAAGCCGCACGACGAAGCCGCCCCGAGGGATCCCCCCCCGGGCGGCTTCGTCGTCTGCGCCTACGGGAGGCGGATCGACGCGGTGTCGGCGTGCTCCGTCGGCATGCGGTCGCGGTTGTAGGTGATGTCGGTGTAGCCGTGCGGCGTCGGCGAGCCGTTCTCGTCGACCGACACGAACACGATCTTCTCGATCGTCAGGATCTTGCGGCGCGTGATCATGTTGCGCACGACGGCGCGCATCGTGAGCGAGGTGCGGCCGAAGTGCGTCGCCGTGAGGCCCATCTCGATGAGGTCGCCCTGCACCGCCGACGCCTCGAAGTTGATCTCGGAGATCAGCTTCGTGACGACGCGGTAGTTGCCGAGCTGGACGATCGCGTAGATCGCCGCCTCCTCGTCGATCCAGCGCAGCAGGCTGCCGCCGAAGAGGGTGCCGTTGGCGTTGAGGTCCTCGGGCTTCACCCACTTGCGGGTGTGGAAGTTGATGCCGTCTTCCGACGTGATGTCGTTCTTGCGTGCCACGGATCCCACGCTACGCCGCGAGCCCGTGCCTTCGCCGTCAGCGCCTGTGCGCGCGGCCTCGATCGTCTGTGCCGGCTACCGGGTTCGAACCGATGACCCCCTGTTTACAAGGCAACGTCGAGCGCCCCACCGCGTAGCCCGCTGCGCACCACCGCACCCCGTTCTAGCCCGAGATTCCGCAGGTTTCGCCACTCTCAGAGCGGCGCAAGGCGGTGCGCCGCGGAGGACCGAAGTGGGGCTCGGAGAGGCGCAGGTGGAGCCTCACAGGAGCCCCAGCTTCACAACCAGCGCTGCCGCTTGATAGTCACTCGCACTTGTCGCGCGTATCAGGGTCTGCGCCGGTCATCATCGTCAGGATCGAGGCGTACTGCCCCTGGTCGCAGACGACCCGCGCGGTCACCTCGCTCGACTTGAAGACATCGATCGAGCGATTGTTCGTGATTGTCGTTGTCCAGCCCTCGGCATCTTTGAGCACGTACACGAACTGATCGGCGGAGCCTGAGCGGGTGACACGTTCGAGCGGCAACCACATGCCCTGTGGAACCACAAGGAGCGTTACCAGAAGAACAATGGTCGTGATGTAGGCCGGTGAGGTTGGCGGCGTCTTGCCTGGGCCCGGGGCCATCCACTCGTGGAGGCGACGCCAGGGCTTCACATAGCGCAGCAACAGCCACCCGGTCACCAAACCAAAGACGACAGCTCCGACAAGCCAGACTGTCGCCGGAAACGGGCCGAGCAAGAGCCAGAATGCAGCTCCGGCGAAAAGAGCGAGTCGGCCCTTCGCCGTGCGTATCGCCGCGTTGAACGCCGGGGTTCTGGCCATGAGCATCTGAAAGGCGAAGTAGACGAGCAGCGGGAGCAGCGGGAGGAACGTCCCGAGCAGGAGGGTGAGGATGTTCAGAGTCTCTACGAGTGTCTTCATTACGACCGGGTCGCCGCCCGAGTACAACATGACGCGGATCGCGGCCACGACCACGGGCAAGATCGCGATGAGGATTGCTGCGTGAGTCCACGCGCGCCCCAGGAGTGAAGGCTTCTCCGGCTTCTCGGGGTTCGTGGCTGTCATCACGGAACCATCTTGCCGCGCGCTTCCGACACTGCGCGCGCAGTCGCCGTGTAGGTGGCCGTCGCGCCCATGTGATTGAGCAGGTGGCCGCGTAGCGGGCGAACGGGGCGAGGGAGGCCGCGATCCCTCAACCTCGCCCCGCTCGAGCTCCCCTGGTCCGAGGGGAGCCGCCCGCGCGGTCGGATGCGGCGACAGTCCGCGCAGGAGGCGGTCGGCTCAGCGGAGACGCACCCCGTACTCGGGCGCGGCGCCGTCGGCAGGGAAGACCTGCTCCGGATCGCGACCATGCGCTCTGAGCAGCCGCACGCGCTCACTCACGCTCAGCTTGCGCGGCATGCCGTCCGGTGTGCGGTACCGGTGGATTACTACGACCTGGCGTTCCGGGCGCACGCCTTCCCCGCGTTCGGCAAGCGCCGCATCGCCACCATCAGCGCGGCGGACCTCGAAGGTTGGATCGCGGATATGCGTGCCAAGCCGAAGGCCAACGGCGCTGCACGGTCGGAGACGTCGGTGCTGGGCATGTACCGCACGGTGCGGAAGGTGTTCTCGTACGCCTACGCACATCGGCTCATCCCGTTCGACCCGTGCTTAGCCGTAACGCCGCCGAAGGCCGACACCCGAGAGGCGCGCTTCCTGTCCATCGAGGAAGTGCACGCGCTGGCCACAGAGCTCGCCACGCAGCCGCCGTACGACCTGCTGGTCCGATCCGCGGCGCTGACAGGGCTGCGCGTGGGAGAGGTCGCCGCGTTGCGCGTGCGCGACGTCGACCTGCGCCGGGGCGAGGTCCAGGTACGCCGGAACATGACGCACACGTCGCAGGGCTATGTCCTCGGCACCCCGAAGACCTCCCGCGGCGTGCGCGATGTGCCGATCTTGGACGATGGGCTGTTCGCAGACCTGAAGGAGCACCTGCGCAACCACCCCTACCGCGACGACCTCGAAGCCGGGCTGTGGCCGGGGAAGGTCTATGGGCACAACCTCCTCAGCTACGAGCGCGCCTTCGACCCCAAAGGCTTCTACCGCTACACGTTCAAGCCCGCGGCGGAGCGGGCCGGGATGAAGGGGCTCAAGTTCCACGAGCTACGCCACACCTTCGCCACGCTCGCGCTGGAGTCCGGCGCGCTGGACATGCACGAACTCAGCCGGGCGATGGGCCACGCGAGCTACGCCATCACAGACAAGGTCTACGCACACCTGCGCCCGCGGGACTACTCCCGCCACCGCGCCGCGTTCTCGGCGCACGTCGCCGCCGCGCAGACCCCGCCCGCGCCCGTTCTCACTATCGGTCGATAGGCCCCCGAGACGTGGCTAAGATCGCCGTGTGCCCCTCTCCCGAGTCGAACGATTCAAGATGAAGCGCCAGATGGTCGACGTGTTGGATGAGGACCGCAACTGGAACTTCCGGCGTGTCAACCTTCTGCTGATCGAGTACGGATGCACGCCCCTCGGCGGGTACGGCAACGACGACTTCGCGTTCGAGGACAGCGTCAAGGACGTCTCGGACTCGGACCTCATCGAGATGTACTCGCTCGTAACCGGAACAGAGGTCGATGACGTACAGAGCCAGATCGAGACGGTGGATTCGTCGCTCTGGAAGCCCGGCTACGTCCGACTGTTCCTGTCGCATTCGGCACGGCACAAGAAGTTCATCGGGCAGGTCGCAGACGAGCTCGCGGTCTCCGGCATACATGCATTCGTGGCGCACGACACGATGGAGTATGAGCTCCCGTGGCAGGAGCAGATCGAAGAAGCACTTCGGAGCATGCAGGCGTTCGTCGCGGTCACGCACGCTGAGTTTCTCGACAGTGCGTGGTGTCATCAGGAGATCGGCTGGGCGCTTGGTCGGGGCGTCCCCAAGTACGTCGTCCGTGCGCCAGCAGACCCCACAGGGTTCATCGGACGCACGCAGTGGCCTCAGGCCGGAGACGTTGACCACCGGCAGGTAGCCCAGATCATCCTCCAGTGGGTCAGCAAGATCCCGGAGTTCTCAGATCAGATTGTGGACGGTTTGCTTGCTGCTCTCCGCTCCGCGGGGAACTACATGGACGCCGGTGCGACCGCAAAGCGAATCGCCACTATCGAGACTCTGACGCCGAAGCAGTGGGCGACGCTGGCCGAGATCTACCACGAGAACGATCAGGTCGGAGGCGCGGGACTCGTCGGCCGAGCACTGGCCCCGTATTACCGCGAGCACGGGCAGGCCTGGCCGCCCGCCCGTCCCGCAGAACCGGATCCGTTTTAGGAGTTGGAGCCCTCTTGGAGCCCCGGCCACCTTCGAACAATGCGAAAGGCCCGATCAGATTCTCACCCGATCGGGCCTTCTCTGGTGCCGGCTACCGGGTTCGAACCGATGACCCCCTGTTTACAAGACAGGTGCTCTACCAACTGAGCTAAGCCGGCGTCGGGCGCTGGGCGCCCTCAGCGAGACTACTCGCCGAAGTGCTCCTCGCTCTGCACCGTGAGGAGGAACTGGGTGAAGTCGGCGGGGTCGTCGTACGCGCCGTCGTAGACGCGCCCGTCGGCGACGATCATGGGGGTCGTGCCCGAGAACGTGAGGCCCTCCGCACCGAGCAGGTCCTTCGCCCCGACCGCGCGGGCGGTCGCGTCGACGACCCATCCCGTCATGTCGCGGTTCTCGATGCAGTAGGAGACGGCGGATCCCGTCGCGCCCGCGTCGCTCGCGAGCGAGGCGAGCTGCTCGTCGGTGTAGCCGTCGTCGGACGTCGGCTGGTCGGTGAGGAGCGCCGTGTTGTACGCGGCGAACGACGCGGGCGCCTCGGAGACGACGCACATCACGGCGCCGGCGGCGCGCGTCGAGTAGCCCGTGCGGTTGCCCTGTCCGGTCAGCAGCGAGACGGGGTGGTACGTGTACGTGATGACGCCCTCGTTCACGAGCTCGAGCGCCGCGGGGGTGATCTGCTCCTCGAGCGATCCCGAGTCGGGCGAGAGGTAGTCGACGTAGACGTCCACGTGGATCGGGTCCTCGTCGGCGGGGGCGGGCGACTCGGTCGCCGCGACGGCCGAGACGTCGATGCCGTCGGTGTCGGTGATGTTCTGGGGCGTGACCTCGGGCCTGTTGAGGTCGGGCTGCAGCTGGGTCCACGCGGCCCATCCGCCGGCGACGACGACCGCCGCGATCACCACGCCGATGATCACGCGCCGCGCGATCTTGCGCGCCGTGATCCGGGTGCGCACCTTCTGGGCCTTCTCGCGCACGGCGGCGCGGGCGTCGCTCGACTGCTCGGGCGCGTTCTGCTGCTCGTCACTCATGAATCGGGATCTCCTCGTGCCGCCAGGGCGTGCGGCGACGTCCCGATCGTAGTGAGAGCCGCTGGGAAATGTCATGCCGCGCCCGCGCGCGTACCCGAAGCGATTTCCCTTCCTCCCGGGAATCTGCCAGAGTGTGTTCCATCGCTCGATGACGAGCGTGCGGCGGCCCCGGCCTTCGCTCATTCACAAAGGATCGTCCGGCACGTACCTGCCGGTGAAGGAGAAGCCATCATGGCAACTGTGACGTTCGACGACGCCACCCGTGTCTACCCCGGCGGCACGCGCCCCGCGGTCGACAAGCTCAACCTCGAGATCGGCGACGGCGAGTTCCTCGTCCTGGTCGGCCCCTCGGGTTGCGGAAAGTCCACCTCGCTCCGCATGCTCGCGGGCCTCGAAGAGGTCAACGACGGCCGGATCCTCATCGGCGACCGCGACGTCACCGACGTCCCGCCGAAGGACCGCGACATCGCGATGGTGTTCCAGAACTACGCGCTGTACCCCCACATGACGGTCGCCGACAACATGGGCTTCGCCCTCAAGATCGCGGGCGTCAGTAAGGAGGACCGCCGCAAGCGCGTCGAGGAGGCGGCCAAGCTGCTCGACCTCGAGCCCTACCTCGACCGCAAGCCGAAGGCCCTCTCGGGTGGTCAGCGCCAGCGCGTCGCGATGGGCCGCGCGATCGTCCGCGAGCCGCGCGTCTTCCTCATGGACGAGCCGCTCTCGAACCTCGACGCGAAGCTCCGCGTGCAGACCCGCACGCAGATCGCGTCGCTGCAGCGCCGCCTCGGCGTCACGACGGTCTACGTCACGCACGACCAGACCGAGGCCCTGACGATGGGCGACCGCATCGCGGTCCTCAAGGACGGCCTCCTGCAGCAGGTGGGTTCGCCTCGCGAGCTCTACGAAGCCCCCGTCAACGAGTTCGTCGCCGGCTTCATCGGCTCGCCGGCCATGAACCTGTTCCCCGCCTCGATCACCGACGGCGGCGTCCTGTTCGGCCAGAAGACGGTCGGCGTCGAGGCCTCGACGCTCGCCAAGGCCAGCGGCTCGCAGGTCAAGGTCGGCGTGCGCCCCGAGGACCTCGTGGTCTCGGGCGCGGGCGAGGCCGGTCTGCAGGTCCGGGTCGACCTCGTCGAGGAGCTCGGCGCCGACGGCTACATGTACGGCTCGACCGACGTGAACGGCGAGACCGTGAACCTCGTCGCGCGCGTCGACGGCCGCAACCACCCGTTCGCGGGCGACACCGTCACCCTCACCCCGGTTCCCGACCACGTGCACGTGTTCGACCAGAACTCGGGCGAGCGCCTGCACGACGACCGCATCGCGTCGGCCGCGTAACCGGCATCGACGCAGAAGCGGGCTCCACCTTCCGGTGGGGCCCGCTTCTGCGTTTCGGCGGCGCTACTCGGCGGCGAGCGCCTCGCGCATCGTCGACACCTGATACAACGCGACCGAGGCCGCGATCCCGGCGTTGAGCGACTCGGTGGCCTGCGAGATCGGGATCGACACGATCTGGTCGCAGGTCTCGGTCACGAGGCGCGAGAGGCCGTCGCCCTCGCTGCCGATCACGAGCACGAGCGGGCGATCCGCGAGCTCGATGTCGGGCATGCGCACCTCGCCGCCGCCGTCGAGGCCGAGGACGAAGACGCCCTGCTTCTTGAGGTCCTTGAGCGTCGCCGTGAGATTCGAGGCCATGGCCACGGGGATCCGCGCCGCGGCGCCCGCGCTCGTCTTCCACGCGGCGGAGTTCAGGCCGGCGGAGCGGCGCTGGGGGATGATGACGCCCTGGCCGCCGAACGCCGCCGTCGAGCGGATGATCGCGCCGAGGTTGCGGGGATCCGTGACGCCGTCGAGCGCGACGAGCAGCGGGGTCTCGCCCGTCTCGACGATCTGCTCGAGCAGCTCCTGCGGGTGCGCGTACTCGTACGGCGGAACCTTGAGCGCGACGCCCTGGTGCACGCCGTCGAAGCCCGCCATGCGGTCGAGCTCGGGGCGCGTGACCTCGAGGATCGGCAGCTCGCGCTTGCGCGCGATCGACAGCATCTCCTTGACGCGGTCGTCCATCTCGACGCGCTGCGCGATGTAGAACGCCGCCGCGGGGATCCGCGTGCGCAGCGCCTCGAGGACGCTGTTGCGGCCCGTCACGTACTCGTTGTCGTCGTTCGGGCGGCGACGCTGCACGTTCTTCTGCTGCGGGTGCTTCGCGGCCGAGCGCTCGGCCAGCACCTTGCGCTTGTGCGCCGCGTGGTACGTGCGGTCCTCGGCCTTCGGGGTCGGGCCGCGACCCGCGAGGCCCTTGCGGTTCTTCCCGCCGGTGCCCTTGGGGGCGCCCTTCTTGCCCTTCGCGGCGCCGGGCCTGCCTGGCTTAGCCATCGATGCTCCAAACCGTTCCATCGGGTGTGTCTTCGAGGGCGACGCCCGCGACCGCGAAGAGATCGCGGATGCGGTCGGCCGCCGCCCAGTCCTTCTCGGCGCGCGCCGTGGCGCGCTGTGCGACGAGTTCGTCGACGAGGGTCGAGAGAGCCCCGTGATCCGCCGACGAACCGCCGGTCAGATCGTCGAAACCGAGAACCCCCATCATGCCCGACACGCCTGAGAGGGCGCCCCGGACGGCCGCCTCGTCTCCCGCGTCGAGAGCCGTGTTGCCCGCCCGCACGGTCTCGTGCAGCGCCGCGAGCGCCTGCGGGACGCCGAGGTCGTCGTCCATCGCGGCCGCGAACGCGTCGGGGATCGACGGATCCGTCTGCCCCACGAGGCGCTCGGCTCGCTGGACGAAGCCGTCGATCCGCTCGAGCGCGGCGCGC
The DNA here is from genome assembly GCF_000422385.1 of Microbacterium indicum DSM 19969. Lineage (GTDB taxonomy): Bacteria > Actinomycetota > Actinomycetes > Actinomycetales > Microbacteriaceae > Microbacterium > Microbacterium indicum. Next base: position 83,643 of record NZ_KE383821.1, read on the forward strand.
GCCTCGTCGAGGCCCTGGTCGGAGACGTCGAGGCTCGAGCGGTAGTGCGCCGCGGCGAGCGCGTAGCGCACCGTGCGCGGCGGACGCGCGGCGAGCAGGTCGCGCGCGAGGGTGAAGTTGCCGAGCGACTTCGACATCTTCTGGCCCTCGACCGTGACGAGGCCGTTGTGGACCCAGTAGCGGGCGAAGGCGTCGCCGGCCGCGGCCGACTGCGCGAGCTCGTTCTCGTGGTGCGGGAAGCGCAGGTCAAGGCCGCCCCCGTGGATGTCGAACTCGGGCCCGAGGTAGCGGCGCGACATCGCCGAGCACTCGATGTGCCAGCCCGGGCGGCCGGGCCCCCACGGCGAGTCCCACGACGCGTCGGCGGGCTCGTCGGCCTTACGCGCCTTCCAGAGCGCGAAGTCGTGCGGGTCGCGCTTGCCGCGCAGATCGGCGTCGGCGTCGCCCTCCATGTCATCGAGCGCCTGGCGCGTGAGCGCGCCGTACTCGGGCCACGAACGCGTGTCGAACCACACGTCGCCGTCGGCCGCGTACGCGTGACCCGCGTCGATGAGCCGCTCGATCAGCTCGTGCATCTGCGGGATCGACGCCGTCGCGCGCGGCTCGTAGGTGGGCGGCAGCACGCCGATCGCGTCGCCGACGGCGGTGAACTCCCGCTCCATGCGGTAGGCGAGCGCCCACCACGGTTCGGCGTCCGTCGCGTTGGCGAGGACCTTGTCGTCGATGTCGGTGACGTTGCGCACGAGCGTCACGCGCCCGAAGCGGTGCGCGAGCCACCGACGCAGCAGGTCGAAGGCGAGCGCGCTGCGGAGGTGACCCAGGTGGGGGCCCGACTGCACCGTCGGCCCGCAGACGTACATCGTCACGTTCGACGGATCGAGCGGGGCGAAGTCGCGCAGCGCCTGCGCGCGGGAGTCGTACAGCCTGACGGTCACCCGTCAAGCGTAGTCGGCACGATCACCGCGACGGCGAGCGCCTGCACGCCCTCGGCGCGGCCCGTGAACCCGAGCCCGTCGGTCGTGGTCGCCGACACCGCGACGGGGGCGCCGACGGCGCGGCTCAGCGCCGCCGCGGCCTCGGCCCGCCGCGCGGCGAAGCGCGGGCGCTGGGTCTGCACCTGGACCGACACGTTCCCGGGGCGCCACCCGGCCGCCGCGAGGATCGCGACGGTCTCGCGTAGGAACTCCTCGCCGTGCGCGCCCGCGAACTCGGGGCGCGCGGTTCCGAACCGGCTGCCGATGTCGCCGAGCCCAGCCGCGCCCAGGAGCGCGTCGACGACCGCGTGCGCGACGGCGTCGCCGTCGGAGTGCCCCGACAGCGCCTGCTCGCCCGGCCACTCGAGGCCCGCGAGCCAGAGGGATCCCTCTCCCCCGAACGCGTGCACGTCGGTGCCGACGCCGACGCGGAACGGCGGCGCCGCGGGTGCGATGAGCTGGCGCGCCCGGTCGAGGTCGGCGGGCGTCGTGATCTTGAACGCGAGCGCCGATCCCTCGACCCGCACGAGGGCGTGCCCCGCGGCGGCGACGAGGGCCGCGTCGTCGGTGTACTCCTCGGCGGCGATCTCGTACGCTGCGACGAGCACGTCGCGGCGGAATCCCTGCGGGGTCTGCGCGGCCGCGAGCTGGGCGCGGTCGACGACGCCCGTGATCGCGTCGCCCTCGACGCGCTTGATGGTGTCGACGACCGGCATCGCGGGGACGACGCCGTGACCCGTCTCGCGCACGACGTCCGCGACCCGGTCGATGACCTCGGGCGGCGTCAGGGCACGGGCCGCGTCGTGCACGAGGACCGTCTCGACCGTCGGCAGCAGCTTCGCGAGGCCCGCCCGCACCGACTGCTGCCGTGTCGCGCCGCCCGCGACCACGGAGACGAGGTCGCGGCGCGCGCCGGCGATCTCGTGCGCCTCGGCGAGCGCCTCGCCCACGCGGTCGGCGGGCGCCACGACGACGACCTGCGCCTCGCGCGCCGCGAAGACCCCCGCGAGGCAGTGCCGCAGGATCGTGTGCTCGTCGAGGCCGACGAACGCCTTGGGCGCTGCCTGGCCGAGGCGCGTTCCACTGCCCGCCGCGACGACGACGATCGCGGTCGTGATGCTCTGCATCCCTCAAAAATAACGGCCCCGCGTCTCACAGGGAGACGCGGGGCCGTCGAACGCGGTTCTGCGATCAGCCCTCGGCGAGGGCCGCGTCGAGGATCCCGGCGGCCTCCTCCTCGGAGACCTCCTTCGCGAGCGCGAGCTCGGACTCGAGCACCTGGCGGGCCTTCGCCAGCAGGCGCTTCTCGCCAGCCGACAGCCCGCGGTCCTGATCGCGGCGCCAGAGGTCGCGCACGACCTCGCTGACCTTGATCACGTCGCCTGAGGCGAGCTTCTCGCCGTTGGCCTTGAAGCGACGCGCCCAGTTCGTGGGCTCCTCGGTGAAGGGCGCCTTCAGCACGTCGAAGACCTTGCTGAGCCCGTCTTCTCCGATGACGTCGCGCACGCCGACGAGGTCGACGTTGTCGGCCGGAACCTCGATGACGAGGTCGCCCTGCGAGACGTTGAGTTTGAGGTACGTCTTCTCTTCGCCCTTGATGACGCGAGTCTTGACCTCGGTGATAGTTGCGGCCCCGTGGTGGGGGTAGACGACGGTCTCGCCAACCTCAAAAAGCATATGAGTTATGTCCTTCCCGGCCTATCGAGTTTACCACAAGCAGAAATGCGATAAGATCCCCGGCCGCTCACCGGACCGGCCCCCTCACGCGCGCGCGAGGCCACAGAAATCGGGCCCGCCGACCCCGTAGGATGGACCATGGCCCGCGGCCGGGCCGCGTCTGCGACACCTGGAGGATCCGTGAAATCGCGCGTCTTTGCGTCCCTCGCCCTCGGGGGCATCGTTCTGCTCTCGGCAACGGGCTGCTCGAACCTCACGCAGCAGGCGACGACGCTGCACGTGAACCCTTCCGACGGCGTGAGCATCGCCTCGCAGGAGTCCGACACCGTCGTGCTGCGCAACGTCTTCATCGTCGCCGACCAGGACGGCGCCGAGGGCAACCTCGTGGCCGGCATCGTCAACTCGGGCGACGACGACTCGACCGTGACGGTCGACTGGACGGGCGGCACCGCGACCGTCGACGTCCCCGCGAACTCGACCGTGAGCCTCGGCGGCGAGGACGAGCCCCTGCTGCTCGAGAGCCTCGACGCCAAGCCGGGCTCGACGACCGAGGTCTACTTCCAGGCCGCCGACCAGGACGGCGCCTCGGCTGAGATCCCCGTCCTCGACAACTGCCTCACCGAGTACGCCGACCTCGCGCCGACCGACTCGCCGACGTCGCGCGCGACGTGCGACCCGCAGTCGTTCGTGGAGGACGAGCACGAGTGATCCTCGGTCGATGAGATGACGAAGGGCCCGGCTGACGCCGGGCCCTTCGTCATCTCAGCTCCGCGATCAGCCCTCGAAGCGGTAGCCGAGGCCGCGCACCGTCACGAGCATGACGGGCTTCGACGGCGTCTCCTCGATCCGCGAACGGATCCGCTTGATGTGCACGTCGAGCGTCTTGGTGTCGCCGAAGTAGTCGGATCCCCACACGCGGTCGATGAGCTGGCCGCGGGTCAGCACGCGCCCCGTGTTGCGCATGAGCAGCTCGAGGAGCTCGAACTCCTTGAGCGGCATGTTGATCTGCTCGCCGTCGACCGCGACGGTGTGCCTGTCGATGTCGAGCGCGACGCGGCCGCCCTCGAGGACGTGCTCGTCGAGGTCCTCCTCTGGCGTCGTGCTGCGGCGCATCACGGCGCGCATGCGGGCGAGCAGCTCGCGCGACGAGTAGGGCTTCGTGACGTAGTCGTCGGCGCCGAGCTCGAGCCCCACGACGATGTCGACCTCGCTGTCCTTCGCGGTCAGCATGACGATCGGCACCTGCGACGTCGTGCGCACCTGGCGGCACACCTCGGTTCCGGGTATCCCCGGCAGCATGAGGTCGAGCAGGATCACGTCGGCGCCCTGCTCGCGGAAGACCCGCAGGGCCTTCTCGCCGTCGTCGGCGATCTCGACCTCGTAGCCCTCGCGCTGCAGGAGGTAGGCGAGCGGGTCGGCGAGATCGGGTTCGTCCTCGACGATCAGAACACGCGTCATACGGTCTCTTCCTTCTTCTGCGCCTTCTTGCGGCGCTTCTTGGTCTGCTTATCCGCGGTCGACAGCCCCTCGGGCGTCTCGCCGCGCGGCAGGCGGATCGTGAACGTGGATCCCTGGCCCTCGCGGGACCAGAGCCGCACCTCGCCGCCGTGACGCTGGATCGCGTGCTTCACGATCGCGAGGCCGAGACCCGTGCCGGCCGTGCGGCGGGACCGGGCCTCGTCGGCGCGGAAGAAGCGCTCGAAGATGCGCTTCTGGTCCTCGTCGGCGATGCCGATCCCCGTGTCGGTCACGGCGATCTCGACCGCCTCGTCCGATGAGCGCACCCCGACGCCCACGTGGGAGCCCTCGGGCGAGTAGACGATGGCGTTCGAGAGCAGGTTGCCGACGGCCTCGATGAGCACGCGCGAGTCGCCGTGCACGTAGAGCCCGCGCTCGCCGCCGACGACGATGTCGACGCCCGCTCCCGTCGCCGTGACCTGGTGCGCCTCGACGGCCGACTGCACGACCTCGTCGATCGACACGGGGCCGACGTCGGTGAGCTCGTCGGCCGCCTGCAGCCGCGAGAGGTTCATGATGCGGCCCGTGAGCTGGCCGAGGCGCGCGGCCTCGGCGCCCATGCGCTCGGAGAAGCGGCGCACCTGCTCGGGGTCATCCGCCGCCATCTCGAGGGCCTCGGCGAGCAGCTGGATCGCCCCGACGGGCGTCTTCAGCTCGTGGCTCGTGTTCTGGATGAAGTCCTGCCGCGTCTGCTGCAGCCGCTCCTGCTCCGAGATGTCGCGCACGAGGACGACGATGAAGTCCTCGCCCATCTGCGCCGCGCGGGCGACGACGAGCCGCGGCTCGCGCGCCAGGCGCCCGGCGCGGATCCGCATCGTCTGGGTCTCGGACGCGCCCATCTGCCGCGCCGTCTTCATGAGGCCGCGCAGCTCCTCCTGCTCGAGCCTGTCGCCCGCCACGGCGCCCATCCAGCCGGATCCGGGCGACGTCGCGACGACGCGCCCCGACGGATCCGTGACGATCGCGGCGTCGTCGAGGACGCCCAGCAGCGCGACCGCCTCGACGGGCAGCCGCGGGTGCGCGTGCGTGAGCGCACGGCTCCTCGCCCGCATCGCTGCGACGATCACGACGACGATGACCGCTCCGATGGCGACCCCGACGAGCAGGGCCAACAGAGCATCTGGCATGAATACAGCGTAAAGTCACGAGCCCGGCCGTATGGCGCGGTGGCCGCTGATCTCGTGGCAGACGGCCCGTCTGTTCACGAAGCTTCCACCGTTCGTTAACCTACGGTCGACATCGGGGCCGCCCCCGTGCGCGACCCTGGCCAGGCTGGACATCCGACTGCCGACGTCCGGCCCCCGATTCCCACCCGAACCGAAAGGTCTCACCGATGCGCGAAGTGTTCCACGACACGCTCGAAGACATCCAGGGCCGCCTCGTCGAGGTGGCCGAGCTGGTCTCCGAGGCGATCACGAAGGCGGTCGACGCGTTCACTCACGGCGACGTCGCCCTCGCAGAAGAGGTCATCGCCAACGACGAGCAGATCGACGCCCTCGCGGTGTCGGTCGACGAGATCGCGATCGAGACCCTCGCGATGCAGCAGCCCGTCGCCCACGACCTGCGCGTCATCATCTCGGCGCTCCGCGCGACCGCGTCGCTCGAGCGCATGGGCGACCTCGCCGAGCACATCGCGCAGCTCGTGCGCTCGCGCTACCCCGAGCGCGCGATCCCCAAGGGGCTCAAGGGCACGTTCAAGAAGATGGGCGAGAAGGACGTCGTCGCCGCCCGCACGCTCGTCGAGCTGCTGCGCACGCAGGACCTCAAGTACGCGGCCGAGCTGCGCGACCTCGACGACGACATCGACGAGCTCCACGCCTCGGTGTACGAACGCGTCCTCGGCGACTCGTTCTCGGGCGAGATCCCCGGCGCGATCGACGCGACGCTCGCGAGCCGCTACCACGAGCGCTTCGCCGACCACGCCGTCTCGGTCGCGAAGAAGGTCGTGTACCTCGCGACGGGCGACTGGGCCGGGGCCGACGACGTCGTGCCCGAGGTCGAGATCATCGACACGACGCCCGCCGACTGACGGCGCGCGACGAGAAGCGCCCCACGGATCCGCGGATCCGTGGGGCGCTTCGACGTGTGGGGTTACTTCTTGCCCTGGTTGGCGACGGCCGCGGCGCCCGCCTCGGCGGCCTCGGGGTCGAGGTAGCGGCCGGGTCCGACGGGCTTCATGTCGTCGCCGAGCTCGTAGACGAGCGGGATGCCCGTGGGGATGTTGAGCGCCGCGATGTCGTCGTCGCTGATGCCGTCGAGGTGCTTCACGAGCGCGCGCAGCGAGTTGCCGTGCGCCGCGACCATGACGGTCTTCCCCGCCTGCAGGTCGGGGACGATCGAGGACTCCCAGTAGGGCAGCATGCGGTCGATGACGAGCTTGAGCGACTCGGTCGCGGGCAGCTCGTCGTCGATGCCGGCGTAGCGCGGGTCGTCGGTCTGCGCGAACTCGTCGTCGGCCGCGATGGCGGGCGGCGGCACGTCGAACGAGCGGCGCCAGGTCATGAACTGCTCCTCGCCGAACTCCTCGAGGGTCTGAGCCTTGTCCTTGCCCTGCAGCGCGCCGTAGTGGCGCTCGTTGAGGCGCCAAGAGCGGGTCACGGGGATCCACAGGCGGTCGGCCGCCTCGAGCGCGATGTTCGCGGTCTGGATCGCACGGCTCAGCACCGAGGTGTGCAGCACGTCGGGCAGCACACCCTGCTCGGCGAGCATCTCGCCGCCGCGCTTCGCCTCGGCCCGGCCCTTCTCGGTGAGTCGCACGTCGACCCATCCGGTGAAGAGGTTCTTCTCGTTCCACTCGCTCTGCCCGTGGCGGAGCAGGATCAGGGTGTGCGTCATGGGTCCATCGTATCCAGCGCGGTTTCGCGGCGGTGAACGAGAATGGACACCATGCCCGCCCCGGAAGGATCCCCCACCCGCGGCACGACGGGCACCAACCGCCTGCGACGCGTCGACAGGTGGATCGCCCAGCTTCCCGCGCTGCGGGATGCGCCCGACCCGCTCGTCGTCGACCTCGGCTTCGGCGCATCGGGCGTGACGGCCTTCGAGCTCGCGACGCGGCTGCGGCCGCTCGGCGCCGAGGTCCTGGGCCTCGAGCTCGACCCGGACCGCGTCGCGACCGCGCGGGAGCAGCTCGCATCGGTGCGCCGCGGCGAGACCGCGTTCGCGGCCGACCTGCCGGTCTCGTTCGGCCGCGGCGGCTTCGAGATCCCCGCGCCGCGGGATCCGCTCGTCGTGCGGGCCTACAACGTCCTGCGGCAGTACGACGAGGCCGAGGTGCCCGCCGCGTGGGAGCGCATGACGTCGCGCCTCGCCCCGGGCGGCGTCCTCGTGGAGGGGACGTGCGACGAGATCGGGCGCGTCTCGGCGTGGGTCGCCGTCACGGCCGCGGGGCCGCAGTCGCTCTCGATCTCGCTGTCGCTCCCCCACCTCGAGCGCCCGTCGATCGTCGCCGAGCGCCTGCCGAAGGCGCTCATCCACCACAACGTCGACGGCGAACGCGTGCACGACCTGATCCGCGACCTCGACGCCGAGTGGGATCGCGCCGCGGGATACGCCGCGTTCGGCCCCGTGCAGCGCTGGCTCGCCGCGACCGACGCCCTCGCCGTGCGCTGGCGGATCCTCACGCCGAAGCGCCGCTGCAGGCTCGGCGAGCTCACCGTGCCGTGGTCGTCCGTCTCCCCGCTCTGAGGCGACGCCCCGGAATCAGGAGCGCCGGCTCAGCCGCGTGATCTTGGGGATCTCGGCGACGGATCCCGCGTCGGCCGGAACGATGACCTCCTGCGCGGCCGCGATGCGCGTGTCGTCGTGCACGACCACGAGGGGCGCATCGGACGGCGTGCGGCGGCTCACGATCGCGAGCGCGACCGGGCCCAGCTCGTGGTGGTTCGCGACCGAGGTGACGTGCCCGACCTCGGCGTCGCCGTTCACCACCGCGTCGCCGGGCTCGGCCGGGACGTTCTCGGATCCGTCGAGGTGCAGGAGCACGAGACGGCGCGGCGGGTGCCCGAGGTTGTGGACCTTCGCGACCGTCTCCTGCCCGCGGTAGCAGCCCTTGTCGAGGTGCACGGCCGTGCGCAGCCAGTCGGCCTCGTGCGGGATCGTGCGCCCGTCGACCTCGTTCGCCCAGCGGGGCCGCCAGGCCGCGACCCGCAGGGCGTCGGCGGCGATCGCGCCCGCGACGGGCAGCTCGCCGAGGTCGGCGTCCGGCCGGACGATCGCCTCGACCCAGTGGTAGTCGGATCCGGGGTGCTCGGCGGCCTCGGCGTACTGCCACCCGCCGGCGACGACGGCGGGCCAGGGGTCGGCCCAGACGAGGGGGATCTCTCCCCCGCGCTCGGCGGTCTCGACGAGGCGGTCGGCGGCCGCGCCCCCGCGGAAGGCGGCGACGACCGCGAGGTCGTCGCGGACCGCGATCTCCACGCGCATGCGGAAGCGCATCATCGTGAGCCACTTCGCGAGGCCCGCCGCGTCGTCGCGGTCGACGAGCAGCCACGCCGTCTCGCCGTCGTCGAGGACGCCCGCGACGTGCTCGACGCGGCCCTGCGGGTCGAGCACGAGGAACTCGGTGCTCTCGCCCGGCTGGAGGGTCGCGACCTGCTGCGATGTGATCGAGTCGAGCCAGGTGAGGCGATCGGGGCCCGTCAGCGAGACGATCGCGCGATCGCCGCGGGGCGCGACGGCGGCGCCGGCGGCGAGGCGCCGCTGCTCGGCGACGGGGTTGCCGGCGTGCTGGATCACGCCCGCGTCGTCTCGGACGACGCCCGCGCGATCGCCCAGCATCAGGAGACCTTCGCGAGGCGCGCCGAGGCGTGCGACCCGAGCTCGCGCCCGAGGGCGGCGATGTCCCACGCCCAGAGCAGGTGGCCGTCGACGAGCCCGTACATGCGGGTCGCGGCCGTGTAGGCGCGGGCGCCGGCCGAGCGCACGACGGCGTCGGTCCCGAGGTCGATGCGCGGCCCCTTGACCTCGCCGACGTAGAGCTCCTGCACGCCGTCGCTGTGCGAGATCGCGGCCTCGATCGCGAAGCCGTCGTCCTTCGTGCGCAGGCGCTCGATGTCCTCGGCCGTGCGGGCCTTCGCCGTTCCGGGCGCGGGGAGCAGGCCGGGGCCGGCGTCGCCCTCGCTCGCGGGGATCGCGAGGCGCCAGAAGCCGGTCTCGGCGACGAGGGGCTGCGAGGCGCGGAACGCCGAGCCCGCGGTCGTCGCAGTGGCCGAGTAGTTGAGATAGGGGCCGCCGTCGTGGCTGAAGCTCACGCGGTGCGCGAACTCGCCCTCGTAGCGGGTGTCGCCGACGGTGTAGTCGATGACGCCGGTTCCCTCCCACACGCCGATGAGCCAGGACAGCGGGACGATCTCGGCGGGAAGGTCGGTGGGGATCTCGATCATGATCCCCTCAGTCTATTTCGCGCCGGCGGGGACGGCGCGGACGCGGCGGATCAGCGCTGGCCGCGGAAGAGGTTGACGATGACGGTTCCGGCGACGAACGCGATCGCGAGGCCCGCGAGGCCGAGGAGGCCGACGAAGAACATCTCGAGGGCGAAGACGTCGATGTCTGCGAGGAAGTCGAGCATGTGCCTCACCCTATCCGATCGGCGCGAAGGACAGACCCGACGCGACCGCCGTGAACAGCGCGGTGAACACCGAGACGATCCCGACGATGAGGACGGCGCCGAGGGCGGCCGTCGCGGTGCGCAGGATGAAGCCGTCGGATCGTCCGACGACGAGCTGGATCGTGAACGACCCGATCGTCGTGAGGCCCACGACGGCGACGTACCAAGCCCACCGCGCGTCGGGGGCCGGGACGATCGCGGCGACGAGCGCGAGGACGAACGCGAAGATCCACGGCAGGAGGAGACCCTGGCTCGCGCGGATCCGACGCACCAGGCGCCGTGCCGCGCGAGGCTTCGTCGCTGTCGTCATCGTGCCCTCCCGTGTCCGGCGCACCCCTCGCGCTCCGGTGCATACATTGTGCCTCCCGAGCCGCCCGGAACCGCGCCGATCCCGCGATCCCCGGACAGTCCACAGAATATCGACGAGGGGTCCTCCCGCTCAGTGCCCTCTCAGTACTGCCGTACTATGGGGCGAACTGCAGGGTACGGACCCCCGGCCGGCCCGAAAGGAAGTTCTCGTGGCACAACTGCTCGTCCTCAGCTCCGCCCCCGGTCCCGTCCTGCCTGCCCTCGACCTGCTCAGCCACCGCGCACGGCAGATCCCGGCCGAACCCGCCCAGCTCGTCAACGCGCCGAGCGCCGACGTCATCTTCGTCGACGCGCGCGGCGACCTCGCCGGCGCGAAGTCGCTGTGCCGCATCCTCAACACGACGGGGCTCGACGCGCCCCTCATGCTGATCGTCACCGAGGGCGGCCTCACGGCCGTGAACAGCGACTGGGGCGTCGACGACGTCGTGCTCGTCGGGGCCGGCCCCGCCGAGGTCGACGCGCGGATCCGTCTCGTGATCGGCCGCCAGGACGACCAGCCGCAGTCCACGCGGATCCAGACCTCCGGCATCACGATCGACGAGTCGTCGTACTCGGCGAAGGTGCACGGCAAGCCGCTCGACCTCACCTACAAGGAGTTCCAGCTGCTGCACTTCTTCGCGACGCACCCCTCCCGGGTGTTCACCCGCGAGCAGCTGCTGAGCGAGGTGTGGGGCTACGACTACTTCGGCGGCACCCGCACGGTCGACGTGCACGTCAGGCGCCTACGCGCGAAGCTCGGCGACCTCGAGCAGCTCATCGGCACGGTCCGCAACGTCGGCTACCGCTTCAACGTGTACGACGACGACCAGGTCCCCGCGCCGCGCTCGCGACAGAAGACCCAGTAGCGGCGTTCACCGACGCGTCGCCCGCAGGTGTCAGGATGGACCCCATGAGCGACTCTCCCCTCGTGGACCCCCTGCTGGACGACGCGGAAGACGACGACTTCGACGCGCTCGTCGGATCCGATGACGTCGACCTCCCGCGCGACCGGTACACCGACCGCGAGATCAGCTGGCTCGCCTTCAACCAGCGTGTGCTCGAGCTCGCCGAGGATCCGGAACTCCCGCTCCTCGAGCGATCGAACTTCCTCTCGATCTTCGCGAGCAACCTCGACGAGTTCTTCATGGTGCGCGTCGCGGGGCTCAAGCGCCGCATCGTCACGGGGCTCGCGGTGCCGACGAACATCGGCACGCCCGCGCAGAAGGTGCTCGAGGCGATCGGCAGCGAGGCTCAGGGCCTGCAGGCCCGCCACGCCGCCGTCTGGAGCGAGACGGTCCGCCCGGCGCTCAGCGCGGAGGGCGTCGACATCGTCGACTGGACCGAGCTCACCGACAGCGAGCGCGCCGGCCTGTACGAGTACTTCCAGCAGCAGGTCTTCCCCGTGCTCATGCCGCTCGCCGTGGATCCCGCGCACCCCTTCCCCTACATCTCGGGGCTCTCGCTGAACCTCGCGGTGCGGATCCTCAACACCCGCACGGGCCGCGAGGAGTTCGCCCGCATCAAGGTGCCGCCCATGTTGCCGCGCCTCGTGCGCGTTCCCGCGAAGGGCGACGACGAGCGCGTGCGCCTCCTGCCGCTCGAGACGCTCGTCGCCGAGAACCTGTCCGACCTGTTCCCGGGCATGGAGATCCTCCAGCACCACGCGTTCCGCCTCACGCGCAACGAGGACGTCGTGATCGACGAGGACGAGTCCGAGAACCTCATCCAGGTGCTCGAGGAGGAGCTGCTGCGCCGCCGCTTCGGCCCGCCCATCCGCCTGGAGATCACCGAGGACATGGACGAGCACACGCTCGAGCTGCTGCTCGACGAGCTCGACATCTCGGAGCAGGAGGTCTACCGCCTGCCCGCGCCGCTCGACCTGCGCGCGCTCTCCGAGCTCGGCGACCTCGACCGCCCCGACCTCAAGTACACGAAGCATGTGCCCGTCACGGCGCTCGCGCTGCGCCCGACCGACAGCGACTCGAAGCACGCGAAGGCCGACATCTTCAGCGCGATCCGCCAGGGCGACGTCCTCGTGCACCACCCGTACGAGTCGTTCGCGACGAGCGTGCAGGCGTTCCTCGAGCAGGCGGCGCGGGATCCGCAGGTCCTCGCGATCAAGCAGACCCTGTACCGCACCTCGGGCGACAGCCCCATCGTGAAGGCGCTCATCGACGCCGCCGAGGCCGGCAAGCAGGTCCTCGCGCTCGTCGAGGTCAAGGCGCGCTTCGACGAGGCGAACAACATCGAGTGGGCACGGATCCTCGAGAAGTCGGGCGTGCACGTCGTGTACGGCCTCGTCGGGCTCAAGACCCACTGCAAGATCGCGACGGTCGTCCGCGAGGAGCACGGCCAGCTGCGCCACTACACGCACATCGGCACGGGCAACTACAACCCCAAGACGAGCCGCCTGTACGAGGACATGGGCCTCTTCACGGCCGACCCCGTCGTCGGGCGCGACGTGACGCGCCTGTTCAACGAGCTGTCGGGATACGCGATCGAGAAGAAGTTCTCGCGCCTCCTCACGGCGCCTCTCCTCCTGCGCCAGGGCCTCCTGCGCCTCATCGAGCGCGAGCGGCAGAACGCGCTCGACGGCAAGCCCGCGCGGGTGCGGATCAAGGTCAACTCGATGGTCGACGAGAGGATCATCGACGCCCTCTACCGCGCCTCGATGGCGGGCGTGAGGGTCGACGTGTGGGTGCGCGGCATCTGCAGCCTCCGCGTCGACCTGCCCGGCGTGAGCGACAACATCCGCGTGCGCAGCGTCCTCGGCCGCTACCTCGAGCACGCGCGCATCTTCCTGTTCGAGAACGGCGGCAGCACCGAGGCCTACATCGGCAGCGCCGACATGATGCACCGCAACCTCGACCGCCGCGTCGAGGCGCTCGTGAGCGTCACGCGCCCCACGCACGTCAAGGAGCTCTCGCAGTTCTTCGACCTCGCGATGGACGACGGCTCGTCGACGTGGCACCTCGGAGCCGAGGGATCCTGGGAGCGCCACCACCGCGGCCCCGACGGCGAGCCGCTCGTCGACGTGCAGGACCGCACCATGACGCTGATCCAGCGCCGCCGCCGCGCGCGCACCGCACGAGGCTCCGTGTGAAGACGGGCACCGTCTACGCCGCCGGCGGGGTGCTCTGGCGCTTCGCCGGCGGCGAGCTCGAAGTCGCGCTCGTGTACCGCGAGAAGTACCGCGACCTGTCGTTCCCCAAGGGCAAGGCCGAGCGGGGCGAGTCGCTCGCCGAGACGGCCGTGCGCGAGCTCGAGGAGGAGACGGGGATCCGAGGATCCCTCGGCCCCTCCCTCGGCACCGTCCGCTACGGCATGCCGTCGGGGCGGGAGAAGGTCGTGCACTACTGGGCCGTCGAGGCGACCGACGAGGCCGTCGCCGCGTCGACCTTCGCCCCGAACAAGGAGATCGCGCGGCTCGACTGGGTGACGGTCGCCGACGCCGACGACCGGCTGAGCTACCCCGTCGACCGCTCGGTCCTCGCCGACTTCCGGCGGCTCGTCGAAGCGGGCGGGCTCGGGACCTTCCCCATCGTGCTCATGCGGCACGGACAGGCGGGGCCCGCGGGCGTCGCGGGCGACGCGTCGCGGACACTGACGGAGCGCGGCGAGGCGCAGGCGCGCGGGGCCGTCGGGCCGCTCCGCGCCTTCGGCGTCCGCCGCGTGTGGGCCTCCGACGCCGTGCGCTGCGTGCAGACGGCGACGCCCATCGCCGAGGCGATCGGCAAGCGCGTGCACCCCGAGCCGCTCATCAGCCAGGACGCGTGGGAGGACGGATCCGCGGATCCCGCACCCCTCGTCGCGCTGCGCATCGCGAAGCGCAAGGCGACCGTGATCTGCTCGCACGGGCCCGTGCTGCCGCTCATCATGCGGTCGCTCGAGCAGGCGACGGGGGTCGCGCCGTCGGACGAGCTCCTCGAGGCGACGCGCCTCGCGACGGGCGCCTTCACGGTCGTGCACGTGTCGCCCGACGCCGGCATCATCGCGGTCGAGACGCACCCGGCCCGGGCATAGGGTGGTTCGGTGACCAAGGCACGACTCTTCTCCGGCATGCAGCCCTCCGCCGACTCGCTCCAGATCGGCAACTACATCGGCGCGCTCATGCAGTGGCGCGACATGCAGTCGGAGTTCGACGCGTTCTTCTCGGTCGTCGACCTGCACGCGATCACGGTGGCGCAGGATCCCGCCGAGCTCCGCGCGAAGACCCGCCGCACCGCGGCCCAGTACATCGCCGCGGGCATCGAGCCCGAGAAGTCGACGCTCTTCGTGCAGTCGCAGGTTCCGGCGCACGCCGAGCTCGCGTGGATCCTGTCCTCGATCACGGGCTTCGGCGAGGCCGGACGCATGACGCAGTTCAAGGACAAGTCGCAGCGGTACGGCGCCGACCAGACGACCGTCGCGCTGTTCACCTACCCCGTGCTCATGGCCGCCGACATCTTGCTCTACCAGACGAAGGCCGTGCCGGTCGGCGACGACCAGAAGCAGCACGTCGAGCTCACGCGCAACCTCGCCGAGCGGTTCAACTCGCGCTTCGGCGAGACGTTCACGGTGCCCGACCCCGTGATCCCGGGCGAGACCGCGCGGATCTACGACCTGCAGGACCCGTCGTCGAAGATGTCGAAGTCTGCCGAGTCGCAGGCCGGCGTGCTGTACCTGCTCGACGACGTCGCCGTCACGGCAAAGAAGGTCATGCGCGCCGTGACCGACAGCGAGGGCGTCGTGCGATACGACCGGGCCGAGAAGCCGGGCGTCTCGAACCTCATGTCGATCTACGGGGCCCTCACGGGATCCGCCCTCTCTGCCGTCGAGGACGAGTTCGCGGGGCGCGGGTACGGCGACTTCAAGAAGGCCGTTCGCGACGCGATCGTCGCCGAGTTCGAGCCCGTGCGCGCGCGCACGCTCGAGCTGCTCGACGACCCGGCCGAGCTCGACCGGCTGCTCGCGGTCAACGCGGCGCGCGCCGCCGAGGTGGCCGAGGAGACGCTGTCGGCCGTGTACGAGCGCATCGGGCTGCTGCGGGCACCGCGTGCCTGAGGCCGTCGCCCTCTCGACCTGCCGGCTCACCCTCTCGATCCCGACGTCCGATGACGTCGACGCGATCTGCGACGCGTGCCAGGATCCGCTGATCCAGGAGTACACGACCGTCCCGTCGCCGTACACGCGCGACGACGCGCGGACCTTCGTCGAGCTCGTCGACGGCTGGTGGCGGACGGGCGACGAGTGCACGTGGGCGGTGCGCGCCGACGGCGAGCTCGTCGGCATGGTCGGCCTGCACCGGATCGCCGACGGGGCCGCCGAGCTCGGGTACTGGATGGCGGCGCCTGGCCGCGGGCGCGGGTACGTCACGGAGGCGGCGGGCGCGGTCCTCGACTTCGCGTTCGGGCCGATGCGCCTCGAGCGGGTGTCGTGGCGGGCCGTCGTCGGCAACACGGCGTCGGCGCGGGTCGCCCAGAAGCTCGGTTTCCGATACGAGGGGCTCATCCGCCGCGGCCTCCCGGGCCACGGTGTACGGACCGACGGCTGGCTGGCGGGTCTGCTCCCGGGTGATCCCCGCGAGCCCTCCGCCTGGCCCGTCCTCCCGTAGGCCCCGCCGCTCCGCTGCCCCGGCTTCCCCGCCCGTCGGCCCGCGGCGCACCCCGCCCGCCGCGGCAGAACCACGGCAGATCTGACCGGCGGGCGCCGCCACCCGGCGTGTCGTGACACATCCCGCGGTCCGTGCCGTCGTCGTGCCGAGGGACTGCCGAGCCAACTGCCGAAGAGCCGGCGCCACGCAGGAGTACGGCACAACTGCACCTCTCGCCGGGCCGGACGGCGTGTCGGCGGGGGCCGGGTCAGATCCGCCGCACTCCTGCTGAGGGGCCGCGCTCCAGCAGAGTCGCGACCGCGTGCACGAGCAGACTCGGCGCCGTGAAGATCTGGTTCGCGGTCGGACGCAGCGTCGTGAAGCCGCGCGCGGCGAGCTTGAGGTCCCGCGCCCGATCGCGCTCCTGCTCGTCCCACCCGGAATGGAACTCGCGACTGTCGCACTCGATCACGATCCACCCGTCGACGACGAGATCCACGCGTCCGATTCCCGCGATCACGACCTGCAGCTCGACCGAGACCCCGAACACTCGGACGAGCAGTCGGGCGAGCGTCTCGGGCCCCGACTCCGCGCGACCGTCGACGAGTCGCCGCAGCCGGCGAAGCCGACGCGGGAGCCTCGCGAACAGCTCGCCGAGCTGCCGCTCCTCGACGATCCCGAGGTGCAGCGCGCTGTCGATCGTCGCGATCGCGGGGCGCACCGGCTGGCACAGCACTGCCTGTCTGACGGCGCTGAGCGGATCCGCGATCGTCGAATCGGCCGGAGCCGGATCCTCCCGCCAGTGCGGTACCACTCCGTGGGCCGCGTTGTCGAGCCGCACGATGCGCGAATGCGGCGAGCGCAGCATCGTGCGAGCGCGCGGGATCTGCACGTGCAGCCGCCGGTCGTCGCTCAGCACGAAGACGCCGAGCTCGCGCATGAGTGAGACGCAGTCGAGCCGGCCGCCGATGCGGACCGCAGACGTGATCCCTTCCGGGGCGCTCCCGTGAACGTAGTGGTCGCGGCGCGCACGGACGAGCGCGCCGACCTCCAGCGAGCGCTCGATGCCGGCTCGCGACATGCCGTCGCCTCGGAGCTCGGCGTACGACCAGCTCCGGGTGTGGGCGGTATCGATGACCATGCCGACACACTGCGCGGATCCGGCGTCGGCCCGTTCCGCGAGGGCGCCGAATCCGCCGTTTCGGTGGACAGCAGCCGAGATCCGGCGGGTGGGGACGCGCTGCCCCGCACCTCCGACACGCCGGCCCCGCCGCAGGACGACGGCAGAATCCGCACCCGCCGCGGCCCGGGCCGGTGTGTCGGGCTGGCCGGCCCAGATCTGCCGTCGTCGTGCCCGGCGCAACGCGGAGTCATGCGCGGGAATAGACGCCGCGCCGCGACGTTATGCTGAGTGCAAGCACGTGCTCCGGGGTCGGTGAGAATCCGAACCGGCGGTAGAGTCCGCGACCTCCTTCACGACGAAGGGGCTGAACCGGTGTGATTCCGGTACCGACGGTGATGCTGGCCCAGGCCAGCGAGTCCGGATGGAAGGCAGCACGCATGGCCCTCTGCGGCCGTGTCCGTGACCCCCGGATCCGCCGCGCGGAAGGGATCCGGATATGGCGTCACAGGTCGAGGTCACGGCGATGCGCCGAGCGCTCGAGCTCGCCGCCCGCGGGCCCGCGAGCCGCAACCCGCAGGTCGGCGCGGTCATCCTCTCCCCCGACGGCGAGATCCTCGCCGAGGGCTGGCACCACGGCGCCGGAACCCCGCACGCCGAGGTCGACGCACTCGCCAAGCTCGCCGACGCGCGCGGCACGACCGCTGTCGTCACCCTCGAGCCCTGCAACCACACGGGTCGCACGGGCCCCTGCTCCGAGGCGCTCATCGCGGCGGGCGTCGCCCGCGTCATCTACGGCATGGCGGATCCGGGCGACGTCGAGGCGGGCGGCGCGCGGCGCCTCGCACAGGCGGGCGTCGCCGTCGAGGGCGGCGTCCTCGTCGAGGAGGTCACCGCGTTCCTCGCCCCGTGGGCGGATTCGCGCCGCCTCGGCCGCCCCTTCGTCACCGTGAAGTGGGCGCAGAGCCTCGACGGCCGCGCCGCTGCGCAGGACGGATCCAGCCAGTGGATCACGGGCGCCGACGCGCGCGCCGATGTCCACCGCCGCCGCGCCGAGGCCGACGCGATCGTCGTCGGCACGGGGACCCTCCTCGCCGACGACCCCGCGCTCACGGCGCGCGACGGCGAGAGCCTGTTCCCGCGCCAGCCGGTCCCCGTCGTGATCGGGGAGCGCGGGATCCCCGACGCCGCCCGGATCCGCTCCCACCCGCACGAGCCGCTCGCGTACCCGACGCGCGACCTCCGCGCCGTGCTCGACGACCTCGACGCCCGCGGCCTGCACCGCGTCTTCGTCGAGGGCGGTCCGACCCTCGCGAGCGCGTTCGTCGCGCAGGGCCTGGCCGATCGCGTCCTCGCCTACGTCGCGCCGACCCTCATCGGCGGCCCGCGCGTCGCGCTGACCGACGTCGGCGTCGGGACGATCGGCGCGCAGCGCCGCCTCGCCGTCGAGAGCGTCGAGCGGCTCGGCGACGACCTGCTCGTCGTCGCGCGCCCCCAGAACCCCGCGCCCGCAGAGGGCACGCCCGCAGAAGGAGAGCAGATCTGATGTTCACCGGAATCATCGAAGAGATCGGCCGCGTCACGGCCGCCGAGCCGTCGGGCGACGGCCTGCGCCTCACGATCGAGGCCCCGCGCTCGGTCGACGGGGCCCACCACGGAGACTCGATCGCGATCAGCGGCGTGTGCCTCACGGTCGTCGACCAGACGCCGACGGGGTTCACGGCGGACGTCATGAAGCAGACGCTCGACATGTCGTCGCTGGCCGGCCTCGGTGTCGGCACCGCGGTCAACGTCGAGCCGGCCCTCGCGTCCGGCGGCCGCCTCGGCGGCCACATCGTGCAGGGGCACGTCGACGGCGTCGGCGAGATCCTCGAGGTGCGGCCGGGCGACGAATGGCAGGTCGTTCGCGTGGGGATCCCCTCCGACCTCGCTCCCCTCGTCGTCGACAAGGGATCCATCACCCTCGACGGCATCTCCCTCACGATCAGCGACATCAGCGCCGCGGGCGACGCGGCGCCGTGGCTCGAGGTGTCGCTGATCCCCGAGACGCTCCGCGCCACGACGCTCGGCGAGCGCGGCGTGGGCGATCGCCTCAACCTCGAGACCGACATCATCGCGCGCCACGTGCAGCGCCTCGCCGCGTTCGCGCAGCTGACCCCGGAAGAAGGAACCACCCGATGAGCACTCTGTCGACGATCGAGCAGGCGCTCGACGCGCTGCGGGCCGGCCGCCCCGTCCTCGTGGCCGACGACGAGGACCGCGAGAACGAGGGCGACGTCATCCTGTCCGCCCAGCTCGCGACGCCCGAGACCATCGCGTGGGCCGTGCGCTACACGTCGGGCTACCTGTGCGCGCCCATGCCGCAGGAGTGGGCCGAGCGCCTCGAGCTGCCCCTCATGGTCGCGCACAGCCAGGACATGCGCGGAACGGCATACACGATCTCGGTCGACGCGGCCGACGGCGTCACGACGGGCATCAGCGCGCACGACCGCGCCCACACCGTCAACGTCCTCGCGGATCCCGACGCGACCCCGACGAGCGTCATCCGCCCCGGCCACATCCTCCCCCTGCGCGCGAAGCCGGGCGGGGTTCGCGAGCGCGCCGGCCACACGGAGGCCGCCGTCGACCTCATGCGCCTCGCGGGCCTCGCGCCCGTCGGCGTGATCGGCGAGGTCGTCGCCGAGGACGGCGAGATGATGCGCCTCCCCGGCCTCCTCGAGATGGGCGCCGCCGAGGGCGTCCCGGTCATCACGATCGAGGCGCTCATCGCATACCTCGACGAGCATGAACCGCGCGACGAGCAGCAGCCGCAGGGCCACCTCGTGAGCCTGCGCGCCGACACGATCATCCCGACGACCCACGGCGAACTGCGCTTCCTCGCGTACCGCGACCGGTCGACGGGGGTCGACCACATCGCGGTGATCTCGGGCGACCTCTCGGTCGACGCCCCGCTCGTGCGCGTGCACTCGGAGTGCCTGACGGGCGAGGCGTTCGGATCCCTCAAGTGCGAGTGCGGCCCGCAGCTCGACGCGGCGCTCGACCGCATCGCGCGCGACGGCGGCGTCGTGATCTACATGCGCGGCCACGAGGGCCGCGGGATCGGTCTGCTCAACAAGCTGCGCGCCTACGCGCTGCAGGAGCAGGGCTTCGACACGCTCGACGCGAACCTGCAGCTCGGCCTCCCCGCCGACGCGCGCGACTACGCGGCGGCCGCG
Organism: Microbacterium indicum DSM 19969; assembly: GCF_000422385.1. GTDB lineage: Bacteria > Actinomycetota > Actinomycetes > Actinomycetales > Microbacteriaceae > Microbacterium > Microbacterium indicum. Next base: position 103,675 of record NZ_KE383821.1, read on the forward strand.
GCGATCCTCGCCGATCTCGGGATCGGGAAGATCCGGCTCCTGACGAACAACACCGACAAGGTCGCGCAGCTGCGCGCGCACGGCCTCGACGTCGCGGAGCAGGTTCCGCTCATCGTCGGCGTCGGCCCCAACAACCACCAGTACCTCGAGACGAAGCGCGACCGCATGGGCCACATCATCGGCGAGGACGCGCTCGAGGCGGCGATCGCCACGATGAACAAGGGAGAGCAGTGATGGCAGGAGAAGGCGCACCGCAGCAGGGCGGCGTCGACGCGACGGGCCTGAAGGTCGTCGTCGTCGCCGGGACGTGGCACGACGAGATCACCGACGGCCTGATCGCGGGGGCCGAGCGCCTCCTCGACGAGGTGAACGCCGACTACCGGGTCGTGCGCGTCGCCGGCTCGTTCGAGCTGCCCGTCGTGGCGAAGGCCGCGCTCGAGTACGGCGCCGACGCGGCGGTCGCGCTCGGCGTGATCATCCGCGGCGGCACCCCGCACTTCGAGTTCGTCTCGAACGCCGCGACGGACGGCCTCACGCGCGTCGCGCTCGACACCGGCAAGCCCGTGGGCTTCGGCGTCCTGACGCTCGACGACGAGCAGCAGGGCATCGACCGAGCCGGCCTGCCGGGGTCGAAAGAGGACAAGGGCGCCGAGGCGGCCGACGCCGCGGTCCGCACGGCCCTCACGCTGCGCGACCTGCGCCGCTGATCGTTTCTACATAGGGTAGAAATCATGGAGATCCTGCACAGCGCCGTGGTCCTGATCCACCTCGTCGGGTTCGCGACCATCTTCGGGTCGTGGCTCGTCGAGGCCGTCTCGAAGCGGCGCGAATTCACGAAGACCATGAACTGGGGCCTCGTCATCGCACTCGTTGCGGGCCTCGCGCTCGCGGCCCCGTGGGGCCTCGGCGAGCTCAACTACGCCAAGATCGGCGTGAAGCTCGCGATCATCGTCGTGATCGGCGCCCTTCTGGGCATCGGCTCGGCGCGGCAGCGGCGCACGGGCTCGGCGCCCGCGGGGCTGTTCTGGCTCGTCGGCGTCCTGACGCTCGCGAACGCCGCCATCGCCGTCATGTGGCGCTGACGCGATCCGACCTGACGGGGCGGGGATCCACACGGGTCCCCGCCCCGTTCGCGTACCAGAGTGACCAGTCGCGGCGGGCCTCCTAGCGCCCGCCGTGAGCAATCTGCTGAATCTAGGCGTAGAATTTCACTTCGTGCCAGGCCACGAGGCCTGGCATTCCCCTTCGCACGGTCACGCCACCCCTGTGCCCGCGCGGACGGAACGCCACGCAGACCAACCCGTCGGCTTCCCAGATCAGCGCACTTCCTGAGGCCACCCCATGACGTCAACAGCCCCCGCGGCTGCCCCCGCAAGCCCCGCCGACAAGCCCGCCAACTCGCGCATCCGCGTGATCACGGCTAGCCTCATCGGCACCACGATCGAGTTCTACGACTTCTACGCGTACGCGACGGCCGCGGTCCTCGTCTTCCCGATCCTCTTCTTCCCGAGCGACAACGAGACGACGGCGCTCCTCGCCTCGTTCGCGACGTTCGGCGCCGCGATGGTCGCGCGCCCCATCGGCGCCGCGGTCTTCGGGCACTTCGGCGACAGGATCGGCCGCAAGGGCACGCTCGTCGCGTCGCTGCTCACGATGGGCATCGCGACGTTCCTCATCGGCTGCCTCCCGACGCACAGCCAGGTCGGCGCATGGGCCGCGTTCTTCCTGCTGATCTGCCGCCTCGCTCAGGGCTTCGCCCTCGGCGGCGAGTGGTCGGGCGCCGCGCTCGTCGCGACGGAGAACGCCCCCGCCGGCAAGCGCGCGCTCTACGGCACCTTCCCGCAGCTCGGCGCGCCGATCGGCTTCATCATCGCGAACGCGCTGTTCCTCGTCATCAACTTCGCGATGCCCGGATCCCAGGGCGGAGCGAGCGAGGCGTTCCTCGCCTGGGGCTGGCGCGTGCCGTTCTGGTTCTCGGCCGTCATGGTCGTCATCGGCCTGTGGGTGCGCCTCAAGCTCGTCGAGTCCGACTCGTTCAAGAAGGCCGAGACGACGGGCCAGATCAAGAAGGCCCCGATCGGCTACGTCTTCGCGAAGTACTGGAAGCAGCTGATCCTCGGCACGTTCATCATGCTGGCTACGTACGTGCTGTTCTACCTCATGACGAACTTCACCCTCACCTACGGCCAGACGGCGACGGACGCCCCCGTCCCCGGCCTGGGCTTCAGCTACGTGCACTTCGTCCTGATGCAGATCATCGGCGTGCTGTTCTTCGGCGCGTTCACGCTGATCTCGGGCCCCATGGCCGACGCCCTGGGCCGCCGCCGCGTGCTCATCTGGGTGACGATCGGGATCATCGTGCTCGGCCTGCTGTTCCCGATGTTCCTGCTCCCCCACACCGACGCGCAGTTCACGGGCGCGCTCGTGCAGGCCTTCCTGATCTTCGGGTTCCTCATCATGGGGCTCACGTTCGGCCCGATGGGCGCGCTGCTGCCCGAGCTGTTCCCGACCAACGTGCGCTACACGGGATCAGCGATCGCCTACAACGTATCGTCGATCCTCGGCGCCGCGCTCGCCCCGATCTTCGCCGTGCTGCTGTGGCGCGCGGGAGAGGGCAACCCCTGGCTCGTGGGCCTCTACATGTCGGGCGCCGGCGTACTGACCCTCATCGCCCTGCTGCTGAGCAAGGAGACGAAGGACGTCGACCTCGACGAGGAGACGGTCTAGAGCCCGTAGGTCTCGAGGAGCCTGAGCCAGAACTCGCTCACGGTCGGATACGCCGGGACGGCGTGCCACAGACGCTCGAGCGGAACGGCCCCGACGACGGCGACGGTTGCGGCATGCAGCTGTTCGCCGGCGCCGGGGCCGACGAGCGTCATGCCGATGATCACGCGGCGCTCCTCGTCGATCACGGCGCGGACCTTGCCCTCGAAGCCGTCGGCCACGAGGGCGGCGCCGGCGACGGACCCGAGGTCGTAGTCGACGACGCGGTGCTCGATCCCCGTCTCCTCGGCCTCGGCGGACGTCAGCCCGACGGAGGCGACCTCGGGGTCGGTGAACACGACCTGCGGCTGCGCCCTGTGGTCGGCGGTCGCGACGTGGCGGCCCCACGGCGACTCGTCGACCTCCTCGCCCTTCGCGCGCGCGACGATCGCGTCGCCCGCCGCGCGGGCCTCGTACTTGCCCTGGTGTGTGAGGGCCGTGCGGCCCGTGACGTCGCCCGTCGCGTAGAGCCAATCGCTCCCGGGATCGCGGAGCGTGTCGTCGACGTCGATCCACTCGCCGGGCTCGAGGCCGACGGCCCGCAGCCCGATGTCGCCCGTGCGCGCCCTGCGGCCGGTGGCGACGAGGATCTGGTCGGCCGTCACCTCGCCGTCGTCCGTCGTCACGAGCACGTCGCCCGCCCGATCGACCTCGAGGATCCGCGCGCCCTCGCGCACCTCGACGCCGCGGTCGCCGAGCGCGTCGCGCACGGCCTCGCCCGCGAATCCCTCGAGCCGGCTGAGGAGGGACCCGCGCGACAGCACCGTGACGGCCGTGCCGAGATCGGCGAAGAAGGTCGCGGCCTCGACAGCGACGACCCCGCCGCCGATGATCACGAGCGACGCGGGGATCTCCTCGACCGACGTCGCCTCGCGGCTCGTCCACGGTTCGGCCTCGGCGAGGCCGGGGATGTCGGGGATCGCGGCCTCGCTGCCCGTCGACACGACGACGGCGTGGCGGGCGCGCAGCACGACGGATCCGTCCTCCTGCTCGACCGTCACCTCCCGCTCGGCCGAGATCCGGCCGTGCCCTCGCACGAGCGAGATGCCGGCCGAGTCGAGCCAGCGCACCTGGCCCGCGTCGTTCCAGTCGGAGGCGAAAGCGTCGCGGCGCGCGAGGATCGCGGCGGGGTCGAGGGATCCGCCCGTCACGCCCCGGACCGACTGCGCGGCCCGCAGCGCCTGCCCCGGGCGGAGCAGGGCCTTCGACGGCATGCACGCCCAGTACGAGCACTCGCCGCCGACGAGCTCCGACTCGATGATCACCGTCTCGAGCCCGCCCCGCACGGCCCGGTCGGCGACGTTCTCGCCGACGGGGCCTGCACCGATCACGATCACGTCGACTTCGCGCGCGTCCATGATGCCGACGCTATTGCGCGCGGAGCTGGGCGACAACCCCGTTCCCGATCTGTTCACGGGAGGAGAATGGATCCCGATGTCCTCTCCCGCTCCGCGCCGCCGCTCCCCGTTCTCCCGCCGGAAGAAGGACGACGGCCCCCGCGCCTCGTTCCGCGACCTCCTGCCGTTCCTGCTCGAGCACCGCGGCGTGCTCGTCTGGGTCGTCGTGCTCTCGATCGTCGAGTCGGTCTTCACCCTCGTCCAGCCGCTCCTGATCGGCGAGGTCATCGGCCGCGTGCAGGTCGGCGACGCGCTGGGCTGGCTGCTGTGGGGCCTCGTCGCGTTCGTCCTCGTGTCGGCCGGCGTCGGCGCGTACCAGCACTACCTCCTGCAGCGCACGGGCACGGCGGTGGTCCACTCGAGCAGGCGCTCGCTGATCCGGCGGATCCTGCACCTGCCGATCAGCGAGTTCGACGCGCGGCGCACGGGAGATCTCGTCTCGCGCGTCGGCACCGACACGACGATGCTCTACGCCGTCCTGACGCAGGGCCTCGCCGACAGTGTCGGCAACGCGCTGCTGTTCGTGGGCGCGATCATCGCGATGGCGTTCATCGATCCCGTTCTGCTCGCCACGATCGTCGTCGTGATCGCGGCCTCGGTCGTCGCGGTCGGCGGTCTCGCGGGGCGGATCCGCGTCGCCACGGCGGCGCAGCAGGAGCGGGTCGGCGAGCTGTCGAGCGGCATGGAACGGGCGATCGGGTCCATCCGCACCGTGCGCGCGGCCGGGGCGACCGAACGCGAGCAGGCGTCGGTCGAGGGCATGGCGGGCGCCGCCTACGACGCGGGCGTGCGGGTCGCGAAGGCCTCGGCCCTCGTGGTGCCGATCGCGACGATCGCGATGCAGGTGTCGATCCTGGCCGTGCTGGGCGTCGGCGGCATGCGCGTCGCGTCGGGCGCGATCACGATCGCGAGCCTCGTCACCTTCGTGATGTTCCTCTTCCTCCTGATCATGCCGCTGGGCTCGGCGTTCGGGGCGATGTCGAGCGTCGGGCAGGCTCTCGGCGCCCTGGGCCGGATCCAGGAGGTGCTCGACCTGCCGGAGGAGGACGCGGCCGATCGCAGGAGTACGGCAGATCTCGCCGTCGCCGGCGCCGAAACCGATTTCCGGGCCGGGGACGGGCCGGATCTGCCGTACTCACGCGCCGAGGCCCCGGCCCTCGCCTTCCGCGACGTGCGCTTCCGATACCCCGAGCACGTCTCGGCGGCCCACGCCGCAGACGCCGAGGACGGCCCCGAGCGCGACGACGTGCTCGGCGGGGTGTCGTTCGAGGTTCCGCGCGGCCACCGCGTCGCCCTCGTCGGCCCGTCGGGCGCCGGCAAGTCGACGATCCTCGCCCTCATCGAGCGCTTCTACGACGTGACCGGCGGATCCGTCGAGCTCGGCGGGCGCGACATCCGCGACATCCCGCGCGACGAACTGCGCGCGAACTTCGGCTACGTCGAGCAGGACGCCCCGACCCTCGCGGGCACGCTCGCCGACAACCTGCGCCTCGCGAGCCCCGACGCGACCGGCGCCGAGTGCGACGCCGCCCTGCGCGCCGTGAACCTAGGATCCGTCGTCGATCGCTCCCCTCTCGGCATCGACACCCCGGTCGGCGAGGACGGCGTCATGCTGTCGGGCGGCGAGCGCCAGCGCCTCGCGATCGCCCGCGCCCTGCTGGCCGCGCCCCCGATCCTGCTGCTCGACGAGTCGACCTCGTCGCTCGACGGCGTGAACGAGCAGCGGATGCGAGAGGCGATCGACGCCGTCGCAGAGGGCCGGACCCTCATCGTCATCGCGCACCGCCTGTCGACGGTCGTCGACAGCGACAGCATCGTCGTGCTCGAGGAGGGCCGCGTCGTCGGCACGGGGACCCACAGCGAGCTCGTCGCGTCGACGCCGCTGTACCGCGATCTCGCGAAGCACCAGCTGCTCGTGTGATCAGGCGGGGCTGACACCTGCTGCGGTGCGGTCGCGCCGCGCGGCGCACGGCGGCGCGGAGAGGCGTGTCAGCTGAGGAAGCCAGGTGATGCCCCGGCGACGAGACCCGGGTTCGCTGCGCCGAGTCGCGCTATGCCTCGCCGGTCTCGGGATCGATCGCCTCAGCGGATTCGATGAGCGCATCGAAGAAGCGCAGCACAGCGGCGCGGTCCCCTGCCGACAACGAGGCGATCGCATCGAAGCGGCGGGCGTGACTGCGCCCCACGGAGGCACGCGCCGAGGCACTCGTCGATTCGGTCACTTCGATCGCGATGCGCCGGCGGTCCGCCGAGTCTCGCACCCGCCGTATATGGCCCCCTGCTTCGAGACGATCGGTGAGCTTGGTCGCGGCGGCCGGCGAGATGCCGAGGTGGGCGGCGATCGTCCCGGGGGTGGCGAGGACTCCCTGACGCTGGGCGGCGATCAGATAGCGAAGCGCCCGCATGTCGGTGTCGCCCAGGCGCATGTACGCGCGAGCCTTCTCGCTCAGCGAGCGCTCCCGCGCGCTCCACGCGACCATGGCCTCCAGGACGGCGACGATCTGCTCGAGGTCCTCGGCCGCGATCCCCTGGTAGGAGACGAGCTCGCCCCGTGGATCGGTCAACCGCGGATCCACGAGGCTGCGCATTTTCCCGTCCCCCGGCGTCACACCTCGATGTTATTCCATGTTCTAATTACACTCCGCATACTATTCACTGAGTGAACTTTCTGATCGGAGGCCCGCGGTGGCGCAGGGGGATCGAGTGATTCTGCTGGAGGACGACGGTGTCGCGATCGGCACGGCGGAGAAAACACGCGTGCACGACGACCGCACGCCCCTGCACCTCGCCTTCTCCTGCTACGTCTTCGACGCGTCCGGATCACGAGTCCTCGTCACACGACGCGCGCTGACGAAGACGACGTGGCCGGGCGTCTGGACCAACTCGTTCTGCGGACACCCCCGCCCGTTCGAGGAGCTCTCACACGCCGTGGAACGGCGCGCCTCCGACGAGCTCGGCATGACGCTCACCGGAATCCGCGCGGTGCTGCCGGACTTCCGCTATCGCGCGACAGACGCCTCGGGGATCGTCGAGAACGAGATCTGTCCGGTGTACATCGCAACCGCGGCGAGCGCCCCCCTTCCGGCGCCCGATGAGGTCGCGGAGATCGCCTGGGCACGCCCCCGGGAGCTCATGTCCGCGGCGCGCGCCACCCCGTGGGCGTTCAGCCCGTGGATGGTGGACCAGCTCGATCTCCTCGGCGCCGTCGTCCCGGCGTTCACTGACCGCGCGGATGCGCCGGCGGACCTGCCGGAGACGCCCCGGGCGATGCGCGACAGGCGACGTCGATGATCGCCGCGGGCGTGGCCATGGAGGAGGTCGACCAGCGCCTCGAGGCCATGCTCTCCGAAAGGGTCGAGCAGGCCGAACGCGCGGGCCCTGCGTACCAGCGCCTCTGGATGCGGATCCGCTCCGCCGTGCGAGGCGGAAAGCGGATCAGGCCGCAGCTGCTGCTGATGGCCCACGCCGAGATCAGCGGCACCCGGGTCGAGGACGCCGTCACGGCGGCGGCGGCCTTCGAGCTTCTGCACACCGCCCTGCTCATCCACGACGACATGCTGGACCGCGATCTGGTGCGCCGGGGGGCGACGAACCTGCAGGGCGATTTCCTGGCACAGGCACTCGAGACCGACGGGTCGTTCCAGGCGGCGACCGCGTGGAGCGATGCCGCCGGCCTGTTGGCCGGCGATCTGCTCATCAGCGCCGCGCACGCGCTGGTCGGCGAGATCACCGCCCCGGCGGGCGCCGCGCTCCGTTCCCTGCTCGACGAGTGCCTCTTCGTGACCGCCGCGGGCGAGCTGGCGGACATCGGCCTCGCGGTCGGAGTACTGGATCGCTCGGTCGACGGAATCATGCAGATGATGCGCGACAAGACGGCCGCATACTCCTTCGCGGCTCCTCTGCGGGCCGCCGCCATGCTCGCGGGGTCGGGACCGGAATTCGACGCGGATCTCGCCGAGATCGGCACCCGGCTGGGCTTCGTCTATCAGCTGCGCGATGATCTGCTCGGCGTCTTCGGCTCGGAGGAAGCGCTCGGCAAATCCGTCGACAGCGACCTCCGGGCCGGGAAGAGCACGCTGCTCGTCGCCTACGCCGACGGGACAGACGCGTGGGAGGAAGTGCGTCATCTCTTCGGGCGACGCTCAGCGGATGCCGACGACGTGCATCGGATGCGCGATGCGCTGGTCGCGAGCGGCGCACGCTCACGCGCGGAGGAGCTGCTCGACCAGCAGCGCGTCGCATGCGTCGACCACATCGGACGCTCGGATCTGCCCTCCGGCCTGCGCGGCGCGCTGACGCGACTCACGCACCGGTGCGCGGAGCGGGAATCGTGACGGGCCTCGGCCTCTACACCGGCACTGCCCGGGTCGCCTCGGCGCGCGTGATCGCCGCGTACTCGACGTCCTTCGCCGCCGCGAGCAGGCTCCTCTCGCGGCGCGTGCGGGGCGGCATCGCCGACATCTACGCGCTGGTGCGCGTGGCCGACGAAATCGTCGACGGACCGGCCGCGGAAGCGGGAGTCGACGCAGCCGAGCGGCGACGGATCCTCGGCGCGCTCGAGGAGGACGCCCTCGCCGCGATGCGACGCGGTTTCAGCGCGAACATCGTCGTGCACGCCTTCGCGACCACGGCTCGCGAGGTCGGGATCGAGGAAGGGCTCGTCGTCGACTTCTTCGCGTCGATGCGCACCGACGTCGAACCGCCGAGCTCGTTCGACGACGAGGCCTACCGCCGGTACATCCACGGATCCGCCGAAGTCGTCGGCACGATGTGCCTGCGCGTGTTCATGCTCGAGGGCGGCGCGGTCGGCCCCGCACACCCCGACGCCGAGGAGGGCGCGCGCAGACTCGGCGCCGCCTTCCAGAAGGTCAACTTCCTCCGCGACCTCGCAGACGACTGCGACCGCCTGGGCCGACGGTACTTTCCCGGCGTCGATCCTGCCGTGCTGACCGATGCGCAGAAGGACGCGATCGTCGACGATATCGAGAGCGACCTCGCCGCGGCTCGGCTCGCTCTCCGGCACCTGCCACGCCGCGCGCGCAGAGCGACGGTAGCCGCGCTCGGCCTGTTCTCCGATCTCAACCGACGGCTGGGCGCTGCCCCGGCGGAACGGATTCGCCGCGAACGTCTCTCGGTGCCACGGCTCGCGAAGACGGCGATCGTGCTCCGCGCGATCGCCGGGAGGGAGCCGCGATGAGCGGGCAGTCCATCGTCGTCATCGGCGGCGGCATCACGGGTCTCGCAACCGCGGCGCTACTCGCCCGCGACGGGCAGGAGGTGACGCTGCTGGAGGCCCGCGACGAGCTGGGCGGACGCGCCGGAACCTGGAACGAACGCGGCTTCACCTTCGACACGGGGCCATCCTGGTACCTCATGCCCGAGGTGTTCGATCACTTCTTCCGCATGATGGGAACGTCCGCTGCCGAGCAGCTCGACCTGGCGCGCCTCGACCCCGGCTACCGCGTGTACTTCGAGGGCGACCCCACGCCGTTCGACCTGCCCGCTGACGACGCGCGCGAGGCGATCATCGGGATGGATCCGGAGTCGCGCGACGCCCTGACGCGCTATTTCGACTCGGCTGCGGATACGTACGAGATGGCGACCAGCAGGTTCCTCTACACGAACTTCGCCTCGCTCGACGGCATCGCCGACCGCGAGACGCTGCGCCGGATTCCCCGGCTCGCCCGCCTCCTCACGCAACCCCTCGACCGTTTCATCGCCGGGCACTCGCCATCGCGGCGCGTGCAGCAGGTGCTGGGCTACCTGTCGGTTTTCCTCGGCACGTCGCCCGCCGACGCGCCGAGCATGTACCACCTCATGAGCCACCTGGATGTCGACCAGGGCGTGCTGTATCCACGCGGAGGCTTCGGCGAGGTCATCGCAGCGATCGCCCGCCTCGCCGAGCAGTACGGCGTTCGGATCCTCACGGGGCACCGGGCCGCGCGGATCCTCGTCGACGGGAAACGTGCGCGGGGCGTCGAAGCGCGGACGCCCCGCGGCGAGCGCAAGGTCTTCGACGCCGACATCGTCGTCTCGACGGCCGACGCGCAGATCACGGAGCAGCTTCTCCCTCCCCGCGCGCCGCGCCGGAGCGCGCGCTGGTGGCGGCGCCGCAACCCCGGGCCGGGTGCCGTTCTGGCGCTGCTCGGCGTGCGCGGCGAACTCCCCCAGCTCGCCCATCACACGCTGTTCTTCACGAACGCGTGGGAGGAGGGGTTCGACGCGATCTACGGATCCGCGCCCCGGATCCCGGATCCCGCCTCGCTGTACGTGTGCCGTCCGAGCGCGAGCGACGCCTCCGTCGCGCCCGACGGCCACGAGAACCTCTTCGTCCTCGTGCCCACCCCCGCCGATACCGGCATCGGCGCAGGCGGAGACGAGCGCGTCGAGCGCGCCGCGGATGCCGCGATCCGGCAGGTCGCGGAGTGGGCCGGGATCCCCGACCTCGCGGATCGCATCGTCGTGCGCCGCACGATCGGGCCGGCCGACTTCGAGCGCGAGTACGGATCCTGGCGCGGCGGCGCGATCGGTCCGGCGCATACGCTCCGGCAGAGCGCTGTCTTCCGCGGCAGCACACGGGCACGCGGTGTGCGCGGCCTGCTGCTCGCGGGAGCGACGACCGTGCCCGGCGTGGGCCTGCCGATGTGCCTGATCAGCGCAGAGCTGGTGCTGAAGCGCGTGCGGGGCGATCGGTCTGCGGGCCCGAGCGAGGTTCCCGCATGAGTCTCATCTACCTCGGGGCGCTCTTCGTGTGCCTCGCCTGCGTGGTCGCCGTCGACGTGCGCTTCCGGCTCTTCTTCGGTCGCGACTGGCGGCGGGCCCTCATCGTGCTCGCGGCTGGCCTCGTGTTCTTCCTCGCCTGGGACCTCGCGGGGATCGGCCTCGGCATCTTCCTGCGCGGCGACGGGCCGTTCGTGACGGGCGTCATGCTCGCGCCTGAGCTGCCGCTCGAGGAGCCGGTCTTCCTGGTCTTCCTCTGCGAGGTGACGATGGTGCTGGTCTTGGGAGCCCAGCGCCTGGTGCGCCCTCGGAAGGGATCCGACTCGTGACCTACCTCGTGCTGTCGGCGATCTTCCTCGCGATCGCGGTCGCGACCGCTGTCCTCGCCGCCCGCCGCGGCGAGCGCGTGAGCGCACTCGCCCTCGCCGCGGGAGCGCTGGCGCTCTGCGCGCTCACCGCCGCCTTCGACACAGTCATGATCGCCGCGGGCCTGTTCACCTATGCCGACGCGCATCTGCTCGGCCCGCGGATCGGCCTCGCCCCGATCGAAGATTTCGCGTATCCGCTGGCCGCGGTGATCCTGCTGCCGGCGCTGTGGTCCGGCGTGAGGAGGAACGATGATCGCTGAGCTGGTGGCCGCCTCGCGCCCGCTGAGCTGGATCAACACGGCGTTCCCCTTCGCGGCCGCGTACCTGCTCGTGGCGGGCCAGGTCGACGCGGCCCTCGTGATCGGCACGGTCTTCTTCCTCATCCCCTACAACTTCGCGATGTACGGGATCAACGACGTCTTCGACTACGCCTCGGACATCGCGAACCCGCGCAAGGGCGGCGTCGAGGGAGCGCTGCTCGACCCGTCGCGGCACCGGCCGCTGCTCGTCGGCGCGGCGCTGGCGTGCGTGCCGTTCGTCATCGCGCTCGTCGTGATCGGCCCGCCCCTGTCGTGGGTCGCCCTCGCCGTGAGCTTGTTCGCCCTCGTGGCGTACTCGGCGCCGCCGTTCCGCTTCAAAGAGATCCCCGTTCTCGACTCGATCACCTCGAGTGTGCACTTCTGCTCGCCCGCGCTCTACGGGATCCTTTTGGCCGGCGAGCTGCCCGGGCCCACCGCGGGGACGATCCTCGTCGCCTTCTTCCTCTGGGGCGCGGCGAGCCACGCGTTCGGCGCGGTGCAGGACGTCGTGCCCGATCGCGAGGGCGGGATCGCGTCGATCGCGACCGTGCTGGGCGCGGCCAGGACGGTGCGGCTCGCCCTCGCGCTCTGGACGCTCGCCGGCGCCCTCATGCTCACGACCGGCTGGCCCGGTGCCGGGGCGGCGCTGCTCGTCGTCCCCTACCTGTTCGCCGCCGGGCCGTTCGCGCGCGTCTCCGATGAGGAGTCGGGTCGCGCGAACCGCGGTTGGCGCCGCTTCCTCTGGATCAATTACCTCTGCGGCTTCCTGGTGACGATGCTTCTCATCGGGTACGCGCTCACGACCCCCTGAACATGGAGAAGAACATGACCCCCGTTCCGCACGCTTCCCCCGCCTCCGCTTCTGGCGCGCCCTTTGCGGCGACGCCCCAGGCATACGACGCGATCCTGCTCGCCGGCTTCGGCGGCCCCGAGGGACAGGACGACGTGATCCCGTTCCTGCGCAATGTCACGCGCGGGCGGGGCATCCCCGACGAACGTCTCGAGGAGGTCGCGACCCACTACCGTCACTTCGACGGCGTCAGCCCCATCAACGCCCAGAACCGCGCGCTGAAGGCCGCGCTGGAGACGGAGCTCGCCGCACGCCGCATCGATCTGCCCGTCTACTGGGGCAACCGCAACTGGGAGCCGTACCTGTCGGACGCGATCCGCGAGGCGGCAGATTCAGGACGCACGCGTCTGCTCGCACTCGCGACGAGCGCCTACAGCTCGTTCTCGAGCTGCCGCCAGTACCGCGAGGACTTCGCGCGCGTGCTGGAGGAGACCGACCTGGCCGGAACCGTCACGATCGACAAGATCCGGCAGTTCTTCGATCACCCGGGCTTCGTCGATTCGTTCGTCGACAGCGTCGTGGAGGCTCTCACGGGGTTCTCCGACGAGGGGGTGAGCGGCGAGACGATGCGGGTGCTGTTCACGACGCACTCGATTCCGATGACGGACGCCGAGCGCTCCGGGCCGCGGGATCGGGGCTTCGGCCCCGGAGGCGCGTACGAGGCGCAGCATCTCGCGGTCGGTGCGGAGGTGATGCGGCGGGTCGCGGCCCGGGATCACCGCTTCGCCGACGTCGCGTGGGAACTCGTCTACCAGTCGCGCTCGGGCCCCGCGTCGCAGCCCTGGCTCGAGCCCGACATCTGCGATCGGATCGCGCAGCTCCCCGGCGAGGGCGTCGGCGCGATCGCGATCTCTCCGATCGGCTTCGTCAGCGATCACATGGAGGTGCTGTGGGATCTCGACACGGAGGCGCTGGAAGCGGCGGCCGAGGTGGGGATCCGCGCGGTGCGCACGGCGACACCCGGCGCGGATCCGGTCTTCGTCCGCGGGATCGTCGACCTCGTCGAAGAGCGGATCGCCGCGGTTGAGCCGGAGCGACGGCCCTCTGCCACGACGCTCGGCCCCTGGTTCGATGTCTGCCGCGCCGGCTGCTGCGAGAACGTCCGCGCGGGATTCAAGCCCGCCGCCGCCGGCGTCGCTCCCTGAGGCCGCGCGGCCCCGCCTCAGCGGGGCGAAGCGGTCCGGTGATCGCCCGCGAGAACCGGACCGCTTCGCCCCGTAACGGGGTCTCGGCGCTGTCGGTCCTCACGCCGCGCTCGGCCGTGCCTACGGGCGTTCCCAGGGCTCGATCGGCCCGTCGACCACAGCGAAGAGCGGGTGCGCCGTGGGCCTCGTCTGCTGCCACCGATCGGCGTCCGCCGGGCTGCGGCGTGCGAGCTTCTCGCCGAGGTGGATCCACTCGAAATCGAGCTGCCCCTGCGTGACCGGGATGAGCGGCACCTCCGGGGATCCCGCGAGGATCTTGCTCCCGTCGAAGCGATACCCCCGTGCCGCCGCCTCGTCCCTGATTCCCCCGAGCAAGGCGCCGATGCTCTTGAGCGGGTCATCCGCCGCGGAGAAGCGCGACAGCTGCGGATGGTGCCGATACCCCTTCGTCCGCCCGGCGATCACGGCCTGAGCGAGCAGCGCCTCTCGCCATTCGGCGATGAGTCCCGCGCGGTCGAGGTGCCGCGGGTGCAGCGACCACAGCCTCATCGCGCGTCCCGGTCGTCTGCCCTGCTCAGCTTCGACGGCCACCAGATCGAGCGCCCGATGTCGTACGACAGCGCAGGGACGAGCAGGGTGCGCACGACGAAGGTGTCGAGCACCACTCCGAACGCGACGATGAACGCCAGCTGGGCGAGGAAGAGGATCGGGATCACGGAGAGCGCGGCGAACGTCGCCGCCAGCACGAGACCGGCCGACGTGATGACGCCTCCCGTGATCGACAGGCCGCGGAGGACGCCCTGGCGCGTGCCGTGTCTGATCGACTCCTCGCGCACCCGTGTCATGAGGAAGATGTTGTAGTCGATCCCGAGCGCGACCAGGAAGACGAAGCCGTACAGCGGTACCGCGGGGTCGGCGCCGGGGAAGTCGAAGACGTGGTTGAACACGAGCGCCGAGACCCCCATCGCGGTTCCGAACGACAGAAGCGTCGTGAGGACGAGGAGAATCGGGGCGAGGATCGATCGCAGCAACAGCATGAGGATGAGCGCGATGACCCCGAGCACGATCGGGATGATGAGGCCCCTGTCGCGCGTGGACGCGTCGTTGGTGTCGACGAGCGTCGCCGTCACGCCTCCCACCAGCGCGCTCGGCGCAGCGTCGGCGAGCTGCTCCCGCAGGTCTCGCACGGTCTCCCCCGCGGCATCCGAGTCGGCGGCGTCGTCGAGGGTCGCTTGCAGCATCACCTGGCCGTCGACCACAGTCGGCGCCGGGGTTCCCTCGTCCGCGCCGCCGGCCAGGCCGCCGTCCGGGACGCTCATCGTGCCGCTGGGGGAATCGGCCGACGTGACGGACACGCTGTCGACGCGGCGCTCCCCGAGAAGGACATCCACGGCGGCATCCGCCTGCGCCTCGTCGACGACGACGTACACCGGGCTGCCCGAGCCGCGGGGGAAGTGCTCGCCGAGCACCTCCTGACCGTCTCTCGCCTCGGAGGATCCGAGCACCAGGTCCGACTGAGGCACGCCCGACGCGTTCAGCTGGGTCACGCCCAGCGTCCCGGCGACGAGGACCAGGGTCGTGAGGATCCAGATCACTCGGGGACGGCGGCGCACCATCGCGGCGAGCTTCGCCCAGAGCCCCGAGCCGGGCAGGCCGCCCTCGCTCGACACAGCCGCCGGTTCGTACCTCGGGAGGCGCGGCCAGAATGCGGCTCGCCCGAACACGAGCAGGATCGCTGGCAGCAGGGTGAGAGCGGAGAGCATGGCGAACACGATCCCGATCGACGAGACCGGCCCGAGCGCGCTGTTCGATTTCAGGTCGCTGACCAACAGGCACATCAGACCGGCGATCACGGTGCATCCCGAAGCGAGGATCGGCTCGAAGGAGCCCTTGGTGGCTCTGACCACGGCGGCCCACCTGTCTGTGGTCGCGCGCAGCTCCTCCCGGAATCGCGAGACGAGGAGAAGCGAGTAGTCGGTCGCCGCCCCGATCACGAGGATGAACAGGATGCCCTGGGTCTGCCCGCTCAGCAGCAGGATGTCGGCTTTCGCCAGCCACCACACCGTGAGGAGCGCCACACAGAGCGCGAACAGACTCGTCGACAGCACGGCCACGGGAAGCAGGACCGACCGATAGACGAGAACGAGGATGATGAGCACCGCCAGCAGCGCGACGCCGAGCAGGAGACCGTCTATCCCGGCGAATCCTGCCACCAGATCAGCGCTGAACCCTGCCGGCCCCGTGACGTAGACGCTCACGCCGGGCGCCGCGTCGGCCCGCAGCGTGTCGCCCAGCGCCTCGACGGCGTCGCCGACGTCGGCGTCCTCCGCGATGGGGACGAAAGCCTGGGCTGCGGTTCCGTCCTGCGAGGGGATGACGGGTGACACGTCCGCCTCCAACCCGGGCACCGACGTCGCCGCATCGAGCGCGTCCCCCAGGGCCGACAGGTCGTCGCTCGTGAGCTCGTCTTCGCCCGCGAACACGACGATCGCCGGAATCGACTCCGAGTCGGTGAACTCGCCGAGCAGCGCCTGGACCTGGGTCGCGTCCGCCGATGACGGCAGATAGGTCGTCTGATCGTTCGACGACACCTCCGACACCCGGCCGAAGTACGGACCGCCGATCGCCGCAGCAGTGAGCCACGCGAGGATGAGCACGGCGGGGAGCAGGATCCGAAGCCAGCGTGGGGGCGCGCCTGCAGGGAAGGGAGGCTGTGCGCCGTCGCGATGGAGCGACGTTTCCGGGGAACGGCCGGTCATATGCTGCTCCGTTCGGTGACGTGCCCACCCCAGGGGTCCCTTGGAGGAACCGATGACAGCCCTGCTGAGGCGTCGAGGAGCGTGCCCTCGCTCATAGTGTCCCCGAAGCCTATCGACGTCAAATGACACGGGCGAGTTTTCCTCACGCCCGCCCCACCCTTTCCGCATTTCAGACCACCCCCGAGACCCGGGCGATTCGGCACCACCGATGAGACCTCCCCTGGCCTGGCTGAAACTCGTCAGGCACCGGCGGAGACAGGACCGAGCACAGGGAGGACCCCTTCAGCGGCCGCGCCTACGGCCCACGCAGCCTCCAGAGGGGGTTCCGTAGGGGCGCGTGTGCCATCGGGGGTGGCGGCAGGGTCATGGTTCAACAAGAAAGCCTCCTTGAAAATTCCAGGTCAGACCGGGTTTCAAGGAGGCTGTTTCGGTAGCGGAGGTGGGACTCGAACCCACGACCTCACGATTATGAGTCGTGCGCTCTCACCAACTGAGCTACTCCGCCGCATACATCGAGTAGATGCGAGCCCCGAGTCAGGATTGAACTGACGACCCCTTCCTTACCATGGAAGTGCTCTACCACTGAGCTATCGGGGCGTGCGCCGCAAAATGGGCAACCCCGTAAGCGTACCAAACCCTCAGCGGGTCGTCGAATCAGGGAGCCCGGGCGTTGCGCGCCGTCACGAGGTTGTGCACCCGTCGAACATCACCTACCATCTGAGTCACTGACCACTGGTTGGTATTTTCATTTGACTCAAGGAGGCGTCAATGTCTGAGCCGCTCACGCAGCCGTCAGCGTCCGACCCCAACGAACCCATGACCCAGCCAGTCGCATCGGTGCGGGCACCGTCGAAGTACTTCGTCGGCCTCACCATCGGGTATCTCGGGCTCTACTTCGCGCTGATGACACCGGTCCTCGTCAGCATGCAGATCAAGGCCCAGACGATCTCCGACGACCCCGCGGCCCTCCTGCAGCCGGTCCTCTCGATCGGCGCACTCGGGGCGCTCATCGCGAACCCGCTCGCCGGCGCGCTCAGCGACCGAACCCGCACCCGGTGGGGCCGCCGTCGCCCTTGGCTGCTGTCCGGCGTCATCGTCTTTCTCGGAGGACTCGCCTGGGTGGCGTTCTCCGAGGATCAGACGAGCCTGATCTTCGCTTGGCTGCTCTGCCAGCTCGCCGCCAACACCACCCTCGCATCGCTCGTCGCGAGCTTCGCGGACAACGTTCCTCAGTTCCAGCGCGGCCTCGGATCCAGCCTGATCGCGGTCGCACAGAACGTCGCGATCCTCGGCGGCACCTACCTCACGGTGTTCTTCGTCGGGAACATGCCGGTGCTGTTCATCCTCCCCGGCATCATCGCGGTGATCGCGATCGTGATCTACACCTTCACCTGCAAGGACGAGCTCCCGACCTACAAGCTCAAGCCGTTCACCTGGCTGAACCTGATCAGCTCGTTCTGGACCAACCCCATCAAGAATCCGGACTTCGGCCTGGCCTGGTGGTCGCGGTTCGCGATCATCCTCGCGACGTTCATGTTCACCACCTACCGCTTGCTCTACATGCAGGATCACATCGGGCTCTCGCTTCAGGACGCGACGGCGGCCGTTGCGCTCGGCGTGCTCTACTACACGATCGCCCTCCTCGTCGGCACCGCGATCGCAGGCCGGCTCTCTGATCGGCTCGGAAGACGCAAGATCTTCGTCGGCGGTTCGACCGCACTCTTCGGCGTCGGCCTTGTGATCCTCGCCCACGCCGACGACGTCGCGCACTTCTACATCGCCGAGGTGGTCATGGGCCTCGCCTACGGCATCTACCTCGCCGTCGACCAGGCGCTCGTGATCGACGTGCTCCCGAACGCCGACCTCCCCGGCAAGGACCTCGGTGTCATCAACATCGCCAACGCGCTGCCTCAGTCCATCGCCCCGGCGATCGGACCGCTCTTCCTGGGCATCGGCGTGAGCGACAACTCGAACTACACGGCTCTGCTGTGGGCCGCCGGCGTCGTCTGCGTCCTCGGCGCGCTCGCCGTGATCCCCATCAAGAAGGTCAAGTAACACTTCGCGGCCGAAGCGCCCGTCGACCCCTCGCGCGGGGTCGGCGGGCGCTTCGTCGTCCGGGGCGCGGGTCAGCGCGGCGCGATGAGGTCCTGGAACTTCGCGAGGGTCCCCTCGAGGTCGATCGACGGGTCCAGGAGCCACTGCGTCTGGAGCCCGTCGGAGATCGCGATGAGCATCGACGCGAGCGACTCGGCGTCGATGTCGTTGCGCACGGTGCCGCGCTTCTGCTCCTCGCGGATCCGCCGGGCCGAGTCGCCGCGCACGCGCTCGAATCGGTCGGTGAAGAAGGGGCGGCTCTCCCCCGCCCCGTCCTCGAGGGCCGCCGCGACGAGGGTCGAGTAGAGCTGCACCATGCCGGGCACGGCGACGTTGTGCACCGCGGCCTCGACCATGAGGTCGACGGCGCCGCTCGCGGTCTGCCCTCCGCGGTCGCGCCCCGACTCGGCGTGGTCGTACACGGCGACGAGCAGCTGCTCGCGCGAGTCGAAGTAGTGCAGCAGCGCGGCGTGCGAGACGCCGATCGCCTGGGCGATCTGCCGCAGCGAGGTCCCGGCGGCGCCGCGTTCGGCGAACACCTCGATCGCGCGGTCGAGGATCTCCTGCCGACGCGCCACGCCCTTGGCGTACGCGCCGCTGCGCCCGATCGGGGCGTCACCGTCCATGGCCATGATCCTCACGTTACCTGGCGGAAAACCTCCGGTCGGTTAGTTTTGGTGATAACGTTGCGGCAACGGCGCTGGCCGTGTCTTTTGAACGACGACGTGCGAAAGCAGGAATCCGATGACGCTTCCCATCCCCTCCGTCCAGCTCTACTCGCTGGCCGAGCAGTTCTCCGCTGACATGGGCGGATCCCTCGACAAGCTGGCCGCGATCGGCCTGAAGAACGTCGAGGCCTTCGACTTCGTGAACCGCGCCCCGCAGCTGCGCGCCGCGCTCGACGCGAGCGGCCTCGCCTCGCCGACGGGCCACGCCCCGCTCCTGAGCGACACCCTGTGGACGCCCGACGGCGAGATCCCCACTCCCGCCCCCGAGGTCGTCTTCGAGGCCGCCGCCACGATCGGGATGAAGACGGTCATCGACCCGTTCGTCCCCGCCGAGCGCTGGGCGACGGCCGAGGGCGTCGACGACATCGCCGCGCGCCTCAACGCCGCGAACGAGGTCGCGAAGACCTTCGGCCTCACGGTCGGGTACCACAACCACGCGCAGGAGTTCGTCGCGTCGTTCGACGGCAAGACGGCGTACGAGCGCGCGATCGCGCAGCTCGACGAGTCGATCGCCCTCGAGCTCGACCTGTTCTGGGCCTACGTCGGCGACCAGGACGTCGTCGCGCTGTCGCGCCAGCTCGGATCCCGCCTCGTCGCCGTCCACGTCAAGGACGGCGTGAAGGTCCCGAACCCCTGGGGCCCCGAGGCGTCGGCCGAGTTCGCGTCGCGCGAGCTCGACCAGCGCCACGCCGGCACCGCCGAGGTCCCCCTCGCCGACGCCATCCGCGCGAACGAGAGCATCCAGCTCGCCGTCATCGAGTACGACAATGCCCCGGGCGACGTGTTCGAGGACATCAAGGCCAGCTTCGACTTCCTGAAGAACGAGGCCCTCGCCGCATGACCGGGCCCGTGGGCGTCGGTTTCATCGGCGCCGGAATGATCAGCGATCAGTACCTCTCGAACCTCACGAAGTTCCCCGACGTCGAGGTCGTCATCCTCGGCGACATCGTCGTCGAGCGCGCGAAGTCGCAGGCTGAGAAGTACGGCGTCGCCGAGTTCGGCACGGGCGAGGACGTCCTGAAGCACCCGCGCGTGCAGGTCGTCGTCAACCTCACGCTGCCGCAGACGCACGCGGAGATCTCGTCGCAGGCCCTCGCGGCCGGCAAGCACGTGTGGAGCGAGAAGCCGATCGGCCTCGACCGCGAGTCGACGGCGGCCCTGCTGAAGCAGGCCGACGACGCGGGCCTGCGCCTCGGCATCGCGCCCGACACCGTGCTCGGCCCGGGCGTGCAGACCGCGAAGCGCGCGATCGACCGCGGGCTCATCGGCACGCCGCTGTTCGCGACGACGCAGATGCAGTACCAGGGGCCGGATCTCTTCCACCCGAACCCCTCGTTCCTCTTCGCGAAGGGCGCCGGCCCGCTGCTCGACATGGGCCCGTACTACTTCACTGCGCTCGTGAACCTGTTCGGCTCGGTGAAGAAGGTCGCGGCCCTCGGGCTCAAGGGCCGGGAGACCCGCACCGTCAAGGTCGGCCCTGACGTCGGGGCCGAGTTCCCCGTCGAGGTCCCCTCGACGATCCAGGTGCTCACGGCGTTCGAGGCCGGTCAGCAGTCGCAGAGCCTGCTGTCGAACGACTCGTCGCTCTTCCGCCAGGGGATCTTCGAGGTGTACGGCACCGAGGGCACGCTCATCGTGCCCGACCCGAACATGTTCGAGGGCACGATCACCCTGATCAAGCCGATCCCGGGCATGGACGGCGACGGCAAGCCGCAGGAGCAGGAGACCATCGAGCTGGAGCTCGAGGGCGTCGTCACGGGCCGCGGCCTGGGCCTGCTCGACATGGTGCGCGCGATCGCCGAGGGGCGCGACCACCGCGCGAACGGCAAGGTCGGCTACCACGTGCTCGACGTCATGCTCTCGGCCGAGGAGTCGGCCGCGCAGGGCGGCGCGTTCCTCGACATCGAGAGCTCGGTCGACGCCATCCCCACGATGCCGCTCGACTTCGACCCGTTCGCGCAGACCCTCTGACGCGCGATGCACGGAAGGGGCGGGGATCTTCGGATCCCCGCCCCTTCCGTGTCGCCGCGCCTCAGTCGTCGAAGACGGCGCCGAGCTGCTCGGTCTCGGCCGCGCGCATCGCGGCGCGGTCCTCCTTCGACAGGCGCTCGCCCGCGTGCTCCTCGAGCCACGGCTGCGGATCGGTCGTCGAGCCGTTGATGATGATCTCGAAGTGCATGTGCGCGCCGTAGGACCGGCCCGTGTTGCCGACGTTGCCGATGACGTCGCCGACCTCGACGGTGTCGCCGTCCTCGACCTGCAGCGAGCCGTACAGCATGTGCGCGTAGTGGCTCGTGACGAGCTGGCCGTCGATGATGTGGTCGATGTAGACCGTGACGCCGTATGCGCCGCCCGCCTCGGTCGCGGTGCGGACGACGCCGTCGGCGATGGCCTGGACGGGCGCGCCCTCGCCCGGCGTGAAGTCGATGCCCTCGTGCAGGCGGCCCCAGCGCATGCCGTAGCCCGAGCTCATGCTCGTGCCGACGACGAAGGGGTACTGCACGTCGGCCATGGGGTCGTTCGTGTAGAACGCGTTGGCCGTGCTGATGCCGTCGGCGCTCGCGACCGACGCGTAGGTGGAGGCCGAGTAGCCGTCGATGTGGTCGAGCGGCTGCTCGGCGATGTCGGATCCGGCCACGTAGCCCTGCAGCTGCTCGCCCGCGGCCTCGGCGACCGTCTGGTCGGCCGCGCTCGCGTCGTCGGCCGGCGTCGTCACCGCCGCCTCGGCGATCGCGTGCGAGCCGATCGGGATCGTCGTGCCGACGGCGAGGAGGGCGACGGCGCCGAGCGCGGCGAGGGATCCCGTCGCGGCCGCGAAGCGGCGGAACGGCGTGCGCAGGACCTTCGCCGCGGGCCGCGCGCGGCGGGTCGGCGCGGGGGCCGCCGTGCGCACCGGCGCCGGCCGGCCCGTGAAGCCCAGGGCGCCCGCCGCGTCGCTGAACGCGTCGGCGGAGGCGGGCTCGGTCGTCTCGGCCACGTTGGGCATCGTCGATGCGGCGACCGGCTGCTCCTCGGGCGCATCGACCACGGGGATCCCCGCGGCGCGGCGCTCGCGCAGCTCACGGCGCGTGAGCGGCCGTGCGGGCTCGGCGGCGGAGTTCTCAGGGGTCAACAGGGTGCGCTTTCGGCAGGCTCGCCGGGGGACGAGTCGGAGATCGGGTCAGTCGAACCCTGCGGGGGAGCGAGGTAACGAACTGATAAAACCGTAGTGGGTGGGCCGCGGGATCGCCAACTCGGGAACGGATCGTCCAGCCGCTTTCCACCGCTCGGGCAGGTTCCGCCCTGGTGAGGTCAGAGAACGAGGCCCGCGATCTCGTCGACGAGGCCCGCGGATCCCGCGATCGTCATGATCCGGCCGAAGGCGTCGGCGGGCAGTTCGCGCACCGCTCCCGCGGCCTCCTCGACGATGAGCGCGCCGGCCGCGACGTCCCACGGCTTGAGGCCGCGCTCGAAGTAGCCGTCGAGGCGACCGGCGGCGACGTACGCGAGGTCGACCGACGCGGCGCCGATCCGCCGCACGTCGCGCGCGATCGGCATGACGCGCCGCACCGTCTCGATGTCGCCGGCGTGCGTGCGCGGGTCGTAGCCGAAGCCCGTCGCGAGGAGCGCACCGGCGGGGTGCTCGGCCGCGACGGCGAGGCGCGACGTCGTGCCGTCGACCTCGACGACGGATCCCTCGCCCCGCGCTGCCGCGTAGGTCTCGCCGAGCGCCGGGGCGCGCACGACGCCCGCGAGAGCCGTCCAGGCGCTCAGGCTCTCGCCGCCCGTGACGGCCGCGATGCTCACGCCCCAGCTCGGCATGCCCTGCGCGTAGTTGACGGTTCCGTCGATGGGGTCGACGACCCACAGCACGTCGGAGGAGCCGCGCTCGGTGCCGCCCTCCTCGCCCAGCACGCCGTCGTCCGGGCGGGCCGCCGCGATGCGCTCGCGCACGAGCAGCTCGACCTCGCGGTCGGCCTCCGTGACGATGTCGGCGAGCGACGACTTGCGCTCGGCGATCGTGACGCCCTCCCGGCGGCGTCGATGCGCGAGGGCGCCCGCCTCGATCGCGATCTCGCGCGCCAGGTCCCGCAGCTCCGTCTCGAGGCTCATGCCCCCAGGCTACGGGGATCCGCGCCGCGCCCCACGCCGGGTCAGCGCGGCTGGGGCGGGAACGGGCGCGATCCGGGCGAGAGCACGCCCGTGCGTGCGGCCTCGAAGTCGGGCTGGCCGTTCGGGAGCATCGGGAGCGGCGTGACCCCGTCGGCGTGCATCGGCCATGGCAGCGGCTCGGCCGCCGCGGCGGGGGCGGGAGGTGCGGGGCGGGGCGCCTTCGGCGCGAAGAGCGCCGTCACGAGCGGGATGATCGCGGTGCCGACGGCCGAGAGGATCGCAAGCGAGACGATGATGCGACCGTAGATGTCGGGGTAGTCGAGCGCATACGGCACCGTGAGGTACACCACGATCATCGCGACGAGCGCGACGAGGAACACGGCCGTGACGCTGCCGGCCGCGCGGTTGAACGCCGTCGGGAAGCGCCCGACCGCGCGCCACATCAGGCGCTGCTGCACGAGCGCGAGCTGCAGGACCGCGACGATGACGCCGAGGTGGATGAGCTTCTGGAACCAGAAGCCCCAGCTCTCCCAGGACCAGTCGGACCAGCTGATCGTGAGCCCCGCCAGGAGCGCCGCGATCCAGGCGATCATGCTCGCGACGACGACCCAGTCGGGCCGGTGAGCGGCGGCGTGCGCGTCGCCGAGGGCCACGCCCGCGAAGCCCGCGAGCAGCGCGATGGTGCAGAACGCGCGCCCGATGACGTCTCCGTCCGGCGAGGCGAGGACCCACACGACGCAGAGGATCGCCGCGGCGATGAGGGCGCCGATCGCGACCCACATGGCGGCGCGGAGGAGCTTCGGCATGGCGGGCTCGGGCGGCGCGATCGTCGCGGATCGCGGCGGGATCGGCTGCGGAGCGGTGGGCATCTGCGGATCGGACATGGCGCCTCCTCGTGGACGCCCCCATCATCGCACCCGGAGACGACGAAACCCGGATCCGCAGGGGATCCGGGTTTCGATCGTTACGTGGTAGGTGAGGGATTCGAACCCCCGAAGGCTGAGCCGTCTGATTTACAGTCAGGCAACGCGGAGAATCCGGCTCCCGCGTGATTCCGCCGTGATCCGTTGTCTCGACTGGGAAAGACTGCGATCCACGACTGTCAGCAAAGTGCGGGGAGATATGGCACGGGCAGGAGAGTTGTGGCAAAATTGTGGCACGGAGGGGAAGGGGCAGGGTCATGGCGAAGGCCACCAGGCGCGGTCGACGGGAGGAATGGGGCTCGGTTCGCAAGCTCGCGAGCGGCCGGATCCAGGCCCGCTATCAGGGGCCCGATGGGCTGCACTACACCGCCCGCACCGAGAGCAACAAACCCCTGACGTTCGGAACCCTGGTCGACGCTCGAGCATGGCTCCGCGGGATCCGCCGATCGATCGATGACGGGTCGTGGGTGTCGCCGGCGACCGCCGAACGTCAGCGCGAGGCCGACGAGAAACAAGCCGCCGCTGAGCGATTCGACACCTACGCGACGACATGGATCGAGCAACGACGGAACGCGCGAGGCGAGGCCCTCCGCGCGAAGACCCGCACTGAGTACCTGCGGCAGCTTTCGGCCGGCCTGTCGCCGTTCGCTGGCGACCGCGTGCGCGACATCACCGCGGCCCGCGTGCGCACCTGGCACGCGGAGCGCGCCCGCCTCTATCCGACCGCCGCCGGAGCAGAGGCCCGCCTGTTGCGCGCGATCTTCACGACCGCTGTCGCCGACGGCATCGCCCCAGCGAACCCCGTACCGAACGCGCTCACGAGGACGACGACCGGCATCACGCATCGCCCGCCGACCTCGGACGAGCTCGTGACCATGCTCGACGCTATCCCGGCCCGCTTCCGCCTCGCCCTCGAGCTCGCCGCCGTCGGCGGTCTGCGCTTGTCCGAGTGGAGAGCCCTCGAGCGGCAGGACGTCACGTTCTTCGAAACGACCCTCGTCGACGACGACGGCACCAGTCACACCGTGACCAGAGCCGCCGTGAGCGTGACGCGAGCCGCGCAATGGATCTCAGGGCACGGATGGGTCGTCGGCCCGCCCAAGTCTGCAGAGGGCGTGCGTACCGTGCCGCTCCCGGCCGACGTGTCGCAGCACCTCGCCGAGCACCTCGCCGAGCACGTCGGCGACTTCCCCGCGTCGCTCGTGTTCGCTCCGGCTGGCCGATCACAGTACGTCCATGACCGCGAGTGGGCTCGAGCCTGGGACGTCGCCCGCGACGCCGCCGGAGTACGCCGCCCCATGGTCGACGACGACGGGAACCCTACGGGCCGGTTCGAGTCGACCGTCCGCGAGCATGACCTTCGCGCCTACGCCGCAACCGCGTTCACGCAGTCCGGAGCCACCCTGCGCGACGCCATGGCATTCCTCGGCCACTCGACCCCCGCCGCCGCGATGGTCTATCAGCACACCGCCGCCGACCGCCTCGCCGACCTCACCGCCGGGCTGAGCATCCCCACGCGTCGCACGCCGCCCCGAGTCACCCCCATCACGGGCACACGACCGTAGTCACCTGCGGCGAGCGCGTCCCACGAATCATCACGTCCGGAGGTATCACCATGACCGATCGCAACGACAGACCGCGCTCGCCGCAGGGCCCGCTCTCCCCCGTGGTTGAGGAGACCTTCGACGGGTGGCGGCTGCGCGTCCTTGTCAAGCTAAGCGAGCGCATCGAATACGCCGTCGCGACGTGGCCGACGCTCACCGCCTCGGTGTTCTACGGTTTCCTCGTGCGTGATCTGGCGGAGCGGCGGGCGAGCGTGTATCTCGCCCGAGACGCACCGGTGTGGGCCCTGCCGCTCGCGGTCCGCACTCTGCGCGACGTCGCCGGGAACGTGCTCGAGCTCGAGACAATGCCGTGGCGAACACGACGCGACGGGGCGGACACGGTCTCGATCGGTCGCATCCTCACCGAGGACGAGACGTCCACGTTTCTCGAGGAG
Source organism: Microbacterium indicum DSM 19969 (assembly GCF_000422385.1). Lineage (GTDB taxonomy): Bacteria > Actinomycetota > Actinomycetes > Actinomycetales > Microbacteriaceae > Microbacterium > Microbacterium indicum. Next base: position 129,812 of record NZ_KE383821.1, read on the forward strand.
CTCGCGGAAGACGCCGCTTCCCGCTTCACCATGCTCGCGAACACCGCGCCCGTCTCGAGCACGACCCCCACGGATCCCGCCGCAGCCGAGAGGTCCGCGCCCGCCGCCGTGATCGCGTAGCGCTCTGCGGCGAGCGCCTTCCCCCATCACAACCCCGCGAGGAGGCAGACCCCATGACCGCACCCGATGACGAGACGCGCTCGCCGCAGAGCACGGGGCGGGAGATGACCGGACCGGATGGACAGCTGTACCGCCTGGACATCGCCGTGGACGTGGCGAAGGTCGAGAGCCCCGCGCCCGACGTTCTCGCGGTCACGATCGTGTGCGAGCACGCGGGCGGGGGAGACTGGCAGGAGAGACCGCGGACGGAGTGGACGTTCCTGCATCACACGCACCCGGACGCCGCCGCGCGGCTGGCAGAACTCGAAGCGGTCGCTCGCGGTCGGAGAGCCTCGCCGGGTAACGGGGAGTGGATGCCGCCGGGGACATGGGCGGTCGAGTACTCGCTCCGGGGCATGGGCGCATGGACGTGGCCTGTCGATCTGCGCACCGTGCGTCAGCGGGACGGTCGTCGCCTTCCGAACGGCAAAGGGGCGCAGACGTATGGCCGCTACGACCTCTCTTTCGTCCTTCGCTGCGACTGCGGCAGAAACGTCCGCATTCGCTGGAACGCGCTGCTCGACGTCGTCGACCGCGCGGCCCACGGCGGGGTCCATGAGATTCCGCTCATGCTGCTACTCGACGTCAAGTAGTAGCTAGGCACGGGGATACGCGTCCTGGTAGGCTGAGCGCGTCCCGGCCGACTGGGACCAAGACCTTCCGCGGGCGTCACCTGCGGCACTTTCTGTGCCGTGGCGACGTCCGTTTCGTCTTCCACGGCACGCAAGCCGCAGGAGACGAAATGACTGCAACCGCAGCTACTTACCCCACGACCGAACTCAAGCAGCTCGACACCGCCGCACTGCCGCCCTTCATCACGATCACCGTCGCGTGCGACCTCACCGGCCTGTCCCGATGGGCGGTCCGGAACGCTATCGCCGCCGGAGAGATTCGCGCGCGCCGCATGGGTCCGCGCGCGCTTCGAATCGAGACGACCTCGCTGCTGGCGTGGGGCACCCCGATCACCTCGGCGGCCTCGCTGTGAACCGCACACGAGAAAGCCGCCCGAGCGGGTCAACTCAGGCGGCTGGAATCTCTGGGGATCGAGACGGGGCCAGGGTACAGGACGGCACGTGCTCGCATGGCGTCGCGACCGGAGCGCTCTGCGAGACCTGCGGAGCGATCGTGCAACCGCCGCTCCCCCTGTTCGGCCAGATCGCGTTTGAATCGCGAGCTGGATACAACGACGCTCCGGAGACGCACCCGCTCTCAACCTCGAGCGCGAGCCCGTCGAAGCCGCGCACCGTCGATCTGCCGTCAACATCGCATGAGTCGTACCACCGGGCGAAGCGCTCGACCGGCCACGTCGAGTCCGCGATCGTCCGGCTGTTGGACGTCGGCCCCATGACTGACGACTCTCTGCATCAGGCATACCTCGCCGCGCGGCTCCCGGCCGTCACCCCGCAGCGCATCCGCTCCGCGCGGTCCACCCTCACGAAGGCCGGCCGCGTCGTGCTCGTCGGGCGTGGCCTCTCACGCCTCGGGAACCCCGCGAGGATATGGGGGCTCGCCCCGTCAACAGCTGCCACTCCCCACGAAGGGAGGGCCACGCGATGAGCATCACCCGCGTCGAGCTCACCTTCGAAGCGAACTACACGCAGATCCCGAACGCATGGCTACGTGACGCACGCCTCTCCCACAAGGCCCGAGGAGTGCTCGCCGAGCTCATGACGCACCGGGCCGGTTGGAAGACCAGCATCGAGCAGATCGCCGCAGCAGGGCCCGACGGCGTCGACGCAATCCGAGCCGCGATCCGAGAGCTCGAGAACGCGGGCTACCTCAGACGCGAGCAACGACACGACAATGACGGCAGGTTCGCCGAAACCGACTTCCTGCTACAGGAACCACCGTTGCGGGATTATCCGTCAACGGGTCACCCGTCAACGGGTCACCCGTCAACGGGTCACCCGTCAACGGGTAATCCGACCCCTAAGAAGACCAAGGACAAGAAGACCAGCACAGAAGAAGACCAAGGACAAGAACTCTCACGCGACGCGATTCGCGACGCGTTCGCGCGCGCGTGGGGATCCTGGCCGAAACAGACACGACGCAAGCCCGCCGAGGCCGCGTTCGCGACCGCCACGAAGATTCACGACCCCGACTGGCTTGCCGACCAGATCGCCCGCCACGCAGCCGCATACGGAGCAACGCTCGATCCCGCCAGGAAGAGATACGTTCCCGCGCTCGCCGCATGGATCCGCGAAGAGCGATGGGATGACCCCCTCGAGACAATGCTTCGCCCACCGACCGACACCGCCTGGCAGAACGCGCTCACCCCGCCACCCGAGCACGTGCACCGCTGGCTCACTGACGGCACCTGCATGGGATGCATCGAACGACGGACCGACTCACAAGAAGGAAAGCGCTCGCCGCAGGTACCGATGTACGCGCAGGAAGGATCCGCCGCAGATGCTCGACCCTGAAAGCCTCGCCCTCGACCTGGGGGTCATCGCCACTGACGATCGCGATCCCGGCACCCGCGGCGAGCGCATCGCCTCAACGATTCAGCTCGCGCTGAGCGCCGACGGTGCGGATGTTGACGTTGACGGCGGATCTGCTCTCGTGCTGGGGCTGTCAGCCGCGCTGGGACACCTGGCTGTGCTGCTCGCGGGGACGGCCGACGAGCTCGAGGAAACGCGGCATCCGCAGCTGTTCGGGCTGTGCGTCGTCTGCTCCAAGCCGCTCCCATCGCGTCGCAGCCGGTACTGCTCGAATGCGTGCCGCAATGCGGCGGACTCGGAGCGGCGGCGGGAGCGCTACTACCTTGATCCGGCGTACCGCGAGGCCAAGCTAGCAGCGCAGCGGGCGCAGAAGGCATCGAAGCGCGAACGGTACCGTTCCGATCCGTCCTACCGTGCGCGGGTCGACGCAGGGCGGAGAGCCGCTCACGCCACGAAGAGCCGTGCTCGGATGCCCTAGCGTCGTCCGCCGGCCGTCCCGGCCCGCCGTCGCCCGACGACGAGGCCGGGACAGGCCGACCACCTCGCACGCGCGTGCGCGTGCGCGTGCGCGCAGCGAGGTTCCTCCCCCGCTGGCTCGAAAAAATTCGGGCTCAAGCCCTGGGCTAGACCCCGTCCCCAGTACTTTTTTTCTCCCCGAAGGAATGGAGAGAAGTCCCGCCGGACGTTTTCGCGGGGTCGAGGAATCATCCTGCTCGACCGCCTCGGCCGCGCGCCGGCCGACGGCACTGCCTCCGGCGGGGAGGGTGCTGGGGCGACCATCTTGTCGGAGGGGTCAGCATGGTCAGCACTGCGCGGCAAGGAGCGCGAGACGCGTCGCCCGCGAGCGTGCGCCGCGCGCCTCGCGGCCCGGGTGGGTGACGAGCCGCTGAGGCTCGCGCGTGACGTGCGGGAGGAGCACCCGGGAGTCGATCGCTCAGAGCCGGTGGACGCTCGTACGATCGCCCCCCGCTGTCGGTGTGAGCTGCGAGCAGGTGCGCGCGGGCATCGTCGTTCGGAAGGGTCGCGTTTCAAACGCGACCCTTCCGAACGTGCGAGACGAGGTGCTCGAGAACCCGCGCACTTCTGAGCGGGTTGCATCTGGGTGGCCGGTTTCTAGGGGCGCGTGTCGCTTTGGTAGGAGCCGCGCACGCTGGGTCGCGCGCCCTCCCCCGCAGCGTGGCGGTACTCGGCCCGTCGCCCGCTCGTGCGCGAAACGCTCTGAGGGCGCGTGCGAGTCGCGCGCACCCCTGTGGCTGTCGACTGCGCGCGGCGTGCGCCCCGAGCACGAGACGCGTAGGCGAGGACTTCTGCTCACTTCTGATCGGAAGTGCCAGCGGGGCCCTTTTCGTCGGATCTGACGAAAACCGCTCCCACCGCCGGAGGACGTGCGATCGAGCGCCGATCGAGACCCGGGGCCCAACTACCGCGGGCGCATTCTGCGGCCCGTAGTGGCAAAGTTATGGCACGCCGCGCTACCGCGATCTACGCAAACGAAAACCCCCGGTCATGATTTTCGGTCATGACCGGGGGTTTCCCTGGCGTGGTAGGTGAGGGATTCGAACCCCCGAAGGCTGAGCCGTCTGATTTACAGTCAGATTCCTTTGGCCGCTCGGACAACCTACCAAGACGCACCCGACCAACTTTCCCAGCCAACCGGAGGCGCAAGCATCAAGCATACGCTCCCCCGCGGCACGGGAGAAATCGAGAGGGCCGGGCGCGCCGGGGAATCGCCTGAAGACGCGAGCGCCCCCGGGTCCGAGGATCCGGGGGCGCTCAGCGGGCGGTGCTTACTTGGCGTCCTCGGCGGGAGCCTCGTCAGCGGCGGGAGCCTCGTCAGCGGCGGGAGCCTCGGCGGCCTCCTCCGTGGCGGCCTCCTCGACGGGGGCCTCCTCGACGACCTCGGCGGGGGCCTCGACGGGGGCCTCCTCGGCGGCCGGAGCGGCCTTCTTGACCTTGGGCGTGACGGGCTCGAGGACGAGCTCGATCACGGCCATGGGCGCATTGTCGCCCTTGCGGTTTCCGACCTTCGTGATGCGGGTGTAGCCGCCCTCACGGTCGGCGACCTGCGGCGCGATGACGTCGAACAGCTCGTAGACGGCCGTCTTGTCGCGGAGGATCGACAGCGCGCGACGACGCGAGGCGAGGTCGCCGCGCTTGCCGAACGTGACGAGTCGCTCGGCGACGGGACGCAGGCGCTTGGCCTTGGTCTCGGTCGTCTTGATCGACTTGTTGGTGAAAAGCGCCGACGCGAGGTTCGCGAGGATCAGACGCTCGTGTGCGGCTCCGCCACCGAGGCGGGCACCCTTCGTGGGCTTAGGCATATCTCAGTTCTCCAGAATCAGAAGAGAGGTGGATCAGAGCGTCTCGTCGTCGTAGCCGCCGTAGAAGTTCGACCCGTCGAAACCGGGGACCGAGTCCTTCAGCGACAGTCCGAGCGAGGTGAGCTTGTCGCGCACCTCGTCCACCGACTTCTGACCGAAATTGCGGATGTTCATGAGCTGCGTCTCCGAGAGGGCGACGAGCTCGCTGACCGTGTTGATTCCCTCGCGCTTGAGGCAGTTGTACGAGCGAACCGACAGATCGAGGTCCTCGATGGGCATCGAGAGCTCGTTCGTGAGGACCTCGGCGACCGGCGCGGGGCCGATCTCGATGCCCTCGGCCTCTTCGTTCAGCTCGCGGGCGAGACCGAACAGCTCGACCAGCGTGCGACCGGCCGAGGCGACGGCGTCGCGGGGCGCGATCGAGGGCTTGGTCTCGACATCGAGGACGAGCTTGTCGAAGTCGGTGCGCTCACCGGCGCGCGTGGCCTCGACGCGGTACGAGACCTTCAGGACGGGCGAGTAGATCGAGTCGACCGGGATCTGGCCGGCCTCGGCGTACTCGTTGCGGTTCTGACCGGCCGACACGTAGCCGCGGCCGCGCTCGATGGTGAGCTCGAGCTCGAACTTGGCGTTGTCGTTCAGCGTGGCGATGACGAGCTCGGGGTTGTGCACCTCGACGCCCGCGGGGGCCGAGATGTCGCCCGCCGTGACCTCGCCGGCGCCCATCTTGCGGAGGTACGCCGTGATCGGCTCGTCGCGCTCGCTCGAGACGACGAGCTGCTTCACGTTGAGGATGATCTGCGTGACGTCCTCGACGACGCCGGGGATGGTGCTGAACTCGTGGAGCACGCCGTCGATGCGGACGCTCGTGACAGCCGCGCCGGGGATCGACGACAGCAGGCTGCGGCGCAGCGAGTTGCCGATCGTGTAGCCGAACCCGGGCTCGAGCGGCTCGAGGACGAACCGGCTGCGGAACTCGGAGATCTTCTCCTCGGTCAGAGTGGGACGCTGTGCGATGAGCACTATGTGTTCCTTTCGATCAAGTGCCCGCTATATGACACTTGGTGAATGAGGTCTTGAGTTGTGACTCGTGCGCGCCGAGGCGCGCGGGTGGAACGACGTGTCGCCGGGGCGCCGGCCACGAGGGCCGACGCTCCGGCGAGAGCGTGCTCAGACGCGGCGGCGCTTCGGGGGACGGCAACCGTTGTGCGCCTGGGGCGTGACGTCCGAGATCGAGCCGACCTCGAGGCCAGCGGCCTGCAGCGAACGGATCGCCGTCTCGCGACCCGAACCCGGGCCCTTGACGAAGACGTCGACCTTCTTGACGCCGTGGTCCTGCGCCTGACGCGCAGCGGCCTCGGCGGCCATGCCGGCGGCGTAGGGGGTCGACTTGCGCGAGCCCTTGAAGCCCACGCCACCCGACGAAGCCCAGCTCAGGACGGCGCCCGAGGGGTCGGTGATCGAGACGATCGTGTTGTTGAACGTCGACTTGATGTGGGCCTGGCCCAGTGCGACGTTCTTCTTCTCCTTGCGGCGCGGCTTGCGCGCGGCGGTCTTCGGCGTTGCCATTGTGATCTCCTATAAACCCTTAGCGAGCCTTCTTCTTACCGGCGACCGTGCGCTTCGGACCCTTGCGGGTGCGCGCGTTGGTCTTGGTGCGCTGACCGCGCACCGGAAGGCCGCGACGGTGGCGGAGACCCTCGTAGGAGCCGATCTCGACCTTGCGGCGGATGTCGGCGGCGACCTCGCGGCGGAGGTCACCCTCAACCTTGTAGGTGCCCTCGATCGCGTCGCGGAGCGCGACGAGCTGGTCGTCGGTCAGGTCCTTGACGCGGATGTTCTCGTCGATGCCCGTGTTCGAGAGGACCTCGACGGAGCGGGTACGGCCGATGCCGTAGATGTACGTGAGTGCGATCACCACGCGCTTCTCGCGCGGGATGTCGACGCCGGCAAGACGTGCCATGCGATCTCTCCTGTGCTTGTGGAGGTGTGGAGCAGGATCGGTGCTCGGGCCTCCGCCCCGAGGTGTCCCCCACCGGAGTGGGATCTGATCCTGCCGTTCAGATGTTCAGTTGTGGGAGGTGCGTCTCACCTCTGCCGCAAGCGGCGACGGGGCGTCAGCCCTGGCGCTGCTTGTGACGCGGGTTGGACTTGCAGATCACCATGACGCGGCCGTTGCGGCGAATCACCTTGCAGTGCTCGCACATGGGCTTGACGCTGGGCTTGACCTTCATGGGTGTTCCTATCGCTGTCTTCGTACCCGCGCGGGCGCGGGTCGTTACTTCCCGGTCGGGATCAGCGGTAGCGGTAGACGATGCGCCCGCGCGTGAGGTCGTAGGGGCTGAGCTCCACGACGACACGGTCTTCGGGGATGATGCGGATGTAGTTCTGCCGCATCTTTCCCGAGATCGTGGCCAGCACCTTGTGGCCGTTGGTGAGCTCGACGCGGAACATCGCGTTGGGCAGCGCCTCGGACACCGTGCCTTCGATCTCGATGACACCGTCTTTAGCCATAGACTCGCTAACCTTCTGAGCAGACCGACCGGTCTGCGGTGAATGGGTGGATGGCGCAGGCGCGCATGCCGAAGCAGGCGCAAAGCACCAAAGATCTATGGTAGACGACACGCCCAGGTTCTACAACCTGGGCGTGTCAGAGCGTGGTAGAGATCCGGGGATCTCCCAGCCGTCAGCTCGCGAGGTGCGCGCGCCGATCAGAACAACCTGCCGAGGGTGTCGAGGCGCAGCTGGGCGGTGCCGAAGATCCGGAGGAGAGCCGCGAGGCAGATGACGAAGGTCGATGGGTGCAGCGCAGGTTCGTGGCCACCCAGATCGGTACCATCGCGAGGTCGACAAGCGAGCGCTACGGGCACAACGTCGGGACTGCTGCACGGATAGGTGACATCTGATTTGGCTTGCCCGCGGGGTGGGCCTGGAAGGATGTTGCTGTGCCCAAGCCCTACCCGTCCGAGTTCCGTGACGACGTTGTGCGCGTCGCGCGGAACCGTGAGCCCGGAGTGACGATCGAGCAGATCGCGAAAGACTTCGGTGTTCACCCAATGACGCTGCAGAAGTGGATACGTCGCGCTGACATCGATGAAGGTCCGAAGCCCGGCCAGTCGCGGACCGAGGCGGCGGAGATCCGTGAGCTGAAGAAGCGGAACCGTCTGCTCGAGCAGGAGAACGAGGTCCTCCGCCGCGCGGCGGCGT
>NZ_AULR01000008.1 GCF_000422385.1 Microbacterium indicum DSM 19969
CCCGCACCAGGCCCGCCGCAGTCCGGGGCGACAAGGCGTACTCGTCCCGCGCGATCCGCGGACACCTCCGCTCCCGCGGGATCAAGGCCGTGATCCCCGAACCCGCCGATCAGCAAGGACACCGCAAACGGCGCGGCTCACGCGGCGGCCGCCCCGTCGGCCTCGATACCGCCGACTACAAGAACCGGAACGTCATCGAGCGCCGCTACTGCCACATCAAGCAATGGCGAGGACTCGCCACCCGCTACGACAAGCACGCGATCATCTACCGCGCCGCCGTGATCCTCAACGCCGTCATCGCCTGGACCAGACAATTGTCAGACACACCCTAGCGCTCGGACTCAACGTGTGATCGCCGCGCTCCGCCTCGCTCAGGAGGGACGCGGCGATTGCGCGTGCGCGAGAACTCTCCTTTTCTCCGTGTTTTCCCCACGCGAGGCGTGGGGAAAACACGGAGAAAAGGAGAGTTGCGGCGGGGCGCGTCAGTCGGCGACGAGGCCGCGGGCGATCGTCGCCGTCGCCGCGAGCCAGGCGCGCTGCGTCTCGGGGCGGAGCGCGCCGTAGTGCAGGTGGCCGTCGATCATCGCGGGGTCGAACGGGATCTGCACGACGTCGCGCGTGAGCTTTCGGTAGCCGTCGACGACGCGGCGCACCTCGCTCGACGGCGCGCGCTGGTCGGCCTGGTTCACGATCGTGACCGCGTTCGCCGCGAGTCGCGCGGACCGTTCGTCGCGCTCGGCGAGCGCGTCGAGCAGCAGGGCGCCGGCCTCCGCGTGCTCGTCTCGCGTCGTCGTCGCGACCACGAGCTGATCCGTGCGATCGATCATGCGACGCCACAGCGGATCCGACTCGTCGTTGCCGGAGTCCATGACGATGAGGCGGTAGTAGCGCGAGGCGACCGCGTGGATCCGGTCCACGTCGTCGGCGCTGATGCGCTGATCCTCGGCGAGCGCGATCGGCTGCGAACGCAGCACGTCGAAGCGGTCGCGGCGCTGGTGGTGGACGAAGTTCGCCACGTCGGCGGCCTGCGCCTCGGCCGAGAGGAGGTGATCCGACGCCTCGAGCATGTCGTGCAGCGTCGACTCGTGCGCACCCTGCTCGGTGCGCCAGCCCAGCGTGCCGCGCGTCTGGTTGTTGTCCCACGCGAGGACGCCCGCCCCGCCGTAGCGCGCGAACACCGCCGCCGTGAGGATCGTCGTCGGGGTCTTGCCGCTGCCGCCCTTCCCGTTCACGATCGCGATCGTGCGGGGGCCCGGCCAGTGCTGGGCGACCGCCATCTGATCGGCGCGCTCCGAACGCTCGGCCTCGCCCGGTGCCATGCGGATCCCCATGCGCGTCATCGCACCGCGGAAGCCCCGCGTCGCGGGCTCCTCGACGCTCTCCTCGCTCGTGCCCGTGAGGAAGGTCTCCCGCTCGGACGGCCGCTCGGGCGTCGGGCGCGCGGCGGTGCGGCCGGCGGGTGCCTCGGTGCGTCCCGCAGGCGCCTGCGTACGGCCCGCGGGGGCGGGGGCCTGCGCCGCCTTCTCGGGGAGGATCGACACGGGCGCGGGGTCGACCGCGACGGGGACGGATCGGGTGAGCGGCGACGCGTCGGACACCGTCGCGACGGGCGTGTAGGGGCGCACGGCGGGGCGCGGGGTGCCCTCCGGGGCGGCGTACTCGACGTGCTCCTCGCCGTCGACGATGAGGGGCCACTCGCCGTCGGGCTCGGCCACGACGACGCGCATGGGCATGCCGACGCGGCGCGCGATCTCGGCCGTGAGCCGCACGATCTCCCGCCGGGCGTCCTCGGCCTGGGTCGTGGTGATCGACTGCGGCGTCTCGTCCACCACGAAGAGGGCGGATCCGTCCTCGTTGATCGTGGCGTGGAGGCCGTCTTCGTTCGAGCTGTCGCGCATGGCAACCCTTCGACTCGGAGGTGACGCGATGCCCAGGAGCGGCATCCGCTTCAGCCTACTGAGCGCCCCCTGATCGCCCCGGGCGCCGCGCGCGGGCCGCTTCCGATCGCGGCAAGAACGGGGGATCTTGCCCGCGGAGACCGCCGGATCGGCCCCGTCGCGCCGCCTAGCGTCGGATCCGAACCGTACGACGAAGGAGTCAGCGTGATCGAGACCGCGACAGCCCACCGCACCGCCTGGAACCGCAAGCAGGAGCTCGCCGAGCGGATGATCCCGCTCATCGGGCGGCTCGCGCGGGAGCGGGGCGTCGTCCCGTCGATCCTCGGCCGCCGCCTCGTGGGGCTCTCGCCGACGGGGATCCTGAAGGCCCACCGCTTCACCCGCAAGCTGGGCGACGAGGTGCTGAGCCTCGACCGGACGTTCGCCGTCCTCGAGGCGCTCGAGCGCGTCGGCGCGGGTCCCGCCTCGCTCGACATCGCGCGGCTCATCGCCGAGCACGACGCGGCGGGCGGCGACCTCGACGACTTCCTGCGCCTGCGCCTCGGCGAGGTGATCGGGGCCGAGCCCGCGCGCCCCACCGACGTCGTCCTCTACGGCTTCGGCCGCATCGGCCGGCTGCTCGCGCGGATCCTCATCGCGCACCAGGGCGACGGTCTGCGGCTGCGGGCGATCGTCGTGCGCGGGGGAGGGCCGGGCGACCTGCGCAAGCGCGCGAGCCTCCTGCGCCGCGACTCCGTGCACGGGGCGTTCGACGGGCACATCGACGTCGACGAGGAGGCGGGGACGATCCTCGCGAACGGCACGCTCATCCACGTGATTGCGTCGGACGATCCCGCCGCGGTCGACTACGAGGCCCACGGGATCCGCGACGCGATCGTCGTCGACAACACGGGCCGCTGGCGCGACGAGGAGGGCCTCTCGCGGCACCTCCGCGCCCCGGGCGTCGCGCGGGTGCTGCTGACGGCTCCGGGGAAGGGGCGGATCCCGAACATCGTGTTCGGCGTGAACGGCGACGAGATCGGCGACGACGACCGGATCGTGTCGGCCGCCTCGTGCACGACGAACGCGATCACGCCCGTCCTCGCCGCGCTCGACGAGGCGTTCGGCGTCGAGCGCGGGCACGTCGAGACGGTGCACTCGTTCACAAACGACCAGAACCTCATCGACAACTTCCACAGCGGATCGCGCCGCGGTCGGTCGGCCGCCCTCAACATGGTCATCACCGAGACGGGCGCCGCGAAGGCCGTCGCGAAGGCGCTCCCGCAGCTCGCGGGCCGCCTCACGGGCAGCGCGATCCGCGTGCCGACGCCCGACGTGTCGCTCGCGATCCTCAACCTCGAGCTGGGGCGCGACGTCACGCGGGACGAGGTCAACGGCTTCCTCCGCCAGACGTCGCTGACCGCGCAGCTGCGGCAGCAGATCGACTACAGCGAGTCGCCCGAGGCTGTGTCGACCGATTTCGTCGGCAGCACGCGCGCCGGCATCGTCGACGGGCTCGCGACGATCGCGGACGGCGGCCGGAACGCCGTCGTCTACGTCTGGTACGACAACGAGTTCGGCTACTCGAGCCAGGTCGTGCGCGTGCTGGAGCGGATGGCCGGGGCGCACCCGCGGATCCTGCCCGAGCGCCGCGCGGTCGCCCTCGTCTGAGGCGCCGTCACAGTGCGGCGAGCAGGCGGTCGGGGATCCAGCCCTCGCGCCCGGATCCGTCGCGGCACCACGACCAGCCGCTCTCGGGATCCTCGCGGATGACGTCGACGATCGAGTCCGCCGGCGCCGGCAGCTCGGTCGTGTCGTATGCGGTGCGGACGGTGCCGTCGGCCGCGATGTGCCGCGCGGGGACCCAGCCGGATCCGCGGGGCGCCGTGACGAAGACGAAGGCCGGCCACTCGGTGTCGCGCTCGCCGACCGAGACGGCGTCGCCCGGGTGGACCGCGAGGGGAGCGCGATCCGGGATCTCGTGATCGCCGGTCAGGACGCGGCGCATCAGGCGTCCCCCGCGCGCTCGGCGACGATGTCGCGGTCGACGTGGCGGGCCATGAGCACGGCCGCGCGGGCCGGATCGCCGCTGGCGACGGCCTCGGCGATCGCGGCGTGGTCGTGCGCGCGGGCCGGCGCGTCGTCCCCCGCGGAGCGCTTCGTCCGGATGGCGGCGAGGACCGCGGCGTACAGGTCCCGCGCGAGCGCGTTCCCCGCGGCCTCGAAGAGCAGCTGGTGGAAGCTTCCGGGGCCCTGCGCGTGCTCGGCGGGCAGCGTGTGCTCGGCGCCGGGGTTGCTCGCGTCGCTCAGCAGTGACCGGAGCGCGGCCACCTGGTCGGGCGTGCGCCGGAGCGCCGCCTGCCGTGCGGCCTCGATCTCGAGCGCTCGCCGCAGGCCGAGGACCTCGGCGAACGGCCGGTCCGCGATCTGGGCCGCGACCGCGCCGTCGACGGGCGTCTGCGAGCGCACGAATGTGCCGACCCCGCGCACGGGCTCGAGCATGCCCGACTGCACGAGCGCCTGGATCGCCTCGCGCAGCGTCGACTTCCCGACGCCGATCCTGCTGAGGAGCTCGGCCTCGGCGGGGATCCGGGCGTTGACGGTCCACTCGCCTGAGGCGATGCGCGCGCGGAGGTACGCGACGGCGCCGGCGGTCTTGCCTGGGGGGTGGGCCATGGGGACAACGCTACCCGCGGTGCTACCATTAGGCAGGCAAGCCTTACCTATATCAGGAGAATCACCGCATGAAGCACCGCCTCGTCCTCGCGTCCGTCGCCGTCGTGGGATCCGTCGCGCTCCTCGCCGGCTGCTCCTCGAACACGGCGGCCGCCGGTTCGGCCGCCGCCGTCGAGCCCAGCGCCGCGCCCCCCGTCGACGTCCCCGACGGGTGGACCTACGTCGAGGGCGACGCGCAGCCGACGGCCGAGGTCGTGCAGGAGCTGCCCGTCACCGTCACCGACGGGACGGGCGCCGAGGTGGAGGTCGACGACACGAGCCGCATCATCGCCGCGGGCGACGACGTCGCCGAGATCCTCGGCGCGCTGGGCCTCGCGGACGACGTGTACGCGGCCCCCGCGGACGGCGCATCGGCGATCGCGCGGGGCGCGGAGGTGCAGTACGAGTTCAACCAGTCGACGGGGACCGAGGGGCTCCTCTCGGTCGACGGAACGCTCTTCATCGGCAACAACCCGAACCGGCACGGCGACGTGGCGCAGCAATTCCGCGATGCGGGCGTCGACGCAGTCGTCTACGACGACCAGCAGCCGACGGCCGACAAGATCCGCGCGGTCGCCGAGTACGTCGGTGCGGCCGACGCGGGCGAGGAGATCGCCGCCGCCGTCGAGGGCCAGCTCGCCGAGGCCGCCTCCTACGCCGACGACCTCGAGGGCATCACGGTCCTGCAGGTGACGGCGAGCGGCGCGGGAGGGGCGAACGCCGTCGTCGGAACGGGCACGGCGGGGGCCGACATCGCCGAGGCGATCGGCGTGACGAGCGTCGGCGTCGACGCGGGGCTGCGCGGATACTCGGTCGAGTACAGCGACGAGGGCCTGCTCGCGACCGAGCCCGACGCGATCCTCGTCGGGACCGCCGACCTCGAGGAGTGGGGCGGCCTCGACGGCTTCGTCGCCGCGTTCCCGACGCTCGTCGACACCCCGGCCTTCCAGAACGACCGGATCTTCGTGATGCCCTCGGAGCAGATCAAGATCAGCGGCCCCGCCCTCGGCGTCGGGGCCGAGGCGCTCGCCTCCGCGCTCGACGCCTCCTTCTCCGAGTGATGGCGCGCGGATCCCGCTCGGTCCGCCGCTTCCCCGTCTCGGTCGGGGCCGCCGTCGGCCTCGTGGTGATCGTTGCGCTCGTGGTCCTCGCCATCGGGATCGGCCCCATCCGGATCGAGCCGGGGGAGACCGTCCGCGTCGTCCTGCACGAGGTCTTCGGGGTCGGGGAGGCGCGGGCGTCGCTCGAGACGACCGTCGTGATGAACCTGCGCATGCCGCGCGTGCTCTTCGGTGCCCTCGCCGGCGCGGCGCTCGCCGTGTCGGGCGCGGCGCTGCAGGGGCTGTTCCACAACCCGCTCGCCGACCCGGGGATCATCGGCGTCAGCGGCGGCGCGTCGACGGGCGCCGTCGCGGCGATCGTCCTGCTGCCGTCGGTCGGCACCGTGGCGTTCGCGTGGCTCGTGCCGGCGAGCGCGTTCGCGGGCGGCGCGCTCGCGACCGTCCTGATCTACCTCCTCGCGCGGCCGTCCGCGACGAGCGGCACGGCGCGGCTCCTGCTCGTCGGCGTCGCCGTCGGGGCGGCCTTCGCCGCGATCACGGGCTTCCTCACCTACATCGCCGACGACGACGAGCTCGAGTCGGTCGTGTTCTGGCAGATGGGATCCCTCGGCGGCATCACGTGGACGAAGCTCGCCCTCGTCGCGCCGCCCATCGCGCTCGGGATCGTCGTCCTCCTCGCGATGAACCGCTCGCTCGACCTGCTCGCGCTCGGGGAGCGCGACGCGCGGCACCTGGGCCTCGACATCGTGCGCACCCGCGCCGTCGTCATCGCGCTCGCCGCGCTCCTCACGGGGGCGACCGTCGCGTTCGCGGGGACGATCGGGTTCATCGGCCTCGTCGTCCCGCATATCGTGCGCATGGCGTTCGGCCCCGCCCACAGGGCCGTCGTCCCGATGTCCGCGATCGTCGGCGCGATCCTCATCGTCGTCGCCGACACGGCGTCCCGCACCGTCGCGCCGCCCTCCGAGGTGCCGATCGGCCTCTTCACGGCGGCCCTCGGCGCGCCGTTCTTCCTCTGGCTCGTGATGCGCTCGAAGGAGGTCCGCGCGTGATCTCGGTCGAGCGGCTGCGGATCGAGATCGACGGGCGCGAGCTGCTGTCCGACGTCTCCTTCGCGGCAGGCGCCGGCGAGGTCGTCGCCCTCGTCGGGCCCAACGGGGCGGGCAAGTCGACGCTCCTGAAGGTGCTCGCGGGCGACATCGAGCCCGACGGCGGGTCCGTCGCGCTCGCGGGGCGCGCGCCCTCCGCGTGGCGTTCGCGGGAGCTCGCGCGCCACCGCGCGGTCATGGCGCAGGACCACGCGATCGCGTTCTCGTTCACGGCCCGCGAGGTCGTCGAGATGGGGCGCGTGCCGCACGATCGCTCCGATGCCGACGACGGGATCGTCGACGCGGCGATGGCGTCGGGGGACGTCGTGCACCTGGCGGGGCGCGACGTCATGACGCTGTCGGGCGGCGAGCTCGCCCGCACGGTGTTCGGCCGCGTGCTCGCGCAGTCGACTCCCGTCGTGCTGCTCGACGAGCCCACGGCGGCGCTCGACCTGCGCCACCAGGAGCACCTCATGCGTGCGGCCGCCGCGCTCGCGGCCGGGGGATCCTGCGTCGTCGTCGTGCTGCACGACCTCAACCTCGCCGCCCGCTACGCGCACCGCATCGCGATGTTCCACGGCGGCAGGCTCGTCGCCGACGCCCCGCCCGCCGAGGTGCTGACGGCCGAGCGCGTGCGCGCGGTCTATGGTCAGGAGGTGCGGATCCTCGAGCATCCGACCGCGGGCCTGCCCCTGGTGGTCGCCGTATGAGGGCCTTCGAGGAGCTGACGCCGCTCCCGAGGCCCGGCATGGGCGGAGGGGTGCGCGTGCCGCGGGCGTCGTCGGCCCCGTCGGCGCCTCCCGCGGCCGGCTGGCTGGTCGAGGAGGCGTCGGGCGGCGAGGCGACGGTGCGGTTCTGGCACCGCTCCGACGCGGCCGCCGTCGCCGTCTCGGCGAGCGGATGGCGCTGGCCCGACCCCGTCGACGCCTGCGACCTCGAGCCAGCGGGAGACGGGTGGTGGACGGCCGCCTTCCGGGTTCCCGGCGACTGGCAGACGCGGTTCGAGATCCTCGAGCACCGCGGGCAGGGTGCGCCGGCCTGGCACATGTACGGCCTGGGGATCCGCCGCGGCGGGCGCGATCAGCCGATCGAGGGCGTCGAGGCCGCGACGACGGGCGTCGTGCGCCTCGGGGCGGACAAGCCGTGGCTCGCGGGAGGCGCGGGGCCCCGGATCGTCGAGCTCGAGCCCGGCGTGCGCCTCGCCCGGCTCGGGGATCCGTCGCGCCCCGCGCCGCTCGTCGTGTGGTTCGACGGCGAGGGGCACATCGAGCGCCAGGGCACGGCGTCGATCGCGGCGGGCGCGCACGCGGCCGGCGTCCTGCCTGACGTCGCGCTCGCCTTTGTCGACTCGGGCGACGCGCGCGCCGAGATCCTCGGCGTGCCGGGCGGCAACGCCGAGCGGGTGGGCCGGGATCTCGTGCCGCGCCTGCACCGCGACGGCGTGCTCGGGCCCGTGTCGCCGGACGACACGATCGTCACGGGGTCCTCGTTCGGCGGCCTGTCGGCGCTGTTCGCGCTCCTGCACGGGGAGGGGCGCGTCGCCGCGGCCGTCGCACAGTCGACCTCGTACTGGCGGTACCCGGACCCGGCCCTCGACGACGCGATCTGCGACGCGGTCCCCGCGGGATCCCGCGTCCGCCTGCACCACGGCCGCTACGAGGGCGACGGGCCGGCGCGCGGCGAGCGCCTCGCGTCCCGGCTGCGCGCGCAGGGCGTCGACGCGACGACCCGCACCCCGTCGGGCGGCCACGACTGGACATGGTGGATCCCCGAGGCGATCGACGATATCGGCGCGCTGCTGCGCTGACCCACCCCCGGCGTCAGGCGAGCAGGCTCTGGACGGTCGCCGTCGCGGCGGCGGCGCCCGTCGCGATCGCGGACCACAGCTGCCACATGGGCCCGGGCAGGCCGCGCTGATGCGCCGCGTCCCCTGCCGCGAACACCCCGGGCTCGCTCGTGCGCCCGAGCGCGTCGGTCGCGATCAGCCCGAGATCCGACAGCTCGAGGCCGAGCTGCTCGGCGTGCGGCGCGGCGGGCGCGCTCTCGACGCGCACGAGGGCGCCGCCGAACGGCCTCCCGTCGACCTTGACGCCGTCGCCTGCGCGCCGGATCTCGCGGATCGGGGCCTCCGAGATCTCGACGCCGCGCGCCGCGAGCGCGGCCTCCTCGTCGGGTGTGAGCGGGGCTGACGGATAGCCGACGACCGACGACGCGATCGGATCCATGAGCGCCGACATGTGCAGGAGCATCGGCCCGGGCCCGATGAGGGCGACGGCGCGGCCCGCGAACTCGTGCCCGTGGCAGAAGGGGCAGTGCGCGACGACGGTTCCGAACGCGTCCGCGAGGCCGGGGATCGCCGGCAGGGTGTCGCGGACGCCCGTCGCGAGGATCACGCGCCGGGCCGAGAACGCTCCCGACGCCGTCTCGAGCGCGAAGGCGCCCGCCGATCCCGTGACGCGCGACACCTCGGCGTCGACGAAGCGGACGTCGTCGTAGCGCGCGACGTCGGCGCGCGCCGCGGCGCGGAGCTCGGCCGGAGCCTGCCCGTCGTGGCCGATCAGGTTGTGCGCGGCGTCCGTGGGGTCGTTGCGGTACGTGCCGGCGTCGAAGACGACGGCGCTGCGGTGCATGCGGCCGAGGGTGAGGGCGGCCTGGAGGCCCGCGGGTCCCGCGCCGATGACGGCGGCGTCGAAGGTGGTGTCCATGCGGGAGAGTCTTCGGGGGACGGGGCGACGCCGCAAACGGAACTTGCGATAATGGCAAACATGGACACGGCGGCGATCGGCCAGAGGATCCGTGCGATCCGGACGCAGCGCGGCATCACCCTGACGGAGCTCGAGCGGCGCACGGGCGTCTCGGCGAGCACCTGGTCGCGGCTCGAGGGCGGCGGGCGGCGGGCCACGATCGAGCTCCTCCTCCCGCTCGCGCGCGAGTTCGAGGTCACGCTCGACGAGCTCGTCGGGGCTCCGGAGACGGGGGATCCGCGCGTGCACATCAAGCCGATCATCCGCTGGGGCGTCACCTACATCCCGCTGACCCGGCGCTCGGGAGGGATCCAGGCGTACAAGGTGATCTACCCGACGGCGCGGGGCGAGCGAGCGCTGCGCACGCACGACGGATACGAGTGGATCTACGTCCTGAGTGGTCGGCTGATCCTGCGGCTGGGCGAGCGGGCGATCGAGGTCGGCCCCGGAGAGGCCGCCGAGTTCGACACGCGCACGCCCCACGCGATCTCGCCGGCCGGCGGCGGTGCCGAGGTGATCTCGCTTTTCGGCGGCAACGGCGAGCGCGCGCACATGACGACGGCGTGAGGGGTCGGAGCCGTCGCCGCGCCCTCAGGCCCCCCGGGCGGCCGCGAGCGCCCCGGCGAGCTCCCGGCGGGCGATCGGCGCGAACGGGGCGCCGGGCGGCCCCGCGATCCACTCGGTCAGCGACCGGCTGATCGCCAGGGCCGCGATCCGGGCCGTGATCTCGGCCTCGAGGTCCGCGGATCCGAGGGCGGCGAGCTCGTCGGCGATCGTGCGCGTGAGCGCGACGTTCTTGAGGGCCTCGCGCTCCTGCAGCTCGGGCGCGCCGGCGATCGCCGCGTGGCGGCGGGCCACGAAGTCGTGCCGCTCCGGGGTGAAGGCCGACGCGCCCATGGCGTCGGCGACGCCCGCGAGGGCGTCGCGCGCCGACGCGCCTACGGGCGCCGCGCGCAGCGCCTCGGAGATGAGTTCCGCGAGCTCGCCGCCGCCGAACAGCACCTCGCGCTTGTCGCGGAAGTGGCGGAAGAAGGTGCTCTTCGTCAGGCCCGCGCGCTCGGCGATCTGCGCGACGTTCGTGGCGTCGTACCCGCGTTCCTCGAACATCTCGAGCGCGGCGACGGCGAGGCGGTCGCGGGGGTTCGGATCCCATCGGGGCATGAGTCCATTTTATGGGACATGGTCCCGTCGCGGGTGTAGCGTGATGGGACAAGGTCTTATCAAGGAGGCTCGCATGAGCAGAGCAGTGCGACACGATTCGTTCGGCGGCGTCGAGGTCCTCGAGGTTCGGGACGTTCCCGAGCCGCACGCGGGGCCCGGGGAGGTGCGGGTCCGCGTCGGCGCCGTCGGCCTCAACGCGATGGATCCCTGGCTCGTCGGGGACGCGGGGATGGCCGGCGCCTTCGGGCTGTCGCTCCCGGGCGGCTTCGCGGCGGACCTAGCCGGCGTCGTCGACGAGGTGGGCGAGGGGGCGGTGGGCTTCGCCGTCGGAGACCGGGTCTTCGGGGGCGTCATCGGGCGCTCGACGGACGAATACGTCGTCCTCCCCGTCGGCTCGCGCCTCTGGCACACGCCGGACGGGGTCAGCGACGCCGAGGCGGCCGCGCTTCCCGTCGCGGGCGCGACGGCCGCAGCCAGCGTCGAGGCCGTCGCCCCGGGCCCCGGCGACACCGTCCTCGTGACCGCGGCCGCCGGCGGGGTCGGCGTCTTCGCCGCGCAGCTCGCCGCCGATCGCGGAGCGCGCGTCATCGGCACGGCGTCGCCCGCGACCTCCGACTTCCTCCGCGGCCTCGGCGTCGACCCCGTCGCGTACGGAGAGGGGCTCGAGGGCCGGATCCGCGAGATCGCGCCCGGCGGCGTCGACGCCGTGATCGACGCCTTCTCGGCGGACACGGCGATCGCCGCGGTCGCCTGGGGCGTCGCGCCCGAGCGGATCACGACCGTCCTGCCGGGCCGCGACCTTCCGGCCGGGGTCCATCAGCGCGGCGCGACCGACGCGCGCCCCGAGGCGCTGGACGAGCTCGCGGCCGCGATCGCCGCGGGGCGGATCCGCGTGCCCATCGCGCGTCGCTTCCCGCTGGCTGAGGTGCGGGAGGCCGCCGCGCTGCAGCTCGCGCGCCACGTGCACGGGAAGATCGTGCTCGAGCTCTGAGGGTCCCGGGCCCTCCCGCGCACTACGCTGATGAGAGAACCGGGAGGCCCGAATGAAGCGCAACGCGTCCGCCATCGAGGATGGCGTCGCCATCGCGCTCGCCGCCGTGCGCCTGCAGGTCAAGAACCGGATCCTCGTCGACACGATCGCGGCCGACGACGACTTCTCGCCCGAGGTGTTCAGCGGCGACGCCCGCGAGGCGCTCGTGCAGCTCGCGACCGAGCAGGAGAACGCGGCCGAGGCCGTCGGCAAGCTGCGCGCCAAGGCGTGGGGCCGCCACTCGGATCCCCACGGCACGCACGACTATCGTGATCGCGACGTGCGCAACCTGCGCCGCCGGTCGAAGCAGTACGCCGGCGTCGCGAAGCGCCTGCGCGAGATCGCCGCGAGCGACGAACGCGTCCACTCGCTCGTCGAAGACGCGCGCGACGCGGCCTGGCACGACGTCGAGAACAACATCGCGACGCGGCTCAATGTCGAGGCTATGCGCCCGGGCGACGACCCCGACTACGAGAACATGCGCGAGGCGCGCATGCAGGCGCTGCGCCTCGTCGACCTGCAGGCCCTCGAGAGCGACGTCAAGCGCAAGCAGAAGGCCCACGAGCGCCTCGAGCGCCAGGCCGCGCGACACGAGAAGCACGAGAGCGCCGAGGGCTGACACGCCCGAGCCTGCGAATTAGCCGGGCCGATTTCGCGCCGGGGGCGGCCCCGTTGTAAGCTTATCTGGTTGCCGCGAGAGCGGCAGGGCGCCTGTAGCTCAATGGATAGAGCATCTGACTACGGATCAGAAGGTTGGGGGTTCGAGTCCCTCCAGGCGCACACTGTGTTGAGACAGTCCAGATTCGGCCTCCGCTTCGGTGGGGGCCGTTTCCGTCTGTCGTGGGGATAAGCCACCCGGGGCCGCCAGCCAGACGGTGTCGAGCCCGGCGATCGTCGTCTCGATGACGAGGCTGAAGTACTCCCACCGCATTCCGGCCGCGGCGTCGCCGCCCTCGGCGAACGGGCGGATGAGGTCCTGCCCCATCGCGCGGACGTCGTCTGACGCCGTCGGCATCCGGCGGAACTCCGCCATCATGCTCGCGTGATCCCGCGGGCCGTCGCCCTCGTGCTGGAGCCTGTCGTCGCTCATCGACACGGTCAGCATGGCGTTGTTGAGGAGCACCGCGTAGGCGGAGCTCGTGCGCGAGCCGAAGCCCGCCGCGCGCAGCACCGCGGTGCCCGCCTCGAGGACGGGCAGCGCCGCGGGGAGCGTCGGCCCGTGCATGAGCATCCACTTCGCGGAGCCGGGGTACTCGGCCGCGCGCGGCCCGAGGGTCCCGAGGAGGGCGCGGAACCACTCCTGCCAGGGCAGCCCTGCGTCGGGCAGCGCGACGCGGGCGAGCGCGCGGTCGACGACCCCGCGGCAGAGCAGGTCCTTCCCGCCGACGTGGTGGTAGATCACCGACGCGGCCACGCCGAGCCGCCCCGCGAGGTCGCGGATCGACCAGCTCATGAGGTGGGTCTCGCGCGTCAGGTCCGACGCGGCGTCGATCACGCGCTCGGGGGTCAGGCCGGCATGGAACGGTGCGGGGTCCGTCGTGGTCATCGTGGCTCCTTCGCTCGCCTCGGGTTCGAGATTAGAACACTGTTCGATGTACTATGTGAGAACAGTTCTCAATAGTAGGAGGAAGCGCATGAGCAGAGAGCGCATCGAGGCTCGGGGCGAGTCGTTCTTCGCGCCGGTGCGGGGCAGCCTGGCGGGGATCATCGCCCTGAGCGCGTTCGGGGCCGTGAGCGGCGTGATCCCGTTCGTCGCGATCGTCGAGCTCGCGCGCACACTGCTGCCCGGTCTGTCGGGGGCCGCGATCGACGCGGGCCGGGTGTGGGTGATCGTGGGAGCGGCCGTGGCCGCGCTCTTCCTCAGCTTCGGCGCCGCGTTCCTCTCGGGCCTCGTGAGCCACCTCGCCGACGCCGAGCTGCAGCTCTCGCTGCGGCAGCGCATCGTCCGCCACCTGCAGCGCCTCCCGCTGGGGTGGTTCGACCGGAAGACGTCGGGGACGGTGCGCAAGCTCGTCGAGAACGACGTCGTCGCGCTGCACCAGCTCGTCGCGCACGCGATCCACGACGTCGTGACAGCGATCGCCGTGCCCGTCGTGAGCCTCGCCTACCTGTTCGCGGTCCAGTGGCAGCTCGCGCTCGCCGCCCTCGTGCCGCTCGCGGCCACGGCGATCCTCTATCCGATCCTCATGCGGGGCGGGGAGGAGAAGTACCGCCGATACGACGAGTCCACCGCGGCCCTCTCGGGCGCGACGGTCGAGTTCGTCCACGGGATCACGGTGGTCAAGAGGTTCGGGCAGCTGGGGCGCAGCCACAGCAGGTACCGCGACGAGACGACGCGGTACGTGCGGTTCGTCGCGCAGTGGACGCGGGAGACGGCCGCGATGTTCACGGTCATCGAGATCATCACGTCCCCCGTCGTGGGCCTGGTCTGGCTGCTCGTCGCGGGGCTGTGGCTCGTGGGGGTCGGGGCGGCGACGCCGCTCGACGTCCTGCCCGGCCTGCTTCTGGGGCTCGGGCTGACGAGCCCGCTGATGAAGCTCGGGGCGTCGGCCCAGTTCCTGCGCAGCGCCGCCAAGGCACAGCAGTCTCTCGCCGAGTTCTTCGCGATCCCGCCCGTCCCTCGCCCCGATGCCCCGATGCTGCCGCTCGGCAACGGAATCGACGTCGCGGACCTCTCCTTCTCCTACGACGGCGAGAACCTCGTGCTGCGCGACGTCGCCGCCGCGTGCGCGCCCGGCACCCTCACGGCCCTCGTCGGGGCGTCGGGGTCGGGGAAGTCCACCCTCGCGAAGCTCGTGCCGCGGTTCTACGACGCCCAGCGGGGATCGGTCTCGATCGGCGGGGCGGACGTGAGGGAGGTCGAGGCGCCCGAGCTGTATCGATCGGTCGGGTTCGTGCTCCAGGACGTGCAGCTCGTGCGCGCGAGCCTGCGCGACAACATCCGGCTGACGCGGCCCGACGCGTCGGATGAGCAGGTCGAGGTCGCCGCCAGCGCGGCTCAGATCCACGAGCGCATCCTTCGCTTCGACCGCGGCTACGACGCCGTCGTCGGCGAGGACGCCAACCTGTCGGGCGGCGAGGCGCAGCGCGTGACGATCGCCCGCGCGCTGCTCGCCGACACCCCCGTCCTCGTGCTCGACGAGGCGACCGCCTTCGCGGATCCGGGCTCCGAGGCCGCGATCCAGCGGGCGCTGTCGACCCTCGCGGCCGACCGCACCGTGCTCGTGATCGCGCACCGGCTGCACACCATCACGGGCGCGGACCAGATCGTCGTCCTCGACGAGGGCCGCATCGTCGAGCGCGGAACGCACGCCGAGCTGGTCGCGGCGGGCGGACGGTTCGCCGCGATGTGGGCCGACTACCAGAACAACCACGAACGCTCGCTCCCGGAAGGGGCCCGGCTGTGATCCGCCGACTTCTGCACTACTCCTCGCCCGACGCCCGACGGCTGCTGATCGTCGAGCTCGTGTGCGTCGTCGCCGCGGCGATCCTGCAGGGCGTCGCGTTCCTGCTTCTCGTGCCGCTGCTGCGCTCGCTGTTCCTCGGCGACGTCGTGGCCGCGACGTCCTGGCTGATCGCCGTGGCGTCCGTCGGAGCCGGATATGTCGTCGCCACCTGGCTCGCCAGCCAGATCGGCATGAGGGCGTCGAGCGCGCTGCTCGACTCCCTGCTCACGCGCCTCGGCGACCGCCTTGTGGAGCTGCCCGTGACGTGGTTCGGCCCCGACCGATCCGGCCTGGTCACGGGCATCGCCACCCAGGGGGCGATGTTCGTCTCGAACATGCCGTACGCGATCCTCCGCCAGGTCATCGTCGGCTTCCTCACCCCCGGAACGGTCCTCGTCGGGATGTACGTCTTCGACTGGCGCCTGGCGCTCGCGATGACCGTCATGATCCCCGTGCTGCTCATCGGGTACCGCCTGCTGAGCCGCGCGATCGGGCGCGGGGACGTCGTCCACGCAGAGGCCGTCGCCGACGCATCGAACCGGGTCATCGAGTTCGCGCGGGCGCAGCCCACGCTGCGCACGGCGGGGGAGGGATCGATCGCCGACCGCCTCGTGGACGACGCGCTGCGCGACCAGCACCGCGCCTACCGCGGGATGCTCGTCACGGGGGGCGCGGGCATCGCGACCTTCACCGGCCTCGTCCAGCTCTCGCTGACGCTCCTCCTGACCGTCGGCGCGTTCCTCGCGATCGGCGGCACCGTCGACATCGCGACCCTCATCGCGCTGCTCGTCCTCGGCGTGCGCTTCAACGAGCCCATCGTCACGGCCGGCGACCTCGGCGGGGGAGTCGCCGTCGCGCGGAACACCCTCGACCAGCTCGACGAGCTCGCCGCGGTCGCCTCCCTCCCGGAGCCGGAGACCCCTGCCGAGCCGTCGGACTGGGGCATCGAGTTCCGCGACGTCACCTTCGGCTACGGGGACGCCGCCGTGCTCCGCGGCCTGTCGTTCACGGCGCCGGCCGGTGGGATGACGGCGATCGTGGGGCCGTCCGGGTCGGGGAAGACGACCATCACGAAGCTCATCGCGCGCTTCTACGACCCCGAATCGGGCGAGGTGCGCATCGGCGGCGCGTCGCTGCCCGACCTCGGGACGCCGGCCGTCGAGGCCGCGGTCGCCCCCGTCTTCCAGGACGTCTACCTCTTCGACGACACGATCCTGAACAACGTGTGGATCGGGAACCCGAGCCTGTCCCGCGAGGAGGTCGTCGCCGCCGCCGAACGTGCGCGCGTCGACGAGATCGCGCGACGGCTCCCCGGGGGCTGGGACGCCCGCGTGGGGGAGGGTGGATCGAACCTCTCCGGAGGGGAGCGCCAGCGCGTGTCCATCGCCCGCGCGCTGCTGAAGGACGCCCCGATCGTGCTGCTGGACGAGGCGACCGCGGCGCTCGACATCGGCAACGAGATGGCGATCGGCGACGCCGTCGACCAGATCCGCGGCGGGCGCACCGTCATCGTCGTCGCCCACCGCCTGCAGACCATCATGACCGCCGACCGGATCATCATGCTCGACGGAGACGGCGGCATCCGCGAGACCGGAACCCACGCCGAGCTGCTCGCGGCCGGGGGCGGGTACGCCCGCTACTGGACAGAGCGCGTCGACGCCGCCGGCTGGGAGCTCGCCCCCGCAGACGAACCCCGTTCCTGAAAGGACATCACATGGAAGACGAGACCCTGACGGCGGCCGCGTCCGGCGCCGCCTCCGAGCGACCGCGCGCGACGATCGCGTTCAGCGCCCGCGACCTGCTCAACGTGGCGATCTTCGCCGTCATCTACTTCGTCATCGTCGTCGTGATCGCGATGCTCGGCGTCGTCAGCCCCCTCGTGATGCTGCTCACGCTGCCGCTGTCGGCGATCGCGGCGGGCATCCCCTACATGCTGTTCCTCACTCGGGTGCGGCACGCGGGCATGGCGGCGCTGTTCGGCATCGTGATCGCGCTGCTCTACCTGATGATGGGGCACCCCTGGCAGAGCACCCTCACGACGATCGCGCTGTCCGTGCTCGCCGAGCTCCTTCTCTGGGCGGGCCGATACCGCTCGAAATGGGGCGCGATCTGGGCGTACGTCGTGTTCTCCGGGTGGTTCGCCGGGCCGTGGATCCCTTTCTTCGCCGACCCCGTCGCCTACCTGCAGCGCTCGGGGAGCCAGGCGATGGGTGAGGACTACGTCGAGGCGTTCGCCGAGGTCGTCACGGTCCCGATGGTGACGATCATGATCGCCGCGACCCTCGTCTGCGGCTTCCTCGGCGCCCTGCTGGGGACGTCGCTGCTGCGCAAGCACTTTGTCCGCGCCGGCCTCGCCTGACGTCGCGGCCCCGGCCGGCGTCGCGCCGGCGACCCGCCGGGGCCTCGACCCGCGCAGCAGGATCCTCCTCGTCGTGCTCGTCAGCGTCGTCGTGATGAGCCCGCTCGGCCTGCGCTTCGTGCCGGCCGCGCTCGTGCTCGCCGTCGCGCTCGCCGCGGCGGAGGGGGCCTGGCGTCGGGTCGTCGCCCTGCCGATCGTCGCCTCGGCCATGTGGGCGCTCGGCTGGGCGCTCCCGCTGTGGTGGCCGAACGCCGCGACGATGGTCGTGTCGGTCGCGTGCGCCTACCTGATCCGCTTCGTCGCCGCGATCGGCGTCGGGATGCATCTCGTCGCGACGACCTCGCCGACGCACCTCTCGGCCGCCCTCCGCTCCTGGCGCGTGCCGCGCGCGATCTCCGTCACCCTCGCGGTCATGCTCCGGTTCTTCCCCGTCGTGCGCTCCGAGGCCGCGGCCGTGCTGGACGCGATGCGCCTCCGCGGCCTCGCCGGGCCCGCGGGGCTCGTGCGCCACCCGGTCCTGAGCCTCGAGCGGTTCGCGGTCCCGATGATCGCAGCGAGCCTGCGGGCGAGCGAGGACCTCTCCGCCTCGGCGATCCTGCGGGGGCTGGGTTCCAGGCGGGCTCCGACGTCGATGGTCGCGCCGCGGTTCGCCGCCGCCGACCTGATCCTGCTCGTCGCCCTCCTGGCTCTCGCGGCCGGGACCCTGCTCTCCCCGTGGGCGCTGGCATGATCCGGCTCGAGAACGTCTCCTGGACCTATCCGCACGCCGATGCGCCGAGCCTGCGCGCGCTCGACCTGCGCGTCGCGCCGGGCGAGTTCGTCGTGCTCTGCGGGGCCTCGGGATCCGGGAAGTCGACGGCGCTGCGGCTGATGAACGGCCTCATCCCGCACTTCCACGACGGCGGCAGGCTCACCGGGACGGTCACGGTGGGCGGCGTCGACGTGACGCGCGCCGAGCTCGACGAGACGGGGCTCGTCACGGGGACCGTCCTGCAACACCCGCGGCGGCAGTTCTTCACCGACGGCGTGCGCGAGGAGCTCGCCTTCGCGATGGAGAACTTCGGGTTCGATTCCGAGCAGATCCGCGGCCGCGTGGGGGAGCTGCTGGCGGGCCTGCGCGCCGGCGTCCCCGTCGATCGGCGCCTCTCCGACCTGTCGGGCGGCCAGCAGCAGCAGGTGGCGATCGCCGCCGCGACGGCGCACGGGCCGCGAGTGCTCCTGCTCGACGAGCCGAGCTCGAACCTCTCGGCCGAGGCCGTCGATCGCCTGGCGCTCACGCTCGCCGAGCTCAAGGAACGGGGCGTCACGATCGTCGCGGCCGAGCACCGCCTGCGCTACCTCCAGGACCTCGTCGACCGCGTCGTCGTCATGCGGGACGGCGCGATCGATCTCGAGTGGGACGCCGGCGCATTCCGGGCCGTCTCGGACGAGCAGCTCGCGCGCGAGGGGCTGCGCGGGCGGACGCGCGAAGCCTCGGCGCCGGCCGTTCCGGCGATCGGCGCGAGCGTCGTCGACCCCGCCGCCGTGGGGGACGTCCCGAGGGGCGCCCTGGAGCTCTCCGGCATCCGCTGCCGGCTCGGCGGGCGCACCGTCGTCGAGATCGACCGCGCGGTTCTCGCGGCAGGCGAGGTCACCGCGATCCGCGGCGTCAACGGCGCGGGCAAGTCGACGCTGGCGCGCATCGTCGTCGGCCTCCAGCGCAGCGTCGGAACCGTGCGGCTGGGCGGTCGCGCGCTGAGCAGGAGGGCGCGCCAGCGCGCGAGCGCGATCGTCATGCAGGACGTGCAGCGCCAGCTCTTCGCCGACAGCGTCGCGGCGGAGATCGCGCTGGTCGCGCGGGGCGAGGAGCCAGGCCCGATGGGCGGCCCGGGCGTGCTCGACGCCCTCGGCCTGGCGGACCTCGCCGACCGGCATCCGCTGTCGCTGTCGGGAGGGCAGCAGCAGCGCCTCGTCGTCGCGTCCGTCCGCGTGGCGGGCCGACGGATCGTGGTGTTCGACGAGCCCAGCTCCGGCGTCGACCGCCGCCATCTCCAGTCGATCTCCGACCAGATCCGGCAGGTCGCAGAGTCGGGGAGCGTCGTGATCCTCATCAGCCACGACGACGACCTCCTGGCGCTCGCCGCCGATCGGCAGCTCACGCTGGCGCCGCCGACGGGCGCCGGCGCTACTGCGCCTCGCGGAGGCGCTGTGTGAGGTCGCGCAGCGTGCGCAGCTCGTCGTTCGACAGCGACGACATGCGGTCGGCGATGTGACGGCCGTGCGTGACGGCGGCGCTGCGGAAAGTGTGCAGGCCCTCGGGCGTCGCCGTGACGAGCGATCCGCGGCCGTCCTCGGGATCCGGCTGCTTCGTCACGAGACCCCGCGCGACCATCCGGTCGACGAGCCGCGACACGCTCGGCTGGCTCACGAGCATGTTGCCCGTGACGTCGCGCAGCCGCGCCGTGTGCTCGGCGCCGCGGGTGACGGTCAGGAGAACGTCGTACTCGCCCTGCGAGAGCGACGTCGCCGAGAAGTCGCGCTGCGTGGCCGCGAAGATCTCGTGCTGGGCGCGGAACAGCGATTCCCACGCTTCGACGGCGAGGCGGCGATCAGGCATGCATGCAATTGTATGCGTCGCCGGGGATTCCGCGCCCGCGGCATGTGAGAGGGGCCCGGTCAGAACGACCGAGCCCCTCCTGTCCCTTGCACCAAGAGTGTCCCTGATTCACATGCGGTGACCGCCACAGCAAACGATCACCGTGCGATGCACTCTATAACGGTCAGATAACGGGGCGCGACCTCGTTCCTCGAGAACTAACATTCCCAGGCCCAGCGCATAGCGCTCGCTCAGGTGGGGCCCGCCGGTAGGGTCGGCGCTATGACCGTGCGCCGACGCCTGGACATGCCCGACGCCGTTCCGGAGGCCGAAGCCCCGCTCGACATGGGCGGGCACGGGATCCGGGTCCTCACGACGCACATCGAGCGCGACGGCCGCCCGTGGATCCCCATCATGGGGGAGTACCACTTCTCGCGCGATGACCCGAGCCTGTGGGAGACCGAGCTGCGGAAGATCCGCTCGGGCGGGGTCTCCGTCGTCTCGACCTACGCGATCTGGATCCTCCACGAGCTCGAGCGGGGCGACGTGCTGTGGGACGGGAGGCGCGACCTGCGGCGCTTCGTCGAGACGGCCGCCCGCGTGGGTCTCGACGTCGTGCTGCGGATCGGCCCGTGGGTGCACGGCGAGACCCGCAACGGCGGCTTCCCCGACTGGGTGCAGGAGTCGGGCGTCGGCCTGCGCACCGACGACCCGGCCTACCTCGAGCTCGTCCGCGGGTGGTTCGGCGCCGTCGCGGCCCAGGTCGACGGGCTCTTCGCGCCCGGCCCGATCGTCGGTGTGCAGGTCGAGAACGAGCTCTACGACCAGCCGGATCACATCGCGACGCTGCGCGACATCGCCGAGGAGGCGGGCATGCGCGCGCCGCTGTGGACCGCGACGGGCTGGGGCGGCGCCCGGCTGCCCGAGCGTCGCGTCCTGCCCGTCTACAGCGGCTACGCCGACGGCTTCTGGGAGGAGTCGCACGTCGGCTGGCCGAGCTTCGGACCCATGCACTTCCGCTTCACGACGGTGCGCGACGACGTGACGGTCGGCGCCGACCTGCGCGCCCTGCGCGCCGAGGAGGCCGGCGACGCGTCGGGCGATCCCTGGCCCTTCGCGACCTGCGAGCTCGGCGGCGGCATGCAGGTGGCGTATCACCGGCGTCCTCTCGTCGAGCCGCGCGACGTCGCGGCGCTCGCGCACGCGAAGATCGGGAGCGGATCGGCGTGGCAGGGGTTCTACATGTTCCACGGCGGCACGCACCCGGGCGAGACGCAGGAGTCGCAGGCGACGGGCTACCCCAACGACCTTCCGCGGCGCGACTACGACTTCGCGGCGCCGATCGGTGCGGCCGGCGGGCTGCGGCCGCACTTCCACCTGCTGCGTCGCCAGCACCTCTTCCTCGACGCGTACGGATCCGCCCTGGTCTCCTCGCCCGTCGCGATCGGCGACGACGACCGGGTCCGCTGGGCCGTGCGCGGCGGCTACCTCTTCTTCCAGAACCACCAGCCCGACCAGGCGCCGCTCGGCGACGTCGAGGGCGTGCGGTTCGAGGTCGGGGACGTCGCGATCCCGTCCGAGCCGTTCACGCTGTGGGAGGGATCCTTCGCGGCATGGCCGATCCGGCAGCCGCTCGGCACGGTGCCCCGCGTGACGGCGACGGCACAGCCCATCACCGAGCTCGCGGGGGACGACGGCTTCCGCCTCGTGCTCCTCGCCGCGACGCCCGGCGCGCCCGTCGAGCTGCGCTTCGGCGGCGTCGACGCGGACGACGTGCGCGGCGCCGAGGCCGAGGTGCGGGGCGACGAGATCGTGGTGCGGCCGACCCTCGGCACCGTCGACGTCGGCGACACCTCGTTCGTGATCCTCGACGAGCAGGCGGCGGACGCCGTGTGGCGCGGCGAGGTCGCGGGCCGCGAGCGCCTCGTCTTCTGGGCGGGCGAGGGATGGTTCGACGACGGCGGCTTCCGCGCCGTCTGCGGCCCGGCCGCGGAGCGGATCCGCATGTTCCCTCCTGTCGAGGGATCCTCCGAGATTCCGGCGGCGCCCGCGCCCCACGCGATCCCGGCCCCGCGGCCGGACGCGGTCATCGCGCCGGTGCGGCGCGGCGGCCCCGCGCACCGGCTGTCGGCGCCGACCGACGACGACTTCGCGCTGCTCCAGCCGCACGAGCTGCCGATCGACGACGCCTGGTTCGACGAGGGCGAGCGGCTGCTCCTGCGCATCGCGTGGACGGGCGACGTCCTGCGGCTCGAGGCGGGCGACCGGCTGATCGCCGATCAGTTCTGGTCGGGCCGCGACCTCGAGGTCGATCTCACGCCGTACCGCGAGCGGATCCGCGAGGTCGGGCTCGCGCTCCGAGCGTTCGCCTGGAACCCCGCCCCCGGCGTGCACGTCGACCCGCGGGTGCGCCCCGACCGCGTCGTCCTCGAGGTGCGCGAGGTCGAGGCGCGCGCCGAGCGGACGGTCCTCGTCGGGTGACACCGATCGTTCGCCGACCGGGCCTAGCTTCGGGCTCATGGCGAACGACCTGCGCGCGTACATCGACCAGCTGCTCGGATCCGAGGAGCACACGATCGGCGAGGACCACGACGACGACCCCGTTCTCATCGACCCCGTCGGCCGCGCCGTCGACACATGGCGCGAGAACTACCCGTACGACGAGCGGCTGGACCGCTCTGTGTACGACGACGAGAAGTACCGCCTCCAGGTCGAGCTGCTGAAGTTCCAGAAGCACCAGCAGGAGACCGGCGAGCGGCACCTCATCATCTTCGAGGGGCGCGACGCCGCGGGCAAGGGCGGCACGATCAAGCGCTTCGCCGAGCACCTCAACCCGCGCTACGCCAAGACCGTCGCGCTCGTGAAGCCGACCGAGCGCGAGTCGACCGAGTGGTACTTCCAGCGCTACATCGAGCACCTCCCCGCCGCCGGCGAGCTCATCATGTTCGA
Organism: Microbacterium indicum DSM 19969; assembly: GCF_000422385.1. GTDB lineage: Bacteria > Actinomycetota > Actinomycetes > Actinomycetales > Microbacteriaceae > Microbacterium > Microbacterium indicum. The sequence goes on from NZ_AULR01000008.1 coordinate 23,006, forward strand.
CCGCAGCTGGTACAACCGCGCGGGCGTCGAGCGCGTCATGGGCTTCTGCAGCGACGAGCAGTACGAGCAGTTCATGCGCACGGTCCCGCTCCTCGAGCGCATGCTCGTCGACAGGGGATCCACGTGACGAAGTTCTGGCTCTCGGTCACGCAGTCCGAGCAGCGCACGCGCTTCATCATCCGGCAGGTCGACCCCGTGCGGCAGTGGAAGCTCTCGCCGATGGACATCGAGTCGCTCGACAAGTGGGTCTCCTACACCGACGCGAAGGAGCAGACGTTCCTGCGCACCGACACCGACCACGCGCCGTGGATCACGATCAAGAGCAACGACAAGAAGCGCGCCCGCCTGAACGCGATGCGCCCTTCCTGTCGACGGTCGACTACGCGGGCAAGGATCCCGAGGTCGTCGGGACCCCCGACCCGCTCATCGTCAAGCGCGGGCGCGACGCCGTCGGAGACTGACGCGCGGCTGCGCCTCGCTCTCGGGGTAAGGCTGGGCGCTCTCGAACTGCTGCTCGAGTGCCGTTGCCGTCGTCGCGAGGTCCTCGTCCGCCGTGCGGTTCACGGCATCGATCTGCTCGGGCACGACGCGCTGGTTCTCGAGGGCCCGCGCCATGAGGATCCTCATGCGCAGGGCGGTCGACGTCCTGCTGGACGGTCTGAGCCGCGATCGCGGCGCTCACGCCGAGCGCGATCATGCCGATGCCGATCACGTAACGTCCGGTGGCCGCGGCTCCCGGTCACGGTTCTAGGGTGGGGGCATGACGATTCCCGCGATCACGCTCAACGACGGAACCTCGTTCGCCGCCCTCGGGTTCGGCACCTACAAGCTGACGGGAGACGAGGGCACGAACGCCGTCGTCTCGGCGATCGACAACGGCTACCGCGTGCTCGACACGGCGGTCAACTACGGCAATGAGGCGGAGGTCGGCGAGGCCGTCCGGCGATCGCCTGTCGACCGCGACGAGCTCGTCGTCACGACGAAGATCCCCGGGCGCCACCACGGGCGCGACGAGGCGATCGCGTCGGTGACGGGGTCCCTCCAGACCCTCGGCCTCGACCGCGTCGACCTGCTGCTGATCCACTGGCCCAACCCCTCGGTCGGCAAGTGGCTCGAGACCTACGAGGGCATGCTCGAGGCGCGCGAGCAGGGCCTCGTGCGCTCGGTCGGGGTGTCGAACTTCACGGCCGAGATGCTCGGACGCCTGATCGACGAGACGGGCGTGACCCCGGCGGTCAACCAGATCGAGCTGCACCCCTACTTCCCGCAGGCCGAGATGCGCGCCTTCCACACCGAGCACGGGATTCGCACCGAGAGCTGGAGCCCCCTCGCCCGCCGCAGCGAGCTGCTCGCCGAGCCCGTCTTCGGCCGCCTGGCCGAGAAGTACGGCGTGACGCCGTCGCAGGTCGTGATCCGCTGGCACGTCGAGCTCGACGCGACGCCCATCCCCAAGTCGGCCGACCCGCAGCGCCAGCGCGAGAACGCCGACGTGTTCGGGTTCTCCCTGACGGCCGACGAGGTCGCCGAGATCAGCGCCCTCGAGCGCGGCCGCCTGTTCGACGCCGACCCGAACCACCACGAGGAGATGTGACGAGCGGGCCCCCGGCGCGGATCGCGCTGGGGGCCGCCGTCACGACGGCAGGTGGCCCATCGCCGCGAGCAGCGCGATGAGGGCGAGCGCCAGCGCGCCGAGCGCGGCGCCCACGACGGCCGCCCAGGCGCCCTGGGTTCCGCGCCTCTCGTGGCGCACGATGCCGACGACCCCGCAGACGACGGCGACGACGGCGGGGACGGCCGACAGCACGTCGCCGATCACCGGGATCAGTGCGCAGGCGATCGCGATCATGCCGAACGTGAGCGAGACGGCGGCGAATCCATCGCGGGCGGGCGGCGCGGTCATGCTCTGATTCTGGCCGACGCGGCGCGTCTGCGGCGCGTCACGGGAGGCCCGCGGCGAGCTGGCGGAAGACGTCGGCGGCCGGGCCCTCCGCGGCCGCGCGCCACCCGGATCCCGCCCAGAGGTGCAGCCTCTCGGCGTCGCCCGCGCGCCCCGCCGCCTGCCGCAGCTCGCGGGTCAGGTGGTGCACGGCGGGGTACGCCGTGAGGCCCGAGCGGCGGTCGGCGAACCCGTTGCGGAGCGCGCGGGCGGGCCGGCCCGTGAAGGCCCGCGTGAGCACGGTCTCGGCGAAGCGCGGATCCGCGAGCGCCGCCCGGTGGGTCGGCGAGGTGCCGGCCTCGTCCGTGCGCAGGAGCAGGGTCCCGACCGCGACGGAGTCGGCGCCCGCGTCGACGAGCGCGCGGACGTCGTCCGGCCCCGCGACGCCGCCCGCCGCGACGATCGTCAGATCCGTCCGCGCACGGACGGCGCGCACGAGATCGGCCGTCGGGACGTCGGCCGGATCGGTCGCGGCGTCGAACGTCGCGCTGTGCCCGCCGGCGGCGAAGCCCTGCACGACGAGCCCGTCGACGCCGACGGCCGCGGCGCGCGCCGCTTCGCCGGGCGTCGTGACGCTCGTGAAGGCGCGCGTGCCGACCGCGCGGAGCCGGGCGACGTCGCGGGGCGACGGCAGACCGAAAGTGAACGAGACGACCGCGACGGGATCCGCGACGAGCAGGTCGACCTTCTCGGCGTACCGGTCGTCGTCGGAGCGCGGGTCCGGGTCGAGCGTGAGCCCGTACGCCGCCGCGTCGTCGCGCAGCTCGTCGGCGTAGGCGGCGAACGCCGCGCGGTCTGCGTCCGCGGTCTGCGGGACGAAGAGGTTGACGCCGAACCCCGCGAGGTCCCGCAGCTGCCCGATCTCCTCCGCGAGCGCGCCGGGGGCCCGGTAGCCGCCCGCGAGGAACGGGAAGGCGCCGGCCGACGCCGCCGCCCTCGCGAGGGCGACGGTCGTCGGGCCTCCCGCCATCGGCGCCGACACGAGACGGGGGAGGGCGGAGCTCATGCCCCCATTCTGCGCCGCGCGCGGGCTACGCGTTGAGCGCCGCGACGACCTGCGCGTAGTCGCCGCGGACCTCGCCGTAGCGCAGGAACTTCACTCGCTCGACGAGGATCTCGGTCGCGTCGGGATCGGCCTCGATGAGCGCGACGACCTCGTCGACGAACTCGTCGAGCGGCATCGCGCGGGCGTCGTCGGCGTGGCCGGGCATGAGCTCGGTCGCGACCGAAGGCGGCACGAGCTCCGTCACGCGGACGCTCGTGTCCCCGAGCTGCAGGCGGATCGTCTCCGAGAGCTGGTGGATCGCGGCCTTCGTCGCGTTGTAAGTCGCGGTCGGGGCGAGCGGCGCGTGGGCGAGGCCCGACGACACCGTCATGATCGTCGCGGCGGGGCGCGACTGGAGGTGCTCGGTGAAGGCCGCGATGAGGCGGATGGTGCCGAGCACGTTGGTCTCGACGATCCGCTCGGCGGTCTCGAGGAAGGATCCCGTGGTCCAGTCCTCGGCGACCATGATCCCCGCCATCGTCACGAGGACGTCGACGTCCGGGTGCTCGGCGATGACGCGCGCCGACACCGCGGCGACGTCGTCGCGGTCGGACACGTCGAGGCGGTAGGTCGCGAAGCCCGGGTGCTCCGCGCGGATCTCCGCGAGGCGGTCCTCGCGGCGGCCCGCGACGATGATCCGGTTGCCGCGCTGCTCGAGGGCGACGGCGAGCGCGAGGCCCAGGCCGCTCGTGGCGCCGGGGATGAAGATGGTGTTTCCGCTGATCTGCATGGATCCAGCGTGATCCGCGGGCCGAGGCGGAGCCAGGGACAGGGGATCCCTGCCTGCGCCGCGCCGTGCGCGCGAGACTGGACGCATGGATCGTGAAGCGCTCGCCGCATTCCTCGTGCGGCACAGGGAGGACCTGCGGCCGGCCGACGTCGGCCTGCCCGCGGGGCCGCGCCGCCGCACGCCGGGCCTCCGGCGCGAGGAGGTCGCGCAGCTCGCGGCGATGTCGACCGACTACTACGCCCGCCTCGAGCAGCGCCGCGGGCCGCAGCCGAGCGTCGCGATCCTCGACGCCATAGCCCGCGCGCTGCGGCTGAGCGCCGACGAGCGCGACTACCTGCACCGCGTCGCGGGGCACAGCGCACCCGACAGGAGGGGGCTGAGCGACTACGTCGCGCCCGCGCTCATGCGGGTCATGGACCGGCTGACCGACGTGCCGGCGCTGATCCTCGACGGGCTCGCGACGACCCTCGTGATGAACGAGCCGGCCCGCGCGCTGTTCGGCGATGAGACGGCGTTCACGGGTCTCTCGCGCAGCGCCGTGTATCGGTGGTTCGCGGATCCGCAGGCCCGCCGGGTGTACCCGGAGCGGGACCACGCGCGGCACAGCAGGCAGAACGTCGCGGGTCTGCGGGCGGCGCACGCTGTGCTGGGGCCCGACTCGAAGGCGGGGGAGATCGTGCGCGCCCTCCTGCCGCTGAGCGACGAGTTCCGCGGGCTGTGGGAACAGCAGATCGTCGCCCGGCGCTTCGAGGATCACAAGGTGGTCGTGCACCCCGAGATCGGGGATATCGAGGTCGACTGCCAGGCCCTCTTCACGGAGGACGAGACGCAGGTCCTGCTGGTGCTGACGGCGCCGCCCGGCTCGGACGACGCCGGCAAACTCGACCTCCTGCGCGTCGTCGGGACCCAGGAGATGGCGGGCTGACCCGCCGCCCCGGCGCATGACTACGGCAGATTTCGCCGGTTCGGGGCCGGGACCGGCGTGTCGGGGCCCGGCGGGTGTTTTCTGCCGTACTCGTGCTCGGCGGGGGTGGTGCGGGGTGCCGAGGTGCGGCCGGGCGGCGCTCAGGCCGGTCTGTCCGACCCCTGGGCGCAGGACTACGGCAGATCCGGCCGGTTAGGGGGCTGGGGCCGGGGTGTCGGGGCCCGGCGGGTGTTTTCTGCCGTAGTCCTGCAGGGCGGGGTCAGTACGCGACGGTGAAGCGCGCGCGGCGGTGGGCCGGCTTCTCGATCTCGTCGACGATCGCGGTTGCGAAGTCGGCGCCCGAGATGAACGAGTTTCCCTCGGCGTCGGCGAGCAGCACGTCGCCGCCCACGCGGTAGGCGCCGGTCTTCTCGCCCGGCGCGAAGGCGCCGAAGCCCGCGGCGGGGCTGACGAAGAACCAGTCGAGCGCCTCGTCCGACGCGCGGAGGTCGTCGAGGACCTCGCCCATCTCGAGAGCCTCGGCCTGGAAGGCCTCGGGGAACTCGGGGGTCGTGAACAGCTGCGGGCCGCCCTCTGCGACGAGGAGGGATCCCGCCCCGCCCGTGATGCCGAGGCGCACGCCGGCGTCCTGGGCCGCGGCGGCGAGGTCGGCCAGCCCCTGGCGCGTCTGCCCCGCCATGTCGCCGCGCGGCGAGATGGCCGAGTAGACGACGTCGGCGTCGGCGACGGCGCGAGCGCGCGTGTCGGCGTCGAGGAGCGAGCCCGCGACGTAGGTGACGCCGTCGACCTGCTCGGCGGGCACCGAGCGGCTGATCGAGGTGACCTGGTGGCCGCGCGCGGCGGCCTCTGCGACGATGAGGGAGCCGGCGTATCCGGTGCCGCCGATGACGGTGATGCGAGCCATGGGAATCCTTTCGTTGGGCCTCATCCGAGGCGCATGACTTACGATAAGTGACCAACATTCGAAAACATATGAGGCACCAGAAGGTGCGTAGGTGCTTTTTTCGTCACCGGGAGCTGACATGACCGCATGGGATCCGTACGTCTCCGACTGCCCGTCGCGGCGTCTCCTCGACCGCATCGGCGATCGCTGGACGGTGCTCGTCGTGGGCGCGCTGTCGGACGGGCCGCGCCGTTTCAGCGAGATCGCGCGCCGGGTCGACGGCATCTCGCAGAAGATGCTGACGCAGACGCTCCGCGGCCTCGAGCAGGACGGCCTCGTCACCCGCACGGTCACAGCCGCGGTCCCCGTGCGCGTCGACTACGAGCTGACCGACTCGGGGCGCTCGCTGCAGGGCCCCCTCCGCGCGCTCGAGGAATGGGCGATCGAGCACATGAGCCCCGTCCTCGCCGCCCGCGAGCGCTTCGTCACATCCACTTCTTCTTCCTGAACACGACCCACAGGCCGACCCCGAGCGCGACCATCGCCGCGACGGCGGCGGGGTAGCCGAAGGTCCAGTGCAGCTCGGGCATGTCGTCGAAGTTCATGCCGTAGATCGCGCCGATGAGCGTCGGGGCGAAGAGGATCGCCGCCCACCCCGAGATCTTCTTCATGTCCTCGTTCTGCCGCTGCGCGACGAGGGTCGCGTTGACGGTGAGGATCTGCGCGAGCGCGTCGCGCAGCTCGGTCACCCGGCGGTCGACGATCTCGAGGTGGTCGGCGACGTCCTGCAGGTAGGACTGGAGGGCGTCGGGGATCCCATAGCGCGCGTGCCCGCGCCGCAGCGCCTCGACGATCTCGGTCAGCGACGTCGCGGCGTGCTGGAGGTCGATGACCTCCTGGTTCAGCCGGTAGATGCGCTCGGCGACCTCGCTCGACCCGCCGAACACCTGCCGCTCGATCTGCTCCTTGTCGATCCCGAGCCCCTGGAGCACGGGCGTGAATCCGTCGACGATCGCGTCGATGAGCCGGTAGATCACGGCCTCGGGCCCGTGCTCGAGCATGCCGCGGTCGAGGATCCCCGAGGGGGAGGGCCCCTCGACCTGCGCGATGTAGGCGGCGGCGGGCGTGCCGTCGATCCACAGACCGTCCTGGCAGAGGACGGCGATCGCGTCGCCCTTCACGAGCATGTGGAACTCGGCGAGGCGCACGTCCTCGGCCTCATCGACGTAGTAGGCGGCGCGGACGACGAGTGAGAGGACGTCGCCGTATCGCTCGAGCTTGGGGCGCTGGCCCGCCTGCTGCAGGTCCTCGGTGAGGAGGGGGTGCAGATCCCACTCTCGGGCGAGCTCGTCGACGTCGGCCGAGGTCGGGGCGGGGTAGAGGAGTACGGCCATGTTCTCGGCGCTCTCCTGCGCGAACTGGTAGGCGGTCCCCGGCGTCGCGCTCGACGGCGCGTCGACGAACCTGCCGGCCTTCGCGTATCGCACGAGCCACTGGGTCGCGGTCGCGACGGCCGTGCGGGTCGGCTCCTGGCGGCGGAGCGGCCACCATCGCTCCATCGGGGTCTCGCGTGCCATGGGGACAAGCGTATGTCTCGGCGCCCTGTCAGCTCGCGCGGCGGGCGGGCCGCGACAATGGGCGCATGAAGCGCGGCGTCGGAATCGCACTCGGAGCGGTCGCGCTCATCGGGGGCGTCGGCGCGCTCGGCGTCGTCGGGGTCGTCGCGCTCATCGGGACCTTCCGCGTCGACCCCGTCGGCTTCGACGAGGTCATCGGCACGCCCGCGCCTCCCGTCACCTCGGCGTCGCCCGCCGCCGCGCAGGTCGACGACGCGTGGATCGCCGACCGCGCGCTCGCGACGGGGATCCCGGAGCGCGCCATGCGGGCGTACGCGAACGCCGACAGCTGGGCGCGCGAGACGCTCGGCTGCGCGATCGGGTGGAACACCCTGGCGGGCATCGGCTGGGTCGAGAGCCACCACGGAGAGCTGCGGGGCGGATCCGTCGACGCCGACGGCGTGACGCGGCCCGCGATCACGGGGATCCCGCTCGACGGCACGAACGACACGATGGCGATCCCCGACACCGACGGCGGCGAGCTCGACGGCGACGCGACGTGGGACCGCGCGGTGGGGCCGATGCAGTTCATCCCCGAGACGTGGCTGCGGTGGGCGGTCGACGGCTCGGGCGACGGATCCGTCGACCCGCAGAACATCGACGACGCCGCGTACACGGCCGCGAACTACCTGTGCCGGCTCGACGGATCCCTCGAGACCGACGACGGCTGGATCGCCGCCGTCCGCTCGTACAACGACACCCTCGACTACCAGACCCGCGTCGCGACGGCCGCGACGCGCTACGCCGAGGCCGGCTGAGGCTTCGGGAAGGCCTCGCGCACGGGGCGCGAGACGAGCAGCACCTGGGCCGCGATCAGCAGGACCCCGAAGAGCAGCTGCTCGGCGATGACCCACACGGGGAAGAGCCCCGGGATCAGGGCGAGGACGATCGCGACGACCGGGAAGATCCGCGTGAACAGCTGCAGCCGCCGGAACGCCCAGTACCAGCCGAGCTGCGCGCGCCAGAGGAAGTAGAAGAGGCTCGCGGTGATCGCGAAGAGCACGAGGCACCGCATCCACACGACGAGGCTCGGCGCGGATCCCTCGACCGTCAGGACGAGCGCGATCGTGATCGTCGCGACGCCGAGCGCGAGGCAGCCTACGAAGATCCACGCGACCCAGCGCAGTGCGAGCGCGGCGCGCGGGTCGGCGACGCGCGGCACGCGGATGTCGCGGAGGCTTCCGCCGGCCAGACGGTCGACGCGGCGCAGCAGCGTTTCGAGGGTCACGGCCGCAAGTTTAGGCGGTCGGCCCCGCGGAACGCGGCGGCGCCGACCCCCGATCGGGAGCCGGCGCCGCCGCGGGGTGCGCGTCAGAGCGTCGCGGTGTCGATGACGAAGCGGTAGCGGACGTCGCTCGCGACGACGCGCTCGTAGGCCTCGTTGATCCGGTCGGCCGAGATCAGCTCGATCTCGGGGGCGATGCCGTGCTCGGCCGAGAAGTCGAGCATCTCCTGCGTCTCGCCGATCGACCCGATCGCCGAGCCCGCGAAGGTCTTGCCGCCGCCGATGAGCGACGAGACGTGGATCGGGAGGGCCTCGGGCGGCAGGCCCACGTTGACGAGCGCGCCCTCGGGGCGCAGCGTGCGCAGGTAGGCGTCGATGTCGAGCGGCGCGCTCACGGTGTTGATGATGAGGTCGAACTCACCGCGGAGGGCCGCGACGGCGCCCTCTTCGCCGGTCGCGACGTGGCGGCTCGCGCCGAACGCGATGGCGTCGTCCTTCTTCGAGGCGGTGCGCGAGAGCACGGTCACGTCGGCGCCCATCGCGGCGGCGAACTTGACGGCCATGTGGCCGAGCCCGCCCATGCCGACGACCGCGACCTTCTTGCCTGCCCCCGCGCCGAAGCGGTGCAGCGGCGAGTAGGTCGTGATGCCCGCGCAGAGCAGGGGAGCGGCGGCCTCGTAGGGGATCTCCTTCGGGACCCGCAGCACGAAGCCCTCGTCGACGACCACGTGGGTCGAGTAGCCGCCCTGCGTGATGGTGCCGTCGACGTCGACCGACGCGTAGGTGCCGACGTTGCCGTTCAGGCAGTAGTGCTCGTTGCCCGCGCGGCACTCGTCGCACTCGCCGCACGAGTTGACCATGCAGCCCACGCCGACGCGGTCGCCGACCGCGTGCTTCGTGACCTCGGACCCGACCTCGGTGACCTCGCCGACGATCTCGTGGCCGACGACCTGCGGGAACTGGATCGGGCCCCATTCCTCGCGGATCGTGTGGATGTCGCTGTGGCAGATGCCGGCGTAGCGGATCTCGATGAGGACGTCGTGGGGGCCGACGTCGCGGCGGTCGATCGTGAGCGGCTCGAGGGGCTGGCCCGCGGCCTTCATGCCGTATGCGCTGACGGTGAGCATGGGTGACTCCTGTCGGATGGGTGGGGTTGCCGTCTCAGACTGACACGGATCCCCGGCGGACATGCGACCCATAGCAATGAGTTCTGGTTCCCGTCACCCGTGCGCGAGGCGCTGCAGGAGCACGACCGCGACGCCGAGGACGGCCTCTGCCGCGAGGGCGAGCGCGCGCTGCCAGAACGTCAGGGGCACGCGCCGGACGGCGACCCAGCCGATGAGGACGAGCGACGCGACGAGCACGACGGTCGAGGCGCGCAGCGCGGTCGTCGTCTCCCACCAGCCGACCCCCGCCGCCGCGAGGAGGAGGAACACCGGGACGATCGCGATCGCGGCGCTGAACGTCGTGCGCACCGTCTCGGCGACCTCGTGCCGCGACGGGAAGTGCTCGTTGACGATCGTGTGCGAGATGACGTCGGCCGTGAACACCGCGAGGAGGGTGCCGAGCGCCGTCACGAAGAGCGTGACGGCCGCCTCGCCCGCCGTCGGGTCGCCGTGCCCGCCCATCGTCGACACGACGGCGAGCGCCGAGAAGCTCAGGTAGATCCGCTCCTTGAGGTGCGCACCGCGCGCCTCGCGATCGCCGCGGGTGATGCCGTTCTGACGCGCCATCGCCCCATTATCCGACACGCTGGCGCGTCCAAATCGACACGCGTAGCGTGGATCCCGGTCATCGACGACCGACAGCATCGAGCTCTCCGGGAAGGAACGCATCATGAAGGCAGCGCGCTACTACGACCGCGGCGACATCCGCATCGAGGACATCGAGCAGCAGCCGTTGGAGCCGGGCACCGTCCGCATCGACGTCGCGTGGTGCGGCATCTGCGGCACGGACCTGCACGAGTACCTCGATGGGCCGATCTTCGTGCCGGCGCACGGGCACCCGCACCCGATCTCGGGCGAGTCCGCCCCCGTGACGCTGGGCCACGAGTTCTCGGGCACGGTCTCGGAGCTCGGCGAGGGCGTCACCGACCTCGCCGTCGGCGACCACGTCGTCGTCGAGCCCTACATCATCCGCGACGACGTCGACACGAGCGCGTCGTCGAACGACTACCACCTGTCGCCCGACATGAACTTCATCGGCCTCGGCGGCCGCGGCGGCGGCCTCAGCGAGAACATCGTCGTCAAGCGCCGCTGGGTGCACCGGATCTCGAACGACGTCGCGCTCGACGAGGCCGCGCTCATCGAGCCGCTCTCCGTCGCGTTCCACGCGGTCAAGCGCTCGGGCGTCGCGGCCGGCCAGGTCGCGGTCGTCGGCGGAGCGGGCCCGATCGGCCTTCTCACCGCGACGGTCCTGCACGCCCTCGGCGTCACCGTCGTCGTCTCGGAGCTCTCGCCGCTGCGCCGCCAGAAGGCCATCGACGCGGGCGTCGCCGATTACGCGCTCAACCCCGCCGAAGTCGACGTCGTCGCCGAGGTCCGCGAGCTCACGGGCGGGAAGGGCGCCGACGGCGCCTTCGAGTGCACCTCGGTGCAGGTCGTCTTCGACACCCTCATGGACGCCGTGCGCCCCACGGGCGTCATCGTCGTCGTCTCGATCTGGGGAAAGCCTGCGACCTTCGACATGCACAAGCTCGTCATGAAGGAGGTCGACGTGCGCGGCACGATCGGCTACGTCAACTCGCACCCCGAGACGATCGCGCTCGTCGAGTCGGGCAAGGTCGACCTCAAGCCGTTCATCACGGGGAAGATCGGCCTCGAGGGCCTCGTCGACGAGGGCTTCGACACGCTCATCAACCGCAACGAGACAGCCGTGAAGATCCTCGTGTCGCCGAGCGGCGCCGGCCTCTGAGCCTGTGATGAGGATCCGGCCCGTTCGCTTCGGCGGCGGGCCGGATCCGTACGCAGGGGGGCTCTGACAGGGCCTTTCTCGGGACGGGCGGCGAGGCGGATCCTGGAGCCATGACCACATGGACCGAGGACGAGCTCGACCGCAGCGGCCGGGCGAACGAGCTGCACATCGCGTCGGGCGGCGTCGACCGCGACGTCGTCTTCGCAGACGGCGGCCGCCTCGACCGCGCCGCGATCGACGCCGCGTACCGCGAGAAGTTCGGCGTGAACACCTACTCCGACGGCGTCACGACCGACGCGTCCGCGGCGGCGACCCTCGTCGTCGAGCCCGCATGAGTACGGCAGATATTCGTCGCTGACTGCTGTGGGGCCCGGATCCGCGAGATCCGGGCCCGTTCTGCCGTCGTCCTGCTCACGCGCGGCCGGTGACACGCACCTCGCAACGGGCGGCGCCGGCCCGCGCGATGCGCGCGTCGGCGGTGACGAGGAGGATCCCGCGGATCTCCGCAGCGGCGACGTACGCGACCTCCTCGCGGCTCGCGAGCATGAGCGTCGGCTACTACACGCGGCTCGAGCGCGGGAACCTGCGCGGCGTCTCGGAGGAGGTCCTCGAGGCGATCTCGCGGGCGCTCATGCTCGACCGGGCGGAGCACGATCACCTCTTCGACCTCGCCCGCACGGCGACACGGCGGTCCGCCCCGAGCTGCAGTACCTGCTCGACGCCATCACGCTCGCGCCCGCGTTCATCCAGAACAACCGCATGGACATGGTCGCCGCGAACCTGCTCGGCCGGGCGATGTACGCGCCGATCCTGCGCGGGTCGCGGGAGGACGCGAACTTCGCCCGGCACATCTTCCTCGATGAGGAGAGCCACGACTTCTACCTCGACTGGGATCGCGCGGCGTGGACGAACGTCACGATCCTGCGGCGCGAGGCGGGGCGCAGCCCGCACGACAAGCGCCTGCACGCGCTGATCGGCGAGCTCTCGACGCGCAGCGAGGTGTTCCGTGAGCTCTGGGCGGCGCACGACGTGCGCAAGCACTATGCGGGGGTCAAGGGCTTCGTCCACCCCGTCGTCGGCGGCATGGAGCTCAACTACCAGACGCTCGACCTCGACGGGGAGCCGGGCCTGTCGATGACCGTCTACACGGCGACGCCCGGATCGCCGACCGTCGAGACGCTCGGCCTGCTCGCGTCCTGGGGCGCGTCGGAGGAGGCACCCCGGCTGCTGTCGCTCGCGTAGGGGCGTCAGGCCCGCCGCCACCAGCGGCGCTGCGCGGGCTCGGGGGCCGGAGGCGCGGCGGCCTCGCGGCGCTCGCGCCAGGCCGCGACCTCGGCGTCGGCGTCGAGCAGGGGCGTGACGACCGGCGGCCCTCCCTCGAGCTGCATCCGCGCGCGGCGCACCCGGCGGTTGAAGTCGGCGACGTGCTCGCGCACCTCCTCCTCGCGCGCCAGTAGGTCGAGCGTCTCGGCCATCGCGCGGTGCTCGACCCTGAGGGCGAGGGCAGGAGGGGCGATCCCGGTGAGGTTCTCCGTCTCGATCTTGCGGCGGATCCACCAGTCGTCCTCGAGGGGCCTGTCGAGCCCCTCGAGGGGCTTGCCTGCCCCCGGCAGGTCGTCGAAGTCGCCGCGGCGGATCGCCACCTGGATCGCGGCCTCGACCGCCGAGACCCGCTCCTCGCGCGTCGTCCACTGCGGCGGGCCGCCGACCGAGCGGCCCTCCTCCCGGGGGTCCTTCGTCGCCATGGATCCATTGTGCTCCGGCGCGGGCGGCCTCAGGCCGCGAGCGACCCGATCAGCCGGACGGCCTGCCCGCCGACGCCCCACAGCGCATACGCCGCGAGGAGGATGGACAGGACCCACTCGCGCCCTGAGCCCGCGTCGCCGAGGATCGGGACGGCGAAGGACCCGCGCCGCGGCCAGATCCGCGAGAGCACGACGGTGCGGCGGAGGCCCGCGGGCCGGCGCGGCATGATGGGCCAGAGCCACGGGACGCCGCCCGTCGTGAGCGTGTCCCCGACGAGGTGGGCGAGGAAGCCGACGCCGATGCAGGTGGGCAGCCATCCGAACTCGTCCGGGAGGAACCACATGAGCCCGCCCGCCGCGAGCGCCCCGACGATCCAGGCGCCGATCCATCCGCGCGCGATCCGGAGGCACTTCGTCCCGATCGCGATGCACACCGCGGCGGCGAGCGCGGGGCCGACGGCCAGCGAGACGTCCCAGCCCGCGGGCGTCCACGTGAGGAAGGAGAGCGCGATCGCGAGGAGGATCGCGGCGATCATCGCGACGACGGAGTGCATGCCCTTCCGGTGCCCGCCCGTCAGCCCGCTGACGGCGCCCGCGACGATGCGCCCCGCGGGGAGCCCCGCCGCGACGGTCGACGAGGGGTGGTCGATGTCGGGCAGGAGCGCCGCACCGGCGCACACGGCGGCGCCCGAGAGGACACCGACGGCGTCGAGCGGCGCCCACCCGAAGCCGGGGGAGGTCGTCGTGACCGCGACCCACGCGGCGGCGCCGGACACGGCGTGAGATGCACCCATCATCCGTCCGACGCTAGGCACCGGGTCTGACAGAACTCCCCGGGGGACCATCGCGCGAGCCGGACGCGCGGTGCCCCGGCCTGTCAGGATGGAGACATGTTCGTCGTCGTCGGAGTCACGGGCGGGATCGCCGCCTACAAGACCGTGAGCCTCGTGCGCCTGCTCGTGAAGGACGGGCACGACGTGCACGTGATCCCGACCGACGATGCGCTGAGGTTCGTCGGCCGGCCGACGTGGGAGGCGATCAGCCGCAACCCCGTCACGACGAGCGTGCACGACGACGTCGCCCGCGTGCGCCACGTCGCCCTCGGCCAGCAGGCCGACCTCGTCGTGATCGCCCCCGCCACCGCGAACACGATCGCGAAGATGGCGGCCGGCCTCGCCGACGACCTCCTCGGCACGACCCTCCTTGCGACGACGGCGCCCGTCGTGATCGCGCCCGCGATGCACACCGAGATGTGGCGCAACCCCGCGACGCAGGCGAACGTCGACACCCTGACCTCGCGCGGCGTCCACATGATCGGCCCCGAGTCGGGCCAGCTCACGGGCGACGACTCGGGCCCCGGCCGCATGACCGAGCCCGAGCGGATCCACGAGGTCGTGACCCGAGAGCTGCGGAAGGGATCGGGGGAGGCCGCCGGGCGCACCTGGCTCGTCACGGCGGGCGGCACGCGCGAGGCGATCGACCCCGTGCGCTTCATCGGCAACCGTTCGAGCGGCCGGCAGGGCGTGGAGGTCGCGCTCGCCGCGGCCCGCCGCGGTGCCGACGTCGTGCTCGTCGCGGCGAACGTCGCGCACGACGTCATCGCCGACGCGCTGCGCGACCCGCGGATCCGCGTCGCGCACGTGTCGTCGACCGAGCAGCTCGCCGAGGCGGCGGAGCGCGAGGCCCCCGGCGCCGACGTCGTCGTGATGGCGGCCGCCGTCTCGGACTACCGCGTCGCCGACGTCGCGGAGCGCAAGATCACGAAGGAGCAGGCGGGCGGCGCGCTCCGCCTCGACCTCGTCGAGAACCCCGACATCCTCGCGGGCCTCGCGCGGGGCCGTCGCGACGGCCAGACGATCGTCGGCTTCGCAGCAGAGACGCCCGCGGAGGGCGAGACCCTCGCGGAGCGCGCGATCGCGAAGCGCCGCCGCAAGGGCGCCGACCTGCTCGCGGCCAACGAGGTCGGCTTCGAGCGCGGGTTCGAGCTCGCCGACAACCACCTCGTCGTGATCGACGCATCGGACGCCGTCGTCGCCGACGTCGCCGGGACGAAGCGCGAGACCGCGGAGGCGCTCGTCGCCGCGATCATCGCGCGCTGAGCGCCGCCGCGATCTTCGTCGAGAGGTTCTCGGGCTCGAGCGCGTGCTCGACCGCGAGCATGCTCGCGCCGAGGACGGCCGCGCGGGCGCCCGCCTCCGACTGCGCGATCGCGAGACGCTCGGTCGCGAGCGGCATCGAGCGCGTGTAGACGACCTCGCGGATCCCCGCGAGCAGGTGCTCGCCGACGCGCGCCATCGAGCCGCCGATGACGATGACCCGCGGGTTGAGCAGGCTCACCGCGACCGTCAGCATCTCGCCGATGTCGCGCCCCGCCTGGCGCACCGCCTGGATCGCCTCGAGGCTGCCGTTCTTGACGAGCTCGACGACGTCGTCGCCCGTCTCGGCGGCGATCCCCGAGGCGCGCAGCGTGCGGGCGAGCGCGGGCCCCGACGCGAGCGCCTCGAGGCATCCCGTGTTGCCGCACGAGCACGGGACGTCGGATCCCCGCGCCACCCGCACGTGCCCGATGTCGCCCGCGATGCCCTGCGCGCCGCGCTGGAGTCGCCCGCTCGAGACGACCCCGGCGCCGATGCCCGTCGCGACCTTGACGAACAGGAGGTCGTCGGCGCCCGGCCAGGCGACGGAGCGCTCGCCGAGCGCCGAGATGTTCACGTCGTTGTCGACGAGCACCGGCACGTCGATGTGCTCGCGCACCCAGCCCGGCACGTCGAAGCGGTCCCAGCCCGGCATGATCGGCGGGTTCACGGGCCGGCCGGTCGAGAACTCGACGGGCCCCGGGAGGCCGATGCCGATCGCGGCGACGGCCGTCTCGTCGCGCCCCACGCCCGCCAGCAGCCGGCGCGCCGCGTCGACCATCCACGCGAGGACCGTCTCGGGGCCGTTCGCGATCGGCATGCGGTCGGTCGCCTCCGCGACGACGGATCCCGTGAGGTCGGTGATCGCGACCGTCGCGTGGGACGCGCCGAGGTCGGCGGCCACGACGACGCGGCCCGAGGGATTGAGCGCGAACTGCGAGGGCGGGCGCCCTCCCGTCGACGCGGCGTCGGCGACCGGCACGATGAGGCCCAGCGTCAGGAGCTGGTCGACGCGGGCCGCGATCGTCGAGCGCGCGAGCCCCGTGGCCTTCGCGAGCTCGGCGCGGGTGTGCGGCCGCCCGTCGCGCAGCAGCTGGAACAGGTGGCCCACGCTGCCGCGCGCGCCGGTCGGAGCATCAGTCATGGAGCGTCTTCCCGTGTCGCGTCGCCGGGAGCCGGGGGAGCCGCAGGCGACTGACGACCATGATAGGGAGTTCCGGTCAGCGCTCCCGCCCCGCGAGCCTCTGCTGCAGCAGGACGGCGACGACGATGATGACGCCCTTCGCGACCGCCTGCACCGACGACGCGAGGTTGTTCTGCACGAACACGTTCGAGAGCGTCGCGAAGATCAGGACGCCGAAGACCGTGCCGGTCACGGTGCCCTTGCCGCCGGCGAGCAGGGTGCCGCCGACGACGACGGCCGCGATCGCGTCGAGTTCGTAGAGGAGGCCGTGCGTCGAGGTGCCGGCCTGCGTGCGGCCGAGCATCATGACGGCGGCGATGCCCGAGCAGAGCCCGAGGATCCCGTACAGCCACATCGTGTGCCTGCGCACCGCGATGCCCGCGAGGCGCGCGGCCTCGGCGTTGCCGCCGATCGCGACGGTCCTGCGCCCGAACGTCGTCCTGTTGAGGAGGAACCAGCCCGCGACGGCGACGACGGCGAAGATCCAGATGAGGATGTCGACGCCCAGGAGATCGACGTTCATCGCGCCGAGGAAGCCGCGGTCGCTGATCACGAGGGTGCGGTTCTGCGCGACGAGCTCGGCGAGGCCGCGCGCGCCGACCATCATCGCGAGCGTGGTCATGAACGCGGCGACCTTGCCGTAGGCGATCACGACGCCGTTGACGAGACCCGCGAGGAGGCCCGTCGCGAGCGCGATGAGGACCATGACGATCCAGTGCACCTGGTCGGCGAGGTCCTGCACGGCCGCGATCGTCGCGACGACCGACGCGAGGCCGAGGACGGATCCGACCGACAGGTCGATGCCACCCGAGATGATCACGAGCGTCATCCCGATCGCGATGACGCCGCCGATCGACGCCTGGCGGAGGATCACGAGCGCGTTGCTGAAGGTCGCGAAGGTGTCGCCCGCCGTCGCGACGCCGACGACGATGAGGATCACGAGCGCCAGCACGAGGCCGAGGTTGCGCCCGACGGATCCGGAGAAGACGCGGCGCACCGCCGAGGGCGCGGCCGGGGTGTCGGTTGTCGTGGTCACGCTGCTGCGCCTTTCATGACGAGGTCGAGCACGCCGTGCTCGTCGATCTCGGAAGCGGGGAGGGTGGAGAGGACGCGCCCGTCGCCGATGACGAGCACGGTGTCGGCGAGCCCCAGGACCTCGTCGATCTCGCTCGAGATCACGACGACGGCGTTGCCGGCGTCGGCGAGGCGCCGGATGAGGGCGTAGATCTCGGCCCGGGCGCCGACGTCGACGCCGCGGGTCGGCTCGTCGAGCAGCAGGATCCTGCTGCCGTGGACGAGCCAGCGGGCGAGGAGGATCTTCTGCTGGTTGCCGCCCGAGAGGGTCCCGGCGGCGCGCGTGGAGTCGGCGGGCCGCAGCTCGAGCGCGGCGATCTGCGCGTCGGCGGCCTCGCGCTCGGCGCCCTCGTCGAGCAGGCCGCCGTGCGCCATGCGCGTGAACGACGACAGCGTCACGTTGCGGAAGATCGGCTCGCCGAGGATCAGTCCCTGCGACTTGCGCTCCTCGGGGCTGAGCCCCATTCCGGCGGCGACGGCGGCGGGCACCGAGCCCCGGGTCGTCTCGGATCCCGCGACCCGCACGACGCCCGAGGTCGCGCGCCGCGCGCCGTAGACCGTCTCGACGATCTCGGATCGTCCCGAGCCGACGAGGCCCGCGAGGCCGACGATCTCGCCGGCCCGCACGCGGAAGGAGACGTCGTCGAAGACGCCGTCGAGCCCGAGCCCGTCGACCTCGAGGAGGACGGGCGCCGCCTCGCCGACGCCGGGCCGCGCCGGGAAGACGTTCGCGACCTCGCGGCCCGTCATGTGCGTGATGAGGGTCGCGGTCGGGGTGTCGTCGACGGGGAGGCCGCTCGCCGTCGACGCGCCGTCCTTGAGGACCGTGATGCGGTCGCCGATGCGGCGGATCTCCTCGAGCCGGTGCGTGATGTAGATGACGGCGATGCCCTGCGAGGTGAGCTCGCCGACGACGCGGAACAGGTTCGCGACCTCCTCGGTGTCGAGCACGGCCGACGGTTCGTCCATGATGATGAGCTCGATGTCGTGCGAGAGCGCTCGCGCCATGCTCACGATCTGCTTCTGCGCGGCGCTCAGCGTGCCGACCTCGGTGTGCGGCGAGAGGGATCCGTGGCCGAGCCGCTCGAGAAGCCGCCGGGCCTCCGCGGCCTGCGCCTGGCGCCGGGTGAGCCCCGCGCGGTCCATCTCGTGCCCGAGGAAGATGTTCTCGACGATCGTGAGCCCGTCGACGACGTCGAGCTCCTGGTACATCGTCGCGATGCCGATGTCGATCGCCGCCTGCGGGCCGTCGACGGCGACGGGCTCGCCCTTCCAGAAGATCTCGCCCTCGTCGGGGGCGTGGACGCCCGCGAGGACCTTGATGAGCGTCGACTTGCCCGCGCCGTTCTGCCCGAGCAGGCAGTGCACCTCGCCGGGGCGGACGTCGAGGTCGACGCCGCGGAGCGCCCGGACGGGCCCGAAGCGCTTCGTCACGCCGCGGACCGACAGCAGTGCCGTTGAGTGGTCGACTTTGATCACGCGGCGAACATAACATGACGCCCGCCCTCTCGAACAGGGGGAAGGGGCCGTGATCGGATCGTGATCGCAAGCCTTCCAATGGTCGTGATCTCGCGGATTCACACGCCGGATCACACTTTTGACGCGATGCAGACAAAAGGTGTACAGAGGGGGGATGCCTCTGTTAGCGTCGGCCCCGTCGACGAGGACACCCCCCCGGTCACGGGCCGGGCCCCGTCGGCGCATCTGCACATGTTCAAGGAGGAATCATGCAGACACGGCGCAGCACCTGGGCACGCTCGATCTTCACCGCCGGCGCGGCACTCGGCGCGCTCGGCCTCCTCGCTGGATGCACCGGCGGGACATCGACCGACACCGACGCGGCCATCGATCAGGGGACGTCGGCAGACGAGAACCAGGCGTCGGGCGACACCGTCGTCATCGGCTGGTCGGGCCCCGAGGCCGACCACGGCTGGCTCGGCGCGATCAACTCGGGCGCCATCGGGGCGGCCGACTCCTTCGACGACGTCGATCTCCGTCAGGCCGAGGGGACGAACGACGCGAACCAGCAGATCGCCGCCGTCGAGCAGTTCATCAACGAGGGCGTCGACGCCATCGTCCTGCTGCCGACCGACGGGGCGGCGCTGACCGACGTCGCGATGCAGGCGATGGACGCCGGGATCCCCGTCGTCAACGTCGACCGCGAGTTCAGCGACTCGAACGCGTCGCGCATCACGATCCTCGGCGACAACTACGGCATGGGCGTGAGCGCGGGCCAGTACATCTGCGAGCAGCTCGACGGCCAGGACGGCGCGACGATCGGCGAGATCGCCGGCATCGACTCCCTTCCGCTCACTCAGGACCGCTCGCAGGGCTTCGCCGACGCGCTGGACGAGTGCGGGCTCGAGGTCTCGGCGCGCGTCTCGGCCGACTTCACGGTCGCGGGCGGCGAGTCGGCGGCGTCGCAGCTGCTCGCGGCGAACCCCGAGTTCGACGCCGTGTGGAACCACGACGACGACCAGGGCGTCGGCGTGATGGCCGCGATCGAGGCCGCGGGCCGCAGCGAGTTCTTCCTCGTCGGCGGCGCCGGATCCGCGAACATGATGGACCGCATCCAGGCCGGCGACAGCGTCATCCAGGCGACCGTCGTCTACCCGTCGACGCAGGCGGCCGACGGCATCGCCCTCGCCCGGCTCCTCGCGCAGGAGAAGACGATGAGCGACCTCGTCACGCCCAGCGTCCCGTACCGCATCGTGCTCGACGCCCCCGTCGTGACGGCCGACAACGTCGACCAGTACATCGACCTGGCCTTCGAGTCCTGACCCCCGAACAGAGGAGAGAACCATGACCCCCACCCCCGATGACGCGACCGCGACGACGCCGGACGATCCGCCGATCCGGGCCGCGTTCATCGGGGCGGGGATGATGGGCCGCGCGCACACGCACGCGGCCCGGGCCGCGGGAGCCCGGCTCGTCTCGGTCGTCGCCTCGCGACCCGAGCGGGCCGCCGCGGCGGCCGCGGAGCTGGGCGTCGAGTCCGGATCCGCCGACGTCGCGGGCGCGCTCGCCGCGGACCCCGACGTCGTCCACGTCCTGAGCCCCAACTCCCTCCACGTGCCGCAGGCGCGCGAGGTCATCGCGGCCGGCCGGCACGTGATCTGCGAGAAGCCGCTCGCGACGTCGGCCGACGACGCGCGCTCGCTGCTCCGGGCGGCCGAGGCCGCGGGCGTCTCCCACGCCGTCCCCTTCGTCTACCGCTACCACCCGATGATCCGCGAGGCGCGGGCGCGGATCGCAGCGGGCGGCGAGGACGTGCTCTCGATCGATGCGCGCTACCTGCAGGACTGGCTCATCGAGAAGGACGACGACAACTGGCGCGCGACGGGAGACGGCGGGCCCTCGCGCGCGTTCGCCGACATCGGCTCGCACCTCTTCGACGCGATCGAGTTCGTGTCGGGGCGCCGCGTCGCGGCCGTCAACGCCGTCACGAGCCGCGTGTACGCGACCCGCGCGGGGCGCGAGATCTCGAACGAGGACATCGCGGCCGTTCTCTTCCGCCTCGAGGGCGGGGCCCCGGGCGTCGCCCTAGTGTCGCAGGTCGCCGCGGGCCACAAGAACGGCCTCGAGCTCGAGGTGCACACGACGAGCGAGGCCTACCGGTTCGAGCAGGAGCGCCCCGGCACGCTGCGCATCGGGCGCCGCGGATCCACCGAGATCCTCGAGCAGGACCCCGCGGCGCTCGCGCCCGACGCGGCGCGGCTCGCGCACGTCCCCGCCGGGCACCCGACGGGCTACCAGGACGCGTTCAACGCGTTCGTGCGCGACGCGTACGCCGCGATCCGCGGCGAGCGGCCCGAGGGCCTCCCGACCTTCGCCGACGGCGTGCGCGCCGCCCAGGTGACCGACGCCGTGCTCGCCTCCGCCGCCTCGGGCGGCTGGGTCGAGACCCCTTCCGAGAACTGACGTCGAAGGAGACGACATGACGAACGACCAGCTGGCCTCGCGCCACCCCGTCACGCTCTTCACCGGGCAGTGGGCGGACATGCCCTTCGAGGAGCTCGCGCGCAAGGCGAGCGAGTGGGGCTACGACGGCCTCGAGATCGCGGCGAGCGGCGACCACCTCGATCTCAGGCGCGCCGACGAGGACGACGCCTACCTGCGGTCGAGGCTCGAGATCCTCGACCGCTACGGCCTCGGGGTCTGGGCGATCTCGAACCACATGGGCGGGCAGGCGATCTGCGACGACCCCATCGACTTCCGCCACCAGGCGATCGTCCGCCCGTACATCTGGGGCGACGGAGATCCCGAGGGCGTGCGCCGGCGCGCCGCCGAGGACATGCAGCGCGCCGCGCGGGTGGCGCGCAAGCTCGGCGTCGACACCGTCGTGGGCTTCACGGGCTCGTCGGTGTGGAAGTACGTCGCGATGTTCCCTCCCGTCGGGCAGGACGTCATCGACGCGGGGTACGAGGACTTCGCGCGGCGCTGGAACCCGATCCTCGACGTGTTCGACGGCGAGGGCGTCCGCTACGCCCACGAGGTCCACCCGTCCGAGATCGCCTACGACCACTGGACGACCGTGCGCACCCTCGAGGCGATCGACCACCGCGCGTCGTTCGGCCTCAACTGGGATCCGTCGCACATGGCGTGGCAGGGCGTCGACACCGTCGCCTTCATCACCGACTTCGCCGACCGGATCTTCCACGTCGACTGCAAGGACACGCGGATCAAGGCGGCGAGCGGGCGGCAGGGGATCCTCGGGTCGCACCTGCCGTGGGGCGACCCGCGCCGCGGATGGGACTTCGTCTCGACGGGCCACGGAGACATCCCGTGGGAGGACGCGTTCCGCGCGCTCGCGTCGATCGGCTATGCGGGCCCCGTCTCGATCGAGTGGGAGGACGCGGGAATGGACCGCGAGGTCGGCGCGGCCGAGGCGATCGGCCGCATCCGCGAGCTGCTCTGGAAGCTGCCGACCGCCGCGTTCGACGCCGCGTTCAGCGTGACGTCGGAGGGCTGATCACCAGTCGTGCACGGTGCCGTCGGCGAGGCGGTTGAACGGCAGGTACGCGCGCTCGTACGGGTACCTCCCCGCCTCGTCGACGTCGAGCTCGACGCCGAGCCCCGGCTCCTCGCCGGGGTGCAGCATCCCGTCCTCCCACCGGAACGACTGCCGGAAGACCCGGTCGGTCCTCTCGCCGTGCTGCATGTACTCCTGGATCCCGAAGTTGTGGATCGCGAGCCCCAGGTGGGCCTGCGCCGCCATGCCGACGGGGGAGACGTCGGTCGGGCCGTGGAAGCCCGACTTGATCTGGTACATCGCGGCGTAGTCCATCGTCTTGCGCAGCGGGGTGATCCCGCCCATGTGGGTGACGGCGCCGCGCACGTAGTCGATGAGCTGCTCGCGGATCAGGTCCTTGAAATCCCACACGGTGTTGAAGATCTCGCCGATCGCGAGCGGGGTGGTCGTGTGCTGCCGCACGAGCCGCAGGGCCTCCTGGTTCTCGGCGGGCGTGCAGTCCTCGAGCCAGAAGAGGTCGTAGGGCTCGAGCGACTTCCCGAGCTTCGCGGCCTGGATCGGCGTCATGCGGTGGTGGCCGTCGTGGAGCAGCGGCAGCTCGGGGCCGAACTCGTTCCGCACGGCCTCGAAGACGCCGGGCAGGTGGCGCAGGTACGCACGCGTGTCCCAGTCCTCCTGCACGGGGAGGGCGCCGCGGCGGGCCGGCTCGTGGTCGTAGCGCGCGTCGCCGCCTCCCGCGTCGGCCGACTGCGAGGCGATCCCGTAGATCGCGCGGAGCCCGGGGACGCCCGTCTGGATCCGGATCGCCCGGTACCCCAGCTCGAGGTGCTCGCGCACCGAGTCGAACAGCTCGGGCAGCTCCTTGCCCGAGGCGTGTCCGTACGCGAGGAGGCCGTCGCGGGAGGCGCCGCCGAGCAGCTGGTGCAGGGGCATGCCCGCGACCTTCCCCGCGACGTCCCACAGGGCCATGTCGACGGCGGCGATCGCGGCCATCGTCACGGGGCCGCGGCGCCAGTACGCCGAGCGGTAGAGGAACTGCCACGTGTCCTCGATCCGCCGCGGGTCGCGCCCCGTGAGGAGCGGGACGACGTGCTCTGTGAGGTAGGCGACGACCGCGAGCTCGCGCCCGTTCAGGGTCGCGTCCCCGAGGCCCGTCACCCCGTCGCTCGTCGTGATCCGGAGCGTCACGAAGTTCCTGTCGGGACTCGTGACGATGACCTCTGCCCTGTCGATGCGCATGTACGGACTCCTTCGTCGGCGGCGCGGAGCTCATACTTTCATCGCCGGGTTAAGAAAGTCAACGCCTCGGGTGCGGATCCGCGATCGCGTTGCGCAGGGCGAGGGCCGCGGCGCCGACGGCCGCGGCGTCGCTGAGCTGGTCGGCGAGCCGCACTCGGACAGGGTGCCGCTCGCCCGCGAACGCCTCGGCCGCGAGCCGGCGCGAGAGCTGGCGGAGGTAGATCGTGCCGGCGATCTCGAACGCCGGCCCCGCGAGCGACACCGAGTCGAGGTCGAGCAGGTTCACGACCGTCACGAGCGCGTCGCCGAGGTCGTCGGCCGACCCCTCGATGAGGGATCGGGCGAAGGCGCTGCCGTGCACCGCGAGGGTCGCGATCTGCTGGAAGTCGTGGAACCAGTCGCGGTCGGCCGACGGCTCGAACCCGTCGGCCGTCCCGCGAGCCGCGTGGGCGTACGCCCGCTCGGCGACGGCGCGCGGCGTCGCGAGGTCGTCGACCGTCGTGCCGAGCCAGGAGCCGCCGCGGCGCACGGGCATGGGGCCGATCGCGCCCGTGTTCCCGCTCGCGCCGCGGACCAGCTCGCCGCCCGCGAGGATCCCGATCCCGACGGTCGCCCCCATGTGGACCGTGCAGTGGGCCGGCGACACGGCCGATCCGGACCTCCAATGCTCGCCGAGGGCGGCGGCTGAGGCGTCGTTCTCGAGGGCGGCGGGCAGCCCGATCGCGGCGCCGATCTCGTCGGCGACCGCGATGCCGACCCACCGGGGGAGCGAGCGGGAGCGCAGGATCACGCCGCGGTCGAGGTCGAGGAGGCCCGGGCTCACGACCCCCGCCCCGACGATCGCGCCGTCCGGGAGGCCCGTCGTCTCGCCGAGAGCGCGGACGGTGCGGGCGACGCGGGCGATGACGTCGCACGGCGGTTCATCGCGCGCCCCGCGGATCCGCGAGCGCGCGACGACGGCGCCGACCGCGTCGGTGACGCAGACCACGATCGCGTCGGCGCCGAGCTGCACCCCGACGGCGCAGGTCGCGAGGGGCGCGAGCTCGAGCAGGGTGCGGGGCTTCCCGCGCGTCGGGGTGCGCTCGCCCGTCTCGACGACGCGCCCGTCGGCGATGAGATCGCGGACCGCCGTCGACACCGTCGCCTGCGTGAGACCCGTCGCGTGGGCGATCTCGACGCGGCTCGCGCGCCCGGCGCTGCGGATCGCGGCGAGGACGGCGACGCCACTGGCCCGCAGTGCGCCGCTCATCGCCGGGCCCCGTCCGCGAGGGGCGCGGTGCGCGGTGCGGTCATACTGCTTGCATGGGTGACGCGGATCGGGTGTTCGGAACCGTCAGGCGCAAGGCGCCGGGGCAGAGGGGGCTCGACCAGTTCTACGCGGGGCTGCTGAGCGGCGCCGACCGCGTGCTCGACGAGCAGGGCGCGAGCATGATCATCCACATCGTCGGGTCGCTCGAGGAGGAACTCGCGACGTTCCGCCGCTGGGCCGCGGCGGGAACCGTCGAGGCGATCGTCCTGTCCGATCTCCTCGTCGACGACCCGCGCCCCGGGATCTGCGCCGATCTGGGCCTGCGCGTCGTCGCGGTCGGCGGCGTCGAGCACGACGTCCAGGCGTCGGTCCGGGTCGACAACGACAGCGCGATGAGCGACGCCGTCGCGTTCCTCGCCGACCTCGGGCACCGGGCGATCGGCCGCGTCTCGGGCCCCGGCGAGCTGCGACACACGATCGCGCGCTCCGAGGCCTTCGAGCGCGAGACGGCGGAGCGCGGGATCCGCGCCCTCTCGCTCGAGGGCGACTACGGCGAGGCGTCGGGCCGCGCGCGCACGGCCGAGCTGCTCGACGCGGATCCGGGCCTCACGGCGCTCGTCTTCGACAACGACCTCATGGCGGCGGCCGCGCTCGACGTCGCGGCCGAGCGCGGGATCGCGGTGCCGGCCGAGCTGTCGGTTCTCGCGTGGGACGACTCGGCCGTGTGCCAGCTCGCCCGACCCGCGCTGTCGGCCGTGTCGCGCGACGTCCGCGGGCTCGGCGAGCTCGTCGCGCGCGCCCTGCTCGACGCGGATGCGGCGGCGCAGAGCGTCACGCAGGGCATCGTCATCGTGGCGCGCGACAGCACCGCGGCCGCACCCGCCTGATCTCCGGATCACGTTTCGCGACATCCTCGAACCCCCTGTTGACGAATCTAACTTAGGCGGAGTAAGAAAGTCGTGGTGACTCGGTCACCGTTGCCGAAGACGTCAACGACCCGGCCTCCGAGCCGGACGCGAAGGAATCGAAGATGATCGAAACGCGCGCTCAGAAGAGCGACGTGACCCATCCGTCCCTCCAGCTGTACACCGTGCGGCACGAGCTCGAGCGCGACCTCTCCGGCGCGATCGCCCGCGTCGCGGGCATCGGCTTCCGCCAGGTCGAGCCGTTCGGCTTCGTGGACAGGGCCGACGCGCTGCGCGCCGCTCTCGACTCCGCGGGCCTCGCGGCGCCGACGGCGCACGGCCACCTCGTCGGGGCCGACGACCTCGAGGCGGTGTTCGAGGCGGCGACGACGCTCGGCGTCTCGACGCTGATCGACCCGCACGTCCCCGTCGAGCGGTGGAGGAGCGAGGAGAGCATCCGCGAGATCGCGGCCGAGCTCGACGAGATCGCCCGCGCCGCGGCGGCGCACGGCCTCGCGGTCGGGTACCACAACCACGAGTTCGAGTTCGAGAACCGCTTCGACGGCGTCGCCGGCTACGAGGTGCTCGCCGGCGCCGTCTCAGCCGGCGTGCTGCTCGAGGTCGACACCTACTGGGCCGCCGTCGGCGGCGAGAGCGACGTCCCCGCGCTCCTCGAGCGCCTCGGCGACCAGGTGACGGCGCTGCACGTCAAGGACGGCCCCCTCACGAAGGACGACATCGACCAGGTCGCCGTCGGATCCGGATCCATGGACGTCCCGGCGATCCTCGCGGCCGCCCCGCAGGCCCTGCGCGTCGTCGAGCTCGACGACTTCGCGGGCGACGTGTTCGATGCCGTCGAAGCGAGCTTCTCCTACCTCGCGGGGGTGACCGCATGAGCGCGCGCACGGGCGTCGGCATCATCGGCGCGGGCACGATCAGCGACGAGTACCTCTCGAACCTCACGCGCTTCCCGTCGATCGAGGTGCGCTTCATCGCCGACCTCGACGAGGAGCGCGCCGCCGCGCAGGCCGCCAAGTGGGGCGTCGCGGCCTCGGGATCGACCGCCGAGCTGCTCGCGGATCCCGAGATCGAGATCGTCGTGAACCTCACGATCCCGGCCGTGCACGTCGAGGTCGCCAAGCAGGTCGTCGCGGCGGGCAAGCACGTGTGGGGCGAGAAGCCCTACGCCCTCGACCGCGAGAGCGCGCGCGAGCTGTTCGACGCGGCGCGCGCGGCGGGCGTCCGCGTCGCCGTCGCGCCGGACACCTTCCTCGGCCCCGGCCTGCAGACCGCCCTGCGCACCGTGCGCGGCGGCGCGATCGGCACCCCCACGAGCGGCCTCGCGCTGTTCCAGACCCCCGGCCCCGAGTCGTGGCACCCGAGCCCCGAGTTCCTGTTCGCGCAGGGCGCCGGCCCCATGTTCGACGTGGGCCCGTACTACCTGACGACGCTCGTGCAGGTGTTCGGCGGCGTCAAGCGGGTGTCGGCGACGGGCACGAAGTCGCGCGAGACGCGCGTGATCGGCAGCGGCCCGAAGGCGGGAACCGAGTTCCCCGTCGAGGTGCCGACCCACATCAACGCCCTCATCGAGTTCGAAGCGGGCGGGAGCGCGCTCGCGACCTTCAGCTTCGACTCGCAGCTGCGCCACACCGTCGTCGAGATCGAGGGAACGGAGGGGGCGGCGGCCTTCCCCGACCCCAACACGTTCGAGGGCGACACCCTCGTCTACCGGCCGGGCCAGGAGGAGCCCGAGCGGATCGAGGCCGGCGAGGCGCGGTCGACCCGAGGCACGGGCCTCGCCGAGATGGCCGAGGCGATCCGCGAGGGCCGCCGCGAGCGCGTGCCGGGCGAGCTCGCCCTGCACGTCCTCGACGTCATGGTCAGCATCAGCGAGGCGATCGACTCGGGCCAGCCCGTCGACGTCGCGTCCTCGGTCGAGCCGTCCCCGGCCCTCGACCCCGCGTGGGATCCCACGGCCGCCTGAGGCTGCCCGCGCACCCTTCATCTCAACGGCGAGAAACAAGGAGAGCATCACATGAGCACCAAGCGAACCATCCGGTGGATGTCCGGATTCGCGGCGGCGGGATTGGCGGTGGCCGGCCTCGTCGGCTGCTCGTCGACCTCGGCCGACGGCAACACGATCACCTACTGGGCCAGCAACCAGGGTGCGTCCGTCACGCAGGACGAGGAGATCCTGCAGGAGTCGATCGACCGCTTCACCGAGGAGACGGGCGTCGAGGTCGAGCTCGAGGTCATCCCGTGGAGCGACCTCTACAACCGCATCCTCACGGCGGTGTCGAGCGGCGAGGGCCCCGACGTCCTCAACATCGGCAACACGTGGGCCGTGTCGCTGCAGGCGTCCGGCGCCTTCGAGCCCGTCGAGGGCGACTTCCTCGACAAGCTCGGCGGCGAGGACCGCTTCCTCGCGTCGAGCTGGGCGACGGGCGGCGCGGAGGGCCAGGCTCCCACGTCGGTCCCGCTCTACGGCCTCGCGTACTCGCTGTACTACAACACCGCGATGTTCGAGGCGGCGGGGATCACCGAGCCCCCCGCCACATGGGACGAGTTCGTCGAGGACGCGAAGAAGCTCACGATCGACACCGACGGCGACGGCGAGATCGACCAGTGGGGAGTCGCCCTCGCGGGCCAGCGCACGTCGAACAACGTGCACCAGGCGTTCATCCGCGGCCTCCAGAACGGCGGGGCGCTGTACGACGACGACGGCCAGCCCGACTTCGCGAACGACGGCGTCGTGGCGGGCGTCAACCAGTGGGTCCAGCTCATGGGCGAGGACGGCGTCGTGAGCCCCTCGAACGCCGAGCTGACCGAGGGCAACGAGATGGTCGCCGACTTCGTCGACGGCAACTCGGCGATGTTCTTCGACCAGGCGCCGGGCAAGACCCTCGACGAGGCCGGCATGACCGACTACGCGGCCGCACCCGTTCCCATGATGACGGCGGACGCGACGGGGCTCGAGGGCACCCAGAGCCACGTCGCGGGCATCAACGTCAGCGTCTTCGCGAACTCCGACAACAAGGAGGCCGCCGAGGACTTCGTCGCGCACCTGACGAGCGACGACGAGCAGATCTACCTCAACCAGCGCTTCACCTCGCTGCCGATCGTCACGGCGGCGTACGACGACGAGGCGTTCCAGAGCGACGACATCGCGATGAAGCAGGAGATCCTCGCCGAGCACGCGCAGCCGATGCCGCTGTACCCCAGCGAGGGACAGATGGAGACGCTCGTCGGCGAGGCGATCAACGGGCTCTTCGCCCAGATCGCGCAGGGCGGCACCGTCACGGAGGACGACGTGAGGTCGGCTCTCGAGGACGCCGACTCGCAGATGCCGGCGAGCTGACCGGACCCGACCGAGAGACACGCGCGGGGCGCCTCACGGGGCGCCCCGCGTCGTCGAAGGGACATCCATGGCCATCATCACGACATCGACGGTGAAGACCCATCGCCCGGACGAGAACCCGGGACCGTACATCCTCGAGAACCCGCGCAAGCAGAAGCGCGTGTGGCTCCCGTACTGGCTCATCGCGCCCGCCGGCGTGATGGAGCTCCTCATCCACATCGTGCCGATGATCCTCGGCGTGTACATCGCGTTCATCTCGCTGACGCAGTACTCGATCGCGAACTGGACGGCCGCGCCGTTCGTCGGCCTCCAGAACTTCGTCCAGGGGCTCGACCCCGAGGGCCCGATCGGCAGCCAGTTCTACGGCGCGATCCTCCGCACCATCGCGTTCACGGTGATCGTCGTCGCCTTCGCCTGGGCGATCGGGATGTTCGCCGCCGTGCTGCTCTCGTCGAAGTTCCGCGGCAACGGGATCTTCCGCACGCTCTTCCTCGTGCCGTACGCGCTCCCGAGCTACGTCGGGACGATCGCGTGGGCGTTCATGTTCAACCAGCGCGACGGCGTCATCAACCGCTTCCTCGTGGACGACCTCGGGATCCTCGACGAGCGGCCCTTCTGGCTCCTCGGCGGCAACGCCTTCTGGGCCATGGTGATCGTGACGATCTGGCAGTTCTGGCCGTTCGTGTTCCTCATGCTCCTCGCGGCGCTGCAGTCGATCCCGAGCGACGTCTACGAGGCCGCCGCCCTCGACGGCGCGAGCCTGTGGCGGCAGTTCCGCTCGATCACGCTCCCGATGGTGCGCCACGCCAACACCGTGCTGCTCCTGATCCTCAGCCTCTGGATCTTCAACCAGTTCAACGTGCCGTACGTGCTGTTCGGACCGTCGTCGCCCGCCGAGGCGACCCTGATCTCCCCGCTCATCTACCAGCAGTCCTTCAACAACTGGAACTTCGGCGTCGGCGGCGCGATGAGCGTGCTCCTGCTCATCGTCCTGCTCATCGCGTCGGCGTTCTACATCCGCCTCGTCATGCCGAAGGGCAGGTCCGCCGATGATTGAGACCCGCGGATTCCGCATCCTCCGAGTCTTCGGGCTCATCTTCCTGAGCCTCCTCGTCCTCATCCCCGTCTACGTCGTCCTCGCGACCTCGGTCAAGCCGCTCGAGGACGTGCGCGGGGTCTTCACGTGGATCCCGTCGCGGATCACCCTCGAGCCGTACTTCCAGATCTGGCAGACGGTTCCGCTCGGGCGCTACTTCGTCAACAGCCTCATCGTCACGGTGACAGCGACGGCGTTCTCGGTCGTGCTCGCGATCCTGGCGTCGTACGCCATGTCGCGGTTCGCGTTCCGGGGGTCGCGCGGGTTCAGCCTCGTCGTCCTCTCGACGCAGATGTTCCCCGGGATCCTGTTCCTGCTGCCGCTGTTCCTGATCTTCTCGCAGCTGCAGAGGGTGATCGGGATCCAGCTCACGGGCTCGTACCTGGGGCTCATCCTCACGTACATGACGTTCTCGCTGCCCTTCGCGATCTGGATGCTCTCGGGCTTCTTCGCGTCGATCCCCAAGGAGCTCGAGGAGGCCGCGATGATCGACGGCACGGGGCGCATCGGCGCGCTGATCCGCGTCGTGCTGCCCGTCGCCCGCCCCGGCATCATCGCCGTGACGGTGTACTGCTTCATCACGGCGTGGAGCGAGGTGCTGTTCGCGAGCGTGCTCACGAACAACGCGACCCGCACCCTCGCGATCGGCCTGCGCGCCTACTCGTCGCAGACCGACGTCTACTGGAACCAGCTGATGGCGGCCTCGGTCGTGGTCTCGCTGCCCGTCATCATCGGGTTCATGATCGTGCAGCGCCACCTCATCGCAGGGCTGTCGTCGGGTGCGGTGAAGTAGCGCTCCGCAGACCGGTCGGCGACTGAGCGGCGCAGCCTCCCGGGGCTGCGCCGCTCAGTGCGCGGCGTGGTACGAGGAACCGGTCTCGGCGGCCTTCCAGTAGCCCTTGATGACCGTCTTGTCGGGGTCCTGGCCCCAGCGGTCGCAGGCGAGCGCGCGGCCGGCCCTGACGACGGCCTTCTCGGCCGCGATGAAGACGAAGGGGTCCGTTCCGGGGCGGTCGGCCTCGCCCAGGGCGTCGAGCGCCGCGACGAGCGCCGATCCCGGTGCGGCGTCGCCGCGGTGCAGGTACTCGACCGCGACGGGGGCCTCGATCGGCACCTCGTGCGACGCGTCGGGGACCTCGACGAGGATCCGCACGGCGGCGCCCGCGGGCAGGGCGTTCGCGTATCGGCGGATCTGCGGGATCGCCGTCTCGTCGCCCGCGAGGAACCAGCCGTCGGGTGTGCCCTCGATGCGGCGCGACCCGCGGGGGCCGCCGATGCCGATGACCGACCCGAGCTCGGCCGTGTCGGCCCACACGCCCGCGACGCCCTCGTCGCCGTGCACCTGGAACTCGAGGTCGACGTAGTGCGCGCCCTGCTCGGTCGTCCCCCAGAACAGCGGGGTGTACTCGCGGCTCGGCGCCGCGCGCATCTCCTCGACGGTCTCGACGCGCGACTCCGGGAGGAAGATCCGCACGTGGTCGTCGACCCCCGTGCCGCCGAAGCCCTCGAGCTCGGGCCCCTCGAGCCGCACGCGCACGTACCCGGCGGTGATCCGCTCGCGCTGCGTGAGCGTCGCGAAGCGGAACCGGAGGTCGAGCATCTCGCCCTCGATCGAGAAGGAACCTGGGGAGGTCGGGAGGGGCGTCGTCATGGAAGTTAGGCTAACCTACCCGCATTCGGGTGAGGGCCAAGCTCGGCCCTGATCCGCTCAGTACCAGTTGACCGACTGCGAGTGCGCCCACGCCGAGCAGGGCGTGCCGTACGACGCCGCGATGTACTGCAGGCCCCAGGCGATCTGCGTCGACGCGTTGGTCTCCCAGTCGCTCGCGATCGTTCCCATCTTCGAGCCGGGGAGGGCCTGCGGGATCCCGTAGGCGCCGCTCGACGCGTTGGAGGCCTGGTAGTTCCAGCCCGACTCCTTGGTCCACAGCGAGTCGAGGCACGCGAACTGGTCGGATCCCCAGCCGTAGTCGTCGGCGGCCATCTGGGTCGCCGTCGCCTTCGCGCCCTCGACCGTGTTGGCCTCGGCGAGGGCCTCGGCGGCGGCCGCGGCCTCCTCGGCCTCCTTCGCCGCCTGCTCCTCGGCCTTCTTCTTCTGCTCGGCCTCGTACGCCGTGATCGCGTCGGTCACGGTGCCCGTCGCGTCGTCGACGTCGCTCGTCGCCGAGGCGACCATCGCCTCGGGCATCTTCTCGTAGCCCGAGAGGACGTCGACGGCCGACTGCAGGTCGTCGGTGTCGACCTTGCCGCTCGCGCGGTCGAGCAGCTGCTGCGCGGCGTCGAGGGCCGACTTCGCGTCGTCGGCCGTCTGGCCCGTCGCGAGCGTGACGGCGCCCGACTCGAAGCGCGGGGCGGGGGATCCCGTCGCGGCCATCGCGGTGCCTCCGCCGATCACGACGATGCCGACCGCCGCGGCGACGCCGACGCTGACGAGTCGGTTGCGGCGCTCCTTCTCCTTGCGGAGGAGGCGCAGGTGGTTGGCGCGGGGGAACGGGGTGAGGAGCGGGGTCTCGCCAGTCATCTATCGGGCATCCAGAACGTCTCGGGTATGTGCCGCGAGGGTCACCGGCACGAGGATCGATACTGACGCATACGAACTGGGTGCGGGGCGGAAAGGGGCCGATCGCGCCGCGGAATGGCGGTCGAATCGACCACTGGCAGGCGTTTTCCTGAGAGCGGTGCCCGGACCCCCGCGATCCGCATGCTGACGCGGATCGCGGGGGAGTGGGCGCCTTTGGTAACGAACCGATAACGGCCGAGGGATCAGAGTTTCCTTCGAGACCCGTGGGAGCACGGGCCGCGGGCTCAGAGCTCGGCGCCGTCGTCGTGGTCGTCGTAGTAGCCCTGGTGCCCGCCGCGCTTCGATTCGCCCGCGATGAGCGCGCCGACGCCGATCGCGAGCCCGATGACGAGGCCCAGCCAGACGCTGCCGAGGATCACGCCGACGAGCGCCGCGAGCGCGAAGAAGCCGACGGCGATGAGGACCGACCGCGTGCGCTTCGTCATGCGTCCATCATCGCGCGCGGTGGTCCTCGGGCGCGAGCCGCGGGGCCCGGCGCGGTTCGCGCGGTCCGTGCGCCCGGATGAGCCGGATCACCCGCTGCCGGTGCCCCCGCCACGGCTCGAGCAGCTCGAGCATGCCGTCGTCGTCGACGCGGGATCCCGTGAGCGCGTAGCCGACCTCGTGCGCGAGGTGGAAGTCGCCGACGCTCACGGCGTCGGGATCGCCGAGCGCGCGCGCCCGCGTCTCGGCCGCGGTCCACGGGCCGATCCCGGGCAGCCTCTCGAGCGCATCGGGCCGCGCGGCGACCGACGCGGCCCGCTGCGCCGTGCGGACGATCGTGCGCGACTGGAACGGCTCGGCGCCCGCTCGATGCCAGCCCCAGGAAGGGATCCGCCGCCACTCGTCGGCCGTGGGCGGCGCGAACATCGGCTGCGGCGTGGGGCCGGGCGCGCGCTCGCCGAACCAGGTGACGATGCGGCGCCAGGCGGCGAACGCCGCGACGGCCGTGACCTTCTGCTCGAGGACGGCCTGCGCGAGCGCGTCGAAGAGCCCGTCGGTGCGGGAGAGACGGAGACCGTGCGCGCGCTCCGCCGCCGCGCGGACGACGGGATGGCGCGCCGCGTCGAAGCCCTGCTCGTGGTCGAGCGCGCCGCACAGCGCGGGCACCTGCGCGAGCGCCCACGCGGCGCCCGGCCCCCACGCGGCCGCGCGCACGGATCTGTCGCCCTGCGCGGCGAGGGCGACGGTCGCGACGCCGTCGGGCGTGCGGCTCGCGCGCCAGATCACGCCGCGCGCCACCTGCATCGTCGGATCGCCCGGCCCGCGCTGGACCACGCCGACGGTCGCCCCGACGTCCAGCGCCCGGCCCGGGCGATAGGTGGTCTCGAGGGGCATGCGTCAACGGTATGCGGGGCGTCTGACATTCGCTGTATGAGCGTGCCGCTGCTGCGCAGGCGGCGGGTGTGCCGCTGCGTCCGGGTGCCGCTGCGGGCAGGTGCCGCTGCGCGGGCAGGGCCCGGGCGGCGCAGTCCCCCGCGGCTTCGCCGCTCCCGCCAGGCCCGTTGCCGGCGCCGCCCGGGCCCTGCCCGCTTCGCTCCCTCTCGGGGGACCGGGGCGGGGCGTGCTGGGCTGCGTCAGAGGGAGGGAGGAGAGGGGAGTCCGGGGCTCAGAACCGGTCGGGGGAGGGGGCGCCCGCGCCGTAGCGGATCGTGACGTCGGCGTGGCGGTCGAAGCGGTAGCCCGCGCCCCGCACGGTGCGGACGATGTCCTCGTAGCGGCCGAGCTTCGCGCGCAGACGGCGGACGTGCACGTCGATCGTGCGCTCGCCCGGGGCGTCGGCGTCGCCGGCCTGCCAGAGCGACTCGACGAGCTCGATGCGCTCGATCGTGCGGCCTTCGCGCAGGACGAGGTACTGCAGGAGCTCGAACTCCTTGTAGGTGAGCGCGGCCGACTCGCCGTCGATCACGACGCGCTTGCGCGAGATGTCGACCGTGACGCCCGCATTGCGGTCGGGGGCCGGGGTCTCGGCCTTCTGCCGCGCGACGGCGCCCGGCTCCTTGAGCGCGAGGCGGACGACGTCGATGTCGCGCCCGCCGGCCTGCTGCGGGGCGAGGGCGACCGTCGCGTAGGTCTCGGCCTGCGGCGAGAGCTCGGCGATCGTGCGGCGCAGGGCGTCGACGAGGGTGTTGAGGCTCACGCCGTCGGCGGCGGCCGCGGCCTCGTCGAGGCCGACGTACAGCGCGAATCCGCGCGGCTCGGTGCCGGCGGGGAGGCGAGAAGGCTGATCGTTCACGGGGCGGAGGCGGGTCGCAGGGTGGGCGGAGCGGGCGATCTGCCGCTCCTGCTGGGAGATTACCGGGCGGATGGGCGTGACGGCGGCGAGAGCAGACATCGGAGTGTCCTCCAGAAGATGACGGATCCGTGGATCCGAAGACGTTGTCGAAAGGAGCGGCACCTCAACGGGTGACGCGGGGATCCGATCCACCTGCCGCGCGACGCGCGCGGACGGCCGGGCTGGGAAAAGCGGCCGGGGGAACGGGGGAGGGTGCGGTCTGGCGGAGACTCACGCACACATTCGACAGCGCATGGCGACACGCGGCATCATCATGCCGTGGCATCCGTTCGCCTCCAGGGCGGACAGGGTGCGGGTGTCGTCAGTCATGGCCACGATTGTGACGTCGTGCGGCGCCCCATGTCAAAGGATCACGGTCTCTGTTTCGTCGTGTGACGGAATGCGGCGCCGCGCTCGGCGGTTGGATGGGTGCATGGACATGACCGTCGAAGACGCCCCCGAGAGCCGGCGCTTCGAACTGCGCCGGGGCGACGAGCTGCTGAGCGTGCTCGACTACCGCATCTCGGGCGACGTGATCTCGTTCACCCGCGCCTTCACGAACCCCGCGCACCGCGGGCACGGGTACGCGGCCGTCGTGACGGAGGGCGCCGTCGACGACGCCGAGCGGCGCGGGCTGCGGGTCGTGCCGATGTGCTGGTACGTCGCGCAGTGGTTCGAGGAGCACCCCGAGCGCGGGGCGCTGATCGCGGCCTGACGATCGAGGTGCTGCACCGATGCGGTCGGTGCTACACTTCCATCATGCCCACCGCACTCCCGCGGCACTCGATCACGGAGACGCCGGATGTCGCAGCGGCGCTTCGCGCTGCGTCACGACGGTGGCCCGAAGACGCGGCGAGGCCTGCCGCGCTCCTGCGCCGCCTCATCGACGAGGGGGGACACGCCATCGGGCAGCAGAATGACGCGGCGCGCGCTCGTCGCCTCGCGGCGCTGGATGAGGCGGCGGGAGCGCTGACGGGAACATACGAAGCCGGGTACCTCGATGCGCTGCGCGACGAGTGGCCCGCGTGATCACCCTCGACGCGGGCGTGATCATCGCGCTCTTCGACGCCGACGACGCGCATCATGAG
The DNA here is from genome assembly GCF_000422385.1 of Microbacterium indicum DSM 19969. Classification (GTDB taxonomy): domain Bacteria; phylum Actinomycetota; class Actinomycetes; order Actinomycetales; family Microbacteriaceae; genus Microbacterium; species Microbacterium indicum. The sequence continues at coordinate 59,158 of NZ_AULR01000008.1, forward strand.
CGTGCCGTCGAACTCCTTCGGGCGCACATCGACGAGCCGTTCCAGGTGAGCGCCCTCAACCTCGCGGAAGCGCTCGTCGGGGCCACGCGGGCGGGGCGATCGGCGACGATGCTCGCGCGCCTCGAATCGCTCGAGGTCTCCGTCCGTCCGATCGGAGGGGATGCCGCGGAGCGCCTGGCCGAGATCCGTGCGCACACCGGCGGCAGGATGCCCGACTGCTGCGTTCTGCTCGCCGCGGAGGAGTCGGGCTCGCGTGTGGCGACCTTCGACGTCAAGCTCGCTTCCTCGGCGGAGAAGCTTGAGCTCGAGGTTCTGTAGGCGCAGCGCGGTCCGCGGCCGGCGGCCTCGTGGAGCCTTACGCGGCGAAGAGGTCCAGCGGCAGCTCGGCGGCCGGGCCCGCGGGGTTGACGACGAGGCCCGTCATGCCGTCCTCGCGCGCGGCCGCGATGATCTTCTCGAGGTCGGTTGGCTGGGCGGTCGCGCGCGGCTCCCAGGCCCACAGCTCTGCGGGGCTCGTGAAGACGCCGTGCAGCACGGATCCGTCGGGCTTCGTCGCCGACGCCAGGTGGAATCCGATCGTCTCGCCGTCGTCGCCGGACACGGGGATCCCGCCGACGTAGAGGACGGCCTCGCGGAGGATCCGCACGAACTCGTCGATCTGCACGCCGCCGTCGACGAGCGCGGCGGCGAGGCGGGCGGCGTCGGCGGGGGAGTCGCCGAAGGCGCGGGTGATCTCGGAGGAGTAGGCGACGTACGCGCCGGGCGTGCCGGCGTCGATCGCGATGCCGTCGTGGTTGTCGAGCGCCTGCTTCAGCGCGGCGGCCGCCGGCTGAGCGAGCGAGCGCGCGGCGGGGTTCTGCGCGTAGGCCTGGAGGAGCGCGTTGTCGGTGAAGGCGAGGAGCAGATCCCGATCCTCGTCGCCCATGATCGAGGTGACGACGAGCTTGTCGCCCTCCTGCATGGGGTTGTCGGCGTCGGCGAACTCGGACGCGCTGATGTCGAGCAGCAGCTCGCCCGCCATCGCGCGCCGCAGCACATCGCTGTGCGTCTGGGCGTCCTTCCGCTCGGCCCACACGGCGAGGGCCTCCTGGACGCGTTCGTTACGGACGGGCTTCGCCTGCTTCTCGGACATCGGATCCACGGTACGGGATGGGCCGAGACTCTGACGATCCGCCGAGCCCCTGGCGATGACGCCGGGATCGGCAAGGATCCGGCTGATCGTCAGAGTCTCAGGCGCCGGGGCGGGCGCGTCAGCGCCGCCGCCCGGTCCCGAAGAGGCCGCGGACCACGCCCGACACCACGGTGCGGGTGAGGGCGGATCCGAGCACCTGCTCGAGGGGCGACTTCGGGGCGCGGGAGGAGGTCGTGCGCTTGCGCGGTTCGGAGCGGCGCTCCTCGGCGCGGATCGCCTTGAGCTGGCGCTCGTACTCCTTGTCGGCCTCGGCGCGGGACTTCGCGACCGCGGCGGCCTCCTCGGCGGCCCGCTCCTCCTCCTCGGCCTTGCTCAGCCGCGCGGTGAGGATCTCGTGGGCCGACTCGGGATCCACGGGGTCTCCGTACGTCTGGAGAAGGGGAGACGCCGCGACGACCGAGGCGATCGTGCCGTCGGGGGCCGTCGTCATGAGGCCCTGCGGCGCCCGGACCCGCGTCCACGCGACGGGGGTCGGCGCGCCCTTCTCGCTCATCACCGTGACGATCGCCTCGCCCGTGCCGAGCCCCAGCAGCACCTGCTCGAGGTCGTAGCCCGACTTCGGGTAGGTGCGGACCGTCGCCGAGAGCGCCTTCTGGTCGTCGGGCGTGAAGGCGCGCAGCGCGTGCTGGATCCGCGACCCGAGCTGCGCGAGCACGTCGCCCGGCACGTCCTTCGGGGTCTGCGTGATGAAGAACACCCCGACGCCCTTCGAGCGGATGAGCCGCACCGTCTGCACGATCGACGCGAGGAAGTCCTTCGACGCGTCCGTGAAGAGAAGGTGCGCCTCGTCGAAGAAGAACACGAGCTTCGGCTTGTCCTGGTCGCCGACCTCGGGCAGCACCTCGTACAGCTCGGCGAGCAGGTACATGAGGAATGTCGAGAACAGCGCGGGCTTCGACGCGACGCCGGGCAGTTCCAGGAGGCTCAGGACGCCGCGTCCGTCGGGGGCCGTGCGGATCAGGTCGGTCACGTCGAACTCGGGGACGCCGAAGAACTGCTCGGCGCCGTCGGCCGCGAAGGCCACGAGCTCGCGCAGGATCACGCCGGCCGTGGCCTTCGAGATCCCTCCGATGCCCTCGAGCTCGGGCTTGCCCTCGTCGCTCGTGAGGTAGGCGAGGACGGATCGCAGATCCTCGAGGTCGACGAGCGCGAGCCCGTTCCGGTCGGCGTAGTGGAAGACGAGCTGCAGGCTCGACTCCTGCGTGGCGTTGAGCCCCAGGACCTTGCTCAGCAGCAGCGGCCCGAACCCGCTGACCGACGCGCGGATCGGCACGCCGACTCCGGCGTTCGACGCGCGGTCGCCGCCGAGGGCGAAGAACTCGACGGCCGACGCCTTCGCCTGCCACTCCTGCCCGATCGCCGAGGTGCGCGCCGTGAGCTTCTCGCTCGCCTCGCCCGGAACCGCGACGCCCGAGAGGTCGCCCTTCATGTCGGCCGCGAAGACGGGGACGCCCTTGTCGGCGAGCTGCTCGGCGATGCCCTGCAGCGTGCGGGTCTTGCCGGTTCCCGTCGCGCCCGCGATCAGGCCGTGGCGGTTCATCATGCCGAGCGGGATCCGGATCTGCGCGTCGGCGACGGGGGATCCGTTGACGAGCGCCCCGACGTCGAGCGTCGACCCCTCGAAGGCGTAGCCGGCGCGGATCGCCTCGACGCCCTCGGCCGGGAGCGGGCCGTCGCATGTCGCGGCCGGGGGAGCGGGCTCGGGAGCGGGAACCGGCTCCGGTTCCGCCGCGGCCTCGGCCGCCGCCTTCTCGGCCTCGGCGAGCGCGGCGGCCGCCTTCTCTGCCTCGGCGCGGAGGCGGGCCAATTCGGACTCAGACGCTGCCATGCCTGAACAGTACCGAGAAGGTGCGACGTCGCGGTCGCGTAATCTCGACGGGTGACTCGAACCCGCGCGGAAGCCGCCTATCAGCGCGCGCTCGCGGCGTTCCGGACGCCGACCCTCGACCTGCTGCACGGCCGCCAGGCGCCGTTCGTCGTCGCCGCGCTCACGAGCATCTTCACCGCCGACCGCCCCGCCGTCGCGGTGAGCGACGCGCACGTCGAGGTCGACGAGATCCTCGGCGAGCTGCGCGCCGCCGGCTACGACGACGACGATCGCGGCCTTCCGGCCGGCCAGGCGCGCGAGATCTGCCGCTACTGGGTGCGCGTCGGGTGGCTGATCCCGCAGATCGAGGACGACGTCGAGGTCTACCGCCTCTCCGCGCACGCGGTGGGCGCGCTCGAGATCACGGGCCGCACGGGCGGCCGCACCCGCGTCTCGACGTCGCGCGTGCGCACGCTCCTCGACGCCGTCGACCGGCTCGCGGGCGACGCCGACCTGGATCCGGAGCGCCGCCTCGAGCGCCTCACGGGCGAGAAGCGGCGCCTCGAGCAGGAGATCGCCCGCCTCGAGCAGGGCGAGCACGAGCCGCTCGACGACGAGGAGCTGCTCGAGGAGGCCGAGAACGTCCTCCACCTCGCGCGCGAGCTTCCGGCCGACTTCACGCGCGTCGCCGAGTCGATCAAGCAGATGCAGCGCGATGTCGTCGCCGACCTCCGCCGCGACGTGCGGCCGACGGGCGAGGTGCTGCGCGAGTACCTCGAGCGCGGTCAGCACATCATGCAGGCGACGCCCGAGGGCCGCGCCTTCGCGGGCGCCCTGCGCCTCATCGGGGATCCCGACCGCATCGACGACCTCACGGGCGACCTCCACGCGCTGCTCGCGCAGCCCTTCTCGCGCCTGCTCGACCCCGCCCAGCGCGTCGAGCTCGACGCCATCGCGCGCCGCGTCGAGCAGGGCGTCGAGGACGTCCTCACGGCCCAGCGCCGCGCCTCGCACGTCATCACGCAGCAGGTGCGCACGCACGATCCGGTTCGCGACCGGCAGGTCGACGACCTGCTCCGCGACGTCATGGCCGGCCTGCAGGCGTGGCAGGGCGACGGATCCGTGGATCCCCTCGGCAGCCTCCCGACGGTCGACGTCGGGCAGCTGCGCCAGACGCTCGGCGACATCCGCCCGCCCGGCGCGCCCGCGCCGCTGACCGAGGCCGACGACGTCGAGCTCATCGACGGCGACACCCGCGCGTGGGGCGGCCCGCACTACGCCGAGCTCGAGGAGTACGTCCGGGGCCTCGGCGACTTCGATCTGGCAGAGGCGTTCGCGGGATCCCCGTCGCGCCGCCCCGTCGACCTCGTCGGCCTGCTCGAGATCACCCTGCGCGGCGACACGGAGGACGGCGGGGAGATCTCGTACGCCGAGGCCCTCCGGCCCGACGGCACGACGAGGAGATTCGCGTTCGGGGCCGTCTCCGCGCGCGCGAAGAAGGAGCAGACCGATGACTGACGCACCGTTCATCGACCCCGTCGCGATGGAGGAGGACCCCGACGAGCTGTTCGCCGGGGACCGCGGCGTCCTCGACGCCGACGTGCGCCGCGTCCTCGTGCACGTGCTCCAGCGCCGCTTCCTCTCGGCCGAGCGCAACCGCGCCGAGTGGACGACGCTCCTCGACAACCAGGCCCTCGTCGAGTCGCGCCTCAACGACCTGTTCGTGCGCCTCGTCGTCGACCACGACCGCGGCTTCGCCTACAAGCAGCAGGTGCGCGGCGACGAGATCGACGTTCCGATCCTCCTGCGCGACCAGGCGTACAGCCGCACCGAGACCCTCGTGCTCGTGCACCTGCGCACGGTCTTCCAGCGCGAGCACGTCGCGGGGGAGCCCGCCGCGCGGGTCGACATCGAGGACATCGAGCAGACGGTGCTCAGCTACTTCGCCGGCGACGACGGCGACACCGCCCGGCGCCAGCGCGCCGTCCGCGCGGCGGTCGAGCGCCTCGACCGCGAGGGCGTCATCGACGAGGAGACGGCGGGCCGGTACCGGATCAGCCCGCTCATCGAGATCGTCATGAGCGCCGAGAAGCTCCGCGAGCTGCGCGACTGGTTGCGCGAGCGCGGGGCGGAAGAGGACGAGGAGGACGCCAGGTGACGATGCTCGAGACCCTGTTCGGGCTGATCCCCGCGGGATCGCGCGGCCAGCAGTGGCTCGCGGGCGAGCTGCAGCTCGTGAACTGGGGCGGATACGACGGCCATCACCGCGTGCGCTTCTCGCCGACGGCGACGCTCCTCGTGGGCGGATCCGGCACGGGCAAGTCGACGCTCATGGACGCCTACATCGCGCTCATGATGCCCCACACGACGCCCTTCAACGGGGCGTCGAACGGCGGCGTGACGGGGCGCCCGCGCGGCGAGGACCAGCGCAACATCCTGTCGTACAGCCGCGGCAAGATCGACGAGACCCGCACCGACGACGGCACGAAGGTGCGCGTCCTGCGCGGCGACGGCGAGGACACGTGGACGGCCGTCTCGATGACGTGGATCGACCACGACGGATCCCGCTTCACGGCCGTCCGCGCCTGGTACGTCCCGGCGACCGCGCGCGTTCTCGAGGAGGCCGTGCGCGTGCGCGCCACCGTCGACGGCGCGTTCGACCTCGCGGCGCTCGAGGAGGCGGCCGCGCGGCGCTTCAGCGACACGGCGCTGCGCGCGGCGGGGCTCGACCCTGTCGCGACCGACCGCGAGTTCTCCGCGCGCCTGCACGCCGTCCTCGGCATCGGCGCCGCGGGCGCGGGCGCGAAGGCGATGAGCCTGCTCGCGCGGATCCAGGCGGGCCAGCAGATCACGACGGTCGACGACCTCTACAAGCGCATGGTGCTCGAGGAGCCCGAGACGCTCGTGACCGCCGACGCCGTCGTCGCGCACTTCGACGAGCTCGACGCGACGCGCACCCGCATGCTCGTCGCGCGGGCGCAGGTCGACGCCATCGCGCCGATCCGCGGGCTGCGCGAGCGAATCCGCGCCGCCGCCGAGCGCGAGCGGCTCATCGACGAGGTGGGCGACGTGTCGGACGCCTCCTCGCTCGCCGCCCTCTGGCGCGCGCGCCGCCGGCTCGACCTGCTGCGCGACGTCGAGGGCGAGCTCGGCCGCCGCACGCGCGAGATCGACGCCGTCCGCCGCGAGAAGCAGGCGCTCGCCGACGCCGCGGACGCCGAACGCGACGGCCTCGTGGAGGTGCTCCGGAACGCCGGGGGAGACCGCCTCGAGACCGCCCAGCGCGAGCTGCGCGACGCCGAGCGGCGCCTCGCCGCTGCCGAGCGCCGCCGCGAGATCTTCGACGCCGACGTCGCGTCGCTCGGGGCGAGCGCCGCGACGCGCGAGGAGTTCGACGCGCTCGCGGGCGCGGCGCGGAGGGCGCTCGCGGATCGCGACGCCCGCGGGGCCGCGCGCGAGGCGTTCGTCGACGCCGCGGCCGAGCGCACGGCCGCGCGGTCGGCGCTCGGCGAGATCGACGCCGAGATGCGCGCGTCGCAGGGCGCGACGGGCGCGATCCCCTCGCACCTCGACCGCGCACGCCGCGAGCTCGCCGACGCGGCGGGGCTCGCGCCCGACGACCTGCCGTTCGTCGCCGAGCTCGTCGAGGTGCGCACGGAGTTCGAGCCGTGGCGCGAGGCGTTCGGGCTCGCGCTCGGGGGCTTCGCGACGACCCTGCTCGTCGACGCCGAGCGCCTCCCGGCGTTCCGCGCCGCGATCGAGGGCGTCCGCACGGGCGAGCGCCTGCGCTACGAGGGCGTCGAGACGGGGATCCCGGCTCCCGCGCCCGCCGACGCCCGCACGCTTCCGGGCCGCCTCGACTTCCGCGAGACCCCGTTCACGGGGTGGCTCCGCCAGCGCCTCGACGACCGCTACGCCTTCGTGTGCGTCGACAGCGCCGCCGAGTTCGGGCGGCATCGGCGCGCGTTGACGATCGGCGGCCAGGTGTCGGAGGGATCCCGCGGATCCCACGGCGGCCACGGGCGCCGCAGCGTCCTCGGGTTCTCGGCCGGGCGTCGCCAGCGCGAGCTCGAGCGCGCGCGCTTCGAGGCCGAGGCGCGCCTGCGCGACGCCGAGCTGGGCGTCGAGACGGCCGAGCGGGCGCTCGACGAGGTCGACGCGCGGCGCTCGGCGTTCGAGAAGATCGCCGACGTCACGTGGGACCAGGTCGACACGGCGTCGGCGGAGGCCGACCGCGAGCGCTGGACGGCTCTCGCGCAGGAGGTCGCCGCCGACAGCCCCGAGATCGCGGGCCTGCAGAGGCAGATCGACGACGCGCGGGCGCGGTCCGAGCGGCTGCGCGCCGAGGTCGCGCGCGCCGCGGTCGAGGCCGAGCAGATCGGAACCCGGTGGGGCGACGTCGTCGACGACGTCGACGCGAGCCAGGCCGTCATCGACGACGCCGAGCGCGCCGAGCGCGCGCTCACGGCGGCGCAGACGGCCTACCTCGACGAGCGCTTCGTGTACGAGGAGCACGACGAGCCGTCGCCCGCCGCGGCGCTCGACCGCTTCGACGCGGCTCTCCAGACCGCGACGCACCGCCTCCTCGAGGACCGCCGCGCCGCCGTCGAGGCGCACGGAGAGCAGCGCGAGAGCATGCGCCGGCTCATGCAGGGCTTCCTCGCGCGCTGGCCCAACCCGAACCTCCTCGCCGACCCCGACGCATCCGTCGGCGACTTCGAGCGGATCCTCGAGGCGCTCGAGACGAGCGGGCTGCACGAGCTCGAGGCCGAGTGGCGCGAGAGCCTCCTGAACCTCTCGGGCAACGACCTCGCGAACCTCGACGGATCCCTGAGCCGTGCGATGCGCGAGATCCGCGAGCGGATCGACCCCATCAACCGGATCATGCAGGATCTCCCGTTCGCCGACGAGGCGAGCCGCCTGCAGATCGTCACGCGCGAGGCGCAGTCGGAGGGCCGCCGGCGCTTCCGCCGCGAGCTGCGCGACGTCCGGGCCGCGATCGAGGCGGCCGAGAGCGACGGCGACCGCGAGCGCGTATACGAGCGGATGGCGAAGCTCATCTCGCGCTTCCGCCGCGAGGCCCCCGACTTCGCCGACCTCGTCGACGTGCGGCAGCACGTGCGGGTCAGCGCCGAGCGGGTCGACGCCGTGACGAAGGCTCACCAGGCGCTCTACGACCACATCGGGGAGAAGTCGGGAGGCGAGTCGCAGGAGCTCATCGCCTTCATCGTCGGCGCCGCCCTGCGCTACCAGCTCGGCGACGCGGGGGCGGAGCGGCCGCGGTACGCGCCGGTCTTCATGGACGAGGCGCTCATCAAGGCCGACGCCCACTTCACGAAGCGCGCGATCGGGGCCTGGCGCGGTCTGGGGTTCCAGCTCGTCATCGGCGCCCCGAACGACAAGTACAGCGCGATCGAGCCCCACGTCGACGTCGAGTACGACATCGTCAAGGACACCAAGGGCCGGTCGTGGGCCAAGCCGAAGGTCGGTCTCGACTGAGGCCGCCGTTCGCGTGTCGGAGGTGGACCGTATGGTGCGTCGCATGAGGATCCTGCACACGTCCGACTGGCACATCGGCCGGTCGTTCCACGGCAACGCGACGCTCGAGGCGCTCGCGGGCGTTCTGGGCGCCATCGTCGACCAGGTCGACGAGCACGGCGTCGACGTCGTCGTCGTGGCGGGCGACGTGTTCGACTCGGCGACGCCCGCCGCGGGCGCGTACACGCTGCTGACCGACGTGCTGCGGCGCATCCGCGAGGCCGGCGCACACGTCGTCATGACGAGCGGCAACCACGACTCGGCGGCGCGACTCGGCTTCCAGGCGCCCTTCCTCGGTGCGGCGGGGGTGCACGTCGTGACCGACCCCGCGTCGATCGGAGATCCGATCACGATCCGCGGGGTCGACTTCTACGGCATCCCCTACCTCGAGCCCGCGCTCGTGCGCGGCGTCTGGCCCGAGGCCGGGGTCCGCACGCAGGAGCAGGCGGTGCGGCACGCGATGGGGCTCGTGAACGCCGCGCGCGCGGGCCGCGACCGCCCCTCGGTCGCGATCGCGCACTGCTTCGCGGCCGGCGTCGAGCCGACGCCGCAGCTCGAGCGCGAGGTCCGCGCCGACCTGCGCCAGGGATCCCTCGACGTCGTGCCGCTCGCAGATCTCGCGGGGCCGAGCTACGTCGCGCTCGGCCACATCCACGGCCGCGCGGTGCTCGAAGACCGCGTGCGGTACTCGGGGGCGCCGCTGCACTACAGCTTCGGCGAGGGCTCCAAGCCCCGCGGGTCCTGGCTCGTCGACATCGACGACGACGGGTTCGTCGACGCGCAGTGGCTCGGCCTCCCCGTGCCGCGGCCGCTCGTGACGCTCCGAGGCACGCTCGCCGAGCTGCTCGAGGATCCCGCCCATGACGCGCACACCGAGAGCTGGGTGTGCGCCGTGCTGACCGACCGCGTGCCTCAGCCCGATCCGATGCGCCGCCTCCAGGCGCGCTTCCCGTTCTGCGCGGCGATCCAGCACGATCCCGCCGGCGCGGGCGACGAGCCGCGCCGCTCGTATCGCGAGCGCGTCGGCCGCGCCGCCCCCGACCAGCAGATCGTGGGCGACTTCCTCGACTTCGTCCGGCGCGGTGAGGGGGCGAGCGGCGACGAGCGCGCGCTCATCGCCGAGGTGATCGGCGAGCGCCGGGCCGCGGAGCAGACGGCATGAGGATCCACAGCGTCGAGGCCGCGGGGTTCGGGCCGTTCCGTGCGCGGCAGACGATCGACCTCGACCGCTACGCGGCCGACGGGCTCTTCCTCATCACGGGGCGCACCGGCACCGGCAAATCGAGCATCCTCGACGCGGTGTGCTTCGCGCTCTACGGGAAGACGCCGCGATCCGAGGACGGCGAGAGGCGCCTGCGCAGCGACCACGCCGAGCTCGGCGAGCCCACCGAGGTCGCGCTCGAGTTCTCGATCGACGCCGTGCGCTGGCGCATCGTGCGCAGCCCCGAGTACGAGCGCCCCAAGCAGCGCGGCGAGGGCACGACGACCGAGGCCGCCCGCGTCGAGATGTCCGAGTGGGTCGACGACGCGTGGGTCGGCCGGGCCGCGCGCGCCGTCGACGTCGGCACCCTCGTCGACGAGGTCGTCGGGCTCAGCGCGCAGCAGTTCCTGCAGGTGATCCTGCTCGCGCAGGGGCGCTTCGCGCACTTTCTCCTCGCGAAGAACGACGAGAGGCAGCGGCTTCTCCGCACTCTTTTCGGCACCAGGCGATTCGAAGACTACGAGGGCGCGCTCGACGCGCGGCGCCGCGACGCCGAGGCGCGCGTGGGTTCGCGGCGCCAGGCCCTGGAAGCCGCGCTCGAGCAGGCGGCGGGCGACGTCGAGCGCGCGCTGGGCGGGCCCGCGGGCGAGGCCGACGAGCCGATCGAGCGGCTCGGCGCGGCCGTCGACGCGGCGCGCTCGGCGCACGAGGCGGCCCTGGCACGGGAGGCCGACGCCCGCTCGGCGCGCGAGACGGCCGAGCGGGCGCGCGACGCCGTCCGGGCCATGCGCGACCACCAGGTGCGCCGCGACGCGGCTCGGGCGGTCGTCGCCGAACTCGACGCCTCGGCCGACCGCGAGAGCGGCCTGCGCGCCGAGCTCGAGGCGGCGCGGCGGGCCGAGGCGGTGCGGGGCCCCGCAGACGCCGCGCGGGTCGCCGTCGACGCCGAGTCCGAGGCCGCGGGGGCGGAGAGCCGCGCGCGCGACGCGTGGTCGGCCTCCCGCTCCGACGACGACCCCGCAGACGCCGCCCCTCCGGCCGAGCTCGACGCCTACGTCGCCGAGGCGCAGCGCCGCACGGGGGCATGGGAGGAGCTGCGCGATCGCGAGACGCGGCTCGCGGCGCGCGACGACGCGCTGTCCTCCCTCCGTGACGAGCTCGCCGGGCTCGAGGGCCGCGCGGCGCGCGTCGCCGAGCAGCGGGCTGCGCTCCCCGAGCGCATCGACCAGGCGCGGCAGGCGCTCGCGCAGGCGGCCGCGCGTGCCGCGCACCGTGAGCGCGTTGAGGAGCACATCGCGGCTCTCGACCAGCAGTTCCGGGCGCTGCAGGACGCCGCGCGACGGAGCGCCGCCTACGCCGCGGCCTCGGCCTCGGCCGCGGAGGCCGTCTCCGCCCGCCGATCCGCCGAGGAGGCGGTCGACCATCTGCACGCGCGCCGGCTGCTCGGGATCGCGGGCGAGCTCGCGGCGTCGCTCGAGCCCGGCGCCGCGTGCGCCGTGTGCGGATCGCTCGAGCACCCCGCGCCCGCCGCGCCCTCGGACGACGCCGTCACGCCCGAGGCGATCGACGATGCCGAGGCGCGGCGCGCCGCGGCTGCGGCGGCCGCCGACGCGGCGTCGACGGCGCGGCAGGCTGCCGAGGTCGCGCTCCGCGAGGCCGAGGCCCGCGCCGGCGGCCGCACCGAGGTCGAGGTCGAGGGCGACCTGATCGCGGCGCGAGACGAACTGGCCGACGCGCAGAGCGCGGCCGCCGAGAAGGCGGCGCTCGAGCGTCAGCTGGGCGAGCACGAACGAGCGCAGCGGCGGCTCGCCGACGAGGCCGACGCCGTGACGGCCGAGCGCGCGGCTCTCGCGGCGCGGATCGCGGCCGACGAGCAGCAGCTCGCCGCCGACCGCCGCGCCGTCGACGCGGCGCGCGGGCCCTTCGGGTCGGTCGCCGAGCGCATCGGGTCGACTCGGCGCCTCGCGTCGCGTGCCGCGGCCCTCGCCGAAGCCGTGCGCGAGTACGAGCGTGCCGCGGCCACGGCGGCCGGAGCCCGCGCCGACCTCGCCGACGCGCTCGGCGCGGCGGGCTTCGGCGATGACGTCGCCGCGCGCGACGCTCTGCGCGGCGACGACGCACGCGGGCGGATCGAGCGCGAGCTCTCCGAGCGCGGCGCCCGCCGCCTCGCCGCCGAGGCCGAGCTCGCGGGCCTCCCGCCCGAGCTGCCGGCGGATCCCGTCGACACGGCCCCCGCCGAGGCCGCCGTGGCGGGCGCCCGCGCCGCCGTCGACGCGGCGGTCGAGGATCGCACGGCGTCGGGTCGCGCAGCCGACGCGCTCGCCGAGGCCTGGACGCGAGCCGAGACCGTCCGCGCCGAGATCGCCGAGGCGGCGGGCCGGGCGCAGCTCGTCACCCGCCTGGCCGACACCGTCGCGGGGCGCCCGCCGAACGCGCAGCGCATGAACCTCGAGACCTTCGTGCTCGCGGCCGAGCTCGAAGAGATCGTCGAGGCGGCCAACGTGCGCCTCGCCGAGGTCAGCGACGGCCGCTACACGCTGCGCCACACCGACGCGCTCGCGCGCCGCGGCGCCGCCTCGGGCCTCGGGATCGAGGTCGTCGACGCCTTCACGGGCCGCGCCCGGCCGCCGCACTCGCTGTCGGGCGGCGAGACGTTCCTCGCGTCCCTCGCCCTCGCCCTCGGGCTCGCCGAGGTCGTGACGGGCCGCGCCGGGGGAGTCCGCCTCGACACGCTCTTCGTCGACGAGGGCTTCGGCTCGCTCGACGCCGACACCCTCGAATCGGCCATGCGCACGCTCGACGCGCTGCGCCAGGGCGGCCGCACCGTCGGCGTCATCAGCCACGTCGAGGCGATGCGCGAGCAGATCCCGGCGCAGCTGCGCGTGCGCCGGGTCCGCGAGGGGTGGAGCGTCGTCGACCAGGACTGACCGCCCGGGTAGCCTGGGTGGCATGACCCGCACCGGATCCCTCGCCCTCGACCCGAAGGCCGCATCGTGAAGACCTTCTGGTCCGTCCTCGGCGCGATCGTCGCCGTCGTCATCGCGATCGCGATCGTCCAGGCCCTCTTCTCGGTGATGTGGTTCCTGTTCAAGGCGGTCCTCGTGGTCCTCGTGGCGGTCGTCGTGTTCTTCGTCCTGCGGTCTCTGCTCGGACGCGCACGCAGCGAATAGCGGGCAGGCGAAAACGCGTAACAAACGCGACCTACTCTGGCGTCATGCAGTTCTCGACGCTCGCCCACACGTTCTCGCTCGACCTCCCCGCCTGGCTGGAGGACGAGCTCGCCCCGGTCCCCGAGGCGCTCCCGACCCGCGAAGAGCGAGTCGCCCTCGTCAACCGGCTCGCCGACCGCAACTGGCGTGAGGGCAACGGCGGCCCCTTCGCCGCGATCATCGTCGAGCGCGAGAGCGGCCGCATCGTCTCGGTCGGCGTCAACGTCGTGCTGTCGAACGACATCTCCCTCGGGCACGCCGAGGTGACGGCGATCGGCATGGCGCAGCAAGCGCTCGGTACGTGGGATCTCGGCGGCGAGGGCCTGCCCGAGCACGAGCTCGTCGTGAACTGGCGCCCCTGCGTGCAGTGCTACGGCGCAACGATGTGGTCGGGGATCACCTCGCTCGTCCTCGCGGGCCAGGGACCCGAGCTCGAGGAGCTCACGACCTTCGACGAGGGCCCCATGATCGCGACGTGGGCCGAGGACTTCGAGGCGCGCGGGATCCGGGTGGCGGTAGACGTCGCGAAGCCCGAGGCGATCGAAGTCTTCGAGCAGTACCGCGCCGCGATCGACGGCGGATCCATCACGGTCTACAACGCGCGCTCCGCCGCCTGATCGCCCGGACGACCGTCGTCGACGTGCACGACGGTCACCCGGACGATCGACGGGCCGGCGCCCCTCGCGTCGCACAGCGCGCGTACCGCCGCGTGCACGCGCCGGGCGGTCGCGGCGCCGCCGTGCGCGGCGTGCGCCCCGATCGCGACCTCGACCCGCGTTCCGTCTCGATCCCGCTCCACGCGGACGGGCGCGGCGTCCGCCGCGCGCACGCCGAGCGCCCGCGCTCCGGCATCGACGAGCTGCGACGCCGCGCCTCCCGGGGAGTAGAGCGCCGTCACGCCGGGGACCTCGCGCACCGCCTCGGCGATGTCGCCGGCGAGCCGCGTCTCTCGCTCGTCGGTCATCTGCTCTCCTCCCGGCCGCGGGGGCGGCGGACGTCTCGGACCGCGATGTCGACCGCGGCGAGATTCATGGACGTGTGGGCGCGCAGGCGCCCCCGGATCTCGACACGCAGCCGCCCCGCGAGCGCGGGGATCGGCTCGCCGTAGGGGACGCTGGCGTCGACGCGCACCCGGATCGGCTCGCCGGGCACCGTGACGTCGCCGTCGAAGCGGCACGCGCCGACGAGGACGCCGGGGAACGCCGTCTCCGCGGCCCGGATCACGCCGCGCACGGCGCCCTCGGTGATCCCGAGGTCGGCTCCGGGCGCGTCGCTGTCGAGCGGGATGCGGCGGCCGGCGCGCGCGTCGAGCGCGATGCCCGAGAGCACGCGCTGCACCCACCCGTCGTCGGGCTCGGGCTCCGCCGCGGTGTCGGCGGCGAGCAGCTCGGGGGTCAGGTCCCGGAGCCTCTCGAGCGCGTCGAGCGCGATGCGGCAGCCGGGCGAGCGGTCGATCGACGGGTCGGGCGGCGTGCGCCCGGCGTCGAGGTAGTCGGACAGCTCCTCGATCGTGTGGCCGTCGAGGTCCTCGGGGCCGACGCCGAGGACGGGGTCGCCCGGCGCGTCGTGTTCGTTCATCGCCACTCCTCCATCCGCACAATCAGGTCCCTGCGCGCCCTGGCGAGCAGGCCGCGCACCGTCGACGTCGGGATCCCGAGCTCGTCGGCGATCTCCGCGTAGCTGCACCCGCCGAGCTCCCGGAGGACCCAGCACTCCCGCTGCGGCGCGGGGAGGTTCGAGAGCGCCTCGCCGAGGGCGGCGACGCCCGCCCGCGCCTCGGCCTGCCGCGGCGGGGCCAGGAGCTCGGGAGCCGGCGCGTCGATCTCGGTGACGTCGGCGTGCGGTCGCGCCGCGCGGATGCGGTCGATGGCCTTGCGGCCCGTGATCCGCATCAACCAGCTCCTGACGCTCCCCGGATCCTCGAGGCGGGGCAGCTGCTCCCACGCGGTCACGAACGCGTCCTGCACGACGTCGTCGACATCGGCGCTCCCCGAGAGGATGCGGCGCGCGTACGCGCGCATGACGGGGGTGTGCCTTCGCACGAGCGCGGCGAACGCCGCCGCGTCGCCGTCGGCCGCTCGGCCGGCGACGATGCCGTCGTCGGCCGAGCGCAGCGGATCATCGCGATGATCTGTGCTCATCCCGCGTCCCCGCCGTCACTTCTTGGACCGGCGCCCCGTGATCAGGCCGTAGATCAGCAGGACCACGATGGACCCGCCGATCGCGAGAAGCCAGGTGGACAGGTCGAAGAATCCCTGCAGGTCGACGCCGAAGATCAGCCCGCCGAGCCACCCGCCGAGCAGCGCCCCGACGACGCCGAGCAGGAGCGTGACGAACCATCCGCCGCCCTGCTTCCCGGGGAGGATGAGTTTCGCGATCGCGCCCGCGAGCAGGCCGAGGATGAGAAAACCGAAGAAGCCCATGAGAGTCGTTCCTTTCGAAAGCACTGCGGGGATGCCGGCGGGGCGGAGCGCCCGCCCCGCCGGCGAGGGTCACTTCTTGAAGACGTCCTTGACGTCCTCGACCGTCTCCTTGACGGCGCCCTTCGCCTGGTCAGCCTTGCCCTCGGCGACGAGGTCGTCGTTGTCGGTCGCCTTGCCGACGGTCTCCTTGACGTGGCCGGCGGCCTTCTCGGCCGCGGCCTTGATCTTGTCCCCTGCACTCATCGTCGTGCTTCCCTTCTCTTTCTCTGCCGCCCCCGGTGCCGAGGGCGGTGGTCTGTGGTCATGCGTCGGCGGGTGATTACGTCACCCGCGGCCGGTCTCCGGCCAGCCTCGAGCGGATCCCGGAGCGGATCGACACGAGCGCGGGTGCGTCGCGTCCCGTCAGGACCTCGAGGCTGTCGAGGAGCGCCGTCACCGCAGAGGCGACGGCGGCGGGCGACGTGCCGCGGCGCGGCGTGACGCTCACGTGCAGCACGTCCTCACCCGCGACGGCCCTCGTGTCGACCCGGCACGCGAGGATGTCGCGGTCGCCGTCGAGCGACCGGGCGATCGCGTCGGACGCGAACCCCTGGCGGATCGTCACGGCGCCCTGCGCGCCCTCGCCCGGCTCGAACCGGGCGACGGATCCGCTCCTGCCCCCTCCGAGGCGCGCGACGACGACCAGGGCGAACACGACGACGAGCAGCAGCGCCGCGAGGAGCGCGAGGACGAACCAGCTCAGCGTCGTCGCCTCGGACACGCGGGTCGCATCGTGGGCGCGCCGCATCCACTCGATCGCGGCCGCGCCGCCGGCGGCCCAGGCGTCTCCCGCGGCCGGCCACGCCATCGCCGCGAGGGCCCCGGCGCCCGCCGCGAGGAGGAGCACGCCCGCGACCATCAGCACGACACGGTTCACCGCTCGGTTCGTGTCGTTCATCGCGCGGCCTCCTCGCCACCGGGCCGCAGAACGCGCACCCGCACACTGACGCTGGGTGTCAGATCGTACTCGTCGAGCTCCGCCTCCGCGACCGCTCGGACCGACGCCCTCTCCAGCTGCTGCCCCGGCTCGGGCCGCACCGTCACGTCGGCCTGGCGGTGCCCGACGCCGACGACCACCGCGCCGGGGGAGAGATCCATCTCGCGCCTCACGCGCTCCGCGAGCGACGACGCGATCACGGCGTTGTCGGCGAGCACGGCCCGCGAGGCGCGGCCGATCGCGTGCTTCGGCCGCCGTCCGGGGCTCGCGGCCAGCCAGATCAGGACGATCCCCGCGAGAGCCGCGACGGCGCCCAGCGCGGCGAACCGCGTGCTCGGCAGCCGCTCGAGCCACGCGAGCGCGTGCCCCGGCGACACGAGCAGCGGGTCGGCGCCCGAGAGCGCCAGCGCGATCTCGACCCCGACGTACGCCGCGGCGAGCGCGGCGGCAACCAGCACGACGACGGCCGCGGCCGTGCGCGGCGAGTGCGTCTCGCGGCGCACGACGCGCCTCAGCACTGCGTCCGACACCTATCTCACCCTCTTCCTCGGAGGAACGATCGCGCCCGTGATCGCGACGGAGACCCGCCGGATCTCCCTGCCCGTCAGCCGCGCGAGCGTGTCCGCGAGCGACGACTGCACGGCCCGCGCGCGGTCGGGGATCGGGGTCGCGGCCCTGACGGCGTCCGCGTCGGACAGGTCGGGGATCGGGAACCGCGCGGAGACCCGCACGGAGAGCCCGCCCGCCCACTCGGAGACCTCGGTCGAGACCTCGTCCCGCGCGACCCCGATGGCGGCCGCCGACGCCTCCCTGACGACGGCGTCGACGACGCGCTCCCGCACCCGCACGACCCCGTGCGGGAGGGCGGGGCGCGCCGGCGGCGGGGCGACCGCGGTGCTCACGACGAGGTCCGCCTGCCGGTCAGCGCCCCCGCGAGGGCGCGCAGATCCAGCTGGCCCGACACGACGCGGCCCACGAGGGCGCCGATCGCCATCGCGAGCGCGACGAGCAGGAACCCCCAGAACCCGAACGTCAGCGCCACGACGGCCAGGATCGTGCCGACGAGGGCGCCCGTCAGCGTGGCGTTCATGAGACGCGGGACTCGTCGTCGCCGTCGTCCGCGTCGTCGCTCGGCAGGTGCACGTCGTTCACGTCGACGTTCACCTCGACGACCTGCAGCCCGACGAGGCGGGTGATGGCGTCGGCCACGGCCGCGCGGACGTTCTGAGCGACGTCCTGGATCGGCGTCGGGTAGTCGACGACGATCGTGATGTCGGCGGCCGCCTGCGTCTCGCCGACCTCGACCTTCACGCCCTGCGTGAGGTCGGTCGCGTTGACGGCATCGCGGATCGCGCCGAGCGCGCGGGCGCCGCCGCCGCCGAGCGCGTGCACGCCGGAGACCTCGCGCGCCGCGATACCGGCGATCTTCGCCACGACGTCCTCGGCGATCGTCGTGCGCCCCTCCGACGCGCCCTCGGGCGAGACGGCCGCCTGGCCGCTCGCCGTCGCCTTGTCGACGCGCGGTGCGCGCGCGGCGTTCGTCGTCGCGTTCGTCGTGTTCGTCTCGTCCGCGGTCATCGGAACCACCTCCATGTTCAGCGGCGCGGCCCCTCGGCCGTGCCATCCGGAGAGCGTCGGACAACGCTCTACAGGGGAAGACGGATCGAGCGCGCGGATCGTCACAGATCCGTTCCGACGGATTCGGGGGCGATCACGCGCGGCCTCGGTGACAGACTGGGGGCGTGACCGACTTCGACTTCGCGAGCGCGTACGGGCATGGCTTCGCCCGCGTGGCGGCGTGCCACGTCCCCGTCGCGGTCGCCGACCCGGCGACGAACGCGCAGACCATCATCGAGGCCGCGCGGCACCTCGACGGCGAGGCCGTCGCGGTCGCCGTGTTCCCCGAGCTGAGCCTCACGGGGTACGCGATCGACGACCTCGTGATGCAGGACGTCGTGCTGGACGGGGTGCGCGACGCGATCGAGGAGATCCGCGAGCAGTCGGCGTGGATCCTCCCGCTCCTCGTGGTCGGCGCGCCGCTCGCCCGCGGCGGCCGCGTCTACAACTGCGCCGTCGCGATCCACCGGGGGGAGATCCTCGGCGTCGTGCCGAAGTCGTACCTGCCGACCTATCGCGAGTTCTACGAGCGCCGCTGGTACGCACCGGGCGACGACCAGCGCGGCGTGATCTCGATCGGCGACGTCGCCGTGCCGTTCGGCCCCGACATCCTCTTCGAGGCGCGCGACGTCCCCGGCCTCGTCGTCCATGCCGAGGTGTGCGAGGACATGTGGGTGCCGATCCCGCCGTCGTCGCTCGCCGCCCTCGCGGGGGCGACGGTGCTCCTGAACCTCTCGGGCAGCCCCATCACGATCGCGCGGGCCGAGGACCGCCGGCTCCTCGTCCAGTCGGCCTCGGCACGCACCAACGCGGCCTACGCGTACGCGGCCGCCGGGCTCGGCGAGTCGTCGAACGACCTGTCGTGGGACGGCCAGACGATGATCTACGAGTCGGGCTCGCTTCTCGCCGAGACCGAGCGCTTCCCGCAGGGTCCGACGTACTCGATCGCCGACGTCGACCTCGACCGGCTGCGGCAGGACCGCCTGCGGCAGGGCACGCAGGACGACAACCGCCGCACGCACGCGGCGTCGACCGACTTCCGCCGCGTCGGGTTCGAGCTGCGGCCGCCGAAGGGCGACGTGGGGCTGCGCCGCGCGGTCGACCGCTTCCCGTTCGTCCCCGACGACCCGGCGCGGCTCGCGCAGGACTGCTACGAGGCGTTCAACATCCAGGTCGCGGGCCTCGTGCAGCGCATGCGGCAGATCGGCGATCCGAAGCCCGTCATCGGGGTGTCGGGCGGGCTCGACTCGACGCACGCCCTCCTCGTGATCGCACGGGCGATGGACCTCATGGGGCGGCCCCGCAGCGAGATCCTCGCCTACACGATGCCGGGCTTCGCGACGAGCGACCACACGCGCTCCAACGCGATCGCCCTCGCCGAGTCGGTCGGCGCCGCGATCGAGACGGTCGACATCCGCCCCGCCGCCACCGAGATGCTCGCGCGCATGGGGCACCCGGCGGGATCCGGCGAGGCCGTCTACGACGTGACCTTCGAGAACGTCCAGGCCGGCCTGCGGACCGACTACCTCTTCCGGCTCGCGAACCACAACGGCGGCATCGTCGTCGGCACGGGCGACCTGTCGGAGTTCGCGCTCGGCTGGGCGACCTACGGCGTCGGCGACCAGATGAGCCACTACGCCGTCAACAGCGGCGTTCCCAAGACGCTGATCCAGCACCTCATCCGCTGGGTCATCTCGGAGGGCGAGGCGCAGGGCGTCACGGCGGCCGAGGCCGAGGTCCTGCAGTCGGTCCTCGACACCGAGATCTCGCCCGAGCTCGTGCCCGTCGGGCAGGACGGGAAGGTGCAGTCGACCGAGGACACGATCGGGCCGTACGCGCTCCACGACTTCACGCTGGCGCAGGTGCTGCGGCACGGATTCCGGCCCTCGAAGATCGCCTTCCTCGCGATGCACGCGTGGAGCGACGCCGATGCCGGGGAGTGGCCGCCCGGGTTCCCCGACGAGGAGCGCTTCGCCTACGACCTCGCGACGATCGCGAAGTGGGAGCGCGTGTTCCTCCAGCGCTTCTTCGGCTTCGCGCAGTTCAAGCGATCCGCCGTCCCCAACGGGCCCAAGGTGAGCCACATCGGCTCGCTCTCGCCGCGCGGCGACTGGCGCGCGCCGTCCGACGGCAACGCCCGCGCCTGGCTCGCCGAGCTCGACGCTGCGCTGCCGGCGGATCAGCGCGCCTGACGTCCAGCGGAGAATCGCCGCTAGCATCGTGTTTGTTGCCAAGTGCAACATAAAGTTCGATGACGAGCGAGGCGAGGAACGATGACGACTTTCCATGTGGCCACGACGGGCTCCGACCTGGCGGAGGGCGGCGCCGACGCGCCCTTCCGGACGATCGGGAGGGCGGCCCGCGTCGCGATGCCGGGCGACGCCGTCGAGGTGCACGAGGGCGTGTACCGCGAGTGGGTGCGCCCCGCGCGCGGCGGGCGCGATGACAGGCGCCGTATCACCTACGCGGCGGCAGCCGGCGAGCACGTGCGGATCACGGGATCCGAGCGCGTCACGGGGTGGACAGCGGAGGGATCCGGAGTCTGGTCGGTGCGCGTGCCGAACGCGCTCTTCGGCGACTGGAACCCCTTCGCCGAGGAGGTCGCGGGGGACTGGGTCGTTCCGTCGGCCGACGCGCCGACGCGGCACCTCGGCGACGTCTACCTGAACGGCCGTGGGTTCTACGAGGCCGCGAGCCGCGCCGAGCTCGACGACGCGGGGATCCGCACCGAGGTCCTCGACGACTGGACGGGAACCGTCGACGCGGTGCGCGACCCGGATCAGACCCGCTTCCGCTGGTTTGCGGAGGTGGGCGAGGGCGAGACGACGATCTGGGCGGCATTCCACGACGTCGACCCGAACGCGGAGCTCGTCGAGATCAACGTGCGCCGCCAGGTCTTCTCGCCCGAGGCGCACGGCGTCGACTTCATCACCGTGCGGGGCTTCGAGCTCGCGCAGGCGGCGACGCCCTGGGCGCCCCCGACCGCCGACCAGCCGGGCCTCATCGGCCCGAACTGGGCGAGGGGATGGATCATCGAGGGCAACGACATCCACGACGCCAAGTGCTCGGCCGTGAGCCTCGGCAAGGAGCGCTCGACGGGGCACGACTTCGCGACGGAGCGCCGCGACAAGCCCGGCTACCAGTACCAGCTCGAGTCGGTGTTCTCGGCCCGCCAGATCGGCTGGGACGCCGAGCACATCGGGTCGCACATCGTGCGCGACAACCGGATCCACGACTGCGGCCAGAACGCCGTCGTCGGCCACCTCGGGGCCGTGTTCTCGACCATCGAGCGCAACCGGATCTGGAACATCGCGATCAAGCGCGAGTTCTTCGGCCACGAGATCGCGGGCATCAAGCTGCACGCCGCGATCGACGTCGTGATCGCCGGCAACCGGATCCACGACTGCTCGCTCGGCATCTGGCTCGACTGGCAGACGCAGGGGACCCGGATCACGCGCAACGCGCTCTACGCGAACAGCCGCGACCTCTTCGTCGAGGTCAGCCACGGGCCCTACGTCGCCGACCACAACCTGTTCGCCTCGCGGGCCTCCCTCGAGGTGTTCAGCCAGGGCGGGGCCTTCCTCAACAACCTCGTCGCGGGGACCGTCGCGGTCGAGCCGGTCGTCGAGCGCCCGACGCCCTACCACCGGCCGCACAGCACCCAGGTCGCGGGATACGCGGCGATCCTCGGCGGGGACGACCGCTGGATCGGCAACCTCTTCCTCGCGGGCGACGGCCAGCCGGCCTACGGCGCGGGCTCGCGTCGCAGCCCCGAGCCCGGAACGGCGGCCTACGACGGCCACCCCCAGAGCATGGACGAGTACCTCGAGCGGGTCGACGATCCGAGCCTGGGCGACCACGAGCGCTTCGCCGGCGTCGAGCAGCCCGTCTACCTGCGCGACAACGTGTACGCGGCGGGGGCGCGCGCCTACGCGGGCGACGCCGCGTCGGCGCGGCTCGACGCCGACCCCGTCGTCGCGGTGCGCGAGGAGGGCGAGGAGACGGTCGTCGAGATCGAGCTCCCCGCGGGGTTCGCGCCCGACGCCGTCGGCGTCGTGACGGGCGACGACCTCGAGCCCGTGCGCTTCGTCGGCGCGCAGTTCGAGGATCCCGACGGTTCGCCGATCGCGGCCGATCGCGATCTCACGGGAGCGCGGAAGGATCGGGGCGCGGCATACCCGGCTGGGCCGTTCGCCGCGCTCGCGGCGGGGCGGAACGCGATCCGCTTCGTGTGACGCCGCGCCCGGCCGCGCGGTCGCCCCGTTCGCCTGTCAGGGGTGCCGCATACCGTTGAGGCATGCGCATCATCCGCGATTCGAACCGCCTCGTCTGGAGCGCGAGCGACCTCAAGGCCGCCGCCGAGTGCGAGTTCGCGTGGCTGCGCCAGATCGACGCCAAGCTCGGCCGGTGCGCCGCCGTCGACGAGCCCGACGACCCGATGCTCGAGAGGGCCGCCGCGCTCGGCGACGCGCACGAGGCGCGCCAGCTCGCGGCGTATCGCGCCGAGCACGCCGACGCCGTCGTCGAGATCGAGCGGGTCTCGTCGGCGTCGTCGGCGCTCGCCGCCGCCGTCGACGAGACGAACGCGGCGCTCGCCGATCCCGCGGTGCGGGTCGTGTTCCAGGCGGCCTTCTCTGCCGACGACTTCGTGGGCTTCGCCGACTTCCTCGTGCGCGACGACGCGGGGGCTTGGCGCGTGCAGGACACGAAGCTCGCGCGCACTCCGCGCGTCACGGCGCTCATGCAGCTCGCGGCATACGTCGACCGTCTCGATGCGCTGGGTGTTCCGCGCGCCGACGAGGTCGACCTCCTCCTCGGCGACGGCACCACCTCGACGCACGACGTCGCCGACCTGCTCCCGCTGTTCTCGGCGCGCCGAGACCGCCTGCGGGCGCTCGTCGCCGACCGCGCCATCGGCGACCCGATCCCGGCGATCGCGTGGGGCGATCCGCGGGGCGATCTCGACGTGCGCGCGTGCGGCCGATGCGCCGAGTGCGAGGCGCAGGTCGTCGAGCGGCGCGACGTCCTGCTCGTCGCGGGCATGCGGCCGCAGCAGCGCACCCGACTGCGCGACGCCGGCATCGCGACGATCGACGCGCTCGCCGCGGCTTCGGAGGCGCCCGCGCGCATGAGCGAGGAGGCCTTCGCGGGCCTCCGCTCGCAGGCCCGGCTGCAGATCGCGTCCGAGGGACGCGCGGTGCCCGAGTGGCAGGTGCAGAACCCGCACGCGCTCGGATCCATGCCGCGCCCGGACATGGGCGACATCTTCTTCGACTTCGAGGGCGACCCGCTGCACGCCGAGCCCGGGGTCGACGGCCGGCCGGCGTGGGGCATCGACTACCTCTTCGGGTGGGTCGACATCCGCGAGCAGTACTCGTCGATCTGGGCGCACGACCTCGCCGCCGAGCGCGAGGCCCTCGAGCGGTTCTGCGAGTTCGTCGCGCAGCGCCGGAGCGCGAGCCCCCGCATGCACATCTACCACTACGCGCCGTACGAGCCCGTCCACCTCGCGGCGATGGCGGCGCGGCACGGGGTGTGCGAGGCCGAGGTCGACGCGATGCTGCGCGACGAGCTCTTCGTCGACCTGTACCCCGTCGTCAAGCACGCCCTGCGGGTGGGATCCCGCTCGTACTCGATCAAGAAGCTCGAGCCGCTCTACATGGGCGACGAGGTGCGCACTCAGAGCGTCCAGAAGGGCGACGACTCGATCGTGCGCTACGTCGAGGCGCGCGAGCTGATCGCGGGCGGGCGCGCCGACGCGGGGCAGGCGATCCTCGACGACCTCGCCGACTACAACCGCTACGACTGCGTGTCGACGCGGCGCCTGCGCGACTGGCTCGTCGAGCGCGCCCGCGAGACGGGGGCCGTTCCGGCCGCCCCCGACGACGCGCTCGGCCAGCCCTACGAGCCGTCGCTCGAGGCCGAGTCGCTCGTGCGGCGCGCAGGCGATCCCGACCTCGCGCCGAGCGACGCCATGGCGCTGCGGCTCGCGGCCGCGGCGATCGACTACTACCCGCGCGAGGCGAAGGGCTTCTGGCAGGCGCACTTCGAGCGCCTCCGGGAGCCGGCGTCGCTGTGGGCCGACGCGCGCGAGGTCATGCTCGTCGACGCGCGCGCGTCGTCGATCGCGAGCGAGTGGAGCGGAGGGCGCCGGCGGCTCGAGCTGCGCGGCGACCTCGCCCCGGGAAGCCGCCTCACGGTCGGATCGCGCCCGTTCCTGCTCTACGCGGCTCCGGCGCCCTTCGCGAACGACGCGTCCGAGCGGTGGATCCACGTGCCGCGCCCCGCGACGGTCGTCGAGGTCTTCGAGGGCGGGGCCCTCGTCGAGGAGACGGCGGCGGGCGAGACGTGGCGCGAGCTGCCCGTCGCCATGACGCCGCCGTCTCCGCCGCCCGCCGGGCGCATGCAGACCGCGATCCGCGAGTGGTCGACGAGCATCCTCCGGGCCGCGACGGCCGTGGGCGAGACCGACGGCGCGTTCCCGATCGACCCCGCGACCGACATCCTCCGCGGGCTCGGCGCCGCGCACCACTCGGGCCGCGTCGTGTCGACGGCGATCGGCAGCGACGCCGAGGCGATCGTGTTCTCGCTCCTGTCGGTTCCCACCTACCTCGCGGTCCAGGGTCCTCCGGGCACGGGCAAGACCTACGTGGGGGCGCACGTGATCGCGCGCCTCGTGAACGAGCACGGGTGGAAGGTCGGCGTCGTCGCCCAGTCGCACGCCGTCGTCGAGAACATGCTCGACAGGGTCGTGCGCGCGGGCACCCCGCGCGAGCTCGTCGGCAAGTCGCTGCGCGGCGGCGCCGAGCCGACGGGGCGCGAGGCGTTCACGGTCGTGAGGAAGCAGGCGATCGCGGGCTTCCAGCAGTCGAAGCTGCGCGGATACGTCGTCGGCGGCACGGCGTGGGACTTCGCGAACGAGACGCGGGTCGCGCGGCGCTCGCTCGACCTCCTGGTCGTCGACGAGGCCGGGCAGTTCTCGCTCGCGCCGATGATCGCGGTCTCGATGGCCGCGCGCCGCCTGCTGCTGCTCGGCGACCCGCGGCAGCTGCCGCAGGTCAGCCAGGCCGTGCACCCGGCCCCCGTCAACACCTCGGCGCTCGGGTGGCTCATGCAGGACGACCCCGTGCTCTCGCCCGAGAACGGCTACTTTCTCGCGCAGAGCTGGCGCATGCACCCGGCGGTCTCGCGCCCCGTCTCCGAGCTCTCGTACGCGGGCCGCCTCCGCTCGCGGCCGGGCGCCGAGCTGCGGTCGGTCGCGGGGGTCGAGCCCGGGCTGCACCCCGTTCCCGTGCGGCATCGCGGCAACGCGACCGATTCGCCCGAGGAGGCCTCCGCTGTGGTGGGCATCGTGCGCGACGTCGTGGGGCGCGCCTTCGTCGACATCGACATCGACGACGAACAGGTCGCGACGGCGCTCGATCCGCGGCCGCTCACGCAGGCCGATGTGATCGTCGTCGCGCCCTACAACGCGCAGCAGCAGCTCGTCGAGCGCGAGCTCGCGCGGGCCGGGTTCCCCGAGGTACGCGTCGGCACCGTCGACCGCTTCCAGGGGCAGGAGGCCGCCGTCGCGATCATGACGCTCGCCGCGTCATCGGGCCGCGACGCGCCGCGCGGGCCCGACTTCCTGCTGCTCGAGAACCGGCTCAACGTCGGCATCAGCCGCGCGAAGGTTGCGGCCTACCTCGTGCACAGCCCCGCGCTCGTCGACGACCTGCCGATGCGCGCCGAGTCGGTCGCGCGGCTCAGCGCCTTCAGCAGGCTCGTCGCGCGGCCGGCCGCTCAGACCGTGCCGTAGAGGCGGTCGCCCGCGTCGCCGAGGCCGGGCACGATGTAGCCCTTCTCGTTGAGCCCGTCGTCCATCGCGCCGAGCACGAGCTTGACGTCGCGGTCGCCGACGAGGGTGTCGATCGCCCGCACGCCCTCGGGCGTGCCGAGCAGGCACACGGCCGTGACGTCGGTCGCGCCGCGGTCGAAGAGGAACTTGATCGCGGCGGCGAGCGACCCGCCGGTCGCGAGCATCGGGTCGAGGACGAAGCACTGGCGGCCCTCGAGGTTCTCGGGAAGGCGCTCGGCGTAGGTCGAGGGTTTGAGCGTCGCCTCGTCGCGCACGATGCCGACGAAGCCCACCTCGGCCGTCGGGACGAGCTTGGTCATGCCCTCGAGCATGCCGAGGCCCGCGCGCAGGATCGGCACGACGAGCGGCTTCGGGTCGGCGATCCGCACACCCTTGGTCGTCGTGACCGGGGTCTGGATCTCGGTCTCCTCGACGCGCACCTCGCGGGTCGCCTCGTAGGCGAGCAGCGTCATCAGCTCTTCGGTCAGCTGGCGGAACACCGGCGAGGGCGTCTTCGCGTCGCGCAGGACGGTCAGCTTGTGGGTGATGAGCGGGTGGTCGGCAATGTGCACGCGCATGGTGTCCAGGCTACGGGAGAAAGTCGGACGGCACCCCGTACATTCGAGGCATGACTCACGACCCGGGCGACGTCGACCTCATGCGCCGGG
Organism: Microbacterium indicum DSM 19969; assembly: GCF_000422385.1. Classification (GTDB taxonomy): domain Bacteria; phylum Actinomycetota; class Actinomycetes; order Actinomycetales; family Microbacteriaceae; genus Microbacterium; species Microbacterium indicum. The sequence continues at coordinate 85,626 of NZ_AULR01000008.1, forward strand.
CGATCGCGCTCGCGCTCGAGGCCGGCGCCGCGGGCGAGGTGCCGGTCGGGGCGCTCGTCGTCGACGGCTCGGGCACCGTGATCGGGTCGGGCCGCAACCGCCGCGAGGAGACTCATGACCCGTCGGCGCACGCCGAGGTCCTCGCGATGCGCGAGGCCGCCCGCGCGATCGGGGCATGGAACCTCGAGGGCTGCACCCTCGTGGTCACGCTCGAGCCGTGCCTCATGTGCGCCGGCGCGCTCCTCCAGTCGCGGATCTCGCGCCTCGTCTTCGGCGCCTGGGACGACAAGGCGGGCGCCGCGGGATCCCTCTACGACGTCGTCCGCGACCGCCGCCTGCCGTACCGCGCGGAGGTCGTCGGCGGCGTGCTCGAGGACGCCGCGCGCGCGCCGCTGACCGCGTTCTTCGAGGCGCGGCGGTAGCGGCGCCTCAGCCGCGCAGCGCGTCGAGGTCGGCGGTGCGAATCCAGGGGTTCTGATCGAGCAGCGCCGCCCCGAACGCGGTCTCGGGCGCGCGCAGCACCTCGGCCGTCGGGCCCTGCTGGGCGACGGATCCGTCCGACACGACGACGAGCTCGTCGGCGATCGCGAGCGCGTCGAGCGGGTCGTGCGTGATCATGAGGGTCGTGCGTCCGCTGGCGGCGGCGCGCAGCGCTCGGCGCAGGGGCGGCACTGCCGTGACGTCGAGCGCGGCGAGCGGCTCGTCGAGCAGCAGGAGCTCGGGGTCGGTCGCGAGCGCCCGGGCGAGCGCGACGCGCTGGGCCTGACCGCCCGACAGGTGCGCGGGGCGCCGCGCCGCGAGGTGGTCGACCCCGAGGTCCGCGAGCCGCTCGGCCGCCGCGGCGCGGGACGCGGCCCGCGAGAGGCCCGCGCGGTGGCGGAGCGGGAAGGCGACGTTGTCGAGCACCGACAGGTGCGGGAAGAGCAGCGGGTCCTGCGCGAGGAGGGCGGCGGGCCTCCGGTGCGACGGGGTGCGGGTGAGGTCGGCCGGTCCGAGGACCACGGATCCGGGGACGAGCCCCGCGACCGTCTCGAGGAAGGTGGTCTTGCCCGCGCCGTTGGGCCCCATGACCGCGACCGAGGTGCCCGCGCCGACCGAGAGGTCGTACGCGAGGCCGTGCGAGCGGACCTCCACGGCGAGTGTCTTCGGGAACTCGGCGGTCATCGCGCCCTCCGGGCCGTCGTGAGGAGCACGCCGATCACCGCGACGACGACGAGCAGCAGCGAGAGCGCGACGGCGATCGACGGGTCCACTTCGCGCTGCAGGTAGATCTCGAGGGGGAGCGTGCGCGTCGTGCCCTGGTAGTTCCCGGCGAAGGTCAGGGTCGCGCCGAACTCGCCGAGCGACCGCGCGAACGCGAGGATCGCCCCCGAGACGAGCGAGGGGGCGAGGAGCGGGAGGCTCACGCGCCGGAACACGACCGACGGCGAGGCGCCGAGCGTGGCGGCGATCTGCTCGTACCGGCGGTGCTCGAGCCGCAGCGCCCCCTCGATGCTGAGGACGAGGAACGGCAGCGACACGAACGCCTGCGCGAGGACGACCGCGACGGTCGTGAAGCCGATGCGGACGCCGCCCGCCTCGAGCCACTGGCCGAGCAGGCCGTTGCGCCCGAAGGCGTAGAGCAGCGCGAGGCCGCCGACGACCGGGGGAAGCACGAGGGGCAGCAGCACGACGGCGCGCACGACGGCGAGGCCGGGGAACGCGGCGCGCGCGAGGACGAAGGCCAGCGGAACCCCGAGGACGACGCAGATCGCGGTGCTGCACGCCGCGGTGCGCAGGCTGAGGAGGAGGGCGTCCGTCGCCTCGGGGGTCGTGAGGAGCGCGGGGAGGCGCGCCCACTCGACCCGCGAGAGGAGGCCCGCGATGGGCAGCAGCACCAGCAGCGCGCCGAGCGCCGCCGGCGCGTACAGCCAGCGCGGGATCCGCGTCGTCACGGCGCGACGAAGCCGTACGACGCGAGGACCTCCTGACCGGCGTCGGAGAGCACGTAGTCGACGAAGTCCTGCGCGAGGTCGCTGTCGTCGAGCGTCGCGATCGGGTAGTCGTTGACGACCGCGTCGGCGCCGTCGAACGGGATCGCGGTGACCTCGTCGCCCGCCGAGGTCACGTCGGTCACGTACACGAGACCCGCGTCGGCCTCGCCGCTCGTGACGCGCCCCAGGACGTCGGTCACGCTCTGCTCCTCGCTCGCGGGGGTGAGCGTCAGATCCGCGTTCTCGAGCACCTGCTGCGTCGCGGCCCCGCAGGGCACCTGCGCGGCGCAGATCGCGACGTCGACGTCGCCCGACGCGAGGTCGGCGAGCGTCTCGATGCCGGCGGGGTTGTCGGGCGGCGTGACGATCTCGAGGGTGTTGCGGGCGAAGACCTGCGGGTCTCCCGTCGTGAGCCCCGCGTCGACGGCCTTGTCCATGTTGGCCTCGTCGGCGCTCGCGAACACGCTGCCGGGCGCACCCTCCTGGAGCTGCGAGACGAGGCCCGAGCTGCCATCGAAGGTGAACGAGACCGTGACGCCAGAGTGCTCGTCCTCGAACTGCGACCCGATGTCGGTGAACGCGTTCTGCAGCGAGGCCGCGGCGGCGACGACGAGCGTCGTGCTGTCGGTCGTGCCGTCCGACGCGCTGCCCGAGGCGCTGTCCGTCGTGTCGTCCGAGCCGGTCGAGCAGCCAGCGAGGGCGAGGGGGACGGCGATCAGCAGCGACAGGGCTGCGAGCGGGGTCTTCTGGTGGGTCTTCATCGGGCTACCTCCACGACGATCTGGGTGGCTTTGACGCTCGCGACCGCGACCGACCCCGGCTCGATGCCGAGGTCGTTCACCGCCTCGGTGCTCATGAGCGAGACGATGCGGTGCGGGCCGCACTGCAGCTCGACCTGGCTCATCACGGTGTCGGACACGACGCGGGTCACGAGTCCGACGAAGCTGTTGCGCGCCGAGCGCGCGACGCCGCCGAGCGGGTCGGCGGGCTGCGTCGCCCGTTCGCGGGCGAACTCGGCGAGGGCGAGCCCGTCGACGACCCTGCGGCCCTTGTCGTCGGTGCCCGAGGGGAGCGCCCCCTGGTCCGCCCATCGCCGGACGGTGTCGTCGCTCACGCCGAGGAAGGCGGCGGCGTCGTTGATCCGTATCTGCGTCACAATTATCAGAGGTTAGACGCATCTACGTTTCAGCGGAGTTTCGGGAGCACCTCTTCGCCGAGGAAGGCGACGTGATCCAGGTCCTCCATGTCGATGAGCTGGAAGTAGATCCGCTCGGCCCCGGCCTCGATGAGCGCGCCCGCCCGGTCGGCGATCTCCTGCGCCGAGCCGCAGAAGGTGCTGCGCCGGCGGAACGCCGCGAGGTCGACGTTCGTCGCGGCGGCGCGGCGCTCGAGGTCGGCCTCGCTCGCCCCCGCGAGCGTCGTGAGGGCCGTCGACAGCCGCAGCGTGCGGGGGTCGCGCCCGATCTCCTCGGCCGCGGCGCGGGCGCGTGCCCAGCGGTCGACGATGACGTCGTCGTCCTGGAACGCGACGTTGAACTCGCGCGCGAAGCGCGCCGCGAGGGCCGGCGTGCGCTTGAGACCCGCGCCGCCGATCGTGACGGGGATCCGCTCCTGGACCGTGGCGAAGGCGGGGCCGCCCTCGAGCGCGTAGTGCTCCCCGGAGAACGAGAACGGCTCTCCCGCCGTGCCGTGGAGGAGGCCCGTGATGATCGCGACCTGCTCCTCGAGCAGGTCGAAGCGCTTGGCCGGGAACGGGATCCCGTACGCGCGGTGCTCGTCCTCGAACCAGCCGGTCCCGAGGCCCAGCTCGACGCGCCCGCCCGACATCGCGTCGACCTGCGCGACCTGCGCCGCGAGGATCCCGGGGACGCGGTACGTGACGGACGAGACGAGCGTTCCGAGGCGCAGCGTCTCGGTCTCGCGCGCGAGCCCCGCGAGCGTCGTCCAGGCGTCGGTCGCGCCGGGCGCGACGCGCGGCATGTCGCCCATCGCGAGGAAGTGATCCGAGCGGAAGAAGCCGTCGAAGCCGGAGCGCTCGGCCTGCTGCGCGAAGGCGAGCTGCGTGTCGTAGGAGGCGCCCTGCTGGGGCTCGGTGAAGACGGCGAACTCGGTCATGCCCTCAGGCTATCGGCGCCGCCAGGGGTCAGTCGGAGGAGGGGAACACGAAGGCGTCGGTCGGCGGCTGGGCCTTCTTCGGGTCGCGGTACACGTCGGGCTCGAGGTAGATCAGGCGCGCGTTCGGGACGGCGGCGCGGATCCGCTCCTCGACGACGTCGATGTCGTAGGCGGCCGACTGCACGGGCTTGTCCTGGGGGAGGCCGATCTTGGCGGCGACGAGCATCTCCTCGGGGCCCACGTAGAGCGTCTTGATGTGGATGAGCTTCTGGACCTCGGGGCCGTCCTCGACGGCGCGGATGATCGCGTCGAGCTCCTGCCGCGTCGCGCCCTCGCCCACGAGGAGGCTCGCCATCTCGACGCCGACGATGAGGGCGATCACGACGAGCAGCACGCCGATCGCGAGGGTCCCCAGCGCGTCGAAGACCGGGTCGCCCGTGATCACCGTGCCCGTCACGCCCGCGAGCGCGAAGACGAGGCCCGTGAGCGCGCCCGTGTCCTCGAGCAGCAGGATCGGGAGCTCGGGGGAGCGCGAGCGGCGGACGAACTCCCACCACGACTGCCCCTTCTGCTTCACGGCGCGCGCCTCGCCGACGGCGGTGCGCAGCGAGAGGCCCTCGAGGACGATCGCGATCACGAGGATGACGATCGGCAGCCACCACCAGGTCTCGTCGAGGCCGTGCGGGTGCGTGAGCTTCTCGACGCCCTCGTAGATCGAGAACACGCCGCCGACCGAGAACAGGATGATGCCGACGATGAAGGCGTAGACGTAGCGCGAGCGACCGTAGCCGAAGGGGTGCTCGACGTCGGCGTGGCGGCGCGCGCGGGCGCCGCCGCTGAAGAGCAGGATCTGGTTGACCGAGTCGGCCAGGGAGTGCACGGCCTCGGCGAGCATCGAGGCCGAGCCCGACAGGAGCCATCCGATGAACTTCGCGAGGGCGATGCCCATGTTCGCGAGGAAAGCCGCGAGGATCGCTTTGCCGCCGCCGTGTGCACTCATGGCGACAGCGTATTCGAGCGCCGACGGTACCGTGGATGCCATGCCTGAAGCCCTGCCCTCTGTCGCGTTCCTCGGTGCCGGATCCATGGGAGGCGCGATCCTGCGCGGCCTCGTCGCGAGCGGGATCCCCGTGGGCGGCGTCCACGTGACCAACCGCTCGGCCGCGAAGGCCGCCGCGTTCTCGGGGCTCGAGGGCGTGACGAGCTGGGCGCTCGAGGAGACGCCCGACGCCAACGCGCGTGCCGCCGCGGCCGCCCGCGTCGTGCTCGTCGGCGTCAAGCCCGCCATGGTCGCCGATCTGCTCGAGGAGATCGCGCCGCACCTGCGGGACGACGCGATCGTCGTGAGCATCGCGGCGGGGATCACGCTCGCGCGGTTCGAGCAGAAGCTCCCGGGCGCCCACGTCGTGCGTTCGATGCCGAACACGCCGTCGACGGTCGGCAGGGGCGTGACGGGCATCGCGCCCGGCGCGCACGCGACCCCGGCCGACGTCGCGGTCGTGCGCCGCCTCTTCGAGACGGTCGGCCAGGTCGTCGAGGTCGACGGCGACGACGGGATCGACGCCGTCTCGACGATCTCGGGGTCAGGCCCCGCCTACGTCTTCCTGCTCATCGAGAAGCTCGTCGAGGCGGCCCGGCACCAGGGCTTCTCGGACGCCGACGCGCTGCTGCTCGCGCAGGGCACGTTCTCGGGCGCGACGGCGCTCATCGACGCCGAGGCCGAGGATCCCGCCGAGCTCCGGCGCCGCGTCACGAGCCCGAAGGGGACGACCGAGAGGGCCGTCGAGGTGCTGCAGGACGCCGACCTCGGGGCCCTGTTCGCGCGCGCGACCGACGCGGCGTACGCCCGCGCCAAGGAGCTCGCCGCCGAGGGCTGAGACACGCCCGCGGCGATTCCTCGTGTGCGGGTCGCGGACAGGCGTACTGTTCTCGATTCGTGAGGCATCTCGCGCCCGCCCAGGCGATCGTCCTGGCCTTCGGGCTCGCTCTCGTGATCGGCACCGGCCTGCTCTGGCTCCCGCTGTCGTCCCCGCCCGGCGTCGACACGACCTTCGTCGACGCGCTGTTCACGGCGACGTCCGCGCTGTGCGTGACGGGGCTCGCGGTCGTCGACACCGCGACGGCGTGGAACGGGTTCGGCCAGGCCGTGATCCTCGTGCTCATGCAGGTGGGCGGGCTCGGCGTCATGACCTTCGCGGCACTCATCGGGATCGCGCTCGCGCGGAAGCTCGGGGTCCGCGCGCGCATGACGGCGTCGGCCGAGACGAAGCACGCGGGGCCCGCGAGCATCCGGCGCATCGTCGGCGGGATCTTCGTGACCTCCGTCACGGTCGAGGGGTCGGTCGCGCTCCTCCTCTTCGTGCGCTTCCTCACGGGGTACCGGGAGAACGTGGTGACCGCCGCGTGGCACGCCGTCTTCCACGCCGTCTCGTCGTTCAACAACGCGGGCTTCGCGCTGTTCAGCGACAACCTCTCGGGGTTCGTGTCCGACCCCTGGATCTGCCTCCCGATCTGCGCGGCGATCATCATCGGCGGGCTCGGCTTCCCGGTGCTGCGCGAGCTGCGCCGCGAGCTCAGCGTGCCGCGGCGGTGGTCGATGAACACGCGCATCGTGATCGCCGGGACGCTTGCCCTGCTCGTCGTCGGGACCGTCGCGATCACGACGATGGAGTGGTCGAACCCGGCGACCCTCGGATCCCTGAGCCCGGCGTCGCGCGTGCTCGCGGGGTTCTTCCACGCGGTGCAGACCCGCACGGCGGGGTTCAACTCGGTCGACATCGGGCAGATGCACGACGAGACGTGGCTCGTCATGGACGTCCTCATGTTCATCGGCGGCGGGCCCGCGGGCACGGCGGGCGGCATCAAGCTCACGACCTTCGCCGTGCTGCTCTTCATCCTCGTGACCGAGCTGCGCGGTGGGTCGGCCGTCAACATCTTCGGGAAGCGCCTCGCGCGCTCGGTGCACAGGGAGGCGATCTCGGTCGTCCTGCTGGCGCTCGCCGCGGTGATCTCGGCGACGCTCGCGATCCTCGCGATGACCGAATACGGCCTCGACCGCGTGCTCTTCGAGACGATCTCGGCGTTCGGCACCGTGGGCCTCTCGACGGGGATCACGCCCGACCTCCCGACGGCGGGGAAGCTGATCCTCGTCGCCCTCATGTTCATCGGGCGTCTCGGCCCGATGACGCTCGGGACGGCGCTCGCCCTGCGCGACCGCCCCATCGCCTACGAACTGCCCAAGGAGCGCCCGGCCATCGGCTGAGGCGCGAAAGGAGAAGAAATGGGATCCCTTCTGTCGTTCGGCGAGCGGAGCCGGCGCATCGCCGAGGCCGACTCGGTCGTCGTCATCGGCCTCGGCCGGTTCGGGCGCTCGGTCGCGCTCGAGCTCATGGCGTCGGGGACCGAGGTCCTCGGGATCGACGTGTCGGAGGACGCCGTGCAGGCGCTCAACGGCGAGCTCACCCAGGTGGTGCGCGCCGACGCCACGCGCGAGGAGGTGCTGCAGCAGCTCGCGGTCGACCAGTTCGACCGCGCCGTCATCGCCATCTCGGGCGACCTGAAGGCGTCGATCATCATCGCGTCGATGCTCCTGCAGCTCCGGGGGCCGCAGATCTGGGCGAAGGCGATCGACGAGCAGCATGGGAGGATCCTCGAGCAGCTCGGCATCGATCACATCGTCTACCCGGAGTCGGACATGGGGCGCCGCGTCGCGCACCTCGTGCGCGGGGCCGCGAAGGACTACCTCGAGATCGACCCGGGATACGCGCTCGTGAAGGTGACGGCGCCGACCGAGCTGTGCGGCGGAGCCCTGGGCGAGAAGAACCTGCGCTCGCGCTACGGCATCACGATCGCGGCTCGCCGGCGGGGATCCGCGGAGTGGGAGCACGCCGGTCACGACACCGTGCTCGACCCGGGCGACAGCGTGCTCGCCGTCGGCCCCACGAAGCGGGTCGAGGCCTTCGCGCAGCTGCGCTGATCGCGCTCAGAACGGCGCGGGCGCGCGGGTGCGCGGCGCCGGCTCGGCGGGCGGCCCGCCGTCGGCCGACAGGTCGCGGAACCGCACCCGCGACGCCGGGACCGTCGTGCGCTTCGCCCCGAGCGGAGACGTCCACTCGTAGACCCCTCGGGCGAGCTGCCTCACCCGCCAGGGCGTCGCGTGCTTCACGACGTGGTGCGCGGCGCAGAGGCAGCCGAGGTTGTCGAGGCTCGTCGCTCCGCCGAGCGCGTAGTCGTGCGTGTGGTCGATGTCGCAGCTGCGGGCCTTCGCCTCGCATCCCGGGAACCGGCATGTGCCGTCGCGCGCGAGCAGGAATCGGCGCTGCTCGCGCCGCGGCCGGTAGCTGTCGGTCGCGGTGACCTGCCCGTCGGGCGCGACGAAGATGCGATCCCACGTGGGCGCCGTGCCCGCGACGCGCTTCGCCGCCGCGGTGCTGATCGGCTGCTCGTTCTCGAGCAGCGCCCGGCCCATCTCCCGTGCCGCGCCGCCCGGCGTGCCGGCGTCGACGTCCGTGAGGCGATCGACCGGGATGATCACCTGCACCGTCGCACGGATCTCGCCGAGCGCCGTGTCGCCGGGCGTGTGCTGCTGGTGCGCGTTCGGGGCGCCGGTGAGCATGATGTCGAGGAGGAGATCGGCCCGGATCTGGTCGAGCGTCCGCCTGCTCGGGTCGGCCTCCTCGGCCCTCCCGGCTTCCTCGCCCCGCTCCCGCCGGTGCTCGGCCCGGTGCGCGGCCGCGACCGAGCGCCCCATCGTCGTGAGCCTGTCGAAGACGCCGTGGATCGCGGTCGACTCGCCGACGGCGCAGAGCTCGCTCATGCCGTGGTCGAGGTCGCGGAGGACGACGCGGCGCTTCGCCCTCGACAGCTCGTGCAGATGCTCGACGTCGCGCGGCTCGAGCCGATCGACGAGTGTCTTCGCCGCGCGCCGTGTGCGGGGCGCCGTCGCGTCGACCGCGTTCTCGAGGCAGAGCCGCTCGAACCGGGACCGGGCCTCGTCGGTCGTCAGGGCCTGCCCCTCGGACACGATCGCGCGGGCGTGCTCGAGCGAGATCCGCCCGGCGCGCAGCGCCTGCTGCGTCGCGGGGTACATCGAGGTGAGCGCGTCGGCGTCGGCCAGCTGGCGCTCGGCCACGGTGCGGGAGACCCGCGACGACGACGCGACCTCCTCGGCCATCGATCGATACGGGAGATCCTGCTCGTCGCCCGATGCGCCGCTGCGCTTCGACTGCGCCCGCGCGATCGCCTGCAGGACGGCGTGCGCCGACGCGGCGAGGCTGTCGGCCCCCGCGCGCATCTCGTCGGCCGCACGGAGCGCCGCGAGCGCCTCGTCGGCGCGCTCGCGCTCGAAGGGAGTCATGTCCCACGAGGTCGGAGGCGGCGCCGGGTTCGTCATGGGGCCAGTCTATCGAAGAAAGATTCGAAAGGCAAGGATTGCGAGAGAAGAAAGATACGTCTATTCGTTCCTGATCCGTGCGCGGTGCCGCCGCACGGCCGCGCGGTTCGCGCACCGCGTCGAGCAGTAGCGCTGCCGCCCGTTCCGCGTGACGTCGACCACGACGCGCGTGCACGGATCCGCCGCGCACCTCCCGAGCCGGTGCATCCCGCGCGTCACGAGGTGCAGCGCCGTGCCGACCGCGATCACGGAGGCGAGCGCGTCGGGCATCGAGCGATCGGGGGCGCGGTAGTGCAGGTGCCAGCCCTGGCCGTCGTGGTCGGTCATCCGCGGGTACGCCGCCGCTCGAGCCATGCGCTCGTTGAGGGCCTCGGCTCGAACGGCATCGCTCGGCGTGTCGACGACCTCGAGCCAGCCGTCGATCACGGCGCGCGTGCGGGGGTGGTCGTCCTCCTCCTCGGGCCACGCGAGCGTCATGCCGAACTCCCGCGTGCGCTCGAACAGCGCGGCGCGATCGGCCGGCCAGTCGTTCGCGAGCGAGCCCGCGAGCAGGACCGCGTACTCCCCGTAAGGGTTGAGATGCATAAGGGCATTACATCAGACTCGGATCATGCCCACCACGCGCTCCCTCCCGCTGCCCGAAGCCGTCGACGCGACAGCGCACGAGCACGCCTGGGCGACGGCGTCGGCGCACGCGACGTCCGAGGGCGTCGTCCGCTACGTCTCGTGCCCCTGCGGAGCGCGCCGCGTCGACCTGCAGCCGTACGGCGCCGTCGTCCCCGCGCCGCTGAGCGGCGTCGTCGCGCCGCGGGCCTGAGCCGCGCCTACGGGAGCGTCGGGATCGAGGCCAGGAGACGCCGGGTGTAGGGGTCTGCTGGCCGCCTCAGCACCTCCGCGGTCGCGCCCTGCTCGACGATCGCTCCGTCCTTCATGACCGCGACCTGCTCGCAGAGGCTCTGCACGACGCCGATGTCGTGGCTCACGAGCACGAGGGTCATGCCGGTCTCGCGCCGCAGCTCCCCGAGGAGGCGCAGGATCTGCGCGCGCACCGTGACGTCGAGGGCCGAGAGAGGCTCGTCGCCGAAGAGCACCGCGGGGCGGTGGGCGATCGCCCGCGCGAGGGCGACACGCTGCCGCTGGCCGCCCGAGAACTCGTGCGGGTACCGCTCGGTCGCGTCGGCTCCGAGGCCCACCTGGCCGAGGACCTCCGCGACCCGGGCGCGGTGGTCGCCCGGCACGCCGAGCGCCCACAGCGGCTCGGCGACGATGCGCCCGACCGTCATGCGCGGGTCGAGCGAGGCGTACGGATCCTGGAACACGACGCCCGTCATGCGCCGCAGCCACCGCTGCGATCGGGCGGGCGCCGACGCGTCGACGAGTCGCCCCCCGACGTCGACCGTCCCGGTCGTCGGGGTCTCGAGGCCGAGCAGGAGCCGGACGAGCGTCGACTTGCCCGAGCCCGACTCGCCGATGATCCCGAGCGACGAGCCCGCGCGGATCGTGAGACTCGTCGGCTCGAGCGCGACAGACGTCGCGCGCCGCTCGAAGAGCGTGCGGCGGGGCACGGGGTGCGAGCGCGAGACGCCGTGCGCCACGATGAGATCGGTCATCCGGCCCTCCAGAGGGTCGCGGTCGCGTCGCGCAGGAGCCCCTGCGTCACGGGGTGCTCGGGCGCCGTCAGGAGCCGCTTCACGGGCCCGCGCTCGACGGCGCGGCCGCGCTCGAGCACGACGGCGTCGGTCGCGACCCGCGCCAGCACGGCGAGGTCGTGCGTCACGAAGACGAGCGACATGCCGCGCTCGGCGGTGAGACCCATCATGAGCTCGAGCATCTCGGCCTGGATCGTCACGTCGAGCGCCGTCGTCGGCTCGTCGGCGATCAGCAGGTCGGGCTCGCAGGCGAGGGCCATCGCGAGGGCCACGCGCTGCCGCTGACCGCCCGAGAGCTGGTGCGGGTACCGGGAGACGATCCGTTCGGGGTCCGGCAGCGCGACGAGCCGCGCGAGCTCGACCGCGAGCGTCGCGGCCTCGCGCTTCGACGCGCCCCGGTGGATCCGCGCGGGCTCGCCGATCTGGCGCCCGACGGTGCGGATCGGGTTGAGCGCCGTCTGCGGCTCCTGGAACACCATGCCGATCTCGTCGCCGCGCAGGCGGGCGAGGTCGCGGTCCGGGATCCCGAGGATCTCGCGCCCGTTCCAGCGGACGGATCCCGTCGCGCTCGCCGCGTCCGGCAGGAGCCCGAGGACCGCGAGGGCCGTGAGCGACTTGCCGGATCCCGACTCCCCGATGAGCCCGAGGCGCGCGCCGTCGGGCACGGCGAACGACAGCCCGTCGACGACGGGCCTTCCGCCGATCTCGATACGCAGATCCTCGACCTCGAGCGTCATGACGCCGCCTCCCGTGACCGGAGCGCGGGGTCGGTCGCGTCGCGCAGCGCGTCGCCCAGCAAGTTGAGCGCGAGCACCGTGACCGTGATCGCGAGCCCCGGCCACACGACGCTCAGGGGGTGCTGCGCGATGTAGCTCTGCAGCTCGCTGAGCAGCAGGCCCCAGCTGGGCGTCGCGGCGGGGGATCCGAAGCCGAGGTAGGACAGGCCCGCCTCGGCGAGGACGGCCGCGGCCATCGACCACGAGAGCTGCACGATGAACACGGGCGCCGCGTTCGGCAGCAGGTGCCGGGCGAGGATCTGGCCGCGGGTGAGGCCCGAGGCGCGCGCCGCGAGGACGAAGTCGGCGCGGTTCAGCCGGCGGAGCTCCCCGCGCGCGACGCGCGCGATGTTGACCCCGTATCCGATGCCGACGGCCCAGACGACGACCCAGAGGGATCCGCCCCACACTGCCGACAGCATCATCGCGATGAGGAGGACGGGGAACGCGATGAGGATGTCGACCGCGACCGCGACGACCTCGCGCACGGGCCGGGCCGTCAGGGCGCCGAGAGCCGCGAGCAGGACGCCGACCGCGATCGCGACGGCGCCCGCGCCGAGCGCGACCGCGACCGTCACGCGCGCCCCGGCCATGAGGTTCGAGAGGATGTCGCGGCCCGAGTCGTCTGTCCCGAGCAGGTGCGGCCAGCCCGGCCCCGCCCAGCGCGCGTAGGCGTCGGCGTGGCGCGGGTCGAACGGCGTCCAGAGGAGCGAGACGAGCGCCGTGAGCGTCACGGCGGCGAGGACGACGAGGGCGGTGCGGCCCGTTCCGATGCGCCAGAGGCTCCTCATGACGCCTCCCTCTGCCGCGGGTCGAGGGCGTGATGGACGAGGTCGACGACGAAGCCGACGACGAGCACGAAGCCCGTGAGGACGAGAAGCTCGCCCTGCACCTTCACGAGGTCGCGCGACCCGACGTCGGCGACGAGCATGCGCCCGATCCCCGGGAGGTTGAAGAGCTGTTCGACGACGACGGCGCCGACCAGGATCCCCGCGATCTGCACGCCGAGGACCGTGATGACCGAGAGGCCGACGCTCGGCAGGCCGTGCTGCAGGAGGGCGCGCGTGCGGGTGAGGCCCTTCGCCGCCGCCGTCCGGACGAAGTCCTGGCCGAGCGCCGTCAGGGTCGCGCTGCGCACGAAGCGCATGAGCAGGGCGCCCTCGACGACCCCGATCGTGATCGCCGGGAGGAGGAGAGACTCGAGCGCGGCGCCGGGGTGGCGCCACCCGCCGCGGGGGAAGCCCTGCGCCGGCAGCCAGCCGAGCGCGATCGCGAAGACCACGACGAGCATCATCCCCGCCCACACGACGGGCACCGCCGCGAGGATCTGCGACGCGACCCCGATCGCGGCACCCGACGGGCGACCCCGCCGGAGCGCCGCGAGGACCCCGAACGGCACCGCGATGACGACCGCGATCGCGAGCGCCAGGAGGCCGAGCGGCAGGGTGACGCGGGCCTTGTCGGCGAGCTCTCCGAGGACGGGGGATCCCGTGAGCAGCGAGTCGCCGAAGTCGCCCCGCATGATCCCGCCCGTCCACGACAGGTACTGCGCGATGAGCGGCTGGTCGAGGCCCAGCTCCGCGCGGATCCGCGCCGCCTGCGCGGCGGTCCCCTCGGTGCCGACGATCATCTGCGCGACGTCGCCCGGGAGGACCCGCAGGGTCGCGAAGATCAGCACGCTCGCGACGACGAGGCCGAGCGCGAGGAGCGCGGCCCTCGTCAGCGCGTATCGCACCACGGCGTCAGGCGGCGTCGACCGTCACGCCCGCGAAGGGCAGGCGCGACGAGGGCGACCACGTCGGGAAGCCGTGGACGTAGGGGGCCGTCGCGATCATGACCTTCCACGTGTAGAGCCAGTCGACGGGGTTCTGCTCGGCGACGACGCGGGCCGCCTGCGCGAGCAGGTCTGCCGAGGCGTCGGCGTCGGTCTGCCGCATGGCCTGCGCGTACAGGTCCTGGACCTGCGCGAGGGCGTCTTCGTCGTTCATCGCGTAGTAGTAGTCGGGGTCGGTCCAGGTCGCGAAGTCGCGCGCCTCGACGTGGTCGACGTAGCTCAGCTGCCAGTCGCCGCGCGTATCGGGGCTGAAGACGTCGTTGAGCCAGGTCGAGAACTCGACGCGGTCGATCCTCAGCGTGACGCCGACGTCGGCGAGCATCGAGACGACGAGGTTCGAGACCGTCGTCGAGTAGTGGTTCGGCATCGTGAGCGTCAGCGTGAGGTCCTGCGCTCCGGCCTCGGCGAGCAGACTGCGGGCCTCGTCGGGGTCGAACGAGAGGGTGTCGGACAGATCCTCGTAGCCGGGGTCGAGCTCCGGGATCGGGCCGTACTGCGCCGTCGCGGTGCCGACCGCCGCGACGATCGCGTCGTGGTCGATCGCGAGGCGCAGGGCCTCGCGCACGCGCGGGTCGTCGAGGGGCGCGGCGCCGCTGTTGAAGGCGAGGATGAACTTGTCGGTCGTGTCGGCCGTCGTGACGTCGAAGCCGTCCTCGAGCTGCGGCGCGAGCTCGTTGTCGACGGCGGCCAGGACGTCGAGGGATCCGTCGAGCCCCGCGTTGACCATCGCGGCCGTGTCGTCGAAGTAGCTGAGGACGACCTCGGCGACGCCGGCCGCGTCGCCCCAGTAGCCGTCGTAGCGCTCGAGGACGATGCTGTCGCCCTGGTTCCATTCACCGAGCGTGAAGGGGCCCGTGCCGTTCTCGGCCGTGCGCATGTCGGTGTCGTCGCCCTCGTCGAGGACGATGCCCGCGGGGCCCGTGAGGGCGAAGAGCAGATCCTGGTCGGGCTCCGCGAGGGTGATGACGACGGTCTGGTCGTCGGGCGCGTCGACCGACGCGACCGACGCGAGGTCGGAGCTTCCGATCGCCCCGGCGTCGCCGCGCACCTGGTCGAGCGACCAGACGACGTCGCCCGCCGTCATGTCGGCGCCGTCGTGGAAGGTGACGCCCGTCTCGAGGTCGAAGGTGTAGGTGAGCCCGTCGTCCGAGACGTCCCACGAGGAGGCGAGCGCGGGGACGACGTCCTCGCCGTCGTCGCGCGCGACGAGGCCCTCGTAGACGTTGCCGACGAGCGCCTGCTCGAGGGCGACCCCCGAGGTCGAGCGGATGTCGAGGTTCGTCGGCGCCGTCACGAGGCCCACGTTCAGGGTCGCGTCGGGGTCGACATCGCCCGAGGCGGGTCCGCCGGATCCCCCCGAGCAGCTCGCGAGGACGAGAGCGGAGGCGGCGAAGACGGCCCCCGCCGTGAGGGTGCGGCGCAGGGTCATGCGGGATCCTTCGTTTCGGCCAGCAGGGCGGCGAGCTCTGCCCACGCCGTCTCCTGCACGTTGTGGGGAGCGTCGACGTCGTGGACGACGGCGCCCGGGGCCACGCGGGCGAGGCGGGCGATCGCGTCGTCCGTGAGGATGCCGCGGGTCGCGCGGACGAGCTCGACGGGCGCGGCGACGCGGCCGAGCACGTCCCAGAGGTCGTCGCCGAACGCCGGCATGCCGCGCGGCATGTCGACGACGGGCGAGAGGACGTGGGCGATGTGGTGCTTCCACTCGACCTTCCCGTCCGCGCGCATGCGGGTGTTGAGCTCGACGCCGCGCCGCGCGTCGGCGCGCTCGCCGCCCAGGCCGAACGACATCGCGTAGTCGGTCGCGTCGTCGACCGAATCGAACTCGATGCGGCGGTAGAACTCGACGAGCCCGTCGGCGCCCTGCTGCGCCGAGGCGCCGGGCAGGATGTCGACGAGCGTCAGACGGCTCACGAGGTCCGGGCGGTCTGACGCGACGAGCGTCGCCGTCATGCCGCCGAGCGAGTGGCCGACGAGGTGCACCGGCGCGTCGGCCCACGCCTCGATCGCCGTCGCGAGGTCGGGCGCGAGCGCGGCGGGGGAGTAGTCGGCGTCCTCCCGCCACGACGAGTCGCCGTGGCCTGGGAGGTCGATCGCGAGGATCGCGCCGCCGAGCGCGGCGATCGTCCGATCCCAGGTGCGGGCGTTCAGGCCGGCCCCGTGGACGAGCACGATGCGGGGCGCGGCCGCCGTGCGCAGCGCGGACAGCGAGCGGCCGTCCGGCAGGGTGAGCGAGAGCCGCTCGGGGGGTGTCGTCACGGGGATCCTTCGCGCGAGGAACGGGGGTGCTGTGGTTGCGGCCATTGTGGGGCCTCGCGAGCCCCGCGCGGAAATCAGGCGCAGAAGTGCGCATTTCCAGAGTGCTGAGCTCAGCGTATTCGTCAATAGTTAGCAGTTGTGGCGTGCAGAGTGATCTTCTTCGCGTCCCGGCTCGCTCCTCGATACGGTGTGCGCATGAGCGAACAGCGAGTGCATCTGGCTAAGTCGGCGATGGGCGTCTACCAGTCCCTCGACGCGTTCTCGAAGGAGGTCGGCCGCACGGCGCGCGAGTACGGCGTCGACGACCGGCTGCGGGAGCTCGTGCAGCTGCGGTGCTCGCAGATCAACGGGTGCGCGTACTGCCTGCGCGTGCACGTCGAGCGGGCGCAGAAGGCGGGCGTCACGATGGACGAGCTCGGCCAGCTCTCGTCCTGGCGCGAGTCGGGGGTCTTCGCGGAGCGGGAGCGCGCGGCGCTCGAGCTCGCCGAGGCGCACACGCTGATCCACGAGGGAGGGATCCCTGACGACGTGTACGACCGCGTCGGCGCGGTCCTCACCGAGCAGGAGTACGTCGCCGTCAGCTGGATCGCGATCTCGATCAACGCGTTCAACCGCCTGACGATCGCGGGGCGGTACCCCGTCCCTCCCCTCGCCTCCGCATGAGCCGGCTGTGAGACCCGAGGGACTGTGAGGTAAGCCTCACCTACCGGTGTATCCTGGCGGGATCATGACCGCCGTATCCCTCGCCGAGACGCACGACGACATCACCTGTCGCTCGCGCCGGCACGCGCGGGCCCAGCACCTCGTCACGGCAGACGAGCACTCGCTCGTCGACCTCGAGCTTTTCCTCGCGACGCTGCCGCTCTGCGCGACGGGCCGCGTCTTCGTCGAGGTCCCGGACGCGACGTGGGTCTCGGATCTCGCGGTCCCCGCGCGCATGAGCGTCACGTGGCTCGACCGCTCGGCCCGCCGCGGCGAGCCGGGGACCGGTCGATTCTGCGGCACGGGCCTCGCCCTGACGCGCGCCGTCACGGCCTACGCCGACGAGGTCATCTGTGACGAGCACGCCCCGACGATCACCCTCCTCGCGGGCTTCGTCGCGACGGCCGACATCGTCGACCACCTCACGTCGCGCCGCGGCGTCGACCGCGCGCGGATCATGACGACCCCCGAGGTCGCCGCCTACCTCTGATCGGCGCCCGCCCGATCACGTCGGGCAGTCCGTCTCCCGCATGAGGCGGCGCAGCGCGGAGCGCGACCCGACGTCGAGCTTCCGCAGCACGTTGTGCACGTGGAACTCGACGGTGCGCACCGAGATGAACAGCTCGTCGGCGATCTCGCGGTTGCTGAAGCCGTCGTTGACCAGCGACGCGATCTGGAGCTCCCTCCGCGTGAGCAGCTCGACGATCGCGGGCGGCAGGGACACGGGCGTCGCGGCGCCGCCGCGGGCGCCGGAGGCGGGGGACGCGGCGGCGCCGCCAGTCGACGCGACGTCTCGGGCTTCGGCGGCGAGGCGTCCGAGCCCGGCGCGCTCGAACTCTTGCGCCGCCTCGACGGCGAGCTCCCTGGCGCGCAGCACGGCCGGCGACGATGCGTCGCCGGCCTCCGCGCGGAGGCGCGCCGCCGCGTCGAGCGCGGCGATCGACCGGTAGAGGCGGAGCCCGCCGCCCGCTGCCCCGCCCTCGGGCGCGCAGATCGGCTCGAGCGCGTCGAAGCCGTCGACGGCGGCGAGGAGGTGCGCGGCCGCGGCAGCCCCGTCGCCGTCGCCCGCGGACACCCACGCCCGCGCGTAGCGGACGAGCGCGGCACAGGCGCGTTCGTCGTATCGGCGCGCCGGATCCTCGATGCGGCGGACGAGCGCCGGCAGTGCGTCGTGGCGCCCCGTCGCGGCGAGGGAGCGGGCCAGGAGCATCGTCGCGGGGAGCCCGACGATCCACCAGCCGATCCGGTTCTCGTCGATCGCCCGGAGGTGGCGCACCGTCTCGTCGTGGTCTCCGTCGCGGAAGGCCCACCACCCGCGGGCCAGGGAGGCGGTGGCGCCGACCACGGGCGCGGCGGAGAAGCGGGTCGGCGCGGCGTCGATGCGGTCGAGGTGAGCCGCGGCCGCCTCCGTGTCGCCCTTGACGGCCGAGACCAGCGCGGCGACGGCGTAGGTGAAGAGCGCGTCGGGCCCGTCCGAGTCCATCAGCGTGTTCGAGAGGGCGAGCGTCGCCGCCCGCTCGGCCTCGCCGAGCTCGCCGGCCGCGAACCGGACGAGCGCGAGCTCGGTCTGCGCGTGCGCCCGGAGCCGGGGCTCGGCGGGGGCGGCGGCCGCGAGGCTCAGCTGCTCGTACCCCTCGCGCATGCTCCCGCGCCGCTGGAGCACGGCCCCCGCGATCGTGCGGACGCCCTGCTGGATGAACCCGGCGGACGGGTACTCGGCGATCCGATCGGCGAGGGACGTCATCTCGGGCGGCGCCGCGCTCGCCGCGGATCCGCGGGCCGCGCCGAACGCCGACCAGTACCGCAGGACCCCCGCGAGCCCCAGGAGCTCGCCCGTGCCGGCCGCGCCCTGCGCGCCCGCGTCGCCCGGCGCCTCGGCCATGCGATCGAGCGCGTCCGCGAGCGCGGCCGAGGCGCGCTTCCCGACCTCGATGTCGCCGAGCCAGAACGCGGATCGCGCGGCGAGCGACGCCGCAGCCGCGAGAACGAGGGCCCCTCCGGCGGACGACGGGGCGCCCACGACGCCGTCGATGAGGGCGAACGCGCGGGTGAGCGAGCGATCTTCGATCGCGAGGAGGGCCGAGATCGCGACCCGGATGGCCGGCTCCGCTGACGCGACGGCGTCGGCGTCGAGCCGGGCGAGCAGGGCGAGCCTGTCTGCCGCCACCGCCGCCCGTATCGCGGCGACGACCGGCTCGGGCGACGTCGTGATCGCCGCCGCCGCGCCGAACCAGCCGAAGGCGGCCGAGAAGTGCCCGTCGTGCGCGTCGGAGGCGCCCACCTGCATGAGGTCGTCGACGAGCGCCGCGGATGTCTCGGGGCTGGGGGAGCGCCCGAGGATCGCGAGGCGGTGGGGCAGCCGCTGCTTCCGCGTTCCGACCGTCGCGAGCGCCTGGTGGAGGGCGGAGCGCCGGCTGCGCGCCGTCGCGAGCCGGATCGCGCTCGACGCGGCGCGGTGGACGGGGCGGACGCGGGCGTCGCCCGCGAAGGCCACGAGGCCCGTCGCGCGCAGCTCCCAGGCGTCCACGAGTGCGAGGCCCTCTGCCTCCAGCTCGTCGTCGATGAAGGTGAACGGCAGGGCGCGATCGGCGAACCCGAGGAGCTCGAGCGCGGCGCGGACCGAGGGGCTCTCGGCGGCGAGGGCGTCGGCCGTCGCGGCCTCGAAGCGCCGCGATCGCTGCGACGTCCCGTCGTCGAGCGCCTCGAGAGCGGCGTCGAGGCTGCGCCGTCCCGGCGCGGCCGACACGAGGTGGTCGAGCGCGATGTCGACGTGCAGGGGGGAGCCGCCCGTCGCGTCGTGGAGCCGGCCCGCGAGCCCGCGCGGGGCGGGCACGCCCAGGCGCGCGCTCGCGAGGGCCCGGACGGCGTCCTCGTCGAGCGGGCCGAGCGAGAGGTGCGCGCCGTGGAACCCCGTCGCGGAGAAGCGCTTGACGCGCTCGAAGAGCGGGGAAGATCCCGTGCGTGCCGTGGCGATGAAGAGGGCGCGGGCCGACTGGTAGTTCTCGGCGACCCGCCAGATCGCCTCGGAGGTCTCGTCGTCGATCCACTGCAGGTCCTCGAGCACGAGGCAGGTGGCGATCGCCTCGCTGTTGAAGGCCTCGATGAGCCGGGAGAGGGGATCGCCCGCCGAGACGGGCGCGTCGATCGCCGACACGATGCGCTCGGCGACGATGCCGGGCTTCGCGCGGTCGCCGTCGAGGCACGGCACCACGATCACGCGCCACTGCGGGTCGGCCATGAGCTCCCACGCGAGGTTCCGCGCGAGCGCCGACTTGCCGATGCCCGGCGGCCCCTCGATCGTGATCGCCTGGGCGCGGAACTCGAGGGCGGAGGCGAAACGCGACCTGGCGCGCTCGAGTTCGAGATCGCGCCCGAACAGATTCTGTGAAGAGGACGACATGGGCAAAAAGCTCCCCGCAGTTGCCGGGGCGGAACCCTCAAAAGAACTCTGACGGTTTACGAGCCGGTTGTCTTGTCGCCGGGTCAGGCACAACTCCCCCCGGGTGCACCGAATTGACGCGATAAGGATACCTCATG
Organism: Microbacterium indicum DSM 19969; assembly: GCF_000422385.1. Classification (GTDB taxonomy): domain Bacteria; phylum Actinomycetota; class Actinomycetes; order Actinomycetales; family Microbacteriaceae; genus Microbacterium; species Microbacterium indicum. Next base: position 105,863 of record NZ_AULR01000008.1, read on the forward strand.
GGTCGATCCGCCGGTGCTTTCTGCCCGTGGATTGCACGAGGTGAGGTCGCGGGCCACTGGGAGTTCCGCGTGGTCTCCACGGGGGTTTCCCTCTCGCCCCCGATCGCGCCCCTCTCGCGCCGTAGCGTCGCGGTCGGCGAACGGGACGGGTCTGTCGGATCTGCCCGGTCTCTGCGCCGCCACAGCACCTGCGGCGCCGTCATCGGACAGGGAGTGACCCAATGAAGAAGAGAGCTGTGAGCTCGCGTGCGGGCATCGTCGCCGCCGCGGCCGCGATGATCCTCGCGATCGTCGGGCTCCCCGCGACGCCCCTCGGCGCCGCGGACGCCGCGACGGCCGCCGTTCCGACGCCCTCGTCCTCGCAGTCGGTCGTCACCGTCAAGGTGGGCGGCGATCGCACGGGCGGAACCAGCGTCGCGGGCCTCGCGGGCGTCGTCCTGCACCTCGAGCGGGGCTCCGCCTCCGCGCCGAACGGCACGCGCCCGGACGGCGTCGCCGGCGACGGCGCGGGGTGGGCGCGCTGCGTCTCCGACAGCGCGGGCGACTGCAGCTTCGTCGTGCCGAACACGAACGGCGGCGGCGCGAACCGCAACGCGCAGTTCTGGGTGACGCAGGAGAGCGCCCCGGCGGGCTGGTTCCTCAACGACGCGATCCGCACGGGCGACGGCAGCGGCGCGAACTCCGAGAGCACCGCCTACCGGTTCCGCACTCCGGAGCTCACCGCCCGCAGCACCTACAGCAGCACGTCGACCGTCGGATTCATGCTCACGACGTCCCCGACGGCGAGCACCGACACCGCCGCGACCCGGACGGCGTCCGGCGGCACGTGGCAGGTCTCGCGAGCGAACCCCGAGCTGCCCCTCGCCTGCGGCCTCGACGTGGCCCTCGTGCTCGACCTGTCGAACTCCGTCTCGAACAACGGAGACTTGGACGCCCTCAAGGGCCAGGCCAGCACCCTCGTGGACGCGCTCGTCGGGACGCCGTCGCGCATGTCGCTGTTCAGCTTCGGCTCGTACTCGCCGGCTCTGACGTCGCAGGCGAACGTCCCGCAGCTCACGTCGGTCTCGACGCAGGCCGGAGCCGACGCCTTCAAGTCGAGCTACCGGAACTGGGTCACCCCGACGCTCGCCGGCCAGGCGATCCGCGGCGGCACGAACTGGGACCAGGGCCTCTACGTCCCGGCCGTCGCCGCGGGCGCGCCCGGCGCGACGGGCCACTACGACGTCGCGATCGTCATCACCGACGGCAACCCGACGATGTACGGGCCGAACCCGACGAGCGGCGACTCGTCCGTGAGCGGCAGCGGCAACTTCACGCGCGACCGCGAGGTCGAGAACGCCGTCTTCTCGGCGAACGCGCTCAAGGCGAAGGGCACCCGCGTGCTCGCGGTGGGCGTCGGCACGGGGATCACGGATCCCACGACGGCCCGCAACCTGCAGGCGCTCTCGGGCCCCGTGAGGTACGACCCCGCGCAGGGCAACGCCCTCGACGCCGACTACTACCAGATCGCCGACGTCAGCGACGCGGGCGCCGCCCTGCGGTCGCTCATCGAGCAGCAGTGCGCCTCGTCGCTCAACGTCACGAAGATGCTCGTCCCGAGCGACGCCGCCGACGGCGACGTCTCGGGCGCCGTCCCTGCCGGGGCGGGCTGGTCGTTCACGGCCTCGAGCGACGACGCCGGCACGATCGAGGATCCCGCGACGCGGACCACGATCGACGACGGGACGGGCACGGTCTCGTTCCCCCTGAGCATGAGCGACGGAGCCGACGAGCGGATCGAGATCCGCGAGGCCCAGCACGACGGGTACGCGTTCGTCTCGGCCCAGTGCTCCGTTCGGTCCGAGGGATCCGACGCCCCGCGCGACATCACGGTGCTCGCGGACGACCTCGCGAACCCCGGATTCTCCCTCACCGTCGAGGCCGGCGAGCAGGTGAACTGCACCGTGTACAACACCGAGGACCGCCACCCCGCCGACGTGCAGGTCGACAAGACCTGGGTCGTCAACGGGACCGAGTACGCGAACGGCGACCAGCCCGACGCGCTCCGCGCCGAGCTGGCGCTGACGAGCAGCGGATCCGACGCCGCGAAGCCGCAGGACTGGGCGACGATCCGCGACGGCTACGAGGTCGGCGACGACGTCGGGATCGGCGAGGCGATGTCGTTCGGCGACATGCAGCGCTGCGAGCTCGTCGAGGCGACCATCGTCGAGGTGAACGGCGACGCGGTCTCCCTCGACATGGCGTACGCCGTCGACGCGGCGCCGGCCGACGACGCGCTCACCCGGATCGCCCTCGACCAGGAGCACAACACGATCGTCGTGCGCAACGAGATCACCTGCACGAGCGAGCTGACGCTCGTGAAGCAGGTCGAGGGCGGAAGCGCCGACCCGACCGACTGGACGCTCGACGCGATCGCGCCGAGCGGCGCCGCGGCCGGCCCTCGTGGGGCGACGGGATCGCCCGAGGCGACGGGCGTCGTGACCGCCGACGCGACCTACGCGCTCGCCGAGTCGGGCGGCGACCCCCGCTACGCGCAGGTCGACGAGCGGGCGCGCCCACTCGCGCTCCCCGACTCGACGGGAAGCTGGCAGTGCGTCCTCGTCGACGCCGACGGAGCCGTCATCTCCGACGTGATCGACGGCGCCGACGGCGGCGCGACGGTGCCGCTCGGCCAGGCGATGCGCTGCACCGCCGTGAACCAGACCGCGTCGATCACGCTCCTCAAGCACGTCGTCGACCCGATCGACGGCGGCGACACGGCCTCCGACTGGAGCCTCACGGCGAGCCCCGCCGAGGGCGTCTCGGGCCTCGAGGCGAGCGTCGTCACGGGCGCCGAGGAGGACGTCGACGGCGCGAGCACCGTGAACGTGCGGCCCGACCACACCTACACGGTCTCCGAGGACGGCCCCGCCGGATACCGGCCGACCCTGCAGGTGCTCACGGGCGACGACCCGCACTCCGACGCGTCGTGGGAGGAGGCGCCCGACGCCGATCCCGACGCCGAGGGCGTGCAGATCTCCGTCGCGGCCCTCGACCACGAGACGTACCGTCTCGTCAACGAGCGGATGACGGGATCGATCGCCTGGAGCAAGGCCGTCTCGGGAACCGTCGGCGACGGATCGCCGGCGGGCAGCCCGCTCGCGGGATCGACCTGGCAGATCACGGGACCCGGCTACCCGGCCGACGCCCCGCTCGTCGTGGAGGACGCCGACCTGAGCGGCTCGTTCCTCGTCGACGGCCTCGACTGGGGCGAGTACACCGTCACCGAGACGGCCGCCCCCGTGGGATACGTGCTCGCGGATCCCGCCCCGTCCTTCACAGCTGTGATCAGCGGCGCCGCGCTGGACTTCGTCCTCGATTCCCCCGTCGAGAACCCCCAGCGGCAGATCATCCTGCCCGACGCCGGGGGGACGGGCTCCTGGCCCTACCTGGCCGGCGGCGCCCTGATCCTCCTCGTCGGAATCGGCGTGTGGGCCCTGTCCGCCCGCCGCGCCCGGCGCCCCTGACCCCCGTCCCCACCAGCCCCACACCAGAACCCCCCTGAGAGAAGAGAAACCGCATGTCCCCGAACACGCTCCGATCCGCGCTGCGCGGCGCGGCGGCGCTCACGGTCGCCGCCCTGGCGACCCTGGGCCTCGCGATGCCGGCCAGCGCGGCGACAGGACCCGGCAACATCGACCCCGATGAGACCGTCAGCCTCACCGTCCACAAGTACGTCCAGCCCGACGGCGAGCTCGGCGAGAACGACGGCCACGTCATCGACCCCGCCGACATGCCCGCCGGCGCCCAGGCACTCGAGGGGGTCGAGTTCACGATCCAGCGCGTCACGTCGGTCGATCTCCTGACGAACGCCGGATGGGAGCTCGCGCAGGATCTCGACGCGTCGTCGATCCCCGCCGACGCGCTCGGCGCGGAGATCAGCGGGACGACGGGCGCCGACGGCTCGGTGACCTTCGGCGACGACCAGGTCGAGATCGGCCTCTATCTCGTCCGCGAGACGGGATCGGGCGACAACCCGATCGTGCAGCCCGCGATCCCCTTCCTCGTCGCCCTGCCGCAGGCGGACGGCGACGGCGCCTGGAACTACGACGTGCACGTCTACCCCAAGAACGCGCTCAGCAGCGTGACGAAGGCCGTCGACGACAGCGACGCCGTCGTCCTCGGCGACACCGTCGACTGGACGATCACCTCGGCGGTGCCGCTCCTTCCCGAGGGCACCCACTACACCGACTACGCGATCTCGGACTCGCTCGACGAGCGCCTCGGCTACCAGGAGCTCGCGGTCTCGCTCGTCGACGGCGGCACCACGGCCCTCGAGGCGGGAACCCACTACGAGCTGACCGCCCCGGCGGCCGGCGAGACGGGTGAGGTCGTCGTGGCCTTCACCCCGGCGGGCCTCGCTCTCCTCGACGGCGCGGGAGCCTCGGCGCAGGTCGTCATCGATCTCTCGACGACGGTCCTCTCGCTCGGCGACGGCGTGATCCCGAACACCGCGACGGTGTTCATCAACGACCCCGACCGCACGAACGGCAACGACTCGAACGAGGTCGACACGAAGTGGGGCGCGCTGCGCATCCTCAAGTACGCCGAGGGCGACGAGTCGCGCACCCTCGAGGGCGCCGTCTTCTCGGTGTACGCCGTGGATCCCTCGACCTCGACCGACGCCTCGCCTGTCGTCGAGGGCCTCACGACCGACGCCGCGGGCGACGCGGTTACGGTTCTCCAGACCGGCCAGTCGGACACCCGCACCTACTGGGTCGTCGAGACCGAGGCGCCCGCGGGCTACGAGCTGAGCGACGAGCCGATCGCGGTCGAGGTGACCGCGGGCGCGGTCGCCGACGCCGTCGTCGTCAAGGTCGCCAACGCGCAGACCCCGGCGTTCCACCTGCCGCTCACGGGCGGATCCGGCACGGCCGGCCTCGTGATCGTCGGCCTCGCCATGGTCCTCGTCGGCGTCGTGGCGCTCACCGTGCGCTCGCGCCGCCGCGCCTCCGCGAGCATCGGCGCGTGACGCTGGCGCCTGAGGCGCCTCTCCGTCGCACCCGCCGTGGGGACGGTCCTTCGGGGCCGTCCCCACGGCGGCGTGCGGCCTTCGCCTCGCTCGCCCTGCTCGGGGTGCTCGTCATGCTCTACCCGACGATCGCCTCGTGGTTCTCGGCCGTCCGGTCGACGCACGTCGTCGAGGCCTACGTCGAGCAGAGCATGCGGATCGACCCCGCCGATCGGGCGGTGTCGCTCTCGGCCGCCGACGCGTACAACGCCGACGACGTCCGCGGCCTGATCGTCGACCCGTTCAGCAACACGGAGGGCGCGCAGTCGATGCCGCTCGACGACGCGGCGCGCGAGTACCTCGACGAGCTCGCCCTCGATCCGGACGGCGTGATGGGGCGCATCACGATTCCCGCGATCGGCGTCGACCTGCCGATCCGGCACGGCACCACCGATGACACCCTGCGCGAGGGGGTCGGGCACCTGTACGGGTCGTCTCTGCCCGTCGGCGGAGTCGGAACCCACGCCGTCCTGACGGGGCATTCGGGGATCCCCGACGCGACCCTGTTCACCGACATCTCGAAGCTCGAGCCGGGCGACGAGATCACGATCGACGTCCTCGACCGCGACCTCGTGTACCGCGTGACGGGCAGCGAGGTCGTCGACCCGACCGAGATCGGGGAGCTCGGGGTCGTCCCGGGAGAGGATCTCCTCACCCTCGTGACCTGCACCCCGATCGGGATCAACACGCACCGGCTGCTCGTGCACGCGGAGCGCGTCGACGACCCGGGCCCCGTCGCCCTGCCAGACGCCCCCGGCGTGCCGTTCCCGTGGTGGATCCCCGTCGTCCTCGCCGCCCTGGCGGCGTGGGGCCTCGTGGTGTTCCGTCCGCTCAGGCGCAGGAAGCGCGCCTGAGCGGACGGCGTCACACGAAGCGGTTGACGAGCGGGACGCCGGCGACGGTGATCTCGACCGTCGCCTCGGGCTCGATCGTGAAGCCCGAGAGCGGGGCGCCCGTCATGATGACGTCGCCGGGGCCGAGCTCGACCCAGTGCGCGACGTACGCGACGCACTGCGCGACCGATGCCGCCAGGTCGGCGGCGCCCGTCGCGACGCGCTCGACGCCGTCGATCGCGACGACGAGCGACGCGTCCTCGAGCGAGGCGTCGGTGTCGATCCACGGGCCCAGCGGGGTGTATCCCTCGCCTCCCTTGACCTCGAAGTTGCGCACGTCGGGGCGGTCGGGGCTCGACACGTCGTTGACGGCGGTGACGCCCAGCACGAACTCGTGCGCGTTCTCGGCCGTGACGCCCGCGGTCGGCTTGCCGATCACGACGGCGACCTCGCCCTCGATCACGACGCGGCCCGCGTCGCGGCGTGCCACGACGTCGACGCCGGAGGCCGTGACGGTGCGGGGGCTCTTGAGCCACGCGCCCGGCTCGCCGCCCGGCTCCGCGGGCTGTGCGATCCCGACCACGACGGTCGGGGTCGAGGCCGCGAGCGGGGTGCCCGCGACAGGCGAGCCGACGGGCTCGGGGGCGGATCCCGCGGCGAACGCGGCGTACGGGTCCGTGACGGGCTGCCAGAGGCCGTCCCCGGCGGGCGTCGCGTGGACGACGCCGGCCGGGGTCTCGATGCGCGCGAGGATCATCGGGCGTCCGCCTTCACGACGGTCACCAGGCCCGTGTCCTTCTCGTCCATCGACACGCGCACGGCGTCCTCGGTGCGGAGGAGGTCGCGGCTGCGCGTCTCGGGGACCAGGAAGGTCGACGCCGTCGTGATCGCGGCGAGCGTCGCGAGGTAGAGGCCCATGACGACCCAGTTGCCGTTCGTGAGCGTCAGGAGCCAGGTGCCGAGCACGCCCGCGAGGCCGCCGGCCAGCACGGCCGAGATCTCGCGCGCCATCGCGACGCCGAGGTAGCGGTGCTTGTTGCCGAACATCTCGGGCAGGAGCGCGCACTGCGGGCCGAGCATGGAGTTGACCGCGACGCCGATGCCGATCGCGATGACCGCGACCGTGAGGCCGGGGTTGCCGAGCGAGAGCATCCACCAGGCCGGGAAGGCGAAGAGGAGCGTGAACACGGCGCCGAAGCGGTAGACGGGGCGGCGGCCGACGCGGTCGGAGATCCAGCCGGTGAAGGGCACCGAGAAGATGCCGATGAGGGATCCGATCGTCACGCCCCAGGTCGCGATGCCGCGGTCGACGGGGTTCGCGATGAACGTGCCGGCGACGAACGCGAGCGACACGTTCTGGAAGATGTACGAGCCGCCGTTCTCGGCCATGCGCAGGCCGATGCCCGCGATGACGCCGGGCATGCCCTTCGTGAAGATGTCGTGGAACGGGCGGTCGACGACATCGTCGTTCTTCTCGAGCTCGACGAAGGTCGGGGTCTCGCGCAGGCGCATGCGGATGAAGATCGCGACGAGAATCAGCAGGAACGAGCAGAGGAACGGCACGCGCCAGCCCCACGAGAGGAACGCGTCCTCCGGCATGAGGGTGAGGGCCGAGAAGACGACGGCGGCGAGCAGCGTGCCCGCCTGGATGCCGATGAACGGCAGGGCGGCGAAGAAGCCGCGCTGCTTCACGGGCGCGTACTCGGCCATGAGCACCGTCGCCCCGGCCTGCTCGGCGCCGGCGCCGAGGCCCTGCAGGAGGCGCATCGCCACGAGCAGCCACGCGGCCCACGCGCCGACGGCCTCGTAGGTCGGCAGGAGGCCGATCGCGGTCGAGGCGCCGCCCATGAGGAGGATCGTGATGATCAGGACCCACTTGCGGCCGATCTTGTCGCCCATGGCGCCGAAGATCAGTCCGCCGAAGGGGCGGGCGACGAAGCCGACGCCGAAGACGGCGAACGCTCCGATGACGCCCATGGCCGGGTCGTCGGGGTTGAAGAACAGCTGGTTGAACACCAGCGCGGTCATGAGGCCGTAGAGCGCGAAGTCGAAGTACTCGAGCGCGCTGCCGACGCTCGAGGCCAGGGTGGCACGGCGGAGGTTCGCCGCGTATTCGGGGTCTTCGGCGGTGTTCAGCGTCATCGTCGATGTGCTCACGTCATCTCCCTTGATGAGACGCTCGCGCGGTGCGAGGCTGAGTCAGCGTACCAAATATGGAACGGTGTGCAACACGTTGGACGCAAAATGCGTCAGGCGCGCACCGCGAGGGGGTTCGTCAGAAGGTGCGCCGCCTCGATGAGGGCGGCCCCGACGCGGGCGATCCGCTCGTCGGTCGCGCCGTCGCTCGGCAGCGCCGCGCCCATCGCGAGGCGGGGGTCGCTCGGGCTCCACGCGGGGAGCGGGACGGCGACGCCCGTGATCCCGTCGAACGAGGATCCGCGGTCGACCGTGTAGCCGCGCTCGCGAGCCTCGGCGAGCAGCGGCAGGAGATCCCGCCGGCTGCGGACGCTGTGCGGCGTGATCCGGTCGAACGTCGCGCCCGCGAGAACCTCGTCGAGCTCCTCGCCCCCGAGCGCCGACAGCAGGGCGCGGCCCGTGCCGCTCTGGGTCACGGGGAGGCGGGAGCCGAGGGGCGTGCCGAGCCGGTGCGCGCCCGTGCCCTCATGGCGCGCGAGGTAGAGCATGTCGGATCCGTCGAGCATCGCGATCTGCACGACCTCGCGATGCAGGTCCTCACTCGCGGCGCAGATGGCGAAGAACTCGCGGACCTGGTTGAACTGCATCGCGAAGGCGCCGCCGAGCTCGGCCGTGCGCCGGCCGAGCCGGTAGCCGCGGGCGTCGCGCTCGATCATGCCGCCGTCCTCGAGCGATGTGCAGAGGTTGGCCGCAGACGACTTCGCGATGCCGACGACCCGCGCGAGCTCGCTCAGCGTCAGCGGCACACCCTCCGACTGCTCGAGGGCGGTCAGGATCTTCAGGGCGCGGCTGACGGCGGGCGCGGGATCGCGCGGGGTGTCGGTCATGCGTCAATAGAACTCGACGGTGTCGACGACGTTGCGCAGCGGCTCGCCGTCGAGGAAGCGCCGTGCGTTGTCGGCGAAGAGGCGCACGATGCGGGCGTCCTCCTGCGTCGACAGGGCCGCGGTGTGCGGGCTCACGAGCACGCGCGGGTGGCTCCAGAGGGGGCTGTCCTCGGGGAGCGGCTCGACCTCGAACACGTCGAGCGCCGCGTAGGAGACGCGGCCGTCCTCGAGGGCCGCGAGGAGGGCCTTCTCGTCGATCACGGTGCCACGGCCGACGTTCGAGACGATGACGCCGGGCTTCGCCCGCGACAGCAGGTCCTCGCCGAGGAGGTGCTCGGTCTGCTCGGTTCCGGGGAGCGTCACGACGATGGCGTCGACCTGCGACACCGCGTCGGGCATCTCCTCCATCCTCACGAGGCGGTCGACGCCCTCGACGGGGCGGCCCGAGCGGCTCGTGCCCCAGACCTCGGCGCCGAAGGCGTGGAAGCGCGTCGCTACGGCCTTGCCGATCCCGCCGAGCCCGATCACGAGGATCTTCATCTCGTCGAGGTGGCGCATCGTCCAGCGGTCGTCCCACTGCTTCGCGGCCTGCGCCTCCTGGAGGCGGGGGAGCTGCTTTGCGCCCGCGAGCACGCCGAAGACGGCGAACTCCGCGAGGGTCGATCCGTGCACGCCGGCGCTCGTCGTGAAGGCGACGCGCGAGAGCTCGTCGGCCGTGAGGCCGGCCGCCTTCACCTGGGCGCCTCCGCCCGCGGCCATGATGTGGACCCAGCGCAGCTTGGGGTTCGCCCGGACGGTGCGGGCGAGCGCCGCGGGGTCGGTGTCGGGGATCGAGAAGAGCACGTCGGCGTCGTCGACGAGCGCGTCGAAGCGCTCCTGCTCCTCGGCGGTGCGCTCGTGCGCGGGATCCCCGCCCCAGTCGGCCGGCCATCGCATCGGGCGGTACAGCTGGTGGTCGCGGACGACCTCGAGGCGAGGCTCGAGGCGTTCGATCTCGCGGCACAGATCCTCGGACAGATCTGCGGCGACGGCGACGCGCAGGCGAGCTGCGGCTTCGGTTGTGACATCCTCGGTCATGACATCCCCTTCGATGCGGCGGTCTTCCGCAAAGCATACACAGGTGTGTACGGTGTTCCATATGCTGAACAATGACGTTTCGCCCCGCGTGGGCATGATCGGGCTCGGCTCCATGGGCCGCCCCATGGCCGGCCACCTCGTCGAGGCCCACGGATCCCTCGCGATCACGGGCCGCACGCGCCGCTACGACGATCTCGAGGCCGCCGGCGCGACCTGGCACGAGAGCGCCCGCGACCTCGCCGCCGCGAGCGACGTCGTCGTCGCGATGCTCCCCGACCTGCCCGAGCTCGAACAGGTGCTCGCGGGCCCCGACGGGCTCCTCGCCGGCGCCGACCACGACATCCTCCTGCTGATCGGGTCGACGTCGTCGGCGATCGGGGTGCGCGAGCTCGCCGAGCGCCTCGAGCGCGAGACCGAGGGGCGCGTGCGCGTCGTCGACAGCCCCGTCTCGGGAGGCGAGGACGGCGCGACCGCCGGGACGCTGTCGATCATGCTCGGCGGATCCGAGGACGACGCGGCGCTCGCGGCGCGCGTGCTCGACGCCTGCGGCACGCCCGTGCGCCTCGGCCCGCTCGGCGCAGGCCAGGTCGCGAAGGCCTGCAACCAGCTCGTCGTCTCGTCGACCGCGATGGCGCTCGCCGAGGCCACCGTCATCGCGACCCGCAGCGGCATCGACCCCGCCCAGCTGTGGGACCTGCTCGGCGGCGGCTACGCCGGGTCGAACTTCCTCGCGAGCCGCCGCGACAAGCTCGTCGCCGCCGACTACTCGCCCTCGGGCGTCGCGAAGTACATGGTCAAGGACCTGCGGTTCGCGAACGACGCAGCCGAGGCCACGAGCACCAACGCGGTGCTCCTCCCGGCGCTCCGCGCGGCCTTCGACGAGCTCGTCGAGCGCGGGCTCGGCGACGACGACATCATCGTCACCCGCCGCCTCATCGAGGAGCGGTAGCGGGAGGCGCGGGCGCCCCGGCGCCCGCGCTCAGCCCCGGGCGAGCGCCCCGATGATCCGGAGGATCGTGCCCATGTCGTCGACGGCGGCCTCGGGCGAGCGCGGCGCGAAGCCCGCGACCGACGCGCCGACGAGCGGCAGCGCCTCGCGCAGCCCCGCGATCGCCTCGAGGAGCCCCGCCGCCGTCATGCCGAAGGGCTGAGCGTCGCTCACGCCGGCGAGCTCGGCCGGGTCGAGGACGTCGAGGTCGACGTGGACGTAGAGCCGGCTCGCGCCCGAGCGGCGGACCGCCTCGACGACCGTCCGATCGTCGGCGCGCACGAGGGGAGAGGCCCCGAGGAACTCCGCCTCGGCGTCGTCGAACGCGCGCGCCCCCGCGAGGATCACGCGCTCGGGCAGGATCCGCCCGGCCGGGATCTCGAGGCCCGCGGCGGGGGATCCGAGCACCGATCGCAGGGCCATGCCGCCGAACGCCCCCGACGGCGACGTCTCGGGCGTGTGCAGGTCGCCGTGCGCGTCGAACCAGACGACGGCGAGATCCTCGCCTGCGACGTGCTCGATGGCGGGGACCGCGACGCCGCAGTCGCCGCCGACCGTGACGACGCGCTCGCCGCGGGCGACCTCCAGCGCGTCGAGGATGTGCGATCGCACGCGCTGCAGCGTGCTCGCGCGGGCGACGCCCGTGCCGAGCGCCTCGCCCGCCTCGTAGGGGACCTCGACGCGCACGCACGCCGAGCTCGGGAGATCCCCCGAGATCGCGTCGGCGCCGTCGATGAGCGCCATCGCTCGGGTCGACGGGGATCCCTGCCACTGCGGTGCGACGACGAAGCGTGTCATGGGTCGATTGTGCCCCGGAAACGCGGAAGGCGCCGCCTGTCGGCGACGCCTTCCCCTCGGACTCTCACGCGGTGAGCGAACCGGCCGTTCCGCCCGACTTCAGCGCGGCGAGGCGCGCCTCGACCTCGGTCAGCTCGCCGACGTCCTCGAGCGACTCGAACTGCGCGTCGAGGCTCGACGCGGCCAGCTCGGCCTTGCCCGTGGCGAGCGCCTCCTGGCGGCGCACCTTCTCCTCGAAGCGGCCGAGCTCGCTCGTCGGGTCCATGACGTCGATGCTCTTGACCGCGTCGTGCACCTTGTTCTGCGCGTCCGCGACCTTCGCGCGGGCCGTGAGCTCGGACTGCTTGTTCTTGAGCTGCACGAGCTTCTGCTTCATGCCGTCGAGGCCGCTCTTCAGCTTGTCGACGACCTCGTTCTGCTGCGCGACCTGCGGCTCGGTCGACTTGACCTCGTTCTCGGCCGAGAGCTGGCGCTGCAGAGCCACCTTGGCGAGGTTGTCGAACTTGTCGGCGCCGGCGGCGTCGCCCGCGGCGCGCAGCTCGTCGCCCTTGCGGCTCGCGGCGAGGGCCTTGTTGCCCCACTCGGACGCGGTCTGACGGTCTTCTTCGACGTCGCGCTCCAGCAGGCGCAGCTGGCCGATGGTCTCGGCGATGGCCGACTCGGCGTCGGCGATGTTGTTCGTGTAGTCGCGCACGAGCTGCGCGATCATCTTCTCCGGATCCTCCGCCTGGTCGATCATCGAGTTGACGTTCGCACGGATGAGGTTCGAGATGCGGCCGAAGATGGACTGCTTGTTCATGTGAACAGGCCCTTTCGTTGGTGGGAGAACCGGGATCTGCGGGGGCGGTATCGAGTCTATGGACCGGGCCTATGCGCGGCCAGTGCTTTCTTCTGTTGGAGAAACACCGTCTAGGTGTGATGTCCGGGGAGGTTGTTACGGCGACACGACCCTGAGGAACTGAATCGGACTGGGTTTCGTTCCGACTGCTAGTCCTGTCTGTCATCTCGCAGGACTTCGGTGACAGTTCTGCATCAGGACATCGGTGACGCTTCTCAGGGTCTTGGTGGTGACACTTCGGCCGGTCGGATTGGTGTGTGACCCCGTCTGAGCCCGTTGATCCCCGTGTCCGTCTCGCCATCACGCAGTGGCCCGATGATGCCCCTCGCGGGGCGGTGAGAACGTTCTGCGCCGAGCACGGCATCTCCCGCAAGACGTTCTACGCGATCCGCAAGCGAGCCGTCGAGGAAGGACCGGCGGCGGCGCTCGAGCCGAAGTCGCGTCGCCCGAAGTCGAGCCCGTCGAAGCTGGGCGACGAGATCAAACAGCAGGCCATCGGCGT
>NZ_KE383822.1:0-29990 GCF_000422385.1 Microbacterium indicum DSM 19969
CAGCGCGCGCACCTGTCCCGTGGTCGGCCGGTAGTGGTCGGTCTGGACGATGTCGCCCGTGTCGGGGCGGACGAACAATCTCTCCCACCCGGGGGAGTCGCCCGCGAGGATCCGTGCCTGTGCGGGGGAGATCACCGATCCCGCCCCGATCCAGGCGGGTGGGCCGTCGTCGCGCCCGGCGAGGACGTCGGCGGGGATCGTGACCTGCACCGTCGCTCGGATCTCGCCGAGCGTCGCCGTGGACCCGGCCTGGTGGAGGCGGTGCCCCGTGGGTGCGGCCGAGAGGAGCAGGTCGGTGAGGATGTCGGCGCGCAGCTGCGGGAGCGTCCGCTCATCCGACAGCACCGCATCGGCGCTCGGGGCGGAAGCTGCGGGAGCGGGAGCTCCCGATCCCTGCGCCTCGTCCCGCGCCCGCGCGTACGCCCGCCGGTCGCGCTTCACGGCGCGCCCCATCCCGGTCACCCGGTCGTAGACCGCGTGCACCTCGAGCGTCGTCGAGCGGAGGGTGAGCTCGCTCATGCCGTTCTGCATGTCGTAGACCCACACGCCGCGCCCCTCGCGGGCCTTCTCGTGCTTCTCGCGCGCCGACATCGGCTGCGCCTTCTCGACGAGCACGCTCAGCGCCGACCGCAGCCTGTGCGGGGTCTCGCCCTCGGCGATGTCGACGGCGTGGTCGTCGAACGCCGACAGCGCGCCGGGATCCTGGAGGAGGGGGATGCCCGCGTCGACGATCGCGTCGACGTGCTCCTGGGAGATCCGCCCGCCGGCGAGCGCGTCGAACGCCCGAGGGAAGCCGGACACGAGGATCCGCGAGTTCTCGAGGGAGTTCCGTGCGACCCGCGGCGACACCTGCGTGAGCGCCGCGACCTCGGCCGCCATCGCGCGCCTGGGGAAGTCGTGGTGCCCGCCGCTGTCGCTGCGCCGCGACTGCGCGTGAGCGATCTCGCCCAGCTCGGCGAGGGCCTGAGCCTGCAGTGCCTGCTCGGCGCGCTCCGCGGCCTTCGACGCCTCGAGCACGCGCAGCAGCTCGGCTGTGCGCGCCGCCTCTTCGGCGGTCGGGGCGACCGCATAGGGGCTCGAGGGTCTCGATGTCATGCCCCCATCATATAGAACAAAGATACTAATTACAACCCCTCGACGGCGAGAACATATCTCCGAGGAATATCGTTCGCGCGGTCCGACCGATGCCGCTAACGTTGACCCCATGAGCACTCCCCTCGAAACCCCCGAAGTCCGGCCGGTCGGCCTGCGCCAGAGCCTGCGCACGCCCGTCCTCGTCGCCGGCATCGTCTCGGCGCTGTTCGGCCTCGTGATCCTCATCTGGCCCGTGAAGTCGGCGCTCGCGATGACGATCGTCGTGGCGATCTACGCGATCGTCGCGGGCGTCCTGAACCTCGCGTCCGGCATCTTCACGCGGGGGATGAAGGGCACGAGCCGCGCCGCGATCATCATCCTCGGAGTGCTGCTCGTCATCGCCGGCATCGTGGCGTTCGCGAACCTCGGCGAGTCGACGCTCATGCTCGCCGTCATCGTGACGACCTTCGTCGGCATCGCCTGGATCGTCGAGGGCGTCTTCACGCTCACGACGCTCGGCGCCGTCGACGAGATCTACCCCGGCGCGACGAAGGGCCACAAGGCGTGGACCATCATCTCCGCCGTCATCAGCATCGTCGCCGGCATCCTCGTGGTGCTGTCGCCCGTGTTCACCGCCCTGTGGCTGTGGATCTTCCTCGGCGTCATGGGGATCATCTTCGGCATCTTCTCGATCGTCCGCGCCGCGTCGCTCGAGTGATCTGATCCCCCTCCCGAAGCGCCCGTCTCGTCCGCGAGGCGGGCGTTTTCGCATCCCCGCTTGCCAAACGCGATACATCGTGTTTAACTCGTCCCAATCGAGATATAGCTCGAATGACAGAAGGGGCGGGACATGGCGAACGAGAAGTGGATCATCCACCCGGGGGAGACCCGGGTCATCGATCTGGCCGACATCGAGTTCCTGAAGGCGGGCCTCGCCGCCGGGCAGATCGACGTCATCGGCCACGACGAAGATCACGTGCGCGTCGAGGTGCACAGCGTCGCCGTCAAGGAGTTGCGCATCGAGGTGACGGGCGGACAGCTCGAGATCGATCACCCGCAGGTGCGCTGGGACAACTTCCTCACGGCGTTCAAGAACTTCGGATCCTCGGGGCCGCGCGCCGAGATCAGCGTCGCGGTTCCTCGCGGGGTGCGGCTCGAGCTCGGCGTCGTCTCGGCGGGTGCGCTCGTCGCGGGCCTCGCGGCCTCCGCCGTGATCAACACCGTCTCGGGCGACGTCCTCGTCGACGGGCTCACGGGCGACCTCAACACCCACGCGGTGTCCGGAGACATCCAGGTGCGCGGGCTCGCGGGATCCTTCTCGGCCGACGCCGTCTCGAGCGACGTCGCCGCCGAGGGCGCGATCACGAAGGCCGACGTCAACACCGTGTCGGGCGCCGTGTCGATCGACGCGACCGGGCCCATCGGCCGCGTCGACGTCAACACCGTCTCGGGTGCATCGACCCTCCGCCTCGACGAGGGCTACGCCGCGAACTACACGACCCACACGATCAGCGGCCGCACCTCGGTCGACGGCGTCTCGCGCTCGAAGAACTTCGACGGCCACACGGGCGAGCTCGCCGGTGTCTTCGCCGACGTGCGCGTCAACTCCGTCTCGGGCGACGTCATGGTGCTGCGCCGCGGATCCGTCGACACCGGCGTCGACGACGACGTCGAATGGCCGGGTGCGTCGACGGGAGACGAGCGATGATGGCCGCGGTCTTCAACCACGGCGACCTGCGCCTCTATCTCCTCAGCCTGCTCGCCGACAAGCCGCTGCACGGCTACGGCATCATCCAGGCGCTGAGCGAGCGCACGGGCGGCACCTACACGCCGAGCGCCGGCACGATCTACCCGCGCCTCGCGAAGCTCGAGGACGAGGGGCTCGTGACCAAGACGCAGGACGGCCGCACGACGGTGTACGAGATCACCGACGCCGGCCGCGCCGAGGTCGAGCGCCGCGCGGACGAGATCGCGGGGATCCAGGAGGGCCTCGGCGACTCGGTCCGCACGATCGCCGACGGGGTGCGCCGCGACGTGCAGGACGCGATGAAGTCGCTGCGCGCCGACCTCGCGGCCGCGGCCGCGCAGCCCGTCGCCGACGAGCCCGAGCCCGAGAGGGACGCCAGGGCCGCCGCGCGCGCCCAGCTGCAGCGGACCGAGGCGAAGCTGCAGCAGTTCCGATCCACCGTCCGCGCCGATCTGCGCACGCACATCGCGCGCGGCGGATCCCTCCCGCCCGAGCTCGTCGACGCCGTCGGGCGCGACCTCGACGCGATCGTCACACGCCTCCGCGACGCCCTGTCGCGGTGACGACTGGGGGTGCGGATCCTGCGGGGGCACGATCCGCGCCTTCACCTCGCCCCGGTGGTGGACGGGACCAGCCTTGTAGTAGGTCAGGCTGGGGGGGTGACCGCAAGCAGTCAATCGCCGCTCGGTGAGTGAATATCGAGAGCCCGAAGGGTCTTCATATCTGATGCGACGTCTTGATAGCTGACACGCTCCGCTCCGGTATCTGGGCGCTGACCGACCAGTGTGTTGCGTCGTGTGTGACGACAAGCGAGCCGCCCACGGTTTCAAGTCGATCACGTAGGCGCGCCAACCCGCGCTCGCCTGGAGTGGGCTCGGCGAGGTCCGAGATCGTGTTTGTGACTTCGACCACGTAGCCGTTGCCGTCGGATCGGAGCGATATCTGCACCCGAGCGTCTGATGCGGCGTGCTTGATCGTGTTCGTGACGGCCTCCTGCGCAGCATGCATGATGTGCTCGGAAGCCAGCGCGCTGATCAGATCGGCGTCGATGTCAATTACGACCTCGGTGGGCCGCCCCGATGCGCGCAGATCGGATCCCAGGGATCGCAGCAGCGATGAGAGGTCAGAGGTGCTGAGAGTCTCTTTGGGAACCCTGTCATGGCCGAGGAGCCCCAACAGGCGTCGCACATCGGCCAGCGCTCGCTGCGTGGACCGCTCTATGCCTGCAACAGCGAAGAGTCCATCGGACGAGAGAGTGGGATCCTCCTTTGCGACCCGGGCCAGCGAAAGAGCGAGGGTCAGATCGTGAGCCACCACATCGTGGAGTTCGTCGATGAGCCGCAACCGCTCTGCTGCCGCCGCGTGCGCCGCGCGTTCCTCGGCTTCGCGCGTGCGCCGATCGGCGTGCCCGAGTCGGAGGCGAACAGTAACACCGATGAGGGAACCGGCCAACGTGACGAAGATCAGGACGACGCCGTTCACATCGTGCTGAATGGACGGTGCAGCGAACACGGTGGTTATCGCATATGCGCAGGCCGCCAAGGAGGAAACGCTGACGATGGCCCCGGCGGTCATCGTGACGATCGCCATAGAGAGAGCGAGCGCCACAGGCGGTGAAGCAGATGGGGCGGTGGCCTGAGCCCACACGACCAGGAGCGACAGCGTGAGCGCCGCAAGGTTGGGTGCTTCCGCGAACCAGAGAAGCGCGATGAAAAGCGCGCCGTCGATCAGCCCGAACGAGGCCTGAGCTGAGTCGGACCCCACCCGGACGACGCCGATGCAGACCACGATGCAGATGACTATGGCGAAGTAAGCCCACCGAAATCGAGCCGCGAGAGGCTGGGGGCGCCAGAGCTGACGCGCCGTCGCGGAGACGTTGGACGACGGCCTCGTGCTCTTCATCCGCTCAACGGTATCCAACGTGCAGCGATATGCTCGGGGCGTGGAACGGGTCTCAGTCGTCATCGTCGATGACGAGGAGCTGTTCCGATTCGCCATTCGCACTGCTATCGCTCGGGAGCCGAGACTGCAGTTGGTCGGAGAGGCAGCGGACGGCGAAGACGCCGTCCGCGCCTGTGAGCTGACACATCCTGACGTCGTTCTCATGGACATCAATTTGCCCACGATCCAAGGGGTAGAGGCCACCCGACGGATCTGCACCTCAGCGCCGGAGACGGCAGTCCTTGCGCTCACGACGTTGTCGACGGATCGCCACGCGATGGCGATGCTCGACGCTGGCGCTCGTGGCCTCCTCGTCAAGGACACGGCCCCCGCAGACCTTGTCCGAGCGATTATCACTGTGGCGGAGGGCAGATCGGTACTGTCCGAATCTGTAATGAGCGAAGACCTGAACGCGTTCATTGAGCAGGGCTCTGAAAGAGCTCGACTTCCACACCTGAGCGACACGGAGCGTGCGGTGCTTCAATCTGTTGCGAGCGGCAGATCCATCGAGCAAGCGGCCGGCGACCTTCACTTTGCGACCTCGACCGTTCGGAACACCCTCAGTAGCGTCAACCGCAAGCTGGGCACACGCGACCGCCTCGAGGCAGTGCTCGAGGCGGCGCGCTTGGGCATCATCGTGTTGAGTTGAATGCGGAAGACGACCGGCGCCGTGCCGGGCGGTCAAACGCCTCCCGGACCACGGACCTTCAGAGAGTGAAGTAGTCCTGAGGCATGACGCCGGCGTTCGAGACGTGAAGGTCGAACACTCCGCTGATCGCCACTTGAGAGACCGACCACTGGCGGTTCCGGACGCGATGGCAGGGTTGCCGTTCGCCTTGACGATGGAGACTGACGCGTTGTTCTGGTAGCCGATCCCCGCTCCGGCTGCGCCCCAGACCTCGGTGATCTCACCCGCGCCCTGAATGCCGGGCATGTAGCGGGCGTTGAAGAGATAGCTCATGGATCCGGTCACGATGTTCCACGTGACCCGGCAGTTGGATCTCACCTGCCACGAGCCCGAGGTAGATGACGTGCAGCCCGTCGGCAGCGGCGCACGCTCGGGGCCGCTGACACGGTCCGCGGTGCTCCCGGCCGGTTCCTCGACAGCTGCCTCTACGTAAGAGCCGTCTTCGAAGATCGACACATAGGTTGTCGACGACGCCTCGTGATTTTCGTAGGTGGTGATGGGATCAGCGCGATCGCGGCGATTCCAGCAAGACTTGCGCGTTTGAGCATGTTCACTCCTGGGTTGTGGCGGTTGGGACGCTCAATGTGTATTCCGAACGGGCTTCGGCGGGCAATCCTGCGGGCCGGGAAAAGTACATACGTACCGATGGCAGTCGATGCCTTCGCCAAGCAGGTCAGCTCTGCCAGCATCGAGTGCATGATGGGAACTTTTCAGCTGATCATGGTCGCGCTGCTGATCATCGCGCTTGTCGTGATCGTCGTACTCTCCTTCTGGCTGTTTCGGGTGCTCGACGCATGGAAGAAGCGAAACCTCGCAGAGGCCGAGCGCCGCTCCCGGCCCTCCGATGAACATGACGGGTAGCTTCGCAAGCCCGCTCATTATCGAGATTCTGCAGATGCACCGGCTCTCGCCCGAAACTCGCTGAATCACCAGAGCTCCGGCGCATCGTCAGCGGCTCGGCGACACAGGGGTGCGCAGGTGTCCCCGGTAGCCTGGGGAGGTCATGCCGAAATCCTCATCGCTCCGCGTCGCCGTGTGGGCGGTGGGCTGCTTCGCCTATCTCGCCGCGATCATGTCGCGCACCTCGCTGTCGGCGACCGGCGCCATCGCGAGCGATCGCTTCGACCTCACGAGCAGCGACCTCGCCCTCTTCGGCATGCTGCAGCTCCTCGTGTACGCGGGGGCGCAGATCCCCGTCGGCATGCTCATCGACCGCCTCGGCGCGCGCGCCGTGCTGCTCACGGGCGTCGGGATCATCGCGGTCACGCAGCTCGTCATCGGCTTCGGCGACTCGTTCGGCGTGCTGCTCGTCGCCCGTGCGTTCGCGGGCCTCGGCGACGCCATGGTCTTCCCGGCGGCCGTGCGGCTCACGGCCGTCTCGCTGTCGCAGCGATGGATCACGACCGGCACGCAGATGATCGGCGTGATCGGCAACTTCGGCATGGTCGTCACGGCGACGCCGCTCGTCTGGCTCGTCGGAGCCACGAGCTGGCCCGTCGCGTACCTCTGGACGGCCGCATTCTCGGGGGTCGCGCTCCTCGCGGCCGCGGTGATCCTCGTGGCGGCGGGGCCGGATCCGACCCGCACAGCGGGCGGCGAGAGCCTCTTGTCGGTGCTGCGCGGCACGGGCGAGGCGCTCGCCCACCCCGGAACCTGGTACGGCTGGGTGACCCACCTCTCGGGCGCGTCGATGACGGCGTTCGTCGTCACCTGGGGAGCGCTCTTCCTCCAGCACGGCGCGGGCGTGTCGACCGGGGGCACGGGCCTCTTCCTCTCGGCGATCCCCATCGTCGGCATCATCGCGGGCCCCGCCGTCGGGCGCATGACGGCCGACAGCCCCACGGCCCGCGTGTGGATCGTCGGCGGATCCTTCGCCCTGCAGATCCTCGCCTGGGTCTTCGCGCTCGTCTGGCCGAGCCCCGTCCCCGTCGTCCCGCTGACGATCCTCGCGATCGCGCTCGCCCTCGCGGGGCCCGCCTCGCTCTCGGCGTTCGACGTTGCGCGCGAGAACGTGCCGCCGCGGCTCGCGGCGCGCGCGAACGGCGTCGTCAACACGGGCGGCTTCTCGGGCGCGCTCGTGATCATCTGGGCGACGGGCGCCGTGCTGACGGCTCAGGGCGCCGTGACGCCCGACGACTACACGATGCCGATGTTCGCCGTCGCGTTCGTCCCGATGCTCGTGCTGCTCGCGCTGGGCCTCGCGGCGTTCCTGTGGCTGCACCGGCGAATGAGCCGGCGCGACTGAGGAGCCGCGCCCGCGCGCGGGGGCGCCGACGGCGGTCGACACACGAAGAGGCGCCGCAGGTCGGGGGACCCGCGGCGCCTCTTCCGTGCGAAGCGATGTCGTCACACGCGTGGGGACGACTCGTCCTTCTCTTCGTCGTCGTACATGTCGGCCCAACGGTCGACATATGCGTCTTCGTCGCTCGGATGCGTCAGCTCGCGCTCCAGCGCCGCATAGTCCACGGTGGGACTGAACGACTTGAGCTCTCGAGCGAGCTTGGTGTGCTTCGCCTTCTGACGGCCACGCCCCATATCGCGTCGACCCCCTTCAACGTAATTCTGCTGATGACCTCGTGATCCGTCGCAGATGCATGCTTCCACGGAGCCCGGAAACCAGCCGGGAAAGAGTAGGATCCAGGGTACCACGGGGCCGGATCGACGAGCTCCGCAGGCATGAAGCGAGGGCACCATGACCGAGGTACGCAGCACACCCGAACTCCCCGACGAAGCCACGCGCGGAGGCGTCATCGCGGCGGTCATCCCCGACCAGTCGCCGCGCGTCCTGAACGAGGCCGCGCGCTACGCGAAGCTCCTCGGAGCGCCGCTCGTGATCGTGAACGTCGACGTCACGCGGTTCATCTCGTACGAGGATCCCGACGGCGTTCCGCACACCGCCCCGATCGACATCAACGTCGACGCGGGCGTCGAGGAGCTCAGCGCCGTGAAGGCCGAGGCCGAGGCCGCGTTCGCGGGCTCCGACGTGACGTGGGTCGCGACGCAGCTCGTCGGCGACCCGGCGCTCGCCGTGAAGCACTACGCCGAGAAGATCGACGCGCAGCTCATCGTGCTCGGAACCCGCAAGCGCGGCTTCGGCGAGTCGCTCCGCGAGTTCTTCACGGGATCCGTCGCGGCGCGCCTGTCGCACCGCCAGCACCGGCCGATCCTCGTCGTGCCGATCGACGAGCCGGTCTCCGACGACGTGAAGGATCCGTGGGGTGAGGAGTGACGCGCCGCGCGTCGACTGGATCCAGCTCCCCCTCGTCGTCGCGGGCGGCGCCGTCGGCGCGCTCCTGCGCTATTTGATCGCGCCGACGTCCGCGCAGTTTGCCTGGCTCATCGGGATCAACGTCGTGGGCTCGATCGCGCTCGGCGTCGTCTTCGGCGTGCTCAGCGACCGGCACCCGCGCCTGCGCATGCTGCTCGGCACGGGGCTCCTCGGCGGGTTCACCTCCTACAGCTCGTTCGCGGTGGTCCTCGCGGCGCACGCCGTGGCGGATCCCGGGGCGGCCTGGCTCGTGCTCGTGGGCGCCGCCCTCGTCGTCGCCGGCTCGGCGGCCTGCGCGCTCGCGGGCCTCGCACTCGGCGAGCGGGCGGTGAGGCGCGCGTGACCCCGGCGCTCGCGGTCCTCGTCGCAGTCGGCGGGGGAGTCGGGGCCGGGCTGCGCTGGCTCCTCGACGCCGCGCTGCTCGCCGCGTGGAAGCGCCGCGGATTCCCCTGGCCGATCCTCGTCATCAACGTGACCGGGTCCTTCATCCTCGCCCTCCTCGTGCCGTGGAGCGGCGAGCCGTGGGGCGTCGTGCTCGGCGCCGGCGTCATCGGCGGCTACACGACCTACAGCACCGTGTCGGTCGACACCGCCGCGATGTGGCGCTCGGGCCGGCGCCGGCAGGCGGCGGCGAACGTCTTCGGCACGCTCGTCCTCTCGGCCGCCGCTGCGGCGGGAGGGATCGCGCTCGCCGGGGCGATATGAACGGCCTGGGAACGATCGTCTCGATGAAGAACTGACGGATCCCCTATGGAAGACTCGGGAGCGTCGATGCAGAACCGTATCGGAACGATCGCGACCGCGAGGATCCCCGAGTGTCGAATCTCTCTGTCTTCAGTCTCCGCAACAGGGCCCTCATCGCGCTCATCACGATCTGCGCGGCGATCTTCGGCGGCATCTCGCTGACGAGCCTCAAGCAGGAGCTCATCCCGCCGATCGAGCTCCCCGCGCTCGTCGTCATGACGACCTACCCGGGCGCGTCGCCCGACGTCGTCGAGGAGGACGTCTCGACGCCGATCGAGCAGGCCGTGAAGTCGGTCGACGGCATCGACTCGTCGAGCGCGACGAGCACGACGAACGCCTCGATCGTGCAGATCATGTTCGACTACGGCACGAACCTGCAGACGGCGCGGCAGGACGTGCAGACCGCGATCAGCCAGATCTCGAGCACGCTTCCCGACGACCTCGACCCGCAGGTGCTCTCGATCTCGCTCGACGACCTGCCCGTGCTGCAGATCGCGGCGTCGGGCTTCGACGATCCCGACCGCGCTCAGCAGCAGCTGACCGACATCGCGATCCCCGAGATCGAGGACGTCGACGGCGTCGGCACGGCGGGGCTCGTGGGCGCCGTCGGACAGCGGATCACGATCACGCCCGACGCCGCCGAGCTCGCGGCGAACGGGCTGACGCAGCAGGCGATCACCGACGCGCTGCAGCAGAACGGCACGCTCTTCCCCGGCGGCGAGGTCACCGAGGACGGCGAGACCCTCACGGTGCAGACGGGCGACAAGCTCTCGTCGGTCGACGACATCGAGGCCCTGCCGCTCGTCGGGACCGCGACGACGGATCCCACGACGGGTGCGGTCGTGCAGCCGCCCCAGGTCACGATCGGCGACGTCGCCGCCGTCGCGCTCGTCGACGACCCCGTGACGTCGATCTCGCGCGTCAACGGCGAGGACGCGATCTCGATCTCGGTTACGAAGCTCCCCGACGGCAACACCGTCGAGGTGTCGGACGCCGTCCAGGCGGCCCTCGACGACATCGCCGAGCAGATCCCCGGGGTCGAGTTCACGATCGTGTTCGACCAGGCGCCGTTCATCACGCAGTCGATCGAGTCGCTCGCGGTCGAGGGCGTACTCGGCCTCGTGTTCGCGGTCGTCGTGATCCTCATCTTCCTGTTCTCGATCCGATCGACGCTCGTGACGGCGATCTCGATCCCGACGAGCGTGCTCATCACCTTCGCGAGCATGAACGCGTTCGGCTACTCGCTGAACATGCTGACGCTCGGCGCGCTCACGATCTCGATCGGCCGCGTCGTCGACGACTCGATCGTCGTCATCGAGAACATCAAGCGCCACTACGTCGAGGGCGCCGATCGGGGCGACGCGATCCGGCTCGCGGTGCGCGAGGTCGCGGGCGCCGTCACCGCGTCGACCGTCACGACCGTCGCCGTGTTCCTGCCGATCATGTTCGTCGGCGACATGGTCGGCGAGCTGTTCCGGCCCTTCGCCATGACCGTCACGATCGCGATGGCCGCCTCGCTCCTCGTCGCGTTGACGATCGTGCCGGTTCTCGCCTACTGGTTCATGAAGCCGGGCAAGCCGCTCCTCGACGAGAGCGGGCGCCGGGTGGATCCCGAGGCCCCGGACGCGCCGGAGTCGCGCCTGCAGAAGGCGTACCAGCCGATCCTGTCGTGGACGCTGCGCCACTCGTGGGTCACGCTCGTGCTCGCCGTCGTGGTCCTCGCGGGCACCGTCGCGCTCGCGCCGCTCATGAAGGTCAACTTCCTGGGCGACTCGGGCCAGAACTCGATCTCGCTGACGCAGACCGCGGCCGAGGGCGCGAGCCTCGAGACGATGTCCGACGACGCCGCCGAGGTCGAGGACGCGCTGCAGGGCGTCGACGGCGTCGAGGCCGTGCAGACGTCGATCGGATCCACGGGATCGCCGATCATGGACGCGACGAGCGGCGGCGGCGACATCACCTACTCGATCATGACAGACGCCGATGCCGACCAGGAGCAGGTGCAGTCGGACGTCACGAAGGTCATGGACGACGTCGTCGGCGACGGGAACTTCGAGCTCGCGACCGAGCAGTTCGCGGGCGGATCCGACGTCACCGTCCAGGTCTCGGCGGCGAGCGACTCGGATCTCCAGACCGCGACCGACGCCGTCGTCTCGGAGCTCGACGGGCGCGACGGCATCGGCACGCCGTCGACGAACCTCGAGGCCTCGCAGCCGTACATCGCGGTCGACGTCGACCGGGCGGCCGCGGCCGAGCTCGGCCTCACGGAGGCGGCCGTCGGCGGCATCGTCAACGGGGCGATGCAGCCGCAGCAGGTGTCGTCGATCGAGATCGACGGATCCTCCTACACGGTCTACATCGACAGCGAGGATCCGCCCACCACGGTCGACGAGCTGCGCGACCTGCAGATCCCGACCGCCTCGGGCGTCGTCGCGCTGTCCGACATCGCGACGGTCGACCAGGCGACGAGCCCCGCTTCGATCAACTCGGCCGATGGGCGCCGCACCGCGACGATCACGATCCCGCAGGAGGGCGACGACCTCGGCGTCGCGACCGCCTCGGTCACCGCGGCGCTGGACGCCGCCGAGCTCCCGGACGGCGCGCGCGCCGAGATCGGCGGCGTCGCGACGCAGCAGGCCGACGCGTTCTCGCAGCTCGGCCTCGCGATGCTCGCGGCGATCCTCATCATCTACATCGTGATGGTCGCGACCTTCAAGTCGCTGCGCCAGCCGCTGCTGCTCCTCGTGTCGGTGCCGTTCGCGGCGACGGGCGCGATCATCCTGCAGGTCGTCTCGGGCGTCCCGCTCGGCGTCGCGTCGCTGATCGGCGTCCTGATGCTCATCGGCATCGTCGTGACGAACGCGATCGTGCTCGTCGACCTCATCAACCAGTACCGCGCGCGGCACGGGCTGTCGGCGCACGACGCGACCATCGCGGGCGCCTCGATGCGTCTGCGCCCGATCCTCATGACGGCGCTCGCGACGATCTTCGCGCTCACGCCCATGGCGCTCGGCATCACGGGCCACGGCGGGTTCATCTCGCAGCCGCTCGCGATCGTCGTGATCGGCGGCCTCGTGTCGTCGACCGTCCTGACGCTCATTGTGCTGCCGACGCTCTACAACCTCGTCGAGGGCGTGAAGGAACGGCGCCGCGCCAAGCGCACGGGCCGCCTCCGCGAGGCCGACGTGCGGGCGCAGGGCCCGGGGATCCGCCCCGACATCATGCGCCCGACCGACCCCGAGGCCGCCGGAGAGGCGCGCCTGCGCCGGGACCGACGCGACGACTGACGCGGCGCGAGCGGACCGATCGGCGAGGCCGGCACCACCTCAGGGGGTGCCGGCCTCGCCGAGTCCGAGGTGGCGGCGGAGCGCCTGCGTGATCTCGCCCAGGTCGGCGAGCTGATCGGGCGTCAGCGCGTCGACGAAGACCTCGCGGACCGCGCGCAGGTGCGGCACCGAGCCGCGCCGGAAGGCGTCGGCGCCCGCGTCGGTCATCGTGACCTGCGCGCCCCTGCTGTCGTCGGCGCACGCCGCCCGGCTGATGAGGCCGCGGCGCTCCATGCGCCCGAGGTGGTGCGAGAGACGGCTGCGCTCCCAGTCGACGAGGGCCGCGAGCTCGGACGAGCGCGCGGTGCGCCCCTCCGCCTCGCTGAGCGCGAGCAGCACGCGGTAGTCGCCGGTCCCGAGGCCCGAATCCTCCTGCATCCGCGCCGCGAGCCGCGCCGTGATGGCCGACGACGTCTCGGTGTACCCGCGCCAGATGCGCAGCTCGTGCTCGGTCGGGGTCCTCCGCCTGTGCGCGTTCTCGGCCATCTCGCCTCCCTGGTTGACATGTCAATCGTAAGGGGTCATAATTGACACGTCAATCATCATCCCGTTCGGTCGGGGGAGAGGTCGTGGAGGCCATGGCTGGGCAGCGCTTCGAGGTGGGGCTCGACTCGTTCGGCGAGGTCGCCGCCGACGGCGATCGGATCCTCGGCGACGCCGAGAGCGTGCGGCTGATCGTCTCGGAGGCGCGGCTCGCCGAGGAGGTCGGCCTCGACGTCTTCAGCGTCGGCGAGCACTACCGCGAGGGGCAAGTCGACTCCGCGACGCCCGTCCTCCTCGCCGCCGCGGCCCAGGCGACCGAGCGGATCCGCCTCGGCACGTCGGTGACGGTGCTCTCGACGCAGGATCCCGTGCGCCTCTACCAGCAGTTCGCGACGGTCGACGCGGTCTCGGGCGGCCGGGCCGAGATGGTCCTCGGGCGGGCGTCGGCCGTCGAGTCCTTCCCGCTCTTCGGCTACGACATCGCCGAGTACGAGGATCTCTTCGAGGAGAAGCTCGACCTCTTCGTGCGCCTCCTGCGCGAGGACAGCGTGACGTGGAGCGGGGCGCACCGCCCGCCGCTCGACGACGTGCGCCTGCACCCGCGCATGCCCGAGGGAGGGATCCCCGCCTGGGTGGGGATCGGCGGGAGCCCCGACTCGGTGATCCGGGCCGCGCGGCACGGCCTTCCGCTCATGATGGCCGTCATCGGCGGGCGCCCCGAGCGCTTCGCGGGGCATGCCGAGCTGTTCCTCCGGGCTCTCGCGCAGTTCGGGCGGCCCGAGCTCCCGATCGGCCAGCACTCGATCGGCCTCGTCGCCGAGACCGACGAGGAGGCCCGCGAGCGCTTCTGGGAGGTGTGGAAGCCCGTCGTCGTGCGCATGAGTCGCGAGCGCGGGTTCTACGCGCCGACGCCCGAGCGCTACGCCGAGGAGGTCGAGACGGGCGCGCTGTTCGTCGGATCCCCCGAGACCGTCGCACGGAAGATCGCGTTCGTCGCGCGCGAGAACCACCTGAGCCGCTTCGGCCTCAAGTACGACGTGCTGCACATGCAGCGCTCCGACCGCGAGCGCACCATCCGGCTCCTGGGGGAGGAGGTCGCGCCGCGCGTGCGCGAGCTGCTCGCCGCCGACCCGGGGTCGTGGCGCCTCGCGGATCGCCCCACGGCCCAGATCACGCCGGGCGGCCGCGCCGTCCACGCCTGACGGCCCCGCACACGAGACACCGAGGAGACAGCAGTGGACGACATCGAATTCGGCATCGACAGCTTCGGCGAGCTGCCGCGCGACGACCGCGGCCAGGTCGTCACCTACGCGGAGGCGATCCGCGCCGCGGTGCGCGAGGCGGTTCTCGCCGACCAGGTCGGGATCGACGCCGTCGCGCTCGGCGAGCACCACCGACCCGAGTTCGCGATCTCGTCGCCCGAGACGGTTCTCGCGGGCATCGCGACGGCGACCGAGCGCATCAAGCTGGCGTCGGGGGTGACGGTGCTCTCGTCCGACGATCCCGTCCGGGTGTTCCAGCGCTTCGCGACGGTCGACGCGCTCTCGAACGGGAGGGCCGAGGTGATCCTCGGGCGCGGATCCTTCACCGAGTCCTTCCCCCTCTTCGGGTACGACATGAGCGACTACGAGATCCTCTTCGAGGAGAAGATCGATCTGTTCCACCGGCTGCTCGACGAGGGACCCGTGACGTGGGGCGGGACGACGCGCGCCGCGCTCGACGGGGCCGACGTGTTCCCGAAGACCGAGTCCGGGCGCCTCACGACATGGGTCGGCGTCGGCGGATCCCCGCAGTCGGTCCTGCGCACGGCGCACTACGGCTTCCGCCTCATGCTCGCGATCATCGGCGGCGCCCCCGCGCGCTTCGCCCCGTACGTCGACCTCTATCGGCGCGCGGCCGCCGAGCTCGGCACGACGGCGCACCCCGTCGGCATGCACTCGCCGGGCTTCGTCGCCGAGACCGACGAGGAAGCGCGCGAGCTCTTCTACCCGGGCTTCAAGGAGATCCGCGACCGCATCGGAGCCCTGCGCGGCTGGCCGCCCGTGCAGCGCGGGCAGTTCGACGCCGACGTCGAGCACGGCTCGCTCTACGTCGGGTCGCCCGAGACCGTGGCGCGCAAGATGGCGGCGGCGATCCGCGCCCTCGACGTGGGCCGCTTCGACATGATCTACTCGGCCGGCGGCGCGCTCTCGGCGAGCGCGCGCCTGCGCTCCGTGGAGCTGTACGGAACGCGCGTGATCCCCCGCGTGCGCGAGCTGCTGGCGGAGGGTACGCGATGAGCGGCGTGACGACGATCGGGATCCTCGGCGCGGGGAAGGTCGGCACGGTCCTCGCTCGGCTGGCGCTGCGCGCCGGATACCGCGTGCTGATCGCGGGATCGCGCGAGCCCGAGCGGATCGCGCTGACGATCGAGGTGCTGACCCCCGGCGCCGTCGCCGTGAGCGCGGAGGAGGCGGCGCGCGAGGCCGACGTCGTGATCCTCGCGCTGCCCCTCGGGAAGCACGGCACGATCCCCGCGGATCGGCTGCGGGGCAAGCTCGTGGTCGACGCCATGAACCACTGGTGGGAGGTCGACGGACCGCGCGAGCGGATCCTCGAGCCCGGCGCCTCGTCGAGCGAGTTCGTGCGCGACGGGCTGCCCGGGGCGCGCCTCGTCAAGGCCTTCAACCACATGGGCTATCACGACCTCGAGGACGAGGCCCGTCCTGCCGGGGCGGCCGGGCGCAAGGGGATCGCCGTCGCGGGCGACGACGCCCACGACGTCGAGGCGGCGGCCGGGCTCGTCGACGCGCTCGGCTTCGATCCCGTCGTCCTGCCGTCGCTGCGTGACGGGATCCGTCTGGAGCCCGGCTCCCCGGCGTTCGGCGCCGATGTGCCGGCGGCCGAGCTGCGCGGTCTGGTCGCGGCGGCCTGACGTCTGCGGCTGCCCGGCGGCAGGAGTACGGCGGGTTTCGCCGTGGCGGGTGGTCGGCCCGGCGTGTCGGGCCGTTGCCGCGCGTATTGCCGTAGTCCTGCGCCGCGCGGGTCTCTAGCCGGCGGCGCCGACGTGCCCGCCGCCGAGCTGCGCGGGCTGGTCGCGGTGGCCTGACGTCTGCGGCTGCCCGGCGGCAGGAGTACGGCGGGTTTCGCCGTCGCGGGTGTTCGGCCCGGCGTGTCGGGCTTCTGCGGCGCGGATCGCCGTAGTTCTGCGCGGCGCGGGTCTCTACCCGGCGGCGGCGTGCCGGGCGTCGCCGCGGGCGGTCCACCGCGGCGCGGCCGCGTGCAGCCGGTCGAAGCGCTCGAGGCGCTCGCGCGTCGCGTCGTCGGACGGCGTCATCACGATGATCCGGGTGCCGCGCGACGGATCGAGCCACAGGCTCTGGAACGCGACCGTCAGGGGGCCCGCGGCCGGCGAGACGTACCGGCGCTCCTGCGGCCGGTCGTCGTCGACGTCGTAGTTCTCCCAGAGCCGGCGGAACTCGGCCGAGGTCTCCGTGAGGCGCTCGATGAGCCGGTCCCAGCGCGGCTCGCCGCGATGCTCGGCCTGCCGCGAGCGCAGCCGCGCGGCCACGCTCGGCAGCACCTGCTCCTTGTCGACGATCGCCGCGTTCCACACCGGGTCGGTGAACATCAGGAAGGCGCAGTTGCGGTCGTCGGGCTCGTACGCGTCGAGGTCCGAGAACAGGAATCGGTAGGTGCGGTTCGCGGCGACGATCTCGTAGCCGTCGGTCTGCAGCGCCGCGGGGAACGGCAGCAGCCGGTCGAGGATCTCGAGGTTCTCGGGGCGCACATCGATCGGCGCAGCCGCCTGGTGCAGCCCGCGCCCCGCGAGGACGAGGAGGTGGTGCCGCTCGGCGTCGCTCATCCGCAGCGCGCGGGCGAGGGCCTCGAGGACCTGATCGGAGACGCCGGTCGCGCGCCCCTGCTCGAGCCACGTGAGCCACGTGATGCCGATGCCGGCGAGCGGCGCGAGCTCCTCGCGGCGCAGCCCCGGCGTGCGGCGCCGGCCGACCGCGGCGATCCCGACGTCCGCGGGCGCGGTCGCCTCGCGGCGCGCGCGGACGAAGGCCCCGAGCTGGCGGCGGCGGTCGAGATCCTCATCCATGTCCTCAGTCTGCGCCGGCGGGGGAGGCGGATCCAGGTGCTCCGACTAATAGGATCAGCGCACTCCTGGTAACAGGATCGGATCGGGCGGATCGTCGGAGCATGACAACCGCCGCCATCGACACGGGCGTGGCCCGTCGATCCCTCGCGCCGCTCGGCCTCGCCGCGCTGATCCTCGCGTACATCCCCGTCAACTTCACGTTCGGATCCGTCAACGTGCTCGCCGACGACATCGGATCCGATCTCCGGGCGGGCGCGGCGGGGCAGCAGCTCGTGCTCGCGGCCTACACGACGGCGTTCGCGGCGACCCTCGTGATCGCGGGGCGGCTCGGCGATCGGATGGGGCGCCGGCGGCTCCTCGCGATCGGATCCGCGGGCGTCGTCGTGCTGAGCGTCGCGACCGCGCTCGCGCCGAACCTGGCGACGGCCGTCGCGCTGCGCGTCCTGCTCGGCGTCGCGGCGGGGCTCCTCACGCCGCAGGTGCTCTCGACGATCCAGGCGACGGCGCACGGCGCGCTGCGCACGTGGGGGCTCATGCTGTTCACCGCGATGAGCGGCGTCGCGACGATCCTCGGGCAGCTCGCCGCGGGAGCGCTGGGATCCCTGCTCTCGGCGCACGACGGATGGCGCGCGGTGCAGATCGCGACCGCCGCGATCGCCGCCCTCGGCCTCGCGGGCCTCGTCGCGGTCCCCGAGTCGCGGTCGGACGCGGCGCTCGCGCTCGACGGATCGGGAGCCGCGACGCTCGGCGCGAGCCTGCTCCTCGTCGTCGTCCCGCTGACGCTCGGCCCGACCCTCGGCTGGCCCGTGTGGGCCGTCGTCGTCCTCGTCGCCGGAGCCGCGCTCCTCGTTGCGTTCGGCGCGCAGCAGGCCCGTTCGGAGCGCCGCGGGCGCCTCCCCATCGTGCCGCCGAGCGTGCTGCGGATCACGGTCGTCCGACGCGGCCTGCTCATGACGCTCCTGTTCTTCACGACGTACGGCGCGATGCTCTACGAGCTGTCGGCGCTCGCGAAGGCGCGGTTCGGCATGGGGGCGCTCGGCGCGGCGCTGCTCGTGCTGGGGTTCGGCCTCGCGTTCGTCGCGGTCTCGATCTCGATGCCGCGGCTGCTGCCGGTCCTCGGGGCGCACACGATGACGGTCGCTGCCGTGGCGCAGGCGGTCGTCCTCGCGGCGCTCGGCGCCCTGGCGATCGCCGGCGCCGACGGATTCTGGGCGTACGAGATCGTGCTCGTCCCGCTGGGCGTCACGCAGGCGATGATGTTCGGGCCCGTCCTGCAGACCGTCGTGACCCGGGCGCCCGAGTGGGCGGGCGGCGTCGCGAGCGGCCTCTTCACGACGATGCAGCAGCTCGGTCTGACGCTCGGCGTCGCGGTTCTCGGCGGCGTGTTCTGGGCGACGGAGCGGTCTGCGGGGCTCGACCCGGCCCTCGGCCTCGTCTTCGGGATCCACGCGCTGTGCGCGCTCGTGTTCGCGGCCCTCGCGCGGTCGATCGCGCGGCGCTGAGCGGCCGATTACGACCGCACCCTGGGGTTTCCCAGACGGCCGCGGTACTTTGAAGGGTCGGCTGGGGATGCCGCGTCGTATGCGCGGGTGTTTGTGTGGATCCTTTTCGAGCCGCAGAACACCTGGAAGGTGCATTTTCGCATGCCCAAGAACAAGAAGCCCGCCGGCGGGCGCCCCTCGCAGAACTTCGACCCGCGCTACGCGAAGAAGTCCGACGGAGGCCGCAAGCCCCGCTGGTCCAACGACGACCGCGCCGCCCGCTCGGGCGCCCGCGATGACCGTTCGTTCGACCGCAACCGCGGCGGCGAGAGCCGCCCGCACCGTCGCTACGAGAGCGACGAGCGCCGCTCGTTCGACCGTCGCGACGACAACCGCGGCGGACGCTCGTACGGCAACGACGACCGTCCCCGCCGCTCCTACGACCGCGACGACAACCGCGGCCGTTCGTACGGCAACGACGACCGTCCGCGTCGTTCGTACGACCGTGACGACCGCGCCCCGCGCCGCGACGACGACCGTCGTTCGTTCGACCGTCGCGACGACAACCGCGGAGGCCGTTCGTACAACCGGGACGACCGTCCGCGTCGTTCGTTCGATCGCGACGACAGCCGCGGCGGCCGTTCGTACAACCGCGATGACCGTCCGCGTCGTTCGTTCGATCGCGACGACAGCCGCGGAGGCCGTTCGTACAACCGCGATGACCGTCCCCGTCGTTCGTTCGATCGCGACGACCGCGCCCCCCGCCGCTCGTTCGACCGCGACGAGAACCGCGGCCCCCGCCGCGAGTTCGACGGCGAGCGCAAGTGGCAGGAGCGCCGCGACGAGCGCCCGCAGCGCACCGCCGCGCAGGAGCAGCACATCGACGTCGTGCACGAGCGCCTCGAGGCGCAGGCCGTCCAGGCCGAGACGACCGAGGGTCAGACCTTCGGCGACCTCGGCCTCGGCGACAACATCGTGCGCGCCCTCGCCGAGCTCGGCGCCCCGAGCCCCTTCCCGATCCAGTCGGCGACGATCGTCCCGATCCTCGAGAGCAAGGACGTGCTCGCGCGCGGCCGCACCGGCTCGGGCAAGACCATCGCGTTCGGCGCTCCGCTCGTCGAGAGCATCCTGCGCTCGCGCAAGGGCCAGGCGCGCGAGTTCGGCCGCGCCCCGCAGGCGCTGATCCTCGCCCCGACGCGCGAGCTCGCGCTGCAGATCGACCGCACCGTGCAGCCCATCGCGCGCAGCGTCGGCCTCTTCACGACCCAGATCTACGGCGGCGTGCCCCAGGCCCGCCAGGTGGGCGCGCTCAAGAAGGGCGTCGACATCATCATCGGCACGCCCGGCCGCATTGAGGACCTGCACAAGCAGGGCAAGCTCGACCTCTCGCAGGTCCAGGTCGCCGTCCTCGACGAGGCCGACCACATGTGCGAGCTCGGCTTCCTCGAGCCCGTCCAGCGGATCCTGCGCCTCACGAAGGAGGGCGGCCAGAAGCTGCTCTTCTCGGCGACGCTCGACCGCGAGGTCTCGGCTCTCGTCGACGAGTTCCTCAAGGACCCCTCGGTCTACGAGGTCGCCGGTGAGGACCAGGAGACGGGCACGATCGACCACCAGGTCCTCGTCGTC
The DNA here is from genome assembly GCF_000422385.1 of Microbacterium indicum DSM 19969. Classification (GTDB taxonomy): domain Bacteria; phylum Actinomycetota; class Actinomycetes; order Actinomycetales; family Microbacteriaceae; genus Microbacterium; species Microbacterium indicum. Next base: position 20,463 of record NZ_KE383822.1, read on the forward strand.
GACCAGCGCGAGAAGCGCGAGGTCATCGAGCGCCTCGTCGACCGCGACGGCCGCACGATCGTCTTCACCCGCACGCGCGCCTTCGCCGACCAGCTGGTCGAGCAGATGGAGGACGACGGGATCCGCGCGATCGCGCTGCACGGCGACCTGAACCAGGCCCGCCGCACCCGCAACATCGAGCGCTTCTCGCAGGGCAAGATCCGCGTCCTCGTCGCGACCGACGTCGCGGCCCGAGGGATCCACGTGGACGACGTCGACCTCGTCGTCCAGGCGGACGCCCCCGACGAGTACAAGACTTACCTGCACCGCGCCGGCCGCACCGGTCGCGCCGGCCGCTCGGGCCGCGTCGTCACGCTGATCCCGCGTCAGCGCCGCCGCCGCATGGCCGACCTGCTGAACCGCGCCGAGATCGACGCGCCGTTCCGCGACGCCGACCCCGAGACGGTCGACGAGATCGCCGCGCCGGTCGTCGAGGTCGCCGCCGAGGAGACCACGGCCGTCGAGGCCTGATCCCGGCCGTTGAGAGCGCCTTCCCGCATGACGCGGGGAGGCGCTTTCGCGTCGATGCGCGCGGTCGGCCCGCGGATCCCGACAGAATGGACCCATGGCCATCGACCCCACAGGGACCCAGATCCGTATCGAGCGCGGCGACGTCGCCGCCCACATCGCGCAGGTCGGCGCATCGCTGAGGGGGCTGACGGTCGGCGGGACCGGCGTCGTCACGCCGTACCCCGAGGGCGCGCGCACCCCGTTCGGGTCGGGCATCGTGCTCGTGCCGTGGCCCAACCGCGTGCGCGACGGCAAGTGGAGCCAGACGGATCCGCACGGCACCGCCTACGACGAGCAGCTCGCGATCACCGAGCCGAAGCTCTCGAACGCGATCCACGGCCTGCTCCGGTACACGCCGTACAACGTGACGGTCGGCGAGGGCACGGCGACGCTGTCGGCGGCCATCGTGCCGCAGGCGGGCTACGACTTCGCGCTCGAGACGAGCGTCACCTACGCCCTCACCGACGACGGGATCCGCGTCACGCACCGCCTCGAGAACGTCGGCGCGCGCCCCGCGCCCGTCGGCATCGGCGTGCACCCGTTCTTCCAGATCGAGGGCGTCCCGACCGGCGAGCTCACGCTCACCTCGCCCGCCGACACCTTCTTCGCCGTCGACGACCGGCTCCTCCCGCTCAGCGAGGACCCCGTCGAGGGCGACAACGACCTGCGCGGCGGCAAGGTGCTCGGCGAGGTCCCGTTCTACGACACGGCGTTCGGCGGCCTCGCGCGCGACGAGCACGGTCTCGTCGGACACACGCTCACGGCGCCCGACGGCCGCGTGCTCACGATCTGGCAGGACGAGTCGTTCGACTACGCCCAGGTGTTCACGACCGACGGGTACCCGGGTCAGGATCTCGCGGTCGCGATCGAGCCCATGACGATGCCCGCCGAGGCGCTCAACTCGGGCCAGGGCCTGCGCTGGCTCGAGCCGGGCGAGGTCTTCGAGGCGAGCTGGGGCGTCGCGCTCTCGGCGTGACCCGACGCAGCAGGCCGCGCCCGGAAGCCGGGCGCGGCCTTCTGCACATCAGAGGGGCGGGATCACTCCTCGTGCACGAGGCTGATGTCGAACTCGAGCGTCACGCGCTCGGAGACGAGGACGCCGCCCGAGTCGAGAGCGGTCTGCCACTCGAGGCCGAACTCGCGGCGGTCGATGCGGCGCGTGCCCTCGAAGCCCGCGCGCAGCGCGCCCGTCTGGTCGCGGCCGACGCCGGTGAGCTCGAGCGGGATCCCGACCGACTTGGTCGTGCCCTTGATCGTCAGGTCGCCCATGACGAGGAACGCGTTCTCGGCGACCTGGTCGAAGCCGGTCGAGACGAACGTGATCTGCGGGTGGGCGTCGGCGTCGAAGAAGTCGCTCGAGCGCAGGTGCGCGTCGCGGTCGGCGCTGCGGGTGTCGACGCTCGAGACGTCGAGCGCGACGTCGATGTGCGCGCTCGCGAGCCCGTCGTTGCCGATCGTGAGGGTGCCCGTCGCGGCGGGGAAGACGCCGTGCACCTTCGTCACCATGGCGTGCTTCGCCGAGAAGCCGAAGCGCGAGTGCGCCGCGTCGACGGTCCACGTGCCCGCCATCGACGGATCGAAATCGGTCATGTTCCGGAAGTCTCCTGACCGGCGCTCGTCTGTCCGGGTGCGCCATCGAAAGGACGGGCCGAGCGGATCGACCCGCCGATCATCGTCGCATATCCGTGTTCATCAGGGGAGAACCACGGGGCATCTATCCGAGGATCGCGGGGACGGCGATCGCGGCCACGCAGACGAGAGCGCCGACCGCCGCGAAGGCCGTGTCGCGGCGGCGCCACCGGGCCGGGGAGCGCTCGGTGCGGGTGGGATGCGCCCCGAAGGCGCGAGCGTCCATCGCGAGGGCGACGCGCTCGGCGTGACGGATCCCACCCGCGAGCAGGGCGATGAGGTGCGCGGCCCCGCGCGAGCGCTCGCCGCGCACCCGGTGGGCCGCGCGGATGATGTCGCTCTCGTACCGGAAGCGCGGCACGAAGCGCAGCGCCGCGAGGCCCGCGTAGCCGATGCGATAGGGGATCCGGAGGTGCGCCACGAACGACCGCACCATGTCGGCGCCGTCGCTCGTGAGCCCCGGGACGAGGGCCAGGGCGATCATCGCCGTGAGGCGGAGCGCCGTCGCGATGCCCGCCTCGGGCCCGCTCCACAGGGTGAAGCCGCCCCAGAGCACGAGCCCCATCGCGGGGAGCGCCGCGCCGAGCCACAGCGCGAGCCGGCGGGTCAGGGGCGCGCCGATCAGAAGCGCGGCGTAGGTGAGGGCGAGGAGGATCGCGGGCCCCGCCGAGTCCCGGCTGAGCACGAGGCCGACCATCCCGGGCAGGACGGCGGCGGTCTTAGCGAGGGGATCGAGGAGCTCGAGGAGGCGCCGGCGCGCCGGTGCGTCCGCCGGGGGAGCGGCGGGGGGAGCGGACCCGGCGCCCACCTCGATCACCTGATCGGCGTGCGACGCGACGAGGCGCATGTCGTGGGTCACGACGACGATCGTCGTGCCGTCGTCGTGGAGCTCGTCGAGCAGCGCGATGATCTCGGCGGAGCGCTCGGGGTCCTGCCCGTAGAGCGGTTCGTCGAGGATGAGGACCCCTCGCGGCGTCATCCCGATCAGCGCGGTGCCGACCGAGAGGCGGCGCTTCTGGCCGCCCGAGAGGCGGAAGGGGTGCTGGTCGGCGTGGCCCTCGAGGCCGAAGCGCTCGAGCATCGCGTCGACGCGCTCGTCCACCTCGGCGCGCGGGACCCTCAGGCGCCGCAGCTCGTGCGCGAGCTCGTCGCGCACCGTCGCCGTGACGAACTGGTGCTCGGGGTTCTGGAACACGAAGCCCACGAAACGGGCGACCTCGCGGGCGGGCGTGCGTGCGGGATCCATGCCCGCGACCGACACGGATCCCTTCGGGGCGCGGATGACGCCCGCGAGGGCCTGGGCGAGGGTGGTCTTCCCGGCCCCGTTGGGGCCGACGATGGCCGTGAAGGATCCGTGGGGGATCTCGACCGACACGTCGTCGAGCACGAGGCGCTCGCCGCGGGAGATCGTGAGGTGCGTCGCGGAGACGGCCGGGCCGGAGGACGCGACGGCCGCGCGCGCGCCGGTGCGCCGAGGCGGGCGGGGAGCGGGGGCCTGCCGCGGGGAGCCGATCTCGACGGTCCGCGTCGCGACGGAGCGCGCGGCCTCCTCGTCGTGCTCGATGAGGACGACGGATCGATCCGCGTCCGCGATCGCCCGGACGGCCGCGTAGACGTCGGCGACGCCCGCGGGATCCAGGTTCGCCGTGGGCTCGTCGAGGACGATGAGCGGCGCCTCGGTCGCGATCGCGCAGGCGATGGCGAGGCGCTGGCGACCCCCGCCCGACAGCACGGCGGGGTCGTCGTCGCGGCGGTCCCAGAGCTCGACGGTGCGCAGGGCGGCCTCGGCGAGCCGGGCGACCTCGTCTGCCGGAAGCAGCAGGTTCTCGAGCGCGAAGCACACCTCGTCGAAGGCCGTCGCGGTGACGACCTGGGCGTCGGGGTCCTGGAACACCATGCCGACGCGGGTGCTCAGCCAGGCGGTCGTCGTCTCGCGGGTGTCGACGCCCGCGACGCGCATGGATCCCTCGAGCTCGGCGTCGACGGCGTGCGGGATCAGGCCGGCCAGCGCGAGCGCGATCGTCGACTTGCCCGCGCCGGACGGGCCGCGCAGCCACACGATCTCGCCGGGCCGCACGTCGAACGTCGCGCCCGCGACGGCGGGCCGGTCGGCGCCCGCGTACGTGACGCTCAGGTCCGAGACCGCGACGAGCGGATCCATCCGGCGGGCCCGCAGCCTCAGCGCGCGGGGACGACGCCGGCGCGGCGCAGCCCGCGCCCGACCGCGAGCGCGAGGAGCGTCCAGAGCATGGGGCCGACGAGGGAGAGCACGATGTAGGTGATCTGGGCCCACGTCGGAAGCGACCCGAGGTCGGCGGCGAGGCCCATGACGACGGCGATGAAGGCGCCGATGATGAGGGCCGAGATGAGGTACCGCCACCAGGTCCACGCGCGGTAGCGGAACGCCGCGGCGACGAGCTCCTGGATCCCGCCGAAGAGGATCGCGGTCATGATGAACTGCGGCACGAAGACGGGCGCGACGGCGCAGGCGACGAACGCCGCGAGGACGTGGGTGAGAAGGGCGACCCACGGGGCGCGGAAGATCTCCTGCGCGATGATGCCCGGCAGCGTGTGGACGCCGAGGATCGCCCCGTAGAGGAAGGGCACGGCGGCGATGACCGGGGTCGCGAGCCAGCCCTCGATTCCGCCGAGGATCCCCGTCGCGACGGCGATGGCCGCGCAGACGAGCAGAACACGGGTCGAGAAGACGGATCGGCGGGCCACGACGCCAGCCTATTGCCGCTGACTGAGGGGAACCTAAACTGCGGCGCGCGTTATCGACCCAGACGCAGACCGCCTCGCGCTCCGGTGAGCCGCCCGCCGCGGCCGGAAGATAAGCGTCGACTGAGTCGCGCATAACGATTCGGTCCACGTCTCGCCGCGGCGCCGGAACCCATGCAGATAATTGGATCGTCCAGGACGCGCATCCCCGGACATGCAACTCGAGGGCGACCGGTGCCGACAGTCTCCGGTCGCCCTCGAATTCTGGCTGCGGCCGTTGTCCACAGGGCGGTCCGCCTGTCGGCGGTGATCCGTAGGCTGGACGGATGACGAACGAGCCGCCGTACGACCCCGGTTTCGACGACGGCTGGCTGCCCCCCGAGGAGCCCGACGTCGACTACGACGGCGGACCGATCGCGTGGGCCGACCCGTTCGCGCCCGGCGCCGCCCCCGAGGGCCCCCCGGCCCCCGCACCCGCCGCCGCCCGCGCGTCGCGTTTCGCGAGCGCGCTCGAGGCGCTGCACACGGTCTACGGCTACGACGACTTCCGGGGAGATCAGGCCCAGATCGTCGAGCAGGTGATCGGCGGCGGCGACGCCGTCGTGCTCATGCCGACGGGCGGCGGCAAGAGCCTCTGCTATCAGATCCCGGCGCTCGTGCGCGAGGGAACGGGGCTCGTGGTCTCGCCGCTCATCGCGCTCATGCACGACCAGGTCGACGCGCTGCGGGCGAACGGCGTCGCGGCCGAGTACCTCAACTCCACGCAGGACGCCGCCGAGCGTTCGCGCGTCGAGCGCGCGTACCTCGCGGGCGAGCTCGACATCCTCTACGTCGCCCCCGAGCGGCTGAGCGGTCAGCAGACGCGCGACCTGCTCGGCCGTGGATCCCTCTCGGTCATCGCGATCGACGAGGCGCACTGCGTCAGCCAGTGGGGCCACGACTTCCGGCCCGACTACCTCGCGCTCGGCGACCTCGGCGAGCAGTTCCCCGGCGTCCCGCGCGTCGCGCTCACCGCGACGGCCACGCGCGAGACGCACGACGAGATCACCCAGCGTCTGCAGCTGGGCACGGCGCGGCACTTCGTCGCGAGCTTCGACCGGCCGAACATCCAGTACCGGATCGAGGCGAAGACCGACGCGCGCCGCCAGCTCCTCCAGTTCGTGCGCTCGCAGCCCGAGGGGTCGGCGGGCATCGTCTACGCGCTGAGCCGCAAGTCGGTCGAGCAGACGGCGACGTACCTCGCGGGGCAGGGGATCGATGCGATCCCCTATCACGCGGGCCTTCCGGCCGAGGTCCGCGCGGCGAACCAGTCGCGCTTCCTCCGCGAAGACGGCGTGGTCGTCGTGGCGACCGTCGCGTTCGGCATGGGCATCGACAAGCCCGACGTCCGCTTCGTCGCTCACATCGACCTGCCGAAGTCGGTCGAGGGCTACTACCAGGAGACGGGGCGCGCGGGACGCGACGGCGAGCCCAGCATCGCCTGGATGGCATACGGCCTCGGCGACGTCGTCCAGCAGCGGCGCATGATTCAGCAGGGCGAGGGCGACCGGGCGATCCAGATGCGCCAGCAGCAGCACCTCGACGCGATGCTCGCGCTGTGCGAGACGGTCTCATGCCGCAGGCAGAATCTGCTCGGATACTTCGGCCAGCGGTCCGAGCCCTGCGGCAACTGCGACACGTGTCTCGAGCCGCCGCAGACCTGGGATGGCCTCGTCGCGTCGCAGAAGATCATGTCGACGATCGTGCGGCTCGACCGCGAACGGCACCAGTCTTTCGGGGCGGGGCAGATCATCGACATCCTGCGGGGGCACGAGACCGACCGCACCCGTCGCTTCCGGCATCAGGAGCTCGCGACGTGGGGCATCGGCGACGACCTCGGCGAGCAGGACTGGCGCTCGGTGATCCGCCAGCTGCTCGCGCGGTCGCTTCTCATACCGCAGGGCGAATACAACACGCTCGCGCTCGGCCCCGAGGCCGGGGGAGTGCTGCGCGGCGAGACGCCCGTGCCGCTGCGCAAGGACCTCATCGGGCGCAAGAGCCGCCCATCGAGCCCGCGCAAGGCGTCCGCCGCCGACGCGCTCGCCGAGGGCGATCGCGGCCTCTTCGAGAAGCTCCGGGAGTGGCGCGCGGGTCAGGCGCGCGAGCAGGGCGTCCCGGCCTACATCGTGTTCGGCGACGCGACGCTGAGGGCGCTCGCCGAGCATCGGCCGGGCTCGATGGCCGACCTCGAGGGCATCACGGGCATCGGCGAGAAGAAGCGCGCGCTCTACGGCGAGCAGGTTCTCGAGGTCGTCGCCGCCGGCTGAAGCCCGGGTCGCATCGAGGGTGCCGCTCGCTCTGCACCTCAGTCGTTTCGTGGTCGGCGAGCGAACCTTCCCGTGATCATTTCGTTATGAAACGCTTCGCAATCGGAGTAGACAGCCAATCCGGACTTGCGGAATGCTAGCCGCCAGGTGGGTGTTCGCTGGGTGTCTTCTGACTGCCCCGAGGGCCACCGCGCTGGGTCTCTCGATCCCGGCCTGCATCTGATCGTGAAGAGAAAGGGACAGCCGTTGCGTGCTCTGAACAAAACCACTCATTCCACGGGAGGAGGTGCAACTCTGTGGAGGAAGCGGATTCTCAGCGCGGGAGCGACGGTTGCCACAGCGGCCCTCTTCGGCGCGGCGTTCGGCGCGGCCCCGGCGGTCGCCGCTGAAACCGACACCTCCGAGGCCGAAGGCCGTCTGATCACCTTCGACGGCGGCTTCGTCGATCTCAACGACGTCGCGGAGCTCACCCCCGCGTACTCCGCGACTCCGAGCGGCGTCGCCGAGTCCTCCAGCCCGCTCGAGCTCAGCCTGCTCGACGCGCTCGACATCGACCTGGGCAACGGCCTGCAGCTCTTCGGCAGCAACGGGATCCTCCAGCTCGGGGCGCTCGGTCAGTACGCGACGACCGAGGCCAACTCGGCGTACGCATCGGCCGGTCTGGTCGGCGCAGACGGTTCCATCGCCATCGGCAGCGGCGACCCTGCTGAGGGCGCGTCGCTCGACCTGAGCCCGATCCTCGAACAGGCCGGGCTGAGCGCGCTGCTCGACAACGCGCGACTTGAGCTCGGCGCGATCTCGTCGTCGGCCACGGTCAACGGCTCCGACGACCCGACGGGCGACTACCGGATCGCGAGCGGGCAGCTGCTGCTCACGAGCCCCGTGGTCGCGGGTCTCTCGGGAAGCCTCGTCGACGTCCTCGGCCAGATCTCCGACCCGATCAACGGCCTCGTGGGCGCTGACGGCGTCATCGACCAGACCGTCGACCCGCTGCTCGACGGGATCACCAGCACCCTGAACGGCCTGCTCCTGGGCGTCGGTTCGATCGACGACCTGGGCGTCACCGCGACGGTCGACGTCGATCTCGAGGCCGCCGTGAACTCGGTCCTGGCGCAGCCCATCACCTCGGACGACAGCGTCGTGACGATCGACTTCAGCACCGGTGAAGTCAGCGTGGATCTCGCTCGCCTCGTCGCCGACACGCAGGGCGGCGACTACGACGGAACGCTGAACGGCCTCCCCGCGAACACCGAGCTCCTCGACCCCGACCTCGTGCAGGCCGCGCTCGACGGCGCGATCGGCTCGGTCTTCGACCAGCTCCCCGCGCTGCTCGTGAACGCCGTCACCGACGCTCTGAACTCGACCGACGTGACTATCGAGATCGCCGGCGAGATCAACGGGCTCTTCGGCGCGGTCAACATCGGAACCGTCGACGTCGTCCTCTCCGGCACCCTGGGCGACTTCATCGGCGCCGAGGGGTCCGAGACTCCCACGGTCGATGCGTCTGGCACCACCCTCGTGGGGCTGCCTGTCGGCACAATCGTGACTCCGTTGCTGACGGCGATCACCGACACGATCCTTCCTGCGCTCGTCACTCCTCTTTCTGAGGCGATCACCGACGCGGGTGCCCTTGACACGATCTTCCGCCCGGTCGTCGAGGCGGCGAACGCCGTGCTCCAGCCGGTGTTCGGACTCGTGACGAACAACCTGCTCTCGCTGACCGCGAACGTCCAGGAGACCCCGGGGTCGTTCACTGCCGACGGTTCGTTCACGACGGACACGACGTTCAGCGAGCGCGCTCTGAGCCTCACCCTGCTGCCCGCGCTCAGCACCCCGCTTCTCGAGCTCTCGCTCGCGTCGTCGACGGTGCGATCCTCGGCTGAGGTCGTGTACGACCCGACGCTCGAAGCCGATGGACCGGTCGAAGCCGGGGACGAGACGACCGTCTCCGGTGAGGGATGGCCTCCGAACACCGAGGTCGACGTCGTGCTGATCGATCCCACGACGGGCGAGCCCGTTGAGGGTGCAGAGACCGTCACCGTCACGACCGACGAAGACGGCGCATTCACGACTCCTTACCCCGTGCCGGCCGGCGTTGAGCCGGGCGACTACGAGTTCGAGGGCACCGACGGCACCCACACGGTGACGACGCCGGTCGAGGTCATCACGACCGATGACTCCGACTCGTCGGCTACAGCTACGGCCGCGTCGGACGACGACTCGACCGCGACGTCGGATGATGACTCGACCGCTACGGCTGCGTCGGACGATGACTCGACCGCGACGTCGGATGATGACTCGACCGCTACGGCTGCGTCGGACG
>NZ_KE383822.1:30052-110372 GCF_000422385.1 Microbacterium indicum DSM 19969
ACCGCTGCGTCGGACGACGACTCGTCGGCTGATGTCGCGGCGGACGCCGATGCCGACAGCGATGTCAACGGGTCGACGGCCACGGCCGACGCCGCCGCTGACACCGATGCCGACTCGAACGCCAACGCTTCGGCTTCGGCTGCGGCGTCGGCGAACGCGGACGACGAGAGCAACGCGGCCGCTCAGGCTGCCGCGCAGGCCGCTGCCAACGCCGACGCTTCGACGACGGCCTCGGCCGCGTCGGATGCGGACGCGACGGCCGCCGCGGCTTCGGCCGCGAACGCCGACTCGTCGAGCGACTCCTCGACCGACGTCTCGAGCGAGGCGAACGCGTCGGCCCAGGCCGCCGCGACGGCCGCTTCGGACGCCGACTCGTCGAGCGACTCGAACGCTGAGGGCACCGCGACGGCCGAAAGCGACGGAGCGGCGACCGCCGCTGCCGCCGCCAACGCCGACGCGTCGAGCGACGCCTCCAGCGACGCCAGCGCCGATTCGGACTCTGACGGGTCCAGCGCGAACGCCGATGCGAGCACGTCAGGCGAGGTCCCGGTGACCAAGCCGTGGATCGAGCTCGAGCACGACGAGCGCTACTTCGCAACGGGCGCCGAGCAGATCGCATACGGTCACGACTTCACCCCGGGTGAGCTCGTGACGGCATCGATGCACTCGACCCCGTACGAGATCGGTACGCAGACTGCAGACGAGAACGGTGACGTCACCTTCGTCTGGAACCTGCGCGACAGCGACGAGGTCGGCGAGCACTACGTCGAGCTGGACGGCGAACTCCACGATCCTCTTCGTGCGACGTTCGACATCGTGCAGCAGACCGGAGCCGGCGGTTCGGGTTCCAACGGCGGCAGTGACAGCACCGGAGCCTCGAGCAACGGCACGGGGAACGGCACGGGTGGAAACCTCGTCGCGACCGGTGGTCCCGCCGGTGCGATCGTGCCCATCGCGATCATCCTGATGCTCGCGGGTGCGGCGCTGTTCGCAGTGACGCGCCGAGGCCGAAACGGTGCAGTTCACCGGTAAGCCTGACGAAACAACGCGGTGGCGGTTCGGGGACTCCCGAGCCGCCACCGCGGTGCGTGTTACAGAAACAACTCATCAGGACGGGATACTCGACAACGTGACCAACGAAACCCCGCTGAAGCGCCGACGGCCATGGTGGGTCCGCACGATTGCACTGGTAGCCGTCATCTTCACGGCGTGGCACGTGTTCGCGACCTTCCTCTGGATCGCCCCCTACTCGCCCGCTCGCGAGATCGTGCCGGCGAAGATGCTCTCCGGATACATGCTCCCGATGTTCGGCCAGTCCTGGAGCGTGTTCGCGCCTGAGCCGATCAACGGCGACTACCGCTTCGAGGTGAGGGCGATCGTCGACGGCGAGGAGACCGAGTGGGTCAGCGCGACCGACGTCGAGCTGCAGATGATCCGCTACAAGCTGTTCACACCGCGCGCGGGGATCGTGGGGCAGGACGTCTCGAGCCAGTTCCGGGACGCCTGGAGCGACTTGAACGATGCGCAGAAGGACATCTCCGATCTCAACTACTTCAAGGACGAGTGGGACACCCGGATGACGTCAGCTCTGACCGATGCCGCCGGCGATGGGAAACAGTCGACGGTCGACGCCTACGTCGAACAGGAGCACAGGGCGACGGCGTACGCGACGCAGGTCGCGCTCGCGATCTGGGGCGACGACGTCGAGCGCGTGCAGTTCCAGGCCACCCGCCAGAACGTGATCCCGTTCGAGGAGCGCCACGATCCCGACGCAGAGGAACGCCCTATCCAGTACGCGCCGACGGGCTGGCGGGGCCTCGTGATCAACGACGGCCAGTCGGACGAGGCGTTCGCCGACGTCTTCCGGTCGACCTACGAGCGGATGGAGGCCGCCGGATGAACGCGGCGCTCGACCTCCTGAAGCGCACGCCGCGTGCGGTCGGCTCGCTCGTCGCCGAGGTGTGGCGCACGGTCATCGGCGTCATCGTCCGCGCGTACGTGTGGGGCGAGTCATGGCTCCTCGACAGCAAGAAGTCGCAGTACGGGCTCGCGGTCACGCGGATCCTCTTCGGCCTCACGGGCGTCGGCCTGCTGCTCACGAACTTCGGCACGCGGCTCTACACCTTCGGATCCGGCTCCGCCTGGAACGGCGAGGCCCAGGAGCCCGTGAGCGACTTCCCGAAGATCTGGCTCTTCAGCCTCTTCGACCGCGTGCGCCTCGACGACGGGCTCTTCACGGCGCTGTACCTCCTGCTCCTCGCCCTCGCCGTCGCCTTCACGCTCGGCTGGCGCACGAAGATCGTGCTCCCCGTCTACTTCGTCCTGTGGGTCAGCTTCATCGAGATGACCGACGCGGTGGGGGACCAGGGCGACAACATGTACCGCATCGTCCTGCTCCTGCTGCTGTTCGCCGACCCTGCTTCGCGCTGGTCGCTCGACGCGCGGCGCCGCAGGAAGAAGGGCTTCCCGACGATCCTGCCGCGCGAGATCAGCAACCTGCTGCACAACCTCGTGCTCGTCGCGATGACGGCGCAGGTCATCTTCGTCTACGCCTCGGGCGGTCTTTACAAGGCCGGAGGGGATCCGTGGAAGGAGGGCGACGCCGTCTACGCGCCGCTCATGACCGAGCGCTTCGGCACGTGGCCCGCCCTGAGCGACCTCGTCACCGCGTGGGGCCCGGCCGTCACGATCGCGAGCTGGGGGTCGATCATCATCCAGGTCGCGTTCCCGCTCATGCTGCTCACACGGCCGACGCGCATCCTCGCGCTCATCGGCATCATGAGCTTCCACATCGGCATCGGCGTGCTCATGGGGCTGCCGTGGTTCTCGCTCGCCATGATCGGCATCGACTTCATCTTCATCCGCGACCGCACGTGGCGGCACATGGCCGACAGGATCCGGGCCGCCTATCGTCGCGAGCCGATCGACAAGGAAGACGGCGTCCCCAGCCCCGCGTGATTGTCGCAGGGGAACAAACGATCCGCGCGATCCGGGTGGACGGGCATAGCGTCGGCCTCGTACCCACCTCATCACCGTGGAGAGGATCCCCGTGGCAGACATCGCCGTTCGCCCCGCCGAGACCGACGCCGCCGAAGCGCGCATCGACCTGGGCGCCCTGACCCCGCTGCTTCTCGGAAAGTGGGGTGACATCCGTCTCGAGGCGCGCGAGATGATCCGCGACGAGTCGTTCTGGCGCATCGAGGGGCAGCCCTATCTCGAGCACCGCGAGCGCGTGCTCGAGCAGCTGAAGAAGCTCGCCGATCTCGGAGCGGGCGCGCGGGCGTACCCCGCCGAGTACGGCGGTCGCGACACCCAGGGCGGCAACCTCGCGGGCTTCGAGGAGCTCGGCCTCGCCGACCCGAGCCTGCAGATCAAGGCCGGCGTGCAGTGGGGGCTCTTCACGAGCGCGATCTTCCAGCTCGGCACGAAGAAGCACCACGACAGGTGGCTGCGCGACTGCATGGCGATGAAGCTGCCCGGCGCCTTCGCGATGACCGAGACGGGCCACGGATCCGACGTGCAGTCGATCGCGACGACCGCGACCTACGACCCTGCGACCGAGGAGTTCGTGATCCGCACCCCGTTCCGCGGGGCGTACAAGGACTACCTCGGCAACGCCGCGAAGCACGGCCGCGCCGCGACGGTGTTCGCACACCTCATCACGGGCGGCGTCGACTACGGCGTGCATTGCTTCTTCGTGCCGATCCGCGACGAGGACGGCGAGAACCTCCCCGGGATCACCAGCGAGGACGATGGCCCCAAGGGCGGGCTCAACGGCATCGACAACGGGCGTCTCGCGTTCGACGACGTGCGCATCCCGCGCGAGAACCTCCTCAACCGCTACGGCGACGTCGCGCCCGACGGCACCTACTCGAGCCCCATCGCGAGCCCCGGGCGTCGCTTCTTCACGATGCTCGGCGCGCTCGTGCAGGGCCGCGTCTCGCTCGACGGATCCGCGACCTGGGCGTCGGCGCTCGCGCTGAAGATCGCCGTCACCTACGGCAACCAGCGCCGCCAGTTCGACGGCGCGTCAGGTGGCGAGGTCGTGCTCCTCGACTACGCGAACCACCAGCGCCGCCTCCTGCCGCTTCTCGCACAGACCTACGCGCAGGCCTTCGCGCACGAGGAGCTGCTGCAGAAGTTCGACGGCGTCTTCAGCGGCGCGGCCGACACCGACGAGAACCGCCAGGATCTCGAGACCCTCGCGGCCGCGCTCAAGCCCCAGTCGACGTGGCACGCGCTGCGCACGATCCAGGAGTCGCGCGAGGCGTGCGGCGGTCAGGGCTTCCTCTCGGAGAACCGGCTCACCGGCCTGCACCACGACTTCGACGTGTACGCGACCTTCGAGGGCGACAACACGGTTCTGCTGCAGCTCGTCGGGAAGCGCCTCCTCGGCGACTTCGGCCGCCAGTTCCAGGGAGCCGACACGAAGAAGCTCGCCGCCTACGCGGCCCGCCAGGGCGCGTCGAAGTTCTTCCACGGGGCGGGGCTGCGCCAGCTGGGGCAGGCGGTCGCCGACTTCGGATCCACCGCCCGCTCCGTCGAGCACGGCCTGCGGGGCGACGACCAGCACCAGCTGCTCGCCGACCGCGTGCAGCAGATGGTGACCGACGTGGGCACGCGCCTCAACGCGTCGCGCAAGCTCAGTGCGGTCGAGCAACAGCAGGCGTTCAATGACAACCAGGTCGAGCTGCTCGCGGCTGCCCGCGCGCACGGCGAGCTGCTGCAGTGGGAGGCGTTCAGCGACGCCCTCGCGGGGATCCGCGACGAGGGCACGCGCACGGTCCTCACCTGGGTGCGCGACCTCTTCGGGCTGGCGGTGATCGAGCGCAACCTGTCGTGGTACCTCGTGAACGGGCGCCTCTCGGCCCAGCGCGCCTCGGCGGTCTCCCGCTACATCGACCGGCTCTGCCTGCGGCTGCGCGACCACGCGCAGGACCTCGTCGACGCGTTCGGCTTCGCGCCCGAGCACGTGCGCGCGCCCATCGCGTCGGGCGTCGAGCAGCAGCGGCAGGACGAGGCCCGCGCCTACTACGCCGACCTCCGTTCGTCGGGCGCGGCCCCGACGCCGGAGAAGAAGGCGAAGAAGGGCTGACGGCGCCTGAGGGGGTGTGATGAGACTCCCCTGGAGGGTTTACCGGTATTCCTGGGTGCCCTAGGGTGATCCCCGTCGTCCGTCGAGGAGAGGGGATCGGAATGCCGGAGTCCGCAGAAGCTCAGGGCGTCGTCACGCTCACGTGGGACGACGGCGCCGAGACCACGATCACGGGCCGCGTCGTCGTGGGGAGGAACCCCGAGGGATCCCCCGACGCGCGGCCCGTCGCGGTGCCCGATGCGACCCTGTCGATGTCGAAGACGCACTTCGAGATCGACGCGGACGCCGCGACCCTGGTCGACAGGGAGTCGACGAACGGGGTCATCGCGGTGCGCGGTCGGACCGAGCTCGCGGTCGCGCCCGGAGAGCCCTTCGTGCTCGCGGCGGGCGACCTGCTGGTGCTCGGCGAGCGGACCGTGCGGGTCGACCTGGCCTGAGGCCTACTTCGCCTTCTCGGCGCCGCGGGCGCCGTGCTCGAGCACCTTGATGATGATGCCGCGGCGGCCCAGCTCGGCGATCGTCTGGGCCTCCTCCGCCGCGTCGCGTCCGAGCGCGCACGTCGCGGTCACGACGACGACGTCGCCGCTGTCGAGCCGCCCGAACAGCCGGGTGAGGCGCTCCTCCCACGTCTCGACGACGTTGGGGGCGGGGTGGCGGAAGCCGGCGATCGGAACGCCGAAGCTCGTGAGCTGCTCGCGCTGATCGTGGATCGACGGCATCCCCTCGCGTGCGACCACGATGCCGACCAGTCGCGACCCCACGGGGCGCGTGCGCCAGATCTCGCCGGCGCTGCTGACCTGTTCGACGTGCTCGTTCACGCCTCCATCCTGCCGTATGCGGGCGCGAAAAACCGGGCGGACCCGGCTGGGGCCGCCCGGTTCTTCGCGGGGATCAGATGAGCGAGAGCTCGCGCAGCTTCGACTCGACGTCGGCGTTCGACGGCTCGACGTGGTGCGAGGAGTCGGGGTAGACGACGACGGGGATGTTCGTGCGGCCCGAGATCTCCTTCGCCACGTCGGCGGCGGCGGGGTCGGCCTCGAGGTCGACGTAGGTGTATTCGACGCCGAGCTCGTCGAGCTGGGCCTTGGTGCGGCGGCAGTCGCGGCACCACTCGGCGCCGAACATCGTGATCGTGTCGTTCGTCATACCCCATAGGGTATTCCACCTCCAGGGGCCAGGCGCGGCCCGCTCACCGGGGCATGCGACGATAGACGGCATGCGTTCGGGGGAGCAGCCTGCAGTCGACGTGACGGTCGTCGTGCCGACGTTCAACGAACGCGGCAACGTCGCCGAGCTCGTGCGCCGCGCGGCCGCGGCCCTCGCGGGGCGCCGCGCCGAGATCCTCTTCGTCGACGACTCGAACGACGGCACCGACGACGAGATCGCGCGCGTCGCGTCCGACGCCCCGATCCCCGTCCGCATGATCCACCGCGATCGCCCGACCGCCGGACTCGGCGGCGCCGTGGTCGAGGGCTTCCGAGCCGCGCGGTCCGACGTCTGCGTCGTCATGGACGGCGACCTGCAGCACCCGCCCGAGAAGATCCCCGAGATCGTCGATCGCCTGGCCGAGGGCGACGTCGACATCGTGCCGGGCTCGCGCTACGTCGGGGGAGGGAGCGCGACGGGCCTCGCCGACGCGTCGCGGCACCTCGTCTCGCGCGCCTCGACCCTCGTGACGCACGCGATGTTCCCCGTGCGCCTCCGCCAGGTGACGGATCCCATGACGGGCTTCTTCGGCGTCGACCGCACCCGCATCGACCTCGCGACCCTCAAGCCGCGCGGCTTCAAGATCCTCCTCGAGATCCTCGTGCGCAGCCCGCTGCGCGTCGCCGAGGTCCCGTTCGAGTTCGCCGACCGCTTCGCCGGCGCATCGAAGGCGTCGTTCCGCCAGGGCCTCCACTTCATCCAGCAGCTCGCACTGCTGCGCTTCGGCAAGATGAGCGGCTTCGCCCTCATCGGCGCGCTCGGCGCCGTCGCGAACGTCGCGATCGTGTGGCTGCTCACCGAGGCGCACGTCGAGTACATCGTCGCGGCGGTCATCGCGGCCGAGGTCACGATCGTGGCGAACTTCCTCGCGGCCGAGCACTGGGTGTTCCGCGACATGCGCGAGAACGCGCGCGGCTTCTGGCGACGCTTCGTCTCGTCGTTCGTGTTCAACAACGTCGAGTCGGCGATCCGGATCCCCATCATGGTCCTGCTCGTCGAGCGGCTGGGCATGTCGAGCGCCGTCGCGACCGCGATCACGCTCGCCGTCGCGTTCCTCGTCCGCTTCACGTTCCACTCGCTCGTCGTCTACGCGCCCCGCAAGGAACGCGCGCGCTCCGCCGCGGAGCAGGATCAGCCCGCGCGCGACCGCGCTGTGTGACCTTCCCACAAGCGATGTGCGCCGGCGCGGCGCCGGTGATTCACTCGGGCTCGTGAATCTCTACCTGCGCATGCTCCTCCTGTGGATCCGCACGCGCCGCGCGCGGCCGCTCTCGCTCTGGGACGAGGGGCGCGTCTCGTTCCGGGTGCTTCCCAACGACCTCGACGTCCTGCGGCACATGAACAACGGGCGGTACCTGACGCTCCTCGACCTCGGCCGCACTGACCTCATGATGCGGTCCGGGTTCTGGCAGAAGGTGCAGGAGCGCGGCTGGTACTCGGTCGTCGCGGCGCAGACGATCACCTACAAGCGCTCGCTGACCCTGTGGCAGAAGTTCGACATCACGACGCGGGTCCTCGGCCACGACGGCCGCTCGGTCTACATGCAGCAGGAGTTCCGCCGCGGGGCGACGCTCATCGCGCGCGCGACGATCCAGGCGCGCTTCCTGCGCACCGAGGGCGGGACCGTGCCACTCGACGACCTCTTCGCGCTCGCGGGAGGGGAGCCCGAGCACCTCGAGCTGCCGGGCTGGGTCGAGGAGTGGGCCTCCGCCGTCCGCATCACGTCACAGGAGTGAGTGCCTACGCTGGATCCGTGCCCGCGAAGATCCTCCTCTACTACGTGTTCACGCCGCTCGCCGATCCCGAGGCGATCCGGCTGTGGCAGCGCGACCTCGCCGAGCTGCTCGGCCTGCGCGGGCGGATCCTCATCTCGGAGCACGGCCTCAACGGCACGCTCGGCGGCGACATGGCATCGCTCAAGAAGTACGTGCGGCGCACGAAGCAGTACGAGTCGTTCCGCGATCTCGACATCAAGTGGTCGTCGGGCACGGGGCTCGACGACGAGGGGATGAGCCTCGACTTCCCGCGCCTCAGCGTGCGGGTGCGCGACGAGATCGTGTCGTTCGGCGCGACCGAGGAGCTGCAGGTCGACGAGGCGGGCGTCGTGGGCGGCGGCGCGCGGCTCGGCCCGGGCGACCTGCACCGGCTCGTGGAGGAGCGCGACGACGTCGTGTTCTTCGACGGACGCAACGCGTTCGAGGCCGAGATCGGGCGCTTCCGCGGCGCCGTCGTCCCGAACACCGAGACGACCCGCGACTTCATCGAGGAGCTCGATTCGGGCGCCTACGACCACCTCAAGGGCCGTCCCGTCGTGACCTACTGCACGGGCGGGGTCCGCTGCGAGGTGCTCTCGAGCCTCATGACGGCGCGCGGCTTCGGCGAGGTGTACCAGCTCGACGGCGGCATCGTCCGCTACGGCGAGACCTTCGGCAACAGCGGGCTGTGGGAGGGATCCCTCTACGTCTTCGACGGGCGCGAGCAGGTGACGTTCGGATCCGGCGCCGAGACGATCGGGCGCTGCGTGTCGTGCGGCGAGCCCGAGACCCGCATGGTCAACTGCGCGGGTCCGTCGTGCCAGTCGCGCGCCGTGCTCTGCGCCTCCTGCGGTGAGGCGGCGCGATGTCGCCTACACGCGGGGGCCGCGGCGGCCTGACCCTCGCGGACGGCCGGGTCAGCCGCGCAGCAGGCGCGATCCCGCCACGACGACGAGGACCGCGACGGCCGCCGAGAGACCCACGAGCACGGGCACGATCGGCCACACCGTGAGGGCTCCCGCGGTGAGGAGCGGCGGGAAGGTCATGCCGGCGTAGCCGATGAGGAAGATCCCCGCGAGGGCCTCGCCGCGCTTCTCGGGCGCCGCAAGCGAGCCCGCGGTGCCGAGCGCGCTGCGGAAGAGGATCCCGACGCCCGCGCCCGCTGCGCCTCCGCCGAGGAGGAAGAGCGCGAGCGAGGCCGCGACGGCCCCCGCGGAGATCAGCGCGAGGCCCGCGACCGCCGCGACGATCGCGAGGATCATCTGCGCTCGGATCGGCATGCGCACGGTCGCGATCTGGGCGAGCGACGCCGCCATGAAGACGATGAACGGCGCGGCGCCCGCGAGCAGGTGCGAGTGCTCGCCGAGCAGCCCGACGAGGAAGGTCGAGCTCAGGCCCGTGAAGGTCCCGAACACGGCGAACGCCGCGAACGCCCCCGCGGCCGCCGCGAGATACGCGCCGCGCGACGCGGCGGGGACCGCGACGCGCTGCGGGCTGTAGGCGGGGCGCTCCTCGCGGTGCTCGACCGTCTCGGGGACGAGCGCGACGAGGACGATCTCGACGGCGAGGAGGAGCGCGAAGACCACGTAGGGCGTGGTCGTCGGCGCGGGCGCCGTCGTGACGAGGACGCCCGCGATGAGCGCGCCGAGCGAGAGACCGCCGAGGTTGGCGAAGGTCGACACGATCTGCGAGCGCACGCCCGACCGGCCCGTCTCGGCGCCGAGTTCCGAGAGGTGCGCCGTCGCGGTCGCGGTGATGATGCCGATCCCGAGTCCGTTGACGAATCGCGCGACGAGCAGCCCCGCGAGGCCGTCCCACGCGAGGAAGAGGATCGCGGCGAGGAGGTTGAGCGCGAGCGCCGCGAGGATCACGCGCCGGCGCCCGAGCCAGTCGGACACGTGGCCCGCGAGGTACAGGCTCAGCATCACGCCGACGGCGTAGACGGCGAAGATCACGGTCACGACGATCGTCGGGAAGCCGTCGCGCTGCTGATAGATCGCGTAGATCGGGGTCGGCACGGTGCTGAATGCCATCGCCGTGAGGAACGCGGCGGCGATGATCCAGAAGCCGGGGCCGTGGGGCAGCAGCCCGCTGCGCGCGGGGGCGGAGCGCTCGGTGATCGTCATGGATCCAGGTTCCGCCAGATCCGTGATCGTGTCCGACGAATGATTCGGATATCTGTGATCGACCGATACGATCAGGGCGTGGACACGAGGCAGGTCGAGTACGCGGTCGCGGTCGCGGAGGAGCTGAGCTTCACGCGGGCGGCCGCCCGGGTCTTCGCGGTGCAGTCGACGGTCTCGGCGGGGGTCCGCGCGCTCGAGGCCGACCTCGGCATCGAGCTGTTCGAGCGCGACCGCCGCGGCGTGCGGCTGTCGGCGGCGGGGGAGCAGGTCCTGCCGGCGCTCCGCGACCTCCTCGCGGCCCAGGACCGGGTGCGCACGGCGGCAGACGCCGAGGGATCCCTCCGCGGGCTCCTGCGGATCGGGATCTTCGCGAATCTCGGCTACCTCGACTTCCCGCGGGTCATCGGCGACTTCCACGCCGCTCACCCCCTCGTCGACATGCGCCTTCGGCCGTCGGCGACGGGATCCGCGGGGCTCGCCGAGGACGTGCGCCGCGGCCGCCTCGACATCGCCCTGTTCGGCCTGCCGGCCTCGGCCGCCCCGGGGCTCGACGTGCACCCGCTCGCGGTCGCGTCGTTCGTCGCGGTCCTGCCCCGCGATCACCGGCTCGCGGGGCGCCGCGAGATCGACATCGACGACATCATCGACGAGCGCTTCGTTGACACCCCGCAGGGCTACGGCAACCGGGCGATGCTCGACGCGGCGCTCGCCGCGCGGGGCGCCGTGCGCGATGTCGCGACCGAGGTGGGCGAGGTCGGATCCATCCCGCACTGCGTCGCGGCCGGCCTCGGCGTCGCGCTGCTTCCGGACCTGCTCGTGCAGCAGGCGGACGAGACGGCTGTGGTCCCGCTGCGCGCCGCGATCCCGTGGGAGCTGAACGCGATCACGCGCCCGGCCGCGGCCCCCGTCGTCCGCGCGTTCCTCGACCGGCTGAGGAGCGCGTGACCTACGCTCGAGGGGTGTCGTATGTCGTCGTGCTCCAGCCCTCCGAGACCATCGAGATCGAGACCGAGAAGGCCGTGGCGCTGCAGGACATCCTCGACGGGCTTCACGCGAAGGTGCCGGACGGCTTCGTGCTGACGCACTTCACGGCAAGCACGGCCCGTGGCGTCGCGCGCCGCGTCGGGTCCCGCGAGATCACGGGCGACGACAAGCAGGCGCTCCTCGCGGGGATCCCCGAGGGTTGGCGGGCGGTCAGCATCCGCGAGGAGTGACCCGCTCGCGGGCAGAGAAGAACCCCCGCGATGTAGAAGCTACGCGGGGGTTCAGTGGCTCCGACCGGCGTCGATCCGGTGACCTTTCGATTTTCAGTCGAACGCTCTACCAACTGAGCTACAGAGCCGTACGGCTTATGCCGCATCCGACGCGAAAGGCCTCCTCGAAGAGAAGGCCCGTCGCTTGGAGCGACCCTGACGGGACTTGAACCCGCGACCTCCGCCGTGACAGGGCGGCACGCTAACCAACTGCGCTACAGGGCCATGATGTGCTTGACGCACGATTTTCAATTATATCAGCTGATGTGACCCCAACGGGATTCGAACCCGTGCTACCGGCGTGAAAGGCCAGCGTCCTAGGCCGCTAAACGATGGGGCCGGGCGAACCTCGGGGGCTCACGAACCAACCCTCCTAGCTTACGCATGCCCGCGGTCGAATCGCAAAACGGGCGCGTGTCGTGCGCGCTTCGGGCGTGTCGGGGTGAGATGCTGGCGGCGTCGTGTCCGGTCGGCCCGGGGATGGATCCCGTCATTCACGTTGCGCATGGGGAAGGTGTTGTTACTGTGACACGTGTGAAAACTCCCCTTCTCACGCGCGCGAGCGCGCCCAGCGACCCCGAGGTCTGCGACTGCGCGCCCACCGGCGACGAGAAGCGCGTGATGTGGCGCCCGATCTCGCGCCGCGGCGCGCTGGCGGCGGGAGCCGTCGCCGTCGCGACCGTGGCCGTGCTCGGCACCGTCTCGCACAGCAGCAGCGCGTACGCCGCGATCACCTACGACCCCTCCGACTACCCCACGTGGGCCGACGTCGAGCAGGCGCGGTCGAACGAGTCGACCAAGGCGTCCGAGATCACCCGCATCGAGGGCCTCATCTCGGAGCTCCAGGCCTCGGTCGCCGCGGCCCAGCAGGCTGCTCAGGACGCGGGCGACGCGTACTACGCGGCCCAGCAGGAGTACCTCGAGGCCGCCTACCGCGCCGACGAGCTGCAGTCGCAGGCCGACGAGCAGTCGAAGAAGGCCGACGAGGCGGCGACCGCGGCGGCCAAGGTCGCGACGGCGCTCTCGCGCTCGGGCGGCGACAGCACGTCGTACGAGCTGCTCTTCGCCGACTCGGCCGGAGACGCCGACGAGCTGCTGTCGAAGCTCGGCCAGATGGACAAGCTCGCCGAGCGCAACCAGTCGATCTACGCCGACGCAGCCTCGGCGCGCGACTCGGCCCAGCAGCTGTCGAACCAGGCCGCCGACGCCCGCACAGAGCGCGACCGCCTGCAGAAGATCGCGCAGCAGAAGCTCGAGGAGGCGCAGGCCGCGCAGGCCGCCGCCGAGCAGGCGCTCGCCGACCAGGAGGACTACCTGATCGTCCTGCAGCAGCAGCTCGCCGCGCTGAAGGACACGACGTCGAAGACCGTCGCCGAGTACCAGGACGGCGTCGAGCAGAAGAAGGCCTACGAGGAGGAGCAACGCCGCCTCGAGGAGGAGCGCCGCAAGAAGGCCGCCGAGGAGGCCGCGCGCCAGGCCGAGGCCGCACGCAAGGCCGCCGAGGAGGCCGCGGCGGCGGCCGCGGCGGCCCAGCCGGAGCCCTCGTCGACCGGCACAGGAACCTCGACGCCCTCGGCTCCCGTGGTCTCGACGCCCTCGACGGGCGGATCCGGGTGGGTGCACCCGCACCCGGGCGCCTCGATCACCTCCGGCTACGGCTACCGCACCCAGATCTGCGGATCCTCGTACTGCTCGAGCTCGTTCCACGCGGGCGTCGACCTCGCCGAGGGCTGCGGAACCGCGATCCTCGCGGCCCACTCCGGCACGGTCTCGATCGCGGGCCCCTATGGCGGCTATGGCAACTACGTGCGCATCGACAACGGCGACGGCGTCGGCACCGGGTACGGCCACATCGTCAACGGCGGGATCCTCGTCGGCGTCGGCCAGTCGGTCAGCGCCGGGCAGGTCATCGCCTACGAGGGCAACACCGGCAACTCGTTCGGCTGCCACTGCCACTTCGAGGTCTACCTCAACGGTGCGACGACGAACCCCATGACCTACATGGCGGGCGTCGGCGTCTCGCTCTGACCAGAGACGGAGAGAGGCCCCGGTCGGGATCCGACCGGGGCCTCTGCGTATGCACGATCAGGCGCGGGTGTTGGGGATCTCGCCCTCGCCCTGCGTCTTCGTCTCGCCCTCGGCGGCCTCGAAGCGCTCGAACGCCTCGGTCACGATGCGCTCGGCCTCGGCGGCGTCGCCCCACTCGTCGACCTTGACCCACTTGCCCGGCTCGAGGTCCTTGTAGTGCTCGAAGAAGTGCGCGATCTCCTTGCGGCTGTACTCCGGGAGGTCCTCGACGTCCTGGATGTGGTCCCAGCGCGGGTCCTTCGCGAGGACCGCGATGACCTTGTCGTCGCCGCCGGCCTCGTCGCTCATCTTGAGCACGCCGACGGGGCGGACCTTGGCGCCGACGCCCGGGTACACCGAGTAGTCCATGACGACGAGCACGTCGAGCGGGTCGCCGTCCTCGCCGAGCGTGTTCTCGAAGAACCCGTAGTCGGTGGGGTAGCCGAACGTCGTGAACAGCACGCGGTCGAGGAACACGCGGCCCGTGCCGTGGTCGACCTCGTACTTGACGCGGCTGCCGCGCGGGATCTCGATGACGGCGTCGTAAGCGCCCATGGGAACTCCTCAGTTGTCGGTGGAGACTGCCGGATCACCCTACCGGGCGAAGCCTACGATTGACGGGTGCTCGACCCTGCCATCGCCAGCGCCCGCCGCGCCGTCCGCTCCGCGCTCGCCGCGCTCGAGACCCCGGGACCCGTCGTGGTCGCGCTCTCGGGCGGCGCCGATTCCCTCGCCCTCGCGGCGGCCGCCGCGTTCGAGGCGCCGAAGCTCGGGCGCGACGCGCACGCCGTGACGATCGACCACGGCCTGCAGGCGGGGTCGGCGGATCAGGCGGAGCGCGCGGCGGCGCAGGCGCGCGATCTCGGCCTCGGCGCCCGCGTGATCCGCGTCGAGGTCGGATCCGACGGCGGGCCGGAGGCCGCGGCGCGCGACGCCCGCTACGCGGCGCTGCGCGACGCGGCGCACGAGATCGGAGCCGTCGCCGTGCTCGTCGGACACACGCTCGACGATCAGGCCGAGACCGTCCTCCTCGGGCTCGCCCGCGGATCCGGCGCGGGCAGCCTCCAGGGCATGGCTCCCGCGCGGATCGACGACGCGGGGCTCGCCTGGATCCGCCCCCTCCTCGGGCTGCGGCGCGACGAGACGCGCGCCTTCTGCGCCGCGGCGGGCCTCGAAGCGTGGGCGGATCCCCAGAACGCCGACCTGCGCTTCGCGCGCGTCCGGGTGCGCGACCGGGTGCTCCCCGTCCTCGAGCGCGAGCTCGGACCCGGCGTCGCCGAGGCGCTCGCGCGCACAGCCGAGCAGCTGCGCGAGGACAACGAGGCGTTCGCCGACATGATCGACGAGACGATCGAGGACATCTGCGAGCCGGCCGAGGCGGGCATCGCGGTCTCGGTTCCGGCGCTCGCCGCGAACCCCGCCGCCGTGCGCAACCGCGTCATCCGCCACGTCGCCCAGAGCGAGTTCGACGCCGTCCTCACGCGCGCGCAGACCCTCGAGGTCGCCCGCCTCGTGACCGACTGGCGCGGCCAGGGCCCCATCGACCTCCCGGGCTGCTCGGCGGCGCGCATCGGAACCCGCATCGTGTTCACGGCCTCGCCCAATTAGTCTCGACCTATGCGTGCTTCCGACATCGCCGGCGACCTCGACCGCATCCTCGTGACCGAGGAGCAGATCCACGACAAGCTCGACGAGCTGGGCGCTCGGATCGACGCTGACTACGCGGGCAAGGACGTCCTGCTCGTGGGCGTCCTCAAGGGCGCCGTCATGGTCATGGCCGACCTCGCGCGACACCTCACGATCGACGCCCCGATGGACTGGATGGCCGTCTCGAGCTACGGATCGTCGACGAAGTCGAGCGGCGTCGTGCAGATCCGCAAGGACCTCGACACCCCGCTCGAGGGGCGCCACGTGCTCGTCGTCGAGGACATCATCGACTCGGGGCTCACGCTCAACTGGCTGCTCGAGCACTTCCGCACGCGCGGCGTCGCCTCGCTCGAGGTGTGCGCGCTCCTGCGCAAGCCCGACGCGATGAAGGTCGAGATCGACGCGAAGTACGTCGGATTCGACATCCCCAGCGACTTCGTCGTGGGCTACGGCCTCGACTACGCCGAGCGCTACCGCGGGCTGCGCGACGTCGCGGTCCTCGCGCCCCACGTTTACAGCTGACCCATCATCTGATTCGCCCTGCGCGAATCCCCGGGCCGCCGCTGGCGACCCACAGGTAGCCTGATCTGAATCGCGGGTCGTGCCCGCGTGCGTGACCATCAGGAGGAGTCGGGGCTTCCCGCACCATGAACGTCAAGAAGATCGCTCGCAATCCGCTGATCTACGTGCTGCTGATCGGCGTGCTGATCATCGCGGGATTCGCGCTCATCTCGAGCTTCGGCGGCCCGAAGCAGATCACGACGCAGGAGGGGCTCGACCTGCTCTCCGGCGGGACCGTGACCCAGGCGACCGTGACCGACGGCAACCAGCGCGTCGACCTCACGCTCGACACGGCCTACGAGGGCAGTGAGAACGTGCAGTTCTACTACCTCGGGGCGATGGGCGACGACATCGTCCAGGCGGTCCAGGCGGCCGATCCGTCCGACGGGTACGACGTCGACGTCCCGCAGGCGTCGATCTTCTCGAGCCTCCTGTCGATCCTCATCCCCGTCGTGCTCCTGGGCCTGCTCTTCTGGTTCCTCATGTCGAGCGCGCAGGGCGGCGGCCGCATCGGCCAGTTCGGCAAGTCGCGCACGAAGAACGTGCAGAAGGAGAACCCCGACGTCACGTTCGCCGACGTCGCGGGCGCCGACGAGGCCGTCGAGGAGCTGCAGGAGATCAAGGAGTTCCTCGCGGATCCCTCCCGCTTCCAGGCGCTCGGCGCGCGCATCCCGAAGGGCGTCCTCCTGTACGGCCCTCCCGGGACGGGCAAGACCCTCCTCGCGCGCGCCGTTGCAGGCGAGGCCGGCGTGCCCTTCTTCCCGATCTCGGGATCCGACTTCGTCGAGATGTTCGTCGGCGTCGGCGCGAGCCGCGTGCGCGACCTCTTCAACCAGGCCAAGGAGTCGTCGCCGGCGATCATCTTCATCGACGAGATCGACGCCGTCGGCCGCCACCGCGGCGCCGGCATGGGCGGCGGCCACGACGAGCGCGAGCAGACGCTCAACCAGATGCTCGTCGAGATGGACGGCTTCGACCCCAAGGCGAACGTCATCGTCATCGCGGCGACGAACCGCCCCGACATCCTCGACCCCGCGCTCCTGCGCCCGGGCCGATTCGACCGACAGATCGGCGTCGACGCCCCCGACTTCGCGGGTCGCCTCCAGATCCTCAAGGTCCACGGCCGCGGCAAGCCGCTCGCCGACAACGTCGACCTCGACGACGTCGCCCGCAAGACGCCCGGCTTCTCGGGCGCCGACCTCGCGAACGTCCTCAACGAGGCCGCGCTGCTCACGGCGCGCTCGCACGCGCAGCTGATCGACGACCGCGCGCTCGACGAGGCGATCGACCGGGTCATCGCCGGGCCCCAGCGCCGCACCCGCGTGATGAAGGACAAGGAGAAGCTCATCACGGCCTACCACGAGGGCGGCCACGCGCTCGCGGCGGCGGCGATGAACCACTCGGATCCCGTCACGAAGATCACGATCCTGCCGCGCGGCAAGGCCCTCGGCTACACGATGGTGCTGCCGGTGGACGACAAGTTCTCCGTCACGCGCAACGAGCTGCAGGATCAGCTCGCGTATGCGATGGGCGGCCGCGTCGCCGAGGAGATCGTGTTCCACGACCCCACGAGCGGCGCCTCGAACGACATCGAGAAGGCGACCGACATCGCGCGCCGCATGGTCACCGAGTACGGCATGACCTCGGCCGTCGGCCCCGTCAAGATGTCGGGCTCGTCGGGCGAGATGTTCATGGGCCGCGACATGGGCCACGGGCGCGACTACTCCGAGACCGTCGCTCAGACGATCGACCGCGAGGTGCGCGCGCTCATCGAGCTCGCGCACGACGAGGCCTACGAGGTGCTGAACGCGAACCGCGACGTCCTCGACCGCCTCGCGCAGGAGCTGCTCGAGAAGGAGACGCTCGACCACAAGCAGATCGCCGAGATCTTCACCGACGTGAAGAAGCTGCCCGAGCGCCCGCAGTGGCTCTCGAGCAGCGAGCGTCCCGTCTCGGCGCTGCCCCCGATCGAGATGCCGAAGCGCAAGGCCGCCGAGAGCGGGATCGCCGCCCAGTCGGCGACCGAGCCCATCACCCGCCCCGGCACGGCGACGGGCGGCATCACGCGACCCGCCACCGCCTGATCCCATGGCCGTCGACGCCCGCCGGGTCGCCGAGCTGACCCGCGAACTGCTGCTCGCGATCGGGGAGGACCCCGACCGCCCCGGCCTGCGCGAGACGCCCGAGCGGGTCGCCGCGGCCGCGACGGAGCTCTTCGGCGGCATCGACCGCGACCCCGCCGAGCCGCTCGCCCGCACGATCGACGTCTCGCGCGGCCCGGCGCCCGACACGACCCCGTCGGGCGTCGTGCTCGTGCGCGACATCCGGTTCCGCTCGATGTGCGAGCACCACCTCCTGCCGTTCGAGGGGCGCGCGCACATCGCCTACCTGCCGGGGGAGCGGGTCGTGGGCCTCGGATCCCTCGCCCGCGTCCTCGACATCGCGTCGTCGCGACCGCAGGTCCAGGAGCGCCTCGGCGAGCAGGTCGCCGACGCGATCTCGTCGGCGCTCGACGCGCGCGGCGTCTGGATCATGCTCGACGCCGCCCACGGCTGTCTGCGCGACCGCGGCGAGCAGCGCCCCGACGCGACGACCGTGACGGTCGCGGCGCGCGGCGAGCTCGCGACCGACGCCGCGCGGGCCGAGCTGGCCGCGCACGTGATCCTCGGCGTGCAGAACCAGGCCACGGGCCCCGGAGTGACGGGACGCGACGCGTGACCGAGATCATGGGAGTCGTCAACGTGACCCCCGACTCGTTCAGCGACGGCGGCGAGCACTTCGACCACGACGCCGCGATCGCGCACGGGCTGCTCCTCGCGACGCAGGGCGCGACGATCCTCGACGTCGGCGGCGAGTCGACCCGCCCCGGATCCGAGCCCGTCGGATCCGCCGAGGAGCTGCGCCGCGTCGTCCCCGTCGTCCGCGAGCTCGCCGCGGCCGGCCACACGGTGAGCATCGACACCTATCGCGCCGACGTCGCCGCAGCGACCGTGGACGCCGGGGCGCGCATCGTCAACGACGTCGCGGGCGGGCTCGCCGATCCCGGCATCCTGGGCGTCGTCGCCGCCTCGGGCGCCGAGTACGCGATCGGCCACTGGCGCGGGCCGTCGGCCGACATGTACGCCGCGGCCGACTACGACGACATCGCCGCCGAGGTCGCGTCCGAGCTCGGCGACCGCGTCGACGCGGCGCTCGCGGCCGGCATCGCGCCCGAACGGATCATCCTGGATCCGGGGATCGGGTTCGCGAAGTCGGGCGCGCAGAACTGGCGCATGCTCCGCGGGCTCAGCGCCGTGACGGGCCTCGGGTTCCGGGTGCTCGTCGGAACGTCGCGCAAGCGCTTCCTCGGCCGCGCGCTCGGCGCCGATCCCTCGCGCGAGAGGCTCGACGGCGCGACCGCCGTCACGAGCGTGCTCGCTGCGCAGGCGGGGGCGTGGGGCGTGCGCGTGCACGACCCCGCCGCGACGCGCGACGCGCTCGCGGTCCTCAGCGAATGGGAGAGCGCATGAGCACCGCCGACGACATCACGCTTACGGGCCTCGTCGCGTTCGGCCACCACGGCGTCTTCGACTTCGAGCGCGAGAACGGCCAGGAGTTCGCGATCGACCTGCGGCTCGGCCTCGTCACGTCGACCGCGGCGGCCTCGGACGACGTCGCCGACACCGTGCACTACGGCGAACTCGCCGAGAAGGTCGTTGCGATCGTCGAGGGCGATCCCGTGAACCTCATCGAGACCCTCGCGCACCGCATCGCCGACGCCGTGCTCGAGGACGCGCGCATCGAGAGCCTCGACGTGACGGTGCACAAGCCGCACGCCCCGATCGCGGCGCAGTTCCGCGACGTCTCGGTCACGGTGCGCCGCCGCCGGACGGGCGGCCCCGCATGAGCCGCAGCCTCGCACAGCCGATCCGCACGCCGCTCCCCGCCGTCGAACGCGAGCCCGTCACTGCCGTCGTCGCGCTCGGCGCCAACCTGGGCGACACCGCGGCGACGCTCGACGAGGCGATCGCCGAGCTCGCGGCGCTGCCGCTCACGGATCGCGTCGTGTGCTCGGACCCGATCGCGTCGGTCGCGCTGACGCTCGACGGGCCCGACCCCTCGAAGCCCGGTTACCTCAACGCGGTCGCGCTCGTGACGACCCGGCTCGCCCCGACGGTCCTCCTCGCGCACCTGAACGCGATCGAGGACAGGCACGGCCGCGTCCGCCGCGAGCGGTGGGGTGACCGCACCCTCGACCTCGACCTCATCGCATACGGTGACGTCGTGTCGGCGGATCCGCACCTCACGCTCCCGCATCCGCGCGCGCACGAGCGCGACTTCGTCCTCGCGCCGTGGCTCGAGGTCGACCCCGACGCCGTTCTGCCGGGCCGCGGGCGCGTCGCCGACCTCCTCGCGGGGCTCGGCCGATGAAGCGCACCTCGCCCGTCACGCTCGTCGTCTGGGGCGCCGTCTCGATCGCGGCGGGCTTCGTGCTCGACCTCATCCTCGAGCGCTCGGGGCACCCGACCTTCACCCCGTCGATCCTGCTGCCGCTCCTCGCGGTCCTCCTCGGCGCGGCGGTGCTGACCCTCGCGTGGCAGGTGCGCCGATCCGTGACGCGCGACGACCGGCTCGTGGATCCGTTCCGTGCCGTGCGGGTCGTGGTCCTCGCGAAGGCGTCGAGCATCGTCGGCGCCGTCGTCGCCGGCGTGGCGGCGGGAATGCTCGTGTACCTCCTCACGCGGCCGGTCGTGCCCGGGTTAGGGTCTATGGCGGAAGTGATCGCGTCGGCGATCGGGGGCATGATCCTCGTGATCCTCGCGCTCATCGCCGAGCACCTCTGCACACTGCCAAAGGACCC
Source organism: Microbacterium indicum DSM 19969 (assembly GCF_000422385.1). Taxonomy (GTDB): domain Bacteria; phylum Actinomycetota; class Actinomycetes; order Actinomycetales; family Microbacteriaceae; genus Microbacterium; species Microbacterium indicum. The sequence continues at coordinate 50,602 of NZ_KE383822.1, forward strand.
CGATGACCGAGAACCCCACGCCCCCGAGCACGGAGCCGAGCCCGGGTTCTGAACCCCTGATCCCGCCGCGCCCGCCGGTTCCCCCGGCCGCGCCGGCTCCCTCGGCGCCGCCGCGGGTGACCGAGCCCGAGTTCCCGCCCGCGGCCGAGCCCGTCGCCGCGCCGCCCCAGCTGGACGACGGCACCTACACCGCGATCCGCGAGCCGCGCCGCCGCGGCCTCGCGCTCGACGGAACGTGGCACCAGATCTCGCGCAAGTACGTCGCGTCGCAGATCCTGCAGGGCGTCATCGGGCTCGTCGTCACGGCCGTCGTCATGTACGTCGTCGCGACCACGACCGGGCAGTGGTGGCCTTGGCTCGCCGGAGGCGTCGTCCTCCTCGGCGAGCTGATCTCGCTCGTCATCGTGCCCCGCCAGGCGCGCGCCCTCGGATACATGCTGCGGGGCGACGACATCGTCTTCCGGCGCGGGATCATGTGGCAGCGCGTCGTCGCGGTGCCCTACGGGCGCATGCAGCTGATCGACATCACGCACGGCCCGCTCGACCGCCTGTTCGGCGTCGCGAAGCTCAAGATGGTCACGGCCGCCGCGTCGACGGGCGTCGAGATCCCCGGCCTGTCGCAGAAGGCGGCCGACGCCCTGCGCGACACGCTGATCGAGGTCGCCGAGACCCGTCGGACCGGCCTGTGAGCGAGAACGCCCCCGCCGAGCACCCGGCCTCGCGCGTCGCGCGCCTGCTCGCCGACGGCGGATCCTCGAACCTCGCCGACGGCGAGTGGCACCGCCTGCACCCGCTGACCCCGCTGTTCAAGGGCGGGCTCGTCCTGATCATCGTGCTCGGCATCGTGATCGCGAACATGCGCGACCGCCTCATCTACCTCGCGATCGGGATCTTCGCGCCCCACGAGGTCGAAGAGGCGATCAGCGCCGAATCCAACGACCCCGTCTCGATGGGGCTCGACTGGCTCGTCGCGCAGAACCTCCTCCTGCTCGGCGCGGCCGCCCTCCTCGTGGTCGCGGTCGTCCTCGTCCTCGGGTACTGGGCCGTGTGGCGGTTCCAGCAGTTCCGGATCACGGGCGAGAGAGTCGAGATCAAGAAGGGCATCGTCTTCCGCTCGCAGCGGCAGGCCCCGCTCGACCGGCTCCAGGGCGTCGACCTCACGCGCCCGTTCCCCGCGCGCCTCATCGGCATGGCGAAGCTGCGGCTCGAGGGCGCCGGATCCGGGGCGGGCGTCGACCTCGAGTACCTCACCGCCTCCAAGGCCGAGAGCGTGCGGCGCGACATCCTCCAGCTCGCGTCCGGCGTGCGCGCCGCGCGGGCGCAGGAGCGCGGCGGTCCCGCGGCCTCAGCCGGCGTCGCCACGGCCGGGATCCGGGGCGCCGTGGGCGCCGGCGTGCAGGGGCTCATCGAGGGCGTCGACCGCGACGACGTCGTGCCCGAGAGCGTCGTGAAGATCCCGCTCCTGCGGCTCATCGGATCGCAGGCCGTGTCGGCGATCCTCTGGATCCTCTTCTTCCTGGCGATCCTCCTCTGCGCCGTCATCCTGCCGATCCTGCTGTTCGAGAACGGCCCCGAGCGGTGGATCATCATGGCCGGCGCGGGGTTCGCGTCGGGGATCCCCATGTTCATCGCGGTGTTCGCGATCGTGTGGTCGGCGCTCTCGAAGGGCTTCCGCTACTCGATCGCCCCGACGCCCGACGGCGTGCGGATCTCGGGCGGCCTGCTCACGACGGTGTCGCGCACGATCCCGCCGGGGCGCGTGCACGCCGTCGAGATCACGCAGAGCCTCCTCTGGCGCCCGTTCGGCTGGTGGACGGTGCGGATCAACCGCATGGGATCGCAGTCGGCGGCGCAGCAGGCGAACAGCCAGCAGCAGGCCGCCGCGACGGTGCTGCCCGTCGGAAAGCGCGCCGACGTCGAGCGCGTGGTCGAGCTCCTCATGCCCGACGCGCCCGCGGGCGACGCGCTCTTCGCCTGGGAGCACGGGATCCAGGGGCCGAAGCGCGACGACCCGTTCACGATCGCGCCGCGCCGCGCGTGGATCTGGCACCCTTTCGCCCGACGTCGTCGCGGTGTGCGGGTGACGGGCTTCGGCGTGCTGCTGCGGCGCGGGCTGTTCTCGCGCCGCCTCGCGCTCTTCCCGCTCGCGCGCCTGCAGGGCGTCTCGCTCCGCCAGGGCGTGTTCGCGCGATCGCAGCGCCTCGCCGCGCTCGTGCTGCACACCGTTCCCGGGCCCGTGACGGGGCGCGCCTCGTGCCTCGACCTCGATGATGCGCAGCGCATCGCCGACCTCGTGAGCCGGGGATCCGTCGCCGCCGCCTCGGCGGATCACACGCACCGCTGGGCGAGCTGACCCGGCCGGGCCGCGCGAGGGGCGTCCTTCGTGCGGCCTTTCGCCACTCCGGCGGCCTGTCGGCGGTGAATCGGCCGCGCAGGGGCGGATCCCCGCGTGAGGGTGTGGCTTGACGCGGGGATCCGACGCGCTGGGCGAGCTGACCCGGCCGGGCCGCGCGAGGGGCGTCCTTCGTGCGGCCTTTCGCCACTCCGGCGGCCTGTCGGCGGTGAATCGGCCGCGCGGGGGCGGATCCCCGCGTGAGGGTCGATCTCGGCGCGGTGATCTGCGTCTCGGCGGGTTCCGTGCTCCGCCGGGCGAGTGGATCCGGCTTGGCCGCGCGAGGGTCGTCCTTCGTACGGCCTTTCGCCGTTCCGGCGGCCTGCTGACGGGGATTCGGCCGCGTGGGGGCGGATCCCCGCGCGAGGGACGATCTCGGCGCGGGGATCCGCCGGGTCAGCGACGCGTCTCGAGCTCGGGGCGCACCCGCCCCTCGGGCCTCACGAAGGCGGCGTAGGCGACGAGCAGGATCAGGATCCACGCGGCGCCGATGACGAGAGCCCACCGGCCCGAGGCGCTGAAGAGGAGGATCACGACGACGAACGCCATGAACGCGAGGGCGATCCGGTTGATCCAGGGCCAGAGCGGCATCGCGAAGCCGGCGCTCGGGATCCCGTCGCGCCGCATCTCGCGGCGCATCCCGCTGTGGGCGAGGAGGATCGACGACCACGTGAGGACCGTCGCGAACGTCGCGATCGACGCGACGACGAGGAACAGCTGGTCGGGGATCCAGAGGTAGGCGAGGAGGCCGACGACGGCGCAGGCGGCGACGATCGCGACGGGCAGGATCGGGACGCCCGTGCGCGCGAGCCGCGTGAAGGCCTTCGGCGCGTGGTGCTGCTCGGCGAGGCCGTACATCGTGCGGCTCGCGGCGTAGGTGATCGAGTTCATCGCCGACAGGGCGGCCGTCAGCACGACGGCGTTGAGGATGTGCGCGGCCGCGGGGACGCCGAGCTGCGCGAAGACCTGGACGAAGGGCGACTCGCCCGATCCGATCTCGGTCCACGGGATGAGCATGAGGATCACGGCGATCGTCGCGACGTAGAAGAGCAGGATCCGGACGGGCACCGTGTTGACGGCCTTCGGGATGGATCCGGCGGGGTCGGCCGTCTCGCCCGCCGTCATGCCGAGCGTCTCGATGCCGCCGAACGAGAACACGACGATGCCGAGACTCATGACGAGGCCCCACACGCCGAACGGCGCGAACCCACCCTCGAGCGCGAAGAGGTTGTGCGGGCCCGGCTCGAAGCCGCCGAGGCTCACCCCGAAGACGATGAGGGCGAGGCCGCCCGCGATCATCGCGATGATCGTCGCGACCTTGATGATCGTGAACCAGAACTCGAGCTCGCCGAACACACGCACCCGCAGGGTGTTGAGCCCGCAGATCAGGAGGATCGCGGCCGCCATCCAGACCCAGCCGGGGGCGTCGGGGTACCACATGCCCATGTAGCTCGCGACGGCCGTCATGTCGGCGATCGCGACCACGATCATCTCGAAGGTGAAGGTCCACCCCGTGAGGAACCCCATGAGCGGGCTCACGTATCGGCTCGTGTACTGCGCGAAGGATCCCGCGACGGGGTCCCGCACGGCCGTCTCGCCGAGGGCGCGCATGACGGCGAACGCCGCGCACCCCGCGATGACGTAGGCGACGAGGACGGCGGGGCCTGCCGCCTGGATGGTCTCGGATGATCCGTAGAACAGGCCCGTTCCGATCGCGGTTCCGAGGGCGATGAACCGGATGTGGCGGAGCGACAGGCTGCGTCCGAGGTGCGAGGTGGACATGGGGGCTGACAGTACCAAGGAGCCGCCGCGCGCCGGGTGTGCGACGCTGGGGATCATGCAGCGCGCAGGACGACTCGGCGTCGGGATCATCGGAGCGGGCCGGGTCGGACCCGTCGTCGGGGCGGCGCTCGCCGGGGCGGGCCACGCGATCACGGGGATCACCGCGGGCTCCGACGCGGATCGCGCCGAGGCCGTGCTCCCCGGGGCGCCCGTGCTCGAGGTCCCCGAGATCCTCCGCCGCAGCGAGCTCGTGATCGTCGCCGTCCCGCGCTCCGAGCTGCCGGGCCTCGTCTCGGGCCTCGCGGAGACGGGGCTCTGGCAGATGGGACAGCTCGTGCTGCACACCGACGCGTCGCACGGCATCGAGGTGCTGCGGCCCGCGGCCGAGCGCGGCGCGATCCCGCTCGCCGTGCACCCCGCCATGCGGTTCACGGGCACGAGCATCGATCTGCGCCAGCTCGCGGCGACCTACGCCGCCGTGACGGCGCCGCCCGCCGTGCTGCCGATCGCGCAGGCGCTCGCGGTCGAGATGGGGTGCGAGCCCGTCACGGTCGCCGAGGCGGATCGCGCCGCGTACGCCGAGGCGATCGCGACGGCGAGCGATTTCTCGCGGCAGATCGTGCAGCAGGCGACGGGCATGCTGCGGGGCATCGGCGTCGAGAACCCCGGCGGGTTCCTCTCGTCGCTCGTGCGCTCGACCGTCGACCAGGCGCTCAGCGAGTCGAGCCCGCCGCCCGAGGCTCTGTGAGGCGTTCAGCGCCGGATCACTAGACTTGTCCGGGGCGCCGATCGGCGCCTTCTCCCCGCACCCGAGGATCCGCGCATGTCAGACGTCCCCGCCCAGAACGCCGCAGCCGAGACCGAGGACGACGTCTTCGAGCAGAAGGCAGTGCGTCTGGCGAAGCGCGAGCGCCTGATCGCCGAGCGCCAGTCCGCGGCTGGCGGCGCGTACCCCGTGTCGCTGCCCATCACGGCGACGATCCCCGAGCTGCGCGCGCACTACGGCGACCTCGAGGCCGGGGCCGAGACGGGCGCGACCGCGGGCGTCGCGGGCCGCGTCGTGTTCAGCCGCAACACCGGCAAGCTCTGCTTCGCGTCTCTGCAGTCGGGCGACGGCTCGCGGATCCAGGCGATGGTGTCGCTCGCCAACGTCGGCGACGAGTCGCTCGCGCGCTGGAAGGAGCTCGTCGACCTCGGCGACCACGTGTTCGTCGAGGGCGAGGTCATCTCGAGCCGCCGCGGCGAGCTGTCGATCATGGTGACCGGCTGGCAGATCGCGGCGAAGGCCGTCATGCCGCTGCCGAACCTGCACAACGAGCTCAACGAGGAGACGCGGGTCCGCCAGCGCTACCTCGACCTCATCGTCCGCGAGCAGGCGCGCGCGAACGCCGTCGCGCGCGCGAAGACCAACGCGAGCCTGCGGGAGACCTTCGCCGGCCACGGCTTCCTCGAGGTCGAGACGCCCATGCTGCAGGTGCAGCCGGGCGGCGCTTCGGCCCGCCCCTTCGTCACACACTCGAACGCGTTCGACACCGACCTCTTCATGCGCATCGCGCCCGAGCTGTACCTCAAGCGCGCCGTCGTCGGCGGCATCGACCGGGTCTTCGAGATCAATCGCAACTTCCGCAACGAGGGCGCCGACTCGACGCACAGCCCCGAGTTCGCGATGCTCGAGGCCTACCAGGCCTACAGCGACTACAACGGGATCGCCGATCTCACGCAGGAGCTGATCCAGAACGCCGCGATCGCGGTCGCCGGCTCGACGACCGTCACGTGGGCCGACGGGACCGAGTTCGACCTCGGCGGCGATTGGGACCGGGTCTCGATGTATCCCTCGCTGAGCGAGGCCGCCGGCGTCGAGATCACGCCTGAGACCGGCATCGACGAGCTCCTCGCGCTCGCCGAGAAGTCGGGCGTCGAGGTTCCCCCGCACGCGACCCACGGCAAGCTCGTCGAGGAGCTCTGGGAGCACTTCGTCAAGCAGCACCTCACGCGCCCGACCTTCGTCATGGACTTCCCCGTCGACACGAGCCCGCTCGTGCGCGAGCACCGCACGGTGCCCGGCGTCGTCGAGAAGTGGGATCTGTACGTGCGCGGCTTCGAGCTGGCCACGGGGTACTCCGAGCTCGTCGACCCCGTCATCCAGCGCGAGCGCTTCGTCGAGCAGGCGAAGCTCGCCGATCGCGGCGACGACGAGGCGATGCGCATCGACGAGGACTTCCTGCGCGCGCTCGAGCACGGCATGCCGCCGACCGGCGGAATGGGCATGGGCATCGACCGCCTGCTCATGGCGATCACGGGCCTCGGCATCCGCGAGACGGTTCTCTTCCCGCTCGTGAAGTGACGCCGGGCGGCTCTCACGCCGCTCGCGTCGCCGTGGGGCCGAACGACGCGCCCGGCGTTCGGTCGGGGAACGGCCTCCCGGCCTCGTCGTAGACCCACCCGGGCAGCATGTTCGCATTCACGAACGCGGCGAGGATCTGCGCGAGGCCGTAGTCGGGATCCACGCGCATGACCTGCGTGAGGAGCGCCCCGGCCTGCGATCCGCTGCCGAGGGCCCACGACAGCCAGGCGCACACAGTGAGCGCCATCGCGCGATGCGAGTCGGGGGCGAGGGCCGCGAGCAGCAGCATGCGCTCGCGGACCGCCCTCAGGCGTTCGGCGTTCGGCCGCGGCCCCTCGCCCGCGACCCGGAGCGGACCGGGGAGGGGCGTGCTCGCGTCCTCGTGCCACGCGACGTTCCACGCGGCCGTCGCGCGCGCCTCCTCGATCCCGCCGCTCCACTGGGTGAGGGCGACGTCGCGCTCGGCGGGGCCCGCGAGCACGACGAGCATGAGCGCCGCGTCGTCGTCGCCCAGCCGGTCGAGCGGCCAGACGGTCATGGCCTCGAACAGGTCTGTCGGATCCTCGAGGGCCTCGGCGGCGATCCGGGAGAGCGGCGACCGCGCGCACGACGCGACGGCGTCGCGCACGGCGGCCCGTCTCGCCGCGCTGACGGCCGGGAGCGCGATCTCGGCCGACTGATCGCCGGGCGGGCCCTCGGCGATCTCGCCGAGCGGGCGCGGCAGCGCGTCGGAGTAGTCGCACCACGCGTCGCCCGCGACGCACAGCTCGTCGACGACCGGGATCCCGCAGGCGTCGGCGCGCAGCGCGACCGCGGAGACGAGCGCGTCGTGCGCGATCTCCCCGCCCGCCCGCAACGGGTCGTCGGTGTAGACGACGGTGACCATCGCTCCCACGCCATCGGTCTGGCAGAGGGTGCCGATCGCGGTCGCGGCGACGGCGTCGATCTCGTCGGGGGAGCGGGGCAGATCGATCCGCAGGAGGCGATCGATGCGCCCGCCCGCGACGGGCGCGATGACGAGGCTCTCGCGCGGGACGTAGCCGGCGAGGAGCGGCAGGGAGGAGAGCAGGCGCGCCGGCGATCCGGCGGAGATGATGGCTGTCATGCGGCGAGCCTGGCGCGGCGCCGGACCGCGCGGTTCCCGCTCACAGGCGGCGCGCCGCGATCCGCGGTTATCCACAGGGGTGTGCGGGGTCGCCACGCCCGACTTCCGTTCAGCGCGCGTCGCGTAGGATCGGGGACATGGAGTTCTGGCAGGCGGCCGTCTGGTCGATCGCCCCGACGATCGTCGTCGCGGTGTTCTTCTTCTTCATCCTGCGTTCGATCCTCCGCATGGACCGCACCGAGCGGCGCATCTACGCCGACATCGAGGCCGAGGAGCGCGCGAAGCGCGGCCTCCCGCCGAAGGATTCCCCCGCGCCGAAGCCCTGAGCCACCGGGCGCCGCACGCGCCCCATATGCTCGGGTCACGGAGACGTGTAGGGGAGAGATCCGCGTGGAGTGGACCTGGGAGTGGCTCGCATGGCCGTCCATCGGGACGACGATCCTGCGCTGCGTCGACCTCGCCATCCGCATCGGCGCGATCTTCCTCGTGCCGCCGAACCGCCGCCCGTCGTCGGCGATGGCATGGCTGATGCTGATCTTCCTCGTGCCGATCCCGGGGATCCTGTTCTTCTTCCTCATCGGCAACCCGCGCCTGCCGATGAAGCGCCGCCGCATGCAGGCGGCCGTCAACGAGACGCTGCGGGCCGCGAACGCCGACCTGCAGCTCGGCACTCTGATCCCGAACCCGCCGTCGTGGTTCCAGCCGATCGTGCGGATGAACCGCGAGTTCGGCGCGCTCCCGCTCTCGGGCGACAACGGCGTCCGCCTCATCAGCGACTACGAGGCGAGCATCCACGAGATGGCGGCCGCCGTGCGCGGCGCGACGAAGACGGTGCACGTCGAGTTCTACATCCTCAAGGCCGACGCCACGACCGAGCCCTTCTTCCAGGCGCTCGAGGCCGCGTGCGCGCGCGGCGTGCGGGTGCGGGTGCTCATGGACCACTGGGCCAACCTCGTCAAGCCGCTGCACCGCGAGACGATGCGGCGCCTCACGCGGATGGGCGCCGACTGGCACCTGCTCCTGCCGCTCAAGCCGCTCGCCGGCAAGTTCCAGCGCCCGGATCTGCGCAACCACCGCAAGCTCCTCATCGTCGACAGCGAGGTCGCGTACCTCGGCTCGCAGAACATGACGGATCGCTCGTACAACCTGCGGAAGAACATCAAGCAGGGGCTGCAGTGGATCGACACGATGGTGCGCCTCGATGGGCCCGTCGTGCGCTCCGTCGAGGCCGTGTTCCTCAGCGACTACTACAGCGAGGTCGGCGAGATCCTCGACGACATCGACCTGCAGGAGCAGCCGTCGGGATCCGACGACTTCGACTGCCAGGTCGTGCCGTCGGGCCCCGGGTTCGACAGTGAGAACAACCTGCACCTCTTCCTGTCGCTGATCTACGCGGCGAAGAAGCGCATCGTCATGGTGAGCCCCTACTTCGTGCCGGACGAGGCGCTGATCCGGGCGATCGCGGGCGCCGTCGCGCGCGGCGTCGAGGTCGAGCTGTTCGTCGGCGAGAAGGGCGACCAGGCGATGGTCTACCACGCGCAGCGCAGCTACTACGACGACATCCTCTCGTCAGGCGTGCGGATCTGGATGTACCGCCCGCCGTACATCCTCCACACGAAGAGCCTCTCGATCGACGACGAGACGGCCGTCATCGGCTCGAGCAACATGGACATGCGCTCGTTCGGCCTGAACTTCGAGGTCTCGCTCCTCGTGCGCGGCGACCGCTTCGTGGATCAGCTGCGCGCCGTCGAGGAGAGCTACCGGGCCGACAGCCGCGAGCTCACCCTTGAGGAGTGGTCGAAGCGGCCCATGCGCTCCCGCGCGCTCGACAACCTCGCCCGCCTGACGAGCGCGCTGCAGTAGGCACGGCGCCGCGGCGGCTCAGAAGGTGTGGCCGGCGGGCATGCTGAGGAGCAGCCCGCCCTCGTCGATCACGCATCGGATGAGCACGGCGTCGCCGAACTCGTCGCCGTCGAGCTCGACGGGTCGCGCCTCGTCGGGCTTGGCCTCGATGGCGTCGCCCGTGAGGTAGCGGATCGACTGGCCGCGCGTGCGCTCGACCCGTCGCCCGATCGCCGAGCGGCGGAGGAACGGGGCGTTCCACGTGATCGTGCGGGCGACGCCGAGCCAGCCGAACGCGCCGCTCGGCTGGATCACCGCGACGTCGAGGCGGCCGTCGTCGACGCGCGCGTCGGGCATGAGCTCGATGCCGGCGGGCAGGTGGCCGCAGTTCGCGAACAGGATCGACTGCACCTTCGCGGTGTGCACGTGCTCGCCGCGGAACTGGTATGCGATGCGGAACGGCTTCGCGCGGGGGAGCGATCGGGCCGCGCCGTCGACGTACGCGACCCACCCGACCTGCTTCTTGAGCCGCGCGCTCGTGTTCGCGATCATCGCGGCGTCGAGCCCCATGCCCGCCATCACGACGAACGCGTGCTCGTCCTTCGTCCCGTCCTCGCGGGTGAGGGTCGCGACGCCGATGTCGACCGCCGCGGCGTCGCCCGAGAACGCGGCGTCGACCATCGGCTCGACCGACGCGAGCGGGAGCCGGAGGTTGCGGGCGAGGAGGTTGCCCGTGCCGCTCGGCACGATCGCGAGCGGCACCCCGGATCCGCGCATCGCCTCCGCGACGGCGCGCACGGTCCCGTCGCCGCCCGCGACGAGGACGACGCTCGCCCCCTGCACGAGGGCCTCGCGCGTCGCCCCCTGCCCCGGGTCCTCGACGCTCGTGGGCAGGAAGAGCGGATCCGGCCATCCCGCGTCGCGCGAACGCGCCGCGATCGCGCGGCGCAGGCCGACGATGTCGGCCACCTTCACGGGGTTGAAGACGAGGGCGGCCCGCCCCGCCTCAGCCTGCTCATCCGCCATGCGCAACAGAATACGGAGTGCCCCGCTCCCGCATACACTTGACGGGTGATCGACCCCGTGCTGCTTCGTGAGAACCCCGAGCTCGTCAAGGCCTCCCAGGCCGCCCGCGGCAACGACACCTCGTCGGTCGACGTCGCGGTCGCCGCCGAGGCGGAGCGCCGCCGATCGCTCACGGTCTTCGAAGAGCTGCGCGCCGAGCAGAACGCGTTCAGCAAGGTCGTCGCGAAGGCGCCGAAGGACGAGAAGCCGGCGCTCGTCGCGCAGGCCAAGGACCTCGCGCTGCGGGTGAAGCAGGCGCAGGCCGCGTCGCTCGAGGCGGAGGACGCGTTCCGCGCCGCGATGGAGCCGATCCAGAACATCATCATCGACGGCGTTCCCGAGGGCGGCGAGGACGACTTCGTGACGCTGCGCGAGGTCGGCGAGATCCGCGCCTTCGACCCCGAGGAGTTCCCGGACGGACCCCGCGACCACCTCGAGTTGGGCGAGATGCTCGGCGCGATCGACATGTCGCGCGGCGCGAAGGTGTCGGGCGCGCGGTTCTCGTTCCTCAAGGGCGTCGGCGCCCGCCTCGAGCTCGCGCTCATGAACTACGGCCTGCAGACGGCCCTCGACAACGGCTTCACGCCGATGATCACGCCGACGATCGTGAACCCCGAGATCATGGCGGGCACGGGCTTCCTCGGCCAGCACGCCGACGAGATCTACCACCTCGAAGAGGACGACCAGTACCTCGTGGGCACGAGCGAGGTCGCCCTCGCGGGGTACCACAAGGACGAGATCGTCGACCTCGGCGACGAGCAGGAGATCCGCTACGCGGGCTGGTCGACCTGCTACCGCCGCGAGGCCGGATCGGGCGGCAAGGACACCCGCGGCATCATCCGCGTGCACCAGTTCAACAAGCTCGAGATGTTCGTCTACACGACGCCCGAGAAAGCCGAGGAGGTGCATCGCCAGCTCGTCGCGCTCGAAGAGCAGATGCTCGCCTCGCTGGGCCTTGCGTACCGCGTGATCGACGTCGCGGCCGGGGATCTCGGATCCAGCGCCGCCCGCAAGTACGACACCGAGGCGTGGGTCCCCACGCAGGGTGCGTACCGCGAGCTGACGTCGACCTCGAACTGCACGACCTACCAGGCCCGCCGCCTCGACATCCGCTACCGACCGGAGGAGGGCGGCCGCACGCAGAGCGTCGCGACCCTCAACGGCACGCTCGCGACGACGCGCTGGATCGTGGCGATCCTCGAGACGCACCAGCGGCCCGACGCATCCGTCGTCGTCCCCGAGGTCCTCCGGCCCTACATGGGCGGGCTCGAGATTCTGGAACCGATCGCATGACCCGCACCGAGCCGCACGCCCACGTCGAGCTCGACCCGGCGACGGGGAAGCCCCCGCTCACGCCCGAGTCGGAGCGCCTCCTCATCGCCCTCGACATCGACGGGACCGTGCTGCTCGAGGATGAGTCGTTCAGCCCCGGCGTCCCGGCGGCCGTGCGCGAGGCGGCCATGCGCGGCCACATCGTGACGCTCGCGACGGGTCGCAGCTGGGAGTCGACGTCGCCGGTCCTCGCCTGGCTCGGCCTCACCCCCGAGTTCGTCGTGAGCGCCAACGGCGCGACGATCCTCGAGCGCGACACGACGCAGCCCGGCGACTACCGCCGCCACACGATCGAGACCTTCGACTCGACCGACGTCCTCGAGCGCCTCGAGCAGCACCTGCCCGACGCCAACTACATGGTCGAGCTCGGCGACGGCACGCGCCTCTTCAACACCTTCATGGACGACTGGGACCTGTCGCGCCCCCACGCGCGGCGCGCCTCGCTCGAAGACATGAAGGGCCTGCAGGTCATGCGCGTCGTCGTGGTCTCGCCCGATCACGACAGCGAGGCCTTCGTCGGCTTCGTCGACGACATGGGCCTGCAGCACGTGTCGTACTCGGTCGGCTGGTCGGCGTGGCTCGACATCGCCCCGCAGGGCATCGACAAGTCGACGGCGCTCGAGAAGGTGCGCGGCATGCTGGGCATCGATCCGTCTCGCGTCGTCGTCATGGGCGACGGCCGCAACGACATCCAGATGCTCGAGTGGGCGAGGCGGATCGGCGGGCGGGGAATCGTCATGGGACAGGCGGTCCCCGAGGTCGTCGAGGCGGGATCCGAGCTCACCGGAACGGTGCTCGAGGGCGGCGTGGCGCAGGCGCTGCGGGCGCTCGGCGCGGTCAGATAGGCCTCGGCTACACTCGCGCTAACGGCCGGGCACCGCTCGGCCCGGGAGGGTTGTCCGAGCGGCCGAAGGATCTGGTCTTGAAAACCAGCGCGCAGAGATGTGCCGTGGGTTCGAATCCCACACCCTCCGCTGATCCCGATCGAAAGGATCCGTGTGAGCACCACGCCTGATCACAACCTGCGCGGCCCCGTGGCCCGTCACACGAAGCTGCGCCGCCCGAACCCCGGCCTCGGGGTCCTGAAGTGGCTCGGCCTCGCGCTGTCGGCGGTCCTCGTCGCGGTCGTGGGCGTCGGCGCCTACGCGTACACCGACTACACCGGCACGCTCAGCGCCAACTCGATCACGCTCGACGGGCAGGACACGGATCCGCCCGCGGTCGACGTGCTGCCGAACGAGGACTACAACATCCTCATCGCGGGCATCGACAAGTGCGAGGAGAAGTACCTCGAGTACTTCGGTGGCCGCTGCACCGAGGCGATGGTCGAGGAGCAGGCGAACTCGTACGCGAGCCAGCTCAACGACGTCAATATGATCATCCACATCTCGGCCGAGCCGCGCCGCGTCACGGTGATCAGCATCCCCCGCGACACCATGGCGTCGCGCCCCTCGTGCACCGACGCTGACGGCAACGCGACGTCGGCCGTCGACCTCGCGGCGTTCAACGAGTCGTACGGAACCGGCGGCCTGTCGTGCGTCGTGAGCACGGCCGAGCAGCTCACGGGGCTCGAGATCGACCACGCGGCCCTCATGACCTGGGCCGGAGTGATCGATGTGACGAACGCGATCGGCGGTGTCACGGTGTGCGTCGAGGACGGGATCTACGACCCCGACAACACGGGTCTCATGCTCGACCCCGGAACCTACGACCTCGCGGGCGAGACAGCCCTGCAGTTCCTGCGCGTGCGCCATGGCATCGGCGACGGCTCCGACCTGTCTCGCATCTCGAACCAGCAGGTCTACATGTCGGCGCTCGTCAACAAGCTCGTGAGCGACGACACGCTCAGCGACTACGGGGCGCTGCTGCGGCTCGCGAACGCGGTCGTGAACAACGTCACGGTCTCGTCGGGACTCTCGAACCCGCTGACGCTCGTCCAGATCGCGGGCGCGCTCTCGAGCGTCTCCCTGAGCGACTACGCGTTCATCCAGCTGCCCGTCGTCGACTACGCGCCGAACCCGAACAAGGTCGCGATCGACCAGACCTCGTGGGATCAGGTGAAGGCGGCGCTCGACGCGAACCAGCCGATCACCTTCGACGACCCGTCGGCGACCGAGACGCCCGCCCCTGCGGATCCGACCGCCGAGCCGACGCCCGAGGCGACCGACCCGTCGACCGTGACCCTGCCGTCGAACCTGTCGGGATCGACGGCCGATCAGCAGACGGCGACCTGCGGCACCCAGTCGCTCTTCTGACACGCCGTTTCGACGGGCGCGCGGCGCTCGGTTATGATGGTGGGAGTGCCCGTTCGCGGGCACGTGGAGACGTGCCAGAGCGGCCGAATGGACTTCACTGCTAATGAAGGGTCGGGCTAAAACCCGACCGGGGGTTCAAATCCCCCCGTCTCCGCCGGTGTCCTGAGCCGCGACAGAGTTCTCGAACTCGTCGCGGCTCAGGACTTTCTCGTCTCCGCCTGCCCCGCGGGCGTGCCGATGCGGCCCAGGTCGTCGAACAGCTGCGCGACCGCGGAGCCGGCACGAAGCGAGGCGCCGGTAACGTGGCCTGATGCACTGGTCGCTCCGCCCCGCCATCGCCTCCGACGCCGGCTGGATCGCCGAGCTGCGCGCCGAGGTCCTGCGGCCCGATCTCGAGCGGCTCGGGCGCTACGACCCCGTGCGGGTGCGCGAGCGCTTCACGACGGCGTTCGAGCCGGCGCTGACGCGCGTCATCGTGGTCGACGGCGAGGACGCGGGATCCATCGCGGTGCGCCCCGCCCGGGACAGCGCCTGGATCGAGCACTTCTACCTCCCCGCGCGGGTGCAGGGTCGCGGCGTCGGCACGGGCGTGCTGCGCGGCGTGCTCGAGCCGGGTGGGGTCTTCCGGCTCAACGTCCTCCAGGGCAGCCCCGCGAGGCGACTGTACGAGCGGCACGGGTTCGTCCTCGACAGCGAGGACGACGTCGACGTCTACCTCGTGCGCCGGTGACGGTGCGCGGGCCGGCTGCCGCGTCAGCTGATCCCGAACCCGCCGTCCGACGTGAGCACCTGCCCGACGACCCACGCGCCGCTCGCGGTGCTGAGCCACCCGATGAGCTCCGCAGGATCCTCGGGGCGCCCGAACCGCCCGAACGGGGTCGAGGCGAGGTGGTCCTCGAGCGCATCGAGCGACCGGTCCGTCGTGTCGGGATCCATGTACCCCGTGTTCACGGGGCCGGGATCGATCGTGTTGAGGACGATCCCGAGGTCGAGGAGCTCGCCCGCGACGGTGGCCGTCGCCCCGGCGAGGGCGGCCTTGCTCGTCGCGTAGGCGACCTCGCCGCGCATCGGCCCGTGCACCTGGCCCGACGTCATCCAGAAGACCCGCCCGAGAGGCTCGGCGAATGGGCCGCCCCCGCGGACGCGGTCGCCGGGGCGGCGGCGCGCCGCGTGCTCCGTGGCGGCGACCCGTCGGGCGAACTCCGAGGTGAGGAGCAGCGTCGAGCGCGTGTTGATCTGCCAGAACGCGTCGAGGCGCTCCGGCGTCATGTCGAGGATGCCGCCGTCGTCACCGCTCTTCGCGTGGTTGCAGACGAGGAGGTCGAGGCCTCCCGTGAGCGCACCCGCGGCATCGAGCAGCGGGGCGATCGTCGACGGGTCCGAGAGGTCGGCGCTCATGTCCGCGGCAACGGCGTCCTCATGCAGCACCTCGCGGATCCCCGCGCGCACCGCGTCGAGATCGTCGCCGCCCCACGGCAGGTCGAGGTCGTGCGGGCGGAAGTGGTGGGCGAAGACGCTGGCGCCGAGCGACGCGAGCTTGCGCGCCACCGCGTATCCGATGCCGCGGCGCCGGGAGACGCCCGTGACGAGCGCCGTGCGGCCGAGCAGGGGGAACGAGGAAGCGGGCACGGATCAGGACATTACATGGAGAACATCCCGCGCGGGGCGGCCCCGCGCCGCGCCCGTCAGTCGCCGATCGACTCGCCCCAGCTGTCGAGCGTCTCGTCGGTGTCGACGACGAAGGCCTGCGGGTGATCCGGCAGGTACCGCACGACGACCTGCTCGGACATCGCGAGGAACGCGTCGGCGTCGGGGTACGACGGCTGCGTGAAGAACGGGACGTTGACGGTGTACTCCGCTCCGTCCTCCGCCGTGAACGTCAGGGTGTCGTCGCCGTTGTCGACGGCGACGGCCATCGCGCCGTTCGCGTAGATGTAGGGGCTCGTGATCGGGCTCGAGATGAGCGAGATGAGCCCGATGACGGCCCCCGACAGGACCACGAGGGCGAGGATCCGCCACAGCCACCGGACGAACACGAACGTCGCCGAGGCGCCGGCGGCCGCGGGCGCCTGGAGGCCGCGCTCCCGGCGCAGGTCGGCGAGCCGCGAGCCCGACGAGCCGCTGCCGCCGCGGAACGCCATCGCGATGAGGCCGATGCCGCCGAACGCGCCGACGAAGACCATCTCGTAGCCGTGCGTCGCGGGGAACGTCGCGAGCCAGACGAGGGCGTCGAGGAACCCGGTCATGCGGTGTGCTCCTTCGCGATGCGCACGCGGTCGGGGTTCGTCCCGCGGTACTCGACCGTCACGGGGGATCCGACTCGGAGGCCCTCCCCGACGAACGGATCCTGGAACGCGCGCACGGTCGTGACGAACGCGTCGCCGTCCTCGGGCGTGACCTCGACGAAGAACTCGTACTGCGGCACGTCGTTGACGCTCGTTCCGGTGCGGCGGCCCTCGAGCACGATGCCGACGGCCATCCGCACGGGGCCGAGGGACGCGCGCCGGCCGCCGCCGTCCTGGCGCGGGAACATGAGGGGACCGCACACCATCGTCGCGAATCCCCACCCGACGCCCGCGAGGAGGAAGGCGACGTCGATGGACCCGTCCGTGGGGCGCAGCCACCCCGCCGACTGATCGACGAAGAACAGCGAGGCGATCACCCGCGAGAGGAGGAAAGCTGAGAGCGCCAGCCAGATGAGGCGGCCGAGCCATCGGAACATGCTCCAACAGTACGGGCAGCGCCGGATCCCTCCCGGTCACGGGTGGGGGAAACCCGATCCCAGCCGGGAGGCGGGCTCCGGTGCGCCGCCCCCACCCGCTCCGTACGTTTGAGGACATGACAACAACGACCTCCCCGGCGCCCCGCCTGATCACCCCGCTGCGGGTGCTCGGCGCGGTCGCCCACCTCAGCTTCATGGCCTTCTGGGGAGTCGCCGTCGCCCTCCTCGTCGGAACCCTGCTCGTCGGCGGCGTCGGCGGGCTCGTGTTCCTCGGCCTCGGCGCGATCCTCCTCGTCGGCGTCGTGTACGCGCTCTACGGCGCGGCGTTCCTCGAGACCGCCCGCGTCGAGGGGCTCTACGGCTTCGGCCTCCCCGTTCTCCGTCCGCGGCGCTCCCCGAAGCGCGGCTTCGTCGGCTTCCTCCACACCATCTGGATCCAGTTCATCGACGGCGGCATGTGGCGAGCGATCGCCAACCTCGTGCTCTCGACGGTGCTCGGCTGGATCACGTGGGCGCTCATCATGATCGCCGTCGTCGGCGTGACCGCCGCGTTCGCCCCGCTCTACGCGTCGGAGGACACCGTGCGGCTCGTCGGCGGATCCGTGTCGATCGCATTCGCGCCCGTCGCCGGCCCGCTGCTCGCCGTCGCGGCGCTCGCCGCGGTCGTCGGAGTCGCGCTGCTCCACGGCGTCCTCGCGCGCCTGCTCGTCGCCCCGATCCGCGAGGCGCAGCTCACCGCCCAGGTGCGCGACGCATCGACCCAGCGGCAGGAGGCGATCCGCGCCGGCGACGTCGAGCGCACCCGCATCGAGCGCGACCTGCACGACGGCGTCCAGCCGCGACTCGTCTCGATCGGCATGACGCTCGGCCTCGCCCAGACGAAGATCGACGCGGATCCCGAGGGCGCCAAGGCGCTCGTCGCCGAGGCGCACACCTCGACGAAGGCCGCGATCACCGAGCTGCGCCAGCTGGCGCGCGGGATCCACGCCTCGGTCCTCGACGACCGCGGCCTCGACGCCGCGCTGAGCGCCGTCGCGAGCCGCTCGCACATCCCCGTGCAGCTCGACGTCCGCATGGACGGCCCCGCGGGGCGCGACGCCGAGGCGGCGATGTACTTCGCGATCGCCGAGAGCCTCACGAACGCCGCGAAGCACTCGCGGGCGTCGGGCGTGCGGGTCACGGTCCGCTCGCGGCCCGGAGAGCTCTGGGCCCGCGTCGAGGACGACGGGCTGGGCGGCGCGCGCGTCGTGCCGGGCGGCGGGCTCGACGGCATCATGAATCGCATCACGGCCCTCGGCGGGACGGCTCGTCTCGACAGCCCCGCCGGCGGCCCCACGTCACTGGAGGTCAGCGTCCCATGCGCATCCTGATCGTCGAAGACTCCGTCCTGCTGCGCGAGGGCCTCTCGCGCCTGCTCGCCGACTCGGGGCACGAGGTCGTCTCGGCCCTGCCCGACGCCTCGCGGCTCCTCGCCGCGGCGGCGGACACGGATCCCGATCTCGCGATCCTCGACGTGAGGCTTCCCCCGACCTTCACCGACGAGGGGATCCGCGCCGCGATCGACCTGCGCCGCCAGGATCCGCGACTCCCGGTCCTCGTCCTCTCGCAGTACGTCGAGGAGCGCTACGCGGCCGACCTCGTCGCCCAGCAGGGCGGCGGCGTCGGGTACCTCCTGAAGGACCGCGTCACCGACGTCGCCGACTTCCTCGAGGCGATCGGGCGGATCCGCGAGGGCGCCACGGTGCTCGACCCCGAGGTCGTGTCGCAGCTCCTGACGCGGCGATCGCGCGACGACCGCTTCGCCCGCCTCACCGAGCGCGAGCGCGCCGTCCTCGCGCTGATCGCCGAGGGCAAGAACAACGCGGCGATCGCACGGCTGCTCTTCGTGAGCGACGGCGCGGTCGAGAAGCACATCACGTCGATCTTCCAGAAGCTCGACCTCGAGCAGGACGACACGGGCAACCGCCGCGTGCTGGCCGTGCTCGCCCACATCGACGCAACAGCCGCCCCGGGCCCCGTCGGCCCCGCGGCGCCCCAGAACGGATCACAGCGATGACCGATCAGCCCCTGCCTCCCGTCCCTCCCCACCCCGAGCCCCCGCGCCAGGCGCCGTCGTCGAACGCGCGGCTCGGATCCCGCGCCCTCGCCGTCACGGTGTCGGTGCTCGGCGGCATCGCGCTCGTCGTCCCCGCCGCGGGGACCGCCTTCGCGACCGTCGCGTCGGCGAGCTTCGACCGCAGCCGCGACACGGTCTCGGCCGACGCCGCGGGCGTCGACCTCGTCGACCTCACCGTCCCCGCCGGCAGCATGACGGTGCGCTTCGACGACGTCGACGAGGTGACGCTCGACGCGCCGTCCGCCGCTCGGTGGTCGCTCGTGCGCGACGGATCCTCGCTCGTCGTCGATCGCGGGAACCTCACCTCGCTCTTCGGGATCGGCGCGTGGGGCGACGACGGCAACGCGATCCTCACGCTGCCGCGCTCGCTCGAGGGCGTCGACCTCGACGTCGACCTGCTCGCGGGCGGCGCAGACATCGAGGGCGACTTCGGAGCCGTCGTCAGCGAGGTTGACGCGGGCTTCCTCGACATCGAGGGATCCGCCGACACCGTCGAGGCGCGCATGTCGGCGGGCGGCAGCTCATACGACCTCGCCGACGTGCAGAGCGCCTCGTTCGACATCAGCGCGGGCGGCGTCTCGGCCGACTTCACGGGCGAGGCGCCCGAGGCCGTCGACGTGACGCTGAGCGCGGGATCCCTCGACCTCACGGTCCCCGACGAGACCTACGCGGTCACGACGAGCGGCGACTTCGGCGACGTCGACAACGGCCTCGATACCGACCCGTCCGCCCCGCGCACGATCGACGTGACGACCGACGCCGGGAGCGTCTCCCTCTCCGCGGGCTGACCGTCGGTCCACCCGCCCCGCCGGTAGGGTGGGGCGGGTGATCGACGCATGAACGCAGTCCAGTCCCGCGGGTCCCGGGCCATCCTCACGTTCCTCGGCATCGGCCTCCTCTCGGGGTTCATGTCGGGGCTCTTCGGCGTCGGGGGCGGGACCGTCATCGTCCCGATGCTCGTGACGTTCGCGGTCTTCACGCAGAAGTACGCGTCGGGGACATCGGGCGCCTCGATCATCGTCACGGCCTCGGTCGGCGTGATCAGCTACGCGATCGACGGCCAGGTCGACTGGCTCGCGGCGCTCCTGCTCGCGATCGGCGGCATCGTCGGGGCCCCGATCGGGGCGTCGCTGCTGCACCGGCTGAGCGAGGCGTTCCTGCGCTGGTTCTTCGTCGGGTTCCTGCTCGTCGTGATCGTGAGCCTGTTCTTCATCATCCCCGACCGCGACGCGTCCGTCCCGCTCAACGTCTGGCTGGGCATCGCGCTCGTTGCGCTCGGCGTCGTCACGGGGATCCTCTCGGGTCTCATCGGCGTCGGCGGCGGCATCATCGTCGTCCCCGTGCTGATCCTCGTCTTCGGGGCGAGCGACCTCGTCGCGAAGGGCACGTCGCTCCTCATGATGATCCCCACGACGATCTCGGGCGCGTGGAAGAACGCCAGGAACCACAACATCGACTTCGTGGCCGCGGCGGTCATCGCCGTCGCGACGGTCGTCACGACGCCGCTCGGAACCCTCGTCGCGACGCACGTGGATCCGTTCGTCGGAAACCTGCTCTTCGCCGCGTTCCTGCTCGTGATCGCGGTGCAGATGGGGCTGAAGGCCCGCAGGGCCTCGCGCAACAAGAAGGAGGCCTGATGGCCGTCGACCCCGAGCTCGCGAGCCGCGAGTTCCCACCCACCGCCCCGTATCTCGTGGGGCGCGAGAAGGTGCGCGAGTTCGCTCGCGCCGTCTTCGCGACCGCGCCGCAGCACACCGACGTCGAGGCCGCCCGCGCCCAGGGCTACGCCGACGTCGTGGCGCCGCCGACCTTCGCGATGCTCATCGCGAACGACGCGCTGCAGTTCATGCTCGACGACCCGACGACGGGGATCTCGCTCGAGCGCGCGCTGCACACCGACCAGTCGTTCACCTGGTCCCGGCCGATCGTCGCGGGCGACGAGCTGACGGGCCGGATCCGCGTCACGCGCGTGCGCGCGATGGGCGCCGCGTCGATGGTGGCGAGCGAGACCGAGATCGTGGATCAGAACGGCGAGCACGTCGTCACGGCGGCGTCGACGCTCCTGATCTCGTCGGACGAGGAGGCGTGATGGAACTCGCAGGACTCGAGAAGGGCCAGGTCGTCGCCGAGCGCTCGCAGCACCTCACGCGCGACTCGCTCGTGCGCTACGCGGGCGCATCCGGCGACTTCAACCCGATCCACTACCGCGACGACGTCGCGCAGCGCGTGGGACTCGAGGGCGTCCTCGCCCACGGGATGCTCACGATGGGCCTCGCGTCGTCGATCGTCGGCGAGCTCGTGGGCGACACGAGCCGCATCGCGTCGTACGTCGTGCGCTTCACCAAGCCCGTGCTCGTCGACCCCGAGGCGGGCGCCGACGTCGACGTCGCCGTGACCGTCGGAGCGGTGAACGACGACGGATCCGTCCGCCTCGACCTCGCCGTCACGACCGGGGGCCAGAAGGTGCTCGGCAAGGCGCAGCTCGTCGTCCGCGCATGACGACGCCGCTCTCCAAGCTCACGACGATGGGCGTGGGCGCCGCGCCCGCCCGCATGGTCGACGCCGCGACGCGCGAGGAGCTCGTCTCCGCGCTGCGCGAGGCGTGGGACTCGGGCGACGAGTGGTTCGTCCTCGGGGGCGGATCCAACACCCTCGCGGGCGACGAGCCGTTCGACGGAACCGTGATCCGGGTCCTCACGACGGGCTTCGCGCCCGTCGACGGGGCGCCCGAAGGCTTCCAGCGCGTCGTGATCGAGGCGGGGCAGAACTGGGACGACTTCGTCGCCTGGGCCGTGTCGCAGGGGCTCGCGGGCGTCGAGGCGATGAGCGGGATCCCCGGAACCGCGGGCGCCGCCCCGATCCAGAACGTCGGCGCCTACGGGCAGGAGATCGTCGAGACGCTCGTCGCCGTGACGCTCCTCGACGAGGCGACGGGCGAGCTCTCGCACGTGCCGGCCGCCGACCTCGGGCTCGGCCCGCGCACCTCGGTGCTCAAGCGGCACTACGGATCAGAGCCGCTCCGATCGGCCGTCGTCATCGACCTGACGCTCGACCTCGCGGTCGTGGGGACGGATCCGCGCCCGCTCGAGAGCGAGCGGCTGCGCGCGGCGCTGCGCGTCGGGACCGAGCCGATCTCGCTCGCCGAGACGCGCGATCGGGTCCTCGCGATCCGCGCGTCGAAGGGCATGGTGCTCGACCCGGACGACGCCGACACGCGCAGCGCGGGCTCGTTCTTCAACAACCCGATCGTGGGCGAGGCGACGTCGCGCGCCCTTCCGGCCGACTGCCCGCGGTGGCCCGTCGAGCCGGAGCCCGCGGCCGATCAAGTGTTCGAGCTCGCGACGTGGGATGGCCAGGTCGCCCCGCCGACGTCGGCGCCCGCGATGGTGAAGGTCAGTGCCGCGTGGCTCATCGAGCACGCGGGCCTCGCGAAGGGCTTCCGCCTCGGCGACTCGCGCGCGTCCCTCTCGACCAAGCACACGCTTGCGCTCACGAACCGCGGGGGAGCGACGGCCGAGGAGGTCGCCGAGCTCGCCCGCTTCGTGCGCACGCGCGTCGCCGCCGAGTTCGGCATCGAGCTCAACCCCGAGCCCGTCTTCCTGGGCCCCACCCTCTGACCGAAGACTCTCCTTTTCTCCGTGTTTTCCCCACGCGAGGCGTGGGGAAAACACGGAGAAAAGGAGAGTCGAGGGTGGGTCAGGCGAAGAGGCGCTGGAGGCGCTGCACGCCCTCGAGGAGCTGGTCGTCGCCGAGGGCGTAGCTCAGGCGCAGGTAGCCCGACGGGCCGAAGGCCTCGCCCGGCACGACCGCGACCTCGGCCTCCTCGAGGATGTACTCGGCGAGCTCGACCGTCGTCTCGATCCGGCGGCCGCCCCACTCGCGGCCCAGGAGGCCCGTGACGTCGGGGTACACGTAGAACGCGCCCTGCGGGACGGGGACGACGACGCCCGGGATCTTCGAGAGCTCGGCGACGATGAGGCGGCGGCGACGATCGAACGCCTCGCGGAACTCCTCCGCCGCGTCCTGCGGGCCCGAGAGGGCCGCGGCGGCGGCGAGCTGCGCCACGTTGTTGACGTTGCTCGTCAGGTGCGACTGCAGGTTCGCGGCGAGGGCGATCGCGTCGGCCGGCCCGACCATCCAGCCCACGCGCCACCCCGTCATCGCATACGTCTTCGCGACGCCGTTCAGCAGGATCGTCTGCCCCGCGACCTCGGGAACGGCCTCGACGATCGAGACGGCCTTCGCGCCGTCGTAGGTGAGGTTCTGGTAGATCTCGTCCGACACGACCCACACGCTGTGCTCGAGCGCCCAGCGCGCGATCGCCGCGGTCTCCTCGGGCGTGTAGACGGATCCCGTCGGGTTCGACGGCGAGACGAACACGACGGCCTTCGTCTTCTCGGTGCGGGCGGCCTCGAGCTGCTCGACCGTGACCTTGTACTCCTGGTCCGCGCCGGCGAAGACGGGCACGGCGGATCCGTCGGCGAGCTGGATCGCCTCGGGGTACGTCGTCCAGTACGGCGCGGGCAGCAGGACCTCGTCGCCGGGGTTCAGGATCGCCTGGAACGCCTGATACACCGCCTGCTTGCCGCCGTTCGTCACGACGATCTGGCTCGCGGCGACCTCGAGCCCCGAGTCGCGGCGGGTCTTCTCGATGATCGCGGCCTTGAGCGCCGGGAGGCCGGCGGCGGGCGAGTAGCGGAAGTTCGCGGCGTCGTCGAGGGCCGCGCGGGCCGCGTCGACGACGGCGGGAGGCGTGGCGAAATCGGGCTCGCCGGCCGCGTACGAGATGATGCGCCGCCCCTCGGCCTTCATGGCCTTGGCCTTGGCGTCGACCTTGAGGGTCGCCGACTCGGCGATGGCGGAGATCTTGCGGGAGAGCGGGGCGCGTTCGGTCACGCGACCAGCGTACCGATCGGGCCGCGGGATCGGCACGCCCCGTGCGCCGTGACGCGCGCGGGTTCCCGGCTCGATTGGCCGGGCGCCGAGCCATGCCGTATGCTTGATCGAGCAGTTGTTTGCTGCATTCTTTCGCTGTGCCCGGCACCGCGATCGCGTACGGCAGGCACCTCGAGGCCCGACGGGCCTCTAGGGCGGTAGCTCAATTGGCAGAGCAGCGGTCTCCAAAACCGCAGGTTGCAGGTTCGATTCCTGTCCGCCCTGCGCGTCAGCGGCACGCTGACTCACGAAAGGTGACGAATGTCTCAGGACGCGGTCGGCGGGTTCGCCGCTCGGGGCGCGAGCGCCGGGAAGAAGCCGAACTTCTTCATGCGCATCGTGATCTTCTTCCGCCAGGTCATCTCCGAGCTCCGCAAGGTGGTCACGCCCACCCGCAAGGAGCTCCTGACCTTCACGGGCGTCGTCCTCGGTTTCGTCATCGTCATGATGGCGCTGATCCTCGGGCTCGACACCGTGTTCTCGTGGGTGGTGAACGTCGTCTTCGGCGTTCCCTCCTGATCCGGAAAGAGGCACCACGTGGCTGAGAAGCACATCGACGACGCCGACTGGGCCCCCGCGGCCGAGCAGTCGAGCGAAGACGACGAGGCCCAGACGGGCAACTACCTCGCGGCCGAGGAGGCCGCAAGCGCCTCCGCCGAAAGCGGAGCCGTGCACGTCGACGGCGAAGGCGAGCCGGCCGACGACTCCATCGAGATCGACGACCCGGAGGCAGACGCGATCGTGAACGACGCACTCAACATCGACGAGACCGCCGAGGTCGAGGCCGCGGCCGAGGTCCTCACCGACGCGAGCGCCGAGGAGGCGAGCGAGGCGGCCGAGCGTGCGGCCGAGGTCGTGACGCCGTTCGAGGGCGAGGAGCCCGCCGAGGGCGCCGAGGACGAGGACCCGTACGCCGAGTTCCGCGCCGAGCTGCGGATCCTCGAGGGCAAGTGGTACGTCATCCACACCTACGCGGGCTTCGAGCGCAAGGTCAAGGCCAACATCGAGCAGCGCAAGTCCACCCTCGAGGTCGAGGACGACATCTACCAGATCGAGGTCCCGATGGAGGACGTCGTCGAGATCAAGAACGGGCAGCGCAAGATGGTCACGCGCGTCCGGATCCCCGGCTACGTGCTCGTGCGCATGGAGCTCAACGAGGACACCTGGTCGGTCGTCCGCAACACCCCTGGCGTGACGGGCTTCGTCGGCAACGCGCACCAGCCGGTCGCGCTGCGCTTCGAAGAGGCGTTCAACATGCTCAAGCCGATCGCCGAGATCCGCGAGGCCGAGAAGGCCGCGGCGGGCGACGAGCAGGCCAAGAAGACGAACGAGTCGCGCACGATCGCGGCCGAGGTCGACTTCGAGATCGGCGAGACGATCACGATCAAGGACGGCTCGTTCGCGGGCCTGCCTGGTTCGATCAGCGAGATCAGCCCCGCGAGCGGCAAGCTCACGGTCCTCGTCTCGCTCTTTGAACGCGAGACCCCGGTCGAGCTCTCGTTCGACCAGGTCACCAAGATGAACTGACGCGCCTCCGCGCGAAACGGAACGGCCGCCCCTCGGGGCGGCCGTTCCGCGTCTCAGCCTTTCACCGCGCCGGCCGTGAGGCCCGCGACGATCTGCCGCTGGAGCACGAGGGCGAAGATGATGAGCGGGATCGAGACGAGCACGGATCCGGCCATCACCTGCCCGATCGGGTTCTCGTACCCCACGCGCTGGAACGTGCCGATGAACACCGGGACGGTCTGCACGTTGAGGTCGCGCGGCGCGAACGAGAACGCCAGCAGGAACTCGTTCGTCGCGTAGACAAACGCGATGATGGCCGACGTCCCGACGCCCGGCGCCGCGAGCGGCACGATGAGGCGGATGAACACCTGCCACGGCGTCGCGCCGTCGACCTTGCCCTGCTCCTCGAGCTCGCGGGGGATCCCCGAGAAGAACGTCACGAGGATGAAGATCGACAGCGGCAGCGTCAGCGCCACGTAGGGGATCACCATGCCCGCGTAGGAGTTGAGGAGCGAGATCCCCGTCCACGTCTGCAGCTGCTGATAGACCTGGTACAGCGGCGGGACGAGCGCGACGGGCGGGAACATGCTCGCGACGAGCGTCAGCGCGAGGATGATCGCCCGGCCCCGCAGCGGCAGCCGCGCGATCGCGTACGCCGCGAGCGACGCGACGGGGATGCAGATCACCGTCGTGAGCGCCGCGACGACGAGCGAGTTGCGCAGCGCGAACTCGAAGTCGAGCTCGAAGATCTGCGTGAAGTTCGCGAAGCTGAACGGGCCCTCGAAGATGTTCGGGTTCGTGAGGGCCGAGGCGCCGGAGCGCAGGCTCGTCATGAACATCCAGAGGAACGGGAAGAGGCACCACACGACCACGAGCGCGAGCCCGAGGATCCGCAGCACGCTCCCCGCCCACGGCGGGAGGCCCGATCCGGCCTTCTTCGTCGCCCCCGTGTCGCGCCCCGTCGTGAGGGTGCGGGTCGCGGTGCTCATCGCTTCTTCCCCTTCCGCCCGCTCGGGGCCCCGTCCACGGTCTGCGGCCCCATGAGACGCACGAAGAACACGCCGACGATCATGACGATGATGAACGTCGCGGTCGACAGCGCGTTGGCGTAGCCGAGCTCGGGCTCGGCGTAGAGATAGCGCTGCGTGTAGACCGAGAGGGTCGCGAGCGAGTTGCTGTACCCCGAGAACACGTACGCGAAGTCGAACATGCGCAGGGCGTCGACGGTGCGGAACAGCAGCGCCACGATGATCGCGGGGCGCAGGAGCGGCAGCGTGATCGACCAGAAGCGCCGCCACGCGCCCGCCCCGTCGACCTCGGCCGCCTCGTAGAACTCGCCGGGGATCGTCTGCAGCCCCGCGAGAAGCAGAAGCGCGACGAACGGCGCGGTCTTCCACACGTCGGCCGAGATGATGCCGACCATCGACCAGGTCGGGTCGTTCAGCCAGTTGACGTCGATCCCGAGGACCGAGTTGATGAAGCCAGGGTTCTGGTCAAACATGTACCGCCACACCTGCGCCGCGACCGACGTCGGGATGACCCACGGCACGAGGATGATCGCTCGGGTCACGCCGCGTCCCGCGAACGCCTGGTTCATGATCAGTGCGAAGAGCAGGCCGATGACGAACTCGATCGCGACCGAGACGACCGTGAAGACGAGGGTGTTGCCGACCGCGTTGTAGAAGCCGCCGTCCGAGAGCAGCTGCGCGTAGTTGCCGCCGGCGATGAACTCGCGGCGGAAGCCCGTGATCCGGTACAGGCTCATGACGATCGCGTAGATCACGGGGAAGAGCGCGATCACCGCCATGAACGCGAACGACGGGGTGAGGAAGATCTTTCCGAGCGCGCGTTCGCCGATGCCCGCCCGCTTCGGCTGATCCGAAGCGGGCGGGCGGGGCGGGGCGCTCTGCTGGGTGAGCGTCACGGCGATCTCCTCGGGATCACTCGCCGCCGAGCGCGTCGGTCGCCGCCTGGTCGACCGCCTCGAGCGCCGTCTGTGGGTCCTCCTGGCCGAGGAACGCGGCGTGCAGGTGCTCCTGCATCGCGAGCGACAGCGAGTTGTACCCCGCGACGGCGGGGCGGGCCTTCGCGGCGGCGAGGATGTCGCCGAGCAGCGCGACGTTCTCGTCGTCGACGCCGTCGTAGGTCGACAGCAACGTCGCGGGCAGGCTGTTGTCGAGGAGGATCTTCTGCGCATCGGCGTCGGTCGCCGCCCACGTGACGAACTCCTCTGCGATGTCGGGGGTGTCGCTCAGCGAGCTGACGGCGTTGTTCAGGCCGCCGAGCGCGCCGACGCCCGTGTTCCCGTCGAAGCCGGGGAGCGCCGCGACCGCGAAGTCGTCGGCGACCGCCGAGTCCTCGCCGTCCTGGCCCTCAAGGAGCGGGATCGCGTAGGGCCAGTTGTGCATGTAGACGGCATCGCCCGCCTGGAACAGCGCGCGGGCGTCGTCCTCGACCATCGAGTCGAAGCCGTCGGCGAACAGGCCCTGCTCGCGGGCGTCGATGAGCCAGTCGAGCGCGCGCTGCGCCGCGTCGCCGTCGAGGAAGGTGCTCTCGGACTGGTTCTCGTCGTACACCTCGCCGCCTGCCGACCAGAACAGCTGCAGGAAGGTCACGACGAAGCCCTCGTACTGGTTGCCGAGGCCGACGTATCCGCTGATCCCCGCGTCGTCGGCCGCCTGGACGCCCGTCGTCACGACGTCGTCCCACGTCGCCGGCGGCGAGTCGACGAGGTCGGTGCGGTAGTAGAGGTAGCCGCCGTTCGACGAGTAGGGCAGCGCGTAGAGCTCGCCCTGGTACGACGAGCTGTCGATCGCGCCGGGAAGGCTCACGCCCTCGACCTCGTCGCGGTGCGACTCGAGGCTCGTGATGTACCCGTTCTGGGCGAACTCGCCCGTCCAGACCACGTCGAGGCCGAGGACGTCGAAGTCGCCCGTGCCGCTCTGCAGATCCTGGAACATCGCCTGGCGCTGCTGGTCCGCCTCGGGCGCGAGGAACTCGATGTTCACCTGCTCGTCGGGGTGCTGCTCATTCCAGAGGTCGGCGACCGCCTGGTGGATGGCCTGATCGGATCCCGTGACGGCCCAGGTGAAGGCGGCGCCGCCGTCGCCCCCGTCTCCGGATGATCCGCTCTGGTTCGGGCTGCCGCATGCGGCGAGGGAGAGCGCGAGGGCGGCTGCTCCCGTGACGGCGATGATGCGCTGAGGGCTGTGCGTTTTCATGGAACGACTCCTTTGTTGTCATGACGCCTTGTGCCCGAAGCTAGTGACGCGCCGCGGTGCGCGTCAACGGTTCCGCGACATCCTCGCACCACCCCGATCTTCCACCGCCGCCGATTCGACGCGCATCCCGCGCTCGAGCGCGACCTGTTCCA
This sequence comes from Microbacterium indicum DSM 19969, assembly GCF_000422385.1. Lineage (GTDB taxonomy): Bacteria > Actinomycetota > Actinomycetes > Actinomycetales > Microbacteriaceae > Microbacterium > Microbacterium indicum. The sequence continues at coordinate 79,371 of NZ_KE383822.1, forward strand.
GCGCGCCGATCAGGTGCAGGGGGGCAGGGGCGTGCACTCGCGGGACCGCTCGCCGGCTGCGCGAGCGTCCCTCGGGGTCACCGCCGACCTGCATCCCGTCGTCCACGGGCGCCCGTTCGCAGCCATCCCCGCACTCCGCGACGGGCGACCTCGACTCGCTCACGGTCGCGGCCGACGACGACACCGAGGTCTACCTGTGCGGACCGCTCTCCTTCATGGCGTCGATGCGCGCGGGCCTCGTCCGCAAGGGCATCGACCCCGAGCGGATCCACTACGAGGTCTTCGGACCCGGCGCCGAGGTCGCGATGCAGGCCGCCGCGTAGATCCGGGCTTGGGGATCGGCCGGACATCGGGTAGTCTTGTCTGGTTTGTGGGCGCTTTCGCGCGCCCGCACTCATCACCGCTGTCCGGAGATGCCGGATCCGCGGGAGAGGGGCGCCGCCGGCGCCCGCTCGACGAAAGGAAAGCCACATGGCACCGAAGAAGAAGGTCTCGGGGCTGATCAAGCTCCAGATCCAGGCCGGCCAGGCCAACCCGGCGCCGCCGATCGGACCCGCCCTGGGTCAGCACGGCGTCAACATCATGGAGTTCTGCAAGGCGTACAACGCCGCGACCGAGTCGCAGCGCGGCAACGTCGTCCCCGTGGAGATCACCGTCTACGAGGACCGCAGCTTCACGTTCGTCCTCAAGACCCCGCCGGCCGCTGAGCTCATCAAGAAGGCCGCTGGCGTGAAGTCGGGTTCGGCGACGCCGCACACCGTCAAGGTCGCGAAGCTCACGCGCGAGCAGGTCGAGGAGATCGCCAAGACCAAGCAGCCCGACCTGAACGCGAACGACATCGACGCCGCGGTCAAGATCATCGCTGGCACCGCCCGTTCCATGGGCATCACGGTCGAGGGCTGAGGAGAGAACCGACATGGCTAAGTCCAAGCTCTACAACGAGGCCGCTTCGAAGATCGAAGAGGGCAAGTTCTACTCTCCCGCCGAGGCCGTCGCCCTGGCGAAGGAGACGGGTTCGAAGAAGTTCGACTCGACCGTCGAGGTCGCGCTGAAGCTCGCCGTCGACCCCCGCAAGGCCGACCAGATGGTGCGCGGCACCGTCATGCTCCCGCACGGCACCGGCAAGACCGCCAAGGTCATCGTCTTCGCGAACGGCGCTGCGGCCGAGGCCGCCATCGCCGCGGGCGCTGACGAGGTCGGCGGCACCGAGCTCATCGAGAAGGTCGCCGCCGGCTGGACCGACTTCGACGCGGCCGTGGCCGTGCCGGAGCTCATGGGCCAGGTCGGTCGTCTGGGCAAGGTCCTGGGCCCCCGCGGCCTCATGCCGAACCCCAAGACCGGCACCGTGACCCCGAACCCGGCGAAGGCTGTCGAGGAGATCAAGGGCGGCAAGATCGACTTCCGCGTCGACCGCCACTCGAACCTCCACTTCATCGTGGGCAAGGCGTCGTTCGACGCCGAGAAGCTGAACGACAACATCCAGGCCGCCCTGGACGAGGTCGTCCGCCTCAAGCCGGCGAGCGCCAAGGGCCGCTACATCCAGAAGGGCACGGTGTCGACCACGTTTGGCCCCGGCATCCAGCTGGACGTCGCCTCGCTCGTCGCGTAACGACACCGCGCGCCCGCCCTGCGGGCTCACGGCAGATGGCCGCAGCACCCCGATCCGGGGGCTGCGGCCATCGTCGTCTCTCCCGGCGGCGCGCCGGGAATCCTGATCTTGCGCCGCGGCATCGTCGTGATGGAATATCGACCTGATGCACCGGGTTCCTGGCGGGTCGATGCCGCCGCCCGGGGCGAAGGGGGAGATCCTCATGTCTCGTGCCACGACGCGTCGCCGCAAGGTGCTCGCCATCCTCGCCGGAGGCCTCGTCCTCGGTATCGGCGCCGCCTACACGCTCGCGCAGTGGAACGACTCCGAGTTCGCGACCGGCGACTTCACGGCGGGCACGTTCGTGTTCGAGGGGTCGGCCGACGGAGTCGACTTCGACGACCACGCGACCTCGGGCGAGGCCGCGTCGCTCGCCTTCGAGACGGGCGCCGACAACCTCGCGCCCGGCGACGTCGTCTACGCGGCGTATGCGCTGCGCGTCACGGGAAGCTACGACGCCGCGCTGACGGCCGTGGCGCCCGTCGCGACGGGCTCGTTCACGACCGCGGGCAAGCTGACCTACGACGCCGTGTCGACGAGCGCGTTCGGCTGCGATGAGTCGGCCTTCGCCGGGGGCGGCGCCGTGCCGGCGACGATCGCGTCGGGCGACGTCGTCAACCTGTGCCTGCGGGTGACGGCGACGAACACGCTCGAACAGGGCGACACGGGAAGCGTCGTGTGGCAGTGGAACGCGGAGTCGCAGTCGTAGCGATCGCCGGCGCGTCCCCCGCCGCGGCGGGAGGCACGGGTGATCCCGATCCGCGCACGCGGCGCGAGCTCCGGGAGGCCGGCGTTCGGCCGGCCCGTCGCCCGCGCGCGCTCGGCGCCGTGGGCGAGGTGATCCTGTGGATCGCCGCGGTCGCGGGCGTCGCGTGCATCGTGCTCGTCATCGTCGCGAACGTCGCCGGGATCACGCTCATCATGTTCCGCACGGGTTCGATGACGCCGACGATCCCGTCGGGGTCGGTGGCCGTCGTGCAGAGGACGCCCGCGTCGGAGGTCGCGGTCGGCGACGTCGTGACGATCGACCGCGCCGACCAGCTCCCGGTCACGCACCGCGTCGTCGCGATCGCGGACGGCGGGTCGGACGCCGAACGGATGATCACGATGCGCGGCGACGCGAACGACGTCGACGATCCGCAGCCCTACACCGTGACGGAGGTGCGCACCGTGCTGTTCTCGGTCCCCGGGATCGCCCCGATCCTCGCCGCGCTCGGCAGCCCGCTCGCGGCGGGCGGGATCACGATCGCCGCCGCGCTGCTCGTCGGATGGGCCTTCTGGCCGCGCGAGCGGACATGACGTCGCGCGTCGCGTGGGCCGTGCTCGTGGGCGCGATGGGGGCGCTCGTCGCCCTGTCGCCGGCGTCGGCCGCGCCCGCGAGTGAGGTCGTCGAGGGGCGGTACGTGCGGCTCGTGTCGGTCGCCGACTGGGATCTCGCCGCCGCGATGTCGCCCGGCGAACCGCTGCGGTGGGACGTCGAGGTCAGCGCTGACGCGCCGGACCCCGGAACGCTCACGATCGGCGTGAGCGCGCGCGGCGAACTGGCGCTCGTGGTCTCCGCCGCCGTATGCCTCACCCCGTGGCAGGGCTCCGAGTGCGCTGGCGGGGCGGACCACGTGCGGACGGGTTGGGAGGTGCCCCGCGGCGGAGAGGCCGTCGAGATCGCCTCCGTCGACGCCGACCAGACGGCGTACGTTCGGCTCGAGCTCGAGCCGGCGGAGGGATCCACGGGGACGACCGAGGTGCGCGTTCACGCGTCGGGCGCGGGGGAGAGCATCGCGACCGCTCCGGGCGAGCCGCTCGTCGCCACGGCGTCTCCCGCCGCGCCCTGGCTCGCGTACGCCGGGGTGGTCCTCGCGGGATCCGGCGCGGCCGCGATCGCGGCCCGCACCCGCCGGTCGGGCGGGGCGCCGTCGTGACGAGGTCGCGCCGCAGCGCCCGCCGGGTCCTCGCCGCCGTCGCGGGGCTCGCGCTCCTCGCCGGCGCGGCCGTCGCGCCGCGGGCCGAGCCGGTCGAGGCGGCCTGGGTCGACGCCGAAGCGGGGTCGGCGACGTTCACGGCGATGACGATGCTCGCGCCGCTCGGCTCGTCGTGCACCGCCGCGGGAGGGGTCCTCGGCGTCACGCCGACGGTCACGCTGCGCTGGAGCGTCCCCGCGGGTATGGCGGGCTACACGCTCGCGCAGGCGGAGTTCGGCGGGAGCCTCAACGGGCTCGTCCCCGTCGTCTCGAACACGCTGTTCGGCAGCTCGAGCCACACGGGGACGCCGGCCGGGTACACGAGCGTCGCGAACATCGGGCTGCTCGGCAGCGTCCTCGGCGCGACGGGGACCGTCGCCGTGCGCTTCGTCGGCCCCGGCGGGTGGCGGTCCGAGTGGCTCATCGCCACGTGGACGATCCCGCTTCTGGGTCTCGGTCAGCCGACGTGCACGCTCTCGGTGCAGCCCTGACGGGCGCCCTACGCGCCGGGCGTCGTGAGTTCGTGCAGCAGGTCCGCGAGGCGCGCGATGTCGGCGACAGGCCAGGTGGCGAGCCGGTCGTGGAGGAACGACTCGTAGGGCAGGCGTGCCTCCTCGAGCCGCTTCACGCCGTCCGGCGTCGGCTCGATGAGGAAGACGCGCCCGTCGTCGGGATCCGGCGTGCGGACGAGGAGATCGAGCTCCTCGAGCTCGCGCACCGCCCGGCTGACGTGCCCCTTGTCCATGTCGAGCCACTCCGCCAGCTGGCGCGCCGTCACGGGGGAGCGCCGCACGATCGCGGTGTACATCTTGTACGTCGTGGGGAGCATGCCGGGCTGGAAGCGCTCGGCGTTCTCGCGCAGCAGTCGCCGGAACTGGCCGAAGATGGCGCTGAGGCCCTCTTCGACCCCGCGCACCGCCGAGTCGAGCTCGTCGGTGCGCGGAGCCTCGTCGGTCATCGCCGCTCGTCGCCCTCGGTGCGGACGACGGGGACGGGGCCCGTCGCGACGGCGCCGGCCTGGGCGAGCGCCACCTCGGACGCCGCCTCCTCGCCGTCGGTGAGGCCCTCGCGGCCCTCGGCGAGGCGCTCCTGCGTCGTCTTCGTGGCGAGGCGCTTGTTGGGCAGGAAGCACATCGCGATGAGGCTGATCACGGCGAGCGGGATCCCGACGAGGAACGCGTGCGAGATGGCCTGGGCCGACACGTCCTCGATGATCGTCGCGATCGCCTCGGGCATGCCGCGGGTCGTCGGCAGCGCGCCGCTCGCGAGCTCCTGCGCGATCTGAGCGCCCTCCGCGCCGAGCGAGGCGATGGCCGCCTGCAGGTCTGCCGCGCGGTCGGTCAGCTGGTTGGACATGCTCGTCGCGAGGACGGATCCCATGATCGCGACGCCCGTCGTGCCTCCGACCGAGCGGAAGAAGTTGACGCCCGAGCTCGCGACGCCGATCTTCGACGGATCGGCCGCGTTCTGCACGACGAGGACGAGGTTCTGCATCGTCATGCCCGTTCCGGCGCCGAGGAAGAACATGAAGACGCCGACGAGCCACAGCGGGGTGTCGAAGCGCAGCGTCGACAGCAGCGAGGTGCCGACGATCGAGAACACGGCGCCGATGATCAGGTAGCGCTTCCACTTGCCCGTGCGGGTGACGAGCTGCCCGACGACGGTCGATGCACCGAACATGCCGACGGCCATCGGGATCGTGAGGAGGCCGGCCTCGGTCGGGCCGTAGCCGCGCGAGATCTGCATGTACTGGCCGAGGTACACGGCCGTTCCGAACATCGAGACGCCGATCGAGATCGACGCGACGACCGCGAGCGTGAAGGTGCGGTTGCGGAAGAGCGAGAGCGGGATGAGCGGCTCGGCGACCTTCGACTCGGTGATGATGAAGGCGATGACGCCGAGGACGCCGATGCCGACCATGTACAGCGTCTGCCAGCTGATCCAGCCGTAGTCGCTGACGTTCGAGATCCAGACGAGAAGGAAGCCGGCTGCGACGGCGAGGAACACGATGCCGAGGTAGTCGATGCGGACCTTGCCGGTGCGGATCTGGTTGATGCGCATCGTGAACAGGATCACGATGAACGCGAGGACGCCGAGGGGCACGCCCACGTAGAAGTTCCAGCGCCAGCCGACCGAGTCGGTGAGGAAGCCTCCGAGGATCGGGCCGCCGACGGTGCCGATGGCCATGACGCCCGCCATAAAGCCCATGTAGCGGCCGCGGTCGCGCGGGCTGATGATGTCGGCCATGAGGATCTGAGACATCGACTGCAGTCCGCCGCCGCCGATGCCCTGGAAGGCGCGGAAGAGGATCAGCATGCCGGCCGACTGCGAGAGGCCGGCGCCGGCGCTCGCGAGCACGAAGATCACGAGGGCCGTGAGCATGAGGACCTTGCGGTTGAGCAGGTCGGCGAGCTTGCCCCAGATGGGGGTCGAGATCGCGGTCGTGAGGAGCGTCATCGTGACGACCCACGTGTAGTCGGTCTGGGTTCCGCCGAGTTCGGGGACGATGATCGGCAGCGAGGTGCCGACGACCGTCATCGACATCATCGAGCAGAAGAGGGCCAGGAGCAGGCCGGTGAAGGCCTGCATCACCTGGCGGTGGGACATGCGCGCAGACACTGTCGTCGTCTGGGAGGAAGACACGAGCGTCCTTTCTGCGAGGAGACGGGCAGGGAAGCGCGGCGACGCTGGCGCGCAGAAAGTTGATGAACTGCAACTATATGCCGATGGTTGACTTTCCGCAACCATCTCCCGCGAGCCGCGTCGCGCGGGGGATGTCCGGGGTCCGCGGCTAGGCTGAACCCGATGTTCACGCCCGACCTCGAATCTCGGATCGTCGCCGATTCGCGCGACCGGGTCGCGTGGATGCGGGCGCGCTCGCAGGGGATCACGGCGACCGACGTCGCGCACCTCTCGACGCCCGCGTCGATCCTCCGTGCGGCCGAGCACAAGCTGCGCCCGTCGAGCTTCGGCGGCAACGCCTACACCGACCACGGCCGGAGGCGCGAGCCCGAGATCGCCGCGTGGGTCGAGGAGCACCACGGGATCCAGCCGTCGACCTCGCTCTTCCGCGCCGAGGCCGAGAAGCGCCACCTCGCGACGCCCGACGGCATCGTGCAGCAGTCCGACGGCGTGATCGTGCTCGCCGAGATCAAGACGACGAACAAGCCGTGGCGCACGATCCCGCGCGCCTATCTGCGGCAGGTCTGGTGGCAGCAGCACGTCCTCGGCGCCGAGCGCACGCTCTTCGCGTGGGAGGAGCACCGCGACTTCCGCCCGCTGCACGACGAGCCCAAGACGGTGTGGATCGACCGCGACGAGAAGGCGATCGCCGAGCTCGTCGCGAAGGCCACGGCGCTGATCGACGAGCTGTACCGCATGACGACCGGGCAGTCGATCCCGCAGGACGGGCTGTCGCCGCGCGAGCAGGCGATGCTCAAGGCCGCGACGGCCGACGCGTACCGGGCGCTCGCGCTGACCGACTGACGGCGGATCCCCAGACACCCGGGTTGGCGGATCCCGCTCCCGTCGCGTATCGTTGTGGATAACCGAAGACCGCTGGTCATCGGAGCGCCCTCGGGCGATCCGATCGAAGCTCTGCAGAAGCAGGGGCCCGCGCAGGTGTGCTGAAACTCTCTCGAGCTCCGTGCGCCTTGCGCCGGAGCTCTTGTCATGTCTGGGCCCGAGCGCGAATCGGCCGGCATCTCGCCACCGCGAGACGCCTCGCAGATATCAAGGAGTGGCCATGGCGCAGAAGGAAGCATCGGTCGCCGAGCTCACGAAGTCATTCGAGAACTCGAGCGCCGTCCTGCTGACCGAGTACCGCGGTCTGACGGTCGCCGAGCTCAAGGAGCTCCGCGACAGCATCCGTCAGGACGCGGAATACGCCGTGGTGAAGAACACGCTGACCAAGATCGCCGCCAACTCGGTGGGGATCGACGCGTTCGACGACGAGCTCAAGGGCCCGTCGGCGATCGCCTTCGTGCACGGTGACCCGGTCGCCGTCGCGAAGGGCCTGCGCACCTTCGCCAAGGCACACCCTCTTCTCGTGGTCAAGGGCGGGTACTTCGATGGTGCCCCGCTCTCGGCTGAGGAAGTCAACAAGCTCGCCGACCTCGAGAGCCGTGAGGTTCTCCTGTCGAAGGTCGCCGGCATGATGAAGGCCTCGATGTCGAAGGCTGCCGCCGTCTTCCAGGCGCTGCCGTCCAAGACCGTCCGCACGGTCGAGGCACTGCGCGAGAAGCAGGAGAACGCGGCGTAATCGCCGACGTTCACACATACCACCGACCTCACCCAGACAAACAGGAGAAATAACATGGCGAAGCTCAGCACCGAAGAGCTGCTCAGCGCGTTCGAGGAGCTCACGCTCATCGAGCTCAGCGAGTTCGTGAAGGCGTTCGAGGAGAAGTTCGACGTCACCGCCGCCGCTCCGGCCGCCGTCGCCGTCGCGGGTGCGCCCGCCGCTGGTGGCGCCGCCGAGGCTGCCGAGGAGAAGACCGAGTTCGACGTCATCCTCGAGGCTGCCGGCGACAAGAAGATCCAGGTCATCAAGGCCGTCCGCGAGCTCACCTCGCTCGGCCTCGGCGACGCCAAGGCGCTCGTCGACGGTGCCCCCAAGCCGGTCCTCGAGGCCGCTGCGAAGGACGCCGCCGACGCCGCGAAGGCGAAGCTCGAGGAGGCCGGCGCCACGGTTACCGTCAAGTAATCGAGGCTTCTGCCTTCACGGGGCTCGGATCCATCACGGATCCGGGCCCCGTTCCTTTTCGCGGGGCGTGAACACGCCGTTCACATCGAGCGGGCACAATCGGTCGCATGACAGCCGAGTGGTGGCGCACCGCCGTGATCTACCAGGTCTACCCGCGCTCGTTCGCCGACAGCGACGGCGACGGGATCGGCGACCTGCCCGGGGCGCTCGCGCGCATCGACGCCCTCGCGGATCTCGGGGTCGACGCCGTCTGGTTCTCGCCCTTCATGCCGTCGCCGCAGAAGGACGCGGGATACGACATCAGCGACTACCGCGCGATCGACCCGCTGTTCGGCACGCTCGCCGACTTCGACGCGTTCCTCGCGGCGGCGCACGAGCGGGGGATCCGGGTCATCGTCGACCTCGTCCCCAACCACTCGTCGGATCAGCACGCCTGGTTCCAGGAGGCGGTCGCGGCCGACCCCGGATCCCCCGAGCGCGCGCGGTACCTGTTCCGCGACGGGCGCGGGGAGGGCGGCGACGAGCCGCCGAACAACTGGGAGAGCTTCTTCGGAGGATCCGCGTGGCAGCGCACGACGCTCCCTGACGGTTCGCCCGGCCAGTGGTACCTGCACCTGTTCGACGCCTCGCAGCCCGACTTCGACTGGCGCAACGAGGAGGTGCGCGAGGAGTTCCGGCAGATCCTGCGCTTCTGGCTCGACCGGGGCGTCGACGGGTTCCGCGTCGACGTCGCGCATGGGCTCATCAAGGCCGAGGGGCTGCCCGACCAGGTCTCCGCGGAGGATGCGGAGGCGGCGAGCGCGATGGGCGGGCTCGCGAACACGGCGCCCTACGTGGGGCAGCCGGAAGTGCACGAGATCTACCGCGACTGGCGCCGCCTCCTCGACGAGTACGACGGCGACCGGGCGCTCTGCGCCGAGGCCTGGCTGCCGACGCTCGCGCAGGCCGCCCTCTGGGTCCGGCCCGACGAGATGCACCAGGCGTTCAACATGAACTACCTCGGGACCCCGTGGCTGGCCGACCGGCTGCGGTCCGTTATCGACGAGTCGATCGAGGAGTTCGGTGGCGTCGGCGCACCCGCCACCTGGGTGCTCTCGAACCACGACGTCATCCGCCACGGCTCCCGGCTCGCCCTGCCCGACGACGAGCAGTCGTTCGGCGTCGGGCCCCGCTCGCCGCACCTGCCGGATCCGCAGCTCTCGTCGCGCCGCGGCCGGGCGGCGACGGCGCTCATGCTCGCGCTCCCGGGTTCGGCCTACCTCTTCCAAGGCGAGGAGCTCGGGCTGCCAGAGGTCATCGACATCGCCGACGCCGAGCGGCAGGACCCCCGCTTCTTCCGCACGAACGGAGCCGACTACGGGCGCGACGGCTGCCGCGTGCCGCTCCCGTGGGAGGCGGCCGAGCCGCACGCGGGCTTCGGCGGGGATCCGTGGCTGCCGCAGCCCGCGTCGTGGGCGGCGCTCGCACGATCGGCGCAGACCTCCGACCCCGGATCGACCCTGTCGATGTATCGGCGCCTGCTGGCGCTGCGCCGCGAGAACGCGCTCGGCGCCGGATCCCTCGAGTGGCTCGACGAGTATCCCGACGACCACACGCTCGCCTTCGCGAACGGGGGCGTCGCGGTCGTCGTCAACTTCGGCGACGAGCCGATCGAGCTGCCCGACGGCGAAGTCCTCGCCGCGTCGTGGCCCCTCGCCGACGGGCTGCTGCCGCCCGACGCGACGGCGTGGGTGCGGGCGTAGGGGCGGAGGACCCTCGGCGCAGTCGGTCAGAAGCGGGACAGGAGGTCGATCAGCAAGTAGCTGGAAGCCACGGGGCTCGTCGTCAGCCGATCAGGAGCGACGTAGCGGAGCGTGACATCGGACAGCAGCGCCTCGGCCACATCCAGATCGTCCAGGGTCGCCTGCCCCTGACCCGTGGCGTCCAGAAGCTCGATGGCCGTCGCGCCGCCGTCGACGTCGACGTGCACCAACGCGCCCGGCGCTCCCGTCAGCGAGACCTCGACGTCACCCCGGATGCTGTCTGGTGAGAGCCATCGCGCGGAGTCCGCCTGCGGAGCGCCCTCGGGGTAGACCGTGTCCGGATCCATGATGGACACGGCGGCGGTCGTCGCCGAATCGGCGCTCGTCAGGCCGTTCGCGACGGCCGCGACGCGGTAGGAGAACTCGCCGGGGCCCGGAGCGTCGGTCACGGGGGTCGCGGCGGCCGCCTCTGCGATGACCTGCTCGCCGCCCGCCGCGTCGATGCGCGTCACAGTGTAGGAGTCGGCGCCGTCGACGGGCGTCCACGCGATCGTCACGGTCGCGCCGTCGTCGGCGAGTGACGCGGTCGCGTCTGCCGGGGCGGCCGGGGCGACGGGCTCCTCCGGCGTCGGCTCGACCGTCGGCTCAGGCTCCGAAGTGGGTTCGGGCGCCGAGGTGGGCTCGGGCTCTGCAGTCGGCTCCGCGGTGGGTTCGACCGATGCGGTCGGCTCGGGCGTCGGCTCCTCGGTGGGCTCGGGCGCCGGGGTCTCCGTCGGATCCTCGGTCGGCGTCGGCGTCGGCGTCGGCGTCGGCTCGGGGCTCGGCTCCGAGGTGGCCTCGGGCGTCGGGGTCGCGCTCGGCTCGGGCGCCGCGCTCGGCTCCGCCGTCTCGGTCGGCATCGGAGCGGGCGCCTCGCTCGGGTCGGCGGTCGCCGTCTCGGTGGGCTCGGGCTCGACGGTGGGCTCAGACGTCGTGGATTCGGTGGGCCCCGGCGTCGGCTCGTCGGGCGCCGCCGTGGGCTCGGGGTCCGCCGTCTCGGTGGGCTCGGGCTCGACAGTGGGTTCGGGTTCGCCGGTCGGCTCGGGCGTCGCGGATCCGGTGGGCTCCGGAGTCGCCGTGTGCTCGGGGGCGGGCGTCTCGGTGGGCTCGGCGGTCGGTTCGGGCGTCACGGGCACGGTCGTGATGGGCGTCGGCACGGCCGTGGGGTCCGGCACGGCCGTGGGAGTCGGGGCGGGCTCGGGCGCGGACGTCGGCGTCACGGTGGGCTCGGGCGTCGGCTCCGGCGTCTCCGTCGGCGTGACGCTGGGCGTGGGCGTGGGCGTGGGCGTGGGCGTGGCGGTCGGCGTCGCTGTCGGCGCGGGCGTGACAGTCGGCGTGGGCGTGGGCGTGGGCGTGGCGGTCGGCGTCGCTGTCGGCGCGGGCGTGACAGTCGGCGTCGGCGTCGGCGTGGCGGTGGGCGTCGCCGTCGGCGTCGGCGTGGCGGTGGACGTCTCCGTCGGGGTCGGAGTCGCCGTCGGCGTCTCGGTCGGCTCGGGCTCCGTGGTGGGCTCGTCGGTGTCGAGCGGCGCGGGCGCGGGCAGCGGAGCGGGCGCCGGGGCCGCGGTCGGCGTGGGCGACGGCACGAGGAGCTCGCCCGTCGACGGGCTCGGGGTCGCGGTCGGGGTGCTCGAGGGGGCGAGCCCGGCGAGCAGCGCGTCGCGGACGCCGAGCGCCGAGAGCGTCGCCGTGGCGGCGGTCGCGGATCCGTCGTCGTACGAGACCGTCAGCGTGACGTCGGAGCGGACCTGCGCCTCGCTCAGCGCGATCGTGAGGGTCGCGGATCCCGCGGACGACAGCGTCGAGGCGTCGAGGGCGGCGGTCCGGAAGACGAGGCTCGCGGGGTGGACCGAGAGCGATCCCGTGAACCCGGCGCCGGCCGCGCCTGCGCCGTCGGGGGCGTCGTCGGCCGGAGCCTCGTCGAGGTCGACGCTCGCGGGCTGGGCCCCGCCGCCCGTGGATACCGAGACGCGGTGGCCGGCCTCGCCGCGCACGTGCAGCGCGACGGTTCCCGCCGCAGCGTCGACGACGTCTGCGCTCGCGATCGTGAGTGCGCCCTCGCTCTGCTCGGGCGACGGCGTCGGGGACGTCGAGGACGACGGCTGATCCGTCGCGTCGAGGCCCTCGGCGGCGTCGATGGCCGCATCGTCGGACATGCCGTTCGAGAACTCGTCGTTCGAGGCCGCCGGGTCGGATGATCCGCCCGAGAACGCGCCCGTCGAGACGGCGACGACGATCGCGACGGCGGCGACGCCCGCGGCGACGAGGCCGCCGATGGTCCACGCGGCTCCCTGCGAGGCGCCTCCGGCCTGCGAGCCTCCGCCGGATCCCGCAACCGCCGCACCGCCCGCGGCGACGGCACCCGCCGCGCCGACCGCGCCGTCGACGACGACGGGCGGCATGGCCGCGAGAGCCACGAGGGCCTCGTCGCCGCGCTGCAGCGCTGCGATGTACGCGCCCGCCGCGGGGACGCCGACCGCGAGCGGGAGCAGGATCATGGCGAGCCTGCCGCCGACGTGCTCGGCCTCCTCCGCCACGATCGCGCAGCGGGGGCACGACTCGAGGTGAGCGCGCAGCTTCTTCCGGTCGCGCGACGCGAGGTTGCCGCGCGTGTGGGCGCCGAGGTGCTCGATCACCCACTGGTGTTCGGAGCCGTCCTCGACGGTCGCGATGTGCGCCTGGATCCACGCCTCGCGCAGCCCCTCGCGTGCGCGGAACGCCAGCTGCGAGACGGCCACGGGCCGCACCCCCAGGAGCGGCGCGATCTCACGCGGCTTCATCTGCTCGATCTCGGTGTACCAGAGCACCTCCTGCCAGCGCGTGGGGAGGCTGCGGAACGCCGTGTGGGTGAGGCCGCGGTCGAGGGCGGCCTCGGTCGCAGCGTCGGTCGTGTCGGGATCCTCGAAGGCGTCGAGCCCGTCGATCGCGATCTCGCCGCGCTCGCGGCCCCAGGTCGCGGCGATGTTGCGGATCGTCGTGAAGAGGTAGGCGCGGAAGGAGCCCGTCGGGCCGCCGCCCTTCTGCACCGTGAGGAAGATCTTGGCGTAGGCCTCCTGCACGAGGTCGTCGGCGTCGATGCTCGAGGAGATGCTGCCGGCGGCGACGATGCCCGAGCGGTAGTGCCGCGACCACAGCTGGCCGAAGGCCGCGGTGTCGCCCGAGCGGACCTTGAGGACGAGATCTGCGTCCGACACGTGCGCGGCATCGCCGCTGCGGGCGTCGGGCTCAGTCGTCATGCGTGCGGATCCTTCAGAAAACGGTCGTCAGGAGATTCTCTCGCGTCTCGCGCGTGTTGCCAAGTGGCAGAGAGGATTCGCAGAAGATATGCCGCCTGCCGGGGGTTTTCTCCGGATCCGGAGAAATCTTCGCGAACTCGCGTAACGAAACGCGCTCCGCGCCGTCTCATGTATCGAGAGAGACACGTCGCTCGGCGTCCGGGGGGAGTAAGTCCGAGCAGTGGGTGGCGGTGACGCTGAACCCCGGAAGGCGGTTCCGGATTCTCGGGGGAGGAGATCCGGAGCCGCCTTCTTTCGTCTTTCTCCCTGTAGGACTTGGATTTCTGAGTGTCGTCTGTAAGGGTGTTATCGCTGTGCCGAGCCGGGGATGCGCTCCGGGAAGCACGACGAGGCGCAGCGATCAACTGTCAGAGGCGCGCCGGTCGCGCCGTCACCATGGGGGAACCTCTTGAGCTCCAACATCAGGAAGGGCGCGCGCCTGGGCGCGCTCGGGGCCGCTGCAGCGCTTGTCGCCAGCGGTCTCTTCGCGTCTGCGGCCTCGGCCGAGGAGGTCGCGCCGACGGGCAGCGTCGACGACCTCGACGCGATCGCCGCGCAGGCGTTCACCGACCCGGCCGTCAGCTCCGTGACGACCGACGGGCGCGACATCATCATCCGCAAGCTCGCGGATGACCAGCTCGAGGCGTTCTCGACGGCGCCCTCTGCTCCCGATTCGGTCGTCGATCGCATCGCCGACTCGTTCTCGAACGTCGTCGTCGAGGAGTCGGCCAAGCCGGTCGAGCCCCTCGCCTCGAACACCGTCGTGGGCGGCGCGGGCTACGCGACCTGGGGCGACGGCTTCTACCTGGGCACCTGCTCCGTCGGCTTCCCGGCGTGGACGCCCTCGGGCGACCCCGCCGTGATCTCGGCCGGCCACTGCACGGCCGACGGCGATACCTACGGCGTCGCCGAGGGTGCCGACCTGACGCTCCCGTCGACCGAGATGAACCCCGACGAAGCCGACTACGTCGACCCCGAGCCGTTCACCGAGCTCGGAACCTTCGCGTTCGAGCAGTTCGGCGGCACCGGCAACGCCGAGTGGGACGGCAACGGCCAGGTCGACCCGGACGCCGACGACTACACCGACATCTCGGTGCTCGACGTCACCAACCCGGATCTCACGCTCCAGCCGTCGATCACCGACTGGGCCGGCAAGGCCGACGACGACCTCGCGTCGTCCGGCTTCGCGGTCACGGGCGTCTCGACGCCCGAGATCGGCGACCCGATCCAGCGCAGCGGCCGCTCGACCGGCTACGGCGAGGGCGAGGTCATCGACCCCGGCTACACCGTCGACGAGATCGGCTACACCCTCGTCTCGAACCACGTCGTGCGCGGCTTCGCGACCGACGCGCACACGACGCACGGCGACTCGGGCGGACCCGCGATCTCGAACGGCGACGCCGTGGGCGTTCTGTCGGGCGGCAACACCGAGATGTCCTGGTACACGGACCTCGAGTTCGGCCTCGACGTCGTCGCGCAGAACGTCGGCGACTACACCGTGATGCTCGACATCGAAGAGCCCGAGATCACGAAGGCGAAGGTCCAGGAGGACGGCGTCTGGACGGGAACCGGCCAGCCCGGCACGACGATCGTCGTCCGCGGCGACGTCGAGACCGAGGTCACCGTCGGCGACGACGGCACCTTCGAGATCCCCGCGGGTGACGCCGGCTCGTACGACGTGACGCTCGTCGCGAAGGACAGCGGCTACAACAAGTCGGACAGCGTCGACGCGACGCTGACGGCGACGGCCGCGCCCACCGCGACGCCGACGCCCACGCCGACCGCGACTCCGACCGAGACGCCGACGGCGACGCCGACCCCCACGGCCACGCCGACGGAGGAGCCCACCGCGACCCCGACCCCGACGCCGACCGCCACCCCGACCGAGACGCCGACGGCCACGCCGACCGCGACTCCGACCGAGGAGCCCACCGCGACTCCGACGCCGACCGAGGAGCCGACCGCGACGCCGACCCCCACCGAGGAGCCGACCGTGACGCCGACCCCGACCGACGAGCCGACGGCTGAGCCGACGAGCGAGCCGACCGAGGAGCCCACGGCCGAGCCGACGACCGAGCCGTCCGACGACGGTGACGACGACGCGGCCGCCGCGACGCTGCGGATCGACGACGACACCGTGACGCAGGGCCAGAAGGTCTTCGTCTCGGGCGACGGCTGGACCGCTGGCGACGACGTCACGATCGAGCTGCACTCGACCCCGGTCGAGCTCGGCACCGCGACCGTCGACGACGAGGGCGCGTTCGCCGCGGCCGTCGTGATCCCCGCTGACGCCACCGTCGGAGAGCACACCGTCGTCGCCACCGCGACCGACGGAACGACGCTCGAGCTCCCGATCACCGTCGTGGCGGCAGCCGCCGGCGGCGGATCGGGCGACACCCCCGACGGCGGCCTCGTCGCCACGGGCGGCGACATGGGCGCGTACACGCCCCTCGTGGCGGGCGGCGCGATCGTCCTGATCGCAGCCGGCATCCTGCTGGTCGTCATCCGCCGCTCGCGCAAGGCGTGATCGGCTGACGCACCGCTGAAGGCGGGACGGGAGAGATCCCGTCCCGCCTTTCGCGTTCGGTAGTATCGGTTCCGTCGCGACTGGCGCATCAGGTGGGGGCCACCACCGGGGAGCGACGAAGGATCTGCAGACCGCGCGCCTGGGTCGACGCACCGAGCACCTCTCGCCCTTTCGTCGTTCAGGAGATGTCATGTCCGACACGTTCAACGCCCCCCTTTCCGAGGTCGACCCCGAGATCGCCGAGGTCCTCCAGCGCGAGCTCGACCGCCAGCGCGGATTCCTCGAGATGATCGCGTCCGAGAACTTCGTTCCCGTCTCGGTCCTGCAGTCGCAGGGATCCGTCCTCACGAACAAGTACGCCGAGGGCTACCCCGGCCGCCGCTACTACGGCGGCTGCGAAGAGGTCGACGTCGCCGAGAACCTCGCGATCGAGCGCGCGAAGAGCCTCTTCGGCGCCGAGTTCGCGAACGTGCAGCCCCACTCGGGCGCGACGGCGAACGCAGCCGTGCTGCACGCGCTCGCGCGCCAGGGCGACACGATCCTCGGCCTCTCGCTCGACCACGGCGGCCACCTCACGCACGGCATGAAGATCAACTTCTCGGGCCGTCTCTACGACATCGTCGCGTACGGCGTCGACCCCGAGACCTCGCTCGTCGACATGGACGAGGTCCGCCGCCTCGCCCTCGAGCACAAGCCCAAGGTCATCATCGCGGGATGGTCGGCCTACCCCCGCCAGCTCGACTTCGCGGCGTTCCGCGCGATCGCCGACGAGGTCGGCGCCTACCTGTGGGTCGACATGGCGCACTTCGCGGGCCTCGTCGCCGCGGGCCTGCACCCGAGCCCCGTGCCGCACGCGCACGTCGTCTCGTCGACGGTGCACAAGACGATCGGCGGCCCGCGCTCGGGCTTCATCCTCTCGAACGACGCCGACATCGCGAAGAAGATCAACTCGGCGGTCTTCCCGGGCCAGCAGGGCGGCCCGCTCATGCACGTGATCGCGGCGAAGGCCACGGCCTTCAAGCTCGCCGCGAGCGACGACTTCCGCGACCGCCAGCAGCGCACGCTCGACGGCGCCCGGATCCTCGCCGAGCGCCTCATGCAGCAGGACGTCGCGGGCGCGGGCATCTCGGTGCGCTCGAACGGGACCGACGTGCACCTCGTGCTCGTCGACCTGCGCGAGGCCGCGATCGACGGCAAGCAGGCCGAGGATCTGCTCCACGAGATCCAGATCACGGTCAACCGCAACGCCGTCCCCAACGACCCGCGTCCGCCGATGGTCACGTCGGGCCTGCGCATCGGCACGCCCGCCCTCGCGACGCGCGGCTTCGGCGACGCCGAGTTCACCGAGGTCGCCGACGTCATCGCGCTCGCGCTCCAGCCGGGCGCCGACGTGCCCGCACTGCGCGCCCGCGTGCAGAAGCTCGCTGACGCCTTCCCGCTGTACCCGGGCCTCGAGCAGGCCGGCCAGGGCTACGGCGCCTGATGACCGCGAAGATCCTCGACGGCAGGGCCGCGTCGGCCGCCATCACGGCCGAGCTCACGGAGCGCGTCGCCGCGCTGAAGGCGAAAGGCGTCACCCCGGGCATCGCGACGGTGCTCGTCGGCGCCGACCCCGCCTCGCAGCTCTACGTCGGCATGAAGCACCGCCGGTCCGAGGCGATCGGCATGAACTCGATCCAGCGCGAGCTGCCGGCCGACGCCACGCAGGAGGACGTCGAGGCTCTGATCGACGAGCTCAACGCCGACCCGAGCTGCCACGGCTACATCGTGCAACTCCCGCTGCCGAAGCACATCGACACCGACCGGATCCTCGAGCGCATCGACCCGGCGAAGGATGCCGACGGCCTGCACCCGACGAACCTCGGGCGGCTCGTGCTCAACGTGGGCGGGACGATCGAGACGCCGCTGCCGTGCACGCCGCGCGGAGTCATCGAGCTGCTGCGGCGCAACGACTACGACCTGAACGGCAAGCACGTCGTCGTCGTCGGCCGCGGCGTCACGATCGGCCGCCCGATGGGTCTCCTCCTGACGCGCCGCGAGGTCAACGCGACCGTCACCCAGGTGCACACGGGAACGCCCGACATGTCGCCGTACCTGCGCGAGGCCGACGTCATCGTCGCGGGCGCAGGGGTCAAGCACCTCGTGAAGCCCGAGGACGTGAAGCCCGGCGCCGCCGTGCTCGACGTGGGCGTGACGCGCGAGACCGACCCCGAGACGGGCGCGTCGAAGGTCTACGGCGACGTCGCTCCCGGCGTCGACGAGGTCGCGGGCTGGATCTCGCCCAACCCGGGCGGCGTCGGCCCCATGACCGTCGCGCTGCTCATGACCAACGTCGTCGAGGCGGCCGAGCGCTCGCTCGCCTGAGCGCCGACGCGCGGGGGCCGGGGATCAGCGGATCCCCGGCCCCCGCGCGTCGTTCAGGCGTGGCGCTCGAGGAAGTCGATGACGTCGGTGTCGTTGACGCCGGGGAACTCGCCACGGGGCAGCGGGCTGAAGATGTGCGTGTGCACGCGGGCGCTCGGCCAGGCCCGGCCGGCCCAGCGCGCCGTCTCGTCGCTCGACGGCCGGCGGCAGCAGCTCTCGTCAGGGCACGTCGACGTCTCACGGATCTGCGTCTCGCGCCCGCGCCACCACTTCGCGTCGTCGAACGGCACGCCGACCGTGATCGAGAACTCGCCCGTGTCGCGCGAGCCGGTCTGCGTCGCGCACCAGATCGTCCCGGCCGGAGTGTCGGTGTACTGGTAGTGCTCCGTCGTGCGGTTCTGCTGCGCGAAGGCCGTGCGGGCCGAGAACCTCCGGCACACGATCTGGCCCTCGACCGCGCCCGTGACGTCCTCGGGGAGCGGCAGGCCGTCGTTCTCGTAGACCCGCTCGATCTGCCCCTCGGCGCCGACGCGCAGGAAGTGCAGGCGCATGCCGAGGTGCTCGGTCATAAGGTTCGTCATGCGCATGCCTGCGGCCTCGTGCGTCACGCCGAAGGCGTCGCGGAAGTCCTCGACCGCGAGATTGCGATCCTTCTTGGCCTGCTCGAGGAACGCCACGCCCGCCGTCTGCGGCACGAGGCAGCACGCGGCGAAGTAGTTGATCTCGAGGCGCTGCTGCAGGAAGTCCGCGTACGAGGTCGGCGGTCTGTGCCCGAGCAGGCGGTGCGCCATCGCCTGGAGCGCCATCGAGCGCAGGCCGTGTCCGCCGGGGATCGAGGCGGGCGGCAGGTAGATCCGCCCGTTCTCGAGGTCGGTGATCGAACGCGTCGAGCGGGGGAGGTCGTTGACGTAGATGAGCTCGAACCCGAGGCGCTCCGCCATGATGCTCACGGTGCGGTGCGTGAGTGCGCCCGACGCGTGGCCGGCCGCCGCGAGCTGCTCCTCGGCGAGGGACTCGATGTCGGGCAGGTAGTTGTTGCGCTCGCGCATGCGGCGGCGCAGCTCCGTGTTGGCGCGGCGCGCCTCCTCGGGCGTCGCGTTCGCCTCGCGGTCGCGGCGGCGCAGCTCCTCGTGCAGCCCGAGGATCGTCTCGATCGACTCGTCGGTCAGGCCCTTCGACACCTTGATGGGCGGGATCCCGAGGGCCCGGAACGACGGACCCTGCTGCGCGCGTTCGAGCGCGATCTCGAGCGCCGCGCGCCGGTTCGGCGGCTCGTCGCTGATGAGGTCGGTGAGCGAGGCGCCCGTCGCCGTAGCGATCGCCTGCAGGAGCGTGAGCTTCGGCTCGCGCTTGCCGTTTTCGATGAGGCTCAGCTGGCTTCCCGCGACGCCCACCGCGGCGCCGAGATCGTCGAGGGTGAAGCCCTTGCGGACGCGGAAGTGACGGATCCGGTGCCCGAGGGTCGTCAGTTCGATGCGAGGGGCGACGCTGCTCATGGATTCACCATAGCGACAAGAATCGGCGTTCTTTTCCCGATCGGCGCGGGAATGCGCCGCCGCCTTGCGCGATTGTTGAAGGAGCCGATCCGCACTGAGGCATCGCACGCGCCCCCGAACCGCACGTCGGGTGCGCAGGGAGGCGGCCCGCACCCGAAGACGGGAGCGGGCCGCCTCTTCCTCGGATCGGCGGTCCCTGGATGCCGTCGCGGCGCGCCCCGAGGGTGGAGGCACCTCGACGAAAGGGCCCCACCATGGCACGCACGATCGACATCACCGTCCCCGACCTCGCGGATCGCCGCGCCGTCGTCACGGGCGCGAGCGACGGGATGGGGCTGCACATCGCGACCCGGCTCGCCGCGGCGGGCGCGGAGGTGATCCTGCCCGTGCGCAGCCCTCGGAAGGGCGAGGCCGCCCTCGCCGCGATCCGCGCCCGCGTTCCCGGAGCGCGGGTCTCGCTCCGATCGCTCGACCTCGCCTCCCTCGAATCGGTGCGCGAGCTGGGCGCCGCGCTGCGGGAGGAGGCCGGACCGATCCACCTCCTGATCCTCAACGCCGGCGTCATGCAGCCGCCCGAGCGGCGCACGACCGCCGACGGGTTCGAGCTGCAGCTCGGCACCAACCACCTGGCGCACGTCCTCCTCGTCGCCGAGCTCCTGCCGCTCCTCATCGCCGGATCCGCGCGGGTCGTGTCGCAGATCAGCGTCGCGGCCGCGAGCGGCGAGATCCGGTGGGACGACCTGAACTCCGAGCGCGGCTACGACGGGATGGCGGCGTACCGCCAGTCGAAGATCGCCCTCGGTCTCTTCGCGACAGAGCTGCAGCGTCGCAGCGAGGCCGAGGGCTGGGGGATCACGAGCGTCCTCTCGCACCCGGGCATCGCGCCGACGAACCTGCTCGCCGCGCGCCCCGAGATGGGCCGGAGCGGGGTGACGTTCGGTGGCCGCGTCGTCCGCGTCCTGGCGCGCATCGGCCTCGCGAACACCCCCGAGACGGCCGGCCTCCCCGCCCTCGTCGCGGCGACGAATCCCGCGGCATCGCCCGGCGCGCTCTACGGCCCCTCGGGCCCGGGTCACATCGGCGGCCGCCCCGCGGAGCAGAGGATGTACCGCCCCATCGCCCAGGGGGACGGGGCGCGTGTGTGGCGGGAGTCGGCGAAGCTCACGGGCGCGCGGTTCGCCTGACGCCTTGCCGCGGGCCGCCGCGCCCTCCACGATGGTCGGCATGGACCTCGACGAGCTCCGCCGGCTCCGGCTGCGGCACCACCGCCTCACGGCGCCCGCCCGATCCGTCGCCGACGCGGCGCGGCACATGCTGTGCGTCCAATCGCAGGATCTCTGGGGCGGGCGGCTCGCGCTCGCCGCCCGCACGCGGGACGCCCGCACCTCCGCGGTCGACCGCGCCTTCGACCACGGCGCGATCGTCCGATCGTGGACGCAGCGAGGCACGCTGCACACCATCCCCGCAGCCGACCTGCGCTGGGTCCTCGGGATCACGGCGCGGCGCACGCTCGACCAGGCCGCGACCCGCCGCGACCAGCTGGGGCTCGACGACGCGACGCTCGTGGAGGCCGAGCGGATCCTCGTCGGGGCGCTCGAGGGCGGCCGCGCGCTCACCCGCGCCGAGGCGATGGGGCGCCTGTCAGGGATCGGGACCGAGGGCGGGCGCGGATACCACCTCCTGTTCTGGCTCGCCCTCCGCGGCGTGATCTGCTGGGGACCGACCGTCGCGCGGCCCGGGCTCGAGCCCGCCGAGCAGCGCATCGTGCTCGTCGACGAGTGGATCCCCGCGGCCCCCGAACCGGCCGACCCCGTCGCCGAGATGTTCGTGCGCTACGTCGACGGGCACGGGCCCGCGACGGCAGACGACTTCGCGTGGTGGTCGGGCCTCACCAAGACGGCGTCGCGCGACGCGGCGGCGCGGGCGGGCGACCGGGTGCGCGAGCGCGGCGGGCGCTTCGTCTCGGGGCGGATCCCGCGCACGGCACCCGACGCCGCGGACGCCTTCGCCCTGCCGACCTTCGAGGAGTACTACATCGGGTACGCCGACCGGTCGCCCGTCGCGGCGGACCGCGTGCGCGACGCGGTCGGCCCGGGACGGAACGGGATCGTGCGCCCCGTGATCGTCGCGGCGGGCGAGGTCGTCGGGGCCTGGCGGCCGCCGAGCCCGCAGAATCGCGCGGCGGGTCAGGCGACGATCGACGCGCCGGGATCCGCCGCCGCGGAGGCCGCCGTCGCCCGGGCGCTCGCCGCGCTCCGCGGCTGACCGGCTAGCGTTGACGCGTGCTGCAGTTTCGCGTGGGGACGCCCCGGGACCGGGATCGGATCGTCGAGATCGTGGAGGCCGCGTACCGCGGCGACTCGGCGGGGTGGACGACGGAGGCCGACATCCTGGGCGGCCAGCGCACCGACGCGCGCGAGGTCGACGAGCTGCTCGCGCGCGACCCCGAGCGCTCGCGGATCCTCGTCGCCGAGCGGGACGGATCCGTCGTCGCCTGCTGCCACACCGAGAACCGCGGCGACCACGCCTACTTCGGGATGTTCGCGGTCGACCCGGCGGCTCAGGCGGGCGGGATCGGCCGCGCCGTGATCGCGGAGGCCGAGCGGCGGGCGCGGGAGGAATGGGGCCTCGCCGAGCAGCGCATGACGGTCATCACGGCGCGCTCCGATCTGATCGCGTGGTACGAGCGCCGCGGCTACGCGCGCACGGGGATCCTCACGCCGTTCCCCTACGGCGACGAGCGCTTCGGCCTCCCGCGCCGCGACGACCTCGCGTTCGAGGAGCTGCGCAAGGCGCTCTGACGCGGGCTATCCGGCCGCGAGCGGGTGGGTGCGCCCGAACGCCCGGAGGACCGGGGTCGACTTCGCGATCGTCTCGTCGAGCTCTGCCGCGGGGTCGCTGTCGATCGTGACGGCGCCTCCCGTGCCGACGCGCGCCTCGCCGCCCGCGATCTCGGCGGTGCGGATTACGACCGAGAGGTCGACGGCGCCGTCGCGCGAGACGTACCCGAGCGCGCCTGCGTAGGCGCCGCGCGGATCCGCCTCGAGGCCCGCGAGAAGCGCGACGGTGCGGACCTTCGGCGCGCCCGTCATCGACCCGGGCGGGAAGAGCGCCTGGGCGGCCCGCACGCCCCGCACGGGCCGCGGACGGAGGCGCGAGCGGACGGTCGTGACGAGCTGGTGCACGGTCGCGTAGGTCTCGACGCCCATGAGGACCGGCACCTCGACGCTGCCCGGTTCGCTGATGCGGCCGAGGTCGTTGCGCAGCAGGTCGGCGATCATGAGGTTCTCGGCGCGCGTCTTGGGATCGCGGGCCATCGCCGAGGCGGCGGCCGCGTCGGCCCCCGGATCGGCGAGGCGCCGCGCCGTCCCCTTGATCGGCTTGGTCTCGGCGCGGCCGTCGGGGGAGACGGCGAGGAAGCGCTCGGGCGAGCACGACAGGATCTCGCGCCCCGGCAGCCGCACGTACGCCGCGTAGGGAGCCGGGTTGTCGCGCCGCAGCCGGCGGTAGGCCGCGAACCCGTCGCCCGCGAACGGGAAGCGGAGCCGGTACGTCACGCAGGCCTCGTACGAGTCGCCGGCTTCGAGCCAACCGCGCACCGCCGCGAGGTCGTCGAGGTACCGCGCGCGGGTGACCGATGCCCGGGCGGGGCCCGAGGGCGGCTCCTCGCCCGGGTCCGGGAGGGGAGGGGCGTCCTGGGTATCGCGCAGGAGCTCCGCGGCCTCGGCGGCGCCCGGCCCCACGGCCGCGAGCTCGCCCGCGGCGTGGTCGACGACGAGGAAGCGGTCGAGCCGGATCGCCTCGACGGCACCCTCGTAGTCGGCGACGACGGCGTAGCCGCCCGCGAAGGGGATCCCCGGGACGGGCGGCGCCGCCTCGCGCTCGATGCGATCCGCGAGGTCGTCCCAGCCGGTGCGGATCGGGTCGCCGGCCCCGAGGATCGAGAACCGGCCCATGCCGTATGCCGCGCGGGCGCTGTCGAGCCAGACCGCCGCCGAGGATCCCGCGGAGATGCGGGCGAAGGCGGCCGCGGCGTCGCCCCGCCACGGGATGCGACGGACGATCATGCGCGGTCCAGGAAGTTCGTCACGATGCGGGCGCCGTCGGGCGAGCCGATCGACTCGGGGTGGAACTGCACGCCGAACCAGCCGCGCCCCGGGTCCTCGCCCGCCATGGGGAGGCCGTCGGCCGCCCGCGCCGTGACGGCGAAGGGCGCCGGCTCGGCGACGACGAGCGAGTGGTAGCGGACCGCATCGAAGGTGCGCGGGACGCCGTCGAAGAGCGGGGATCCGTCGTGCGTGACGCGCTCGACCCTCCCGTGCGCCGGGCGTGTGCGGACGACGGATCCGCCCGCCGCGACCGCCATCGCCTGGAATCCGAAGCACACGCCGAGGACGGGGACGCGCGCCGCGCGGAGGATCTCGAGGTCACGCCCGACATCGGCGGCGCTGTGCGGGGATCCGGGGCCCGGGCCGATCACGATCCGGTCGAAGCCCGCGATCGACCGGACGTCGCCGCTCTGCACGAGGTCGGGCTCCTCGCCCGTGTGCGCCCAGATGATCTGCGCGAGGCTGCCCGTGTACGAGTCGTCGTGGTCGACGAGGAGGACGCGCGGCATCCGTCCATTGTGCGCGAGACTGGGCGCATGCAGCAGCTCGACGGCGCGTCCGCGGCGCCCGGGGATCTTCAGGCGCTCGCGATGATCGGCTTCGCCCACTTCACGACGATGCGGGCCGAGAGCGGGGCCGTCCGCGGCCTCGGGCTGCACCTCGACCGGCTCGCGCGCGACGCGCGCCTCCTCTTCGACGCCGAGCTCGACCCCGACCTCGTGCGCCGCCGGATCCGCGACGCCCTCGCGGACGAGCCGGCGGTCGCGACCGTGCGGGTCACGCTGTTCGACCCCGACCTGCGCCTCGAGCGCACGGGCGCCGACGCCCACCCGCGGATCCTCGTGACGCCGCGCCCCGCCGCCCCGGGCGCGGGCGCACCCCTCCGCGTGCGCTCGGTGCGCTTCGGCCGCGACGTGCCGGAGCTCAAGCACACCGGCATGTTCGGCGCGCTCTATCGCCGCCGCCAGGCGCAGCGCGACGGCTTCGACGACGCGGTCTTCGTCGACGCGGCGGGCCGCCTGTCCGAGGGGCCGACCTGGAACATCGGGTTCGTGCAGGGCGACCGCGTCGTGTGGCCCGACGGCGGCGCGCTCGGCGGCGTGACCCGGGATCTCCTCGCGGAGGTCGCGGGGGAGAGCGCGACGGAGCCCGTGACGCTCGAGCGCGCCGGAGTCATGGACGCCGCATTCGCGACGAGCTCGGGCGCGGGCGTACGCCCCATCGTCGGCATCGACGGCGCCGCGTTCCCCGCGGCGCACCCCGTCTTCGAACGCCTCAGCGCGGCCTATGAGGCGATCCCCGGGGAGCCGATCTAGCTCGGATTGCTCCAACGCGGCCCTCACGCCGATGGCCTGCCGTTTCAGCTCGTCGCTGAGCTTCGACGGGCTCGACTTCGGGCGACGCGACTTCGGCTCGAGCGCCGCTGCAGGCCCTTCTTCGACGACGCGCTTGCGGATCGCGTAGAACGTCTTGCGGGAGATGCCGTGCTCGGCGCAGAACGTGCTTACCGACCCGCGAGGGGCATCATCGGGCCACTGCGTGATGGCGAGACGGACACGGGGATCAACGGGCTCAGACGGGGTCACACGCCAATTCGACCGGCCGAAGTGTCACCACCAAGACCCTGAGAAGCGTCACCGATGTCCTGATGCAGAACTGTCACCGATGTCCTGCGAGATGACACCCAAACCGCCCGACAGGAACGAAACCCAGGGCGAATCAGTCGCCGTTCTGCGTTCAGTGCTGCGTCTAGCGATCGGCTAGCTGCTCCGCAATGCTGCGCGGTTCCCTTCCGAGCAATCGCGCGAGTGTGGAATCAGGCTGGGAGAAATGGCCACTCCTTGTTGCCTGAAACATGGAAAGCGTGAAGCGCGCGACCTGCTCGGGCACTCCGCTTGCCACCTCACCGGCGACCCACTCCTCGTCGTCGACAACGATGCGTGTGACCGGGTGACCGGCGAGCTCAGATGCTGCGGAGGCGAAATCCGCAAGCGTTACCGGAGTCGATAGCGTCAGGTCCACAGGACCGTCGAGGTGCGTGGTGTCGGTGAGAATAGTGGCGGCAGCTTCTCCAGCATCTCGGCGATCAACCCATGAGAACGGTCCATCTGCTGGCTTCTCGATCATCCCCGCCTTCTGCCACGGCCCCAGCAGCACGCTGAGATCCCCATAGAAGCCGTTGCGCAACGCGGTCCACGCCACGCCAGACTCAGCAAGGTGCTGTTCCGTCGCGGCATGGATGGCGAGCGGAGGATACGGCGTGTTGAAGCCCGTCCCCTGGGCGCTCGTGTACAAGATTCGCTCCGCGCCTACCTCCACCGCCGCGTCAATCGCAGTTCGATGCTGCCGAACAACGTCGGCCGTCATGTCGCTCGATGAGACGAGAAGAACCTGCTCGGCATCGGCAAACGAATCGCGGAGAGCGTCTGGGTCGTCGTAGGTACCCTGTCGCACTCGGATGCCTTGGTCGGCCAGGTGTCGGGCGCGTTGCGGGTCTCGAACGCTCACTCCGATGTGGCTCGGGGGAATTCGCTTCAGTAGGTGCTCGACGGTGGCTCCGTTGAGCACACCTGTCGCTCCGGTCACGATGATCAAGACGGTTTCCTCTCGTGGGTATAGGGTGAGGGGGCGAAACAGCCATCCAATAAATTGACTGCCCTGGTCACTTTGTCGCCGGGTACCATGGTGCACGAAGTTGACCAGTTTGGTCAACTTGATCTACTGATTGCAGAAGGTGTCTGAGATATGGCTGCCCCAGCGACGCTCCGTGCTGATGCCCGTCGGAATATCGAACTGATCCGCGCGGCGGCGGTGCAGGTCTTCCGTGAGCGCGGACTGTCCGTGCCGCTCGAGGACGTGGCTGCCGCGGCACGCGTGAGCAAGGCGACCATCTTCAATCGCTTCGGTGGGAGAGTCGGTCTGATCGATTCAGTCATCGACGAGGTGGTAGCGGTTGAACTACTGAGTGTCATGGAGGACGCACGCTCGATTCAGGGAGTTCGGGAGCGTGTTCACGCGTACGTGCGTGCCACTCGCAAACTGCAGTACTCACTGCCTGCTGTCAATGACGTCCTGTTACAGGAGTTTCCTGACTCCGAGCCGCTCATGGCGCTGTGTCACGCCGCGGACGCCTTTCACGACGAGCTCGTCGCGGAGGGGCACACCGCCGGCATCCTGGCTGATGGCGTCACGCCTGGTGATTTCCAGGCGCTCGCGATCGACAACGCCCTCGCACTGAAGCACGCTCGCGTGCACCCCTCCCGCGGTGACTACGACCGCAGGACGGCTTACATCCTCAACGGGATCTGCGCGCCGTCGGACTGAAGCGACCATCCGCTCAGGGGCGACGGTGCGTTATGCCGTCGAGAAGGACGTCGAGCGCCCAACGGTGGCGCTCTTCGGGGGTTCCTTGCGTGAACGCCGCCGTGGGGAACGTCGCGAGGGTCTGTTGCCGCTGAGGGTCTGCTGAAGCGAGCGCGGCGGCAAGCTCGCCGACTTCCTGGCCGGTGCCGGACGCGCGCGCCGCCCATTCGGCGGCGGTGACGCTTGCATGCTGGAGAAGGAGATCGATACCCCATGCGGCGGGCTTGTCGGCGACACCTCCGGAACGCAAGAGCCGCAGAAGCAGGTCGATCAGGCTGAGGTAATGGGGCCCGTCGGGCCAGACGAACATCGCCGAACGGGCGAGGTTTCCATGAGCGGTGAGGAGGTTGATGTAATCCTCGACGACGCGGTGGAGGCGCTCGCGCCACGGTTCTTCGTCCTCCCACGCAAGGTCAAGGTTAGCGAGCAGCCCATCGACCAGCAGGGCGTGCAGGACGGTGACGTTCTTTACGTAGACGTACAGCGATGCAGGGCCGGTGTCCAGCTCGTCGGCGACCCTCCGAATCGTCAGCTTGTCCGCGCCATCGCGCTCCAGAACGAGGAGCGCAGCCTGAACGATCGCTTCGCGGGAGAGTGCCGGCTTCGCGGGTCGCTCGCGCCTGCTGATGGGTGTCCGCGTTGTCATGGCATCCATTCTATCAAGAACGATCTTGATCGTAACGAACACGTTCGCTACGATCATGTTCGTTACCTGAGATCGGAGTCCCCATGACCACCACCACTGAAACGCCACCGCTGTCCACTCGAGCCGTCTGGCTGACCCTTATCGTCGTCCTCCTCGCCGATGCCATGGACCTCATGGATGCGACGATTGCGAACGTCGCAGCCCCGTCGATCGTGAAAGAGCTGGGGGTGAGCGAAAGCGTCATCCCGTGGCTTGGCGCGTCCTACGCTCTCGCGCTGGGCTCGCTCCTTGTCCTCGGCGGACGCATCGGAGACAAGTTCGGCCAACGTCGCACGTTCCTCACCGGGCTCATCGGTTTCGTCGTCGGTTCCGCACTTGCGGGATTCGCTCCGTCCGCCGGAGTGCTGATCACTGCACGGGTCGTGCAAGGAGCATTCGGCGCTCTGCTCATCCCGCAGGGTATGGCCATCATGGCCGCGACGTTCCCCAAGCCCATGCTTCAGAAGGCGTTCGCGGTCTTCGCGCCACTGCTCGGCGTCTTCGCTGTCGGCGGCCCCATCCTCGGCGGGCTGATCATCGACGCCAACATCTTCGGACTGGGATGGCGGCCGATCTTCCTCATTAACATCGTCCTGGGAGGCATCGCGCTCGTCCTCGCCCTCGGCTATCTGCCCACCGTACCCGCGCACCGTTCGACGCGCATCGATCTGATTGGTAGCGTCTTGCTCGCGCTCGCGCTGTTCGGGCTTCTGTTCGGGCTCGTCACCGGCTCGTCGGACGGATGGAACGCACTTACGATCAGTAGCGTGATCGTTGGAGTCGTACTCCTGGCGCTGTTCGGATGGCGGCAGGCTCGCGCCGACGAACCACTTCTCCCGCGTAGCCTGCTCGCCAACCGCGGCTTCACATCCGGACTCATCGTCGGACTCTGCGTCTTCGCGAGTTTCAGCGGACTGATGTACGTGATCAGCCTCTTCTTCCAGCTCGGTCTCGGCTACACCCCGACTGAGGCATCCCTCAACCTCATCCCGCTCACCGTCGGCATTATGGCCGGCTCCGGTATCGCGAACGCGCTCATCTTGAAGCTCGGTCGGCGGCTCGTGCTCATCGGCATGCTCACGACACTCCTCGGCACCGGCCTGCTGCTCGTGTTCGTACTCGCCTCCGGAATCCACGTGACCTGGTGGCAGAACCTCATCGCGACCAGCCTCCTCGGGATCGCCGCAGGAATCTGCTTCAACTCGGTCTTCAACACCGCCCTCGGCAACCT
The DNA here is from genome assembly GCF_000422385.1 of Microbacterium indicum DSM 19969. Lineage (GTDB taxonomy): Bacteria > Actinomycetota > Actinomycetes > Actinomycetales > Microbacteriaceae > Microbacterium > Microbacterium indicum. Next base: position 108,510 of record NZ_KE383822.1, read on the forward strand.
GAAGCCCGAAGAGGCCGGCTCCGCCAGCGGTTCCCTCAGCGCCATCCAGCAGATCGCGAACGGCATCGGCTCTGCCCTCGTTACCACGATCTTCATCGGCACCCTCGCCAACGGCACCGTCACAGCGATGACGACCACGCTCATCGTCATCCTCGCCGTCGCCGCGCTGTGCCTCCTGGCCGTGCCGCTGCTTCCGCGCGCGGCAGTCGCCATCGAGGAGTAAAGAGCCTGCGCGGCCCGTACCCAACGGGCGTCACAACAAAGCGGTAGCGACGAGGACTCACCTCGCCGCTACCGCTTTGTCAATGCACGCGTCACTCCCTCCGGAAGACCGCCGCATGCTCGTTCGCGAAGTCCGCGAAGCCACGCGCGGGACGCCTGATCACATCAGAGATCGCAGAAGAAACCTCGGCGGCCTCGCCTCGCGCGTAGTGGGCGTAGTCCTCGAGCAGACCATCCACCTGCCATGGAGGGAGAACCCCCGTGAGCATCTCGCCGAACTTCGCAGGTGGAACGTCTTCGAAGCGGATCTCGTCTCCAGTCGCGGACGAGAGGTGCCCGGCGAGGTCGGAATGAGTGAGCGATCCGGGCCCTGTGAGCGTCTGGACTCCCAGGGGGACAGGGGAAAGCAACGCATGCGCGGCCATCTCGCCAATGTCGCGCACGTCGACGAGGCTCACACGTGCATCGCCAATCGGTGCCGGGAGCACCCCAGCTGATTTCACGATGCTGGACACAGCGAGCAGACCCTGCATGAACAGGTTGGGACGCAAAGCCGTGACCTCAAGACCCGACGCGAACGCGTGGTCCTCTACAGCCGCGTGATACCTCAGGAAGCGCACGGGGGAATCGACGACGGATCCGAGCTGCGACAGCAGCACGATGTGGCGCACTCCGGCTTCGACCGCGAGATCGATGAACTGCTTCTGCTGCGCCTCGGCCCGTTCGGTTGACGGCGTCACCAGGTATGCGGCTCGGATCCCACGGAGTGCCGTTCGAACGCTGTCTGCGTCGTCGAGATCGGCCTGCACGGCGAACTCGGCGGACGACAGGCTTCGGGACATCGGACGGAACCGGACACCGCGCGCGGCGAGGGCATCGACAGTGGCGCGACCGGTCGAACCGGTAGCTCCGGAGATGAGGATGTCGGGTGTGCTGGAAATGATTTCTCCTTCAGATCTCGGGGTGACGAAGGCCGTCGGTCAAGGTGTGCGCCCAATCGGCATCGACGTCGGAGATGCCGGACGTCACCACAAGATGGCAAAGCTGCCCATAGGCCATGAACCGCTGAACGTCGCGGTCCTCAGCTCCGGAGCGTTGCTTCGCGAAACGGGTGATGCGAGCCAGACCGGCGCGCAACGCATCGCCGATCAAGGGAACCGTCGCTACCGATTGAGCATGCACCTGGATAAGAAGCAACGTGCGATCCGAGATGAGATCAGCGTAGGCATCGCCCATCGCGTCGAGGATCACGGCGGGCGTCCCGTCCGCGCGAACAACCGCCAGCGTCTCTTCGATGCGTTCGAAGCACCTGGGACTGCTGCACGGGTAGGTGACAGGTTGTAGTCACGCCGCGAGTGCGACGGTCGTGTTCATGATGGTCTCGAATTCGATGGGCGTCAAACGGCCCAGACGCGCCTGGCGTCGCCGGCGGTGGTAGGTCCGCTCGATCCAGGTGACGATCGCGATGCGCAGCTGCTCGCGGGCTGTCCAGGAGCGGCGGTTGAGGACGTTCTTCTGGAGCAGGGCGAAGAAGCTTTCCATGGCTGCATTGTCACCGCTCGACCCGACTCTGCCCATGCTCCCGACCATGCGATGACGGGCCAGAGCACGCAGGAACTTCCTGCTTCGAAATTGAGATCC
>NZ_AULR01000011.1 GCF_000422385.1 Microbacterium indicum DSM 19969
CACCAGGCCCGCCGCAGTCCGGGGCGACAAGGCGTACTCGTCCCGCGCGATCCGCGGACACCTCCGCTCCCGCGGGATCAAGGCCGTGATCCCCGAACCCGCCGATCAGCAAGGACACCGCAAACGGCGCGGCTCACGCGGCGGCCGCCCCGTCGGCCTCGATACCGCCGACTACAAGAACCGGAACGTCATCGAGCGCCGCTACTGCCACATCAAGCAATGGCGAGGACTCGCCACCCGCTACGACAAGCACGCGATCATCTACCGCGCCGCCGTGATCCTCAACGCCGTCATCGCCTGGACCAAACAATTGTCAGACACACCCTAGGTGACTCGGTCGCCTGGATCTGCGAACCACGACTCGTTGAGCCGGGCGCCATCGGGGTCGATGCACGGCACGATGTGCCAGCGCGCGCCGAACTCGGCCGCCGGTCCTTCGCCCGCGGCCACGTCGCGCAGCAGCTCCAGCGCCGTGTGGAACCCGATCGGCTCGTTGGGATGCACGCCGCCGAGCACGACGATCGCGGGCCCCTCGCCGACCGCGTACGACACGATCTCCTCCCCGAGGCGGCTCGAGCCGATGATCGCCCGCTCGATCGCGTCGGGGAACTCCGCGACGAGCGCGTCCGCCACCCGCCGCAGCTCGTCGACGAGCGGGAAGTCGCTGATCGGGGGCAGGGCGAGCGCGCGCTTCGCGACGCGCTCGCCCCAGGTGGTGCTCTCCGTCACTCGCCGACCACGACTTCCTGCAGGATCGGGCTGCCGCTCGCGGCGGGGAGCTCGGCGATCCGCTCGGTCGTCGCGTAGCTGTACGACTCGCTGAACAGCGGAGGGACGGGGAACTCCTCCTGCAGGATCTCCTGCACGGCGACGTATGCGCTGCCGTCGGTCGATGGATTCTGGTCGGCCTCGGTCATCGCCGCGGCGACGTCGTCGGAGTACATCGCGACGCAGTTCTCGCAGGATCCGGTCTCGAGGTACAGCTCGCGCATGGTCGCCTGCTGGCTCGGGTAGAGCGCGCCCCATCGCGAGAAGAACGCGCCCGAGATGTCCTGCGCCGTACGGCGGTCGGCGAACTCGGCCCAGTCGGACGTAGGCGAGGCGACAGCCTCGATGCCCAGGGTCTGGCGGATGCTGTTGGCGATGGCCGTGTAGAGCTCGTCGAGCCCGCCGCCGCCCGGGTAGACGATCTCGAGGTCGCCCTCGAAGCCGCCCGCTTCGTCGAGCAGGGCCTTGGCCTCGTCGGGGTGGTACTCGCAGTATTCGCCGCAGATCCCCTCGGGGGTTCCCGCCTCGACGATCGGGGTCCATGCCGTGGCGGGCTCGTACGTCCCGGCGTAGAGCTGCTCGTTGATCGCGTCGCGGTCGATCGCCATCGAGATCGCCTGGCGCACGCGGACATCCGAGAAGCGGTCCTCCCAGAGCGAGAGGCCGAGGAACGAGATGCCCGGGGCCTGGAAGCTGTAGAAGCGGTCGCCGAAATCGGTCCCGGCTTGGGCGAGCCGGCTCGCGGGGACGTTGACGATGTCGAGGTTGCCGGCCTGGACGTCTGTGTAGGCGGTCGTCGTGTCGACGTAGGGCACGAAGTCGATCTCGTCGACGGTCGGCTCCTCGCCCGCGTAGTCGTCGTAGGCGGCGACCGTGATGGTCTCGCTCTCGACGTAGTCGTCGGTCATCTCGAACGGCCCGTTGCCGATGGGGTGCGCGTTGTACGCGTCCATGTCGTCGAACGCGCTCTGCGGCATGGGGAAGGTCGCGGTCTGCGCCTGGCTGAGCTGCACAGGAAACTGGCTGTCGGGCGTCACGAGCGTCACCCGGAAGGTCAGATCGTCGATGACCTCGAGGCCCGACATCTCATCGGTCGTCGGGTCGCTTCCGTCCGCCGGGTTGAGGTCGTCGAAGCCCTCGATCGCCGCGAGCTGACCGGAGTTCTCGGCGACGTTGGGGCCGTACGCGGCCCAGTTCCACGAGTCGACGTAGTCCTGCGCTGTGACGGGTGTGCCGTCGTGGAAGGTCCAGCCGTCGCGCAGTGTGATCGTCCAGGTCTGCTGGTCGTCGCTCTCGACCGACTCGGCCTGCACGTCGTCGAGCGTGCCGTCGTCGTTGATGAAGGTGAGGGGTGCCCAGACGACTCCGGAGAAGTCGAAGGCGATCGTCTGGCGGGAGGGGATCAGGATCCCCGGGTCCGTCTCGGCGACGCGGATGGCAGTGCCGTCCGAGCTGGCCGCTGAGGACCCGGACGAGGCCGAGCAGCCGCTGAGGGCGATGCCCGAGGCGACGACTGCGGCGGTCGCGGCGAGCGTCAGCCGGCGGCGACGTGACGTGGTGGAGCGCAGGATTCCCATGGGTTGTCTCCTCTGCGGGGTCGGGTGCAGACGAGACAACTCCCAGACAGGTGTCGCACGCAAGGGGATCTGCTCACTTGTTTCATTAATCCCTGAAACTTTCACACGCTCGAAACACGCGGCGATGGGTGCCCTCGTAGCGTCGGAGACTGAACCCGTCTGCCCGCGAAGAGGAGGCCTCCGATGCGCGAGAACCCCGATTACGCTCTGACCGATCCCCGCGAGGTCGCCGATCTCGTCCGCGTGAATCCGTGGGCCACGATCGTCAGCTCGACCGGTGAGGGCCTCGTCGCATCGCACTATCCCGTGCTCGTCGACGAGGACGAGGACGGCGTGTGGATCACGAGCCACGTCGGGCGGCCCGACGAGCGGCTGCACGGCCTCGGATCGGGAGAGCTGCTCGTGATCGTCGAGGGGCCGAGCGGGTACGTCTCGCCCAGCTGGTACGGCGTCTCCCCCGCCGTGCCGACATGGAACTTCGTCACCGCCCACCTGCACGGCGTGCCCGAGATCCTCTCCGACGACGAGAACCTCGCCGTCCTCGCGCGGCTCGTCGCGCGATTCGAGGACGTCCTTCCCGAGCCGCATCGCCTCGACCTCGACGAGGCGACGAACGCGTACGCGGCCCGAATCGTCGGCGGGACCATCGGGTTCCGCATGCGCATCACGCGGTTCGAGGCCAAGAGCAAGCTCAGCCAGGACAAGCCCGACGAGGTTCGGGAGCGGATCATCGCCGCGCTGCGCGCCGACGGGCCGTATCGGAACCCCGCTCTCGCCGCCGCAATGGAGCACGCGTCGTGAGCTCGCTGCTGATCCGCGGGGCGCGGATCTGGGGGTCCTCGGATGCGCCCGTCGACGTACTCGCGGGGGCCGGGCGCATCGCCCGGATCGAGCCCGCCGGCGCGATTCCCGGGGCGGACCAGGTGATCGCCGCCGACGGCCGGCACATCGGCCCCGGCCTCTGGGACTCGCACGTGCACTTCACGCAGTGGACCACGACGCGTTCGCGCGTCGACCTGTCCCTCGCCGCGAGCGCCGCCGATGCGCTGCGGGTTGCGGCCGCCGCCGTCGCGGTGCAACCCTGCTCGGCGCCGGTCGTCGGGTACGGGTTCCGGGACGCGCTCTGGGCCGACGCACCGTCCGCCGCGGCGATCGACGCCGTCGCCGGCGAGGCGCCCGTCGTCCTCGTGAGCGGCGACCTGCACTGCGCGTGGATCTCCCGCGCCGCCGAGCAGCTCCTCGGCGTGACCCGCGAGCCCGACGGCGTCGTCCGAGAGTCGGCGTTCTTCGCGGTGCACGGACGCCTCACGGAGATCGCGCCGCTCTCGGACGACGCCTTCCGCGGCGCCGCGCGGAACGCCTCCGCGCGCGGGGTCGTGGGGATCATCGATCTCGAGCATGCCGACAACCCGCGCGAGTGGGCGGATCGGGGATCCGAGCTCCTTCGCGTCGAGGCGGCTGTGTGGCCCGACCGGCTCGACCAGGCGATCGACGATGGTCTGCGGAGCGGCGGCCCGCTCACGGACGACGGTCTCGTGACCGTGGGGCCGCTCAAGATCGTGGTCGACGGCTCGCTCAACACCCGGACGGCGTGGTGCTGGCATCCGTACCCCGGCACCTCCTCCGCCGGGGTCGCATCGGTCGGCCCCGACGACCTGCGGTCGCTGATGCAGCGCGCGAGCGCCAACGGCTTCGACCTCGCGGTGCACGCGATCGGCGATCGCGCCAACGCCGAAGCTCTGGACGCGTTCGCCGAGCTCGGCATCACCGGGGCGATCGAGCACGCCCAGCTCGTCGACCCCGGCGACTTCGCACGCTTCGCCGAGCTCGGGATCGTGGCCGGCGTGCAGCCCGAGCACGCGATGGACGACCGCGACGTCGCCGAGCGGCACTGGCCGGGGCGCTCCGAGCGGGCCTTCGCCTTCGGATCCCTCCGCCGGGCGGGCGCCCGTCTGCGCCTCGGCTCGGACGCCCCCGTCGCGCCCCTCGACCCGTGGATCTCGATCGCAGCCGCGGTGTCGAGGTCACGCGACGGGCGCGATCCATGGCACCCCGACGAACGGATCTCCATCGCCGACGCGATCGCGGCGAGCACTCGCACCCGCGTGGCCGTCGGCGAGGCGGCCGACCTCGTGCTCACCGATCTCGACCCCTACGCGGCGACGCCGGACGAGCTGCGCGCGATGCCGGTCAGCGCGACGGTGCTCGGCGGACGGGTGGCGCACAGCGGGGCGTGAGGCCCCGCCTCACGCCCCGCCTACCCCGTCACCTCACCTCGCGGTGTACCCCGGTCGGGCGGGAGGCGCCACGATCCCCTCCGGAATCGGGCAGTCGTACGGCGTGACCGCCATGGTCGCCTCGTGTTCCGCCTTCGCCTTCGCGAGCAGGTCGGCGTCGGTCACGAGGTCGTACGCGACGGCGGCCATCGCCTCGGCGCAGTAGACCATGCCCTTCTCCGCGGCGGGGGTCTTGCCCTGTGCGACCATCTGCCACGAGTGCCCCGGCGTCCCGAGCACGGCGGTCCCACCCCAGATCTGGACGGTCGGGACGACCCAGCTCACGTCGCCCACGTCGGTGGATCCGGTCATCTGCGGGCGGTGGAGGGGATCCGGCTTCGGCGGCACCCCGAGGAAGTACGGGGAGTCGTCGTCGACGGGCAGCCCGAGCATGGCCTTCGTCGCCGCGATCGCGGGCTGGGGGACGGTCGTCTGCAGGACGCGGCCGTACTCGATGTCCGCGCCGTCGTACGGCACCCCGCCCATCTCCTCGACCACCGCGTGCAGGTGCTGCTCCAGGACGGTGCTGGGCAGGATCTCGGCGCTCGCGCCGTCGAACTCGATCTCGACCTCAGTCTCGGTCATCATCGCCGCGCCGCGGGCGATCTTGCACACCCGCTCGTACAGCGTGCGCATCGACGCCGTCTTGGCCGAACGCACCAGGTAGTAGAGCTCGGACGACGACTGCACGACGTTCGGCGACGCGCCGCCCGCGTCGGTGAACGCGTAGTGCACGCGGTCCGTGTCCTCCATGTGCTCGCGCAGGAAATTGACGCCGACGTTCATGAGCTCGGCGGCGTCGAGCGCGCTGCGCCCGTGCTGCGGGTTCGCGCCCGCGTGCGCCGCGAGGCCCGTGAAGCGGAAGTACGCCTGCGTGTAGGCGAGCGAGTGCTGTTGGGCCGTGCCGAGGCCGGGCCCCGGGTGCCACGACACCGCGGCGTCGACGTCGGCGAATGCGCCGCCCGCGACCATGAACGACTTGCCCGCGGCTCCCTCTTCCGCAGGGCATCCGTAGTAGCGGATCGTGGCCTCGACGCCCTCGCGCTCGAGGGTCTGCGCCAGCGCGACCGCCGCGAGGAGCGAGCCGGATCCGAGCAGGTTGTGCCCGCAGCCGTGGCCGTTGCCCGACGTGTTGCCGTCAGCGGGGCGGCGCTCGGTCGCGCCGTTCTCCTGGCTGAGGCCCGCGAGCGCGTCGAACTCACCGAGCACCGCGATCACGGGGCCTCCACTCCCCCACTCCGCGGAGAACGCGGTCGGGATGTCGGCGATGCCGCGCACGATGCGTGCGCCATGCTTCTCGGCGACTGCGATCTGCTTGCCCGCCGAGACATGCTCCTCCCAGCGCAGCTCGGGTTCGTCCCAGATCGACCGCGAGAGGGCGATGAACTCCCCCGCGAGGTCGGTCACGTCGGCCGTCGTGGGCCGGGTCGTCGTGGAGTCGAGGGTCGAGCTGCTCATGCGATGTGCTCCTTCGGTGCTTCTGGTTCTTCTGCTGATGCGGACTTCCGGTTCCGCGTGATCACCACGGCCGCGGCGATCGTGAGGACGACCGAGATCGCGACGGCGAACGCGCCGAGCGCCGGGACGATGAGCGGCAGGACGATGACCGCGACGGCGCCCATGACGATCGCCGTGGCGAGGATCGTCCAGTTCGGGTTCGAGACGACCATCTGCACGATGACCGCGCCCATGATCGCGGGCAGCGCGTAGGTCTGGATCACGAGCACGATGCTGTCGGGCACCATCCCGACGACCCAGGTTCCGAGGATCCCGACGAACACCAGGAGGGCCGCGAGGTGCGTCGTCGCGGCGCCGCAGATCGCGAGGGACGCCGCGAGCTGGCCCTTGCGCGTGCCGGCACGCGCGTCGACGGCGGACTGCGCGACGATCGCCGCCGGCAGCAGCTTGTTCGAGATGTTGCCGATCATGAAGGCCTGGTACATCGAGGCCGGGCCGAGGACGGGGAAGTACGAGAGGGGCTCGATGACCCAGATCGTGCCGAACGAGATCGCGAGGAGCGCGACGCCCCCGATGACCCAGCCGGGCGGGACGTCGAGCATTCCGGCGACGATCGCGGGGCCGCCGATCATGACGATCATGGCGGCGAGCATCGTGATCGCGCCCCACCTGCTCGTCGTGCGGTCGAAGGATCCCCAGTCGTCACGGGGCGCGCCGTCGGGGATCGTCGGGGCGGTCTTGCTCTTGAGGGAGATCGACATGATGTGACTCCTTTCGGCGGCGCGTCAGGCGCCGATTCCGGTCTGGGTGAGCAGGATGGCGACGCCGATCCCGATGACGAGCGCGATGCCGAGCGCCCATTCCTTGAGCCACGCGAACCGCGGCGAGCGCGCGAGCAGCATCGCCAGGATCATGACGACGGCGCTCGACAGCGCGACGAGAGCCGGGACGACCCCGGCCGCCAGCTGCTGGATCCCGAATGCGCCGAACGCCCCGAACATCGCGGCGGTCGTGACGATCGCCATCGTCGCCGCGCCGCGCTTGCTCGAGGCCTCGACCCTGTTCTGGCCGCGCTTGAGGATCGGGGTGACGATGAGCGTCACGATCATCCAGCCCGCGCCTCCGATCCCCATCGCGAGGAGGGCCGCGGCGAAGACCTGCTGCGTCCATCCCTCGCCGCCGAGCTCGGCGCCGACGCTCGAGGCGACGACCCCCGCGCTCGTGAGCTCGTAGGGGGCGGATCCGATGAGACCGATGCGCACGAGGACGCCCGGCGTGCCGAGGACTCCGATGAGCGTCACGGCGATGAGGCACACGGCGAGCGAGGGGCCGATCGACGAGATCACGCCGGCGCGGTACGCCTTGTTGACCTCCTGCCGCGACATCCCTGCGGCCGGCGCCGCGACGCGGGCGGCGCGGAAGTAGATGACGGTCTGGATGCCGATGATCGCGAACACGGCGATCGCGGCGATCCAGAGGACCGGGTGCATCGCGGCACCCATGATGTTCGGTGACTGTGGATCCATTGCATCTCCTGGAGAGAGCTCCGCCGCAGCGGATTCCGGATCCCACCTTGTCCTGTTGCCTGAGAGTGTCGCGCCGGTGAGCGCGTTCCCCTTCGGCGGCCCGTCGCGCGAGCGCTCTCCAAGGTTCCCGAGCGACAGAGTCCTGGTGCCTGAGAGATTGTGGGTGCTTGCCCCTTCGGCGCCCGCCTGCGCGGAGCTCTCCCCTGCCGTTCATAGGTCCCGCGACGATGAGGCGCCGCGGGATCGGTGTGTACCGATGCGGATCACTATGTCGACCGCCGGTTGCACCGCCGTGACCCCGTCTTGCGCGGCCGTTACGTTCGCGGGGCGGGGAGTTTGCGACGGCTTTTCGGCGGTGTGACGCCGGCGGACCGCAACCCGGCGTAACACGGGGGTGACGGAAGGGAAACGACGCGCGACCATAGTGGAAGGCGCAGCGTGAGCCGCTGCGTGCCCCATCGAGACACAACACCTCGCGGGAGAACGCGTCGGCCGCGGTCTGCCTCTCTGGTGTGAGCGCTCCGACGTTGACCATCCGATCAGCGAACGTCAGGAGCACCCGCCTTGTCTCTCATCTCCGAAGCGCCCGTCGAGCTCGCCCACCAGCTGGAGCCCGTCGGCGCGGATCTCGACAGCGTCCGAGCCATGATGGGCCGCTACCCGTCGGGCGTCGCGGCCCTCTGCGCGAACGTCGACGGCGAGCCCGTCGGCATGGTCGCCTCGTCCTTCACGGTCGGCGTCTCGTACGACCCGCCGCTCGTCATGTTCTCGGTCCAGAGATCGTCGTCGACGTGGCCCCGGCTCATCCGGTCGCCGCGCATCGGGATCAGCGTGCTCGGCGACGGCCAGGCCGACGCGTGCATGCGCCTCGCGTCGCGCAGCGGCGACCGCTTCGCCGGCCTCGACGTCGCCGAGTCGTTCGACGGATCGATCTTCCTCAACGGATCGCCCATGTGGTTCGACTGCTCGGTCGAGAGCACGACGCCCGCCGGCGACCACGAGATCGTCCTGCTGCGCGTGCACGCGATGGCCGAGGCCGCCGACAGCTCCCCGCTCGTCTACCACGGCCGCCGGTTCCACTCGCTGTCGGCGCTCTGACGGGCGCGCGAAGCGGCCGCCGGCCCTCACGGGGCGCCGGCGGCCGCTTCGCGTCGGAGGATCGCGTCAGGCGCGGGCCGGCTCCGTCGCGCGCCGGTACGCGGCCCCGGGGTGGCTCGCGTCGAGGTGGGGGCCGGATCCGCCGAGACGCTCACGCAGCGTCGTCGGCTCGCCCGCCGGCGCGATGAGGCCGCGGCGGCGCATCTCGGGCATCACGAGGTCGAAGAAGCGGTCGAAGTCTCCCGCGTGATCCGGCTGCACGAGGAATCCGTCGGCGTCGGTCTCCTCGAGCACCTCCTGCGCGGCGTCGACGACCTGCTCGGGCGTCCCGACATAGGGCGCGCCCATGACGCTGTTCGCCTGGAACTCCTCGAGGATCTCCCGCACGGTCGGCGCGTTCGGCCCGAGGTACCGCTCGACGTTCGTGCGCCCCGTCTGGGTGAGGCCCGCGCTCGGGTCGAGGGGCTTGTCGGGATCCATCCGCGACAGGTCGAGGCCCGTGTAGAACGCGTACGACGCGGCGGCCTCCTCGAGCGTGCGCATCGAGCGCTGCCTCTCGCGGATCGCGCGCGCCTCGTCCTCGGTCTCGGCGACGTAGAAGGTGCCGGCGATGAGGCAGGAGATCGATCGCGGGTCGCGGCCGTTCTCCCCCGCCCTCCGCCGGATGTCGGCGATCTGCGCCTTCATCGCCGCCGGCTCGGCCGCGAGGAACACCCCCTCGGCGTACTTCGCGGCGAGCGCGCGGCCCGGCTCCGAGGCCCCGGCCTGGAAGAGCACGGGCGTCCGCTGCGGCCCGGGCGGCACCGAGAGCGCGCCGTGCGAACGGAAGAACGGACCCTCGTGCTCGATCTCGCGGACCCGGTCGGGATCCGCATAGACCCCCGGCTCCCGGTCGGCGACGACGGCGCCGTCGTCCCACGAACCCTCCCACAGTTTGAGGGTCAGGTCGACGTGGTCGTCGGCGATCGCGTACCGCTGGTCGTGTTCGGTGAGCTCGCGCCCGAACAGGCGGGCCGATGCGTTCTGACCCGCACCCGTGACGATGTTCCAGCCGACGCGGCCCTTCGTGAGGTTGTCGAGGGTCGCGAGCTTCCGCGCGACCATCGGCGGCAGCTCGACCTGCGTCGACAGGGTCGTGACGAGGCCCATCCGATCGGTCACGGCGGCGAGCGCCGGCAGCAGAGCCGAGACATCGGCCTTCGGGAACTGCACGCCCGCCCGGACGGCGGACGCGGGGATCCCGTCTCCGACCACCGGGTATCCGTAGTCGTCGGCGAGGAAGAAGAAGTCGGCGCCCTCCTCCTCGCCGCGGCGCGCCATCGTGAGCCAGTGGTCGAGATCGAGGAACGCGGTGGATGTGCTCTCCGGCATCCGCCACGACCCCATGAGCCCCATGCTCTGAAACAGACCGATCTTCCAGTGCTTCGCCATCCGCGTTCCTCCCTCGAAAGTGAACTGATCAGTTCACACGCTAGGAGCGCCGTGTTTCGGGGCCGTCACGGCCTCGAGAAGCCTGCGCTCAGAGGGCGGCGACCGCGCCGGCGACGCCCGCCGCGTAGGAACGACGCAGGATCTCCCTGTCGCCGCCCGAGATGAGCGCCATCTGCAGCCCGCGCCACAGCGCGACGATCGCCGTCGCCGCGATCCGGGCGCGCTCGGCGTCGTGCCCGTGCTGGCGGATCGCCGACGTCGCGAGGTCGACCCACTGCAGCCGCGATCGCCGCGTGAAGCTCTCCCACTCGTCGCCGTCGCGCATCGCGACGCCGAAGCTCTGGAAGTAGACCCGCAGATACGGGATGTTCTCCTCGGACGAGAGGTCCTCCCACGCGCGGATCAGGAGGTCCTCGAGATCGCCCTCCTCGTGGAGGCGGTCGAACATCGTGCGGAGCCGCGGGTGGCGCTCGAACGCGCGAACCGATGCGTCGTCGAGCAGCTCCTGCTTCGAGCCGAAGTAGTAGAGCAGCATGCGGTTGTTGGAGCCGATCCCCCGCGCGATCCCGCTGAGGCTCAGCCCGATCACCCCGTCGCGCAGGATCAGGTCGGCCACGAGCTCCAGAAGACGTTCCTTCTCGGCACTCGTCGTGGGGCCCGCGTCGCTCACGGGCCCCACGATATCCGCAGTCAGACGGCGGCCCGCCTGAGCACGGGGTGCGCCGCGCCGAGGCGGTCGTTGCCCGCGCGCTCGGTCACGCGGGCCCGCAGCGTGTCCTTGCCCGCGGCGTCGCCGAGGCGACCGCGCTCGCGGAGGATCGGCATCACGAGCCGCCCGAACTCCTCGATGTCGGTCGGCTCGAAGTAGGGCTCGATGAGGAAGCCGTCGAGCCCCGTCGCCTCGGCGATGCGCTCGATCTCGTCGGCCACCTGCTCGGCCGAGCCCGTGACCCGGAACCCCCGGGTGCCGAGCCCGCGCAGCTGGTCGAGGATCTCGCGCACGGTCGGCGCGTCGTCGCCGAGGAAGCGCTCGATGTTGCTCGTCCCCATCTGCCCCACGACGCCCGTTCCGAGCACCTGGTGGAGGGTCTGATCCGGGTCGAGCGACAGCAGGTCGATCCCCGTGTTGCCGGCGTACAGCGCCGCGACGATCTCGTCGCTCTGCATCGCGTCGAATTCGGCCTCGATCCGCCTCGCCTCCTCCTCCGTCTCGCCGACGAAGACCGTCATGCCGCTCATGAGCCGCAGCGCGGATCCGTCGCGCCCCGCGGCGTCCGCGCGCTCGCGGATGTCGGCGACGGCCGCGGCCGTGCGCTCGACGGTCGTCGCCTGCACGAACACGCACTCGGCCGTGCCCGCCGCGAAGGCGCGGCCCTTGGGCGACGTCCCCGCCTGGAACAGCACGGGCGTGCGCTGCGGCGAGGGCGGGGCGCCGTAGTACCCGCGCGAGCGGTAGTGCTCGCCGTCGAACACGATGCGGTGCACGCCGTCGGGGTCGGCGTACACGCCCGTCTCGCGGTCGGCGACGAGCGCGTCGTCGTCCCACGCCTCCTCCCACAGCCGGCTCGCGAGCCGCACGTACTCGGCCGCCATGTCGTAGCGCACGTCGTGCGGCACGAGGCTGTCGTGGCCGAACACCTCGGCGACGGCGTTCTGCGACGCCCCCGTCACGATGTTCCAGCCGATGCGTCCGCCCGTCAGGTGGTCGAGCGTCGAGAAGCGCCGCGCGAGCTGCGCGGGGTGATCGAGGCCCGTCGTCTGCGTCACGACGAAGCCGAGCGTCGACGTGTGCTGCACGAGGATCGGGATCAGGTAGTCGGGGTCGAGCCCCGAGAAGTTGATGCCGCGCTCCACCGAGACGCGCGAGATGTCGTCGCCGATGATCGGGTACCCGTAGCCGCCCGCGAAGAAGAGGAAGTCGAAGCCCGACTCCTCGATCGACTTCGCGATGCGGATCCAGTGGTCGACGTTCGCGAAGTCGACGCTCGCGGCGGGGGCATGCGGCCAGCTGAAGGTCCCGCCGACCTGGGGCGCCATCACCTCGAAGATCCCGAAGTGCAGCGTGCGGGCGTCGCCAGTCATGCCGCGAGCCAAGCGTCGATGCGCTCGCGCGCGACGGCCTTGACGGCCTCAGGAGCGAGGGTCGTCTCGATCGAGGTCCACGCGCACGCCGCGAGCTGCTCGTCGCTCAGGCCGAGGCCGGAACGGCAGATCTCGTATTCGTCGAGGAGGCCGGGGCCGAACAGGATCGGGTCGTCGGCGTTGATCGAGCACCGGACACCCGCCTCGAGGAGATGCGGCAGCGGGTGGTCGGCGATCGTCGGAACCGAGTCGACGAGGATGACGTTCGACGACGGGCAGACGTCGAGCGAGACGCCGCGCTCCGCGAGCTCGGCGACGAGGGAGGGATCCTCGACGGAACGGATCCCGTGCAGGATGCGGTCGGCGCCGACAGACAGCGCCCCGCGCACCTCCTCGGGGCCGACGAGCTCGCCGGCATGCGGCGTGATCTGCAGGCCCGCGCGCTTCCCGATCGCGAAGGCCTCGGCGAAGCGCGCCGAGGAGTTGCCGCGCTCCTCCGCCGCGAGGCCGAGCGAGACGACCCCCCGCCCCGCGAACCGGGCGGCCAGCTCGGCGAGCTCGATCGCGACGTCGACGCCGGCCGTGCGGTCGATCGTCACCATGAACCCGAACGCGACGCCGGTCTTCACGGACGCCGCCTCGGAGTACGCGAGGAACGCCTCGAGGGCCGCGTCCTGCGATCCGAAGACGGTGTCGTAGAAGCGCGGGCTCACGTTGAGCTCCAGCCACGCGGCGCCGTCGGCCGCGTTGTCCTCGAAGATCTCGTGGATCAGGCGCTCGACCGCCTCGGGCGTGCGCAGGACCTCGAGGAGCGTGCGGTACGTCTCGCTGAACGCCGCGAAGCCCTCGAAGTCCTGCGTCTCGGGAACGGGGATCCCCTTCTCGGCCGCCAGCTCCGCGAGCGTGGCGGGGCGCATGCACGCCTCCATGTGGATGTGCAGGTGCCCCTTGGGCAGCTCGCGCAGCTCGCGGATGCCCTGCGCCGTCTGGACGCTGTGCGTCTCGGTGATCGTCATCGTCGTGTCGTCTCCTCGCTCGCCGTCACGTCACTCGCCGAGGTCCGCGTACGCGGCCTCGAGGTAGCTCATGTCGACGTAGTCCTCGGGCGCCGGGAGGTCGGCGAAGCCCGCCGCGGCGAGCCCGTCGTACATCGCGCCGTCCATGATCTCGGTGTTCATCGTGAACATCGGGTCGCCGTAGTCGCCCACGACGAGGTCCTGCTGCAGTTCGTTCTCGCGCGTCTGCTGCGCGAGGTCGAGGCCGAGGTCGGCCCCGTACTCGTCGACGGCCAGGCCCGCGCCGACCGCCGGATCCTCGCCGTTCTCCTCCCAGCCCCGGATCGAGGCCGCGAGGAACCGCTCGATCAGGTCGCCGTTCTCCGACACGAAGTCCGAGTCTCCGTACATGATGTTTCCGTAGAGCGGCAGCCCGAGGTCGGAGTACATCGTCACGACATAGTCGTCGCTCGACATCCCGTACTGCTCCTCGAGCATGATCGGCTGGTTCGTCGAGTAGGCCGTGTACGCCTTGCCCTGGCCGTCGACGAGCGGCGCGATGTCGAAGCCGACGGGGATGAAGTCGTAGTCGGGCTCGAGGCCCGCGAGGTGGAACATCGCGTCGTAGTTGATCTGCGTCCCCTCCTGCCCCAGGACGGTCGCGCCCACGAGGTCCTCCGCCGACTCCACGGGATCCGAGGCGAGCGAGACGAGCGCTCCGGGGCTGTTCTGGAAGAGCGCGCCGATCGCCGTCCAGTCGTTGCCGTCGGCGAAGGTCCCGAGCCACTGCTGCAGGCTCGGCTCGATGCCGAGGTCGGCTTCGCCCGACGCGACGGTCTGGGCCGTCGTCGGGGCATTGGGGCCGCCGCCGATCCAGTCGATGTCGAGGCCCGCGTCCTCGTAGTAGCCCTCGTGGTCGGCGATCCAGAAGCCCGCCCACTCGGTGTTCGTGATCCAGCCGAGCGAGACGCGCAGCGTGTCGAGGTCGCCCGACGCGTCGGACGATTCGTCGGACGCTGTTCCCGAGCAGCCGGCGAGGGCGATGCCGACGGCTGCGGCAGCGGCGAGCGCGGCCGCGGCGCGCGAGCGGCGGAGGTGGGGAAGTCGACGCATAGGGTGTGCTCCTTGGTTCGGTGAGGAGTCAGGCGACGCGCGCGACGACTCGGCGTTCGAGCCCGCGCGCGGCGGTGAAGACGAGGACGGAGACCACGGTCGCGACGAGGGCCGTACCCCAGGCACGCTCCTGGTCGGAGTAGCTCTGCGAGGTGGAGAACAGGGCGCCGAGGCCCTCCGTCCCCATGAGGTATTCGGCGAGCATCGCGCCGAGAACCGCGGCGGGGGCCGTGATGCGCACCGAGACCATGAGGTTCGGCAACGCGTGCATGACGCCGAGGCGGGCGAGGACCTGGATCCGCCCCGCGCCGAGCACGCGGAAGAGGTCGCGCCCGCTGTCGGGGATCGCCACGAGGCCCGACAGAGTGAAGACGAAGGCGGGGAAGAAGCAGATGAGGACCGTCGACGTCACGACGGCCGCGTCCCCGTACCCGACGACGCGGGCGATGATCGGGATCATCGCCGTCAGCGGCACCGACCGGATCACGAGCGCCGCCGGCGTGACGATGCCGGAGAGCGCCGCCGACGCCCACACGAGCACGGCGCAGGCGAAGCCGAGCATCGTGCCGCCGAGCAGGCCGACGAGCGAGACGCCCAGCGTGTACGCCGTGGAGGGCAGGTACGAGCCGAACGACGTGAGGACGTCGGCGAAGACGGCCCAGGGACGCGGCGCGACCGTCGCGGTGTAGCCGTTGAGGACGACCCACAGATCCCACGCCGCGACGACGAGCACGACGGGCCAGAGGTGGACGACGAAGCGCGCCGCCGCGCGCAGCGCCGTCACGCGAACCGCCTGACGGCCGCGCGCTGGAGCAGTGTGAACACGAGGTAGGTCGCGAGCGAGAGGATCGTCGCGGCGAGCGCCGCCGCCCAGAGCAGCTGCATCTGGTAGTTCTGCATCGCGCTCACGATCAGCAGGCCGAGCCCCATGGGCGCGCCGAACCACTCGCCGATCGTGGCGCCGAGGATCGCGGCAGGGGCGCTCAGGACGAGGCCGTCGAAGAAGGCGGGAACGGCGCGCGGCGCCTCGAGGCGGACGAGCCGCTGGATCCGGCTCGACCCCAGGACCGTGAAGACGTCCTCGTGCGGTTCGCTGCGGTTCGCGAACGCCGAGGTCATCGTCACGAACATGAGGAAGCCGACGCTCAGCGCCGCGATCACGGCCGGGGTGTCCTCGCGCCCGACGGTCGTGATGAGGAGCGGCGCGAGCGCGATCGTGGGAACGGCGTGGAGGATCGCCGAGAAGCGGTCGAGCCCGGGTCGCAGCGCCGGGATCACGAGCGCGAGGACGGCGCCGACGAGGGCGACTCCGGCCCCGATGACGAAGCCGCGCGCCGCGGAGGCGGTCGTCACGACGAGGTTCCGCCAGAGGAGGCTCGCCCCTGCGGGGGTCGCGACGTACTCGACGACGTCGGTCAGAGGGGGCCACGCGCGGCCCGCGAGCTGGAGCTGACCGATCAGCTGGGCGGCGACGAGGAGGAGGACGGCGCCCGCCACCACGTACGCGATCGCCGTCCCGCGGCGCGCGGGCGCGCTCACTCGGCCTCCACGAGCAGCGCCGTGAGCTCGTCGACGAGGTCGTGGAACTCGGGGCTGCGCGTCACGTCGGCGCCGCGAGGGCGCGGGAAGTCGACGTCGCGGATCGTGCGGACCTGGCCCGGGCGGCCGGTCATGACGACGACGCGGTCGGCGAGGATCAGCGCCTCGTCGACGTCGTGCGTCACGAGGACGGTCGTGATCCGCTCCTCGGCCCAGATGCGGGCGAGCTCGGCGTTCATCCGGCGCCTCGTCACGGCGTCGAGCGCGCCGAAGGGCTCGTCGAGCAGGAGGAGGTCCGGGCTGAGCGCGAGCGCCCGTGCGATCGACGCGCGCTGCCGCATGCCGCCCGAGAGCTGCTTCGGGCGCGCCTTCTCGAAGCCCGAGAGCCCGACGAGGTCGATGAGCCCGTCGACGCGCTCGGCGTCGAGCGGCCGCCCCGCGACCTTGAAGGGGAGCGCGATGTTGCCGCGCACGGATGCCCACGGCAGGAGCGCGTGCTCCTGGAAGGCGACGCCGAGGCGGTGCTGCTTCGCGAGCCGGTGGGGGTCGTCGCCGAAGATCTCGACGGATCCGCTGCTCGGGGTCTCGAGGCCGGCCATCATGCGGAGCACCGTGGACTTCCCGCACCCCGAGGGGCCGATGATCGCGACGAACTCGCCCTCCGCGACCTCGAGGTCGACGGTGCCGAGGGCCCGCAGGTCCTTGCCGCGCCCGAGCGGGAACACCTTGTCGATGCCGTCGATCCGCACCGCGGCCTGCGCCCGCGGGTCGGCGACGTCGACGGGCTTCGTGAGGGGTGGTGCCGAGGTCATAACGCGCTCCGTCCGGGAGAAACCGCCGAGTGAATCGATCAGTTCAACACGGTAGGGAGCACCTGTTTCGTCCCCGTGTCGCCGCCGTGCGGGGTGCGTTACGTCGCCGGGGCCCGGGATCGGGGAGCACGTAAAAGGGTTGTTTCCGGCCGCCGTGTCGCGTGCGGGGCGCGGGCCGGATCCGCACACTGGACCCGTGCCACCCCGCTCCACGCTCCTCGTGCCCGACCAGATCGTCACCATGGACGACGCGCTCTCGGTCCTCGCCGGATCCGCCGTCCTCGTCGAGGCGGGGGCGATCGTCGAGATCGGGCCCGTCGCCGATCTCGCAGCGCGCCACCCCGAGGCGGAACGCGTCGATCTGCCCGATCGCCTGCTGATGCCGGGACTCGTCAACGCGCACCACCACTCGGGCCTGCTGCGCGGGACCGCCGAGCACCTGCCCGTGTGGGAGTGGCTACGCCTGCACATCGATCCCATGCACAGGGTGCTGAACGCCGACGAGGCGGAGGCCGCCGCGATGCTCTGCTACAGCGAGGGGCTGCTCGCGGGCACCACGACCGTCGTCGACATGTGGCGCTTCATGGACGGCGCAGCGCGCGCCGCGAGCACTCTCGGCAACCGCGTCGTCACGGTGAACTACGTCGGCGCGCACCCCGACTTCGACTACTTCGACACGCTCGACGACAACGAGCGGATCCTCCGTGAGTGGACGGGCGCCGCCGGCGGTCGCGTCATGCCGTGGGTCGGCCTCGAGCACCTCTTCTACGCCGACGAGGCGGGCCAGCGGCGCGCGATCGACATGGCGAAGCACTACGACACGGGGATCTACACCCACTGCAGCGAGTCGGAGGTCGAGCTCGCCGACTTCCATTCCCGTTACGGCATGCGACCGATGCACGCCCTCGAGCGGATCGGGTTCTTCGATGCCCCGCGGGCCATGATCGCCCACGCCGTGTGGCTCGACCAGGGCGAGGTGGACCTCATCGCCGAGCGCGGCGTCGGAGTCTCGCACAACCCCGTGTCGAACATGAAGCTCGCGAGCGGCATGGCGCCCGTCGCCGAGATGCTCGAGGCGGGCGTCGCCGTGGGCCTCGGGACCGACGGCGAGAAGGAGAACAACAACCTCGACATGTTCGAGGAGATGAAGGTCGCCTCGCTGCTCGGGAAGCTGCGCCGCATGGACGCCGCGGCGATGGACTCGTGGCAGGTGCTCCGCATGGCGACCCGGGGCGGGGCGCGCGCGATCGGGCAGGGCGACGCGCTCGGATCAGTCGAGGTCGGGAAGAAGGCCGACCTCATCGCGGTGCGCACCGACACCCCGCGCATGACGCCGCTCTTCGACGGCGGCGAGTACGCGAACCTGCACCACAACCTCGTGCACGCGGTGCGCGGATCCGACGTCGACATGACGATGGTCGACGGCGAGATCGTCGTGCGCGACGGGCGGCTCCTGACGGCCGACCTCGGCGAGGTCGTCGACCGCGTGCGCGCCCTCGCGCCCGACCTCTTCGCCCGCCGCCGCGCGTACCTCGAGGAGGCCGGCGAGCTGCAGGGGCTCTACGCGGCGCACTGACCGCGCGCGGATCCCGCGTTACGCAGAAGAAACGTCCGGCTTCCGCGGCGATACACGCGTGGGGCACACTGGGGCGTGCGATGTGAGACGTCGCGGGCCCACCGAGCCACAAGATCCCGGTGGAGTGTGGAGGAGCATCGTCTCCACGTCCCCGTGCGACGCACGCTCCTCCCGTCTTTCCCACCATTCGGAATCGATGAGAGCAGGAACATCATGACGCTGACCGTCTCGATCGTCATCGGAAATCCCAAGGCCGCCTCGCGCACGCGCAAGGTCGCCGAGCTGCTGGTCGCGAAGCTCCTCGAACCGGGGTCGTACGACGTGCGGGTATTCGACCTCGCCGACTACGCCGACGAGGTCCTCGTCTGGCCGTCAGACAAGCTGGCCGCCGCGAACGCCGCCGTCGCGGCGTCCGATCTCGCGGTCTTCGCCTCGCCGACGTACAAGGGCACGTACACGGGTCTGCTGAAGGCGTTCCTCGACCGCTACCCGGCGGGCGGCCTCTCGGGCGTCCCCGCGATCCCCGTGCACACGGGAGCCGACTTCGGCCACCAGATGGGGCCGACCTTCACGCTCGCGCCGCTGCTCGCCGAGCTCGGCGCCGTCGTCCCGGGCCGCGGGTTCTACTTCTCGCTGACGCAGATGGACGACATCGAGAGCGTCGTCGGATCCGCGGCGGCCGAGTACGCCGCGAACCTCGCGGCCCTCGCGAAGGTCGCGGGCTCGGCGGCGGTTCCTGCGGGGGTGTGACGTGCGGCCGGTGCCCCGCGGGGCACCGGCCCGGGATCATGCGCCCTGCGTGCGCAGGTGCGACATCTCGCCGTAGAGGCCCTTGATGTGGGCGAGCTCGTCGGCGTCGTGGAACGACGCGATGCCGCGGCCGAAGTCCTTCGCCGTCTCGATAGCGAAGCGCACCGCCTGGTCGACGTCGTGCAGGTCGGTCGCGCCCGTCGCGGATCCGGGCACGGCCGACTCCGTGACGATCGCGACGCCCACGACCGGCGCGGTCGTCGCGGTGCACGGCTGCACGATCGAGTTCACGTGGTAGACGTCGTTGCCGTACGGCGTGATGTCCTGCATCGTGATGGGCATGACGGCGGGCAGGCGCCCCGTCGTGCGGCTCACGATGTCGAGAAGCGTCTCCGAGACGCGCAGGATCCACCCGTCGGCGATCGTAGGCGTGATCGCGATGCCCTTGTGGTTGAGCACGCGGTTTCCCTTGGTCGTGTCGATCGAGATGATGGCGTCCATCTCGGGCGAGACCTCGTGCTCGTTGCTCACGTCCTGCTCGACGACGGATCCCATGAACGGGACGGGGTCGTGCGGCTGCGTCGGGGCGTCGGGGTCGATGTGCGTCGCGACGATGACGTCGCCGGGCAGCTGCTCGCCGCGCGCGGCCATCGCGAGGAGCTTCGCGGCGATCGTCACGGCGGCGAGCGCCCCGTCGCCGTCGCTCACGAAGCCGATCTGCTCGGGGCGCGCCCCGAGACCTCCGAGGCGGCCGAGGATCCCGAGCGTCGGCGCGGATCCTCCGGCGCGCTTGCCGTCGGATCCGGGGATCGTGACGCGGACGAAGTCGGTCTCGCCGCCGTCTCCCGCGACGACCGTCACTTCGACCTCGGCCGACGGCGCGATCGCGCGCAGGTGCTCCGCGACGGCGTCGCCGCGCACACCCGGGTCGTCGAGCAGGTCGTAGGCGGCGGAAAGGTGTGACCAGGACATGGATGTATCTCCTTCAGGGGGTGGAAGTCGGGAGCGCGGGCCTCAGGCGCCGGCGCCCAGGGCCTCGGCCGCGATGCGCGCCGCGACCGACCGGGCGACGACGACGGGAAGACCCGTCTCGTCGGCGACGGCGGCGCGCATGGCGGCGGTGTAGCCGAAGCAGTCGAGCGCGATGAGCCGGGCTCCGGACTCGGCGAGCTCGCGCGACGCGGCACGCAGCTCGGCCTCCGTCCCGGTGTAGGGCGAGGA
This sequence comes from Microbacterium indicum DSM 19969, assembly GCF_000422385.1. GTDB lineage: Bacteria > Actinomycetota > Actinomycetes > Actinomycetales > Microbacteriaceae > Microbacterium > Microbacterium indicum. The sequence continues at coordinate 20,223 of NZ_AULR01000011.1, forward strand.
CGCGGCGACGAGGACCTCGCGCCCCTCCCCCAGCACGCCCTGGAACTTGCGCAAGGCGTCCTCACGCTGCTCCGCGAGCGGCGAGACGATGCCGACGCGCGATCCGCTCGGCGCCGCGGCGGCGACGGCGTGCGCGATGATCCGGTCGGGCACGAAGAACGGCTTCTTCGAGTCCATCTCGGGGAATGCCCCCGTGCAGGCCAGGAGGATCGCGTCGGTCTCCTGCTCGAGCCGCGCGATGATCGCCGGCAGACGCTCCATGACCGTGCGCTCGCCGATGATCGCGGATCCGCCGTCGGCCAGGCGCGTCGTGAGGACGTGGTCGCCCGGCTCGGGGGCGAAGCCCGCGATCTCGACGTCGTCGCAGCCGTCGAGCACACCGCGCTCGATGAGCTCGACGCCGGGGAGCAGCGCCTCGAGCTCGGGAGTCAGATCGATCCGGGGCGTCTGCCCGATCGTGATCACGCCGAGCCTCATGACAGGCCCAGCTCGATGATACGGGCGCGCTCGCCGGCGTCGGCGCCCGCTCCGGGATCCGCCCGCGGCACGGCGGCGAGGAGGGCGCGGGTGTACGGATGCCGCGGATCGCGCAGCACCTGGTCGACGCCGCCCTGCTCGACGACCTGGCCCGTGCGCATCACGAGCACGTCGTCGGCGATCTCGGCCACGACCGACAGGTCGTGGGTGATGAAGAGGTACGCGAGGCCCAGCTGCTTCTGCAGATCGCGCATGAGGTCGAGGACCTGCGCCTGCACCGAGACGTCGAGCGCCGAGACGGGCTCGTCGGCGACGACGAGCTTGGGCCGCAGGACGAGCGCGCGGGCGATGCCGATGCGCTGGCGCTGTCCGCCCGAGAACTCGTGGGGGAAGCGCGACGCGTGATCGGCCGTGAGGCCCACGAGCTCGAGCGACTCGGCGACGCGGTCGCGGCGTTCGGCGGCCGAGAGCCGCGTGTGTCGCGCGAGGGGCTCCTCGAGCGATGCGCCGACCTTCCAGCGCGGGTCGAGCGAGGCGTAGGTGTCCTGGAAGATGATCTGCGCCTCGCGGCGCCACGAACGCAGCGCCTCGCCGCGCAGGGCGCGCACGTCGCGGCCCTCGAAGCGGATCGTCCCCTCGCTCGGCTCGATGAGCCGCAGGACGGCGCGCCCCGTGGTCGACTTGCCGGATCCCGACTCGCCGACGACCGCGAGGGTCCGGCCCGCGTGCAGCGCGAAGTCGACGCCGTCGACCGCGCGCACGATCTCGCGCTCGCGGCCACGGCCCGTGCTGTAGTGCTTCACGAGGCCCGAGACCTCGACGAGCGGCCTACTGCCGGCGGGGATCTCGACGCGCTCGCGGGCGTCGAGCGCGTCGTCGAGCGCACGGGGTCGCATCCCGAGGAGGCGCCGCGTGTAGGCATGCTCGGGCTCGTCGAACAGGCGGTCCACGGGGGCCGATTCGACGACCTCTCCGCCGTACATGACCGACGCGCGCTGGCAGGTCTGCGCGACGACGCCGAGATCGTGGGTGATCAGGAGGACCGCGGTGCCGTGGTCGCGCTGGAGCCCGACCATGAGGTCGAGGATCTGCGCCTGGGTCGTCACGTCGAGCGCCGTCGTCGGCTCGTCCGCGATCAGCAGACGCGGCTCGCACGACATGGCGATCGCGATCATGACGCGCTGGCGCATCCCGCCGGACAGCTGGAAGGGGTGCTCGCGCATCACGCGCTCGGCGCGGCGGATCCCCACCATCTCGAGCAGCTCGATGCCGCGCGTCCACGCGGCGCGGCGCCCCATCCCGCGGTGGCGACGCAGCGGCTCGGTGAGCTGGTCGCCGATCGTGAAGACGGGGTTCAGGGCCGTCATGGGCTCCTGGAAGATCGTGCCGACGCGGCCGCCCCGGATCTCCCGGAGCCGCCGCGGGGCGGCGCCGACGAGATCCTCGCCGTCGAAGCGGATGCTGCCGCCGACGATCCGGGCGGCGGGCGTCGGCAGCATCCGCAGGATCGACATGGCGGTCATGCTCTTGCCGCTGCCGGACTCGCCGACGAGGCCGAGCATCTCCCCCTCGCCGATCTCGAGGCTGACGCCGTCGACGGGCGTGACGACGCCGCGGGCGGTGGGGATCTCGACCCGCAGGTCGTCGATCGTGAGCAGGGCGGACATCGTCGGCTACTCCCCCGCGAGCCCGAGGTAGCGCAGGGTCGTGAGCGCGTAGACCTTCGCGGCGAGGATGACGTCGGCCGCGGGGGCCTTCTCGTCGAAGCCGTGGATCGTCGCGAGCTCCGCCGGACCGTACTGCAGCACGGGGATCCCGTGCGAACGGAAGGTGCGCGCGTCGGACGACGCCCACTGCAGGACGCCCTGGGCCTCGGGGTCGCTGATGTCGCGGAGGACGCCGATCAGCTCGCGCACGATCGGGTCGGACGGCAGGGTCCAGTTCGGCTCGCTCATGAAGCCGAGAGGCTCGATCTCGGCGGGGATCCCCTGCTCGTCGAGGATCTCGCGCACGCGGGCGTTGACCTCGTCGCGCGTGAGCCCGATGGGGACGCGGGTGTCGATCTCGACGACGGCGCGGTCGGCCACGACGTTGGTCGACGTGCCGCCCGAGACCGTGCCGACGTTGACCGTCACGTGCTCGAACACCTGGCCGATGCCGGGCTGGTAGCCCTCGCGCTCCTCGGCGTAGACCTTCGAGTCCTCGATCAGCCCGCGGACGTCCTCGGGAGCGTTCGGGACCATGTTCCAGAGGTCCTGGAGCGCGACGATCGCCTTCGCGGCGAGGAGGTTGGCGTTCACGCCGTGGAGCGGCTGCAGGCTGCCGTGGCCCGGCCGGCCCTCGATCGTGAGGCGGAACCAGTTGCTGCCCTTCTGCCCGATCGTCGGGTGCGAGCGCTCGGCCGGCTCAGCGATGATCCCCGCCGTCGCGCCCGCGATGTGGCCCTGGTCGAGGACCCAGTCGGCGCCGCGACGGCCGCCGACCTCCTCGTCGCAGACGCCGAGGAAGCTCAGCTTGCCGCGGATCGGGACCTCGAGCTCCGCGAGCAGGCCGTACACGAACAGCGCTCCCGCGAGGCCGGCCTTCATGTCGCTCGCGCCGCGCCCGCGCAGCCAGCCGTCGACGACGTCGCCCGCGAAGGGCGGGAACGACCAGCGCGACACGTCGCCCACGGGCACGACGTCGTAGTGGCCCGACAGCACGAGGTACCGCTCGTCGTCCGCGGCCTCGCCGCTGTGCGAGAGGACGTTGACACGCCCGTCGCCGGCGTCGAGGACCTGCGCGTCGAGGCCGCGCGAGCGGAGGTAGTCGGCGGTGAACGCGGCGATCTCCGTGCAGTCGCCCGACGGGTTCTCGCTCGGGATCCGGATCATGGCCCCGGCCAGCTCGAGCAGCTCGTCGGCTCGCTCGTCGATGGCCCGTACGAGCCGGTCCTCCCAGTTGTCCGCGCTCATCGCGTGGTTCCTTTCGATCGTGCGGGTGATGCGGGAGGGGCGGGCGGATCCCCGCCCCTCCGGGTGACGTGCCCCCGCGTCGCGGGCGCCGTCCGGTGTCGGTGTCAGTCCTCGACGCTCAGCTGCGCGAAGCGGACGATCCCGTCGGGGTACGAGGTGTACCCCGTGGTGCCCTCCTGCAGGCCGACCACGATGTTGTACTCGTAGAGGTACGCCCACGGCGCGTCCTCGGTGATCAGTGCCTGCATCTGCGCGTAGTACTCGTTGCGCACGTCGACGTCGGGCTCGGCCGCGGCCTTCTCCCAGAGCGCGTCGACCTCGGCGTTCGAGTAGTTCATGTAGTTGCTCGAGGTGTCGGTCGTGAGCAGCAGACCCAGGTGGTAGCCGGGGTCGTTGACGAACGAGGTCCAGCGCGAGATGTACGCCTGCACCTGGCGGGTGTCGAGGGCGTCGAGGAACTGCGCGCGGGCCATGTTCGTGATGTTCATGGTCACGCCGATCTTCGCGAGCTCGGCCTGGATCAGGACGGCGTCATCTGCCCAGTCCTGGAATCCGCCGCCGAGGGTGAAGTCGAAGGTGAAGCCGTCGGGGTACCCGGCCTCCGTGAGGAGCTCCTTCGCCTTGTCGAGATCCTCGTGGTACGCGTACGTCGAGTCGTCGAAGCCGGGCATCGAGCTCGGGACCGAGGAGGTCATGGGGCTCGCCTGACCCTGCATGACGTCGTCGATGAGCGCGTCGGTCGGGATCGCGTAGCTGATCGCCTGGCGGACCTTGGGGTCGTCGAAGGGCGCGATCTCGTTGTTCATCGCGAAGAAGAGCTCTTTGTTGCTGGCGCGCGAGTCGATCACGACCCCGTCGGTGTCCTCGAGCGTCGCGACGTCCTTCGCCGGCAGCTCGAGCGCGAGGCCGACCTCGCCGCGGCTCAGCAGCTGCACGCGGTTCGACGCCTCGCTCACGAAGCGCACCGTGACGTCGTCGATCTGCGGCTCGGCGCCCCAGTAGTCGTCGTTGCGGGTCAGCGCGGCCTCGGTCGCGGGATCCCACGAGTCGAGCACGTACGGGCCGCTTCCCGCCGTGTTCTGCGCGAGCCAGTCCGCGCCGCCGTTCTCGTCGACGAGCGCCGTGTCGACGATCGAGAACGAGTACATGGGCAGGATCTGCAGGAAGAGGTGGTTCGGCCCCGTGAGGGTGATCGTCACGGTGTGGTCGTCGACCGCCTCGTAGGAGTCGATGCCCGCCATGTCGTAGAGGAAGCTCGCGCTCGACGAGGCCTTGATGAGGTCGAGCGAGCCGACGACGTCGGCGGAAGTGAGCGGGTTGCCGCTCTGGAAGGTCACGTCGTCGCGCAGGTGGAACGTGTACTCGGTCGCGTCGTCGTCGACGTCCCACGACTCGGCGAGCATGGGCGAGATCGAGTCGGTCTTCGCCGTGGCCTGGCCGTCGACCACCTCGGTGTCGTAGGTGACGAGCTGGTCGTACGCCGCGAGCACGAAGGTGTCGCTCGTGACGTCGTTCGCCTCGTAGGGGTTGAGGGTCGTGCCGCCCTCCGAGTAGGCGGCCGTGAGCGACACGGGCGCGTCGTCTCCCGAGTCGGCCGAGTTGGCGTTGCTGTTGGCGCTGCAGCCGGCGAGCAGCGCACCTGCCGCGGTCAGCGCCACGATGGCGCGGAACTTCTTCATGCGTTCTCCTGTGCGAGGGGTCGGGTGGTGCGGGACGGGAAGGCGGCGCGTCATGCCGTGGTGCGCAGCCGGGGGTCGAGGACGTCGCGCAGCGCGTCTCCGAACAGGTTGAAGCCGAGGATCGAGGTCGCGATCGCGAGGCCGGGGAAGACCGTCAGCCACCACTCGCCGCTGATGATGTAGCCGCGGCCGTCGCTGATCATGACGCCCCACTCGGCGGTCGGCGGCTGCGCCCCGAGGCCGATGAAGCTGAGGGACGCGGCCGTGAGGATCGCGTAGCCCATGCCGAGAGCGGCGCGGACGACGATCGGCGCGAGCGCGTTCGGCACGATGTGGCGCAGCAGGATCACGGGCGTCGAGAGACCGAGCGCGCGGCCCGCCTCGACGAACTCTCTCTCGCGGAGCGCCGTCGTCTGACCGTACGTGATGCGGGCGAACTCGGGGATGCCCACGATGCCGACCGCGACCATCGCGCTTCCGACGCCGGGGCCGAGCGACGCGGCGATCGCGAGGGCGAGCACGAGCGAGGGGAACGCGAGCATGACGTCCATGACGCGCATGATCAGCGATCCGACCCAGCCGCCGACGTAGCCGGCGACGCCGCCGAGCGGCACGCCGATCACGATCGAGATCGCGACGGCGATGAGGCCGGTCCAGAGCGAGAGCCGGGCGCCCGACAGGACGCGCGTGAGGATGTCGCGTCCGAAGTTGTCGGTGCCGAAGAGGTGCGCCCAGCTCGGGGGATCCAGCAGCGGCCCGACGGCGGTCTCGGCCGCGCCGTAGGGGCTCACGACGCCGACGAGCAGAGCGCCGAGGGTCCAGACGAGGACGACGCCGAGCCCGAGCATACCGAGGCGGTTGCGGAGCAGGAGGCGGACGAATCCGGTCCCGCGGGTCTTCATCTCAGGAGGCATGGCGGATCCTCGGGTCGATCGCGGCCTGTGCCAGGTCCACGAGGAGGTTGACGACGAGATACACGGCGGCGGACAGCAGCGTGAAGGCCTGCACCGGCGCGTAGTCGGTCGCGAGGATCGACTGCGTCACGTAGGAGCCGACGCCGGGCCAGCTGAAGATCGTCTCGGTCAGGACCGCGCCGGCCATGAGCTGCCCGAACTCGAGCCCGATGACGGTGACGACGGCCGGGGAGGCGTTGCGGAAGGCGTGCTTCCCGATGACCACGAGCGGAGGCAGGCCCTTCGAGGTCGCGGTGCGAACGTAGTCCTGGCCGATGACCTCGAGGGTCGCCGAGCGGGTCATGCGCGAGATCATCGCGGTCGCGCCGGTCGCGAGGACGAGGGCGGGCCAGATGATGTGCGCGAGGCTCGACCCCAGGGCGACGGTGTCGCCCGACAGGATGCTGTCGACGATGTAGAGACCCGTCGCGTGCGTCGGCGGGTTGACGCTGTCACCGATCCGACCCGTCGGCGCCGGCGCGACGTCGAGCTGGAAGTAGAACACGAAGATCACGAGCAGGCCGAGCCAGAACAGCGGCATCGACGCGCCCACGAGCGTGATGACGCGCGTGACGTGATCGATGAGCCTGCCGCGGAAGACGGCGCTCGCGATGCCGAGCGGGACGCCGATGACGACCGCGATGACGAGCGCCGCGAGGGCGAGCTCGACGGTCGCGGGGATCCGCGTCGCGAGATCCTGGGCGACGGTGTGGCCCGTGTGCCACGCGTAGCCGAGGTCGCCGCGGAAGAGGCCGACGACGTAGTCGACGAACTGCAGGGGCAGCGGGCGGTCGAGGCCCATCTGCTCGCGGATCTTCTCGACCGTCGAGGCGTCGGCCTGGTCGCCGGCGAGCGTGCGCGCGGGGTCGCCGGGCAGGACGCGCGTGATGAGGAACACGGCCACGATCACGCCCAGCAACGCGGGAACCATCGCCAGGACGCGACGGAGGACGAACTGCATGGGACTCACTTTCGGGAGGGTGGGCTCTGTGCCCGGTTCGGATGAGCCTCCCGTGCGTGGATCAGAGAACGCAAGCCAATCCCACTATTTGAAAGTTACAACCACATTTCGATACGTCCTGCTACGGTGACGCTCGTGCGGACGCCGCCCGTCGGCCGCCGGATCCCCTCTGACAAGGAGCCCCACGCGTGGCGACAGACGACGACCGGACGTCCTCCCCCCTCCAGACCGTCGACCGCGCGCTGCAGATCCTCCTGTCGTACAGCGAGTCGCGGCGCGACTGGGGCGTGCACGAGCTCGCCGAGGAGTTCGGCTTCAACAAGTCGACGAGCCAACGGCTTCTCGCGGCCCTCGCGGCCCGCGGGTTCCTCATCGCCGACCCCTATACGCGCCGGTACAGCCTCGGCCCGGCCATGTGGCACATGGCGGCGCTGTGGGAGCGGGGCGGCGGTCTCGCGCGCCTCGCCGAGCAGGTCCTCACCGACCTCGCCGAGAAGACGGGGCGCACCGCCTCGTTCACGATCCCCGACGGGTTCCACGTGCGCTGCATCGCCGCCGTCGACGGAGACCAGGGCCCCGTGCGATCCCATCCGCTCGTCGGCGACCTCTACCCCGCCCACGCGGGGGCGACGTCGCGCGCGTACTTCGCGTTCCTCGACCCGCTCGTCCGGCGCAACATGCTGAGCGGCCGCCCCTTCGCCCGCTTCTCCGAGCTGACCGAGGTCGACGAGGCGAAGCTCGAGCGGCTGCTCGACGAGACGTACCGCGCGGGATCGGCGTACTCCGAGGGCGAGTACGACCCCACGACGCGGGCGATCGCCGTGCCGGTGCTCATCGGATCCACCCCGGCCGGATCCATGTCGCTCGTCGAGCCGAAGGTCGTCGAATACGACGACGACCTGCGCGACCACCTCGACGACCTGCAGGCCGCGGCGCGGCAGCTCGCCGACCTGCTCTCGAACCGCGCGCCGTCCGCGCCGCACCGCGACTGGCGGCGCGGCCGATCGCGGCGCACCTCCTGACCGAAGGGACCCCCGTGAACCTCCTGCTCCTGTCGAACTCGACGAACCACGGATCCGCCTACCTCGAGCACGCGCTCGACGTCGTCGCCGGATTCCTCGACGGCGCCGCCCTGACGTTCGTGCCGTACGCGCTGGCCGATCACGACGCCTACACGCGCAAGGTCGCGTCGGCGCTCGCCGCCCGCGGGATCTCGGTCGCGGGCGCCCACGCGGCCGCCGATCCCGCCGCGGCGATCCGCGACGCCGAGGCGGTCTTCGTCGGGGGCGGCAACACCTTCCGGCTGCTCGACGCGCTGCAGCGCACGGGGGCGCTCGACGCGATCCGGGAGCGCACCGCCGACGGCATGCCCTATATGGGCGCGAGCGCGGGGACCAACATCGCGGGTCCGACCATCCGGACGACGAACGACATGCCGATCGCCCAGCCCGCGTCGTTCGAGGCCCTGGGGCTCGTGCCCTTCCAGCTCAACCCGCACTTCCTCGACGCCGACCCGGCGTCGACGCACAACGGAGAGACGCGCGAGCAGCGGCTCGCCGAGTTCCTCGAGCAGAACGACGCCGCGATCCTCGGGCTGCGCGAGGGCACCTGGCTCTCCGTCGACGGATCGACGGCCGCGGTCGGGGGATCCGCCGTCTCCCCGGCGGCGCCGGGTCCCGCCCTGGTGTTCGAGCGCGGGGCGGCGCCGCGCGAGGTGTCGGGCGACGTGTCGGAGCTCCTCGGGCGCGTGCCCGCGTTCGACGCGGTGTGAGCCCCGCGCGGCGCGACAATGGATGCCATGCGCGCCGTCACCTATGCCGCCTTCTCGGGCCCCGTCGAGGTCTCTGAGGTACCGCGCCCTGAGGCACCTGCGCACGGGGTCGTCGTGCGGGTCGAGGCCACGGGCCTCTGCCGCAGCGACTGGCACGGCTGGGCGGGTCACGACGACGACATCTCGCTCCCCCACGTGCCGGGGCACGAGCTCGCCGGGGTCGTGGCCGAGGTCGGCGCGGGCGTCGAGAGGTGGGCGGTCGGCGACCGGGTCACGGTCCCCTTCGTGAACGGGTGCGGGTCGTGCGAGTGGTGCCTGCGGGGCGACGCCCAGGTGTGCCCGGACCAGACGCAGCCGGGCTTCACGCACGACGGATCCTTCGCCGAACTCGTCGCGCTGCACGCCGCAGACGCGAACCTCGTGCGGATCCCGGACGGCGTCACCTTCGAGGCCGCGGCCGCCCTCGGGTGCCGGTTCGCGACGGCCTACCGCGGCCTCGTCGCGCGGGCGCGCGTCGAGCCGGGCGAGTGGGTCGCGGTCGTCGGGGCCGGCGGGGTCGGCCTCAGCGCCGTGATGATCGCGCAGGCGCTCGGCGCGCGCCTCATCGCGATCGACCGCAGCGAGACGGCGCTCGCGGCCGCGCGCGAGCTCGGGGCCGAGACGGTCGTGAGCGACGACGACGCGACCCGGCGGGTCTCGGAGATCACGGGAGGCGGCGCGCACGTCGCGGTCGACGCCGTCGGGCTCGACGCGACCTGCGCGACGGCGATCCTGTCGCTCAGGCGCCGCGGGCGCCACGTCCAGATCGGGCTCATGCCCGGCACGCCCCGCGTGCCGATGGGCCGGGTCATCGCGTGGGAGATCGACGTGCTCGGCAGCCACGGCATGTCGGCGCGCGACTACCCGGGCATGCTCGCGATGATCGCCGACGGATCCCTCGCCCCCGAGCGTCTCATCGAGCGGATCATCGACCTCGACGAGGCCGCCCGCGCCCTCCCGTCGATGGACACCGCCACCCCGGCCGGTATGACGATGATCCGCCCCTGAGTCTCCTTTTCTCCGTGTTTTCCCCACGCGAGGCGTGGGGAAAACACGGAGAAAAGGAGAACTGGCGGGGGGACGGGGCAGGTACCGTAGTCGGGTGCGTCTCGTCATCGCCCGGTGCTCCGTCGACTACGCAGGGCGCCTCAACGCGCACCTGCCGCTCGCCACGCGCGTGCTCATGCACAAGGGCGACGGGTCGCTCCTCATCCACTCCGACGGCGGCAGCTACAAGCCCCTCAACTGGATGAGCCCGCCCTGCCGCCTCGACCACCTCGAGATCGACGACGAGCTCGCCGCCGCGGGCGTCGTCGAGCTGTGGAAGGTCACGCACCAGAAGACGGGCGACGCGCTCACGGTGCGGATCCACGAGATCATCCACGACTCGACCCACGACCTCGGCGTCGACCCCGGCCTCATCAAGGACGGCGTCGAGTCCGACCTCCAGCGCCTCCTCGCCGAGCAGGTCGACCTCATCACGGAGGGCGCGCGGCTCGTCCGCCGCGAGTACCCGACCGCGATCGGCCCCGTCGACCTGCTCGTGCGCGACCCCGACGGCGTCGCGATCGCCGTCGAGATCAAGCGCCGCGGCGACATCGACGGCGTCGAGCAGCTGACCCGCTACCTCGACCTGCTCGGGCGCGACCCGCTCCTCACGGGGATCCGCGGCGTCTTCGCGGCCCAGGAGATCAAGCCGCAGGCGCGCACGCTCGCGGAGGACCGCGGGATCCGCTGCCTCACGCTCGACTACGAGGCGATGAAGGGCATCGACAGCGGAGTCCCCACGCTCTTCTGACTCACAGCCGCGCGGGCCGGATGCCGACATTCGACGGCCTAGGCTGGACCCATGGAATCGCCGTGGTCGTGCATCTTCTGGGACGTTGACGGAACCATCGCGGACGCGTCGGCGGGCATCCTTCCGCGCGTCGGCCAGGTGCTCGACGAGATGGGCAAGCCCCCGATCGCCGACGAGCATGTGAACCTCTGGATCGGTCCGCCGATGCTCGAGTCGTTCCAGAAGCTCGCGGGCCTCTCGCTCCCCGACGCGACCGCCGCCGTGGGCCGCTACCGCGAACTCGCCTCGAGCGAGGGCTATTCGACGGCCGTGCGCATCTACCCGGGCGTCGAGGACGTGATCCGCCAGGTCAACCGCGCGGGCGTGCCCCAGTCGACCGCGAGCACGAAGCCCGGCAACCAGGTGCTCTCGATCCTCCAGAACCACGGCCTCGCGCCGCTGTTCACGACGATCCACGGATCCATCCCCGACCCCGACGTGCTCGACACCAAGGCGCACGTCCTCGGCCGCGCGCTCGACGACATGAAGGCGCACGGCGTCGACATCTCGCGGCCGGTCCTGATCGGCGACCGCAGCCATGACGTCGAGGGCGCGAACGAGCACGGCGTCCCCGTGATCTTCGCGCGCTGGGGCTTCGGCGGCGCCGACGAAGAAGAGGGGACGATCGCCCAGGCGGACGCCCCCGCCGACCTCATCCCGCTCCTGCTGCGAGGCGCCTGACCCGCAACCATGCCGAGCTCCACCGACCAGATCCTCTCCTGGGCGATCCCGGGCGCCGTCGCCCTCGTCGCGGCGGTCGTCGTCGTGATCGCCGTGATCCTCGTCGTCCGCGGCGTGCGGCGCGGGAAGGGGGCGCGAGCTCGGGCCGACGCGGCCCTCGCGTCGCTCGGCGAGCGCCTCGTCGAACTCGACGACGCGACGACCGAGCTCGACCTCGAGATCGGCATGGCGAGCGCCCTCTACGACGGCCGGCCCCCGGCGTCGCTGCGCCGCGCACGCCTCACGGCGCAGCACACGCGCGACGACGCGTTCGCGGCGTACAGCGCGGCGAGCGCCGACGCGCTGCTCCCCGCCCAGAAGCGCGCAGAGGCCAAGCGGCTCACGACGGGGATCGACGAGGCCATGGGCGTGATCGCGGCGGCCCGATCCGACAACGAGGCGTGGATCGCGCAGCACGCGAGCCCCGCCGAGCAGATCGCGGCCGCCCGCGAGCGGATCGACGCGCTCGCCGAGCGCATGGGGGATCCCGCCGCGCTCCGCGCCGAGCTCGAGCGCATCGCCGACGACACCGAGTGGGAGGACGCCGCGCAGGCCGACGCCGAGGCACGCGACGCCCTCGCCGGAGCCGAGGCCCACTGGCAGGCCGCGCGCGACGACGAGCAGAACGTCCGCGCGCACCTCACGGCCGCCGAGAAGTCGCTCGCGCGCGCCGAGCAGAGCGCGCAGCTGCTCGAGGAGACGCACCGCCTCGTCGTGGGCGCGCGCCTCGCGGTCGTCGACGAGGCCGCGGCGGCGGCGAGCGCGATCCGCGCCGCGTCGGGGACCCTCCAGGCGGTCGACCCGCGCGAGGCCCCGCGCCTCGCCGAGGCGATCCGCGTCGCGTCGGCGGCCCTCGACGGCGCCCAGCAGATGGCGGACCGCCGCCCCGTCACCGCGAACGAGCGCCTCGCGCGCCTGCGCGACCGGCTCGACGATGCCCTCGCGGGATCCCGCACGCAGCAGCAGGAGGTGCGCTCGGCCCGCAGCGCGCTTCCCGGCACCCTCAGCGCGGCGCGCAGCGCGCTCGCGCGGGCCGAGGCCGTCGTCCTCGACGCCGAGGTCGACGCCCGCGTGCGGCTCGACAGCGCGCGCCGCGGGCTCGCCGCCGCCCGCCAGTCGCACGCCCCGGTCGAGGCCCTGGCCGCCGCCCGCGCCGCGATCGCCGACGCCGAGCAGGCCGCCGTCCTCGCGCGGAACCGCAAGCGCCGCCGCTGAGCGCCCGGAAAGAGCAGGAGCCCCTCGCCGCGATGGCGAGGGGCTCCTTGTGTATCAGCGCTGCTTACAGCGGGATGATGTTCTCAGCCTGCAGGCCCTTGGGGCCCTCGGCGACCTCGAACTCCACGCGCTGGTTCTCTTCCAGCGCACGGTAGCCCTTGCTCTGGATCGCACTGTAGTGCGCGAAGACGTCCTGGCCGCCCTCGTCCGGAGAGATGAAGCCGAAGCCCTTCTCCGAGTTGAACCACTTGACGGTGCCCTGAGTTGCCATGTACTGCCGTTCTATTGGGGCGGATGTCGGCGTAGTTTCACGCCGACGCTCACAACGTAGCCGACGAACATGACCGTGACCAGCCCCCGGACGAAAGATGACGCCGCAGAAGGCAAGAAAACAGCCCTCACCATCGGGGGGAAACAGTGAGGGCCGGACGACCGAGAGAGGACGTCCCGATCGAGGGTACACGCCTCGCGCCTCGGGATCGCACCGTTTCGCCCGGTCGGGCGATTGGATTCCGGTACGCCTCCCGCGGGATGCGCGAAGGGCCCGGATCCTCGGATCCGGGCCCTTCGATGCGATGTGCGCAAGGGGGGACTTGAACCCCCACGTCCGTAAGGACACTGGCACCTGAAGCCAGCGCGTCTACCGATTCCGCCACTTGCGCAGAGAACGTGCGAGACGAACTCAACTTCACGACATTATCACGGTGCGCGCGGGAGACGCGAATCAGGGCGCCTGAGGATCCACCCTGGGCACGACGAGGAATGTCAGACGCCGCCGTTACCATGACGTCAACCCGTGTCCGAAACCCCCGAGGAGCACCGTGGGACTGCTTGACAGCTTCGAGCGAGGTCTCGAGCGCGCCGTCAACGGCGCGTTCGCCAAGACCTTCCGCAGCGGCATCCAGCCGGTCGAGATCGCCTCGGCTCTGCGCCGAGAGATGGACACCAAGGCCGCCGTCGTGAGCCGCGAGCGGATCCTCGCTCCCAACTCCTTCCTCGTGCGCCTCTCCCCCGCCGACGCCGAGCGCATGACCGCGCTGGGATCCGGGCTCGACTCCGAACTGCGGTCGATCGCCCAGAAGCACGCGTCGGCGCAGGGCTACAGCTTCTCCGGGCCCCTCACGATCGCGCTGCAGGCAGACGACGCCGTGTCGGTCGGCACGATCGACGTCTCGAGCTCGTCCGTCGACGGGCAGGTCTCCTGGCAGGCCGCTCTCGACATCGACGGCCGGCGCCACACGCTCTCCCGGGCGCGCACCGTGATCGGCCGCGGCAGCGACGCCGACATCACGATCGCCGACCCGGGCACGAGCCGCAAGCACGTCGAGGTCCTGTGGGACGGCGAGCGCGCGATGGTGCGCGACCTCGGATCCACGAACGGATCGAAGCTCGACGGCCAGCGCATCAAGCAGGCGGGCCTCGCCGACGGCCAGATGATCACGATCGGCCGCACGAACATGGTCTTCCGCGTCGTCGCCTCCGCGGCGCCTGTCCGGCTGCCGCAGCAGCAGGACGCGACGCAGATCATCGACGCGTTCCAGGGAGGCCTCCGATGAGCACCCTCACCCTCTTCTTCCTGCAGTACGGCTTCCTGCTGCTCATGTGGGTCTTCGTCTTCGTCATCGTGTTCGCGCTGCGGGCCGACGTCTTCGGCGGCCGCGTGCGCAAGCTGCCCGAGCCGGTTCCGCAGCAGGTGACGCGGCAGCCCGCCCCGGCGGTCGCGGTGGATCCCGACGCCCGCACCGTGATGACCGACGTCCAGCGGCCGCAGACCCCCGCGTCGTCGGCTCCCGCGATCCCGTCGCGGATCGTCATCACCTCCGGCCCCAAGCAGGGGCTCGAGGTGCCGCTCGGCACCGAGTCGCTGACGATCGGCCGCTCGAGCGACGCGGGCCTCGTGATCCGCGACGACTACACGTCGAGCCACCACGCGCGCCTCGTGAACAACCGCGGGCAGTGGATGATCCAGGATCTCGACTCGACCAACGGCACCTTCCTCTCGGGCCAGAAGGTCTCGCCCTCGACCCCGCTCGCCGTGACCCCCGGCGCCCCGATCAAGGTGGGCGCCACGACCTTCGAGCTGCGGACGTAACCGGGCCGTGGTCTTCCAGGGATCCAGCGCCGCGATCTCGCACACGGGACGTGTGCGGTCGAACAACCAGGATTCGGGCTACTCGGGCTCGAATATGTTCGCCGTGGCCGACGGCATGGGCGGGCACGCGGGCGGCGACGTGGCGTCGGCTATCGCGATCAGCCGGCTGCGGCCCCTCGACACGCACTACGACTCGCCCGCGCAGGCCCAGGTCGCGCTGCGCGACACGATCTCGTCGACGGCGGGCGACCTCATCGAGGTCGCGACCGAGCGCCCCGAGCTCGCGGGCCTCGGCACGACCGTCAGCGGCATCATCATGGTCGACGACTACGCCGTCATCGGCCACATCGGCGACAGCCGCATCTATCTCTACCGCGACGGCGCGCTGACCCAGATCACGACCGACCACACCTTCGTGCAGCGCCTCGTCGAGACGGGCCGCATCACGCCGGAGGAGGCGCGCTACCACCCGCGCCGCTCGGTGCTCATGCGCGTGCTCGGCGACATGGACGCCCACCCGGCGATCGACACCTTCATCATGCCGACGAAGCCGGGCGACCGGTGGCTCCTCTGCTCCGACGGGCTCTCGGGCGTCGTCGACGAGCAGCACATCGGCAAGATCTTCGGCCGCCAGCTGCCCCCGGCGCGCACAGCCGACACGCTCCTCAAGCAGGCGCTCGACGGCGGCGCCCCCGACAACGTGACGGTCGTGATCGTCGACGTCGGCGGCCAGCACCCGCTCTACACGGGCACCCCGACGATCGTCGGCTCGGCGTCGAACCCCGACGGCGTCGCCGTGCCCGCGTCGCGCTCGATCGTGCCGACCGGCTGGCTGCACCCCACGCGCGCGGCCGCCAACGAGCCGACCCACTTCGAGCCCGACACCGAGTACCTCGAGGAGCTCATCGCCGAGGACAGGCGCCGCACGCGCCGCCGCCGGGCCACGGGCATCGCGGCCCTCGTGCTGCTCGCCGCCGCGATCGCGGCTGGCCTGCTCGGCTTCTACAGCTGGACGCAGACGCGCTACTTCGTGGGGGCCGACGACGACTCGGTCGTGATCTACCAGGGCATCCAGCAGTCGATCGGGCCGTTCTCGCTCGCGACCCCCTACGAGGACACCGGCATAGCGCTTTCGGAGCTGCGTGATCCGTATCTCACGAACGTGCTCGATACGATCTCGGCGTCCAACCTCGCTCAGGCCCAGCAGATCGTCGAGAACGTCCGGGGCTCCCTGCCCGACGACGGAGGTGACTCATGACCGACGTGGCGAACGACGCCCGCGTCGAACGCGGCGTGAAGCGCGACCTGCGCCGCATGCGCAAGGCGCAGCAGCTGCGCAACCGCGAGCTCATGCTCCTCATCTTCGCGATCGCCATCACGATCTCGGCTTTCGTGCTCGTGCAGTTCGGCGCGCTCGGCGCGCTCGACATGGGCCCCCTGACCATCATCGGCGCGATCTGCGTCCTCGCGATCGCCCTGCACGTCGTGCTCCGGATCCGCGCCTCGCAGGCCGACCCGTTCCTCCTGCCGATCGCGCTGACGCTCACGGGCGTCGGCACGTCGATGATCTACCGGCTCGACCTCGACTCGACCCCCGCGACGGCGGCGGGTATGCACCAGATGGCATATGCGGCCGTCTCGATGGCTCTCTGCGGCGTCGTCGTCTGGACGCTCGCGAACTACCGCGTGCTGTTCCGCTACACGTACATCTTCGGCTTCGTCGGGCTCGTCCTCCTCGTCCTGCCGTTCATCCCGTTCCTCAACGGCGGCGGCAACGCGACGGTGTGGATCTCGATCGCCGGCTTCAACTTCCAGCCGGGCGAGATCGCGAAGATCTGCCTCGCGATCTTCTTCGCCGGATACCTCGTCCGCACCCGGGAGAGCCTGACGTCGACGGGCACGAAGATCCTCGGCTTCACGTTCCCGCGGGCCCGCGAATTCGGCCCGCTCCTCGTGATCTGGGCCGTCTCGATGGTCGTCATCGTCGCGCAGCGCGACCTCGGAACCGGCCTCCTCATCTTCGGCATGTTCGTCGCGATGCTCTACGTCGCGACGGGCAAGACGGGCTGGGTGCTGATCGGCGTGATCCTCGCGATCGGCGGCGCCGTCGCGGCGAGCTTCGTCATGCCCTACGTGCACAACCGCTTCACGACGTGGCTCGATGCGTTCGACGACAGCCTGTACAACGATCCGGCCGGCGGCAGCTTCCAGCTCGTCAACGGCATCTTCGGCCTCGCGCACGGCGGCATGTTCGGCACGGGTCTCGGCCAGGGCCGCCCGGGCCTCACACCCGTCGCCAACAGCGACTTCATCATCCCGAGCCTCGGCGAGGAGCTCGGCCTCGTGGGCCTGTTCGCGATCTTCGCGCTCTACCTCGTGTTCGTCAGCCGCGGCGCCCGCATCGGCGTCGCGGGCCAGGACGACTTCGGCAAGCTGCTCGCGGTGGGCCTCTCGTTCACCCTCGCGCTGCAGGTGTTCATCATGGTCGGCGGCGTGACCCGCGTGATCCCGCTCACGGGCCTCACGACGCCGTTCCTCGCGGCGGGCGGATCCTCGCTCCTTGCGAACTGGATCATCGTCGCGATCCTGCTGCGCGTGAGCGACTCCGTGCGGCGCCAACCCCGGGCGGTGATCGGATGACCAAGGAGATCCGGCGGCTGAGCATCATCGTCGCCTTCATGTTCGTGGCGCTGTTCGCGTCGACGAGCGTGATCCAGGTGTTCCAGCAGGACACCCTCGCGAGCGATCAGAACAACCGGCGCACGCTGTACGACTCGTACGAGGTGCAGCGCGGTCCGATCATCGCCGGCGGCGAGCAGATCGCCCGTTCGCAGTCGACCGACGACCTGTATGCCTATCAGCGCATCTACGAGGACCCGGCCATGTGGTCGGGCATCACGGGGTACCTGAACCCCGTGCTCGGCTCGGCGACGGGTATCGAGCAGGCCGCGAACCAGGAGCTCTCGGGCTTCAGCAGTTCGGCCTTCCTCTCGCGCATCGAGCAGGTCCTCACGGGCAAGGAGCCGACCGGCTCGAGCGTCGAGCTCACCGTCGACCCCGATGTGCAGGCCGCGGCATACAACGCCATGGTCGACGCGGGGTACACGGGCGCCGTCGTCGCGATCAAGCCCGACACCGGCGAGATCCTCGCGATGGTCACGACCCCGGGCTACGACACCAACTCGATCGCGGTGCACGACTCCGACGCCGCCAACGCCGCGTACGACGACCTCAACGCGCAGGATCCGAATCCGCTGATCAACAACGCGACGTCGAGCGTCTACCCCCCGGGGTCGACCTTCAAGCTCGTCGTCGCCTCGGCGGCGCTCGAGTCGGGCGACTACACGGCCGACAGCACCTTCGACAACCTGCAGAGCTACACCCCGCCCGGCACGAGCCACGAGATCACGAACGCGACGCAGACGACCTGCGGATCGGGCGACCAGGTGACGCTCGCGACCGCGATCAAGCTCAGCTGCAACGTGCCGATGGCCGAGCTCGCCGTCGAGCTCGGGAGCGACGCGATCCTCGCGCAGGCCGAGAAGTACGGGTACAACGCCGACGACCTCGAGATCCCCCTCTCGGTCGCGACGTCGAGCTACCCGAGCGACTCGCTCTCCGACGACCAGGCCGCCCTCACGGGCTTCGGCCAGGGCCAGGTCACGGCGACGCCCCTCGAGGTCGCGATGACGGCCGCGACGATCGCGAACGACGGCGTCGAGATGAAGCCGTACCTCATCGACCAGGTCGTCGGCGACGACCTCTCGGTGCAGGAGAGCACGACCCCCAGCGAGCTCGGTCAGGCGGTTTCGTCGGATACCGCCGAAACCGTGACCGAGATGATGATGTCGTCGGTCAATGACGGCGCGGCCACAAATGCAAGAATTGACGGGGTCGACGTCGCGGGCAAGACCGGCACCGCCGAACAAGGCGGAGACGACGACCCGTACACCCTCTGGTTCGCAGGGTTCGCCCCTGCAGACGATCCGGAGGTCGCGGTCGCGGTCGTCGTCGAGAACGGCGGAGGCCAGGGCCGCAACGGCTCGGGAAACACCATCGCGGCTCCCATCGCGAAGACAGTCATGGAGGCGGTGCTCGCACAATGAGGCCAACACAGGGTGTGACATTCGGCGGCAGCCGCTACGAACTCGACTCGCGGATCGCGATCGGCGGCATGGGCGAGGTGTGGTCGGCGACCGACCACATCATCGGCCGGACCGTCGCGATCAAGATCCTCAAAGACGAGTACATGGGCGACCCGGGCTTCCTCGAGCGCTTCCGCGCCGAGGCCCGCCACGCGGCGCTCGTCAACCACGAGGGCATCGCGAGCGTCTTCGACTACGGCGAGGAGAACGGATCCGCGTTCCTCGTCATGGAGCTCGTGCCCGGCGAGGCGCTGTCGTCCGTCCTCGAGCGCGACACCACGCTGTCGCCCGACCAGACCCTCGACTACGTCTCGCAGACCGCGTCGGCGCTGCAGGCGGCCCACGCCGCGGGCCTCGTGCACCGCGACATCAAGCCGGGCAACCTGCTCATCACGCCCGACGGTCGCGTGAAGATCACCGACTTCGGCATCGCGCGCATCGCCGACCAGGTCCCGCTCACCGCGACGGGCCAGGTCATGGGCACCGTCCAGTACCTGTCGCCCGAGCAGGCCTCCGGCCACCCGGCGAGCCCCGCGACCGACATCTACTCGCTCGGCATCGTCGCGTACGAGGCCCTCGCGGGGAAGCGCCCCTTCACGGGCGAGTCGCAGGTCGCGATCGCGATGGCGCAGATCAACGACGCGCCGCCGCCCCTGCCCGACTCGGTCCCCGAGCCCGTGCAGCGCCTCGTGATGTCGATGATCGCGAAGAAGCCCGACGAGCGGCCCGCCTCGGCGGCCGCCGTCTCGCGCGCATGCAACGCCCTGCGCCGCGGCGACCTCGACGCGGCCATCGCGGCCGCGCCGATGATCGCGGCCGGCGGAGAGATGGGCGACGACGCCATGACGCGCCTCATGGGCACGACGGGCGCCGCGACGACGATGATGCCCGCGACAGCCGCGATGCCGGCCGCCGACGGCTCCGACGCGGCCGCCAAGCCGAAGAAGAAGCGCAGCCCGTGGACGGGTCCGCTCATCGCCCTCATCATCCTGCTCGCCGTCGTGGCCGCGGGAACGGTCTGGGGCCTCGTGGGCGGCTGGTTCGGCGGGGGCGACTCCGACGCGGCCTCCTCGCCGACGCCCACCGCGAGCGCGACGCGCACCGCGACGCCGACTCCGACGCCCACCGAGACGCCCACGCCCGACCGCGTCGACGTCACGGCGCTGGGCCTCGAGGGCCTCACGTGCGACGCCGCGAACCAGGCCATCAGCGAGGCGGGCGCGCAGATCAGCCTCAACTGCCAGGACGGCGACGCCGCCACGAGCGAAGACCAGGTCGGCGTGATCTACGAGATCAGCCCCGGCGGCTTCGTCGAGGCCGGCACCGAGATCACGGCGACGCGCTACGCCGCGATGGCCGACGTCCCGGCGCCGACCGGCACCCCGAGCTTCTCGGGCACGCTCGTGCAGGGCGAGCAGGCGACGGTCACCTGGCCCGCCTACTCGTCGTGCCCCAACACGACGACGACCGGCTACGCCGTGACCCTCATCGGCGCGACGTTCGACGACGGATCCACGCAGCGCGACTTCGACGCGAACACCTACTCGGCGACCATCACGATCGACGACGGCACCGCGAGCGTGCAGGCGACCTACGGCGCCTACTGCGGCGACGACCGCCGCGTCTCGGCGGGCAGCGAGGTCGCGACGGCCGAGGTCTCCGAGCCCGAGCCCACCGAGACCCCGACGCCCACGCCGACCCCGACGGCCACGGCGACCGAGGGCACCGGCAATGCCGGCGGGCGCGGCCAGAGCGGATCCGACGCGGGCACCTCGGCGAGCGGATCCGACGGGTCCGACGGATCCGAGAACTGACCGACCGTCACGTGATCGTGAAGTGCCGGCCGAACCGCGCCGGTTAGGCTGGCACTTCACGCAGTCGAGTTCCACGGGGAGGGCATGACGTGGCAGACGAGCCCACGCAGGCCGTTCAGTCTCCGGTCCAGCAACGCATTCTGTCGGGCCGCTACCGAGTCGACTCGCTCATCGGCCGCGGCGGCATGGCGAGCGTCTACCGCGGCTACGACCTGACCCTCGGCCGCACGGTCGCGATCAAGATCCTCCGCAAGGATCTGTCCGGCGACAACACGTTCCGCACGCGCTTCCGCCTCGAGGCCCAGGCCGCGAGCCGCATGTCGCACCCCTCGATCGTGCGGGTCTACGACGCGGGCGAGGACCTCGAGGACGACGGCTTCGGCGGCACGACCCACACGCCGTTCATCGTGATGGAGCTCGTGCGCGGCACCCTTCTCAAGGACGTCCTGAACGACGGCGCCGTCGGGGCCGACGACGCGGCGCGCTACGTCGACGGGATCCTCGAGGCGCTCGAGTACTCGCACCGCGCGGGCGTCGTGCACCGCGACATCAAGCCGGGCAACGTCATGATCACCGACGCCGGCCAGGTGAAGGTCATGGACTTCGGCATCGCCCGCGCCGTGAGCGACACCTCGTCGACCGTCGCCGAGACGACGACGATCCTCGGCACGGCCGCGTACTTCTCGCCGGAGCAGGCCAAGGGCGACCCCGTCGACGCCCGCGCCGACCTCTACTCGACCGGCATCGTGCTCTACGAGCTGCTCACGGGCCAGGTCCCGTTCCGCGGCGACTCCCCCGTCGCCGTCGCGTACCAGCACGTGCGCGAGGCGCCCGTCGCGCCGTCGCAGACGAACCCCGACTCCCCCGCTCAGCTCGACCCGATCGTGCTGCGGGCGCTCGCGAAGGATCCGAACCAGCGCTTCTCCAACGCGGCCTCGTTCCGCGAGGCGCTCGACCGCGCGCTCGACGGCAAGCGGCTCTCCGAGCGCCAGCTCGCCGCCCTGAGCGACGAGCTCTACGGCGAACGCACGCAGCAGCAGGCGCAGACCGAGCACACCCTCGCGCAGCTCGCGACCGAGAACGGCTCGGCGCGCACGCAGGCCGGCCCACCCGTCGCCTGGGTGTGGGCCGGGGTGATCCTCGTCGTCGCCCTCATCGCGGCCGTCGTGATCTGGGTCGTGCGCATGGATCCGCTCGACCTGCGCGCCGCCGACACCGTCGACGTGTCGAACGTCGTGGGCGGCAGCTGGGACCGCGCGCAGAGCGACCTCGAGGGCGACGGCCTCACGGCGAACCGCGTCGACGAGCCGAGCGACACCGTCCCGGAGGGGGTCGTGATCAGCACGGATCCCGCCTCGGGCACATCGGTCGCGATCGGCAGCACCGTCGACGTCACGGTGTCGGAGGGCCCGCAGCTCGTCGAGGTCCCGGCCCTCGCGGGCATGAGCGAGGACGACGCGCGCTCGGCGATCACCGATCTGGGGCTGCAGGTCGGCCGCATCACTCCCGAGAACGACGCCGAGGCCGACGCCGGCACCGTCCTCACGGCCTCGGCCGAGGGAGACGGCCTCGACGAGGGCGACGAGATCTCGGCGGGTTCGACCGTCGACCTCACGGTCGCGTCGGGCCGCGTCACGGTCGTCGACCTGTCGGGATCGACCGTCGACTTCGCGACGAGCCAGCTCGAGGGTCTGCACCTCACGGTGAAGACCGACGACGACCCGACGTGCGTCGTCGAGGATCCGCCCACGGTGCACACGCAGTCGCACGTCGGCGACGTCGCCGTCGGATCCACCGTCACGCTCTACACCTGCAGCGCGACGACCGAGGACGACGCCCAGGACGCGGCGCCCGACGAGTCGGGCGACGAGAACTGACCCACGTAGACTGACGACCATGGCACGCAAGAAGACCACAGAGGAAGACGACGACTTCGCCCGCGTCCCGGGCGAGCCGATGCCGAACCCCGCGTGGTTCCTGCCCGTGATGGTGGCGTTCTTCCTCGTCGGGCTCGCGTGGATCCTCGTCTTCTACCTCTCGGGCGCCCTCTGGCCGATCCCCGACATCGGCGCGTGGAACCTCGCGATCGGCGGCGGCCTCGCCCTCATCGGCCTCATCATGGCCACGCGCTGGCGCTAGGGATCGATCGGCTCCCCATGATCGAGTTCCGCTCGGTTCGCAAGGAGTACCCCGGCGGCACGGTCGCTGTCGCCGACGTGAGCCTCGTCGTGCCCTCGCACCGGACCGTCGTCCTCGTCGGATCCTCGGGGTCGGGCAAGACGACGCTGTTGCGCATGGTGAACCGCATGGTCGAGCCGACCGGCGGATCCGTCCTCATCGACGACGTCGACGTGCGCGACGAGGACCCCGTCGCCCTGCGCCGCCGCATCGGCTACGTCATGCAGAGCTCGGGCCTGCTGCCGCACGTCACGGTCATCGACAACATCGCGACGGTCCCCGTGCTCGCGGGGGCGAAGCGCCCGGCGGCGCGCGAGAGGGCCCGAGCCCTCATGGACACCGTCGGCCTCGACGGCGCGCTCGCGAAGCGCTACCCCTCGCAGCTCTCGGGCGGCCAGCAGCAGCGCGTCGGTGTCGCGCGGGCGCTCGCGGCCGACCCCAACATCCTCCTGATGGACGAGCCGTTCGGCGCCGTCGACCCCATCGTGCGGCGCGAGCTGCAGGCCGAGCTCCTGCGCCTCCAGGCCGAGCTCGGCAAGACGACGGTGTTCGTGACGCACGACATCGACGAGGCGTTCCTCCTGGGCGACGAGGTCGTGATCCTCGCGAAGGGCGGGCGGATCGCACAGCAGGGCACGCCGAACGAGATCCTCGAGAACCCGGCCGACGACTTCGTGCGCGACTTCGTGGGTCTCGCGGGCGGGCCGCGCGCGCTGAGCCTGCGCGAGACGCCGAACGGCACCGCGGTCGTCGACGCGACGGGGCGCGTGCAGGGGATGCTCGGCGCGTGACCTGGACGCTCGACAACATCGGCCTCATCGCGCAGCTCATCGGCGAGCACCTGCGTCAGAGCCTGCCGCCGATCCTCTACGGGCTGGTCATCGCGATCCCGCTCGGCTGGGTCGCGCACCGCTTCCGCGCCGTGCGGGGCTTCGTCCTCACGGTCACGGGCCTGCTGTACACGCTGCCGTCGCTCGCGCTGCTTCCGCTGCTTCCGGTGATCTTCGGGATCAGCGCCCTCAGCGAGCTCAACCTCGTGCTCGCGCTCACGATCTACGCCGTCGCCCTCCTGGTGCGCTCGGCGGCCGACGGGTTCGACGCCGTCGACGCCGACGTGCGGCAGGCCGCGCTCGCGATGGGCTACGGATCCGTGCGCCGGTTCTTCGCGGTCGACCTGCCCCTCGCGGGCCCCGTCATCCTCGCGGGGCTGCGCGT
Source organism: Microbacterium indicum DSM 19969 (assembly GCF_000422385.1). GTDB lineage: Bacteria > Actinomycetota > Actinomycetes > Actinomycetales > Microbacteriaceae > Microbacterium > Microbacterium indicum. Next base: position 44,273 of record NZ_AULR01000011.1, read on the forward strand.
CACCGCCGTGAGCACCGTCGCCCTCGCGACCGTCGGCGCCCTCATCGGCGTCACGAACCTCGGCTACCTCTTCACGAACGGCTTCCAGCGCCGGATCACCGAGGAGATCCTCGTCGGCGTGATCGCGGTCGCCGTCGTGGCGATCGTGATCGACCTCCTGCTGCAGATCGCGGGCCGCCTCGCGATGCCGTGGAACAGGGGGCGCGCGTGAACCTCATCGCCGATGCCCTCGCCTGGCTCTTCTCGCCCGATCGGCTGACCGACTCGCACCCTCTCCCCGCCGCCTTCGCCGAGCACCTCGCCTACACCTTCCTCGCGGTCGCGATCGCCGCCGTCATCGCGATCCCGCTCGGGTGGGCGATCGGCCACACGGGGCGCGGGCGCGGCGTCGCGGTGGCGCTGTCCGGTGCCGCGCGTGCGGTCCCGTCCTTCGGCCTCATCCTCCTGCTCGTGCTGATCCTCGGCGTGACCCACCGCCCCGAGGCGGCGATGATCGCGTTCGTCGTCCTCGCGATCCCGTCGATCCTCGCGGGCGCCTACACGGGCCTCGACGCGATCGACCGCCGCACGATCGACGCGGGCCGCGCGATGGGCATGACCGAGTGGCAGATCCTCTGGCGCATCGAGGCGCCTCTCGGGCTGCCGCTCCTCGTCGGCGGGATCCGCTCGGCGGTGCTGCAGGTCGTCGCGACCGTGACGATCGCGGCGTACGTGAACCTCGGCGGGCTCGGCTACGCGATCATCCAGGGAATCCCGCTGCGCCGCTTCGACCAGGTCCTCGGCGGCGCGCTGGCGGTCGCGGCCCTCGCTCTCGTGCTCGACGGGGTGTTCGCGATCCTGCAGCGGGCCGCGCGCCCGCGGGGCGTCGCGGCGCGCTGACGCCTATCGATCGGTTTCACGGATGTAAACGATCTCGATCGATCGGTCGAACCGATTGCTTTGTCAGGCGACGCCCGGCAGGCTCTGCAGGTATGGATGCAGATGTGATCGTCATCGGGCTCGGCGCGGCCGGGTCCTGGGCCGCCTGGCGCGCAGCGCAGCAGGGCGCACGAGTGATCGGGCTCGAGTCGCGCTCGCGCCTGCACGACGACGGGGCGTACGCCGGCGAGAGCCGCCTCTTCCGCGCCGCGTACCACGAGGGCGCGCACTACGTTCCGATGCTCCTCTCGTCGCGGGAGTCCTGGCTCGACCTCGAGCTCGGCGGGTGCAGCAGGATCTTCCACGACACCGGCGTGCTCTCGATCGGCAGCCCCGATGCGCCTCAGCTCGAGCAGGTGCGCGCCTCGCTCGCGGGCTCCGGGATCGACCACGAGGTCCTGGACGCCGACGAGATCCGCGCCCGCTATCCGCAGCACGGCCTCATCACCGACGAGATCGGCGTGCTCGACCGCCTCGGCGGCGTCCTGCGTCCCGAATCGGCCGTCGCCGAGATCCAGCGCCGCGCGCTCGAGGCCGGCGCAGAGCTGCGCGACCACACCGACGTCGTCGCGATCGACGAGACGGCGAGCGGGGTCACGGTCACGACGGCCGACGGGACGATCGACGCGGCCCAGGTGATCGTGACCGCCGGCGCCTGGACCTCGGCGCTCCTCCCCGACCTCGGCGCGCTCCTCGAGATCAAACCGCTCGCCCTCACCTGGTTCGCCCCCGACGACCCCCGTTCGTTCGACGCCGCGGTGTTCCCCGCCTTCATCCGCGACCACGGAGAGACCCACCTCTTCGGCGTGCCGACGCTCGACGGATCTCTCGTGAAGGTCGGATACGACGCGAAGTGGGAGTCGGTCGACGAGCCGGATGCCCTCGTCCGGCGGATGACCCTCGAGCAGCGCGATCGCGTCGCGCGCGACGTCCACCGCCTCGTGCCGACCCTCCCCGCCGCCGTCTCCCGCGGCTCGGTGCACATGGACGTGTTCACTGCCGACAAGACGGCCCTCCTCGGCCGACTGAGTGAGCGCGTGGTCGTGGGAACGGGGTTCTCGGGGCACGGCTTCAAGCTGACCCCCGCGTTCGGCGACGCCCTCGCTGACCTCGCACTCGACCGCGAGCCGCGGTTCGACCTCGCGCCGTTCGCCCCCTCGCGGTTCGCGACCGCGCCGGTCGCGGCATGAGCGACGTCACCGTCCGCCAGCTCCGCTGCTTCGTCGCCGTGTACAGCGAGCGCAGCTTCACCCGCGCCGCGAAGGCTCTCGGCATGGCTCAGTCGGCGGTGTCGCAGGCGGTCGGATCACTCGAGGCCCACCTCGACGCCCAGCTCTTCGAGCGCGGCCCGCGCGACGTCGCCCCGACGCCGGCCGCCGACGCGATCTACCCGGAGTCCCTCGAGATCCGTCGGCGAGTCGAGGCGCTCCTGCACATCGCGGCGACCGCGCAGGACCTCCCCCGGGCCCGCCGCCTGCGGATGGGAGCCGCGAGCTCGGTGTTCCCGACGCTCGGGCAGCGCCTCATCCCCGCGCTCAGCGGCTTCTCGCTCGACGTCGTCGACGGCGGCAGCGCGCAGCTCACCGCCGCGCTCGAGAACGGCGACCTCGACCTCGTGCTCGTCCGCGATGTCACGCACGACGCAGACGACCGACGCATCGTGCTCCGCGAGCGCTTCTGCGTCGCGGTCCCCGAGGGCCACGCGTTCGCCGCGGCCGAGTCGCTCACCGTCGCGGAACTCGCCGACGAGCCGCTCGTCCTCTTCGACCGCGAGCGTGCGCCCGTCGCCTTCGACCTCACGACGTCGGTGTTCCTCCGAGCCGGGTCCGCACTGCGGATCGCCTCGCGGGTCGCGAGCGAGCAGGCCATGCTCGGCCTCGTCGGCGCCGGTCTCGGCGTCTCGCTCATCCCCGAGTCCGTCGCCGAGCGCCCCTGGCCCGGCGTCGCGTTCGTGCCGCTCGCCGGCGCGGAAGCCGACTATCCGCTGTGCGCGCGCGTCGCGCCCGGAGATCCGCTCGGCCTCCTCGACCTCGTCGCCGACGCGTTCGCCTGATCCCCTTTCCTCTCGACCTCCCGGAGAAGACCCATGGACTTCACGCCGCAATCCCTTCTCGTCGACGCGGGCCTCATCGGCGCGCTCCTCGTCCTCGGCACGCTCCTGCGCGCGACGCTCAAGCCCCTCCAGGCGGCCATGATCCCCGCCTCCGTCATCGCCGGCGTCCTGGGGCTCGTCCTCGGCCCGAACATGCTGGGCTTGCTGCCGTTCTCGGATCAGGTCGGCACCTACTCGTCGCTGCTGATCGTCGTCGTGTTCGCCTGCCTCGCCCTGACGGACGACTTCAACATCTTCAAGATCGGGCGATCCGTCGCGGGCTTCGCGAGCTACGGCGTCCTGATGTACGCGGTGCAAGTGGCGGTCGGGATGCTCCTCGTGCTCCTCGTCCTCGGACCGCTCTTCGGCGCCCCCGACAGCATCGGCATGCTCCTGTTCGCCGGCTGGGCCGGAGGGTTCGGATCCGCCGCCGCGATCGGCACGGTGTTCGCCGACGCCGGCGACCCCGAGGTCCAGTCGCTCGCCTTCACGGCCGCGACCGTCGGCATGCTCGTCGGGATCCTCGGCGGCGTGATCCAGGCGAAGATCGGCGCCACACGGGGCCACGCCCGCGAGTTCGCCGGGATGAAGAGCGTCCCGGCCGACCTGCGGACGGGAGTCCTCGACCAGGTGGCGCCGCGCCCCGTCATCGGGACCCACACCTTCTCGGGGGGAACCGTGGAGTCGCTCGCCGTCCAGGGCGGGATCGTCATCGGCCTCTCGGCCGGCGCCTATGGGATCAACCTCCTCCTCGGGCAGCTCCTGCCGGGCATCGCCTTCCCCATGTTCTCGATCGCGTTCATCCTCGGGCTCATCGCGCGGGGCCTGCTGACCGCGACCCGCACGAAGCGCTTCGTCGACGCCGATTCGCTGCGGTCGATCTCAGGGACGGCGACCGACGTGCTCGTCGTCTGCGGCATGGTCTCGATCGTCCCGAGCATCGTCGCGAACCACTGGGCGTCTCTGCTCGTGCTCTTCATCGTCGGCCTCGCGCTCTGCCTCGTCATGGGCCTCGTCCTCGCCCCCCGCATGATGGGCGACGGCTGGTTCGAGCGTCAGCTGTTCACCTGGGGCTGGGCGACCGGCGCGGTCTCGACGGGCATCGCGCTGCTGCGCATCGTGGATCCGCGCATGAACTCGCGCACGATGGAGGACTTCGCGATCGCCTACCTCCCCGTGCTGCCCGTCGAGGTCACGGCGATCAGCTTCGTTCCGCTCCTCGTCCTCGCGGGCGCATCGTGGGCCGTCGTGGGAATCTGGGGCGGGATCGCGCTCGTCGCCGTCCTCGCCGCCGTCGCGGTCGTGAGGATCGGGAAGAGGTCTCCCGATCCCCTCGCGGCGCCCGTCGGGGCGGATCGCTGACGAACGGCCCGCGTGTCGGCAGTTCCGATTAGGGTCGGGTTGTCCCCGTCACCCTCAGCAAAGGCGGTACTCCCATGAAGATTCGCGCAACCGCGGCCGTCGCCGGCGCCGCCGTCCTCGCTCTCGGGCTCGCGGGCTGCGGCTCGAGCGATCCGCTCGCCTCCGACTCCTCCGCGACGCCCGCGGCCGACGGCACGATCGTCGTCGGCTCGCAGGCGTACTACTCGAACGAGATCATCGCCGAGATCTACGCCCAGGCGCTCGAGGGCGCCGGCTTCGACGTCGATCGCCAGTTCAACATCGGCCAGCGCGACGCCTACATGCCGTCGATCGAGAGCGGCGAGATCACGCTCTTCCCCGAGTACACGGGCAACCTGCTGCAGTACTACTCGCCCGACACGACGGCGACCTCGTCCGACGACGTCTACGCCGAACTGCAGGACGCGCTGCCCGACGGGATCACCGCCCTCGAGCAGGCGAGCGCGACCGACGGCGACTCCTACACCGTCACGGCCGACTACGCCGAGCAGAACTCGCTGACGTCGATCGCCGACCTCGCGAACGTCGACGGCACCGTCACCCTCGGCGGCCCCGCCGAGCTCGAGGAGCGCCCGTACGGCCCCGAGGGCGCGAAGTCGGTCTACGGCCTCGACCTCGCGTTCTCGGCGACGGGCGACACGACGGTCGACGAGCTCGTCGCGGGATCGATCCAGGTCGGCAACGTGTTCACGGCCGACCCGCGGATCCAGACCGACGACCTCGTGACGCTCGAAGACCCGAAGGGCCTGATCCTCGCGTCCAACGTCGTCCCGATCGTCGCGGCCGACGAGGCCGACGAGATCGGGGAGGTCATCGACCCGATCAGCGAGGCCCTCACGCCCGAGGGCCTCGTCGCGATGAACGTGCAGAGCACCGAGGACGAGATGTCGGCCGCCGACATCGCCACGCAGTGGCTGAGCGACAACGGGCTGTCCTAATTACACGCGTGTAACTCCTCCACAGGGGCGTCCCCAGGTGTGAATAACACCGGTGTGATTATCCCCACCTGGGGACAGATCTGTGGATAACTCCGGGGATAATCGCCTGATTCCCGTGGACAACACGTGCACAACACGGGGAGAACTCCGGGCGATCCGTGGATAACGGGTCGCACGCAGAAGGGCCTGGCTCCGCGCCGAAGCGCGGGCCAGGCCCTTCTGTCGTATCGGCTACCGCTGGGTGCGGCGGCGCATGAGCACGAGCGCGAGGCCCGCGATCAGCAGCAGACCGCCGATCCCGGCGATCGCCGTACCCATCGCGCCTCCCGTGGCGGTGAGGCCGTCGGCGCCGGGCGCCGGGGTCTCGTCGTCACCCGATGGCGCGGCGGGGGTGCCGGGCGTCGCGGCCGTCGCCGAGGCAGCGGGCGTCGCGGTGGGGTCCTCGGTGGGATCCGTCGGCGGCGCCGGGGTCGGGTCGGCCGTCGGCGTCACGGTCGGGTCCGTCGTCGGGGTCGGGTTAACCGTCGGCGTCGGCGTCGGCTCCTCGGACGGCGTCGGGTCCGACGTGGGCGTCGGAGTCGGCGTCGGGTCCTCGGTCGGATCCGCCGTCGGAGTGGGATCGATCGTGGGCCCGGGGTGCGGGGTCGGGTCGGCTGTCGGGGCCGGAGTCGGAGACTTCGTGGGGGCCGGGGTCGGGTCCGACGTGGGCGTCGCCGTCGGCGTCGGCGTCGGGTCGGCCGTCGGGGCCGGAGTCGGATCCTTCGTCGGGGTCACGGTCGGCGTCGGGTCCACCGTGGGCGTCGCCGTCGGCGTCGGGTCGACCGTCGGAGTCGGCGTCGGCTCATCCGTCGGCGTGGGCGTCGGGTCCTCGGTCGGATCCACCGTCGGGGCCGGCGTCGGCGTCGGATCCTTCGTCGGGGTCACGGTCGGCGTCGGATCCACCGTAGGCGTTGCCGTCGGCGTCGGGTCCTCGGTCGGATCCGGCGTCGCCGTCGGAGTCGGGTCGGCCGTCGGAGTGGGCGTCGGATCCAGCGTCGGCGAGGGAGTCGGCTCATCCGTCGGCTCTGCCGTCGGGGTCGGCGTCGGGTCCGCAGTCGGATCCACCGTGGGCGCGGGCGTCGGCTCGTCCGTCGGGTCGGCCGTGGGCTCCGGCGTCGGGGTCTCGGTCGGAACCGGAGCGGGCTCGTCGGTCGGGGTGTTGTAGAACACCACGGCGTCGGAGGTTCCGTCGGCCCCGATCGTGACCGTGATCGGCGCGGTCGCGAGCGCGTAGCCCGCGGGCGCGACGGTCTCGGTGACGGTGTAGTCGCCGGCCGGCGCGGATCCGTCGGCGTTCGCGGGAACGGCGATCGCGGCGTCGCCCGCGGCGACCAGCTGCCCGTCGACGACGTACGCGTCGTCGGTCACGACGTGCCCGTCGGGGGCCGTGATCGTGAACCGCGCATCGCGGTCGGTGATCAGGGCATCGGGGTTCGTCGAGTCGCGCTTGAGGATCGACAGCGGGTAGCCGTCGGTCACGGTGAACGTCGCCGACTCGCCGCCGACGGCGTTCGTCACGCCCTGGTCGTCCGCGAGATCGTCGTCGAGGGCGACAGCGAAGTTCACGTGGCTGTCCGCGCTCTGCGGAAGGACCGTACCGCTCGACTGGCGGATCTCGATCGTGCCGGCCGCCGCGTTCCAGGTCGCGACGACGCCGCCGCCCATCTGGATGCTGTCGGTCGAGGCGATGTCACCCGCGTCGAGCGATCCGTCCGAGACGAACCCCGCGAAGGTCACCCCGTCCGGCAGCACGTCGTCGATCGGCAGGATCGCGATGCCGTGGTAGTCGCCGTGCGGGATCAGCTGGATCCGGTACACGACCTGCTTCTGGGCCGCCGTGCCGTCGTCGGCGCGGTCGACGCGCAGGTTCTTCGTCCACTGGCCGTCCCCGGCGTAGATCTGCTTCGACAGCTCGAGCTCGTCGCCCCAGCTCGTCGCGGATCCGGTCGCCTCCGAAACCCAGGTGATCTGCTCCTGGCCGTCGCCCTCCACGCGAGCGCGGTTCGTGACGTCGATGCTCGTCTTGCCGACGATCGGCTGCAGGGGGAGGCTGATCGAGAAGCTCAGCTGCCCCGTCAGAGCGGCGCCGGCCGCGGGCTTCGCCCACGTGAGATGGGACCCGAAGGTGTCGCTCGTCGTGATGACGAGCTCGCCCGCGTCGTTCAGCGCGAGGTCGAAGTCGTCGGCCTGGAGGCCCGACTCCCAGCCGTACGCGCCCGAGATCGAGTCGCGGATGGCGTCGAGGTCGCTCGTGTCGAACACGGCCTGGTCGATCTCATCGATGATCCGCGTCGACGCGAGGTCGGGGACGGCGCCCGAGCCGACGGTGAAGGTGAACGACATCGCCGCGGACTCGCCGGGCTGTAGGACGAGGCTGTCGCTCGTGCGCTTCGAGAACTTCTGCGCGTCGTCGACCTCGGTGCCGCCCGCGACGGGGACCGTCAGCGTGTCGCTGACGGACGCGCGGTAGGCGTCGCCGTCGCGGTACGCGAACGACGCGGCGTTGGTCGCGGTGTAGGCGCGGTCGACCGTGTTGTCCCAGTAGTTCGCGTCGACGGGCATCCCGTCGGGGCTGATGATCTGGGCCGCCGCCTGCAGCGTCCAGCTCGTCGCGGTGTCGCGGCCGACGTTGATCAGGAGCGTCTGGCCGTCGACCTGGTAGGTCCCGACGTGGTCGTCGCCCGCGAATGCGTCGGCGGAGACGCCCGACACCCGGGTGAGGCCGGCGCCGGCGAGCACGTCGTCGGCCCAGCGGATCCCCGCGGGCAGCTCGTCGGTGATGACGACGTTGCGCGTCAGCTGCTCGGGGAAGTCCTCGAACGCCGTGAGGTCGGCGCGCAGCGTGTAGGTCACGTCGACGGGCTCGACGAGGGATCCGTCGTCGGCCACCTGGATCGAGGTGCTGCCCGAGAGGCTCGACTGCTTGCGGAACGCGTCGCCCGCGTCGAACGTCGGCTTGCCGGCGACGTTGACGCCGGGCCACACGCTCGCCTGCGCCGTCGCGCCGCCGACCGCGACGCTGTTGCCGATCTCGACGCTCGCCCAGCCGCCGTTCGCGCCGACCTTCGCCTGGAGCGCGGCTTGGAGCGCCTCGACCTCGTCGGCCGCGACGTGTGCGTCGTAGCTGATCGCGAGCCGCGACCCCGCGGGAATGTCGAACGCCGGGATCGTCAGAACCCCACCGTCGAACGACGCGGCGGGGAGCTCGAAGTCGGAGACGGTCTCGTGGAACCCGTCCTCGTCCCACGTCGTGATGCGCGCCGTGACGCTCGAGGCGTCGATCGCGAGGTAGTCGCTCGGGGTGTCGACGACGATCGCGCCGCTGCGCGCGCTCGCCGAGTCGATGCGGACCTGGTAGCGCAGGGTCGCGTCGGAGATCGCGGGGTCGACCGTGACGACGCCGTCGGCGGCCGAGAGGTAGCGCGAGAGGTCGCCGCCGTCGACGACGCTCTTCGCGAGCGCGTCGGCGAGATCCGTCGGCTTCAGCTCGTCGTCGCGGTCGCGGACGATGACCTGCGTCGACGTCGTCTGACCGCCCGCCGTCCACGTGATGTCGCGGTAGCCCGTGCCCTCGGAGGGCTCGTCGAAGACGAAGTCGAACCCGAGCACTCCCTGGTTCTGCGTGGTGTCGAGCGGATCCGCGAACGTCACGACGACGTTGCCGTCGCCGTCGAGCGCGAGGGACTTCACGTTGCGGTTGCCGGACGGCACCGTGAGCGCCGACTCGGGCACCGTGACGCCGTCGGGGACGACGATCGTCGCGGTCCCGCCGGGCGTGAGGTCGGGCACGTAGTACTGGATCCGCGCGCTGTAGCTCGTGCCGGGCGTCACGACGGTCGTCCCGTCGTAGCTCTGTCCGCCGTAGTCGACGGTGAGCGTCACGCCGCCCGTCTCGGCGGCCTGCGCAGGCGCTGCCAGGCCGAAGACCGCGAGCATCGCGGCGAGGAGGCCCGCGACGAGCGCGCGCCAGGGGGATGCCTGCTTGCGGGCAGGCCGAGATGTCGAGTTGGTCATTGCGTCCCAGGGTGTGGTTCTCGGTGCATGCAGAACGACCGCACCGCGTGCGGCTGCGCCGCGGCGGGAGCATGACGAAGCGCCGCGTTTCGGGTACGCGGCGTTCCAGATCCCCCCACGGGCTCTGATCGCCCGCGCCCGAGGATTCAGGCGCAGACGGGATCAGGGGTTCCGGCGCCGGAGCGCGGAACCTCCTCTCTCACACACCATTCTTCCAAATACATCTGGCGCGAGGCCCGGTTCCCACCCCGCTGTTCACCCCCTTCGCGCGAGGCGGCGGCGATCGCACGACGACGGCGGAGATCGCCGCCGGATCCCGGGAGCCGGCGTGTCGGACCGCCCGGGCGAAGATCTGCCGTCGTCATGCGCCCGACGCCGCGCTGCGCGAGCGGCCTGCCGCTAGGTGAGGGTCACGTACCCCGTGAGAACCGGCACGACGAAGAGCGCCGCGACGAAGGCGCCGACCGCGACGAGCAGCCAGATCTGCGCCGTGCGCTGCTTCGGCCGGCGCGTGCGGGTGAGGACGAGGCCGACGAGCGCGCCGACCACGAGACCCCCGACGTGCGCCTGCCAGGAGACGCCCATGCCGGGGATGAAGCCGATGACGAGGTTTATGCCGAGAACGACATACATTCCGGTGACGTTCGCACCGAGGTGGCGCCCGATGACCAGGAGGGCGCCGAACAGGCCGAAGATCGCGCCCGATGCGCCGACGACGGGGGTCGAGAACGCGAGGACGGCGACGGCCGCGGATCCGCCGGCCGCGCTCAGGAGATAGGTGGCGACGAAGCGCCCGGTGCCGATCATCGGCTCGAGGACGCGCCCCACCATCCACAGGGACAGCATGTTGAGGCCGACGTGCCAGAAGCCGCCGTGGACGAATGCCGCCGTGAGAATACGCCAGGGCTGGAACGTGCCCGTGAGGTTCGGATACTCGTAGGGGGCACAGAACGCGAACCAGCTCTGGATGTCGAGGCCGGGGATCACGGATCCAGCCATCTGCAGCAGGTAGGCGACGGCCGTGATCACGAAGATCACCATCATGCCGCGCGTGCCGCCCGAACCGAAGGAGACCGCGGATCCGGCCCCGCGCCCCCAGCGCCGCGCCGCCCGCTTCTGTGCGGGGGTGCGGTTCTTCTTCTGATCGCGGAGGCACTCGGGGCAGATCACGCCGACGGCGGCCTGCGTCTGGCACTCGGGGCAGATGGTGCGCATGCACCGCTGGCACAGCACGAAGCTCTGCCGATCGGGGTGGCGGTAGCAGTAGTTGTCGGGGTTGCGGGTTTCAGACGTCACTGCGGCGCGGATCCGATCGGCAGAGCTTCGGCGGGGTCGGTCTCAGACGTTCGCGATGTCGATCGACGAGATCACGACGTCGTCGACGGGCTTGTCCTGCGCGCCGGTGCGGACCGCCGCGATCTCGGCGACGACCTTCTTCGAGTCGTCGTCGGCGACGGCGCCGAAGATCGTGTGCTTGCCCTGCAGCCACGGCGTCGGGTCGGTCGTGATGAAGAACTGCGAGCCGTTCGTGCCGCTCATCTTGCCGAACGAGTTGGGGCGCTTGCCCGCGTTCGCCATCGCGAGGATGAAGGGCTCGTTGAAGTCGAGCTCGGGGTGGATCTCGTCGTCGAAGTTGTAGCCGGGGCCGCCGATGCCCTGGCCGAGCGGGTCGCCGCCCTGGATCATGAAGCCCGGGATGATGCGGTGGAAGATGACGTCCTTGTAGAGCGCGCCCTCGCCCTTCTCGCCGGTGCGGGGGTCGATCCACTCCTTCTCGCCCGTCGACAGGCCGATGAAGTTCGCGACCGTCTCGGGGGCGTGGTCGCCGAAGAGGTTGATGACGATGTCGCCGTGGTTCGTGTGGACCGTCGCGACGGCCGTGTGCTGAGTCATGCGATCCATTCTCTCAGAGGAGCCGGGATGTCTCGCGGGTTCGCCGCGGGATCTGGCAGGATGACAGCAACCGATGTCTCCCTCCTCGGGAGGCGACTGTCTACGCGGGAGGACAACGTGAGCGTCAGCCTCAGCAAGAAGCGCAAGAAGGAGCTCCGCAAGCTGCAGGGCACCGCCGAGAAGGTGCTGGAGGCTCAGCGGCTCGTCGCGGCAGACGCCGCCGATCTGGCCCGCGCGACGGGCTCGCAGCTCCGCCACCTGGGCGAGGAGGTCGTCGTCCCCGAGGCGCGCGCCCGCTACAGGAAGTACGTCGAGCCGTCCGTCAACCGGGCCCGCCCCTACGCCGAGGCCGGCTACGCGAAGGGCAAGAAGTTCTTCGATGGCCGCGTGATCCCCGCCGCCGGCAGCGTCGTGGGTCGCCTCGCCGGCGCCTACGACGCGACGGCGACGAAGCTCGGCGCGCGCACGATCGTGATCGAGGAGCCGAAGAAGAAGTCGAACGCCGGCGCGGTCATCGCCGCGGTTCTCGGCATCGCCGCCGCGGTCGGCATCTTCGTCGCCGCGTATCGCGCGCTGAGCGCCGACGACGAGCTCTGGGTCGCCGACGAGCCGGTCGCGTCGCCCGACGCGTAAGACCCCCTTCGAGGCGGGATCCGCAAATGCGGATCCCGCCTCTTTTCTCTCCCCCGGAGGATCCATGACAACCGAGATCGCACCCGACACCGGCCCCGAGGATCCGTCGCGCCGCCTGCGCGACCACGCGGCCGAGCTCGGCGTCGACGTCGAGGTCCGCACCTCGCCGCGCGCGGGGTCGCTCGAGGAGGCCGCGACGCTGCGCGGCATCGACCCGAGCGACATCGTGAAGACGCTCGTCGTCAAGGGCAAGGGCGAGCAGTACTACTTCGCCCTCGTGCCGGGTGACCGGGCGATCGCGTGGGGCAAGCTGCGCGCCCTCATCGGGGTCAACAAGCTGCGCCTTCCCGAGGCGTCGCTCGCGCTCGCGGCCACGGGCTACGAGCGCGGCACGATCGTGCCCCTCGGATCCACGAACGCCTGGCCCGTGTACGCCGACGAGCGCATGCGGGGCAAGCGCGTCTCGATGGGCGCGGGCGCCCACGGCTTCGCGAGCTACGTCGAGGCCGACGCCCTGCTCGAGGCGCTCGGCGCGACGGTCGCCGACATCACCGATCCCCTCCCCGAGCACTACTCGGCGCGCTGAGCTCCCGCGGCACGAGCCGCCCGGCCTCGAGCCGGATCACGCGATCGGCGATCGCGACATCCTCCACGTCGTGCGTGACCCAGCCGACCGCGCGGCCCCGCCGGGCCTCGGCTCGGAGGATCCCGCGCGTGCGCTCGCGGCTCGAGGCGTCGAGTCCCGCAGCGGGCTCATCGAGGAGCAGGATCGCGGCGTCGCGCGCGATCCCCTGCGCGATGAGGGCGCGCTGCCGCTGCCCTCCCGACACGGCGTGGATCGACCGCCCCGCAAGGGTCGCGAGATCCACCCGCTCGAGGGCGTCGCGCACGATCTCACGCACCTGGGCGCGCGGGCGGCGACGCGCCCAGGTGCCCATCGCGACGACCTCCCGCACCGTGAGAGCGAGGCCAGGCGGGATCCGCGCCCGCTGCACGACGTAGGCGACCTCGCCGTCGCGCTCGACCGACCCCTCGCGCGGCGCCGCGACGCCCGCGAGGAGCTCGACGAGCGTCGACTTGCCCGACCCGTTGGGGCCGACGATCGCCGTGACCTCGCCCGCGGCGAGCGCGACGTCGACGCCGTGGAGCACGTCCTCTCGGTCGTAGGCGAAGCACAGGCCGGAGGCGCGCAGAACGGGGTGGGGCACGCGACACACCCTATTTGATAACCGTTCTCATTTCCATGTAGTGTCGCCGACCGTGTCCTGGTTGATCGAGCCCTTCACCGCCGAGTTCATGGCCCGAGCCCTCCTGGGCGGCCTCCTCGTCGCGGCGATCTGCGCCGTCGTCGGCACGTGGGTCGTGACCCGCGGCATGGCGTTCCTCGGCGAGGCGATCGGCCACGGCATGCTCCCGGGGGTCGCGATCGCGACGCTCCTCGGCTGGCCGCCGGTCATCGGCGGGGCCGTGAGCGCCGCGGCCATGAGCGGCACGATCGGCCTGCTGCAGCGCCGCGGCCGCCTCTCGTACGACACGAGCATCGGCCTGCTCTTCGTCGGGATGCTGTCGCTCGGCGTGATCATCGTGTCGCACTCGCGCAGCTTCGCGACCGACGCGACCGTCATGCTCTTCGGCGACGTCCTCGCGGTCCGCTGGCCCGACGTCGCGCTCCTCGCGGGGGCGCTCGTCGCGACCCTCGGGATCGCCGCCGCGTTCCACCGCCACTTCGTCGCCGCCGCGTTCGACGAGCGGGTCGCGCAGACGCTGGGGCTGCGACCCCGGCTCGCGCAGGTCCTGCTCACGGCGCTCGTGACCCTCGCCGTCGTCGCGTCCTACCAGGCCGTGGGATCCCTCCTCGTCGTCGGCATGCTCCTCGCGCCCGCCGTCGCGGCGGGGCGCTGGACGCGCTCGATCCCGGCCACGATGCTCCTCGCCGCAGCGTTCGGCGCGGCGTCGGCCCTCATCGGGCTCCTGATCTCCTGGCACGCCGCGACGGCCGCCGGCCCCACGATCGCCGGCGTCGCGATCCTCCTGGCGGGCGGATCCGCCGCCGTCCGTGCCGTCGCCGCCCGGCTCACCGCCCACGTCCCCGCACTGGAAAGCACCATCACCGCATGACGCGCACCATCCCCACCGCCGCGGCGCTCGTCGCGGCGGGCATCCTGCTCGCCGGCTGCGCGGCCTCCGGGCCCTCGGCGCCGTCGGCCTCCCCGTCCGCCGGCTCGTCAGTCGGCTTCGACGACGGCCACGGCCACGTCGACGGCGCGGCCGAGGTCGTCGAGCCGCAGTCCCGCCTCCTCACGGTCTCTGGCGACGGATCCGTCACGATGACCGACCTGCTCTCATCGGACGAGGTCGCCGTCGGATCCGTCGGATCCCCCTCCTCCGTGGCCTCCGACGGGCGCTTCGCCTTCGTGACGACCGACGCCGGGATCGACGTCGTCGACGGCGGCGCCTGGACCTGGGATCACGGCGACCACTTCCACTACTACAGCGCGGAGCCGCGGGTGATCGGGACGATCGAGGCGGCGGGCGCGGCCGAGATCGCGACTCCGTCCCTCGCGTCCGCCGGGACGACGGGCGTCTTCCTGCCCGAGACCGGCGAGGCCGTGGCGATCGACATGGCATCCCTCGCGGAGGGCGAGATCGTCGAGCGGTTCCGCATCGACACGGGAGCGTCCTCGGGCGTCGTCGCGCCGGTCGGCGAGGCCACGATCGTCGCGACGGGCGACGCCGCCGAGGCGCTCGACGCGTCGGGATCCGTCGTCGCGACCGCCGAATGCGCCGACCCCGCCGGGTCGATCACGACCCGCGTCGGGACCGTCGTGGGGTGCGCCGACAAGGCGCTGCTCGCCGTCGCCTCGGGATCCGACGTCGAGTTCGCCGACGTCCCGTACCCGTCGGACGAGCCGCGGGCCGAGGGGTTCGCGGGGCGCAAGAACCGCCCGACCGTCGCGGGGCTCTCGGGCGAGAACGGGTTCTGGCTGCTCGACACACGCGCGGGCGAGTGGTCGCGCGCCGCGGTCGACGCGACGCTGACCGAGGTCGTCGCGGCCGACGACGAGGGCGAGAACGTCGTGGCGCTCGACGGCGACGGCCGGGTCCGGGTCTTCGGTGAGGACGGCTCCGATCGCGGATCCACCGATCCCCTCACCGCCGACGCCGCCGCGACGCTCGTGGTCGACACCCAGCGCGCGTATCTCTCGGCCCCCGACGCCGGGGTCGTGTACGAGATCGACTATGCCGACGGCGCCCGCATCGCCCGCGAGATCCCCCTCGACCACGCCGTCGGGATCGAGGTCGGCCGATGACCCCGGAGCACAACCACGGCGGAAACCGCACCACCCCCGCCGACACGCCGACCCCCGGCCCGACACCCCCACTTTCCGCCGTAGTCCTGCCCCGCGGGGTGCGGCGAACCGGCTTGGCGGCCCGGCCCACCGGCGCGTCCCCGCAGCCCGGCACCGCCCGGCGGGCCGCCCCGGCCCCGGAGCACAACCACGGCGGAAACCACGCCACCCCCGCCGACACGCCGCCCCCCGGCCCGACACCCCCACCTTCCGCCGTAGTCCTGCCCGGCGGGGTACGGCGCGGGCTTGTGGCGCTCCTCGCCGGCGGCGCGCTCGCCCTCTCGGGGTGCGCGAGCGCCGGGGCGGACGAGGATCCGCAGGTCGTCGTCACGACCAACATCCTCGGCGACGTGACCCGCGCCCTCGCGGGCGACGAGGCCGAGGTCACGACGCTCATGAAGCCCAACGCCGATCCGCACAGCTTCGAGATCTCGGCTCAGGAGGCGGCGCGGCTCCAGGCCGCCGACCTCCTCGTATCCAACGGCCTCGGCCTCGAGGAGAACGTCGAACAGCACTTCGCGACCGCGGGCGACGCGGGCGCCGAGCGATTCGTCGCGGGCGACCACATCGACGTCCTCGACTACGCCGAGGGATCGCCCGACCCCCACTTCTGGACCGATCCGGCCCGCATGGTCGACGTCGTCGACGCGCTCGAGGAAGCGCTCGCGGCCGTCGACGGGATCGACGCGGACGCCGTCCACGACAACGCCGCGTCCTACCGCGCCGACCTCGCCGACGTCGACGCCGAGATGACCGCCGCCTTCGCCGCGATCCCGGCCGAGCGGCGCGCACTCGTGACGAACCATCACGTCTTCGGATACCTCGCCGATCGCTTCGGCTTCGAGGTCGTCGGCGCCGCGATCCCGAGCGGCACGACCCTCGCCTCGCCGTCGGCCGCCGACCTCGAGGAGCTCGCGACCGCGATCACCTCGACGGGCGTCCCGACGATCTTCGCCGACTCCTCCCAGCCCGACCGCGTCATGCAGGTCCTCGCCGACGAGGCCGGCATCGACGTCGACGTCGTGCCGCTGTTCACCGAGTCGCTGACCGAGGCCGACGAGGGCGCCCCGACGTACCTCGCCATGATGCGCGCGAACACGCAGCTGATCGCCGCCGGCCTGTCCCCCTGACCCTGTCCCCCTCACAACCAGAGAGACACACATGAAGAAGAAGAAGATGATCCTGGCCGGCGCCGGATCCCTCGCAGCGCTCGCGATGCTCGCGGGCTGCGCGTCCGGATCCGCGGACACGGCCGCCTCCTCCGCCGACTCCACGGCGGCGGCCGAGAGCGTCGCCGCGAACAGCCGCCTCGCCGTCTCGATCGCGGGCCAGGTGCTCGTGCTCGACGCCGCGACCCTCGAGACGCTCGACGCGTTCGACAGCGAGGACTTCACCCGCGTCAACGCGGTCGGCGACGGCCACAACGTGCTCGTCACGACGAGCGAGGGCTTCCAGGTCCTCGACATGGCGACGCCCGAGCTCACCGACCTCGTGTTCGAGGCCGACGCCGCGGGCCACGTCGTGCGCCACGCCGACGAGACCGTGCTGTTCGCCGACGGAACCGGCACGACGACGATCTTCGACACCGACGCGCTCGGCGACGAGCTGCCCGAGACGACCGTCTACCAGTCCGAGGAGCCGCATCACGGCGTCTCGATCCAGCTCGAGGACGGCACGCTCGTCACGACGGTCGGCGACGCATCGAGCCGCTCGGGCGCCGTCGCCCTCGAGCCGCACGGCGACCACTTCCACGAGCTCGCGTCGTCCGACGAGTGCCCCGGGATCCACGGTGAGGGCACCGCGGCGGGCGAGTCGGTGATCTTCGGGTGCGAGAACGGCGCGCTGCTCTTCCAGGACGGCGCGTTCGAGAAGTTCACGGCGCCCGACGAGTTCGGCCGCATGGGCAACGCGTACGTGAGCGAGACGAGCCCCATCGTCGTCGGAGACTACAAGACCGACCCCGACGCCGAGGGCTACATCCTGACCCAGTCGACGATCATCGACACCGCGGCGCACACCTACGACGTCATCGACACCGACGGCTTCGGCTACACCTACCGCGGCGTCGTGCGCGGCCCGGGCGACGACGCGTACTACCTCGGAACCGACGGATCCATCCACGTGCTCGATCCCGAGACGGGCGAGTTCACGGCGGCGTACCCCGTCATCGACGCGTGGGAGGGCCCGGCCGACTGGCAGGATCCGCACCCCGCTCTGACGACCGACGGATCCGTCGCCTACGTGGCCGACGTCGCGAACGAGCGCGTCGTGTCGGTCGACCTCGCGACCGGCGAGGTCATCGCCGAGAGCGACGCCCTGCCCGCCGCTCCGAACGAGATGGCGATCAACCTGGGCTGATGAGGACGTGCGCCGGGGTGGGACTCGGCGCATCGCGGGAAGCCGAATGGGTGCGGCGACCCGCTGAGAGGGGCGAGGCCGTGTGCCTCGCCCCTCTTCACGCGATGACGCGGGCGAGCCGCTCGACCGCGAACTCGTACCCCTGGATCCCGGCGCCGACGATGACGCACTCGGCGATGTCGCTGAGGTAGGAGCGGTGCCGGAACTCCTCGCGGGCATGCACGTTCGAGATGTGCACCTCGATGAACGGCAGCGCGACGGCCTTGAGGGCGTCGCGGATCGCGACCGACGTGTGCGTGTAGGCGCCCGCGTTGATGATGATGCCCGCGCAGTCCTCGCGGGCCGAATGGATCGCGTCGACGATCTCGCCCTCGTGGTTCGACTGCATCGCGACGACCTGCAGCTCCTCGACCCGCGCGGTCTCGACCGTGAGCGCGACGATGTCGTCGAGGGTGTCGGAGCCGTAGACCTCGGGCTCGCGCGTGCCGAGCAGGTTGAGGTTCGGCCCGTTGACCAGGAGGATGCGGTTCGCCATGCCGCTCAGGTTATCCCTCGCCGGCCGTGTCCATCGGCCGCGTGAGCGTGTGCGCCTCGTCGTCGGCGTCGGTCGGGATCGGCCGGGTCGGGATGATGTCGATGACCGAGGTGCCGCCGGCCCCCGAGGCGCGCGGCGCCGCGGTGCGGGCGACGCGGCGGCCGCGCAGGCGGATCCGCATCGGCGTGCCGAGGAAGACGCCGAGCGTCGCGCCCGCCGCGAGCGCGAGGCCGATCATCGCCGCCTGGAACAGCGAGTCGAACGCGACCATGAGGTGGTCGACGTCGGTGCCCGACTCGACGACGCCGAGGAGACCGCGGAACACCGCGGATCCGGGGACCATGGGGATGATGGCGGCCGTCGTCACCGCGACGGACGGCACGTGCAGGCGGCCGGCGAGCATCGACCCGACGAGGCTCGCGACGAGCGCCCCGCCGAACGCGCCCGCGGCCGTCGGGGTGTCGCCGAACGACGACACGAGGTACGACGCGCCCCAGGCGATCCCCGCGAGGGCCGCGCTCACGAGGATGATCCGGATCCCCGCGCCGTTCATCAGAGCGACGGCGACCGCGATGATGAGGGCGCCCGCGAGCTGCCCGGCGACGGATCCGAACGGGATCGCCTCGCTCGGGACCTCGAAGGAGAAGCCGAGGTGCGAGGCGACCTCCAGGCCGACGACGATGCCGAGGACGACCCCGATCGTCATGACGACGAGGTCGAGGATGCGCCCGCCCGCCGTCAGGGAGAACCCGTCGATCGCGTCCTGCGCGGAGCTGACGATCGCGACGCCCGCGAGCATGAGGACGATGCCCGAAGAGACGATGAGGCTCGGGCGCGCGCCCACGAAACCCGGGACGTCCATGCTCGCGAGCCAGGCGAAGACGAGGCCCACGAAGGTCACGACGACGGCGCCGGCGATCTGGCTGAAGAACGCGGGAACGCGCGCCTTCGCGAGGCCCTCCTGCGCGAGCGCGACGCCGAGGCCCGCGACGAACGCGCCGCCGAGCACGACCCACCCTCCGCCGAACATCAGCGCGACCGCGACGGCGAGCAGCGCCTTCGCGACGACCGTGACGGCCGTGCGGTAGAGGAAGGGCATGCGCCGGATGGCATGGAAGCGCAGCGTCGCGTCGTTGAGGCTCATGCCGCCGTCGATGTCGTCGACGAGGCCCTGCAGCCGCTGCAGCTTGGCGTGGTCGGCGGCCTGCGACCGCACGACCCGCATGAGCGTGATGGGATCGCCCGTGCCGTCGCGGTGGTCCGACATCGTCACGGAGTTGAACGTGATGTCGACGTGGACGCTCCGGAGGCCGTAGGCCGTCGTGACGCGGAGGGCCGCGACCACGGTGTCCTTCGCCGACGCGCCGACCGACAGCAGCGCCTCGGCGATCCGCATCGCGAGGTCGAGGATCCGCTGCGCGAAGGCGTCGTCGATGATCGGGATCGCCTCGGTCATCGGGCGGCGGGCGGGGTCGCTCCAGAGCGCTCGCTTGAGCCCCTCGAACATGCGCCCCGTGCTGCGGTCCTCACCCATGTGAACGAGGGTAGTTCGGGCTCCCCGCGGAGTCAGGAACCGCTGATCATGTCGAAGGAGAGCTTCAGGATCAGCGCCGCGACGACGACGATGAAGACCACGCGGACGAAGCGGGATCCCTTCGAGACGGCCATGCGCGCGCCGAGGTATCCGCCGACGAGGTTCGCGGCGCCGACGGCGAGGCCGAGGGTCCAGATCACGTGGCCCGTGGGGATGAAGAAGATGAGCGCGCCGAGGTTGGTGCAGAAGTTCGCGATCTTGCCGAGGGCAGACGCCGGCATGAACGCGTAGCCGAGGACGCTCACGAGCAGGATGACGAAGAATGATCCCGTCCCCGGCCCAAGCGCGCCGTCGTAGAGACCCACGCCGAGCCCGATTGCGCCCGCGGCGACGACGTGCCGGGCGCCGTGCCAGCGCTGCGTCGTGTGCACGCCCATCTGCGGCTTGAAGACCGTGAATGCCCCGACGGCTATGAGCACGACGAGGATGATCGGATCGAATGCATCCGCGGGAATGAACGACGCGATCATCGCCCCGCCGATCGCGCCGACGAGGGCCATCCCCGCGAGCGGGAGTGCCGTGCGCGGGTCGGGCTTCACGCGCCGCGCGAAGGTGATGGCCGCCGCCGAGGTGCCCATGATGCTCGCGATCTTGTTCGTCGCGAGCGCTTGCAGCGGGGTGATCCCGGGGACGAGGAGCATGGCGGGCAGCTGGATCAGCCCGCCCCCGCCGACCACGGCGTCGACCCAGCCCGCGAGGAGCCCCGCGGCGACGAGCAGGAGGAGCGTCAGCAGGTCGACGTCGGGCACTACGCGAGCTCGCCCGTCGCGAGGAAGCGCTCGAGGGCGGCCCGGTGCGGCGCGAGGTCGAGCCCGTGCTCCGCGACCCACTCATCGGAGTAGTAGGTGCCCTCGTAGCGTTCGCCGCCGTCGCAGATCAGCGTCACGACGCTGCCGCGCTCGCCCGCCGCGAGCATGTCGGCGATCACGCGGAAGGCCCCGACGAGGTTCGTGCCCGTCGATCCGCCGGCCCAGTGCCGGGTCATCTCGCGGAGGAGGCGCGCGGCCGCGATCGAGCCGGCGTCGGCCACGGGGATCATCCGGTCGATCACGGAGGGGATGAACGACGGCTCCATGCGCGGCCGCCCGATGCCCTCGATGCGGCTCGGCGCGCCCGTCGTGAAGCCGGGGTCGCCCGTCGACCAGCCGCCGAAGAAAGCGGAGTTCTCGGGGTCGACGACCGCGACGCGGGTGTCGTGCCGTCGATAGCGGACGTAGCGGCCGAACGTCGCGCTCGTGCCTCCCGTTCCCGCGCCGACGACGATCCACGACGGGATCGGGAAGCGCTCGAGGGCCATCTGCGAGAAGACGCTCTCGGCGATGTTGTTGTTGCCGCGCCAGTCGGTCGCGCGCTCCGCGAGCGTGAACTGGTCGAGGTAGTAGCCGCCGCTCCCCGACGCGATGCTCGCCGCCTCGTCGTACATGCGGGTGGGGTCGTCGACGAAGTGGCAGCGCCCGCCGTAGAACTCGATGAGCGCGACCTTTTCGTCGCTCGTCGAGCGCGGCACGACGGTCACGAAGTCGAGCCCGAGCATGCGCGCGAAGTACGCCTCGCTCACCGCGGTGGAGCCGCTCGACGCCTCGACGAGCGTCGTCTCGGGCCCGATGAGGCCGTTGACGAGGCCGTAGAGGATCAGCGAACGCGCGAGCCGGTGCTTGAGGGATCCCGTCGGGTGCACCGACTCGTCCTTGAGATAGAGGTCGATCCCCCACTCGGACGGCAGCGGGAACACGTGCAGGTGCGTGTCGGCGCTGCGGTTGCCGTCGGCCTCGATGAGGCGGATCGCCTCGTCGGCCCAGAGAGTGCGTGCGGGGGTCGTCACGGAAAGAGCCTATGCGGAGCGGATCACGGACATGCGTCGATCTGTTACGCGGGGGCCGGATCGCGGCGCACCCCCGCCGGTAGAATCGGGGTGATGCACCATCGCCCTTCACCGCTGAGCGTGGCGGAGACGGCGAAGGCCCTCCGCTCCGGCACGGCCACAGCGCGCGCCGTCGTCGAGGACGCGATCGAGCGCGCCGACGCCCTCGACGGGCCGATCGGATCCCTCGTCTGGCGCGACGACGACGCCTCCCGCCGTGCGGCGGACGCGTGGGACGCGGCGGCGGACGCCCCGCTCCTCGCCGGCGTCCCCGTGACGGTCAAGGACACCTTCCAGATCGCGGGCCAGCCCTGGCGGCGCGCGTCGGAGGCGATCTCGGACCGCCCCGCCGACGAGACCGATCTCCTGCCCGCCGCGGCGTTCCGTGCGGGCCTCGTCCAGGTCGGCCGCGCCGCGTCGCCCGAGCTCGCGATGACCACCTCCTGCGAGAGCCCGCTCTACGGCGCCACCCGCAACCCCTGGGATCTCAAGCGCTCGCCCGGCGGATCCAGCGGTGGCCCGGCCGCCGCGGTCGCGGCCGGCATCGTCCCCGCCGCGCTCGCGAGCGACGGCGGCGGATCCCTCCGCGTCCCCGCGGCGTTCTGCGGCCTCGTCGGCCTGAAGCCCGGGCGCGGAGCGCTCCCGCAGCGCGTGCAGGGCTGGGAGGGCGGATCCACCGAGGGCGTCGTCACCCGCGACGTGCGCGACACGGCGATCCTCGTCCGCGAGCTCAGCGCCCCCGATCCGCACGGCTGGGCGCCGCCCCGCGGCGAGCGCATCGACGCCGTCGCCGATCTCGAACATGCCCCGGACGGCATGCGCATCGGGCTCCTGACCGAGGCCTTCGACCCGGCGATCCCCGTCGACCCCGAGGTCGCCGCCGCCGTCGAGGAGACGGCCGGCGTGCTCCGCTCGCTCGGGCACGACGTCGTCCGGATCCCCGCGCCCGCGGCCGGCGCCGAGCTGATGGACATCTACCCGTCGGTCATCATCCCCGCATGGCTGCAGCAGACGGCGCTCGACGAGCCCGAGCGGCTCCAGCCGTACATC
This sequence comes from Microbacterium indicum DSM 19969, assembly GCF_000422385.1. GTDB lineage: Bacteria > Actinomycetota > Actinomycetes > Actinomycetales > Microbacteriaceae > Microbacterium > Microbacterium indicum. The sequence goes on from NZ_AULR01000011.1 coordinate 66,949, forward strand.
CGCCGCGTCATGGCGCAGGCCGACGGACTCTCGGCCGCCGACTACGTGCGGGCCTCGATCCGCACCCGCCGCCTCGCCCGCAGCGCGTCGGAGGAGATGTTCGGCGCCCTCGACGCCGTGCTCACCCCGACGTCGGCGACCCGCGTACCGCGGATCGGCGTCGTCCTCGCAGAGCTCACCGCGAACGCGCCCTCCCGCACGAGCGCGGTCTACGAGCAGACTCTCGCCTTCACGACGGTCGCGAGCATGATCGGCGCACCCGCGCTGACCCTGCCGACGCACGTCGACTCCGACGGGCTGCCGATCGGCAGCCAGCTCATCGGCCCGCAGCGCAGCGAGGAGCTGCTCCTGCGCCTCGGCCGCTCCCTCGAACGCCACTACGCGTGGGACGATCGATACCCCGACGTCCCCGCAGACGGAATGTGATCCCATGAAGCGCTTCTCCCGCATCGCCCTCGCCGCGACCGCCTCGGTCGCCTCGATCGCCCTCCTCGCCTCGTGCTCGGGCGGCTCGTCCTCGTCGGCCTCCGGCGACGGCGAGACCCTGACGGTCGCCGTGTACGCCGGGTCATGGGGCGACTCGTTCGACAAGGCGTTCATCCAGCCGTTCGAGGAGGCGACGGGCGCCCACGTCGAGGTAGTGCCGGGCAGCCCCGCCGACTGGCTGACGGCGCTGCGCTCGACGCAGGGCGGCACCCCCGCCTACGACCTCGTCGCCTTCACGCCGAACGTGATCCCCAACGCCGTCTCGGCGGGCGTCGTCGAGCCGCTCGACACCTCGCGCATCGACGAGTGGAGCGACCTCAACAGCACCCTCGTCGCGCAGAGCGACATCGACGGCGAGCAGTACGGCGTGCCCCTCACCGTCGGATCGACGGGCATCGCGTACCGCACCGACCTCGTCGACGAGGCCCCGACCGACTGGTCCGACCTCCTCGACCCGCAGTACTGCGGGCACGTCGCGATCTCGCCCCTGACCTTCAACACGGGCGTCGAGTTCCTCGCGGGCCTCATCAACGAGCACGGCGGATCCATCACGAACCCCGACGACGTCGACTGGGCGTTCGACCAGCTGCAGTCGATCGCCGACTGCGCGAGCTCCTTCCCGGCCGACGGCACGAGCGTGGAGACGGCGCTGTCGAACGGCGACGCGTGGATCGCCGCCCACTGGGACGGCCGCGCGTTCGTCCAGGCGAACGACGGCGAGCCGATCGGCTACGCCTACCCCGCGTCGGGATCCGTCGGCGCCCTGACCTCGATGTTCATCGCCCAGGGCACCGAGCACGAGGACCTCGCGTACGAGTTCCTGAACTACGTCGCGTCGAGCACCTACCAGCCGACCTTCTCCGAGGGCACCTGGTACGCCGCGTCGAACGACCAGAACGAGTACTCCGAGCAGTTCGCCGACCAGATCACGCACGGCGCCGGCGCCTACGACGACTTCGTGTGGGTCGATTACTCGGTCATCGCCCCCGAGCTCAGCGACCTGCAGGCCCGCTGGCAGCAGATCTTCCAGTGAGCGACGCCGCCGGCGCCCAGAAGGGGCGCATCGAGATACGCGACCTCGCCGTCGGCTACGGCGGGGATCCGGTCCTGCAGCTCCCCGAGCTGACGATCGAGGCGGGCGAGTTCGTCTCGATCCTCGGACCGTCCGGCTGCGGCAAGTCGACCCTGCTGAGCGCGCTCGCGGGCTTCGTGGGCGTCGAGCGCGGGTCGATCCGCATCGACGGCCGCGAGGTCACCGACCTCCCGCCGAACAGGCGCGAGGCCGGCCTCGTGTTCCAGAGCTACGCGCTCTTCCCGCACATGACGGTGCAACGCAACCTCGAGTACGGCCTGCGGATCCGCAGCGTCCCGAAGGCCGAGCGCCTCGAGCGCGTGCGCGAGGCCCTGCGCCTCGTCGACCTCGAGCAGTTCGCCGGCCGCATGCCGCGCCAGCTCTCGGGCGGCCAGCAGCAGCGCGTCGCGATCGCACGCGCCCTCGTCACGCGCCCGCGCGTGCTCCTGCTCGACGAGCCCCTGTCGAACCTCGACGCCAAGCTGCGCCGCCAGATGCGCCACGAGCTGCGCGAGCTGCAGCGCGAGGTCGGCACGACGACGGTCTTCGTCACGCACGACCAGGCCGAGGCGCTCGCGATGTCGGATCGCGTCGCCCTCCTCGCGAACGGCGGGCTCGAGCAGCTCGGCACGCCCGAGGAGCTCTACCGCGCGCCCCGCACGCGGTTCGCGGCCGACTTCGTCGGCGCCGCGAACGTCGTCCCGGTCGCGGCCGACGGATCCGTCCTCGGCGTCGCCGACGCGACGATCCCCGCCGGCGCCGACGCGCTCGCCTTCCGCCCCGAGCACCTGCACCTGACGGCGCCGGGAGCGGGCCGCGTCGCCGCCGAGGTCCTGTCGGCCGGCTTCGCGGGCGAGCGCTACGAGTTCCGGCTCCGCGCCGCCGACGGGACCGAGCTGCTCGTGTCGCCCGCCGACGCCCAGACCCGCATCGAGCCCGGCTCGGCCGTGGGGCTGACGTGGGCCGACGAGGATCCGATCGCGATCGGCGGTCGCTGATCGTGGCGGCCCGCTCCGCCCGCGCGGTCGACCGCCACCCGGGCCTCGTCTCGGCGATCGTCCCGACGGTCTTCGTCGTCCTCGCGTTCCTCGTCCCGATCGTCGGCCTGCTCGTCCTGAGCCTGCGCCCCACCGACGACCTCAACAACGCGCTCGACGGCTTCTCGCTGCAGCAGTACGCGACGGTGTTCACGACCGACTACCTCTGGGGATCCGTCGTCGAGAGCCTCTGGCTCGCCGTGCGCGTGAGCGCGACCTGCCTCGTCCTCGCCTTCCCGGTCGCCTGGTACCTCGCGCGCACGACGTCGCGGCTCGGGAAGAGCGTCGTCTTCGTCATCGCGCTCTCGCCGCTGCTCACGAGCGAGGTCGTGCGCTCGTTCGCATGGCGCGTCGTCATGGGAGGTGAGGGCCCCGTCAACGCCGTGATCCAGGCCTTCGGCGGCGAGCCCGCGTCGCTCCTGCGCTCGCCGTGGACGGTGTTCATCGCGATCGTCCACGTCATGCTCCCGTTCGCGATCATCGCGCTCTCGGCGTCGCTGCGCGCGCTCGACGACGACCTGCTGCGCGCGTCGGCCGTCCTCGGCGCCTCGCGCGTGCGGACCTTCTTCCAGGTGATCGTGCCGCTCTCGTCCCCGGGGATCGTGGCCGCCCTGGTCCTCGTGTTCTCGCTGTCGATGGGCGTGTACGTGACCCCGATGATGGTCGGCGGCGCGAACCAGTCGCTCGCGGGCCTGCGGATCCAGACCGAGGCGATGACGAGCTTCGACCAGCCGGGCGCCGCGGCGCTCGCGTTCGTCCTCCTCGTCGTGACGCTCGTCGGCTGCGGCCTCATCGGCCTCGTGGGCCGGCTCGCCGGGAAGGGAGGCGCCCATGCCTGAGAACCGCCGGCGCGGCCTGCGCCGCTCGCCCCTCGCCCGCGTCGCGGGGGCGCTCCCCGTGATCCTCGTCTGCGCGTTCCTGCTGCTGCCGCTCGTCGTCGTGGCCGTCAGCTCGTTCACGTCGGCGTCGAACTTCCGCTTCCCGCCGCAGGGCTTCTCGCTGCGCTGGTACGAGGAGGTGTTCACCTCGCCGGACTGGCTCGGCACGGTCGGCACCTCGCTGATCCTCGCCGTCGTCGTCGCCCCCATCGCGGTCGTGATCGGCACGCTCGGCGGCTACGCCATCGGGGCGGGCCGCTTCCCGGGCCAGCGCGCGCTCAACGTGCTGTTCCTCTCGCCGCTCGCGGTCCCCGGGATCATGGTCGGCCTCGCGCTCATGTACCAGTTCCAGAGCCTGGGGCTGCGCGGATCCGCCGTCGGCATCGTCATCGCGCACCTCATCGTCGTCTTCCCGTTCTGCGTGCGCGTCGCCGCCGTCAGCGCCGCGAGCCTGGACCGCCGCCTCGTGCACGCCGCGCGCGTCCTCGGGGCGTCGCGCTTCCGCGCGTTCCTGACGATCACGGTCCCCCAGCTCGTCCCCGGCGTCGTCGCGGGGGCCTTCCTCGCCGCCGTCATCTCGCTCGGCGAGGTCGCGGTGTCGGTGTTCGTCGCGGGATCCGACACCACGACCGTCCCCGTCCAGATCTACTCCGCTGTGCAGGTGCAGCTCGAGCCGTCGGTCGCCGCCGTCTCGACCCTGCTCCTCGTCGTCAGCGTCGCGACGATCGCGATCCTCGATCGCACCGTCCACATCTCGAGGTTCCTGTGATCACTTCCCTCCCCTCGGCCCCGTCCTGGCGCATCGGCATCGACGTCGGCGGCACCTTCACCGACCTCGTGGCCGTCCCGGGCGACGGCGAGACCTGGCGCCTCGGCGACGCCGTCACCCACAAGGTGTCGAGCACCCCGGCCGACCCGTCCGAGGGCGTCGAGAACGGGCTCGCGGGCCTCCTCGAGCTCGGGATCCCCGTGGGCGCCGTCGCCGCGATCACCCACGGCACGACGATCGGCCTCAACGCGATCCTCCAGGGCCGCGTCGCCCGCGCGGCGCTCGTGACGAGCACGGGCCACCGCGACGTCCTGCAGATCGCCCGCGCGCGCCTGCCGCGCAGCTTCGACCTGCACGCCAACCCGACGCCGCCGATCATCCCCCGCTCGCGGGTCTTCGAGGTCGACGCCCGCTTCGACGCGGCCGGATCCGCGAGCGCCGAGCCGGAGGTCGCCGGGATCGCGGATCAGGTCCGCGCCTCGGGCGCCGAGGTCGTCGTCGTGAGCCTCATCGGCGGCTACGCGGCCCGCGAGGCCGAGGCCCGCGTCGCGGCGTCGCTCGCGGACGACCTCGACGTGCCCGTGCGCTCGGCCGCCGCGCTGTGGCCGCAGGCCGGCGAGTACGAGCGCGTGACGCTCGCGATCCTCGACGCCCAGATCACCCCGCTCATGACGGGCTACTTCACGTCGCTGCGGCGCCGGCTCGCGGGGCTCGGCGTCGACGCGCCCCTCTACATCTCGACGTCGAACGGCGGATCCGTGTCGATCGACGCCGCGATCGCCGAGCCGATCCAGACGGTCCTCTCCGGCCCCGCCTCCGGCGTCTCGGCCGCCGCCACGACGTGGGGCGACCGCAACCTCGTGACCTTCGACATGGGCGGCACCTCGAGCGACATCGGTGTCCTGCGCGGCGGCGCCCCCGTCCTGACGACGAGCGCGACGATCGGCCCGCACCCGCTCATCATGCCCGTCGTCGAGGTCTCGGCGATCGGAGCGGGAGGCGGATCCGTGATCTGGGCCGACGACGGCGGCGCCGAGACGGTCCTCCGGGTGGGCCCCGAGAGCACCGGCGCCGTCCCCGGCCCGGCGGCATACGGGCTCGGCGGCGAGCGCCCCGCGCTGACCGACGCGTACATCCAGGCCGGGATCATCGACCCCGCCCACTTCCTCGGCGGATCCTTCCCTCTCCGGCCGGAGCGCGCGACCGCCGCCCTCGCGGCCGTCGGCGCCCGCCTCGGCACCACCGCCGACGGCGTGCTCGACGCCTCCCTGACGATCGCGTCGGCGGGCATGGCCTCACGACTCCGGCGCGTGCTCGCGGCCCGAGGCGAGATCCCCGAGCAGTTCAGCCTCGTCGCGTTCGGCGGCGCGGGGGCCACCCACGCCGCCCTCCTGGCGCGCGAGGTCGGGATCGGAAGCGTCCTCATCCCCGCGGCCGCCGGCACGTTCTGCGCGCTCGGCGCGTCGATCGCCCCCGTCCGGCGCGACGGGGCGCAGACCCTGCGCGTCGCCGTGACGGGCGGGGCGGATCCGCTCCGCGAGGCCGCCGAGGCGCTGCGGCGCGAAGCGGCCGCGTGGCTCGACGAGAACCAGCCCGGCGCGCGCGCCGTCCTCGCCTTCTCGGCCGACCTGCACTACGCGGGGCAGCCGACGACGCTCGAGGTGTCGCTCGGCGCCGAGGTCGACTCGGGCGAGCTGCCCGAGATCGACGAGAGCGCGATCCTCGACCGCTTCACGGCGCAGCACGAGCGCGTCTACGGGTTCACGGAGGACGCGGCCGCGATCACGAGCAGCACCGTCCGGGTGGCGATGACGGTCGCGCTCGGCCGTGTCGCGCAGGGATCCGCCGGCGGCGGGTTCCGCGAGGTCTCGGCGCGCGAGGTCCGCTACGACGGATCCCCCGCGCCCGCGCGCGTCTTCGTGGTCGACGCCGAGGGATCCGTCCCCGCCGTCGCCGGACCGGCGGTCATCGAACGACCGGACACGACCGTCCTCGTCCCCGCCGGCTGGACCGCGCGGATCGCCGAGGCCGGCAGCATCGAGCTCACGTCGGAGGCGGGCAAGTGACTCTCAGCACGACCCAGAAGGATGTCGCGCTGACGCGCGTGCAGGCGACGGTCGAGGAGATGTCGCTCACGCTGCAGCGCGCGAGCCGCAGCCTCTACGTGCGCGACGCCGCCGACTTCGCGACCGCGATCGCCGATCTGTCGGGCCGCTTCATCGCGTATCCGCAGCACGTCGGCGTGTCGGGCTTCCTGGGCCTCGACCTGCTGCCCGCGATCGCCGAGGCGACCCGCGGCGAGCCGCTGCAGCCGGGCGACGTCCTCCTGACGAACGACCCGTACCTCTCGCGCGGTCTCTCGACCCACCTGCCCGACGTGCACGCGATCGCGCCCTACTTCGCGGGCGACGAGCTCATCGGCTACGGGTGGGCCTTCGTCCACGTGTCCGACGTCGGCGGCCGCGTGCCGTCGTCGGTGAGCGTCGTCAACGACTCGGTCTACGCCGAGGGGCTGCGCGTCCCGCCGCTGCGGTATGTGCGGCGCGGTCAGATCGTGCCCGAGGTCGAGGCGCTCCTCGCCGCGAACTCGCGCACGCCCGACGCGAACCGCGGCGACCTGCACGCGATGCTCGCCGCCCTCGCGACGGGCCGCGGCCGCGTCGCCGAGCTGAGCGACGAGCTCGGCGCCTCGGGCTTCGCCGAGGTCGGCTCCTTCGCCCGCGCCCAGGCGGCCGCGCGCGCCCGGGCGGCGCTGCGCACGCTCGAGGACGGCACCTATCGCTTCGAGGACTATCTCGACAACGACGGCGTCGGGCCGACCCCGCTGCGCATCGTCGTGACCGCGACGGTCGACGACGGCCACGTGCACCTCGACTTCGCGGGCACGGATCCGCAGGTCGAGGCCGCGCTCAACATGGTCACCTTCGGCGAGGCGCACTCGTGGGTCGTGACGCGGATCTTCGCCCTCGCCGGCACCCTCGACCCCGAGATCCCCTTCGGCGGCGGGATCATGGAGGCGATCGGCTTCTCGTCGCCCGAGGGAACGCTGCTCAACGCGACGGGATCCGCCGCGACGGGCGTGCGCCACGCGACCACGTCGCGCGTCAACGACGTCGTGTCGGGGGCGCTGATCCAGGCCGCGCCCCGCGTCCTCCCCGCCGCGTCGAGCGGCCTCGTCGTCCCGCTCGTGTTCGCAGCCGTCGACGGATCCCGCATCGACGTCGTCGAGCCGATGGTCGGCGGAACCGGCGCGCGCTTCGGGCACGACGGCGTCGACGGACGCGACTCGGGGATCTCGAACCTCTCGAACAACAGCGTCGAGGTCGTCGAGTCCGACGTCGCCGTGCGCGTGCTGCGGTACGCCACCCGGCCCGACTCGGGGGGCGCCGGCCGGTGGCGCGGCGGATCCGGGCTCGAGCTCGAGTTCGAGGCCCTCGAGGACGGATCCCTCCTCGCGCGCGGCCTCGAGCGGCTGCGGTTCCGTCCGTGGGGCTTCGCCGGCGGGCAGCCGGGCGCCGCGACCGAGCTGATCGTGAACGAGGGGCGCGCCGACGAGGAGCGCCTGTCGATCGTCGACGTCCGGCCGCTCCGGGCCGGCGACCGGGTCGTGCTGCGCACCTCCGGCGCGGGCGGCTACGGCGACCCGCTCGAGCGCGACGTCGAAGCCGTCGCGGCCGACGTCGAGGCGGGGTTCGTCACCGCCGCGCAGGCCCACGATGTGTACGGGGTCGTGTTCGATGGATCCGTCGTGGACCGCGACGCGACCGCCGCCCTGCGCGCCTCCCTCCCCGCGGCGCCGGAGACCGGCCACACGGTGGGGGTCGAGCGCGAGCGCTGGGAGGCGGTGTTCGCGCCCGCGGCGAACGACGAGCTGCAGCGCCGGCTCCAGGCGCTCCCGGCGGCGCGCCGCTCCGCCCGTCGCCGCGCGATCGTCACCGAGGTGCTCGCGTCGCTGCCGGCGGGCTTCCCGACAGCGGCCGCCGATGGCGAGGCCGTCGCCGCGGCCGCCGCCCTGTTCGAGATCCGCGTCCGCGACGTGTCGTAGCGTGCGCTCGCGTATCGTGCGGACCGTGATCCGCTCCGCCGCCCTCGCCCTCGTCCCCCTCGCGCTCGCGGCGTGCTCGGCCGCACCGGCCGCGTCCGCCGCCGAGCTGCCGTCGACGTCCGGCGTCTTCGACTACCAGCTGGGCGCGACCGACGACGCGCTCGCCGACGGATCCGCGATCGACGTCGTCGTGCGCGACGCGACGGCGGATCCCCTCGACGGCGCCTACAGCGTCTGCTACGTCAACGGGTTCCAGACCCAGCCGGGCGAGGAATGGGACGACGACGCGCTGCTGCACGACGCCGACGGGGAGCCCGTCGTCGATCCCGACTGGCCCGACGAGTTCGTGCTGGATCCGTCTGCGCCGAGCGCGATCCTCCCCGTCATCACGCCCATGATCGAGGGGTGCGCCGAGGCGGGCTTCGACGCCGCCGAGATCGACAACCTCGACACCTTCACGCGCTTCGACGAGATCGACGAGGACGACGCCATCGCGCTCGCCCGGGAGTACATCGACGTCGCGCACGAGGCGGGGCTCGCGATCGGCCAGAAGAACGCCGCCGAGATCGCCGGGTGGGCGCGCGACCTCGGTTTCGACTTCGCGATCGCCGAGGAGTGCGGCCTCTATGAGGAGTGCGGCGACTACGCCGACGCCTACGGCGAGCACGTCCTGCAGATCGAGTACACCGACACCGACGTCGATTTCGACGCGGTCTGCGCGTCCGACGATCGCGCGCCCCTCGCGATCCTCCGCGACCGCGACCTCGTGGCCCAGAGCGATCCCGACTACGCGTACGCCGCCTGCTGATCCCCGCGCCGGGGTCCTCCTTCCGGCGGCCAATCGCCCTTCGCGCGGCCGGATGGGGCGCAAACGGCCGCACAAGGGTCAATCCCCGCGCGAACGCGGCACCCCACACGGCCATTCGCAGTATCCAGCGATCCGCCCGCGCGAAGCGCGACCTCCCGCGGCCATTCCACCTGTCACGGGGTGATTCCCCGCGCGTGCGTCACCCCTCCGGCGGCCATTCGCCCTTCGCGCGGCTGATGAGGGATCCAATGGCCGCACATGGGGCGATCCCCGCGCGAATGCAGCACCCCGCGCGGCCGTCCGGCACGTCGCAGCACTCCGCCGCGCGAAGCGCGACCTCCCGACGGCCGCTCCACCAGTCGCCGGATGAACTCCCGCGCGTGCGTCACCACTCCGGCGGCCAATCGCCCTTCGCGCGGGCGGACGGGGCGCAAACGGCCGCGCGAAGGGCATCCCCCGCGCGAAAGCGGCACCCGGCGCGGCCATCCGGCACATCTCAGCAATCCACCCGCGCGAAGCGCGACCTCCCGGCGGCCATGCAGCCCGCGCTGGGCGATCCACCGCGCAAAGCGCGAACCTCAGGCGGCCACGCGCCCTTCGCGCGGGTGTTTGGGGATCCAATGGCCGCGCGAAGGGCATCCCCGCGCGAAAGCGACACCCCACACGGCCATCCGGCACTTCTCAGCAATCCACCCGCGCGAAGCGCGACCTCCCGGCGGCCATGCAGCACCACGCCGGGCGATCCACCGCGCAAAGCGCGAACCTCCGGCGGCCATTCACCCTTCGCGCGGCCGGACGGGGCGCAAACGGCCGCGAACAGGCAACGGCCCGCCGGAAGGACGTCCTTCCGGCGGGCCGTTCAGCGAGCGGCGGGCGTCACTTGGTGAGCGCGAAGCCACCCGTCCAGCTCGTCTTCTCGCCGGCGGCGAGGGTCATCTGCAGGAAGCCGAGGGCCTCGAGCTCACGGGCGCGCTTGAGCGAACCGGCGTCGACACCGCGCAGGCCGGCGGCCGTGACGGCCTCGATGAGCGTCGCCTTCGCGTCGGCGTCGTCACCGGCGGCGAGCACCGTCGTGGGCTCGCCCGCGATCTCGCCCGACGCGACGGTCGCGACGAAGTTCGTGTTGAACGCCTTGACGACGCGCGCGGCGGGGATCTTCGCCTGCAGCTCGGCGGCGGCCGAGGATCCGGCGTCGACCGTGAGGCCGTCGAAGGTGTCGAAGTCGACGGGGTTCGTGATGTCGACGACGACCTTGCCGGCGAGCTTCTCGCCGTAGGTGTCGGCGATGACCTCGAGGGCGGCGTAGGGGACCGCGAGGATCACGAGGTCGCCCTCGACCTGCTCGTCCTTCTGGGACGAGACGATGTGCTGGATGGTCGCGCCGCCCTTCGAGAGGGTCGCGTCGAGCGCCTGGCCGTAGCCGCCGTTGCCGAAGATCGTGATGGTCGCCATGATGACTCCTTTTGTTGTAGGTGCAACTATTCTGTCTCAACAAACTTGACCGCGCAACTATTCCGTAGAATCGGGGACATGACGAGACAGCGCGGATTCACCGACGAGGAGCGCGGCGCGTGGGCCCCCTTCGCGGCGCTGCTCGAACTCCTGCCCCACGAGATCGACGCGCAGCTCGTGCGCGACGAGGGCATCACTCACTTCGACTACTTCGCGATGGCGGTGCTGCGGCGAGCGCCCGGCCACACGATGCGGGCCAGCGAGCTCGCCTCCCACACCAGCGCGACGCTCCCCCGCATGTCGCACGCCCTCAAGCGCCTCGAGGCTCGGGGCTTCGTCGAGCGCGCCCCGGCGGCCGACGACGCGCGCGCGACGCAGGTCACCCTGACGTACGAGGGCCGCCGCAAGGTGATCGGATCCACCCCGAGCCACGTCGAGAACGTCCGGAACCTCGTCCTCGACGCGCTCACGGAGGAGCAGAAGGGCCAGCTGCAGGAGATCGTCCGCGCGATCCTGCCCCGCGTCGATCCCGATGCCCGCATGGCGGCCACCCGCGGCGAGATGTGAGCGGGTCCGCGGCGCCGGATCCCGACCAGATCGACCGGGAGGGCGCGCCTCGGCCCGTCTAGCCTGGATCCATGACCGAACCCGAGCCCCCGGCGCCGCGCCGGCGCGGCTCGTCGGCGGCAGGGGCGGGGATCCGCACCGCGCGATCGGCCGAAGGGGCCGCATGAACCGCTTCCCGCGCCGCGTCTACCGCGACGGCGAGGAGCCGGATCCGCGCTTCAGCCTCGCGAACGAGCGCACCTTCCTCGCCTGGCTGCGCACGGCGCTCGCGATGTTCGCGGGGGCCTTCGCCCTCGAGGCGCTCGCCCTCCCGGCGGCGCCCGGCTGGCGCCTCGCAGCCGCCGCTGTGTTCATCGTCGTCGGCCTCCTCTCGACGGTGCACGCGTGGCTCTCGTGGGCGCGCACCGAGAAGGCGATGCGCGTCGGCCGGCCGCTTCCGGGCCAGCCGATGGGCCTCATCATCGTCGTCGGGATCGCCGTCGCGGTCGCGCTCGTCGTCGTCGGCACCCTGATCCCGTGAGCGAGATCTTCGACCCGGGGCTGCAGCCCGAGCGCACGCTCCTGGCGTGGCGCCGCACCTGCCTGTCCTACGCCCTCGGCAGCCTAGTCGCGATGCGCTTCGCACTCGACGTGGCCGGGATCCTCGCGGTCGTCGTCGGCGTCGTCGGCTGCGGCCTCTCCCTCGCCGCGTACTTCACGACGACGATCGGCTACCGGCGCGCGACGGCGTCGCTCACGACGACGGGGCGGCTCGAGCGCGGCGGGGCGCCGATCGCGATCATGGCGCTCGGAGCGCTGGCGCTCGGCGCGGCCTGCGTCATCTTCCTCCTGTGGAGCGAGTTCGGCGCCTGAGCCTCAGCCCGCCGCGCTCTGCTCGGCGCGCACGCGGGGAAGGGGCTGGGTCCGCGCCCACGACCCCAGAAGCGCCAGGCCGTCGGCCGTGCGGCTGCCCGCGGGCGCGGTGTAGCTCGTGAGGGAGAGGCGCGGATCCCCCGGCAGCGCGAAGTCGCTGTATTCGAGATCGAGGTCGCCCACGACGGGATGGCGCAGCTTCTTGACGCCCTGCGCGTGCCGCTTCACGTCGTGGCGATCCCAGCGCTCCTGGAACTCGGGGAGCGGGGAGAGCCGCGCGAGGAGGCCGGCGATCTCCGGATCCCCCGGCGCCCGCCCCGCGGCCGAGCGCAGGACGGCGGCCGTCAGGTCCCACGCGTCCTCGAGGTCGCGGTAGAAGCCGCGCGCCTCGGGATCGAGATACCCGAAGAGGGCGAAGTTGGGCCGCCCTTCCGCGCGGTCGAGCATCGGCCGGTACAGCGCGCGACCCATCTCGTTCGCGGCGTGGACGAAGAGTCGATCGTCGATCACGACGGCGGGGACGTTCATCGAGTCGAGCACGGCGTGGACGGCGTCGCCGACGCGCGGCGCCGCGGTCGGCTCGCGCCTGCTGAGCGGCGACGCCCCCGCGTGCCGCACGAGGTCGAAGAGGTGCGCGCGCTCGTCGCCGTCGAGCTGCAGGACCCGGGCGATCGCGTCGAGCACACCCTCGGACGCGCCGCCGAGCTTCCCGCGCTCCATGCGCGTGTAGTACTCGACGCTGACGCCGGCGAGCATCGCGGCCTCGACGCGGCGCAGGCCGGCGACGCGGCGGCTCCCCGCGACGTGGTGCAGTCCCGCCATCTCGGGCGTGATCCGCGCACGCCGCGACATCAGGAAGCTCCGGATCTCGGCACTCAGGTCCATGCGATCCAGCGTATGCACGCCGCGGGCCCGCAGAGAGTCCCCGGCAGGGATCCCCCTCCGCCGCCGGTGCGAGACTGGATCCGTGAGCATCCCCGACGCAGCAGAGATCCCCGCGAAGGTCGCCGAGCTCGCGCAGGGGTGGTCGATAGAGCCCGTGTGGCGCAACAAGCTCGGCGGCGTCACCTTCCGGATCGAACGCGGCACGTCGGTCCGCTTCGTCAAGCACACGCCGCGCGACCCCGAGGTGTCGGTCGACGACGAGGCCGAGCGGCTCGCCTGGGCCGCGCGGTGGATCGCCGTGCCGCGGGTCGTCGCGCACGGAGCCGACGGCGCCCACGAGTGGATCGTCACCGAGGCCGTGGCCGGCGAAAACGCGGTCTCGCCGAGGTGGACCGCGGATCCCGAGACGGCCGTGCGCGCCCTCGGATCCGGTCTCCGCGCGATGCACGACGCGCTGCCCGTCGACGGGTGCCCCTTCGACTGGGGCGTCGCGTCGCGCGTCGCGAACGCCGCCGAGCGCGGCATCGAGGTGCCAGGCGCGTTCCGGTCCGCCCCGCCGATCGACCGGCTCGTCGTCTGCCACGGCGACGCCTGCGCGCCCAACACGCTGCTCGCCGACGACGGATCCGTCGCGGCGCACGTCGATCTCGGGGCCCTGGGCGTCGCCGATCGCTGGGCCGACCTCGCGCCCGCGATCCTCAGCTGCGGATGGAACTACGGCGAGGGGTGGGGTGACACGCTGCTCGAGGCGTACGGCGTCGAGCGCGACGACGAGCGCCTCGCGTTCTACACGGGCCTCTGGAACGAGACCTGACGCGCGCCGGCCCGCGAGCGAACCGGCGCGCGTCGCGGCGGGATCAGCGCGTCAGCGGATCCGCTTCGACGAGTCCGTCGTGCGGCAGGGGAACCCAGGCGTCGAGCACGGCGACCAGTGCACCTTCGCGATCCTTCCGATCGAGTTCGGCACGGGACGCATCGAGGTCGACGTGCTCGGCCGCCTGACACCTGAGACGCGCGACTATGCGCGGGGGTTCGCCGGGGTCGCGTTCCACGTCGGCGACAACGCGCTCGAGGACGCGCACGCCCGGCTGCTCAACGGCTGGCGGCACGACCCTCCCGCTCTCCGCGCGAACGGCGCGAGATCCAGTACTTCTCGTACCCCGAGTGGCCCTTCGACCGCCTGTGCGCGACATACCCCGACGGGCGCTTCGAGGCGGGCGCCGACATCGGCCCTGATGGGTGGATCCGCCTCGCGATCGCGCTGTGGGTGGACGTCGGCACCGAGGCCCTCTTCGCTGACCTCACGGTCACGCCCAGCGAGCGTTAACCCCGCAGCACGCCCACGAGGTCGGCGAACAGCGGGTCCTCGCCGAGCTCGGCGAGCGCCTCGCCGAGCGCCGCGTCGTTGAGCGGCCGCGCCGCCTCGAGGAGCTCGCGACCGGCGTCGGTGACGTCGGTGTAGATCCCGCGGCGGTCGGTCGTGCAGATGTACCGGGTCAGCAGGCCGCGATCCTCCATCCGCGCCACGAGGCGCGTCGTCGCGCTCTGGCTCAGCGCGACGGCCTCGGCGAGCTCCTTCATCTGCAGGTGGCCGCCGTCGCCGTCATGCTGCCGCCCGAGGACCTCGAGCATCGAGAACTCGCGCACGCTGATGCCGTGCGCCGGCTGCAGCCGCTTCTCGACGTGCGCGGCGATGCGATCGTGCGCGACCTGGAGCGAGCACCAGCGCTGCGCCAGGGTCGTGCGGCCGTCGACCACGGTGGCCGACGCGGGTGAAGTCGTCATGTCGAAGCCCCTTCCGACACCGTCGATGCTACACGATTGCAATAGCCCGCGCTTGCAAGTACTATTCTGAGCGTGAATCAAAATACGGCGTCTGCAACTAATTCCGGCTCGCGTGTCACCCTCCTCATCCTCGCGCTCGGCGTCTTCGGCGTCGGCGTGACCGAGTTCGTGCCCGTCGGCCTGCTGCCGCAGATCGCCGCCGAGTTCCAGGTCTCGATCCCCGTCGCCGGCTGGGTCGTCTCGTCGTACGCGGTCGGCGTCCTCGTCGGAGCGCCCCTCATGACGCTCCTCGGGGTGCGGATCCCCCGCAAGACCATGCTCGTGCTGCTGATGGTCGTCTTCACCGTCGGCAACCTGCTCTCGGCGTTCGCCCCGAGCTTCGGCCTCCTGCTCGGCGGCCGGGTCGTCACCTCCTTCACCCACGGCGCGTTCTTCGGCATCGGATCCGTCGTCGCGGCCGAGCTCGCGGGTCCCGAGCGCCGCTCGAAGGCCGTCGCCGTGATGTTCAGCGGCATCGCGCTCGCGAACCTCGCGGGCGTCCCGCTCGCGACCTGGCTCGGCCACGAGCTCGGGTGGCGAGCGACCTTCGTCGTCATCGCGGTGCTCGGCGTCGCGATGATCGCGGCCCTCGCGGTCTTCGTCCCGCACCTCCCGACGCCCGCCGGTGTGCGGCTGCGCCGCGAGGTCACGGCGCTCGGCGACGCGCAGGTCCTGCTCGCGCTGCTCATGACCCTGCTCGGGTTCGGCGGGGTCTTCGCGGCCCTCACCTACCTGACCCCGATCATGACCGAGGTCGCGCGCTTCGCGGAGACCGCCATGACCCCGATCCTCATCGTGCTCGGGCTCGGCATGTTCATCGGCAACTGGTTCGGCGGTCGGATGGCCGACAGGGCTCTCATGCCGACGCTCATCGGCAGCCTCGCGGCGCTCGTCGTCGCTCTCCTCGCCTTCGTCTTCACGGCCCACGAACCGGTCCTCGCGGTGATCAACGTGTTCCTGCTCGGGGCGCTCGGCATGGCGACCGTCCCGCCGCTGCAGACCCTCGTGCTGCACCGCGCCGCGGCCGCGCCGACCCTCGCCTCGGCGATCAACATCGGCGCGTTCAACATGGGCAACGCCGTCGCGGCGTGGCTCGCGGGCGTCACGATCGCCGCGGGCCTCGGGCTGACGTCTGCGGGCTGGGTCGGCGCCGCCATGGCGCTCGCGAGCCTCGTCCTCGCCTTCGTGTCGCTGGGTCTCGCCCGCCGCGACGCGCGCTCGGCGGAGGCCGGATCCGGCGCCGCCGCGGCTGAGTTCGCCGACGTCGCGAGCTGAGCCGGGCGCGGGCGCGGCGGCGGGCCTACGCTGGCACCGGGACGAGAGGGAGGCCGCCGTGCCACAGGAAATCGCGAACATCGAGGCGACGCACTTCGACGCCGTCATCGTCGGCTTCGGCAAGGCGGGGAAGACGCTCGCGGGCCTGCTCGCGCGCGACGGCCGCCGCGTCGCGCTCGTCGAGCAGCGCGACGACATGTTCGGCGGGACCTGCATCAACATCGGCTGCGTGCCGACGAAAACGCTTCTCCACGACGCCGACCTCCGCCACCAGACGGGATCGGATCCCGAGGCGGCCTACGCGGCCGCGATCATCCGCAAGCGCACGCTGCGCGAGAAGATGCAGGCCGCGAACCTGCGCCTCGTCGAGACGCCGGGCGCCGTCGTCATCGTGGCCCGCGCCGAGTTCACGGGCGAGCGCACGCTCCGTCTCGTCGCGGGCGACGACGAGCTCACGGTGACGGCCGACGACGTCGTGATCGGGACGGGCGCGACCCCGCGGATCCCCCGGATCGCGGGTCTCCCCGAGAACCCGCTCGACGATCCCCGGGTGCTCACGAGCACCGAGCTCATCGACGCCGACCGGCTCCCCCGCCGCCTCGCGGTGCTCGGCGCCGGGTTCATCGCGCTCGAGCTCGCGAACCTCGTCCGCGAGTTCGGCGGCGCGGTGACGGTGCTGAACCGCGGCGCGACCCTCGCGCGCGGCGACGACCCCGAGTCGCAGGAGGCGATCGAGGGTGTTCTCACGGGGATCGGGATCGACCTCCGCCACGACACGACCCTCGCCCGCGTCGACGCCCCCGCGGATCCGTCCGCTCCCCTCACGCTGACTCTCGAGAGCGGCGGCGCGGCGAGCGAGCTCGAGGTCGACGCCCTGCTGATCTCGGCCGGACGCGTGCCCGCGATCGCGGACCTCGGGCTCGAGCGTGCCGGCGTCGCGGTCGACGCCGGCGCGATCCGGGTCGACGACTTCCTCCGCACGACGGCCGATCGCGTGTGGGCGGTCGGCGACGTCAACGGCGGCCCGCAGCACACCTACGTCTCCTTCGACGACCACCGCATCGTCGCCGATCAGCTCCTGCGCGGGCTCGGCGAGGCGGGGCGCAGCCTCGCGACGCGCGGCCCCGTCCCGTCGACGACCTTCATCACCCCGCCGTACTCGCGGGTCGGACTCACGGCCGCCGAGGCGCGCGCGCAGGCCGAGGCGCGCGGCTGGGACGTCGCCGTCGCGCGCAAGGACGTCGCCGACATCGCCGCGATGCCGCGCCCGAAGGCGGTCGGGGATCCGCGCGGGTTCTTCCAGGTCGTCGTCGACCGTGCGTCGGGGCGGATCCTCGGCGCCTCGCTCCTCTGCGTCGAGAGCCAGGAGGTCATCAACCTCGTCGCGCAGGCGATGCGCTTCGAGATCCCCTTCACGGAACTGCGCGACGGGATCTACACGCACCCGTCGACGACCGAGGCGCTCAACGAGGTGCTCGGGCTCGTCTGACGCGGCCTCCCGCGGCGAACCGCATCGGATCGACGCGGGGCTTCTCACGGAACGAGAGTGAGTGTACAGTCACTCACATGACACAGCGATCGCTCTCCACGGCGGCCGACCGCCGATCCGAACTCGTGGACGCCGCGCTCTCCGCGTTCTCGCGCGGTGGCTACGCCGGCACGACGATCACCGACGTCGCTCACGAGGCGGGGATCTCGAGCGCCTACGTCCTCAAGCTCCTCGGCGGAAAGGAGCAGCTCTTCGTCGCTGCGCTCGACAGGTGCTTCGAGCGGATCGAGGAGACGCTGGCGGGCGCCCCGATGGGCGGCACCCCGACCGAGATCCTCGACGCGATGGGAGACGCCTACGCCGACCTGATCGCGGACCGGACGCTGCTCCTCATCCAGGTGCACGCCCAGTCGGTCGCCGCGATCCCCGCGATCGGCGACGCCCTGCGATCCGGGCTCGCCCGTGTCACCCGCTTCGCGAAGGAGCGCTCCGGCGCCGCCGATGCCGATGTGCAGCGCTTCATCGCCTTCGGGCAGCTCTGCCACCTCGTCGTGACCGCCGGCATCGCCGACGTCGACGACGACTGGGCGCGTGCCCTGACCGACGGCCTTCGCCACCCCGAGATCTGAAGGAGAGATCATGTCCACCGCACCCGAGATCCTCGTCACGGGATCGACCGGATCCACCGGCCGCGCGACCGCCGCGGCCCTCGCCGAACGCGGCATCGCGTTCCGGCGGATGTCTCGCAGCCCCTCCTCCGAGCCGTTCGCCGTGCAGGCCGACCTCGACGACCCCGCCAGCGTGCGCTCGGCGCTCGGCGGCGTCCGCGCCGCGTATCTCGTGACGCCGTCGACCGAGCGCGCGGAGGCGCAGCAGAAGAGGTTCGTCAATCTCGCGGCCGAGGCCGGCGTGCGCCGCATCGTGCTGCTGTCCCAGCTCGGTTCGGTGACCGACTCCCCCGTGCGGTTCCTGCGCTACCACGCGGCCGTCGAGGAGCACGCGTTCACCTCGGGGCTCGAGGTCACGGCTCTGCGGCCCAACCTCTTCATGCAGGGCCTCTTCGCGGTGTCGGGCATCGTGCGGTCTGCGGGGGTGCTCCCCGCCCCGATCGGCGACGCGCGCGTCAGCGTCGTCGACGTGCGCGACATCGGCGAGATGGCGGCGCACGCCCTCACGTCCGCCGAGCCGCTGGGGATCCAGACGCTGACGGGGCCCGAGTCGCTGACGCACGCCGACCTCGCGCGACATCTCTCCGCCGCCACGGGCGAGGGGATCCGGTTCGTCGACACCGCGCCCGCGGAGTTCGGCGAGATGCTCGCCGGGGTGCTCCCGCCGTGGCAGGTCGAGGGTCTGCTCGAGGACTACGCCCACTACGCGCGCGGTGAGGCAGCTGCGGTGTCGACCGCGATTCCCGACGCGCTCGGGCGCCCCGCCCGAGGCTTCGCCGACTTCGCGACCGAGAATGCGCAGGCGTTCCGGAGGGCGTGATCGGCCACCGACCCGTGACCGGGAGTTCACCCCCGGCTCATACGTTGGGCGCACACGACGACGGAGGAATCATGCGCTCATCGCTTGCAATGCTGCTCAAGGACGAACGTCCCTCGACGCCGGTGACGGGCCCCGCGCTCGTCGACCGCCTGATCCAGGACTGGCCGGATCTCGACGCCTCGCGCCTGACGGCCACGGGACAGCACGACGCCGGTTCGGCCACGCTCGACTACGGCGGGACGGGGATCGTCGTGGCGACCCTGGACTCCGCGCTCGACATCGACGTCGAGCGCGTCGCGGCGAACAGCGGCCAGTGGCCGCTCACGTTCCCCGCCCCGAGCGACTGCACGGCGCACGCTGTCGTCGCGGTCGTCGAGCCCGACGGCCCGGACAGCCACGAGGCGGCGATCGCCCGGGCCGTGCTCCTGTCCCGCGCGCTGGTGTCGGTGCTGAACCTCGACGACGGCTTCCGGGCCGTCTACTGGGGCGCGGCCGAGCACCTCGTGCACCCCGCGGCCTTCCTCGACCAGGCGAAGGTGCTGCCGTCCCCGATGCTCCCGGCGTGGACCGCGATCTCGGTCGGCCCCCGCGAGGACGGGTCGATGTCGGGGTACACCCGCGGGCTCGAGATGCTGGGGCTGCAGGACCTGGAGCTGCCGTCGGTCGAGGAGTCGGAGGACGAGGCGTTCGAGCGCCTCGCGGGCATCGTGATGTACCAGGTCGACGCGGGCCCCGTGCTCGGCGACGGGGAGACGATCCGGGGGCCGCGCGGCGACGTCATGCTCATCGAGCACGTCGAGAGCTCCGACGGCGAGGGCAGGCAGGTCGTCCGCCTGACCCCGCAGAAGCGCAGGCGCGGACTGTTCGGGCGCCGCAGGTAGTCGGCGCCGCTGCACAACAGCCTGTTAACTTTATCAAACCCATACGCTCGCGATAAAGTTATCGCCATGCGAGACGCTCTCGACAATCCCTTCAGCCCCGGATCCGACACGATTCCCGAGGTCTGGGCGGGTCGCACCGAACAGCTCAGTGACTGGCGCGACGTCGTCCGACCGCGGCGCATCGCCGGACTCGCGGAGCGGGGCCGCACGATCCTCGGCGAACCGGGCCTCGGGAAGTCCGCGCTCGTGCGTCGCATCGCGCAGGACGCCGCGCGCGCAGGTGACTGGGTGACCCCGCAGCTCCGCATCCCGGCCGGAGCCGATCCGCTCAAACTCGTCGCCTCAGCTCTCCTCGATCTCGCATCCAGCGCCGGGCTCCCGGCCTCCCGCGAAAAGCGCATCACGGACGCCCTCTCGAGGGTCGGCGCCGTCGCGGCGGCGGGCATCTCTCTGACGCTGCGCAACGCCCCCGGTCCCGAGCCGTATGTCGCACTGAGAGACCTCCTCATCGAGGTCGGACGTGCGGCCATGTCGCGGGGCGACGTCGTCGCGCTGATCCACATCGACGAGGTCCAGAACGTCACCGACGAGAAGGCGCTCTCGCAGCTCCTCATCGCGCTGGGAGACGCACTCACGTACGAGGCCGAGGTGCACGTCCCCGGCGGCGCCGGCGTCCTTCGATCCCTTCCGATCGCCGTGTACCTCACCGGTCTCCCCGACTTCGAGGACATGGCGGGCGCGCGCAAGGGAGCGACCTTCGCCCGCCGCTTCAAGTCCACGACCCTCTCCGCCATCGATGACGACGATCTGGCCGAGGCGCTGCAGGAGTTCGTCATCCACGGTTGGGAGGTCGCATCCGGCGCCGGAACCGCCGACCGCATCCGCATGACCCCGGACGCCGCGGACACGATCGGGGACCTCTGCCGCGGCGAACCGTTCCTCTTCCAGCTCGCGGGCGAGCAGGCCTGGTATGCGGGATCCGACGCCACGATCACCGCCGAACAGGTTCGCCGCGGATGGCGCGGCGCGAGGCGCGAGGCCGCCGCGCACGTCGAGCGGATCCTCGACAGGCTCCCCGCGCGCGAGCGCGAGTTCGTCGAGGCGATGGCAGCCCTCCCCGCGTCCGACCGCACGCTGACGCGGATCGCGAGCAGTATGGGGATGAAGAAGGCCACCGACGCCGGACCCACGGCGCAGCGCCTGGACACCGTGCGCGGCATCATCAACCGGGGCAAGCCGTACGGCTTCCGCCATCGAGCCGTCGAGGCCTACCTCACGAGCGACTGGCCCGAGGCCTGACGACACCGACGCTCACGGCGATCTGCCGGGCGCTCGACTGCGAGGTGGGCGAGCTGCTGACGGTGTCGTAGCCGGCCCCGCTTCCGCGGCCCGGAGGGCACCGCGTGATCCGGGCCGCCGCGGAGTCGTATCCTCAGGAGTCCTGACCGGAGGATCACGATGACGCAACCCTCATCCCGAGCAGCCCGCTGGCGGCGCGTGGGCTTCGTCGCGCTCGTGGTCGCGCCGTTCGTTGCCGCGGTGCCGATCCTCGTCTCCATGGCGCGCTCCGGCGACCTGTTCGATCTCATCCGCCCCGCGTGGTGGCTGATCCTCTT
The DNA here is from genome assembly GCF_000422385.1 of Microbacterium indicum DSM 19969. GTDB lineage: Bacteria > Actinomycetota > Actinomycetes > Actinomycetales > Microbacteriaceae > Microbacterium > Microbacterium indicum. The sequence goes on from NZ_AULR01000011.1 coordinate 88,373, forward strand.
CGGGCCGACGGCGATCGCCCTCGTCCTGGCCGTCGCGTTCACGCTTCTCGAGCGCCAGCCCGGGCGGATGCCGGCGCTCGATCGCACGCCGCGCGAGGGGATGGTCGTGTCCCACCGGATCCAGAGCACGGGCGACACTACGTCGAGCCGCATCACCGCGGTCGAGTACCGGGCCGCCGACGGCCGCCTGCACCGCGCCGATCTCCTGGAGGAGCTCACGGAGGAGAGCACGCGGGCGATCCCTCCCGGATCCCCCGTGGAGCTGTACGCGTTCCAGGATCCGCAGTTCGCGCGCACGGCCGTGTTCCTCACTGAGGCGCACGACGACCTCGTCAGGCAGGGCATCGGATCCATCAGGTGGGGCGTCGACCGCTCGGCCCGGTTCGCGGACGGGCCCGTCCCCGGTTCCCCGTACGTGGGGCAGGACGCCGGCGACGTCTTCGCCGAGCCCGCACCGCCCGCACGGCCCCGCCGCTCCCGGCTCCGGTACGAGCAGAAGCAGGTCCGCAACCTGACCGCGCTGCTGCTCGGGACGCTGCTGGTCACGCTCGCCGTCGTCGGCGCCGGCCGGGTCATCTGGTGGTCCCCGCTCACGAGCACGCAGGCGTCGCCCGGGATCGGGATCGGCGTGACCTCCGTCGGGCCCTCGGGGAGCGACGAGCTCGGAGAGGTCGTCTACGTGCCGTACACGCTCGATGGGCGGCCCACCTCCCAGAACCGGATCGCGGCGGTGTCGCTCGCGGACGGGGCGCTGCTTTGGGACCGCCGGCTCGACTCGGATCCGGGGAGCGCGTTCCCCGTCGCCGTGACCGCGATCGAGCCGGAGGGATCCGGCGAACAGGGCGACCAGTCAGCGCCGACCGACACGGTGGTCGTGACCACGGAGCACGGGGAGGTCGGCCTCTACCCCGACGACGGCGCCGAGAGCTGCGGCGCCGCGACGCACCTCGCGAACGACTGCGGCGTCGAGGCGGGACAGGGCGTGCTCGCGAGCGCCGACGGATCGAACAGACAGGTGCTCACCGCCCCGGGCGGCGACACGGTGCTCGACCCCCTGACGGGCGAGCCCGCGGGCGACGGCTTCCGCATCGAGGTCGGCGCCGGCGATCGTCTGTCACTCCTCGTGGGCGATCAGGAGACCGCCGCGCTCGACGGCGTCTCGGGGCTCCAGCAGGTGCTCGTGGCGCCCTCGGGCCGGGTCGTCCTCCTGATGCGCGGCGAGAACGACAAGGCCGTTCTGGTCATCGCCGCGGAAGACGGCCTCCGGCAGTTCGCGATCGGCGACCGCGGCCTGGTCGCGTGGCCCGCGTGGATGGGCTGACCGAGCGGTCGGAGGATGCGCGGGGTGGCCGCTCAGACCGCGTCGAGGCGGTACAGGTGAGCCCGATTCTCTGCCGTGATCAGCAGTTCCTTTCCGTCGGGCGTGAACGTCGGGTTGTGTACGAGCCCCTCGGCGGGGAACTCGTCGCGCACCTCGAACGTGTGCGCGTCCAGGATGCGGATCCGACCCTCGTTCCCGCCCGCGGCGAGCAGGTGACCGTCGGGCGAGAGCGCCGGCGTACTGCTCAGGTCGTCGATCTGCCGCCCCGTCCCCGTGTGCACGACGTGGTCCCAGAGCCCCGCGATGATCACTGCCCGGGCGTGCGGATCCCACAGCGCGCGGGCCGGCCCGTGCGGCAGCTGCGAGAGATCGATCGGGATCGTCTCGCTCTCGCCGGTCCGGGGGTCGAACCAGCTCAGCAGATGCTCGCGCGACGCGAGCTCCTCGAGCAGCAGGAGCCGGTCTTCGCCGATGGCGGGCCGCAGGTCGAGGATCCGCGACGACGGGCGCTCGAACATCGCGACCTCACCGGTGAGGCCGTCGACGAGATCGATGCGGGTCGTGCCTGAGGCGAGCTTGATCGGCTCGAGCAGCGTGGTGCCGTCGACCGCGAGCACGAGATCCTTCTCGTGGGATCGGTAGAGCTTGCCCTTCGGGCGGCCCTTCCACCGCACGGAGCCGTCCGCCACGTCGAACACGCGTCGGGTCGAGGAGTGGCTGCGGTCCGCGAGCAGCGACCCGTCGGCCAGCAGCGCCGCGCAGCTGCCGTTCGACCCGGTCGGGATGACGCCGATCTCCTCGCCGGAGGCGACGTCGTGGATGTAGGCCTTCGACTGACGCTCGCGCAGGAGCCTGCGCCCGTCGGGCGACAGCGAGGAGTGGTAGGCGGGACCGAAATTCCGAATCAGCTCCATGCGGTCACGGTATCGACGCGAGGTGACGCGGTCGAGGACGGGAGCTCAACGTTCGGGTGTCCGCCGAAGAGCCTCGGCACGCCGGCGCGAACGACGTCCTCCACGGCGGTGCCAGGTGCGCGTCGATTCAGATCGAGGAACCTGCGCGGGACCCGACCGCGGCGCTGGTGGTCTTCTTCGGGAATCGCGCGAAGAGGCCGATCGCCGTCGCAGACAGGGCGAGCGCAGCACCGAACCACATGGCCGCACCCGTGCCGCCGAGGTCGACGACGACCCCGCCGACAGCCGAGCCGATGGCGATCGCCGCCTGGAGCACGGAGGCGAGGATGGCAGAGACGGCTTCACGGGCATCGGGCGCCGCTCGGAACGCCCAGTTCTGCATCGTGACAGGGCCCGCCCCGACCACGAGTCCCCATACCGTGGTCACGACGACCGGGCCGGCCGGCGCCTCGGTGAGGATCTGCGTCGCCGCGAGCGCCAGCGTGAGAGCCCCGAGGGTCCCGACGACGGCGACTCGGATGCGGCGGGCGGCCAGCGCCCCACCGAGGAAATTGCCGACGATTCCTCCGACCCCGTAGAGCACGAGGAGCGTGGTCATCAGCGCCTGCGGAGTCTGCAGGGTCTCCGCGTAGTAGGGCGTGATGAAGGTGTAGGCGGCGTACTGCCCGATCCAGGCGGTCAGGGCGCCGAGAACCAGCAGGACGACGGGGCCGCGGCGAAGGAGGCGCGGCAGCGTGGCGAGCGAGGCTCCGCCGACCGCGGGGATCGACGGCAATGCGACAGCCTGCCCGACCACGGCCGCGGCCGCGAAGGCCGTGGCCAGCCAGAAGACGAGGCGCCAGTCCAAGACCGTTGCGAGGAACTGGATGGTCGGAACGCCCACCACGCTGCCGATGGAGATGCCGCTGAAGATGAACGCGGTTGCGCGGCCGACGCTGCGTTCGTGGGTGATGCGCGTCGCGAGGCCGCCCGCCTGCGACCAGAACCCGCCGATCGAGACTCCGAGCAGGCCGCGGGCGATCAGCAGCACCGCGAAGTCGGGCGCAAGGGCCGACAGCGCGTTGGATACCACGAAGAGTGCGCCGTAGGCGAGGAGGAGGTGTTTCCGATCGACTCGCCCCGTCGTCGCCCCCAACACGAACGCGGCGACCGCCGCGACGATCGCAGGCATCGCGACGGTGAGGCCGGCGATCCCCTCCGAGACCCCCATGCCGGCGGAGATCTCGGAGATCATCCCGACCGGCAGCAGCTCGGAGATCACCAGCGCGAGCGATCCGATCGAGATCGCGATCACCGCCGTCCACGCACGTCGCGGCGGGACGGGCCAGCCGTGTGATGCGTCATGTCTCGATGTCATCGTCGCTCTCCTTTTCGCCCGCGGTCCAGTTATGGATCGAACAGTCAAGAACGGTACGACATAATGGACCTATTGGTCAAGAACGCGGTGCCGCACGAGCATCGCCGGAAGGATGTGCGGCATGCCGCGACCGCGGAAATTCGAGGAGTCGGAAGTCGTCGCCTCGGCGGGCCGGGCGTTCGCCGAGACGGGATACGCCGGTACCTCCGTCGACGACCTCGTCGCCGCGACGGGACTCGGTCGCCAGAGTCTCTACAACGCCTTCGGCGGCAAGAAGGAGCTCTTCATGCGCGCCTTCCTCAGCGATACGGAAGACGCCGTCGCCGCCGTGGAGGCAGTCCGTCACGGCGCCGACAGCCCGATCGTGCGTATCCGAGCACGCCTGATCGAGGTGGCCGTCACATACGGGTCAGCGCAGTCGCAGCCCTCGCTCTTCGCCAAGACCGCGATGGAGCTCTCCGCCCGCGTCCCGGAGGTGCGCACCTCTGTCCTCAAGGCATTCGACGACATGCAGGCGCACTACGAGGCCTGCATCGTCGAGGCGCAGGAAGCCGGGGAGGTCGCCGCCGACGCCGACGCCGCTGCCCTCGGCGCCCTCTTCCTCGCCCTGATCGAGGGCATGGCGATCCTCGGCGGATCCGGCGTTCCCCGTGCCGACCTGATCGCGGTCGGGCTGACATCGCTCGACGCCATCCCGCTCACCGCCCGCGGCCGGGAGTCTCTGGCCGCTTCCGACGGCGACTGGTCCTGACCTCGGCGCGGCGCCCTGGCCTCGCCCCGACGAGGCATTCATTACGAGTGAATCGCTCCTGAGCGGCGGCCTCAGACACAGAGAGGCCCCAGGCGATTCCGGTTGAACCGTGGACGACCCAGACTGCGAGTGGGACTGGCCTTCGCGCTGGCCGCACCCGGTCGCGATCTGACGTGATGTGCGGTGCGCGGGGGCCGCCCTCACGCGTGAGCCGTCTGCCTCACCCATCCACGCTCGTCGCCCGACCAGCGGTTCACGGGCATCGGGCGCGCCGCGGTCTCGTGGTGCATCCGTGTGAACGCGGGTACGAAGACGGCGTTGAGCGCGTCGAGGCGGTCCATCTCCTCGCGCAGGGCCGGCATCTCCTCGCGGAACGCCGCGATGACTGCGTCCTCGTCGATCTGCGTGAGGCGACCGTTCTCCACCGTCACCACGCCGTCGACCATCACGCGCGCGATCGACGAGCCGTTCTCGCTGTACACGAGGTGGTTCTCGAGCCGGCCCCGCGGCAGGAACGCGAGCGTCTCCGTGTCGAACATGACCAGGTCGGCGCGCTTGCCGACCTCAAGCGATCCGATTGCGTGGTCGAGCACGCCGCTGCGGGCGCCGCCGATCGTCGCGGCGGAGAGCACCTCGGGCACCGTCGGCCACCGCTCGAAGTCGGGCTCGGTCACCTTGTGGAGCAGCGCGGCAGTCTTCATCACGTCCATCAGCCGCGGAGAGTCGCTCGACGAACATCCGTCCGTGCCGAGCCCCAGGTTCACCCCGGCGTCGCGATACCTTCGCCACGGCAGGATGCCCGACCCCAGCTTGAGGTTGGAGATCGCATTGTGAGACACCGAGACACCGGCCCGCGCGATCCGTTCGATGTCCTCGTCCGTCACCCAGATGCCGTGCGCGAACGTCGTACGCGGGCTGAGCGCGCCAATCTCGTCGAGGTGCTGCACGAGCGTCCGTCCGCCGTACAGCTCATCTCCGGTCACGGCCTGCGTCTTCGTTTCCAGCACGTGCACGTGCACTTCGGCGTCGTAGCGCTCCGCGAGCCGCGTCGCGCCCGCGAGGAGGTCGTCGGTGCAGCGCTGCGGCCCCGACGGCGCGAGCATGTAGCGGATGCGGCCGGCCGCCCTTCCGTGATGGCGATCGAACGCGGCCCGGGAGAATTCGAGGTATTCGTCGGCGGTCAGCATCGGCATCGCGCGCACATCGCGCACGAGCTCGTCCGGCAGCCAGTCGGCCGCGAACGGGAGCGTGTCGACGAACGGGCGGTTGATGACGTGGCCCGAGACGTTCGCGCGGATGCCGATGTCCGCGTACGCTCCGACGACCGCGGCGAGCTGGTCGGCGTCCTGCCCCGGCGTCTCGAGCACGTCGTCGATCAGCGTCGTCACACCCGCCTTCATCGACTCCATCGCGAACATCAACGACCGCAGCCGGATGCGATCAGGGCTCACCGGGGCAGCGCCGAGGATCGGGTATGACTGCAGCATCCACAGCTCGAGCGGCAGGTTGTCGTAGCGACCCTTGTAGAGGTACTCCCATGAGTGCGTGTGCGCGTTCACGAAGCCCGGCGTGATCAGCATCCCGCTGGCATCGATCACCTCGTCTCCCGCCCGCGCTTCCAGATCGGCGCCGATCTGCACGATCCGCCCGTCCTCGATCCGGATGTCGGCGCGCACGGGCGCCGCGTCCGTCGCGTCCGCCATCGTGATGACGTCGCCTCCTCTGACCAGCGTCGCGCTCATTCCGCCGCTCCGATCGTCTGGGACTGCTCCGGATCGGCCGCCGTCTCGGGCGAGCGCTTCCGCGCCCCGGCGACGGCGTGGCAGATCGGCGCCGCCACGATTGCGATGATGACGCCCTGCACGGCCGGGCTGCCGATTCCGGTGGCCGTGCCGAACGCGGCCGCCGCGGTGCCGAGGAGGTAGGCGACCACGCCGGGCCAGACGAAGGCGGGCACCCCGTCGAGGTCGGTTCCGGGGTCGCGCCTGCGCCACACGAACAGGAAGGTGCCGATGATCACGCCGCCGAGGGGCGGGATCACGGTGCCGAGCAGCACGAGGAATCCGGTCAGCGCATCGGCGACCCCCGTCACCGCGAGCGCGATGCCGAACACGACGCCGCCCACGATGAACGGACGCTTATCGCCCTTCCCGAACAGCTCGGCCCCGGCCACGCCGAACGCGTACGCCGCGTTGTCGTTCGTGGTCCACAGGTTGAAGGTCAGGAGGAAGACCCCGAGCCCTGCGAGCCCGATCGTCATGAGCAAGGCGGTGAAGTCGGACTCGCCGAAAGCGATCGCGCCGACGCCACCGAAGAAGAGCATCGCCGTCTCGACCACGAGGAGCGACCCGAAGCAGACGACGAACGCCGTCTTGGCGCTGCGCGCGAACCGCGCCCAGTTGCCGATCTGCGTGCCGCCGGAGACGAACGTGCCGATCATCAGAGTGAGGGCGAGGCCGGGAGCGATGGATCCGTCGCCCGTCGTGGCGAACATCCCGCCCCAGCCGCCTGCCTCGTCGACGGAGATCGTCATGATCCACAGGCACAGCGCGAACATCAGCGGCACGGACACCCAGGACAGGATCTCGATGCCCTTGAAGCCCCAGTACGCCGTCGTCGCCATCAGCACGCCGCCGAAGACCGCCAGCGGCCACGACACGCTCCAGCCGAGAGCCGACGAGAGCAGGTCGGCGAAGATGCCGACGGTGATGCCGTACCAGCCGATCTGCGTCCCGCCCAGCACCACCGATGCCCACTTGCCGCCGACCCTGCCGAGAACGAGCCGCGAGATGAGCACCGTCGACAGCCCGGTGCGCGCGCTCGCCGCCGCGAGGATCGAGACGTAGACGGCGAGCACGACGGCCGCGACGACTGCGAGGCCCAGGAACGGCGCGAACCCGAACGCGCCGGCGACCTGGCCGCCGGTCACCATCGTCGGCGTGAAGAAGATGAAGCCCGCCACGACGACGAGCAGGGAGAACCACCCCTGTCGCGCGCGGAGGGGGACGCGAGTCAGGGGGTAGTCCGCGTCGACCGGTGCGGCCTGCGCGGGAGGGGAAGAGATCTTGGCCATGGGGCGCTCCTTTCGCTGAACGCCATTCGAAGCGCCATGTGTTTCGTCGCCGTTGCGCGGGCGCGGGAAGTGGGAGATCCGCAGGGTGCCGGCGCCCGGGGGTAGGGGAGCCGACACCGGACGAAACACCGGCGACATCGACCGGCAATGGGGCCGACGTAGCGTCAGCGCATGCCCGCGATCCCGGATACGCCGGACCGCTGGGTGGCGGATGCCATCCGAGTCGGCGGCGTGCTCGAGTGGGCCGACCCGAGGGTCGACCTCGTCGGGGAGCGGATCGGCACGGATCGGATCATCCGGTGGCCGTTGCCGACGGACCTGCTCGACCCCCGCCCGTACCTGCGCGGCGGCGAGCTCGTGCTCACGTCGGGGATCTCGATCCTCGACGATGCGTCGCAGCGAGCGTTCGTCTCGGCCGTCCGCAGCGCAGGCGCTGCCGCGATCGGCTACGCCCTCGGTGTAGTCACCGACACCGTGCCGCCCGCGCTCATCGGCGCGGCGAACGCCTGCGGCCTCGCGGTGCTGTCCGTGCCCTCCGACGTGCCGTTCGTGGAGATCATCCAGCGCTTCTCAATCGAGCGGAATCGACGAGAGGCGGAGTCGCGCGAGCAAGCCCGTGTCGGCGCGATCGTGGAGATGGTGCGCCGAGGCCAAGCCAGCGCCCGGGTGCTGCTTCCCGAGGTCGAAGACCCTGCCCGCGAGGTGCACATCGTCGTGTCGCGGGGAGAACCGGTGGACATCACCGGCGCCGCGCTGCGCGGGGTGTCGGGGGAGCACGCGATCGCGTTCGTCCCGGCGTCCGGCGCGGCGCCCGCGGCGTCGGCGCACGTCGCGTGCGGATGGAGCGGGCCCGTCGCGCTCGAGCGCGCGGCGACGGCGATCCGCGAGGCGTTCGCCGCCGCCGCGCTGGCGGAGCGGACCGGCCGGTCGGCGGGGCCGCGCGACCTGGCGACGCTCGAGGGCCTGGCCCGTCGCCTCACACCGGAGCAGGCTGCGCCGTTCGCGCGCCACGTCATCGAGCCGCTGCGGGATTACGACGCGCGGCACCGGACGCGGCTACTGCACACGGTCGAGATCGTCTGCCGCACGGAGGGCGCGGTCGCCAGGGCGGCGGCCGAGCTGTTCGTGCACGAGAACACCGTACGAAAGCGGGCGGCGCGCATCGAGGCGCTCACGGGCCTCGACCCCCTACGGAGCGCGGACCGCGCGGCGTTCCTCATCGCGATGCTCGCCGACGCCGGATGACGAGGGCCACGACGAGCGCGTCGAGGCAGCCGTCGACGGTGATCTCGAACCCGAGCTCCCCGTCGTAGAACCCGGTATGGAACACGCCGGCCTGCATCAGACCGATTCCGGCCGCTCATCCTGGCAAAACCAAAAGCGAGAGCCCGGCCGATGGCCGGGCTCTCGCCGGTGACATATCTCGCGACTCGTCACACCGTGGACCTACTGCGAACTTACTCGAATAGCCAGGGGTCCGAAAAGCCGGTACTTGCGCTGATCTCGGATGCCGCCAGAGGCAAGACACCTAGAGAGAATCGAAACAAGAAGAGCCTCCAGAACCGAGTCCGCAGGCTCTCCGAATCCGAAATCGCGGATCTCGTCGAAGCCTATCAAGGTGGCGAATCGATCTACGAGCTCGGGCGCAGGTTCGGGATCCATCGAACCACTGTGAGCGAACACCTCAAGCGCGCGGGCGTGCAGACGCGCGGTGCGAAAGAGCGAAAGCTCACCCCGGAGCAGACGAAGGAAGCGATCCGACTTCGCCAGGAAGGCATGTCATTCGCACGGATCGCCACGGCCATCGGCACCACCGAGTACGCAGTCCGACGCGAGCTCGGCCTGCTGATGGGAGAAGCCATCTGACCAGTTCCCGATGAAGAACTCCGAAGACTTGCCGGACCGGTGATCGCTTCACGATTGGCCTGCCTGATTGCCACCACTGGGTGTTCACTTCCAGGCTCGCTGGAACCCCGCGGGACTGCTGCACGGATAGGTGACATCTGATTTGGCTTGCCCGCGGGGTGGGCCTGGAAGGATGTTGCTGTGCCCAAGCCCTACCCGTCCGAGTTCCGTGACGACGTTGTGCGCGTCGCGCGGAACCGTGAGCCCGGAGTGACGATCGAGCAGATCGCGAAAGACTTCGGTGTTCACCCAATGACGCTGCAGAAGTGGATACGTCGCGCTGACATCGATGAAGGTCCGAAGCCCGGCCAGTCGCGGACCGAGGCGGCGGAGATCCGTGAGCTGAAGAAG
>NZ_AULR01000012.1 GCF_000422385.1 Microbacterium indicum DSM 19969
CGTTCATCCTGAGCCAGGATCAAACTCTCCAAAAAGAAAAAATGCATACCCACACGGGAAAACGCGTGAGCAGCGAGTTTGAAACTGACCAATGTGATGTCATCTGACATCAAATGATCCAAAAAGGAATTGCTCTAGTCCAAAGACTAGGGACAATCAAATAATTGGCATTTGACAAGTGCACGCTGTTGAGTTCTCAAGGATCAGACGCACCCGGCCCCGACTCTTCCAAGCCGGCCCTCCGGGGCAACTGCTCTATCTTATCCCACCCGATCAGCAAGTCAAATCCGACACGCCGTGACTTTCGAAGAACTTCACGAAACAGTCGCACCTGAACTCAATCACCGACCGAGAGGCACAAGAGACAACCTTACGAGCCATTCCTGAGCGAAACCTGAACGCCGTGAAACCGACAATCCGAGGAAACCCTCACGAACAACCGAACCAGTCATCCTGTTGTCGCCTGTCTGGGATGGGGGAGCCTTCCGGCTCAACCTCACCGCTTGGCGGCGACAAGGGAATACATTACGCGGGGTGGGGCCCGACGCCAACCCGAGTTCAGCTCGGGCGTGTCGCGGCCCCGGGCCTCACGCGACGAACAGCCCCGCGAGCGCCTTCTTCCCGCGCCTGAGCACCGACGCTCCCCCGGGCAGTCCGCCCGAGACCACCGCGTCGTCGGCCGTGACCTTCTCGCCGTCGAGCGAGACGCCGCCCTGCGCGATCGCGCGGCGCGCCTCGGACGTCGACGTGACGAGACCCGTCGAGACGAGGGCGTTGATCACGGTCGTGCCGGCTGCGACCTCGGCGTTCGGGAGTTCGCGCAGCGCCGAGGCGAGCGTCGCGGCGTCGAGCGACGCGAGGTCGCCCTTGCCGAAGAGCGCATCCGAGGCGGCGATCGCCTGCTCGGTGGCGCCGGCCCCGTGCACCGTCGTCGTCACCTCGATGGCGAGACGCTTCTGCGCCGCGCGCCGGAACGGCTCGTCGGCGACGAGGCGCTCGTACTCCTCGATCTCGTGGCGGGTGAGGAAGGTGAAGGTCTTGAGCAGCGTGACGACGATCGCGTCATCGACGTTGAGCCAGAACTGGTACATCGCGTACGGGCTGCACATCTCGGGGTCCAGCCAGATGGCGTTGCCCTCGCTCTTGCCGAACTTCTTGCCGTTCTCATCGGTGATGAGGGGCGTTCCGAAGGCGTGCACAGAGGCTCCCTCGACGCGGCGCACCAGATCGGTGCCGCTCGTGAGGTTGCCCCACTGGTCGCTGCCACCCGTCTCGAGCGTGCAGCCGTACCGGCGGAAGAGCTGGAGGTAGTCCATGCCCTGGAGGATCTGGTAGCTGAACTCGGTGTAGCTGATGCCCACCTCGGAGTTCAGCCGCGTGGCGACGGTGTCCTTCTTGATCATCGTGCCGACGCGGAAGTGCTTGCCCATGTCGCGCAGGAACTCGATCGCGCTCATGGACGCGGTCCAGTCGAGGTTGTTCACGACCGTCGCCGCGTTCTCCCCGTCGAAGGAGAGGAAGCGCTCGACCTGCGCCCGGAGCTTCGTCACCCAGTCGGCGACCGTCGCCTCGTCGTTGAGCACGCGCTCCGCGGTCTGCTTCGGGTCGCCGATGAGCCCCGTCGCCCCGCCCACGAGAGCGAGCGGCCGGTGGCCCGCGAGCTGCAGCCGGCGCATCGTCAGGAGCTGCACGAGGTTGCCCAGGTGGAGGCTCGGCGCCGTGGGGTCGAAGCCGCAGTAGTAGGTGATCGGTTCGCCGCCGAGGGCCGCGCGCAGCTCGCCCTCATCGGTCGACACGTGCACGAGCCCGCGCCAGACGAGCTCGTCCCACACGTTGTCGAAGGCCGGATCGATCCGCTGCGAGGCCACCGTGATGCTCATGGGATCCGATCCTACTTTCGGGCGAGCGCGCGGAACGCGGCCTGCGAGCGCTCGACGAGCTCGGCGCGCTGCTCGGCGACGCGCTCGGGCGCGGTGCCGCCCGTGCCGCGGCGGGAGGCGACGGATCCCTCGATCGTGAGGACCTCGCGGACGCCCGGCGTGAGGTGCTCCGAGACCTGCGCGAGGAGCGCGTCGTCGGCGCCCTCGAGCCCGATGCCCCGCTGCTCGCACGCGCGCACGAGCGATCCGGAGATCTCGTGCGCATCGCGGAAGGGCACGCCCTGCTTCACGAGCCACTCGGCGACGTCGGTCGCGAGCGAGAAGCCCTCGGGCGCGAGCTCCGCCATGCGCTCGGTGTGGAAGGTCAGCGTCGCGACCATGCCGGTGAAGGCCGGGAGGAGGACCTCGAGCGTCTCGACGGAGTCGAAGACCGGCTCCTTGTCCTCCTGCAGGTCGCGGTTGTACGCGAGAGGGAGAGCCTTGAGCGTCGCGAGCAGCCCCGAGAGGTTGCCGATGAGGCGGCCCGACTTGCCGCGCGCGAGCTCGGCGATGTCGGGGTTCTTCTTCTGCGGCATGATGCTCGAGCCCGTCGAGTAGCCGTCGTCGAGCGTGACGAAGCCGAACTCGCGGGTGTTCCAGGCGATGATCTCCTCGGCGAAGCGGGAGACGTCGATCCCGATCTGGGCCGCGACGAACGCGAACTCGGCGACGACGTCGCGCGCCGAGGTGCCGTCGAGCGAGTTCTCGGCCGGGCGGTCGAGGCCGAGCTCGCGCGCGACGAGCGCGGGATCGAGCCCAAGGGTCGAGCCGGCGAGCGCTCCCCCGCCGTACGGCGACACGCCGGCGCGCTCGCGCCAGTCGCGGAGCCGCTCGAGGTCGCGAACGAGGGGCCAGGCGTGCGCCTGCAGATGGTGCGCGAGGAGGACGGGCTGCGCGTGCTGAAGGTGCGTGCGGCCGGGGAGGATCGCGCCCGGGTGCGCCTCCGCCTGGGCGACGAGCGCGTCGACGAGCTGGAGCACGTCGTGCGCGATGACCTCGGCGTGGTCGATGAGGTACATGCGCACGAAGGTCGCGATCTGGTCGTTGCGGCTGCGGCCCGCGCGCAGGCGACCTCCGACCTCGGCGCCGATCTCGGCGATCAGGGCCTGTTCGAGCGCGCCGTGGACGTCCTCGTCCTCGGGCCGGGGCTGGAGCTCGCCTGATGCCACCTTCTCGGCGAGGCGGTCGAGGCCCGCGTGCATCGTCGCCGCGTCCTCGGCGGAGAGGTATCCCGCCGATTCGAGGGCCGTGGCGTGCGCGTGCGAGCCGCGGATGTCGTAGAGCGCGAGCTTCCAGTCGAAGTGCGTCGAACGGCTCAGCCGTTCGAGAGCGGGGCTGGGGCCCGTCGCGAATCGCGCGCCCCAGAGGGCGCCGTCGTTCGTGCCGTGTGCGGGGGTCTCGGGCTCGGGAGTGCTGCTCACCCGCACAAGCCTACTGTCGCGGCCGCGGTGCCACCGCGGGAGCCGAGAGCGTGCGGGCGATCGCGCCGACCATGCGCTCGAGCGGCCCGCGCCCGAGCAGCAGGGTCCACGCCGTGCACCCGACCAGCACCGCGATCGACATCGGCCAGAACGGCTCGAGCTCGCGGAACCCCGCGAGCGGCGTCACCGACGCGTCACGCGCAGACGCGACGGCGAACCAGACGTCCCACGCGACGAGCTGCGCGACGTAGGCCGTGAGCGGCATCGAGCCGACGGCGCGGATCGGCCACACGAGCCACGTCGCGGGCGTGCGGCAGAGGAGGACGCACGCGCCGATGATCGCGATCGCGAGCCCGCCGGATCCGAAGGCCTCGCCCATGCCGCTCGAGTGCGGCAGCGTCGAGAGGATCTCCGACTCGGGGTCGCCGAGCGCGAAGCCGAGGATCGAGACGCCCGCGCCGACGAGCAGCGCGACGAGCGCCATGCGCACGCCGAGGCCTGCGCGGCCGATCGCCATGCCCGCCGCGAGGAACGCGATCCAGAGCACGAACGGATAGTGCCAGCCGGTCAGCATCGAGATCGTCGCGCCCTCGGGGTTCGGCGCCGAACCCGATCCGATCGCCGCGACGACGAACGGCCCCACGACCGCGGATGCGACCGCGACGCCCACGAGGGGCAGGGCGCGCAGGCGGATGACGGCGAGCGACGCGACGAACAGGATCCCGTACGCCGGGAGGATCACGTACACCGGCGCGGGCGTGAGCGCGAGGACGACGCCGATGGCCCAGATGCACGCTGCGCGCACGAGGATCTCGCGGCACGTGAGCCCGAGCCGCGCGCCGCGATGGGGCTCGGCGCCGCCCGACACGAGCGCGAGGGACAGCCCCGCGAGCGTCGCGAAGAGGATCGACGAGTTCCCGTCGACGGCCGCGACCCACGTCGACGGGTCGCCCCACACGAACCCGTCGCCCGTGTCGAGGAGGTGGGCGGCGAACATGCCGAAGACCGCGAGCCCGCGCGCCAGATCGACGCCGGGCTCGCGGCCGGGTGCGTCGATGACCGCTCGACGCAGGGTGCTCACGATCAGGCTGCCTGCCGCTGCTGGCGCAGGAGCCAGACGAGGAGGGCCTTCTGCGCGTGCAGTCGGTTCTCGGCCTCGTCCCAGATCACGCTCTGCTCACCGTCGATGACCTCGGCGTCGACCTCGTAGCCGCGATCGGCGGGGAGGCAGTGCATGAAGATCGCGTCGTCGGCGGCGAGCGCCATGAGCTCGGAGGTGACCTTGTAGTCGCCGAGGTCGCGGAGCCGCGCGAGCTTCTCCTCCTCCTTGCCCATCGACACCCAGGTGTCGGTGATCATGACGTCGGCGCCCGCCGCCGCCTCGTTCACGTCGGTGAAGAGGGTCACGGAACCGCCCGTCTGCTGGGCGATCCGATCGGCGTCGGCCACGACGTCGGCGCGGGGGGCGTAGTCCTCGGGGCTCGCGACGCGCACGTGCATTCCCGCCATGACGCCGGCCAGGACGTACGAGTGGCCCATGTTGCTCGTGCCGTCGCCGTAGAACGTCAGCGTGAGCCCCTGCGTCGTGCCCTTGTGCTCGCGGATCGTCAGCAGGTCGGCGAGCAGCTGGCACGGGTGGAAGTCGTCGCTCAGCGCGTTGACGACGGGGACCGTCGTGCCCGCCGCCATCTCCTCGAGCCCGCTCTGCGCGTACGTGCGCCACACGATCGCCGCGACCTGGCGCTCGAGCACCCGCGCCGTGTCGGCCGGGGTCTCCTTGCCGCCGAGCTGGCTGCTCGCGGTCGTGATGATGAGGGGCGACCCGCCGAGGTCGGCGATGCCGACGGCGAACGACACCCGGGTGCGCGTCGACGACTTGTCGAAGATCACCGCGACGGTCTCGGGGCCGCTGAGCGGCTTCTCGGACCAGCGGTCGGCCTTCAGCTCGGCCGCGAGGTCGAGGATCTCGGACTGCTCCGCCGGGGTGATGCTGTCGTCGCGCAGGAAGTGCCTGGTGGTCATGCGGGGATCTCGTTCTTCTCGTTCTCGGCGACGGCCGCGAGGGCCTCGCCGAACAGCTTCAGGAACTCGGCGACCTCGGGGTCGCCGATCGTGTAGGCAGGCGCGACGCGGATGACGTCGGCCGTCGGAGCGTTGACGATGAGGCCGCGCGACAGCGCCTCCGCGGCGACCTGCGACGCGACGGGGGCCGCGAGCGTGATCCCGACGAGGAGACCCGCGCCCCGCGTGCCCGTGACGAGCGGCATGTTCGCGACGCCGTCGCGCAGCTGCGCGCCGCGCGCCGTCACGTTGTCGAGGAGGTGCGCCTCTTCGATGTGGCCGAGGACGGCGTTTCCCACCGCGCTCGCGAGGGGGTTGCCGCCGAACGTCGAGTTGTGCGTGCCCGGGTAGAAGAGCTCGCTCGCCGCGCCGAACGTGATGAGGCCGCCGAGGGGGAAGCCGCCGGCCACGCCCTTCGCGAAGGTCACGGCGTCGGGCACGACGCCCTCGCGCTGGAAGGCGAACCACTCCCCCGTGCGGCCCGAGCCGGTCTGCACCTCGTCGAGGATCAGGAGGGATCCGTGATGCGACGTGAGCTCGCGCGCCCGGGCGAGGAAGCCGTCCGGCAGCTCGACGACGCCGGCCTCGCCCTGGATCGGCTCGATAAAGATCGCCGCGACGTCGCCCTCGGCGAACGCGGCCTCGAGTCCGTCGATCGTGCGCGGGACCGTGGCGATCCCGGGCAGGAGCGGGCCGAAGGGATCCTGGTACGCGGCCTTGGGCGTGAGCGAGAGCGCACCCATCGAGCGGCCGTGGAAGGCGCCCTCGAGGCAGAGGATCCGCGTCGCGCCCGTCTTGCCGCCGTGGAGGCGCGCGAGCTTGAGCGCCGTCTCGTTCGCCTCGGTGCCCGAGTTCGCGAGGAAGACGCGGCCCTCGTCGCCCGTGCCGGCGAGGCGCTTGAGGCGCGCCGCGAGCTCGAGCTGCTGCGGAGAGGCGAAGTAGTTCGACAC
This sequence comes from Microbacterium indicum DSM 19969, assembly GCF_000422385.1. GTDB lineage: Bacteria > Actinomycetota > Actinomycetes > Actinomycetales > Microbacteriaceae > Microbacterium > Microbacterium indicum. Next base: position 6,352 of record NZ_AULR01000012.1, read on the forward strand.
GTGCGAGAGCACGCCGGCCTGCCGCGTGACGGCGTCGACGAACGCGGGGTGCGCGTGGCCCAGCGAGTTCACCGCGATGCCGCCGAGGAAGTCGAGATAGCGCGTGCCCTCGTCATCCCACACGTGCGATCCCTCGCCGCGCACGAGATCGGCGAGGCGCCCGCCGAGGCTCATCAGGTCGCGGCCTGCCGCGCCCTTCCAATCGTTCGTCATGCCACGACCTCCGTTCCGATTCCGTTGCTCGTGAAGAGCTCGACGAGCACCGAGTGCGGCACACGGCCGTCGATGATCGACGCCTTCTGCACGCCGCCGTCGACCGCGTCGAGGCACGCCTGCATCTTGGGGATCATGCCCGACTCGAGGCGGGGCATGATGTCGCGCAGCTCGGCCGCCGTCAGGTGCGAGACGAGCGAGTCGCGGTTGGGCCAGTCGGCGTAGAGGCCCGGCACATCGGTGAGGATGACGAGCTTCTTCGCCCCGAGGGCGCGTGCGAGCGCCGAGGCCGCGGCGTCGGCGTTGATGTTGAGCGTCTGGCCCGGGCGGTCGAGGTCGGGGGCGACACCCGCGACCACGGGGATCCGGTCGGCCCTCAGGTGATCGAGGACGGGAGTCGGGTCGACGCGCTCGACGTCGCCCACCCTGCCGAGGCTCTCCTCGACGCCGTCGATCAGGACGCCGCGGCGGCGCCCGCCGAACAGGGCGGCGTCCTCGCCCGAGATCCCGACGGCGAAGGGGCCGTGCGAGTTGATCTTCGAGACGAGCTGCGGGTTGATCTGTCCCGTGAGGACCATGCGGACGACGCTGATCGCCTCCGTCGAGGTGACGCGGTAGCCGCCCTTGAACTCGCTCGGGATCGCGAGGCGATCGAGCATGTTCGAGATCTGCGGGCCGCCTCCGTGCACGACGACGGGCTTGATGCCGACGTAGCGGAGGTAGGCGATGTCCTCGGCGAAGGCGTCCTGGAGCTCCTCCGAGATCATCGCGTTGCCGCCGTACTTCACGACGACGATCTGATCGCGGTACTGCTTGAGCCACGGGAGCGACTCGATTAGCGTCGAGGCCTTGAACTCGGCCTCTTCGGCGCTCGTCTGCTGGAGATCGATCGGGCTCATGAGCTGTACGCGCTGTTCTCGTGCACGTAGGCGTGGGTCAGGTCGTTCGTCATGACGGTCGCCTCGGCGTCGCCCGCGAACAGGTCGATCAGGACGTGCGTCGCGCGCGGCGTCAGGTCGACGTCGTCGCGCGGAGCGTCGGGTCCGCCCTCGCTGCACACCCGCACGCCGTTCATCCACACGTCGACGCCGTACGGGTCGAAGCGCGCGCTCGTCGTGCCGATCGCCGCGAGCACGCGACCCCAGTTGGGGTCGTTGCCGAAGATCGCGGTCTTGAAGAGGTTGTTGCGCGCGACGGAGCGGGCGACCTCGACGGCCTCGTCCTCGCTCGCCGCGTGGCGCACCTCGATGCGGATGTCGTGGCTCGCACCCTCGGCGTCGTTCATGAGCTGCTCGGCCAGGTCGAGGCAGAGCGCCGTCAGCGCGGCCCCGAACGCATCGAGGTCGGGCGCGACTCCCGACGCGCCCGACGCGAGCAGCGTCACGTGGTCGTTCGTCGACATCGCGCCGTCGGAGTCGAGGCGGTCGAAGCTCATCCGCGTCGCGCCGCGGAGCGCGGCGTCGGCCTGCTCGGGGGTCAGCTCGGCGTCGGTCGTGATGACGACGAGCATCGTCGCGAGACCGGGGGCGAGCATGCCCGCGCCCTTCGCCATGCCGCCGATCGTCCAGCCGTCGCCCTGTCGCACCGCGACCTTGTGGACGGTGTCGGTCGTCATGATCGCCTGCGCGGCGCTCTCGCCGCCGTCGTCCGACAGCGCGCCGATCGCGGCCTCGGTGCCCGCGAGGACCTTCGCGCGGAAGACCTCGTCGCCCGTCCCGATGAGGCCCGTCGACGCGACGAGCACGTCGCCCGCCGAGACGCCGAGGAGCTCCCCCGCCTTCTCGGCCGTCTGGTGCGAGGTCTGGAACCCGAAGGATCCCGTGAAGCAGTTGGCACCGCCCGAGTTGAGGACGATCGCCTCGACCCGCCCGTCGCCGATGACCTGCTGCGACCAGAGGATCGGGTTGGCCTTCGCACGGTTCGACGTGAAGACCGCGGCGCCCGTCTTGAGCGGGCCGCGGTTCACGACGACCGCCACATCGTTCCTGCCAGTGCTCTTGAGACCGGCGGCGACTCCCGCCGCCTCGAATCCCCGGGGTGCGGTCACGCTCACGGCGCCACTCCGTTCACGGTGAGGGCCGTGGTCTCGGCGAGACCCAGCGCGATGTTCATGGATTGGATGGCCGCACCCGCTGTGCCCTTGGCCAGGTTGTCGACCGCCGTCACGACGACGACGCGGTTCGCGGCCCGATCGATCGCGAGGCCCATGAGGGCCGTGTTCGCGCCGATGACGTCGGCCGTGCGCGGGACCTCGCCCGCGGGAAGGAGCTGGACGAAGGTCTCGTCGCCGTACGCGGTCTCCCACGCGGCTCGGATCTCGGCATCGGTCGCGTCGCCCGCGATCGGCGCCGTCGAGGTCGCGAGGATCCCGCGGGCCATCGGGACGATGACGGGGGTGAAGCTGATGCGCGGATCCGCGGCCCCCGCGCCCCGGAGCGCCTGCTGGATCTCGGGGATGTGCCGGTGCGTGCCGCCGACGGCGTACGGGTTCGCCGAGCCGAGGATCTCGGACCCGAGAAGGTGCGGCTTGAGGCTCTTGCCCGCGCCCGACGGGCCGACGGCGAGCACGCTCACGACGTCGCTCGGGTCGATGACGCCCGCGGCCACGCCGGGAGCGAGGCTCAGCGAGACCGTCGACGCGTTGCAGCCGGGGGCCGCGATCCGCGTCGCGCCCACGAGGTTCGCGCGCTGCTTGCCGCCGGAGACGAGGAGCTCGGGGACTCCGTACGTCCACGGCTCGTGGAAGTCGCCCCCGTAGAACTGCGACCACGCCGCCTCGCTCGTGAGGCGGTGGTCGGCGCCCGCGTCGACGACGAGCGAGACGTCCTCGAGCGCGTCGGTGTACTGGCCCGACTGGCCGTGCGGGAGCGCGAGGAACACGATGTCGTGGCCCGACAGCAGCTCGGGCGTCGTCGGCTGCAGCTCGAGGTGGCGCAGCGAGCGCAGGTGCGGCTGGTGGCGCACGAGCGGATCGCCCGCATTCGCGTGCGCCGTGACCGTCGTGATCTCGACATCGGGGTGGTTCGCGAGGAGGCGGAGGATCTCGCCGCCCGCATAACCGGAGGCGCCGGAGACGGCGACCGAATACGTCATGACTTCTACCTTATTGACTCGTGAGCGGGCTTCCCTGACGGCGGGCCGCTCACGTGCCATCACGCACGCAGGCTGCAGCGACCCGCCGAGATTCGGCGAGCGCGTCGGCGCGACACGGCGGAGAGAGCCGTGGGGATCGCGCGCGAAGTCATGGGGCGAGCGTAGCAGAGGGGCGGGGATCCGAAGACCCCCGCCCCTCGAGCGGCTCCGCGATCAGTCGCGGATGTGCGCGCCGAAGCGCGCCTCGGCGACGGCGACGCCCGCCGTCTTGGCCTCGGTCGCCTCGGCGGCCGTCAGCGTGCGGTCGGGCGCGCGGAAGCGCAGAGCGAACGTCAGCGACTTCCTCCCGTCTCCGATGCCGGTTCCGCGGTAGTCGTCGACGAGCCGGACGTGCTCGAGCAGATCGCCCGCGCCCTCCTCGAGCGCCGCGCGCAGGTCGGCGGCGGGAAGCGCGGCGTCGACGACGAGCGAGACGTCCTGCGTCGCGGCGGGATACGTCGAGAGCGACGACGCCGTGACGCGCGTACCTGCGAGGGCGATGACGCGGTCGAGGTCGAGCTCGGCGACCGTCACGCGCCCGACGAGGTCGGCGTCCTTCGCGACGTCGGGGCGCAGCTCGCCGACGTAGCCCACGGTCTCGCCCGCGACGGAAAGCACGCCCGTGCGGCCCGGGTGCAGCGCGGCGCGCTCGCCCTGCGCGACGTCGATCGCGACGCCCGCACCCTCGGCGATCACGCGCACGGCGTCGAGCGCGACCCCGAGCCCGGCGGCCTCAGCCGCACGGCCCGGCTGCTTCTCGACGACGTCGCCCGCGAACAGCAGCGCGACGTGGCGCGGCTGCGGCGGGATCGACGCGTAGAGCGCCTCGAGCTGCTCGGGCGTCGGGTGGACGGCCCGCGGCAGGTTGAAGTCCGTGCCGTACGCGACGCCCGGCTCCGGGAGGAACACGTTCCCGATCTCGAAGAGCGAGAGGTTCGTCGCGCCGCGCGCGAGGTTGCGGTGCGCCGTGCGCACGAGGCCCGGGATCAGCGAGCGGCGCAGGAACGGCACCGTCTGGTCGAGGGCGTTCTGCAGGCGGATCGCGGGGACCTTCTCCCCCGACGCGGTCGCGTGGAGGGTGTTCTCCTCCTCGTTCACGAACGGGAACGCCTGCACCTCGACGAGGCCCGAGGCGGCGAGCGCGTCCGCGACCTGGCGGCGCGCATGCTGCTCGCGGGTGTAGCCGCGGGATCCGGCCGGCGGGGCCGGGAGGATCGACGGGACCTTCTCGAGGCCGTCGACGCGCGCGATCTCCTCCGTGAGCGACCACTTGTCCTCGATATCGGGGCGCCACGAGGGCGCCTCGACGTCGAAGCCGTCGGCGGTGGGTGTCACGGCGCAGCCGATCAGCTCGAGGATCTCGCGCACGCGCTCGGGGGCGTAGTCGACGCCCACGAGGCCCGCGGCGAAGCCCGCGGGGAGCGCGATCATCTCGGGCTCGTAGACGGCCCCGAGCTCGGCGCCCCGCTCCCCCGCCGTGCCGCCCGCGAGCGACACCATGAGGTCGACGACGCGCTGCGCCGCCTGGCGGGCGATGAGCGGATCCACGCCGCGCTCGAAGCGCTTGGACGCCTCGCTCGGCAGCCGGTGGCGGCGGGCCGTGCGCGCGATCGACACCTGCTCGAAGCAGGCCGCCTCGACGACGACGTTCGTCGTCTCGGGCCCGAGCTCGGTCGTCGCGCCGCCCATGACGCCGGCCAGTCCGATGGGGCCCGAGCCGTCGGTGATGAGCAGGTCCTCCGGGGAGAGCGCGCGCTCGACGCCGTCGAGCGTCGTGAGCTTCTCGCCCGCAGCCGCGCGGCGCACAGCGATGCCTCCCGTGAGCCTGTCGGCGTCGTACCCGTGGATCGGGTTTCCGAGCTCGAGCATGACGTAGTTCGTGATGTCGACGAGCAGGCCCAGCGAGCGCATGCCCGCGAGCTGCAGGCGCGAGCGCATCCACGTCGGCGTGGGCGCCGAGGGATCCACGCCGTTCACGGTGCGGACGACGAACTGCTTCACGCCCTGCCTGCCGCGGATCGGTGCGTCGTCGGCCACCGTGAGCTCGAAGCCCGTGCCGGGCTCGGTCTCCGAGGCGGGACGGTCGGCGGGATCCGTGAAGGCGACGCCCGTCGCGAGAGCGTACTCGCGGGCGAGGCCGCGCATCGAGAGCGCGTAGCCGCGGTCGGGGGTGACGTTGACGTCGACCGCGACGTCATCGAGCCCCAGGAGGCCGATCGCGTCGGTGCCGACCTCGACGTCGCCGAGGCCCCACTCCACGAGGCGGATGATTCCGTCGGCGTCGTCGGTGAGCCCCAGCTCGCCCGCCGCCGCGATCATGCCGTCGGAGGTGTGGCCGTACGTCTTGCGCGCCGCGATCGGGAACGGGCCGGGCAGCACGGCGCCCGGCAGCGTCACGACGACCTTGTCGCCGGGGACGAAGTTCTGCGCGCCGCAGATGATCCCGCGCACGCCGCCGTTCGCCTCGCCGACGTCGACCTGGCACCAGCGGATGTTCTTGCCGTTCTTCTGCGGCTCGACCTCGAAGGAGAGGACCTGGCCGACGACGACGGGGCCCGTCACGTCGAACGCGAATACCTCCTCCTCCTCGAAGCCGACCGACACGAGCGACGCGAACACGTCGTCGGGCGTCGCACCCTCCGGAAGCGCCGCGTACTCACGCAGCCACGAAAGCGGGACGCGCATCAGACCACCATCCCGAACTGCTCGCTGAAGCGCACATCGCCCTCTGCCATGTCGCGCATGTCCTGTACGTCGGAGCGGAACATGAGCGCCCGCTCGATGCCGAGGCCGAAGGCGAAGCCCGAGTACACCTCGGGGTCGATGCCCGCGGCGCGCAGCACGTTGGGGTTCACCATGCCGCAGCCGCCCCACTCGATCCACCGCGCACCGCCCGTGAACGTCGGGTGCCACAGGTCGAACTCGGCCGACGGCTCGGTGAACGGGAAGTGGTTGGTGCGCAGGCGCGTCTTCGCCTCGGCGCCGAAGAGCTGGCGCGCGAGGTGATCGAGCGTGCCCTTGAGGTGCGCCATCGTGATGCCCTTGTCGATCACGAGCCCCTCGGCCTGCGTGAAGACCGGAAGGTGCGTCGCGTCGAACTCGTCGGTGCGGGCGACGCGGCCGGGCGAGAGCATGTAGATCGGTCGCTCGTCGAGCGTGCCTCGCCGCTCGAGCATCGTGCGCATCTGCACGGGACTCGTCTGCGTGCGCAGCACGAGGTGCCGCTCGATCGGATCCACGAAGAACGTGTCCTGCATCTGGCGCGCGGGGTGGTCCTCGTCGAGGTTGAGCGAGTCGAAGTTGAACCACTCGTGCTCGAGCTCGGGCCCCTCCTCGATCTCCCACCCGAGGCCGACGAAGATGTCGGTGATGGTCTCCTGCATGAGCCCCATCGGGTGACGGGCGCCCTGGCGGGTGCGGCTCGCGACGGCGGTGATGTCGACGCGCTCTGCCTCGAGCTGCGCGGCGACCTCGGCCTCCTGCAGCTCGGCCTCGCGCGCCGCGAACGCCTGGTTCACGCGCCCGCGCGCCTGGCCGATGAGCTTGCCGAACTCGGCCTTGCGCTCCTTCGCCACGCTGCGCATCTGCGCGTTGAACGTCGCGAGCGGGCTGCCCTCGCCCTGATGGGCGGAGCGGGCCTGCTTCAGCGCCGCGGTATCGGAGGCCGCGGCGACCGCGGCGAGCGCGTCGGCGACCGCGGCATCCACCGCCTCGGGTGAGATCTCGGGTACGTCAGACACGAGTCCCGAGTCTACTTGCGGTCGGACCCGTCCACGTCGACCTGCTGCGCGAGGATCTGCGTATCGGTCCCCTCCTCGTGCACGCGGCCCGGCGCCATCGCCGCGTTCGCGGTCTGGACCTTGGGCGAGCGCTTGAGGCCGCGCTCGACGCGGTACGCGACGTAGGACAGCGCCATGCAGATCAGGATGTAGATCGCGCCCGTCACGAGGGTGAACGGGATGATCGGGGCCTCGTAGAGGATGTTGCGGCCCAGCTGGCGGGCGATGTAGAGCAGCTCGGGGTAGGTGATGATGAAGCCGAGCGCCGTGTCCTTCAGCGTCACGACGAGCTGCGCGATGATCACGGGCATCATGGCGCGGATCGCCTGCGGCAGCAGGACGAGGCGCATGACGCCGCTCTTGCGCAGGCCGACCGCGTAGCCGGCCTCGCTCTGGCCGCGGGGCAGCGACGCGACGCCCGCGCGGATCGCCTCGGCGATGACCGAGCCGTTGTAGATGACGAGCCCGATGACGACGGCCCAGTACGGCGAGACCCGCATGCCGAGGACGGGCAGCCCGTAGTAGAGCAGCATCATCGCCACGAGGACCGGGATCGCGCGGAGGATCTCGGTGATCCACGCGACCGGCAGGCGCACCCAGGCGTGGTCGGACAGGCGCCCGATCGCGAGGGCGAATCCGAGGACGAGCGATCCGACGGCCGCGAGCGCGAACGCACGGAGCGTCGCGAGGAGGCCCTCGCCGATCTGCGCCCAGACGGCGGTGTAGCTGAGCAGCTCCCACTTGCGGGCCGTGAACTGACCCGCCTCGGCGAAGCGCCAGATCACGAACGCGAGGAGCGCGACGATGACGACGACCGTCACGATGCCGAGCACGCGGTTGCGCGCGACGGCGCGGGGCCCGGGTACGTCGTAGAGAACGGAGCTCATCGGATCTCCTCCGAGTGGTGACGGGCGATCATCGCGCGATCCGCAGACGGCGCTCGAGGTAGTTCTGCAGCCACGAGAGCAGCAGAACGAGCGCGACGAAGAGGGCGGCGACCCAGAGCAGCACGCCGAGGGCGTTCTCACCGCGCTCGGACATGTACGCGCGGAGCGAGCCGAGATTGACGACGGAGAAGCCGGCGGCGACCGTCGTGTTCTTGAGCAGGGCGATGAGCACGCTCATGAGGGGAGGCACCATCGAGCGCCCCGCCTGCGGCAGGACCACCTGCGTCATGACCTGGCCGAAGGTGAGGCCCAGCGCGCGAGCCGCCTCGGCCTGCCCCACCGGGACCACGTTGATGCCGGACCGGATGACCTCGGCGATGTACGTGGCCGTGTAGAGGCCGAGCGCCCAGATCGCGAGGACGAGGAAGTCCGGGTCTCCGGGCAGCAGGAGCGGGAGCCCGAAGGCGAAGAAGAAGAAGATCAGCGTCAGCGGGGTGTTGCGCACGATGTTGACGTACGCCCAGCCGACGCCGCGGGCGATCGGCACGGGAGAGACGCGCATGGCGCCCACCACGAACCCGACGACGAGCGCGATGGCGCCGCCGGCCAGGAACAGCAGGATGGTTCCCCACAGCGCCTCGCCCCACAGGTCGAGGTTGTCGGTGATGATCCCCACGTGGCGATCCTTCCGCGTCAGATGGAGGCTCGGGGCGGCGTTCCCGCCGCCCCGAGCGATGGTGCGTCTTACTCGATGGGCTCGGTCTGCGGCTGCGTCGCGTCGACGCCCGCGGCGCCGAGGTCGTAGTCGAAGATCGCCTGCCAGGTGTCGCCGCCGTCGTCGAGGACGCTGTTCAGGTAGTCCTGGAGCGCCTGGTCGTCGTTCGGCAGGCCGATGCCGTAGCGCTCCTCAGTGAAGGGCTCGCCGACGACCTTGAGCTCGTCGGGCTGCGCGGCCGCGTAGCCGATGAGGATCGCCTCGTCGGTCGTCACGGCGTCGACCGAACCCTGGGTCAGGGCCTGCACGCACTCGGAGTAGGAGCCGAACTCCACGGTCTTCGCGTCGTAGTTGTCGCGGATGTTCTGGATCGGGGTCGAGCCCGTCGCCGAGCAGACCGTGACGTCGCTCGTCAGGTCGGCGTCGGACGTGATCGTGTCGTTGTCGGCCGCGACCAGCAGGCCCTGGCCCGTGATGAAGTACGGTCCCGCGAAGTTGATCTGCTTGGCGCGGTCCTCGGTCATCGAGTAGGTGCCGACGTAGAGGTCGATGTCGCCGTTGACGAGCGCCTGCTCGCGGTTGGCCGACTCGATCTCCTCGTAGGTGATCTGGTCGTCCGAGAAGCCGAGCGACGCGGCCATCCAGCGGGCGATGTCGATGTCGAAGCCCGTGCGGTCGCCCGACACGGGGTCGACGTACCCGAGGCCCGGCTGGTCGCTCTTGACGCCGATGTTGATCGATCCCCGCGCCGTCGCGGCCTCGAAGGTGGGGCTGTCGGCGAGGTCGGGCGATCCGAGGTCGAACGTGGGGGCCTCTGCCGTGGCGTCGCCCTCCGAGCCGCTCGACGAACCGGTGTCGGTCGGCGATCCGCTGTTGCAGGCGGTCAGGGCGAAGAGCGCGGTTGCCGCGATTCCCGCCGCGGCGATCGTGCGGAGCTTTCGCATGGGGTTCCTCCTGGTGTTGTCGATGGCGCCGGTGTGCTGTTGGGTTCGGCGCCGGTGAGGGAGCGTTGTGTCAGGCCGTGATGAGCTTCGAGAGGAAGTCCTTGGCGCGATCCGACTTCGGGTTCGAGAAGAACTCGGCGGGCGCGGCCTGTTCGACGATCTCGCCGTCCGCCATAAAGACGACCCTGTCGGCGGCCTTGCGGGCGAAGCCCATCTCGTGGGTCACGACGATCATCGTCATGCCCTCCTTCGCGAGGCCGACCATGACGTCGAGGACCTCGTTGATCATCTCGGGGTCGAGCGCGCTCGTCGGCTCGTCGAAGAGCATGACCTTGGGGTGCATCGCGAGCGAGCGGGCGATCGCGACGCGCTGCTGCTGACCGCCCGAAAGCTGGGCCGGGAGCTTGTCGGCCTGGTGTCCGACGCCGACGCGGTCGAGGAGCTCGCGCGCCTCCTTCTCGGCGTCGGCCTTCTTGCGGCCGAGGACCTTGATGGGGCCGAGAGTGACGTTGTCGAGGATCGTCAGGTGGCTGAAGAGGTTGAACGACTGGAAGACCATGCCGACCTCGGCCCGGAGCTGCGCGAGCGCCTTCCCCTCCTTGGGAAGCTCCTTGCCGTCGATCGTGATCGACCCGCTCGTGATCGTCTCGAGGCGGTTGATCGTGCGACACAGCGTCGACTTGCCGGAGCCCGACGGGCCGATGACGACGACGACCTCGCCGCGGTCGACGGTGAGGTCGATGCTCTTGAGTGCGTGGAAGTCGCCGTAGTGCTTCTGGACGTCCGAGATGACGACGAGGGGCTCAGCCATGGAGCCACCGTACGCGTCTCGTTCAGCTTTCGGCCAGCTCCCCCGCCGGTGTTACACGCTTGTCATACAGCCGCCGGTCAGACGGCGCGCTGCGCGAAGGCCGACTCGTAGAGGCACACGCTGGCGGCCGTCGCGAGGTTGAGCGACTCGGCCTGACCGTAGATCGGGAGCCGCAGCGCGCGGTCGCAGAGCGCGAGCGCCTCGTCGGTGAGGCCGCGCGCCTCGTTGCCGAACACCCATGCCGTCGGCTCCGTCAGGAGGGCCCGCTCCGCGAGCAGGTCGTCGCCCTTGACGTCGGCCGCGACGACCCGCATGCCGGCCCCGCGGGCGCGGCCCACGACGTCGGCGAGGTCGGCGTCGAGCGCGAACGGGACGTGGAAGAGCGAGCCCGTCGTGGAGCGGACCACCTTCGGGTTGAAGGCGTCGACGGTGCGCCCCGTCAGGATCACGGCGTCCGCCCCCACGGCGTCGGCCGCCCGGAGGATCGTGCCGAGGTTGCCGGGGTCGCGGACCTCCTCGCAGATCACGACGAGGCGCGGCTCGGCGCCGTCGGCGAAGATCTCCTTGAGCGCCGTGGGGTTCTGGCGCGCGACCGCGACGAAGCCCTGCGGGGTGACGGTGTCGCTCATCGCGTCGATGACGGCCTCGTCGGCGTACTCCCACTCGAGATCCGGGTTCTCGGCCTGCGCGTCGTCGATCAGCGCGCGGATGTCGCCATGCTTCTCGAGGCCCGTGGGCGTCACGTAGAGCTGCTCGACGAGGTCCGGGCGGAAGGTCAGCGCCTCGCGCACCGCCTGCGGCCCCTCGAGGAGGAACCGCCCGGTGTCGCGGCGCTCCGAGCGCTGCGACAGCTTGCGGATCGTGCGGACTCGGGCGGCGCGGGGGTTCTCAAGCACGTGACGAGTCTACGGATCCGAACATGCGAGAAGAGGGGCACCCCGTGGGGTGCCCCTCTTCTGAGACAGCTGCTTACGCGGCCTTCGGCGCGTTGACGTCGCCGGGCAGAGCGCCCTTCGCGACCTCGACGAGCGTCTGGAACGTCGCGGGCTCGTTGACCGCGAGCTCGGCGAGCATGCGGCGGTCGACGCCCACGCCGGCCAGGTTCAGGCCCTGGATGAAGCGGTTGTAGGTGAGACCGTTCGCGCGGGCGCCGGCGTTGATGCGCTGGATCCACAGACGACGGAAGTCGCCCTTGCGCTTGCGGCGGTCGCGGTAGGCGTAGACGAGCGAGTGGGTGACCTGCTCCTTGGCCTTGCGGTACAGACGCGAACGCTGTCCGCGGTAGCCCGACGCGCGCTCGAGGATGACCCGGCGCTTCTTCTGTGCGTTTACTGCGCGCTTGACACGTGCCATGAGTTTTCTTCCTTACGAACTATCGCGCTGTTCAGCGACCGAGGAGCTTCTTGACGGTCTTGACGTCGTTGCCCGAGATGACCTGATCCTGGTTCAGGCGACGGGTGCGACGGCTCGACTTGTGCTCGAGGTTGTGGCGCATGCCGGCCTGCTGCTTCTTCAGCTTGCCGCTGCCGGTGATCTTGAAGCGCTTCTTGGCACCCGAGTGGGTCTTCTGCTTCGGCATATTCCGTGACTTTCCGTGTGGTGTTCGCCCTGCGGGCGACATGTGGTTCTGCCCACCCTGCGGGCGGGAAGCTGTGGGAGATCCGAGTTACTCGGATTCCTCTGCGGCGGGGGCGTCCTGGCCGTCGCGCTGGGCGTTCCTGGCCTCGCGCGCCGCCTGCTTGTTCGCCGCACGCTGGGCGTTCTGCTCGGCCTTCACGTCGGACTTGTTCTTGACGGGCGCGATGATCATGACCATGTTGCGTCCGTCGACCTTGGGCCGCGACTCGACCGTGCCGTACTCGGAGATCTCCTCGGCGAACTTCATGAGCAGCCGGACGCCCATCTCGGGGCGCTGCTGCTCGCGGCCGCGGAACAGGATCATGGCTTTGACCTTGTCGCCGGCCTGGAGGAAGCCCTCCGCACGCTTGCGCTTGGTGTCGTAGTCGTGGTCTTCGATCTTCAGGCGGAAGCGGACTTCCTTGAGGACCGTGTTCGCCTGGTTCCGACGAGCCTGCTTGTCCTTCTGCGCAGTCTCGTACTTGAACTTGCCGTAGTCCATGATCTTGGCCACGGGCGGACGCGAATCGGGGGCCACCTCGACGAGGTCGAGGTCGGCCTCCTGTGCGAGGCGGAGCGCCACCTCGCTGCGGACGACGCCGATCTGTTCGCCACCCGGGCCGATGAGACGGACCTCGGGAACGCGAATGCGCTCGTTGATGCGGGGATCGCTGATGCGGAACTCCTTGAGTGTGTGGTGTCGAGCCACCGCGGTGCGAGGGTCGCGTCGCGGGCGGGAGAGAGATCAGCATCCGCCCATGGACGCGCGACGAATCGCTCGCACACAGTCACACCCGGTGGGCGCCCCTGCGAGGAGTGCCCCAGCCCGCCTCGCGGCGGACGGAGTGTCGGCAGAACCCGGTAGCCTGGAACGGCAAGCGCGGGTGGGATGGAGATCCTCTTTCGTCCGAATTCACATTCGGAGCCCGGAGCAGTCTAGCAGAGAGAACCACATGAGCACCAGCCCGGCCGGCAGCGCCGCCCACGCCCACTCGTTCGACGCCTCCCGTGTGGCCGAATGGGACGAGAAGGAGGCCGCGGCGGAGGCCGCGGGAGCGGCGCGCGACATCGCCGACGTCCCCGCCGTCGAGGTCGTCTCGACCGCCTGCATCCACCTCATGAGCGCCGCCGCCGTGAAGCTCGGCCTCGGCGAGGAACCGGGGGCCGAGCGCCTCGTCGACCTGGACGAGGCGCGCAAGCTCATCAACGCCCTCGCGGGCCTCGTGACGGCCGCGGCCCCGGAGATCAGCGACTCGCACGCGCGACCGATCCGCGACGGCCTGCGCTCGCTGCAGCTGCGCTTCCGCGAGATCTCGACGATCCCCGACGCCCCGGGCAAGGGCCCGGGCGAGAAGCACACGGGCTCGGTGATCTGACCCGCGTCAGTCGGGCGAGGCCGCCAGGCGCACCTGCATCGAGTCGACGAGGACCGCGATGCGGTCGTCGGCGGCCCATCGGCGCGCGAGTCGCTGCGTGATCGCGTCGAGCTCGTCGCGGTCGAGCCCCCGCATGAGCGCGAGCACGACCGTGACCTCGGGGCCGCGCAGACGCCCCGTCGGATCGCCCGCCTCGACCCGCAGATCGTGGACCGCGAGCTCGGAGCCGATCGACTCGTGGAACGCGCGCGCCACCTCGGGGCTGCGCCACGGCGCCGTCCACGGCTGATCCTGCGCGATCGCCCACACAGCGGGGCGGCGGACGACGAACTCGGTGTCGCTCGTCGGATCGAGCACGACGAGGTCGGTGTCCTCCCCCGCCGCCGCGAGCGCCGCGCGCGGACCCGCGACGGGGATCGGGCGCGCCGACGGGTTCCAGGCCCGCATCGTGTCGACGCTCGTGAACGCCGGGAGGACCCTGCGCCCGTCGGGCGACGCGACCGTGACGATCGACAGCTCCTGGGTCTTGTCGACATGGAGCCCCGTGGGCCCGACCCCGTCCTCGCCCTTCTCCGCGACGAGCGGGACGAGGACCCGCGCCTGGCGCAGGCCGTCGATCACGGCCTCCTCGGTTCCCTCCCCCGCACGGAACGCCTCGAGGGCCGCGAGGAGCACCGGGTCGGCGGTTCCGTCGTCGCCCGCCGCGGGATTCGGCCGGAAGGTGCGGCCCTCCCACGCCTGGCCGGCGGAGTCGGCCGTGTTCGCCAGGTGCGCGAGGTGGTCGGGCAGCGCCCGATCGCCGTCGTCAGACGGTCGCGACATCCAGGGCCTCGGCGAGCGTGAACGCCCCCGTGTAGAGCGCCTTGCCGACGATCGCACCCTCGACGCCGAGCGGCACGAGCTCGCGGAGCGCGGCGATGTCGTCGAGGTTCGAGACGCCGCCCGACGCCACGATGGGCCTGTCGGTGTGCTCGGTCATCTCGCGGAGCAGGTCGAGGTTCGGCCCGCGCAGCGTACCGTCCTTCGTGACGTCGGTGACGACGTAGCGCGCGCAGCCCGCCTTCTCGAGGCGCTCGAGGACCTCCCAGAGGTCGCCGCCGTCCTCGGTCCAGCCGCGCGCCGCGAGAGTCGTGCCGCGCACGTCGAGGCCCACCGCGATCGACTCGCCGTAGCGCGCGATGACGGCCTCGGTCCAGTCGGGGTTCTCGAGGGCCGCGGTGCCGAGGTTGACGCGCTCGCAGCCGGAGGCGAGCGCCGCCTCGAGCGAGGCGTCGTCGCGGATGCCGCCCGAGAGCTCGACCTTGACGCCTTTCATGTGCTTGATGACCTTGCGCAGGATCGCGACGTTGCTGCCGCGCCCGAAGGCCGCGTCGAGATCGACGAGGTGGAGCCACTCGGCGCCCGAGTCGCGCCACTGCTCGGCGGCCTCGATCGGGTCGCCGAAGCTCTGCTCGGATCCAGCCGCGCCCTGGGTCAGGCGAACGGCCTTGCCCCCGGCGACATCGACTGCGGGAAGAAGCACAAGTCCGGGTGTGGACGCGAAATCGTTCATCTCTCCTCGCGGCGCACGGGACCTTCCCGCATCACGCACAAGGGTCAACGATAGGCCCCGCGCCCAGATGGATCCAATCCTGCGACTCGGTGTTTCTCAAGCGGGCAGGGTGCCGATCCAGTTGCGGAGCAGCGCGATGCCCGCGGGGCCGGACTTCTCGGGGTGGAACTGGGTCGCCGACAGCGGACCGTTCTCCACCGCCGCGATGAACCGCGACCCGTGCTGAGCCCAGGTGACCGCCGGCGGCGCGATCCGCGGATGCGGGTCGATGTGCCACGCCTGCGCGGCGTACGAGTGCACGAAGTAGAAGCGCTCATCCTCGAGCCCCGCGAAGAGCCGCGACCCCTCCGCGGCCTCGACGGTGCTCCACCCCATGTGCGGGACGACCGGCGCGTCGAGCTTCGTGACCTCGCCCGGCCACTCGCCGAGGCCCTCGGCCTCGGCGCCGCGCTCGATCCCGCGCTCGTACATCACCTGCATGCCGACGCAGATCCCGAGCACGGGGAGCCCGCCCGCGAGGCGGCGCCCCACGAGCTCGCCGCCGCGGATCGCGTTCAGCTGCTCCATGACGGCGCTGAACGCTCCGACGCCGGGGACGACGAGGCCGGCCGCGTCCATGACCAGTCCGCGGTCGCGGGTCAGCCGGACGTCGGCTCCGGCCTCGGCGAGCGCCTTGACGGCCGAGTGGACGTTGCCCGACCCGTAGTCGAGGACGGCGACGAGGGGGCCGTCGGCCATCAGAGGGACCCCTTCGTCGACGGGACGCCCTTCACGAGCGGGTCGAGCGCCTTCGCCTGACGGAACGCGCGCGCGAGCGCCTTGTACTCGGCCTCGGCGATGTGGTGCGGGTCGCGGCCGCTCACGACGCGGACGTGCATCGTCAGCCCCGCGTGGAACGCGATCGCCTCGAGCGTGTGGCGCACCATCGAGCCGGTGAAGTGGCCGCCGATGAGGTGCATCTCGAAGCCGGCCGGCTCGCCCTCGTGCACGAGGAACGGGCGGCCCGAGATGTCGACGACCGCCTGCGCGAGCGCCTCGTCGAGGGGCACGAGGGCGTCGCCGTAGCGCGAGATGCCCGCCTTGTCGCCGAGCGCCTCGCGGATCGCCTCGCCCAGGACGATCGCGGTGTCCTCGACCGTGTGGTGGACGTCGATGTGGGTGTCGCCCGTGGCCTTCACCGTGAGGTCCGTCAGCGAGTGCTTCGCGAAGGCGGTCAGCATGTGGTCGAAGAACGGCACGGAGGTGTCGATCGAGCTCTGTCCCGTGCCGTCGAGGTCGAGCGACAGCTCGATCGTCGACTCGCTCGTCGACCGGGTGCGGGAGGCGGTGCGGGGGGTCGTCATGATCTGACCTCTCAGGAGCGTTCGGAGCGGATCGCCGCGAGGGCGTCGAGGAATGCGGTCGTCTCCTCGGCCGTGCCGGCCGAGACGCGCAGGTGGCCGGGGATCCCGATGTCGCGCACGAGGACGCCGCGGTCGTACAGGCGCTTCCACGTGTCGTGGGGGTCGTCGACGCCGCCGAACAGGACGAAGTTGCTGCCCGACGGGTACGGGTCGTATCCCAGGGCGTCGAGCGTGCCCGAGATGCGGTCGCGCTGCTCGACGATGTCGGAGACGGTGCGCAGCATCTCGGCGCTGTGGCGCAGCGCGGCGGTCGCGGCCGCCTGGGTGATCGCGCTGAGGTGGTACGGCAGGCGCACGAGCCGCAGGGCGTCGACGAACGCCGGGTCGGCGGCGAGGTACCCCACGCGGGCGCCCGCGAACGCGAACGCCTTGCTCATGGTGCGCGACACGACGAGCCGCTCGCGCCCCGGGAGCAGCGAGAGCGCCGATGGAGTGTCGGCCGGCGCGAACTCGTGATACGCCTCGTCGACGATCACGATGCCGTGGGACGCCTCGTAGACGGCTTCGACGACCTCGAGCGCAAGCGGCGTGCCCGTCGGGTTGTTGGGCGCGCAGAGGAAGACCACGTCGGGGTCGGCCTCGCGCACCTGGCGGGCCGCGTCGTCGGCCGTGATCTCGAAGCGCGATCCGCGCGTGGCCGCGATCCACTCGGATCCCACGCCGCGCGTGAGCAGCGAGTACATCGAGTAGGTCGGCGCGAAGCCCATCGCGGTGCGGCCGGGGCCGGCGAACGCCTGCAGGATGTGCTGGAGGACCTCGTTGGATCCGTTGGCCGCCCAGATCTGGTCGGCGTCGAGGCCGTGTCCCAGATAGTCGGCGAGCGCCTCGCGCAGCTCGCTGAACTCGCGGTCGGGGTACCGGTTCAGGCCCGTGACGGCCTTGGCGACGGAGTCGACGATGTCGGCCGCGACGTCGTCGGGCACCGGATGGGTGTTCTCGTTGACGTTGAGGGCGATGGGGAGCGGGGCCTGCGGGGCGCCATAAGGCTTCTGTCCGCGCAGGTCGTCGCGCAACGGGAGGTCGTCAAGAGAAACGGTCACCCTCCCCATGCTAGAGCCGACCCGCGCCCCGCCGCCGATCAGCCGGCCGAGTACGCGGTCGGGATGGCGATGCTCTGACCGGCCTCGATGCCCGAGCCGCCCAGCTGGTTGAGCGAGGTGATCGAGTCGACGACGTCGCGCGGGTCGGCCTCGGGCGCGACGCGCTCGGCGATCGACCAGAGCGAGTCGCCGGCCTGGGCCGTGACGGTCTCGAACGAGCCCGCCCCCGCGCCCTGCTCGCCGGAGCCGAGCGCGCTGCCCCCGCCGAGGATCGCGACGAAGGCCCCCGCGGCGAGCGGGAGCGCGGCCAGGCCCGCGAGGACGCGGCGGCCGCGGACGGTGAGCCGCAGGCGGGTGCGCTGCGGGGCAGGTGCGGCGAGTGCGATGGTGCTCATGGTGCAACCTTCTCTCGTATCGATGTTCCGAATCTATCTTCGATCTTTCGAAGCTGTCAACCTCTTCTTCGAACTTCTCCGGAGAATCGGGTGCGACACACTCGAACAAATCTGTCGAAGATCGCATTCCCTCGGGTAGCGTCGTCCTCGATACGGAGAGTCCACACGGAACCTCCGACATCCGAACTCGAGCCTGAAGGAGAAGCGGATGAGCGCCGCCGACAAGCCGCAGACAGCCACCCGTACGCGCCGCCGCAAGAACCTCAGCGAGAAGCAGCTGGCGATCCTCGAGGTCATCCAGCGCTCGATCCAGACCAACGGCTACCCGCCGAGCATGCGCGAGATCGGCGACGCCGTCGGCCTCAAGTCGCTCTCGAGCGTCACGCACCAGCTCGGCCAGCTCGAGCTCAGCGGCTACCTCCGCCGCGATCCCGGCAAGACCCGCGCCATGGAGGTCCTCATCGACCTCCCCGGCACCTCGACCGAGAACCCCGCCGACGCGCAGACGCCCGTCGGCGACGCCGCGATGATCCCCCTCGTCGGGCGGATCGCGGCGGGCGTGCCGATCACGGCCGAGCAGCAGGTCGAGGAGATCTTCCCCCTCCCACGCCAGCTCGTCGGCGGCGGCGAGCTCTTCATGCTCCGCGTCTCGGGCGATTCCATGATCGACGCCGCGATCTGCGACCAGGACTGGGTCGTGATCCGTGCGCAGAACACCGCCGAGAACGGCGAGATCGTCGCGGCGATGCTCGACGGCGAGGCGACGGTCAAGACCTTCCGTCAGCGCGACGGGCACGTCTGGCTCCTCCCGCGGAACTCGGCCTTCGAGCCGATCCCCGGCGACGAGTCCGTGATCCTCGGCAAGGTCGTCGCGGTCCTGCGCGCAGTCTGACGGGGCGCCCCGGCGCGCTCCCCCGCGCGGTGCAATAGCGTGGGCGCCATGGAGCAGCTCCTCTACGGATCGTGGCCGTCTCCGATCTCGCCGGCCGACATGCCGGGCGGATCCCTCCGGCTCGGACGAGCGCGATACGTGGGCGACGAGGTCTGGTGGGCCGAGTCGGTCCCCGCGGAGCGCGGGCGCACCGCGATCCTCCGCTCGGGCGATTCGGACCCCGTGCTCCCCGCGCCGTGGAGCGCGCGCTCGCGCGTCCACGAGTACGGCGGCGGCGCATGGGAGTCGCTCGGGGACGAGCGCTTCGTGTTCGTCGAGCAGCGCGACCAGCGGGTCCGCCTCGCCGCGCCCGGCGCCGCTCCCGTGCCGCTGACGCCCGACGACCATCGCTTCGTCTTCGGCGACCTCGTATGGGCGGAGGGCGTGCTCTGGGCCGTGCGCGAGACGCACGACGCGCCGCACGAGACGCCGGTGCGCGACATCGTCGCGATCCCCGTCGACGGTTCCGGGACCGACCCCGACCGCATCGTCCGCGTCGTCTCCGGCAGCGACTTCGTCGCGTCGCCCGCGCCGCGGGGCGGGCGCCTCGCCTGGATCGCCTGGGACCACCCCGACATGCCCTGGGACGCCGCCGAGCTGCGCGTCGGTGTCCTCGACGACGCGCTCCGCGTCACGGAGTGGACCACCATAGCGGGAGGCCGCGCCGAGACGTTCGCGTCGAACGTCTCGGCGCTCGAGCCCGAGTGGACGGGCGACGACGAGCTCCTCTTCGTGCAGGACCCGCCGATCGCGCCGGGCGGTCCCGCGCGCTGGAACCTGTTCCGGACCCGGTTCGGCGCGGGGCTCGGGCACGCGGATCCCGCGCCGCTCTACGCCGTCGACGGCGACACGGGCGGCCCGCTGTGGAACCTCGGCACGCGCTGGTACGCGCCGCTCGACGACGGCCGCGTCGTCGCGGTCGTGACGAACGGCCGCTCGCGCCTCGTCGTCATCGACCCGGGCGGCGCGGTCACCGAGCTCGAGACCCCGCTCACGGGCGACGTGCTGCTGCACGACGCGCGCGCCGATCGACTGCTCCTGACCGGTGCCGGGGCGACGGTGTCGGGCGGCCTCTGGCAGCTGTCCGTCGACTCGCGCTCGCTCGAGGCGCTGCGCGGCGGGATCCCGGGAGACGCCCAGCCGGCGATCCCCATGACCTTCCCCGGGCCGAACGGCCCCGTGCACGCGTTCTACTCGGCGCCCGAGAGCGACGGATACGAGGCCCCCGAGTCGGAGCTTCCGCCCGTCCTCGTGCTCGTGCACGGCGGCCCGACGGGGCATTCGACGGGCGACCTCTCGGCGAGCACCCGCTTCTACACGAGCCGCGGGATCGGCGTGCTCGACGTCAACTACGGCGGGTCGTCGGGGTACGGCCGCGCCTACCGCGACCGGCTGCGCCACAGGTGGGGCATCGCCGACGTCGAGGACACGGCCGCGGCGGTCCGCGGGCTCGTCGACGTCGGGCTCGCCGACCCCGACCGCGTCGCGATCCGCGGTGGATCCGCGGGCGGCTGGACCGTGCTGTGCGCGCTTGCCGACACCGACGTCTTCGCCGCCGGGATCAGCCGCTACGGCGTCGCCGACCTGCGGCTGCTGCTCGCCGAGACGCACGACTTCGAGTCGCGCTACTTCGACAGCCTCGTCGGGCCGCTCCCCGAAGCGGAGCAGACCTACATCGACCGCTCGCCGCTGTCGCGGCCCGAGGCCCTCACGACGCCGCTCCTCATCCTCCAGGGGTCAGACGACCCGGTCGTGCCGCCGTCGCAGTCGCTCGCGCTGCGCGACGCCGTCGCCGCGAACGGCGCGCCGCACGCGTACATCGAGTTCCCGGGCGAGAGCCACGGCTTCCGCGGCGCCGAGACGATCGAGCGCGCGTTCGCGGCCGAGCTGTCGTTCCTCGGCCAGGTCCTCGGCTTCGAGACCCCGGGGATCGACCCCCTGGGCCTCGCTCAGGCCGCGACGGCGTAGGGCGCGAGCTCGGCCGCGAGGCGCTCGCTCACGCGGGCGTGCACGCGGGTCCCCGATCCCTCGTGGTTCTGCTCGAGGAACTGCCCCGTCTCGTGGATCCGCGAGATGAGGTCTCCGCGGTCGTAGGGCACGAGCGCGCGCACCTCGACCTCGGGCAGAGGCAGCGCCTCCTCGACGACGCGACGCAGCTCGTCGATGCCCTCGCCCGTGCGGGACGAGACGAAGACCGCGTCGGGCGCGAGGCCGCGCAGCACGAGCCGCTCGGACTCGGGGACGAGATCCATCTTGTTGAAGACGACGATCTCGCGGACCTCGCGCGCGCCGACGTCGGCCAGCACGTCGTGGACCGTCGCGAGCTGGCCCGCGGGGTCGGGGTGGCTGCCGTCGACGACGTGGACGATGACGTCGGACCCCGCGACCTCCTCGAGCGTCGAGCGGAACGCCTCGACGAGCTGCGTCGGGAGGCTGCGCACGAAGCCGACGGTGTCGGCGAGCGTGAACACGCGTCCGTCGGCCGTCTCGGTGCGGCGCACGGTCGCGTCGAGGGTCGCGAAGAGGGCGTTCTCGACGAGCACCCCCGCGTGCGTGAGCCGGTTGAGGAGGCTCGACTTGCCGGCGTTCGTGTACCCCGCGATCGCGACCGCCGGGATGACGTTGCGCTTGCGCTCCGAGCGCTTCGCGTCGCGCGCCGGGGCGAAGCCCTTGATCTGCTTGCGCAGGAGCGCCATGCGGTTGCGGATGCGGCGGCGGTCGAGCTCGATCTTCGTCTCGCCGGGGCCGCGGGAGCCCATGCCCGCGCCGCCGGCGCCGACCTGTCCGCCGGCCTGGCGGCTCATCGAGTCGCCCCAGCCGCGCAGTCGCGGCAGCAGGTACTCGAGCTGCGCCAGCTCGACCTGCGCCTTGCCCTCGCGCGTCTTCGCGTGCTGCGCGAAGATGTCGAGGATCACGGCGGTGCGGTCGATGACCTTGACCTTGATGACGTCCTCGAGCGCGCGCCGCTGGCTCGGGGCCAGCTCGACGTCGGCGATGACGGTGTCGGCGCCGACCTGCTCGACGATGGCCTTCAGCTCCTCGGCCTTGCCGCGGCCGACGTACGTCGCGGGGTCGGGGTGCGGGCGGCGCTGGAGCACACCGTCGAGCACGACGGATCCCGCCGTCTCGGCGAGGGCCGACAGCTCGCGCAGCGAGTTCTCGGCATCGTCGAGCGAGCCCGCGGAGTAGACGCCCACGAGGACGACGTTCTCCATGCGGACCTGGCGGTACTCGACCTCGGTGACGTCCTCGAGCTCGGTCGAGAGGCCCGAGACACGACGCAGGGCGTGGCGCTCCTCGCGGTCCCACTGGTCGCCGTCGGAGTCGCCTCCGTATGCCGTCGCCTCGTCCTGCAGAGCCTGCGCCGCCCCGAACAGCCGCGTCGTCGCGTGCTGGTCCGTGGATCGGAGGATGCGGTCGGTCGCATCGTCGTGTCGCTGCTCGGCTTCGTCGGGCGCGGCCGCGAGGTCGCGCGTGTCGGTGGTGTCGATCGGTGATCGCCTCTCATCAGGGGTTGTTTCCAGACATCCAGGTTACCGCGCCGTTATCGGATCCGGGCCGGAAGATCAAGCTTTTCGGGGCGCGCGCGCAGGGGGTAGAGTCGCCCGTCATGGGGGATCACTATTTCAGTGCGGCACCCTCGAGCTCGGAGCAGCTCCGGCGCCTGCGCGTGACCCTCTTCGACCGCGACGTCGAGGTCACGACGGCGGCTGGGGTCTTCAGCCCCGATCGGCTCGACAAGGGCACCGACGTGCTCTTGTCGAACTCTCCCGAGGCCCCCGCCGGGGGCGACTTCCTCGACATCGGCGCGGGCTGGGGCCCGATCTCGCTGACCCTCGCGATGCAGGCGCCCCGCGCCCGCGTGTGGGCGCTCGACGTCAACGAGCGCGCCCTCGACCTCGTGCGCCGCAACGCCGAGGCGCTCGGGCTCGAGAACGTCCACGCCGTCACCGCCGACCAGATCCCCGACGACGTCGTCTTCCGCACGATCCGGTCGAATCCGCCGATCCGCGTCGGCAAGGACGTGTTGCACGGCCTGCTCGAGTCCTGGCTGCCCCGGCTCGACGAGCACAGCGACGCCTACCTCGTCGTGCAGAAGAACCTCGGGAGCGATTCGCTCCAGCGGTGGATCGAGCAGACGCTCCCCGACTCGTTCTCGACGCGCCGCCACGCGACGTCAAAGGGCTTCCGCGTCCTGAAGGTGCGCCGCCACGGCGACCCGGCGACGGCGCCGATCAACCTCCCCTGACTCAGATCGGCCGCAGCGCCGCCCGCGCCGCCCCGACGATCTCGGAGCGGATCGCCGTGAGCACCGGCGACTCGAGGTTCCACTGCTGCCAGTAAAGCGGCTCGGCGAGATCCGGGTTGCCGAGCGAGCGCAGGACCCCCGCCTCGATCGACGGCGCCGCCTGGGCCGGCGGCAGCATCCCCCATCCCATCCCGAGCCGCACCGCCGCGGCGTAGTCCTCCGACGCCGGCACGTAGTGCCGCGGGGGGTCGAGCGGATCGACGGCGTTCCCGCGCAGCCACTCCGACTGGATGTCGTCGGTGCGGTCGAAGTCGATGAGCGGCGCCGCGGCGAGCGCGGCCCGCGAGACCCCGTCCGGCAGCCACCGGGCGATGTACCCGGGCGTCGCGACCGCGATGTAGGCCGTCGCGCCGAGCGGGGTCACGGAGCAGCCCGCGATGGGCGCGCTGCGCGACGTGATCGCGGCGAGTGCGGACCCCTCCTCGAGGAGATCGGCCGTGCGGTCCTCGTCCTCCCGGAGCAGCTCGAAGGTGACGGTGTGATCCCGCGTGACGCGCTCGAGCGCCGGGAGCAGCCAGGTCGCGAGCGAGTCGGAGTTGACGGCGATCGGGACGTGCATGCCGCCGCGGGACTCGAGGCCCAGGCCGACGGATGCGTCGTGGCCGATCGCGGCGTACTGCCGCGCGAGGCGCACGACGACGGCCCCGGCCGGCGTCGCGCGCGGCGGACGCGAGCGCACGAGGAGCACGCGGCCGAGCTGCGACTCGAGCGTCCGCAGGCGCTGGCTGACGGCCGACGGGGAGATCCGGAGGCGCCGCGCGGCTCCGTCGAACGAGCCCTCGTCGACGACCGCGGCGACGGTCTCGGCGAGGTCGGGTGCGATCCACATGAAGCTGCGCTTCACCACCTTTCAGGTATCCGCATCTGCTTTTGATGATCGCACGGATCGCGTGACCATGGAGCACGTGCTCACCGCTCTGTTCGCCGGAATCGGCCTCTCGCTCTCGCTCATCGTGGCCCCCGGCGCGCAGAACATCTTCCTGCTGCGCGAGGGGATCCGCCATGCGGGAGACGGGCGCCGCCACGCGATCGTCCTGGCGCTCGTGTGCCTCGCGAGCGACGTGATCCTGATCTCGGCCGGCGTCGCGGGCTTCGGCGCCGTCGTCGAGCGCGTGCCGTGGCTCTTCGACGTGGCGCGTTGGGCGGGTGTCGTCTTCCTCGCCGGATACGGCCTCATGGCCGCGTGGCGCGTCGTGCGGCCGCAGGAGTCGTCGATCCGCGTCGAGGAGGATCCGATCGCGCAGCCCGAGGACCTGGACTCCCCCTCGGGCGGCGGGACGATGACCGCCGTGCGCACGCGGGCGATCACGACGGTCCAGGCCACGACCCGCACGCGGTCGGCCCTCCTCGCGGCCGTCCTCACGTGCCTCGCGATCACCTGGCTCAACCCGCACACGTATCTCGACACCGTGCTCATGCTCGGGTCGATCTCGACCCACTACGGCGACGCGCGGGCGCTCTTCGCCGTCGGCGCCGTCATCGGCAGTGCGATCTGGTTCGCGTTCCTCACGCTCGCCGCCCGCTACGCGGCGCGCTGGCTGCGTTCGCCCCGCTCGTGGCGCGTGCTCGACGGCGTCATCGCCGTCGTGATGCTCGCCCTCGCGAGCGCCCTCGCGGCTGCCTGAGCCGCGCGCTACGCGCGGCGCGCGAGGAGGTGGGCGTTGATCGCCGCGGTCTGCTCGGTGTCGACCGGGAGCGCGTGACCGTCGACGCTCGTGATCGGCGTCAGGAGTCGCACGCTCGACGCGTACCAGGCGGCGTCGGCGCCGAGGAGGTCGTCGCGCGTGTAGCGGCCGTACTCGGTGCCGATGCCGTGCTCCTCCGCCCAGCGGAAGACGGCCTGCTGCGTCGTGCCGTGGAGGATCCCGAGCCGCGGATCCGGCGTGCGGAGCACCCCGTCCCGGCGGAGGATCAGCGTCGACTGCGGCGCCTCGAGGAGGATCCCATCGCTCGTGACGAACAGCATGTCCTTCGCGCCGCGGCGCTTCGCCTCGCGGATCGCCGCCATGTTGAGGGCGTAGGAGAGCGTCTTCGCGCCGATGAGCGACCACGGCTCGCGCTCGGCGTACCCGCTGTCGAAGCCGCGATCGGCCGTGACGATCGCGAAGCCGTCGGTGCGCTCCTCCGTGAAGTCGGCGGCCTCGAACAGGACGAACCAGGCGTGCGGGGTCGCGCGATCCATTCCGCCGCGCGTGACGACGAGCTTGAGGACCATGTTCTTCGCGGGGTCGGCGGTGCGCGCGATCCGGCCCGCCGTCTCGGCGAGCCGGCCCAGGTCGGCCTCCGGCAGGTCGAGCATCGCGAGGCTCTTCGCGAGGCGCGCGAGATGCGCGTCGAGCTCCTGCGAGGCGCCGTCCGCGACGCCCCAGGCCTCGAAGGCGCCGTCGCCGCGCTCGGCGGCCGCGTCCATCACGGAGATCGCGGGGTCGTCGACCGCGAGCGGGACGAGGTCGATCCGCTCCTCCGGAGATCCTGCCGCGGGGAACGGGACGAGGTAGGTGACGGCGCTCATGGCTCCATCATGGCGCGCGAGCCGAGGCGAACGCGTCAGGCGAGGGCGACGGTTCCCGAGAAGACGAGGGTCGCGGGACCCGACAGGGCGACGTGCTCGCCCTCCTCCGTGGGGAACATGCGGACGCCGAGCGTGCCCCCCGGCACCTCGACGCGCCAGCTGTTCGGCGCGCTCTCGCCCGCCCAGCTGCGCACGGCGAGTGCGGCCGCCACCGTGCCCGTGCCGCACGACAGCGTCTCGCCGACGCCGCGCTCGAACACGCGCATGCGGATCCGCCCCACCCCGTCCTTCACGAGCGGCTCGGACGGCACGACGAACTCGACGTTCGCGCCGTGCTCGGGCGCCGGATCGAGGATCGGGATGACCGTGAGGTCGAGCCCCTCGAGCTCCTCCTCGCTCGCGAGCGCGACGACGACGTGCGGGTTGCCGAGGTCGATCGACATGCCGGGGCGCGGAACCGACAGCCCCTTCGCGCGGACGAGCGGCTCGGCGGCCGGCGCCGTCCAGCGGCCGAGGTCGGCCTGGAAGCCGGTCTCGCTGCGGGTGACGTCCTTGACGCCCGCGCGCGTGCCGATCGGGAGGGTGGACCCGGGCTCGAGTGTCGCGAGCTCGGTGTCGAGCAGGTAGCGCGCGAAGACGCGCACGCCGTTGCCGCACATCTCGGCGATCGAGCCGTCGGCGTTGCGGTAGTCCATGAACCACTCGGCGTCGGGCTCCTCCGCCAGCGCCGCGGCGCCCGCGTCGATCGCGCGCGAGCGGACGACGCGCAGCAGGCCGTCGCCGCCGATCCCGAACCGCCGGTCGCAGAGCGCCGCCACCTGCTCGGGCGAGAGGTCGTACTGCCCGTCGGGGTCGGCGACGATCACGAAGTCGTTGCCGGTGCCGTGGCCTTTGGTGAAGGTGATCTCGGGCATGCGAGCCAGTCTACGGACCGTCGCGCACCGGCCGGGTCCTACCGCGGTACGACCCGAGGATCAGCCCGCGGCCCGACGCGCGACACGGCCCCCGCCGGTGGAATGGAGGCATGATCACAGCAGAGCACCTGACGAAGCGCTTCGGCGCGAAGACCGCGGTGGACGACGTCTCGTTCACCGCCCAGCCCGGCAAGGTCACGGGTTTCCTCGGCCCCAACGGCGCCGGCAAGTCGACGACCATGCGCATGATCATGGGCCTCGACAGGCCGACGAGCGGCGCCGCAACGGTCAACGGCCGGCCGTTCGCGGAGCACGCCGACCCGATGCACCAGGCGGGCGCCCTCCTCGACGCGAAGGCCGTCCATCCGAGCCGCTCGGCCCGCGACCACCTGCGCCTCCTCGCCGCCACGAACGGCTTGCCGCGCCGCCGGGTCGACGAGGTCCTCGAGCTCACGGGCCTGACCGACGTGCAGCGCCGGCGGGTCGGCGGCTTCTCGCTCGGCATGCACCAGCGCCTCGGCATCGCCGCGACGATGCTCGGGGATCCCCAGGTCCTCATCTTCGACGAGCCCGTCAACGGCCTCGACCCCGAGGGCGTGCACTGGGTGCGCGGCTTCGCCAAGGCGCGCGCCGCCGAGGGGCGCACGGTGTTCATCTCGAGCCACCTCATGAGCGAGATGGCGCAGACCGCCGACCACATCATCGTCCTCGGCCGGGGCCGCGTCCTCGCCGACGCGCCCCTCGGCGCCTTCCTCGCCGGGGCCGACCGCCAGGTCACCCGCGTGCGGGTCTCGGACGCCGAGGTCCTGCGGTCGATCCTCGCCGCCGACGGCGTCACGATCACGCAGTCCGCGCCCGGCTCGCTCGAGATCGCGGGACTCCCGCCCGAGCGCATCGCCCGATCGGCCTCGCTCGAGAACCTCGACCTCTTCGAGCTCTCCCCCGTCGGGGCCTCGCTCGAGGAGGCCTACCTCGCCCTCACGGGCGACGCCACCGAGTACCGCAGCGCCGCGGCCGCCGTCTGACATCCGAAAGGCACACGACCATGTCCTCCGTCCTCACCGTCTCCGAGGCCCCGACCCGCTCCGGGGCGCGGGTCTCGTTCCCGTCGCTCCTGCGAGCCGAGTGGATCTCGCTCTCGAGCGTCCGCGGCAACGTCGCGGCCCTCATCATCGGGGTCGCCCTCACGATCCTCCCCGGCGCGGCGTTCGCGCTCATCTACGCCATCCAGTTCCGCGACGCCGGGATCGACGCCTCCGCCGCAGCCGGCATCGTCCCGACGGTGCCCGCGATGGGGCTCAACGGCCTGATCTGCGCCGTCGCCGTGGCGGTCGTCGTCGGCGCGGCCGCCTACGCGAAGGAGCACGCGACGGGCTCGCTGCGCACACAGCTCGCGGCCTCGCCCCGCCGCCTCGCGATGCTCTCGGCCAAGGTCGCCGTCGTCGGATCCGCGATCTTCGTCGCCGCGCTCGTCGCCTTCCTCCTCACCTTCGCGATCGTCGCAGGCCTGTACGTCGCGTTCGGCATCCCCGCCGAGTTCGGCTCGTTCGGGCTCGAGGTCGCGGCCCCGATCCTCGGCGCCGCCCTCGCGACGACCCTCGTCGGCCTGTTCTCCCTCGGCGCCGCCGCGCTCCTGCGGTCCGAGACCTGGGCCGTCACCCTGACCTTCGTCTTCCTCTTCGTCCTCCCGATCATCCTCATGCAGATGCCGTGGGAGTGGGCCGCGCAGCTCTCGGACGCTCTCTTCGGCACGACCGTCATGAACCTGACGGCCACGGGCGCCGGGTTCACCTCGGAGTACCTCACCGACCTCGTGCTCTCCGTCGCGTGGGCCGGCGTCGCCCTCGCCGGCGGCGCGGCCGTCCTCACGCGCCGCGACGCGTAGGTTGGACCCCATGTCGCAGTCCGAGCCGGTGCCCCCGCGGGGTGCCGGCTCGGTCGCGCTCGACCTCCCCCGGCCTCCCGGCGTCCTCCGCCGCTGGATCGACCGGCACCCCCGAGCCGTCGACGTCATCGTCCTCGTGGTGACGCAGGGGCTGTTCGCACCCGTAGCCCTCATCGTCGCTGGGTCGGACGACTCGGCCGTCTCGGGGTGGCTCGGCGTCACCCTCACCGCCCTCACCGTCGCGGTGCTGGGGGTCGCGACCTTCTTCCGCCGCCGGATCCCCTTCCTCCTGCTCGTCTGCTCGCTCGCCGCGCTCCTCCTTCCCGCGCCGATGTCGACGATGGGCGGGATCGCGAGCTGGGTCGCGCTCTACGCGCTCGGGGCGCACCGCTCGTCTCGCGTCGCGTGGCTGGGATACGCCCTCGCGGTCGTCGCCACCGCCGCGAGCACGCTGCCCGCGGCGCTCGGGGCGGGCTACGCCTGGCCGACCGGACCGTGGATCGACACGGCCCTCGTCTCACTCGGGTCGTCGATCATCCCGACGCTCGTCGGGCTCTGGATCGGCGGGCGCCGGCGCTACGAACGGGCCCTCATCGCGCGCGCCGAGGACCTCGCCCGCGCGCAGGACGAGCGCGCCCGCCTCGCGGTCAGCGAGGAGCGCACGCGCATCGCGCGCGAGATGCACGACATCGTCTCGCACAGCCTCACGGTCATGATCACGCTCTCCGAGGGCGCAGCCGCGCAGGCCGAGCGGGGCTCCGACGCCGCGCCCGACGCGATGCGCCGCGTCGCCGACACGGGGCGCGACTCGCTCGCCGAGATGCGCCGGCTCCTCGGGGTGCTCCGCAGCACCGAGGACGCCCCCGAGCTCGCGCCGCTCCCCGGATCCGACGACATCGGCTCGCTCGTCGACCAGTTCCGCGAGGCGGGCATGCCCGTCGCGTGGGCCCACAGCGGCGCGCCCCTCCCGGCGGCGGGCGGCGTCGCCCTGACGGCCTACCGCATCGTGCAGGAATCGCTCACGAACGTCATGCGCCATGCCCCCGGATCCCCGCGCGTGACCGTCACGACGCGCGTCGACGGCGACCGGATCGGCATCGTCGTGGACAACGACCTGACGCACGACCCGATGCCCTCGCTCGAGGGCTCGGGGCGCGGCATCGTCGGCATGCGCGAGCGCGCGGCCCTGCACGGCGGGACGGCCGCGTCGGCTCCCCGCCCCGACGGCCGCTGGCGCGTCGACGCCACCCTGCACACCGACCCCGAGGGAGCCTCCCGATGATCCGCGTCGCGATCGCCGACGACCAGCAGCTCGTCCGCATGGGCCTGCGCATGATGCTCGACGCCCAGGACGACGTCGAGGTCGTGGCCGAGGCGGCCGACGGCGGCGAGGCCGTCGGGATCGCGGCCCGCGGCGGCGTCGATGTCTTCCTCATGGACGTGCGCATGCCCGGGACCGACGGCATAGCGGCGACGGCGCGGATCACGGCGGCGGCGGGCTCGCCGCGGGTGCTCGTGCTGACGACCTTCGATCTCGACGAGTACGCGTTCGCGGCGCTGCGCGCGGGGGCGAGCGGCTTCCTCCTGAAGGACGCGCGGCCCGCCGAGCTCCTCGGCGCGATCCGGGCCGTCGCGTCCGGCGACGCGGCCCTCGCGCCGCGCATCACGGCTCGGCTCATCGAGGAGTTCTCGGGGGCGTCCGCGCCCGTCCGGGTGCCGCACGCCGCGGAGGATCCCCGGCTCGCGTCGCTGACGGCGCGCGAGCGGGAGTTCCTCGAGGCCGTCGGGGCCGGGCTCACGAACGACGAGCTCGCCGAGCGCTTCTTCGTGTCGCTGTCGACGGTCAAGACCCACGTCGGCCGGCTGCTCATGAAGCTCGAGGCGCGCGACCGCGTGCAGCTCGTGATCCTCGCCTACGAGTGGGGCCTCGCCCGGTGACTCACACCGCGACGTCGAACCAGCGCGCCTCGGCGTAGCGCTTGAACCAGGCCACCTGGCGACGCGCGTATCGGCGCGTGAGGGCCTGCGCCTCGGCGATCGCCTCGGCCTCCGTCATCGCGCCGGCGATCTGCGCGAGCGCCTGCGCGTACCCGATCGCGCGGCTCGCGGTCTTCCCCCGCTCGAGCCCCGCGGCCTTCAGCGCCTCGGTCTCGGCGACCATGCCGTCGCGCCACATGCGGTGGACGCGCGCGTCGAGGCGCGAGATGAGGGCCGCTCGGTCCATGCGCAGGCCGAGGATCGTCGCGTCGTCGCGCCACAGCCGCGGCGCCTCCGGGAGGGCGGCGCCGTGCCCGGCGTCACCCTGTGCGAGCACCTCGAGAGCGCGGACGATGCGCCGCCCGTTGCGCGGGTCCACGCGCTCGGCCGTCTCGGGGCTCGCCGCGCGGAGCTCGTCGTAGAGCGCGCCGACGCCCTCGGCGGCGAGGCGCTCCTCGAGGGCCGCGCGCATCGCGTCGTCGCGCGGCGGGAAGCGGAAGTCGTAGACGACGCTCGAGACGTAGAGGCCCGATCCGCCGACGAGGATCGCGTGGCGGCCGCGCGCGAGGATGCTCTCGATCGCGGCTCGGGCGTCGCGCTGGTACGCCGCGACCGCGGCCTCCTCGGTGATGTCGAGGACGTCGAAGAGGTGGTGCACGACGCCCCGCCGCTCGGCGAGGGGCAGCTTCGCGGTGCCGATGTCCATGCCCCGGTACAGCTGCATCGCGTCGGCGTTGACGACCTCGGCCGCCTCGCCGCGCGCCGCGAGACGGCCCGCGAGGTCGAGCGAGAGATCGCTCTTGCCCGTGCCCGTCGCGCCGACGACGGCCCACAGCCGCGGGCCGCCGTCGGGAAGCGGGACCGCGCGGATCACGCTCCCACGCGCAGCCCGGGCATGCCGATCGACACCGAGCCGCCGATGTTCACGGCGCCGCCCGTGTGCGGGTTCGACGCGTGCGGGTCGTTCTGCTGGCGGTCCCACGCGTCGCCCGCGCGGGTGCGGCGGATCGCGAGCGGCGCGCCGTCGACGCTGTCGGCGAGCAGGTGCGAGGGGGCTGCGCGCGTGATCGTCACGGTGACGACGTCGCCCGGGCGCGGGATCTCCGACCCCTCGGGCACCTCGAAGTGCACGAGGCGGTTGTCTTCGGCCCGGCCCGTGAGACGGTGCGTCTCGGCGTCCTTCTTGCCCTCGCCCGTCGAGACGAGGACCTCGAGCGCGCGGCCGACCTGCTTCTCGTTCTCCTCGAGAGTGATCCGCTGCTGCAGCCGGATGAGGCGGTCGTAGCGGCGCTGCACGACCTCCTTGGGGATCTGATCCTCCATCGTCGCCGCGGGCGTGCCCTCGCGGATCGAGTACTGGAAGGTGAAGGCGCTCGAGAAGCGGGCGGCCTCGACGACGCGCAGGGTGTCCTCGAAGTCCTCCTCGGTCTCGCCCGGGAAGCCGACGATGATGTCGGTCGTGATGGCGGCGTGCGGGATCCGCTCGCGCACCTTGTCGAGGATGCCGAGGAACTTCTTCGAGCGGTACGAGCGCCGCATGTCCTTGAGGACCTTGTCGCTGCCCGACTGAAGGGGCATGTGCAGCTGCGGCATGACGTTGGGGGTCTCGGCCATCGCGTCGATGACGTCGTCGGTGAACGCGGCGGGGTGCGGGCTCGTGAAGCGCACGCGCTCGAGGCCCTCGATCTCGCCGCACGCGCGGAGGAGCTTGCCGAAGGCCTCGCGGTCGCCGAACTCGACGCCGTAGGTGTTCACGTTCTGCCCGAGGAGCGTGACCTCGGTCGCGCCGTCGGCGACGAGCGCGCGGATCTCGCTCAGGATGTCGCCGGGGCGCCGGTCGCGCTCCTTGCCGCGCAGGCTCGGCACGATGCAGAAGGTGCAGGTGTTGTTGCACCCGACCGAGATCGACACCCAGCCCGCGTACGTAGAGTCGCGCTTCGTCGGCAGCGTCGAGGGGAAGACCTCGAGCGCCTCGAGGATCTCGAGCTCGGCCTGCTCGTTGTGTCGCGAGCGCTCGAGCAGCTGCGGCAGCGAGCCCATGTTGTGGGTTCCGAAGACGACGTCGACCCAGGGCGCCTTGTCGACGACGGCCTGCTTGTCCATCTGGGCGAGGCAGCCCCCGACGGCGATCTGCATGCCCTCGTGGCCGTCCTTCTGCGACTTGAGGTGGCCGAGCGTGCCATACAGCTTGCCCGACGCGTTCTCGCGGACCGCGCAGGTGTTGATAACGACGAGGTCGGCGTCCTCCCCCTCGGGTGCCGGGACGTAGCCCGCGCTCTCGAGCGAGCCCGAGAGCCGCTCGGAGTCGTGCACGTTCATCTGGCACCCGAACGTGCGCACGACGTAGGTGCGTGCGCGGCCCGACGCGTCGAAGGCGACGGGCGACGGCTCGATGACGGTCGGAAGGTTCGAGACAGTGGTCATAACGCCCCCGATTCTACGAGCGGGACCCGCAGAAATCGCCTGAGCCTGCCCTTACCGGAAGCGGACCCCGCCGCCGCGGGACCCGCGCTTCGCCTCGGCGATCGCGTCGCGAGCCACGCCGTAGGCCATCGAGCCGCCGAAGCCGCGACGCGAGAGCTGACCGACGAGTCGGCGCAGCGCCGTCTCGTCGTCGTAGCGCGCGAGCGCGGGCGCCTTCTGCCGCGCGAACTCGATCGCCCGTTCGCGGTCGTCGTCGGGCAGCTCGTCGAGCGCGCGGTCGATCGCCTCACGCGCGACGCCCCGCGCCGCGAGGGCCTGTGCGATCGCGCGACGCCCCTGGTTGCGGCGCGTCACCGCCGAGTGGACGAGCTGCTCGGCGAGCCGGTCGTCGTCGATCGCGCCGACGCGCTCGAGGCGGTCGACGATGTCGTCGACGAGGTGCGGCGCGACCTCGTCGCGGCGCAGCCGCTCGCGGGCCTCGTGAGCCGAGAGGTCGCGCGTCGCGAGCGCCTTCGCGAGCCGCGCCTCGGCGCGCTCGGCCACCTCGGCGTCGCCGGGGATCTCCTCGTCGTCGGCGATCGCGGCGCCGACCGGTTCGGCGACCGGCGCGAGGACGTCGGATCGGCGCGCGTCGTCGCTCCACGTCGTGTGCCACTCGTCGCGGGCCGGTGCGGGGTGCGTGGGCACCGGCCCGCCGAAGAGCGGCACGACGGGAGCGAGGTGCTCGCCCCCGTCTGTGCCGTCGCTCATCGCGTCAAGCCGAGAGGCGCTCGTCGAGCTCGCCGCCCGTCGGCGCGGCCTCGACCGGGGCGTTCGAGTCTTCGAGCAGGCCGAGCTTCATCTTGATCTTGTTCTCGATCTCGATCGCCACGTCATCGTTCTCCTTGAGGAAGCGACGCGCGTTCTCCTTGCCCTGGCCCAGCTGGTCGCCGTCGTAGGTGTACCACGACCCCGACTTCTTGACGATGCCGTGGTCGACGCCGAAGTCGATGAGCGAGCCCTCGCGCGAGATCCCCGTGCCGTAGAGGATGTCGAACTCGGCCTGCTTGAAGGGCGGGGCCATCTTGTTCTTGACGACCTTGACGCGCGTGCGGTTGCCCACGGCGTCGCCGCCGTCCTTCATCGTCTCGATGCGACGGATGTCGAGACGCACCGACGCGTAGAACTTGAGCGCCTTGCCTCCCGCCGTCGTCTCGGGCGATCCGAAGAACACGCCGATCTTCTCGCGCAGCTGGTTGATGAAGATCGCGGTCGTCTTGGTCTGGCTGAGGCCGCCCGTGATCTTGCGGAGCGCCTGCGACATGAGCCGGGCCTGGAGGCCGACGTGCGAGTCGCCCATCTCGCCCTCGATCTCGGCGCGGGGCACGAGCGCCGCGACGGAGTCGACGACGACGAGGTCGATCGCGCCGGAGCGGATCAGCATGTCGGCGATCTCGAGCGCCTGCTCGCCCGTGTCGGGCTGCGAGACGAGGAGGGAGTCGATGTCGACGCCCAGCTTGCGCGCGTACTCGGGGTCGAGCGCGTGCTCGGCGTCGATGAACGCGGCGATGCCGCCCGCGGCCTGCGCGTTGGCGATCGCGTGGAGCGTGAGCGTGGTCTTTCCCGAGGACTCGGGGCCGTAGATCTCGACGATGCGGCCACGGGGGAGCCCGCCGATGCCGAGGGCGACGTCGAGGGCGATCGAGCCCGTGGGGATGACCTCGACGGGGGCCCGCTCCTCGCTGCCGAGGCGCATGACCGTTCCCTTGCCGAACTGCCGGTCGATGTGCGCGAGTGCCGTGTCGAGGGCCTTCTCGCGATCTGCAACTGCCATGGTGTTCTCCTTCATCGCTCGTTCACCGCCGCCCGTAGGCTGTCGTGACCCGCCTCTCAGGGGCGGATTCTTCGACAGGGCGCGTGGCCTCCTGTGCCGATCTCCACGCTACGGACGACCCCCGACAGACGAAGCGGATCGCTCGGATCGGTGGAGAACCGGACCGGAACCACGTTGTGGATGAGACTACGCCCCGCCGAACGCATCTTCGAAGAAGACGCGCCGACGGGGCGCAGTGATTTCGAAACCCGTCAGGCCCGGGCGTCCTGGATTCCGACCCGGTAGCGGGCCGACGGCGGCAGCTCGGTCTCGTCGCAGATCGCGAGCCAGATGTCGCGCGGCGGGACGCCGGCGTCGAGCGCCTCGGCCGCCGTGATGCCGTAGGCGGTCAGGACGATGTCGGCCACGACCCAGTTGGCGCGCGCGCCGAACTCCTGGTCGACGGCGCGATGGAACTCGCTGCGCCTCATGCGGTGCGGATCACCGGAGCGACAGCTCGGGCCCCACGGAGGCGACGAGCTCGTCGGGCACCACGTCGGGGATCGCGCTCTCGATGCCCTCGAGCACCGCGATGCGGTCGCTCACGCGGCGCATGATCGCCCACATCGGGATCTCGAGCGCCTCGGCGACGGCCGCGAGGATCTCGCTCGAGACCTCCTTCTGACCGCGCTCGACCTCGCTGAGGTATCCGAGCGCGACGCTCGCCTTGCCCGCGACCTGTCGGAGGGTCTGGCCCTTCTGCTGTCGGAAATCGCGAAGCACATCGCCGATCTCCTGGCGGATGAGAATCATGGCGGCCCCTCCCTCGCTTCGTATGGCCGACGACCCGGCGCCGAGCCGAGTCGTTCGCTGGTTACCAGCGTACGTGCTGGAGCGGCCGGGTCGGCCGCGTGCATCCAACGGTTACGTGGGTGAAACCGTGTTCACAGCTTCGATATTCCCGCGCACCGCGTCGAGGGCGAGGGCGATGACGGCGTCGACCGTCGCCCGACGGATCTCGTCGCGGTCCCCGCCGAGGCGGAGATGCCGCGTGACCGTCCTCTCGGGCGTCGCGACGGCGATGTGCACGGTCCCGACGGGCTGGCCGTCGGGCGATGCCGGGCCCGCGATCCCCGTCGTCGCGAGGCCGACGTCGCAGGGCGATCCGTCGACGGCCAGGGCCGTGCGCACCCCGTAGGCCATCTGGCAGGCGACCTCGGGGTGGACGGGGCCGTGCGCGTCGAGAAGGCCGCCGTCGACGCCGAGGAGCTCGCGCTTGACCCTCGTGTCGTAGGCGACGACTCCCCCGCGTACGCTCGCCGACGCCCCGGGGACCGCGACGAGACCCGCGACGACGAGGCCTCCCGTGAGCGACTCGGCCGTGCCCGCCGACCAGCCCCTCGCCCGCAGAGCGGTGAGGAGGTCGGCGGCCGTCACGCCCGCGCCCCGCGGGATCCGCGCAGCTGCGCCGCGACGTAGTCGATGCCGCTCGCGATCGTGAGGACGACCACGATCCAGAGGAGGACCGTCGTGACGACCACCCACGGGCCGACGCCGATCAGCAGGTGGAGGGGCAGGAGCGCCCACGCGAGCGCGACTCCCTGGAAGGCCGTCTTGATCTTGCCCATCCACGCCGCCGACACGTCGTGCTGGCGGCGCACGACGAGCCGGTGGATCGTGATCCCCCACTCGCGCACGAGGATCACGACGACCATCCACCAGGCCATCTCGCCGAGGATCGCGAGGCCCACGAAGGCGAGGCCCGTCAGCAGCTTGTCGGCGATCGGGTCCCAGAGCTTGCCGAAGTCGCTCACGATCTCGAAGCGGCGCGCGAGATAGCCGTCGACCCAGTCGGTCGAGATCGCGACGATGAAGAGGATCGCCGCGACCCAGCGCATCGCGAGGGACGCGTCGCCGTGCATGCCGCCGACGAGCAGCAGCACGAAGAACACGATCGCGAGCGGGATGCGCGCGACCGTGATCGCGTTGGGCAGCTGCGGGTGGATCGCCATGGGATCAGTCTGTCAGTGCCCGGTCAGTCGCGGCCCGTGAGCTGCCACGCGTCTTCGTCGCCGTCCTCGTCGATCACGGGGCGGTTCTGGAACTGCGCCTCGATCGGGTCGGAGTCGTAGCGCGCGTCGCCCTGCTCCTGCTCGGGCATCGCCGCGGTCGGTGCCGTCACGGGCGCGGCCGGGGGCTCCTGGCCCTTGAGCCTGGCCACGACCTCGGGCAGCTGCTCGGGGGTGACGAGGACGTCGCGGGCCTTCGAGCCCTCGGACGGGCCGACGACCTCGCGCGACTCGAGCAGGTCCATGAGGCGCCCCGCCTTCGCGAAGCCGACGCGCAGCTTGCGCTGCAGCATCGACGTCGACCCGAACTGGCTCGACACGATGAGCTCGGCCGCCGCGATGAGCACCTCGAGGTCATCTCCGATGTCCTCGTCGATCTCCTTCTTCGGGGCGTCGATCGCCTCGGCGACGTCGGAGCGGTACTCGGGGCGCGCCTGCCCCGTGACGTGCTGCACGACCGAGTGGATCTCGTCCTCGGTGACCCACGCGCCCTGCACGCGGAACGGCTTGGACGATCCCATGGGCGAGAAGAGCGCGTCGCCCTGGCCGATGAGCTTGTCGGCGCCGCCCTCGTCGAGGATCACGCGGCTGTCGGTGACGCTCGTGACCGCGAACGCGAGGCGCGACGGCACGTTGGCCTTGATGAGGCCCGTGACGACGTTGACCGAGGGGCGCTGCGTCGCGAGGACCAGGTGGATGCCGGCCGCGCGCGCGAGCTGCGTGATCCGGACGATCGAGTCCTCGACGTCGCGCGGGGCGACCATCATGAGGTCGGCGAGCTCGTCGACGACCACGAGGAGGTAGGGGTACGGCTTGAGCACGCGCTCGCTGCCCGGGGGGAGCTGGATCTCGCCCGCGAGCAGCGCCTGGTTGAAGTCGTCGACGTGGCGGTACCCGAACGACGCGAGGTCGTCGTACCGCATGTCCATCTCCTTCACGACCCACTGCAGCGCCTCGGCCGCCTTCTTGGGGTTCGTGATGATGGGCGTGATGAGGTGCGGCACGCCCGCGTAGGCCGAGAGCTCGACGCGCTTGGGGTCGACGAGCACCATGCGCACCTCGCTCGGCTTCGCGCGCATGAGGATGCTCGTGATCATCGAGTTGACGAAGCTCGACTTTCCCGACCCCGTCGAACCGGCGACGAGGAGGTGCGGCATCTTCGCGAGATTCGCGACGACGAAGCCGCCCGAGACGTCCTTGCCGACGCC
The DNA here is from genome assembly GCF_000422385.1 of Microbacterium indicum DSM 19969. GTDB lineage: Bacteria > Actinomycetota > Actinomycetes > Actinomycetales > Microbacteriaceae > Microbacterium > Microbacterium indicum. The sequence continues at coordinate 44,237 of NZ_AULR01000012.1, forward strand.
CATCGTCATGGGGTGTGTCGACTTCTGCGCCGCGGGAGAACGCAGCACGTCGCCGAGCGCGACGGTCTCGCGGTCGACGTTCGGAATCTCGATGCCGATCGCGCTCTTGCCCGGGATGGGCGCGAGGATCCGCACGTCGTTCGACGCGACGGCGTAGGCGATGTTGTTCGCGAGCTGCGTGATCTTCTCGACCTTGACGCCGGGGCCGAGCTCGACCTCGTACTGGGTCACGGTCGGTCCGCGCGAGAAGCCCGTGACGCCCGCGTTGACCTTGAACTGCTCGAAGACGCTCTCGATCTGCGCGACCATGCGGTCGTTCGCCTCGGACTTGACGATCGACGGCGGGCCAGCCGAGAGCGCGGCGGGCGACGGCAGGACGTAGGGGGCCTCGGGCGGCTGCGGCCCGCGCGCGCCGGGGCCGTCGGTGCCGAAGCCCGAGATGCCGCCGAACTCGTCGTCGGATGCGCCGTCGTCGTCGCCCATGAGGTCGAGGCCGCCGCCGGCGTTCGCCTCGTCGCGGAGGCTCCGCAGCGCGGGGCTGTCGAGGACCTCGGTCGCGGCCGCCGCGGGGTCGACCGCGGGCTCGGGGACCGGTTCGGGGTCAGCCGTGATGATCGCCTGGGCGTAGCCGCCGTCGCGCTGCTCGCCGAGCAGCTCGGTGAGCTGCTGCGGCTCGGTCACGGCGTCGGGGTCCTCTTCGCGCCCCGTCGCGTTGCGGCGCCACCAGGGCAGCTCGTCTGCGCCGTCGAACAGCTCGTCCTTCTTGCCGCGCGCCTTGCGGCCGCGGCGGGGCCGCTCGTCGATGACCTCGGTCGGCGCCTCGGCCGCGGCCTCTTCGGCCTCGGCACGGCGCTCCTCTCCGAACATCCACGCGTAGAGGTCGCCGAGGCGGCGCCCGATGCGGTTGGGCGGCGTCTTCGTGAGGATCATGAGGCTCAGCGCGACGACGACCCCGAGGACGACGTAGGCCCCGACGTCGGTCAGGACGATCGCGAGCGGCTGGCCCGCGAGCCAGCCCAGGACGCCGCCAGCCGCGCTCAGCGCCGGCATGCCCTCGGAGGGCGAGGGCCGACCGAGCGCGACGTGGCACATGCCCGCGACCGCGATGATCAGGAGCGCGAAGCCGATGCCGACCCGCCCGTTGTTGTAGACCGACGACGGATGACGGAACAGCCACCCCGCGAGCAGGATCAGGAGGACGGGGAAGACGAACGCGACGCGGCCGATGACGAGGCCGAACGTGTACGCGCTGAGGTTCACCGCGACGGGCTGGCCGATGAGGAACCACTCGACGACGGCGCCCGCGATCGCGAGGAGGACGAGGAGCAGCGGGAACCCGTCGCGCCGATCGGCTCGCTCGAGATCCTCGGTGCCGAAGGCGCGGAACAGCCCGCCGACGGCGCGCGCGAGACCGTTCCAGGCGCGCACGGGCAGGGCGGGTGTCTCGAAGCCGTCGATCGACGACTTCGGAGCGGGCGCGGACGAGCGCGGGGCCCCCTTCGCGGAGGCCCCGCGACCCTTCTGCGCGGACTTCTGGGGCGCGGAGGACGATGGAGCCATGCCCTAACGCTACGGCGAACCCCCGACAAACGGCCGCAGGGCGCGCTCTGTCGGGGGTTTCCGGGGCGGCCCGTCAGGCCTCGATGACCACCGGGACGATCATCGGGCGGCGGCGCAGCGACGTGCCCACCCAGCGGCCGATCGTGCGGCGCACGGCCTGCGAGAGCGCGTGGTTGTCGCGCACGCCCTTCTGGGCCGCCTCCTCGAGGGCCTTGACGATCTTCGGCTTGATCTTGTCGAAGACGCGGTCGTCCTCGGCGATGCCGCGGGCGTGGATCTCGGGGCCCGAGACGATCTCGCCCGTCTTCTTGTCGACGACGACGATGACCGAGACGAAGCCCTCCTCGCCGAGGGTGCGGCGGTCCTTGAGGTCGGCGTCGGTGATCGCGCCGACGGTCGAGCCGTCGACGTAGACGAACCCGATGTCGTACTGGCCCGACACCCAGGCCTCTCCGTCGCGGAGGTCGATCGACGTGCCGTTCTCGCCGACGATCGTGTTCTGCTCGGGGATGCCCGTCTTCTGCGCGAGGTTGGCGCTCGCGGTGAGGTGGCGCCACTCGCCGTGCACCGGGAAGACGTTCTTCGGCTTGAGGATGTTGTAGCAGTAGAGCAGCTCGCCCGCCGCGGCGTGGCCCGACACGTGCACCTTCGCGTTGGCCTTGTGGACGACGTTCGCGCCCAGCTTGATGAGGCCGTTGATGACGCGGTACACGCCGTTCTCGTTGCCGGGGATGAGGCTCGACGCGAGGATCACGGTGTCGCCCTCGCCGGGTTGGATGTCGTGGTCGCCGTTCGCCATGCGGCTCAGGACGGCCATGGGCTCGCCCTGGGAGCCCGTCGACATGTAGACGATCTGGTCGTCGGGGATGTCGTGGGACTTCTTGTAGTCGACGAGCGCCCCCTCGGGGACGTCGAGGTAGCCGAGCTGCTCGGCGATCGTCATGTTGCGCACCATCGATCGACCGAGGAGCGCGACGCGGCGGCCGTTGTTGTGCGCGGCCTCGACGACCTGCTGCACGCGGTGCACGTGGCTCGAGAAGCTCGCGACGATCACGCGACCCGTGGTCTTCGCCATGACCTGGTCGATGACGGGGCCGATCTCGGCCTCCGTGGGGGTGAAGCCCGGGACCTCGGCGTTCGTCGAGTCGGGCAGGAAGAGGTCGACGCCCTCCTCCCCCAGGCGCGAGAAGGCGCGCAGGTCGGTCAGGCGGCCGTCGAGCGGCAGCTGATCCATCTTGAAGTCGCCCGTGTGGAGCACGAGGCCCGCCTCGGTGCGGATCGCGACCGCGAGCGCGTCGGGGATCGAGTGGTTCACGGCGATGAACTCGAGGTCGAACGGGCCGACCTGCGCGCGCTCGCCCTCGCGCACGACGTGCGAGCGCGGCGTGATCCGGTGCTCCTTGAGCTTGGCCGCCGTGAGCGCGAGCGTCAGCTTCGAGCCGTAGATCGGGATGTCCTCGCGCAGACGGAGGAGGTAGGGGACGGCGCCGATGTGGTCCTCGTGGCCGTGCGTCAGCACGAGGCCGACGACGTCGCTGAGGCGATCCCGCAGCGGGCCCATGTCCGGGAGGATCAGGTCGACGCCGGGCTGGGTCTCCTCGGGGAAGAGCACGCCGCAGTCGACGATGAGGATCTTGCCGCCGAACTCGTACATGGCCATGTTGCGGCCGACCTCGCCGAGCCCGCCGAGGGGCGTGACGCGGAGGGTTCCGGGCTCGAGTTCAGGCGGATCGAAGACAGGAGTGGACATTGTGCCTTTCCGCGCGTGTGCGCAGGGTGGTCGTCACCGAGTGGTGCCAGGCACCTTCGGCAGCGCGCCGCCCGCGGCCGCGTTGCGGTCGGGGCGGAAGTTCGAGAAGTCGACGCCGTCGACGCCCGAGACGAGCGCGAGCTCGTCTTCGATGAGGGCGGCCTCCCATTCCTCGGGACCCACGAGCGGCAGGCGCACGCGGGGGCTCGAGATCCGGCCGAGGCCGTGGAGGATGTACTTGGCGCTGACGGTTCCCGGCACGTGCGTCATGACGGCGCGCACGAGGGGCTCGAGCTTCTTGTGCTGTTCGGTGGCGGAGGTGAGGTCGCCGCGGTTGACCGCGTCGACGATGGTGCGATAAGGGCCGGCGGCGATGTTCGCCGTGACGCCGATGAGGCCCGTGGCGCCGATGGAGAGATGGGGCAGCGCGTTCGCGTCGTCGCCCGAGAAGTACAGGAGGTCGGTCTGGTTCAGCACGCGGCTGACCTCGCTGAAGTCGCCCTTGGCGTCCTTCACCGCGAGGATGTTGGGGTGCTTCGCGAGCCGCAGCAGCGTCTCGTACCGGATGGGCACGCCCGTGCGACCGGGGATGTCGTAGAGGATGACCGGCAGGTCGGTCGAGTCGGCGACGAGCCGGAAGTGGGTGAGGATGCCCGCCTGCGTCGGCTTGTTGTAGTACGGCGTGACGATCATGATGCCGTCGGCGCCGGCCTTCTCGCTCTTGCGGTACAGCTCGATCGCGTGCGCGGTCTCGTTCGAGCCGCCGCCCGTGATGATCTTCGCGCGGCCCGCGGAGACGCTCTTGCCGACCTCGACGAGGCGCAGCTTCTCGGCGTCGGTGAGCGTCGAGGTCTCGCCCGTCGTGCCCGTGACGACGACGCCGTCGGCGCCCGACGAGATGACGTCGTCGATGTGCTTCTCGGTCGCGTCCCAGTCGACTTCGCCGTCGGGCGTCATCGGCGTGATGAGCGCGACGAGAACCTGGCCGAAGGGATTGGGCGCGGTCGTCATACCCCTCAGGCTACTGCCTGCGGCTGTACACGAGGAACCGATAGCGGGTGCCGGCGGCGCTCGTGAGCCACTCCCCCGCGGCCTCGGGCAGCGATCGGCGCACCTCCCACGCGTCGTCGATCTCGGGGGCGTAGGCGTCGCCCTCGACCGCGAGGTCGACCTCGGTCACCCAGAGCTCGTCGGCGAGGTCCATGGCCTGTCGGTAGATCTGCCCGCCCCCGATGACCCAGATCTCGTCGTCGTGCACGCCCGCGCGGACGATCGCCTGCTCGAGCGTCGCGGCCGTCTCGGCCCCGGGCGCGTCGAAGTCCGGGTCGCGCGTCACGACGATGTTCGGCCGGTCGGGCAGCGGACGGAACCGGTCGGGGAACGACTCCCAGGTGCGGCGCCCCATGACGACGGGCATGCCGCTCGTCGCGCGCTTGAAGTACGCCATGTCCTCGGGCAGATGCCAGAGCATGCCCCCGTCGACGCCGAGCGCGCGCGTCGACGCCTGGGCCCAGATCGAGCGGATCGTCGGCATGATCAGACCGCGACCGGCGCCGCGATGCCGGGGTGGTGCTCGTACCCGACGACCTCGAAGTCGTCGAGGTCGTAGTCGAAGACGCTGTCGGCCTTCCGGATCTCGATCCGCGGGTACGGGAACGGGTCGCGCGCGAGCTGCCGTTCGACCTGCTCGACGTGGTTGTCGTAGATGTGGCAGTCGCCGCCCGTCCACACGAAGTCGCCGGGCTCGAGGCCCGTCTGCTGCGCGATCATCATCGTCAGCAGCGCGTAGCTCGCGATGTTGAAGGGGACGCCGAGGAACATGTCGGCGGAGCGCTGGTACAGCTGGCAGCTGAGGCGGCCGTCGGCGACGTAGAACTGGAAGAGCGCGTGGCACGGCGGGAGCGCCATGTCGTCGACCTCGGCGGGGTTCCAGGCCGTGACGATGTGGCGACGCGAGTCCGGGTTGCTGCGGATCTGCTCGACGACCTTCGCGATCTGGTCGATCTGCCCGCCGTCCGGCGTCGGCCACGAGCGCCACTGCACGCCGTAGACGGGACCGAGGTCGCCGTTCTCGTCGGCCCACTCGTCCCAGATCGAGACGCCGCGCTCCTGCAACCAGCGCACGTTCGAGTCGCCGCGCAGGAACCACAGCAGCTCGAGGGCGAGCGAGCGGAAGTGCACGCGCTTCGTCGTGAGGAGCGGGAAGCCCGCGGACAGGTCGTAGCGGATCTGCCGCCCGAAGAGGCTGCGAGTCCCCGTCCCCGTGCGGTCGGACTTCGGGGTCCCCGTCTCGAGGACCTCCCGGAGCAGGTCCTCGTAGGGGGTGGGGATCGCGCCTGTCATGCGATCAAGACTACGGCTATCGAGCGCCATCGCGGCTGATTAGGCTGGGCCCGGAACCCCGCCCATCGACACCGCAACGGAGCTCATCATGCCTGTCACCAGCGAAGCCACCACCACCTGGACCGGGACCCTCTTCGAGGGCTCGGGAACCGTCGCCGCGGCGTCGGGGATCGGCACCTTCCCCGTCAACTGGAAGGCGCGCAGCGAGGGGTCGACGTCGACGACGACGCCCGAGGAGCTCATCGCCGCCGCGCACTCGTCGTGCTTCTCGATGGCGTTCTCGAACGCGCTGACCGAGAACGGCACGGCGCCCGAGTCGATCTCGACGACCGCGTCCGTGACCTTCGTCCCCGGCACGGGGATCACGGGCAGCCACCTCAACGTGCAGGCGACCGTCCCGGGCCTCTCGGAGGACGACTTCCAGCGCATCGCCGCCGAGGCCAAGGCCGGCTGCCCCGTCTCGCAGGCCCTCTCGGGCATCGAGATCACGATCGAGGCGACGCTCGCGTAGCCCGCTCAGGCCGCGGTGCGCTCCAGGCGGATCGCCTGACGCACCGCGGCGCGGGCGCGCTTCGCGTCGCCCGCGGCCCCGTAGGCGACGCTGAGCCGCATCCACGCGCGCCAGTCGCCCGGCCGGTCCTCGACCGCGTCGCGATAGGCGCCGAAAGCCGCGTCGGCGTCCTCGCGGACGACTCGACCCGACGCGCGGAGGCCGACCTCGTCCGACGGCATGCCGCCCTCGTCCTCGAGCCGCTTCGCGAGCCGGTCGGCGCGCCATCCGAACCAGAGCTCGCGCCCGAGCGCCCAGATCCCGATGAGCGGGAACACGAGGATCGCCGCGCCCATGACGACGGCGACGGTCTCGCCGGTGTCGATCCCCGCGCCGATGAGCGCGACGCCGCGGCCGCCGAGCAGCCAGATGTAGAGGGCGAAGACGACCGCCATGACGGCGACGCCGATGCGCGTGCTCACGCGGTCGCCGCCACCTGGCCCGACGCCGCGCCGTCGGAGACGGACTTCGTCGCGTGCGCGCGCGGAGAGCCGATCCCGATGTCGACGAAGTTCTCGAGGCCCACGACGACGCCGGCCGCGTCGACCGCGGCGTCGAGCGCGAGGCGGATGCCCGGGGCGTAGGCCGCGGCCGCGTCGGCCGTGTCATGGACGATCGCGAGCGACTCGCCAGGGCCCGACAGGATCGTCTGCTGCTGGGCGATGACACCCGGGCGCCGCAGCGAGTGCACGGGGACGCTCGAGACCTGCTGGCCGCGCGCGCGCTGGTCGACGTGCGGCGCCTCGACGGGCGTCTCGCGCGACGCCGCGATGAGCTCTGCCGTGCGCACGGCCGTGCCGCTCGGAGAGTCGACCTTGGTGTCGCGGTGCGCCTCGACGATCTCGGCGAAGGGGAAGAAGGGAGCGGCCGCGGCGGCGATCGCCGAGCCGATGACCGAGCCGAGCGAGAAGTTCGGGATGATCACGACGCCCGCGCCCGCCTGCTCGACGAGCGGGCGGATCGTCGCGATGCGGTCGATCGACCAGCCGCTCGACCCCACGAGGACGTTGATGCCGCGGTCGATCGCGGCGCGCACGACCTCGCCCGAGATCTGGGGCGTCGTCGCGTCGACCACGAGGTCGGCGCCCTCGATCTCGGAGAGGTCGCTCGACGACGAGAGCACGGCGTGCACCTCGAAGCCGGGCTGCGCCTCGACGACCTCGCGGATGATCCCGCCGAGCTTGCCTGTTCCGCCGGCGATCGCGACTCGTGTCATGGGGTCAATCCTACGGATGGTGCGGGCGGCGGCTCAGACGAGTGGCGTTTCGGGGAGGCCCGTGCGCAGCTCGAAGGGGAGGTGCGCGCCGTCGTTGTGGCTGACGACGGTCCAGGGCCGCCCGTGCTTCTGCGCCAGGACCGTGAGGCCGCAGTTGAACTGGTTGAGCGTCATCCACCGCCACTCGGCGGCGCCCAGGACCTCGCGGACGAACCACGAGATCACGAAGTTGTGCGTCACGAGCAGCTCGTGCACGTCGCCCGACTTGCGGACGAGGAACTCGTTGACGGCGTCGGCCATCTGCGCTTTGCCCGCCTCGACCTCGTCGTCGGTCACGCCGCCGAAGAACGGCTCGAAGGCCGCGGGGGTCTCCTCGGTCATGCCCGTCGGGACGCAGTCGAACAGGAGCGCGTTGGGCTGCGGGTCGATCGCGGGCATGCGCTTCTGGAGGATCCGCGCCGTCTCCGTCGCGCGGACGAGCGGCGAGTGCCACACGGCGTCGAAGGGGACGCCCGAGAGCCGGTCGGCGAGGAGCTCGGCCTGGCGCACGCCGCGAGGCGAGAGGGGTCCGTCGTCGAGCCCGTATTCGGCGTCCTGCTGCTCTCCGTGCCGAACGAGATAGATGTAGTGCGTCACAGCGGCTCGCTTCGTCGTACGTGTCTCCGGGCGCGACGACGCTCAGAGCATCTCGCGAGGGATGGTGCGCCGTTGCGCATCCACCCTATCGCGCGACAGCGCGGTCGAGCTTCGCGAGCTGCGCCCGGGTGAGGGCGACGCCGACGCCGCGCGCGAGCGCGTCGATCTGGTGCGGGGCGGTGGCCTCGACCGACGCCGCGGAGACGCCGGGCTGGGCGAGCACCCACGCGAACGCGACCGCCGACGCCGGCAGACCCAGCTCGGCCGCCACCTCGTCGAGGATCCGCATCGCACGGGTGCGCCGGTCGAACAGGCGCGGGCGGCGCGCCTCGGGGCGGCCCAGCACGCCGTACGGGACCGACTGCGTCGGGAGGACGGCGATGCCCTGCGGAGCTGCGACCATGCGCAGCTCGCCGTCGAAGGTCTGCCGGTCGCCGAGCCCGTACGCGACGTCGAGGACCTCGATCCGCGGGTACCCGCCCGAGGCGAGCACGCGCGCGTCGATCAGCTGGGTCGCGTCGAAGCCCGCGGCGCCGAGCACGCCGACCGAGCCCTGGGCGATGAGCCGCTCCCCCGCCTGGAGCACGTCCTCGAGGTGCGCGGCATGCCCCGACCCCGCGTCGAGGACGAGCACGTCGATGCGCTCGGTGCCGAGATCGCGCAGCAGCCGGTCGACGGCGCAGAGCACTCCGCGCGGGTCGAGCCCCGCGGCGCCGCCCGACTGGCCGATGCGCGCGATGACCGACACGTCGCGCGCGACGCCGCGCGAGCGGATCCAGGATCCGACCGCCTCGGCCGACGCGCGACCGAGGTCGTCGGAGACGTGGAGCGCGTTGCCGCCGGCCTGGGCGTAGCGGTCGAGGACCGACACCGCCGTGCGCTCGTCGACCGCGGTCCCGAACGCCGACGTGCCGAGGACGAGCGGGAAGACCCGCGCCCCGGACCGGCCGAGGTCGACGCGGACGCCCCGACCGATCGGCGGGCCGACCTCGGGCAGCGGGGCCGACGGGTGCGCCCCGCCCTCCGCGACGATGCCGTGCGACGCGTCGTGCCGTCGATCCTGCTCTGCGCCCTGAGACGCCCTGAATCCGATATCCATTCTTCCCCCGTCCCCATCTAACAGGGAGGGCGGCCGTGACCGTCCCGCGACATCCTCACGATCCGATAAACGTTCCGGAAACGGCCGAGGGCCCGTCGCAGCGAACGCGACGGGCCCTCGGGGCGGATGCGGGATCAGGCCTCGGCAGGGGCCTCGGCGGGCTCGGCCGCCTTCTCCTCGTCGTCCTGCACGAGCTCGAGCGACAGCTTGCCGCGGTCGTCGACCTTCGAGATGCGCACGAGCAGCTTCTGGCCGACCGAGACGACGTCCTCGATGTTCTCGACGCGCTTTCCGCCGTTGAGCTTGCGCAGCTCGGTGACGTGCAGCAGGCCGTCCTTGCCCGGGAGGAGCGAGACGAAGACGCCGAACTTCGCGAGGTTCACGGCGGTGCCGAGGTACTGCTCGCCCACCTCGGGGTTCGTCGGGTTCGCGATCGCGTTGACCTGGGCGCGCGCGGCGTCGGCCGCGGGGCCGTCGGTCGCGCCGATGTAGACGGTGCCGTCCTCCTCGATCGAGATCGTGGCGCCGGTCTCGTCCTGGATCGCGTTGATCGTCTTGCCCTTGGGGCCGATGAGCTCGCCGATCTTGTCGACGGGGATCTGGACGCTGATGACGCGCGGCGCCGTGGGCGCCATCTCGTCGGGGGCGTCGATCGCCTGGTTCAGGACGTCGAGGATAGTGAGGCGGGCCTCACGCGCCTGCGTGAGCGCGCCGGCGAGCACCTGCGAGGGGATGCCGTCGAGCTTCGTGTCGAGCTGGAGCGCCGTGACGAACTCGCTCGTGCCCGCGACCTTGAAGTCCATGTCGCCCAGCGCGTCCTCGGCGCCGAGGATGTCGGTCAGAGCCGCGTAGCGCGTCTCGCCGTCGACCTGCTCGGAGACGAGGCCCATCGCGATGCCCGCGACGGGAGCGCGCAGCGGCACGCCCGCGTTGAGCAGCGACAGCGTCGAGGCGCAGACCGAGCCCATCGACGTCGAGCCGTTGGATCCGAGGGCCTCGGAGACCTGGCGGATCGCGTAGGGGAACTCCTCGCGCGACGGCAAGACCGGCACGAGGGCGCGCTCGGCCAGGAAGCCGTGCCCGATCTCGCGGCGCTTGGGGCTGCCGACGCGGCCCGTCTCACCCGTCGAGTAGGGCGGGAAGTTGTAGTGGTGGATGTAGCGCTTCGACGTGTGCGGCGAGAGCGAGTCGATCTGCTGCTCCATCTTGAGCATGTTGAGCGTCGTGACGCCCAGGATCTGCGTCTCGCCGCGCTGGAAGATCGCCGAGCCGTGGACGCGCGGGATGACCTGGACCTCGGCGTCGAGCGGGCGGATGTCGGCGACGCCGCGGCCGTCGATACGCGCGCCCTCGGTGAGGATGCGGCCGCGCACGACCTCCTTGGTGACCGACTTATAGGCGCCGGAGACCTCGCCGTTCGCCGACTCGGGCAGCTCGCCCGCCTCGACCTTGGCGGCGACCTCGGCCTTGACGGCGTCCTTCAGGGCGTCGTCGGCCGACTGGCGCTCGAGCTTGTCGGCGATCTTGTAGATCTCGCCGAGCTTCTCGAACGCGGCGGCGCGGACGACGTCGAAGGTCTCGGGCGCGTACGCCGGGAACGTCGGGAACTCGAGCGGGGCCTTCGTCGAGTTCGCGGCCATCTCTGCCTGCGCCTCGACGAGCTGCTTGATGAAGGGCTTCGCGGCCTCGAGGCCGCCCGCGACGATCTCCTCGCTCGGCTTGGTCGCGCCGGCGCGGATGAGCTCCCACGAGCCCTCCGTGGCCTCGGCCTCGACCATCATGATCGCGACGTCGCCGTTGTCGAGGACGCGGCCGGCGACCATGAGGTCGAACACCGCCTCCTTGAGGAGCTCGGCGTTCGGGAACGCGACCCACTGGTCCTCGTTCTGGCCCATGCCGGGGATGAGCGCGAGGCGCACGCCGGCGATGGGGCCCGAGAAGGGCAGACCCGAGATCTGCGTCGACGCAGAGGCGGCGTTGATCGCGAGGGCGTCGTAGAACTCGTTCGGCGCGATCGAGAGCACCGTGACGACGATCTGGACCTCGTTGCGCAGGCCCGAGACGAACGACGGGCGCAGCGGCCGGTCGATGAGGCGGCAGACGAGGATCGCGTCGGTCGAGGGGCGTCCCTCGCGACGGAAGAACGAGCCGGGGATCTTGCCGGCGGCGTACGAGCGCTCCTCGACGTCGACGGTCAGCGGGAAGAAGTCGAAGCCCTCCCGGGGGTGCTTGCCGGCCGAGGTGGCCGAGAGCAGCATCGTCTCGTCGTCAAGGTACGCGGCGACCGCGCCCTGCGACTGCTGCGCGAGGCGGCCGGTCTCGAAGCGGATCTTGCGGGTGCCGAAGCGGCCGTTGTCGAGAACGGTCTCCGCAGCGGTGATTTCAGGACCTTCCACGAGGTCTCTCTCCTTCTGTGGTGCCCGCGCCGCGCGCGGACAGACGAAGGGAGCAGGAGCGAGGAGTTACGTGCTGGCCACCAGGAGTGATCCACCGGCCGTGCCGGGAGGTCGCTTCCAGAGACCAGCTCCTGCGAGCCTGCTCCGCGAATTCTTCAGTTGTTGGTCTCCAGCCTAGCAGTGTCTCCGTCTCCGGCCCGGGGAGGCCGCTCCCCCGATCCCGGCTCGAGCCCCGCCGCCGTGACCCGCACATAGCCCGTGTGCTTCGCGAGCTTGTCGAGCCCGGCCGTGCGCCCGCGCACGCGGCGCCAGGCCCACGGGATCGCGTCCTGGAAGAACCACAGGAGCATCGGCGTGATGGGATCCTCGTGCAGGTCGTCGTCGAGACCCGCGAGGTGCGCGGCGTCCGGCACCCCGAGGAGCTCGGCGCAGCGGAACGCGAGGCGCCGGTGGCCCGACGAGCGATAGTGCACCCTGTCGTCGGCGAAGTTGTCGCGGTTGCTGAGATCAGGGAACCGCCGCACCTCGACGAGGAGGGCGCCCCGCCCGCGGGCGACGTCGCGGAGTCCGTCCGCGAAGTCGTCGAAGCGGCGCGCGAGGAAGCCCGCCCCCGCCTCCTGCGGCAGGTACGGGGCGATCATGAGCACGTCGATGCCGGCGTCCCGCAGCCGCCCGACGTCCGCGTCGTACTCGACGACGAGGTCGCGCGGCCGCGCGCCGCGCTTCACGAGGTCGTTCGCGCCCATGAAGATCACGACGAGGTCGGGATCCAGCGCGAGGGCCGCCGGCACCTGCTCGGTCGTCAGGTCCCTCACCCGCCTGCTGCGCACGCCGAGGTTCGCGTAGCGGATCTCGCGCTCGGGCGACGCGGCCGCGAGGATCGTCGCGAGCCGGTCGGCCCAGCCGAGGAACTCGCCCGGGGGCATGCCCTCGGTGTCGCTCATGCCCTCGGTGTACGAGTCGCCGAGGGCGACCACGCGACGCCACCGCGGCGGGCGGTTCACGGGAGCGCGCATGATCCGAGCATCCCACCACCGCCGAGCGCCCGGCGCGCTGACCCGCCGGGCTCAGGCCTCGACGCCGTCGGCGCGCGCCCCGCCGCGTCTGCCGGGCACGACGACGTAGTCGTCGTGCTTCGCCGTCATGCCGTCGCCCGCGGCGCGGCCGTGCATGCGCCGCCAGATCCACGGCAGCGCGTGCGTCGTGAGCCACGGCCCCTCGGCGGGGTCGCCGTCGGCGTGCAGTGCGTCGTCGAGCTCGCCGAGCCGCTCGGCGTCGGGGACGCCCAGAACCTCGGCCGCGCGATACGACAGAAGGCGGTGCCCGCGCGAGTGCAGGTGCACCTTGTCGTCCGCGAACATCTCGAGAGCCGTCAGCTCCGGCAGCGCGTCGACGTCGACGAGGTACGAACTCGTCTCGCGCGCGATCCGCCGCATCTCGTCGGCGAAGCGCGCGAAGCGCGGCGCGAGGAAGCGCACGATCCGGCGGTGCGGCAGGAACGGCGTCACGAGCAGGACGTCGGCGCCCGTGGAGCGGAGCCGGCGGACGTTGCGCTCGAGCTCGGCCGCGATCGGCTCGGGGTCGGCGAGATGCCCGACGAGGTCGTTCGATCCCATGAAGATCGCCACGAGGTCGGGGTACATCGAGAGCGCCTGCGGGACCTGGTCGTATGTGAGGTCGCGCACGCGGCGGCTCCGCACCGCGAGGTTCGCGTAGCGGAAGTCGTCGCCCTGCGACTCGGCGAGCATCGTCGCGAGCCGGTCGGCCCAGCCGCGGTACTCCCCCGCGGCCATGCGCGACGAGTCGCTGAGCCCCTCGGTGAGCGAGTCGCCGAGCGCGATGAACCGCCGCCACCGGGGGCGCGCCTCGGTTGCGACGGGCGCGACCGCGCGCGTCACGCCGCGGGAGACGATGTTGTCGTCGAAGCGCCGCAGGCGCGCGGCCTCGCCGTAGTGCGCGACGAGCTGCTCCGTCAGGGCGCGCCAGGTGCGCTCGCGCACGCTCTCGCGCGCCGCGACCCCGAACGAGCGCCGCTTCGCGTCGTCGCCGAGGAGGTCGGCGACGCGGCTGCGCAGGTCGCCGAGGTCGCCGGGCGTGTAGAGCCAGCCGTCGATCGACGAGCGGACGAGGTCGACGGGGCCGCCCGACCCCGTCGCGACGACGGGGACGCCGCTCGCGAGCGCCTCCTGCACCGTCTGGCAGAAGGTCTCGGCCTCGCCGGGGTGGACGAAGACGTCGAAGCTCGCGACGGCGCGGCCGAGGTCGTCGCCGCCCTGGAACCCGAGGAACACGGCGCCGAGAAGCTCGCGCTCAAGCCGCGCGCGCTCGGGGCCGTCCCCCACGATCACGAGCCGGGTGTCCGGCAGATCCTGGAGCACGCGCAGGTCCTCGACCTGCTTCTCGGGCGCGAGGCGGCCGACGTAGCCGATGATCCGCTCGCCGGGGGCGATGCGCTCCCGCCACGCGTCGTCGCGGCGGGCGGGCGAGAAGCGCTCGGCGTCGACCCCGCGGCCCCAGCGCCACATGCGGTCGACCCCCAGCCCGTCAAGCTGCCGCTCGGCCGCGCTCGAAGGCACGAGCGACATCGTCGCGCGGCGGTGGAGCCGCGCGACGTGCGACTCGGCGACCGCCGCGATGCCCGGCACGCCGTACTTCGCCATGTAGGCGACGATGTCGGTCTGATAGATCGCGACGGTCGGGATCCCGAGGCCGTCGGCCGCGACGACGCCCTGCCAGCCGAGGACGGCGGGCGACGCGAGGTGCACGACGTCGGGCCGGAAGAACTGGAGGATCCGCCGGAGCTGCGCGACGGGCGCGAGCGCCACGCGCACGTCGGGATAGCTCGGCAGCGGGACCGACGCGAGCCACATCGTCTCGGCCGGGACGTCGACGGCGGCGACGTCCGAGGGCTGCCCCGGCGCCTTCGGCGCGACGACGAGCGTCTCGTGCCCCAGGGCGTGGAGGTTGCGCACGACGTGCAGGACGGAGTTCGTGACCCCGTTCATGTGCGGGAGGAAGGATTCGGCGACGATCGCGACGCGCATGCCTCAAGGATCGCGCCGGACATCCCGATCACGCGGCGGTTTCGCGCCGGGTTCGCCGGATGTTCACCCCCCGGGTCGAGGGTTCACCGGAGCGCAAGGATCCGTTCCGCTCGCGGGGACGAAAAGGGCCCGCCGGCTGCGAATCGGCGGGCCCGTCCCTCGTGACACCAGTACTCACCCGCGGCCGACCGTGACGACTGCGCCGAACGAGCAAGTAAGGCAAGCCTAACCTATTGGCGCGAGGACGCAACCCCGGATCCGGCCGCGATGCCGAACGCGCCGCGCACGTCGCCGTCGTGCGGCAGGAACAGGCCGAGGTCGACGAGCCGGGGCACGACCGCGTCGGCGAGGAGCTCGATCGAGCGCCAGGATCCGAAGGGGAGCGCGATGAAGCCGTCGATCGCGCCCGCCTCCCAGCGCCGGGCGATCTCGTCGACGGCGCTCTCCGGCGTCCCGACGACGGTCCAGTGGCCCGCACCTCCCCCGCCCCGCATCGCCGCGCGGCGCAGGGCGGCGGCCTCCGCCTCGTCGTCGGCGAGGCACAGGACCAGCCCGGGCAGCACGCGGGGCGCGGGGCGGCCGTGAGCCTCGGCCCGCGAGGCGAGCTCGGCGCGCATCGTGATCCCGGGGCCAGGCGCCGCCGTCATCGCGAACACCGCGTCCGCGCGCGACGCGGCCAGCTCGATCGAGGCGTGCGAGCCGCCCGCGTGGAGAAGCGGCATCGGCGCGTCGATCGCGGCAGGGATCGTGAGCGGCCCGCGCACCGCGAACCGCCCACGCGGCTCGAGCGTCCTGAGCAGGGACGGGTCGGCGAAGACGCCGCTCGGGTCGGCGCGAACCGCCGCGGCCGGGTAGCTCGCGTGCAGCGCCCGCACGACGTCGATCACGTCGGCGGCGTCGGCGTAGCGCTGCTCGTGCGTCCGCTCGGGGGCGGCGAGGTTCTCCGCCCCCGCGAGCGAGGTGACGACGTTCCACGCCGCCCGACCGCCCGAGATCTGATCGAGCGTCTGGAGCTCGCGCGCGACGAGATAGGGCGGCGCGAAGGTCGCGGAGTACGTGGGGATCAGTCCGATGCGGCGGGTCTCGCGCGCGACGGCGGCGAGCAGGATCGCCGGATCGGGCCCCGTCTGCCCCGGCCAGTCGGCGAGCGGCACCGGGTCGAGAGCGAGGGAGTCCGGCTTGAAGACCGCGTCGATCCCGGCGCGATCCGCGATGACGGCCGCCTCGATCAGGGCGGATCCGTCGGCGAGGCCACCGACCCGGCTGTCCTGGCGCCGCCACGCGTCGCCCCGCAGCCACGTGGGCGAGAGCGACAGGCCGATCGTGAGGCGGCGCTCAGTCACCGCCGACCCCGCGCGAACGGCTCGCCACAGGGATGACGTGCGGTGTCCCGAAGACCGGGTCCGGCACGACGCGCGCGTCGAGCCCGAAGACGTCGCCCAGCAGCTGCTCGGTGAGGACCTCGTCCGGGGCGCCCGTCGCTGCGACGGCGCCGTCGCGCATCACGACGAGGTGATCCGCGTACCGCGCGGCCTGGTTGAGGTCGTGCAGCACGAGCACCATCGTGCGCCCCTCATCCGCGTTCAGCCGCCGCACGAGCTCGAGCACCTCGAGCTGGTGCGAGATGTCGAGGAAGGTCGTCGGCTCATCGAGCAGCATCGTGGGGGCGTCCTGCGCGAGGAGCATCGCGATCCACACCCGCTGGCGCTGGCCGCCCGAGAGCTCGTCCACCGTGCGGTCGGCCAGCTCGCCGACGCCCGTCGCGGCGTAGGCCCTCTCGACCGCGTCGCGGTCGGCCGCCGACCACTGCCGCAGCATGCGCTGGTGCGGGAAGCGGCCCCGCGCGACGAGGTCGGCGACCGTGATCCCGGAAGGCGCCTGCGACGACTGCGGGAGCAGCGCCAGGCGCCGCGCGAACGGCTTGCCGCCGAGGCGGCGCACGTCCGCTCCCTCGAGCAGGACGCGACCCTCCTTCGGCGACAGGAGGCGCGACAGCGCGCGGAGGAGCGTCGACTTGCCGCACCCGTTGGGGCCGACGATCACGGTGACGCGCCCCGCGGGGATCGCGACGTCGAGGCCGCGCGAGATCGTGCGGGACTCGTAGGCGAGCGTCAGGTTCTCGCCCGCGAGGGCGACGGCGGTGTCGCTCATACGCGCACCCTGCCTTTCCGAAGGAGCAGCCAGATGAGGTAGGCGCCGCCGATCACGCCCGTCATGCGGCCGATCGGGATCGTCAGCTGCCCCGGCAGCAGCTGGGCCGCGGCGTCGGCCACGACGAGGAGGCAGCCGCCCATCGCGGCGCTCCCGGCGACGTTCAGGCCCGAGCCGCCGACGAGGCGCGAGACGATCTGCGGGGCCGCGAGGGCGACGAAGGAGATCGGGCCCGCCGCCGCGGTGGCGGCGGCGACGAGGAGGACGGCGGCGAGGATCGTCGCGAGGCGCGTCCGCTCGGTACGCACGCCCAGCTGCCGCGCGACGTCGTCGCCCATCTCCATGAGCTCGGTGCGCCGCGCGAGCGCCGCAACGACGGGGATCAGGAGGGCGCAGGCGACGAGCACCGTCAGCGCGTTCCCCCAGTCGCGCATGTTCAGCGATCCGGCGAGCCACAGGTTCGCCTCGACGGCGCTGTCGAGGTCGCCCGCGACGAGCAGCAGGCTGTTGACCGCCTGCAGCACCGCGCCGACGCCGATGCCCACGAGGATCAGTCGGTACCCGCCCGACGCCCCTCCGCGCGTGGAGAGGACGTACACGACGACCGCCGTGAGGAGGCCCCCGGCGACGGCGCCGAGCGCGATCTGCGCCCCGTCCCCGTCGAACAGGATGATCTGCGCGAGGGCGCCCGTCGCGGCGCCCGTCGTGAACCCGATGATCTCGGGGCTGCCGAGGGCGTTGCGAGACACCGACTGGAACACGGCGCCCGAGACGCCGAGGGCCGCGCCGGCGAACAGGGCCGTGACGACCCGGGGCAGGCGGATCGCCTGCACGATCCGCGCGCTCGTCTCCTCGCCCTGGCCGAAGGCGGCGGCGATCACGTCGGCGGGCGAGAGGCGGATGGTGCCGACGGTCATCGCGACGCAGCCCGCGGCGAGCGCGACGAAAACGAGGACGGCCGTGACGATCGCCGCGCGGGGGCGGATGACGATCGCGACGGGGCCGAGCCGGACGAGCCGACCGGAGGGAGGGGTGAGCTTCTCGGTCACAGCGCCGCGATCCTCCTGCCGCGCACGATCCACACGAAGAACGGGCCGCCGATGATCGCGACCATGATGCCGACCCCGATCTCGTGGCCGGGGACGACGATCCGGCCGAGCGCGTCGGCCGCGACGGCGAGCAGCGCGCCGAGGACGGCCGACATCGGGAGCAGCCGCCTGTGCCCGACCCCGACGATGAGCCGCGCGAGGTGCGGCGCCGCGAGGCCGAGGAAGACGAGCGGGCCCGCCGCGGCCGTCGCCGCGCCCGCCAGGAGCACGACGGCGATGCCGGCCGCCGTCCACACGACGGCAGGGTTCGCCCCGAGGGCGCGCGCCGAGTCGTCGCCGAGGACCGCGGAGTCGAGCGACCGGCCGAGCGCGAGCGCCAGGACGGCTCCGACCGCCGCGAGGACGGCGACGGGACCCAGAACCTCGTAGCCGCGCCCCGCGAGGGAGCCGACCATCCACTGGCGGTAGGAGTTGTAGACGTCGTCGGGCGAGTTCAGGAGGACGAGCTGCGACGCCGCGCCGAGGACGGCCGTGAGCGCGGCGCCAGCGAGCACGAGCCGCACGGGGTTCGTCCCGCGGCGCGCGCCGCCCAGCAGGAAGACGACGACGGCCGCGGCCGCGGCGCCCGCGAGCCCCAGCCACATGTAGCCCACGACGTCGGTGACGCCGAGCACGGCGATGCCCAGCGTGATCGCGAACGCGGCGCCGCTGTTCACCCCGAGGAGGCCCGGCTCCGCGAGGGGGTTGCGCGTCAGCGCCTGCATCACGGCGCCCGCGAGGCCGAGGCAGACGCCGACGAGGAGCGCGAGGATCGTGCGGGGCACGCGCTGGAGCTGGGCCAGCAGGTGGTGGGTGTTCTGCGGGTCGAAGTCCGTGAACGAGCGCCAGGTCTCGGAGACGTCGATCGTCACGGGGCCCACGCACACGCTCACGAAGGCGAACACCGCGATCGCCGACGCGCATGCGACGAGCCACGCCGCGTACCGACGGGTGCGACCGCCCGCGCGGACGCGGGCGGTCGCCGTGGGGTCTCCCTGTGTCACGCGCCGAAGTCGTCGGCGATGTGCTCGACGATCTCGGTCGCGCTGTAGAGGTCGATGCGGAAGGAGTTGAGCCCGAGGCCGTACACCTGGCCGTTCGCGACCGAGGGCAGGTTCGCCAGAACGGCGTCGGCCGCGAAGCCGCTCTTCGCCGCCTCGTCGTCGGCGCTGAGCACGAAGGTCGTGTCGGCCGTCAGCTCGGTGAGGTGCTCGTAGTCGGCGAACACGAAGTCGGATCGCTCGCCCGCCTGGGTGCTCCAGGCCGGGTCCGGGTCCTCGATCGTGAACCCGAGCGACTCGAGCAGCTGGCCCTGCGGGCCGGTCGAGAGGCCGATGGGGTTGTTCTGCCCCTCGCCGTTGTAGGAGACGATGTTCGCCTCGCCCTCCGGCACGGTGATCTCGCCCGCCGTCTCGGCGACGAGCGCGTCGAAGTCGTCGGCCGCCTGCGTCGCGGCGTCCTCGAGACCCGTCGCCTCGCCGAGCTCGACGGCGAGGTCCTGCCAGGTCTGCTCGCCGTAGTCGACGATGATGACGGGCGCGATCTCCTCGAGGTCCGAGACCTGGTCGGTCATGGAGTCGGCGCCGGACGACGACACGACGATGAGGTCGGGCGCGGCCGCGATCGCCGCCTCGATGTCGGGCGATCCCACGGCCCAGATGTTGTCGACGCCGCGCTCGTCTGCGACGTCCGCCCACTGCGCGAAGAACTCGCCGTTGCCCGCCGAGGCGCTCGACGTGACGGGTGCGTCGATCGCGAGCAGCGTGCCCGTGACCGTGACGGACGTCGAGAGGATCGACTCGGGCTGCGCCGGGATCTCGGTCGTCGTGCCGTCCGCGTTCTCGAACGAACGGGGCCAGTCGCCCGCGCCAGCGGAGGCGGCGGGCGTCTCGGCCGACGCGTCCGTCGCGTCCGACGAGCAGGCGGCGAGGGACGCGCTCGCGGCGGCCGCGACGGCGACGACGACGAGCCCGCGGCGCAGCGTGTGGGAGATGGTGGGCATAGGTGGATCCTTCGATCGGGAGACGGGCGCGCGCTTCCGGCGCGCACCTCAGACCTAGGTAAGCCTATCCTTGGTTCTGTGCCTCCCGTCAAATCCTCGCCGCTCCGGCAACGCCCGGCCGCGGCGTCGCCGCACCTCCTGACCATCCCTCCGCAGACGCCGCGCCCCGAGCGGGTCCGGCGCGGGGGCTCGCCGCTCGTCGGGGCCGCGGGCGATCCGCGCGGCGCCAGGGAGCTCTGGGAGCACGCGCGCCGCGTGGGAACGCCGCTCGTCGAGGGGTCCGGCCCGACCCGCGCTTTCACGTGGGTGTGGCGGGGCGAGGCGACCCGCGTGGCGCTCGTCGCGGGCAAGCTCGCCGACGACGAGGCGCAGGGCGACGTGATGTTCGAGCGGATCGCGGGCTCCGACGTCTGGGCGCTGACCCTGGAGCTCGGCGCCGGGTGGCGCGCGACCTACTCCCTGGCTGTCGCCGACGGGTCGGGCGTCGCCCCGCCCGCGCTCGCGGAGCGCCGCGCCCGCGCCCTCGCGGCGACCGATCCCGACCGCCACGCGAGCGTCGGCGCGTGGTACGACCTGCTCGCGGGGGCGCGCCCCGATCCCCTCGCGAGGGAGAGTTTCCGGGGGTCGTCGGTCGCGTCGGGCCCCGAGGCGCCCCCTCGCCCCTCCGCCGACGGGGAACCGCTCCGCGCCGCCGGCCCGTCGGAGTCGGGCACGTGGGTCCACCCCGACGCGCCGACCCCCGACGGCGGGTGGCGCCCCCTCGTCCTCCTCGACGGCGACCGCCTCCGCGACGACGAGGGCCTCCTGCGCGCCTGCCTCCGGCGCGACACGGCGGCCCTCCTGCTGGGTCACGGCGACATGGCGTCGCGCGACCGCGAGCTCGCCTGCAGCCCGGAGACCGTCGACGGGATCGTCGCGATGCTCGACGCGGCGCCCGTGCAGACGGCAGACGGGCCGGCGACGATCGCGGGCAGCTCGCTCGGGGGGCTCACGGCGATCTACGCGCAGGCGCTGCACCCCGATCGGTTCGGCGCGTCGGTCAGCCAGTCGGGATCGTTCTGGTGGCCCAACGCGCGGAGCGGGGCGAGCGCCGAATGGCTCACCGACGCGATCGAGCGCGCCGACGCGCGGTTCGACCGGGTGCACCTCTCGGTCGGGCTCGACGAATGGGTGCTGCTCGACCCGACCGAGCGCCTGCGCCTGGCGCTCGCCCCGCGCACCGCCGCCCTCACGGCCGACGCGTTCGACGGAGGGCACGACGCCGCCTGCTGGGCGGCGGCGCTCCCCGCGATCCTCGACGGCGTGCGGCGGAGCTGACGCGGGGATCCCCCGGGGCCGGGGAGATCAGCCCCTGTCGGGGAGGTCCTTCAGCAGGTCTGCGAAGGAGGAGCCGCCCGCGAGGTAGGTGTCGGGGCTGAAGGGGTCGGCAACCGTCTTCGCGGACGTCCCCGCGACGCGATCGGCGAGCTCGCCCGCGCCCCGGTCGACCCGCTTCTGGAGCGGCGCCACGGCGTCCGCCTGGTCTCCCCAGTCGGCGCTCGCCGCGAACACCGCGGTCGAGACGGGCTCGGCGTGCAGGTAGGTGAACAGCGGGCGCATCGCGTAGTCGATCGCGAGGGAGTGGCGGGCCGTGCCGGCGTTCGCGGCGAGGAGCACGGGCGTCCCGACGATCGCGTCGCGGTCGAGAACGTCGACCCAGCTCTTGAACAGGCCCGAGTAGCTCGTCGAGAACACGGGCGTCACGACGATGAGCGCGTCGGCGGCAGCGACCGCGTCGTTCATCTCGGCGAGCGGCTTCGGGGCGAAGCCCGTGAGCATGCTGTTCGTGATGTCGTGCGCCACGTCGCGAAGCTCGAAGGTGCGAGCCTCCGCCTCGACGCCGTGCTCGCGGAGCTGGCGGAGCGTCGACTCCGTCAGGCGGTCGGCGAGGAGCCGCGACGTCGACGGGTCGGACAGCCCGGCCGCGACGACGACGATCTTCCTGGCGCCGGTCACCTGTCGGCCGCCCGCCCGAAGGCCGAGGCGCTCTTCACGGCGACCTCGTCGGTGTCCTGGTACGGGGATCCGCCCGTGACGTTGTCGCCGCGGTTCGCGTTCGGCTTCGGCTGGCGGACGGGGCCGTCGCCGTACTTCGCGGCGACGCGCTGCGCGTGCGTCGGGGCGTCTGGCACGTTCGCCGGCCGGTTCTGCGCGAGCTCCCTGCGGAGGACGGGCACGACCTCGAGCCCGAGGAAGTCGATCTGCTCGAGGACCATCTTGAGCGGCAGGCCCGCGTGATCCATGAGGAACAGCTGGCGCTGGTAGTCGCCGAAGGTGTCGCGCATCGACGCGTAGCGGTCGATGACCTGCTGGGGGGATCCGACCGTCAGCGGGGTCATCTCGGTGAAGTCCTCCATCGTCGGGCCGTTGCCGTAGACGGGGGCCGCGTCGAAGTACGGACGGAACTGGTCGATCGCGTCCTGCGACTTCTTCGCCATGAACGCCTGGCCGCCGAGCCCGACGATCGCCTGCTCGGGGGCGCCGTGGCCGTAGTGGGCGTAGCGTTGGCGGTACAGGTCGATGAGGCGCTGGTAGTGCTCCTTCGGCCAGAAGATGTTGTTTGCGAAGAACCCGTCGCCGTAGTAAGCGGCCTGCTCGGCGATCTCGGGCGTGCGGATCGAGCCGTGCCAGACGAACGGGGGAACGTCGTCGAGGGGGCGAGGCGTCGAGGTGAAGCCGTTGAGGGGCGTGCGGAACTTGCCCTCCCAGTCGACGACGTCCTTCTCCCAGAGCTCGCGCAGCAGCGCGTAGTTCTCGATCGCGAGGGGAAGGCCCTGCCGGATGTCCTTGCCGAACCACGGGTACACGGGCCCCGTGTTGCCGCGGCCCATGACGAGGTCGACGCGGCCCCCCGAGAGGACCTGGAGCATCGCGTAGTCCTCGGCGATCCTCACGGGGTCGTTGGTCGTGATGAGGGTCGTCGACGTCGAGAGGATGATCCGCTCGGTCGCGGCGGCGATGTACGCGAGGGTCGTCGTCGGCGACGACGAGAAGAACGGCGGGTTGTGGTGCTCGCCGATCGCGAAGACGTCGAGCCCGACCTCCTCGGCGTGCCGGGCGATCGCGACGGCGTCGCGGATGCGCTGCGCCTCGCTCGGCGTCTCGCCCGTGACGGGGTCGCGGGTGATGTCGCTGACCGAGAACAGTCCGAACTGCATGCCCTTCCAGGGCGTGGCGCTTTCCATGCACATGAATATACATGCACGTGGATGGGAACGCAAGAGAGCCCACCCCACACCGTGGGACGGGCTCTCGAGAAGGCGATTGAACGCTGGTCGCGCTGCTGCTTATCGGCGCAGGCCGATGCGCGCGATGAGCGCACGGTAGCGCTCGATGTCGACGCGCTGGAGGTATCCCAGCAGGCGGCGACGCTGACCGACGAGCAGGAACAGGCCACGACGCGAGTGGTGGTCGTGCTTGTGCTCCTTGAGGTGCTCCGTCAGGTCGGAGATGCGACGCGACAGCATCGCAACCTGCACCTCGGGGGATCCGGTGTCACCGGGGTGCGTCGCGTACTCTTCGATGATCGCCTTCTTGACGTCTGCTTCCAGTGCCATAGGTGATCCCCTTTCAGCTTGTTGCGCGGCGCCCACCGCCTGATGCGGGGGCTCTCTGTATCCGCGGCCGATCGAACGGCAACCGGAAAAGCTTACCGTACGATTGCGGGTCGTGCCGAATCGTCGCTCGTTCCTCATGGACCTCCGTCCGCTCACGGAGCACCCGGCGTTCGCGCGGCTCTGGATCGGCAACACGATCGCGGGGCTCGGCTCGCAGATGACGGTCATGGCCGTCATGCTCCACATGTACGCGCTGACGGCGAGCGACATGGCCGTCGCGATGATCGCCGTCGCGGGGCTCGCGCCTCTCATCGTGTCCGGCCTTTACGGCGGCATGCTCGCCGACTTCTTCGACCGCCGCACCGTCGCGCTCACGGCGTCGTCGATCACGTGGGCCTCGACGGCCCTCCTCGCCGTCGTCGCGTGGACGGGGCACGTCGACCCCGCGTGGCTCTACGCGCTCTCGATCATCAACTCGGCGGCGAACTCCGTTGCGGGCGCGACGAAGTCGGCCATGACGCCGAAGCTCGTCGGGGCGGATCTGATCCCCGCGGCGAGCGCGCTGCAGGGCGTCGCGTTCGGCCTCATGATCATGGCGGGCCCCGCGCTCGGCGGCGTCCTCGTCGCCTTCCTCGGGTACCCGCTGACCTACACGGTCGACGTCGTCCTGATGCTCGCGCTCTTCCTCGGGCTGTGGTCGCTGCCGAAGCTGCGCCCCGACGGCGAGGGCCACTCCCCCGGCCTGCAGTCGGTCCGCGAGGGGATCGCCTTCCTCCGGCGCGCGCCGAACATCCGCACGCAGTTCGTGATGGACGTGACGGCGATGACCTTCGGCAACCCGCAGGCGATCTTCCCCGCGGTCGGCGTCCTCATCCTCGGCGGCGGCGAGGTGACGTCGGGCTTCCTCACGGCGTCGGTCGCCGTCGGATCGATCGTCGCGGGCCTGTTCTCGGGCCGGATCGTCGCGTTCGCACGCCAGGGCGTCGGGATCGCGCGGGCGATCCAGGTCTACGGCGTCGCAGTGGCGCTGTTCGGCGTCATCCTGCTGATCGCGACGGGCCGGCCCGCGTCGACGGCGCTCACCGTCGCGGCGTGCGCGTTCCTCGTCGTCATGGGCGGCGCCGACAACGTCAGCTCGATCTTCCGCTCGTCGATGCTCCAGCAGGCCGTGCCCGACGCGTATCGGGGGCGGCTGCAGGGGATCAACATCGTCGTCGTGACGGGCGGCCCGCGCCTCGGGGCGCTCTACTACGGGGCGCTCGCGTCGCTCTTCGCGCACTGGGTCCCGCCCGTCGCGGGCGGCATGATCATCGTCGGCGTCATCGCCGCGATCATGCGCCTCGCGCCGCGCTTCCGGGCATACGACTCGGCCCACCCCGAGCCGTAGCGCGGGGTGGGCCGGACGGCGGCGCGGGCTACGCGGCGTCGATGAGGTCGATGATGAAGATGAGGGTCTTGCCCGAGAGGAAGTGCCCGGCACCCGCGGGGCCGTAGGCGAGCTCCGGCGGGATCGTGAGCTGGCGGCGGCCGCCGGTCTTCATGCCGGGGATCCCGACCTGCCACCCCTTGATGAGCATGCCGAGCGGGAACTGCGCGGCCTCGCCGCGGTTCCAGGACGAGTCGAACTCCTCGCCGGTCTCGTACTCGACGCCGGCGTAGTGGATCGTGACGGTCGCGCCGGGCTGGGCCTCGGCGCCGTCGCCCACGATGATGTCGCGGATCTCGAGCTCGGTGGGAGCGGGACCCTCGGGGGCGTCGAACTCGGGCTTCGTGCGTTCTTCGGTCATGACACCCATCCAAACAGAAACCAGCGCCCGGGTCTCGGCGATGCCTGAGTACGCTTCGGGCGCTGGTCTATGGAAGAAGCGTCCCTCCCCCGGCGCCGCGTGTCAATACCCCTAGGCTGGCTTCATGCGGTTCGCCCACGTGACCCTTCCCGGATCCGATTCACCCACGCTCGTCCAGGTCGCCGACGACGGGGCGGCGGCGGTCGCCGACATCGTCGAGGGGGCCCGCGGACCCTCGAGGCGCTCATCGCGCAGGGCCCCGCGGCGCTCGCGGATCTCGAGCGCGCGGCCGCGGCCCACACGGGCCGGCGCACCCCGCTCGACGGCGCCGAGTTCGCGCCCGGCGTCCTCACGCCGCCGTCGATCATGGCCGTCGGCCTCAACTACGCGGCGCACTCGGGCGAGCTCAACCTCAAGCACGACGACACGCCCACGGTCTTCACGCTGTGGCCCAACTCGCTCGCGGCGCACGGCGGGACCACGACGTGGTCGCGCGCGCAGAGCGAGTCGGTCGACTACGAGGCCGAGCTCGGCGTGATCATCGGCCGGCCCGCGCTGAACGTCAGCGAGGAGGACGCGCTCGACCACGTCTTCGGGTACACCGTCGTCAACGACATCTCGGCGCGCAACATCCAGTACTCCGAGGCGCAGTGGTCGCGCTGCAAGTCGCTCGACGGCTTCACCCCCGTCGGGCCCTACGTCGTGACGGCCGACGAGATCCCCGACCCGCAGGACCTGCACATCTGGACGACCGTCGACGGCGAGACGCTGCAGGACGCGTCGACGGGACAGATGATCCGCTCCGTCGCGAAGCTCATCGCCCACCTCTCGCAGGGCATCACGCTGCTCCCGGGCACGCTCATCTCGACGGGGTCGCCCGGCGGATCCGGGTACTCGCGCACGCCCCAGCGGCTCCTCGCGGACGGCTCGGTCGTCACGGTCGGGATCGACGGCGTCGGCGCGCTCACGACGCACTGCGCCACCGTCGCCTGACGTGCGGCGCGCGACCGGCGCGCCGCACGTCGATCAGGGCAGGTCCTCCGGCGCGATGACGGGGATCGCGGTCGTGATCGGCTCGAGCCCGCTCAGCCGCTCGGGGCGCAGCTGCTTCGTGACCTCGGCGCGACTCATGAGCCCCGCCTCGACGACGAGATCGGCGACGTTGCGGTTCGTGAGCAGCGCCGTCTTCGCGAGCGCCGCCGCCGACGCGTAGCCGATGAACGGCGTGAGCGCCGTGATGACGCCGACCGAGGATCCGACCATCGCCCCGAGCCGCGCCGTGTTCGCCGTGATGCCGTCGATGCAGTGGATGCGGAGCATCTTCATCGACTGGCGCAGCCACACGAGCGACTGCAGCAGCGAGTGCGCGATCACGGGCTCGAACGCGTTGAGCTGCAGCTGCCCCGCCTCGACCGCCATCGTGACGGTCGTGTCGGCCCCCGCGATCGAGAACGCGACCTGGCTCACGGCCTCGGGGATCACGGGGTTGACCTTGCCCGGCATGATGCTCGACCCCGCCTGGCGCGCCGGCAGGTTGATCTCGCCGAGCCCCGCCTGCGGGCCTGATGACAGCAGCCGCAGGTCGTTGCAGATCTTCGAGAGCTTGATCGCGGTGCGCTTGATCGCGCCCGAGAACGACATGAAGGCGCCCGTGTCGCTCGTCGCCTCGATGAGGTCGTGCGCCGTCTCGAGCGGGAGCCCCGAGATCTCGACGAGGTGTGCCCGGACCGTCTCGGCGTAGCCGGGCTCGACCGTGATGCCCGTGCCGATCGCCGTCGCGCCCATGTTGATCTCGAGCAGAAGCGCCGAGTTGTCGCGCTGGCGCTGCCAGTCGGCGCCGAGGCTCGAGGCGAAGCCGCCGAACTCCTGTCCGAGCGTCATCGGAACGGCGTCCTGCAGCTGCGTGCGCCCGACCTTGAGGATGTCGTGGAACTCGGTCGCCTTGCGGGAGAACGACGTGCGGAGGGCGTCGAGCTCGGTGAGGGCCGAGTCGTGCGCGAGGAGGATCGCGATCTTGACGGCCGTCGGGTAGACGTCGTTCGTCGACTGCGAGCGGTTCGTGTGGTCGTTGGGCGACAGGTAGGCGTAGTCGCCCTTCTCGCGGCCGGCCATCTCGAGGGCGATGTTCGTGATGACCTCGTTGGCGTTCATGTTCGTCGAGGTCCCGGCGCCGCCCTGGATCACCCCCACGA
Source organism: Microbacterium indicum DSM 19969 (assembly GCF_000422385.1). Lineage (GTDB taxonomy): Bacteria > Actinomycetota > Actinomycetes > Actinomycetales > Microbacteriaceae > Microbacterium > Microbacterium indicum. The sequence continues at coordinate 71,647 of NZ_AULR01000012.1, forward strand.
CGAACTGGTCGTGGAACTCGCCGTCGATCACGCGTTGGGCGGCGCGGTCGATGAGGTCGGCCTTGCGGGGCTCCAGGACGCCGAGCTCGCGGTTCGCCCGCGCGGCCGCCTGTTTGACCATCGCGAGCGCCGTCACGAGCTCGGGATACACCGAGATCGGTCGCTTCGTGATGTCGAAGTTCTCCTGGGCGCGCAGGGTGTGCACTCCCCAGTACGCATCGGCGGGGATCTCCCGGGGGCCGAGCGAATCGGTTTCGGTACGCGTCGTCGCGGTTGCCATGCCCCCAGGCTATGCCGTGGCGCGCAGCTCTCCCCGGCGGCCCGCCAGCTCCTCGAAGACCCGCGTGTTGAACGCGTAGGCGGCGAGGACCTCGGCGATCACGCGCTCCCGCTCGACGTCGTCCCACGGCGCCTCGTCGAGCTGAGCGCGGTACGCGTCCTTGAACCCCGCGGGGTCGGCGATGTCGCCGAACACGTAGAAGCCGGACCCGTTGGTCTCGAAGCCGAAGCGCCGCTGCACGACGCGGCCGATGTGGATCCCGCCCGACAGGTCGCCGAGGTAGCGCGTGTAGTGGTGCGCGACGAAGCCGCCGACCCACGTGGATCCGACCTGCTCGATCCGCGCGACGTACGCCGCGGTCGCGGGGAGCTGCTCGATCTCCTCGCGCCAGCCCGCGCCGATGAGGAACGCGAGGTCGGCTTCGAGCGCGGGGAGGCGCGTCAGGCGGTCGCTGATGAAGCGCGCGGCGACGGGGTCGCGCCGCATGCGCTCTGTCGCGGCCTCGAGCGCCGAGTAGATGAAGAAGTGCTGAGCGACGAGGGCGACGTAGTCGTCGCGCGTGCGCTCGCCGCGGAGCAGCTGCGACATGAAGTCGGCGCCCTCGCTCTCGGAGTGGGCGGACCGGGTGCGCTCGCGCAGCGCGGCGGAGAGGGGGATCAGCTCGGGCATGTCGGGTTCCTGTCGGGTCCGGGTCAGTGGGTCTGACTGCGGGGCGGGAGCCCCAGCTGGGCGAGAGCGTCGTCGTACAGGGTCACGATCTCACGGCGGACGGACGCGCGGTCCTCGATGGGGCCGCCCGGCCACGGGATCCGGGCGGGCACCGTCTCGCCCGACGCGAGCTCGACCGACCACTCGCCGGCGTCGCCGTCGAAGCCCGTCATGCGCGCCGACGCCGCGTCGGCCGCGACGTGGGCGCGCGCGATCACGGAGTTGTCGTCGCGATGGTCGGCGTTCATGTGCCCGAGGATCGCGTCGACGATCTCGGACGGATACTGGTTCGCCATATTAGGTAAGCCTATCCTTTGCTACGGTCTTCATTAAGGTTCACCTTACTGAGGCGACCCTACCTTCCCCGATGAGAGCCCGATGCCCTTCCTGCACCCTGCCCGGATCGCCGCCGCCGCGGCGATCGCCCTCGCCGTCCTGACCGCCTCCGCCTGCACGGCGAGCGGATCCGCGCCCTCCTCCGACGCCGACGCGACCCCCGCCCTGTCGAGCGTCGAGCTCGCCGCTGACCCGCTCGCTCTGACGGGCCCCTCGACGGCGGTCGCCGCGGCGTCGCCGATCGACCCCGTCGACGACGCGCCTCAGGCGCTCCCGGTGTCGGTCGTCGACAACCAGGGCACTCAGGTGACGGTGTCGAGCACCGACCGGATCCTCGCTCTCGACCTCTACGGATCCCTCGGCCGCATCGTGTTCGAGCTGGGGCTCGGGGACAGCGTCGTCGGGCGCGACGTGTCGACCTCGTTCCCCGAGGCGTCGGAACTCCCCCTCGTCACGCAGGACGGGCACGACCTCAGCGCCGAGGCGATCCTCGCGCTCGACCCGACCGTGATCCTCACCGACACGAGCCTCGGCCCGTGGGACGTCATGCTGCAGATGCGCGACGCGGGGATCCCCGTCGTCGTCCTCGACGCGACGCGGTCGACCGAGACCGTCGGGTCGCTCATCGAGCAGACGGCCGACGCGCTCGGCGTGAGCGAGCGCGGGGCGGCGCTCGCCGAGCGCACGCAGCAGAGGATCGACGACGAGATCGCGCAGATCGCCGCCGCGATCCCGGAAGACGCGGCGGCCCGGCCGCGCATGGCGTTCCTCTACGTGCGCGGCAACGCGGGCGTCTACTACATGTTCGGCGAGGGAACGGGCGCGCAGTCGCTCGTCGAGGCGCTCGGCGGCGTCGACGTCGCGGCCGAGATCGGCTGGGAGGGCATGCGCCCGATCACGGACGAGGGCCTCATCTCGGCCGCCCCCGACCTGGTGCTCCTCATGACGGGCGGCCTCGAGTCGGCGGGCGGCGTCGAGGGGCTCCTCGAGCAGCTCCCCGCCCTCGCGCAGACCCCCGCGGGCGAGAACCGCCGCTTCGTCGACATGGACGACACGCAGATCCTGAGCTTCGGCCCCGCGACGGCCGAGACTCTCGACGCGCTCGCCGTGGCGGTGTACGCGCCCGACGAGGCCCGGTCGTGAGGCGGGCCGCGACCTTCGCGATCCTCGCCGCCGCGCTCGTCGTCCTCCTCATCGTGTCGGCCGGGACGGGTCAGCTCGCGATCCCGCCCCTCGAGGTCGTCGGGTCGCTCGTCGCGAAGTGGAACGACGCCGTCGCCGGATCCGGCCTCGGCGCGCTGACGCTGCCGCAGCCGCCCATGCCCGCGCACCCGCAGGGCGACGCGACGCTCTGGGCCGTGCGATTCCCCCGCATCATCACCGCCGCGCTCGTCGGCGCGGGGCTCGCGGTCGCGGGCGCCGTCATGCAGGGCGTCTTCGGCAACCCCCTCGCCGAGCCCGCCGTCGTCGGCGTCTCGAGCGGTGCCTCGATCGGGGCATGCCTCGTGATCGTCTTCGACCTGACGTTCCTCGGCGGGCTCACGGCCCTCGCCCTCGCCTTCGTCACGGGAATCGCCACGACCCTCTTCGTCTACCTCGGCGCGCGCTCGCGGGGGAAGACGGAGGTCGTCACGATCGTCCTCACGGGCGTCGCGGTCAACGCCCTCGGCGGCGCCGTCGTGTCGCTCCTCGTCTTCCTCGGCGACACCCAGCAGCGCGAGCAGATCGTGTTCTGGCAGATGGGATCCTTCAACGGATCCCGCTGGGACGACGTCGCCGTGACGGCCTCGTTCATCCTCGCGGGCGTCGCCGCCTGCCTCCTCCTCTCCCGGAGGCTCGACCTGCTGGCGCTCGGCGAGCGGCAGGCGCGCCACCTCGGCGTCGACGTCGAGCGCCTCCGCGTCGTCGCGATCGCCCTCGTCGCCCTCCTCACGGCGGTCGGGGTCGCGACGAGCGGCATCATCGCCTTCGTCGGCCTCGTCGTCCCGCACGTGTTCCGGATGATCCTCGGCCCCGGACACCGCGCGCTCCTGCCGGCGAGCGCCCTCGGCGGCGCCGTCCTGCTGACGGGCGCCGATCTCGCCGCGCGCACCCTCATCCCCTACGCCGAGCTCCCCATCGGCATGCTCACGGCGCTCGTGGGCGGCCCGTTCTTCTTCGTCCTGCTGCGCCGGCAGCGCCGCTCGGCGGGAGGGTGGGCATGACCGCCCTGCTCACGGCCCGCGGAGTCACGGTGTCGCGCGGCGGACGCACCCTCCTCGGCGGCGTCGACATCGCGCTCGAGCGCGGCGAGGTCCTCGCGCTCGTCGGGCCCAACGGCGCGGGCAAGTCGACGCTGCTCTCCGTCCTCATCGGCGACCTCACGCCCGACGCCGGCGAGGTGCGGTTCCGCGGCGAACCGATCGCCGGCCGATCGCCGATCTCGCTCGCGCGATCGCGCGCGGTCCTCCTCCAGCACAACGCCGTCTCGTTCCCGTTCGCGGTCTCGGAGATCGTCGAGATGGGGCGGGCCCCGTGGCGGGGCGACCCGCTCGAGGAGCACGATGACGACGCGATCGCCGAGGCCCTCGACGACGCCGAGATGGCCGCGTTCGCGGCGCGGCGCACGAGCGAGCTCTCGGGCGGCGAGATGGCGCGCGCGGCGTTCGCCCGCGTGCTCGCCCAGACGACGCCGGTCCTCGTGCTCGACGAGCCGACGGCGGCGCTCGACATCCGCCACCAGGAGCGCGTCCTCGCCCGCGCCCGGGCGCACGCCGACGCGGGAGGGGCCGTCCTCGTCGTGATCCACGACCTGAGCCTCGCCGCCGCGCACGCCGATCGCATCGCCGTCCTGCACGAAGGATCCGTGCGAGCCGTCGACGCGCCCGAGCGCGCGCTCGACCCCGACCTCCTCACCGAGGTCTACCGACACCCGATCCGCATCGTCTCGCAGCCGGACGGCGAGCCCCCGCTCGTCGTCCCCGCGCGCGCGGGACGCGGTGCGCGGATCGCCCGGAGCGCCGCGGCAGGGATCGCGACGCTCGACGACACGACAGCAGGGAGCAGATGATGCGCCTCCGACGAACCGCCGCGATCGCGGCCATGGCGCTCGCCGCCGTCCTCCTCGGACCCGCCCCCGCGGCGAGCGCCGCCGCGGGTGTGACGGTCACGAGCTCGCTCGGCGCGGGCCTCGTCGACGCCGAGCACTCGACGACGATCAGCGTGCGGGGATCCGGCTTCCAGTCGGTCCAGGGCGGCTTCGGCGGCGTCTACGTCCTGCTGGGCTGGGTCGACCCGTCGGGCTGGCGCCCCAGCGAGGGCGGCTCGGTCGGATCCGACTACCTCTACATCCCCGACAGCGAGTCGCAGTCGAACGCGGGCTATCAGCGCTTCGTGTCGTTCCCCGGCGGCGAGACCGAGTCGGCGGCCCAGGCGGTCCTGTCGGACGACGGATCGTGGCAAGTCGAGATGGTCGTCCCCGGGCCGGAGTTCACGGCGCTCGATCGCGGCGGGAACGCCACGACGGTCGACTGCCTCGCCGTGCAGTGCGGCGTCATCACGATCGGGGCGCACGGCGTCGCGAACGCGACGAACGAGACCTTCACCCCGCTGAGCTTCGTGACGTCGGGGACGACCGCCGCGGCGCCGTCCGCCGGCGAGACCGCGGCTCCTGCCGCATCGGACGATTCCGCGGCGACACCGGAGCCCGCCGCGACCGCGGCGGCCGCCGTCGGCGAGCTGCGCGTCGGGGTGTCGTCGGCGTCGCTCACTGCGGGCGATGCGATGTCGTTCACCGCGGGGGGCTTCGCCGCCGGCGAGCAGGTCGTCGCGAGCCTCGACGGGGGCGTCGCGGCCGTCGGCCCGCTCACGGCGGGCTCCGCGGGCGAGATCGCGGGCGTCCTCCCCCTTCCCGCCGACCTCGCGGCGGGAACGCACCTCCTCACGGTCGCGGGAGCCGCGACCGGCGGATCCGTCGATGCCGAGGTCACGGTCGCGGCGAACGCCGTCGCGACCGCCGCCGTCGCGACCGACCACGAGACTCCCGCCTGGCTCACGATCGCGATGCTCATCGCGATCACCCTCGCGATCTTCCTCATCGCGGCCAACGTCATCGTCGCGATCGTCCGCCGATCCCGGCACCCGAAGCGGAAGGCGGCCGCGGCGTGAGGCGCGCGGCTGCGATCGGGGCGATCCTCGCCCTCGCCGCGATCGGCACGGGCGGCGGCGCCCTCGCCGACGAGGGCGACATCACCGTCACGATCCCCGGGGGCGGCGAGGTGACCGCCGACGGCGAGATCACCGACGCGGTCCTGCGCTGGGGAATCAGCGCCGAGTCCGGGTCCGGGGCCTTCGCGGGCGGGTGCAACTTCCTCTCCGCCGGCCTCGCGGGCGACGCCGGGTCGGCGCGCGAGTGGACGGAGGCCGACGGGCTCTATGCGGCGAGCGCCGGCGACGTCGAGATCCAGAAGCCCGACGCCTCGGGTGCCTGGACGGCGGCGTCCTGGGACGCGAAGTGCCTCGACCGGTCGGGATCCGCCGTCTCAGCGTCGTCGCTCGCGAGCTCGACCGAGTCGCAGCTCGTCATCACGGGCGGCGCAGGCGAGGCGACGGCCGACGGCGTCGAGATCGACTGGTCGGGATCCTTCACCGTCGCGTTCTACGGCGGAATGTCGTACTGGTCGGCGACCGACCCGCACCTCTCGCTCGACGCGTCGGGTGACGGGGTCCTCACGGCGCGGCTCAGCGGCTACGCGAGCTCGCGCGACGACATGTCGCGGTGGGCGCCGATCGCGCAGGACGACGTCGTGCTCGCCGAGATCCGCGGGGCCGACGTGGCGTCCGATGGCTTCGCGGTCGTCCCCGAGTACCTCGGCGTCGAGGCCGCGATCTCGGGCCAGTCGGCGCGGACCGCCGAGAACGCCGCGTACTGGGGCGCCTTCCCCGCGAGCTTCCTCGGGTTCCAGGAGCGGCTCGGCCAGGCCGGGTACTGGATGTCGACGGGAGGGCAGCGCGACCAGGCGAAGCCCGCGACGACGCTCTACGTCGACTTCGACGCGCGCACCGCGACCCCGCCCTCCCCGGGCTCGGCGCCGGCGCCCTCCGGCGGATCCGCCGTGACGCAGACGGCGCTGCCTCCGCTCGCGAGCGCCCCCGCCTCAGCGGCCCTCACGACGATCACGGCGGCCCCCGCGACGTCGACCGTCACGGGGTCGGCCCCCGTGGCCGCGGCCGTCGTGCCCGCCGTCGTCCGGTCCGACGCGCAGGGCCTCATCCCCGAGTCCGTCGCCTGGCTCGACCGGATCCCCCTCCCCGCCCTGGCGGGCGGCCTCGCGGCCCTCATCGCCGCGATCGCCGCGATGCGCCTCGCGGGGATCCCCGTCTTCCCGTGGTCGAAGAGGTCTTCGGCGTAACGGGTCGTCCCTGCAGCACCCCACCCCAACGAAAGGACGCACGTGAACACCACGCGCACACACCGCACAGCGAAGAAGGCCGCCCTGGCCGTCGTCGCGACCGCGGCGCTCGCCCTCGGCGGCGTCGCCGCAGCAGCACCCGCCTCGGCGGCCGAGGGCGACGTCGTCGCCTCCTCCGGCTCGCTCGAGTGGGGCTTCAAGCAGTCGTTCCGGAACTACGTCTCGATGTTCTCGGGCGATCTCGTCGCCTCCGAGGGCGCGACGAAGACCGACACCGGCTTCTCGTTCCCCACGGCCTCGGGCCACGTGACGGGATCCGACGACCTCACGGTCCAGACCTCGGGCCGCGCCCAGTTCGCGATCGAATCGCACTTCTTCGACGTGCAGCTCTCGGACATCGCGGTCGTCGTCGAGGGCGGCACGGCGCAGATCGTGGCCGACGTCCACCTCTGGGCGGGCACCTCGTTCGGATCCGTCTCGCCCGGAACGTATGACAACGCCGACGTGCCGATCGCCGACGTCGCCGACGCGGCCGTCACGGTCGACGGCGACTCCGTGACCGTGTCGGGCACGGGCGTGACCCTCACGGAGGAGGGCGTGAGCGCCGCGCCGCTCTACGAGGCGGGCGCCGCGCTCGACGACTTCACCCTGACGGCGACGCTCGAGGGCGCCGCGACCCCCGAGCCGGAGCCCGAGCCCGCGGGCGACGACGAGATCAGCGTCACGGTCCCCGAGACCGACGACACGACCCCCGAGCCCGAGACCGGCAGCTTCGGCTGGGCCTGGGGATCCGTCCCCACGACGCTCGGCACCGCGACCGACCAGGGCGACGGATCGTTCGTCGCCACGGGCACGCTGAACCCCGTGACGGTCACCGACACGCGCGCGGGTGGCACCGGCTCGTACGGCTGGTCGCTCGGCGCCACGGTCAGCGACTTCACGTCGTCGGCCGGCTCGTTCGACGCCTCGCACCTCGCGTGGACCCCGAAGGTGACCGCGACCGACGCCGCGCTCGAGTCGATCGTCGTCGGAACCGCGTCGACCGACCTCAGCGGCACGGCGTCCGACAACGTGCTCGCGACGGCGAACGCCGCGGTGAGCGCCGAGCTCGGCGCCGACCTCACCCTGTCGGTCCCGACGTCGACCCCCGCGGGCGACTACCGCGCGACCGTGACCATCTCCAGCATCGGCTGACGGAAGAACCATGAACGCCATCGCCTCCGCGCTGCTCGCCGCGGCCGTCGTCGTCTCCCCGCTCCCCGCCGCCGCCTCACCCGGCGACGGCGCGGCGTGGCGCGTCGCGACGGGCGGCGCGGAGGCGCGGGCCAACTACTCCTACGACGTCGACCCGGGCGACGAGATCGCCGACTCGATCATCGTCGCGAACACGGGCGCCGACGCGCTCGACCTCGCGGTGTACGCCGCGGACGCGTACACGACCGAGAGCGGGAACCTCGACCTCCTCGCGGACCCGGCGGACAACGCCGACTCGGGATCCTGGATCGCGGTCGACGCGTCGCAGATCCGCGTCGCGCCCGGCCAGAGCCTCGAGATCCCCTTCACGATCACGGTGCCGGACGACGCGGCGCCCGGCGACCACCCCGCGGGCGTCGTCACCTCCCTCGCCGCGGCCGGCGACTCCGGGACGCTCGCGGTCGAGCGCCGCCTCGGGCTCCGCGTGCACCTGCGCGTCTCGGGCGACCTCGAACCCGCGGTCTCGGTCACGGGGGCGTCGGTCGACGTCGCGGCCGGCTGGAACCCCTTCGCCGGCGCGACCGCGACGGTCCGCTACACGCTCGAGAACACGGGCAACACCCGCGTGACGGCCACCGACGCCGTCTCGCTCGCCGGGGTCGCGGGCCTGGGCCGGACGACGCTCGGCGCCCAGGACGCGGGCGAGCTCCTGCCCGGATCCTCGATCACCGTCGCGCGCACGATCGACGGCATCGCGCCGCTCGGCTGGGTCTCGGGCGCCGTCACGATCGCACCCGCGGCCGTCGGGCTCGGCGCCCAGCCGCTCGCCGCCGTGACCGCCGAGGTGTCGGGCGCCGCGATCTCGTGGAGCCTCGTCGCACTCCTGGCGCTCGTCCTCGTCGCGGCGGCCGCCGTCGTGGTCCTCGTGCTGCGCCGTCAGCGCTTGCGCGAGAAGTAGTCGAGCCGCGCCTCGGGGGTCATCTCCTCGAGGCGCGCATACCACTCGGGCGAGAAGAAGCTCGCCGGATCCGCCGCCTCGACGGGGACGACGGTGCTCGTGACCTGGTCGTCGTACACGTGCACGAGGTGGAACGTCTGCCCCGCGTCCATGCCGTTGATCGTGCGCGGCGGGCGGGCGACGTCCATCGTGTAGCAGGACGCCGCCGCCACGTGGGTCGGGATCCCCGCGAACACCCCGCTCATCGAGTAGTGCAGGTGGCCGGCGAGGATCGCCCGGACGTCGCTCCCGCGGATCGCCTCCGCGAACGCCGCCTGGTTCCGCAGCTCGAGGACGTCGAACATCGGCACGTGGCTCGGCAGGGGCGGGTGGTGCAGCGCGAGGATCGTGCCGAGCGGGGCGGGCGTCGCGAGCTCCGCGCGCAGCCACGCGAGCTGCGCGTCGTCGAGCTCGCCGTGGTGCCAGCCGGGGACGGTCGAGTCGAGCGCGATGAGGCGCAGCCCGTCGAGGTCGTGCACCGCGAGGATCGGATCCTCGCTCGCCTCGCCGCGCAGGAGATCCCGGCGCATCGCGGGGCGCTCGTCATGGTTGCCCGCGACCCACACGACGGGGACGCCCATGCGCCGGGCGACGGGGTCGACGAGGCCGCGCAGCTCGCGGTACGCGTCCGGCTCCCCGAGGTCGGTGAGGTCGCCCGTGATGACGAGCGCGTCGGCGCCCTCGATCCGCTCGACCCTCTCGAGCATGCGGCCGAGGTTCGCGGCGGTGTCGTACGCGCCGCCGAGCGGGCGCCCGCCGGCGAGGAGGTGCGTGTCGCTGATGTGGACGATCGTCCGCCGCGCCGGCGCGTGCTGACCCATCTGCATGCGCCCACGCTAGCGCGAGCGCGTAGCGTGGAGCGGGTGAGTTCAGACGCACCTGTCGCGAAGAAGGCCCCCGCAGTCCGCACGCACCACGGAGACTCGTTCGAGGATCCCTACGAGTGGCTGCGCGACAAGGAGTCGCCCGAGGTCACGGCGCACCTCGAGGCCGAGAACGCCTACGCCGACGAGCGCCTCGCGCACCTCGGGCCGCTGCGCGATCGGATCTTCGAGGAGATCCGCGGCCGCGTCCGGGAGACCGACCTCTCGGTGCCCGTCCGCGAGGGCGACTGGTGGTACTACGGGCGCTCCGTGAAGGACAAGCAGTACGGCCTGCAGTGCCGCGCCCCGCTCGCGGGGCCCGACGACTGGACGCCGCCGAAACTCGACGCCGAGTCGCCCGTGCCCGGCGAGCAGATCCTCCTCGACGCCAACGTCGAAGCCGAGGGCCAGGAGTTCTTCTCGCTCGGCGCGTTCAGCGTCACGAAGGACGGCACGCGCCTCCTCTTCGGCGCCGACGTCACGGGCGACGAGCGCTACACCGTGCGCGTGCGCGACATCGCGACGGGCGAGGCGCTGCCCGACGTGCTCGAGGGGATCGGATCCGGGGCGCAGTTCACCCCCGACGGCGCGTACATCGTGTACTCGACGGTCGACGACGCGTGGCGCCCCGACCGCGTGTGGCTGCACCGCGTGGGCGACGCGTCCCGCGAGCGCGACGTCGAGATCGCGCACGAGGAGGACGAGGCGTTCTGGATGGGCGTCGGCTTCACGCGCAGCGACCGGTTCCTCGAGATCGCGTCGGGCTCCAACACGACGACCGAGGTCGACCTCATCGCGGTCTCCGACATCGACCGGCTCTACGCGGGCGACGAGGGCGTCGACTCGATCGGCGTCTTCTCGCGCGACGAGAAGGTCGAGTACTCCGTCGACCACGCGATCATCGACGGGGCCGACTGGCTGTACGTCCTGCACAACCAGGACGCGCGCGACTTCGAGCTGATCCGCATGCCCCTCGGCGATCCGGACGCCGAGCCCGAGGTCGTCCTCCCCCACACCCCGGGCACGCGCCTCGAGGACGTCGACTGCTTCCGCGACTTCGCCGTCGTCGAGTACCGGTCAGGGGGGATCCCGCGCGTCGCGATCCTCGACTACCGGACGAACGAGCTGCGCGAGATCGCGTTCGACGAGCCCCTCTACTCGGCCGGCGCATCGGGGAACCCCGAGTGGGCGCCGCCGACGCTGCGCCTGAGCTACGGGTCCTTCACGACCCCCGGATCGGTGTACAGCTACGACGTCGGGTCCGAGAGGCTCACGCTCCTCAAGCGTGCGGCGATCCTCGGCGGGTACGACCCCGCCGACTACGGCCAGAAGCGGCTGTGGGTCCCCGCGGAGGACGGGACCGCGATCCCCGTCTCGCTCGTGTGGAAGCGGTCGTTCGGGGAGCCGGGAGGCGCGATCCGCCCCGTGCACCTCTACGGATACGGCGCGTACGAGCACTCGATCGATCCGGGCTTCTCGACCCCGCGGCTGTCGATGCTCGACCGCGGCGTGGTCTTCGCCGTCGCCCACGTGCGCGGGGGCGGCGAGATGGGCCGCGACTGGTACGAGGACGGCAAGCTCGAGAACAAGCGCAACAGCTTCACCGACTTCGTCGACGTCGCCCGGTTCCTCGAGGACGAGGGGTACACCGACGCGCAGCACGTCGTCGCCGAGGGCGGCTCGGCGGGCGGCCTGCTCATGGGCGCCGTCGCGAACCTCGCGCCCGAGCGGTTCGCGGGGGTGCTCGCCGACGTGCCGTTCGTCGACGCGCTCACGACGATCCTGGATCCGTCCCTCCCCCTCACGGTCATCGAGTGGGAGGAGTGGGGCGATCCGCTCCACGACGCGTCGTTCTACCGGTACATGAAGTCGTACTCGCCGTACGAGAACGTGCGCGACGGGGCCCCGTACCCGCGGATCCTCGCGATGACGTCGCTCAACGACACGCGGGTCTACTACGTCGAGCCGGCGAAGTGGGTCCAGCGCCTGCGCGAGGCCGGCGCCGACGCCCTGCTCAAGACCGAGATGGTCGCGGGCCACGGAGGCGTCTCGGGCCGCTACAACGCGTGGCGCGAGCGCGCCTTCCAACTCGCCTGGATGCTCGACGTCCTGGGCCTCGACTAGCCCAGTTCTCCATTTCTCCGTGTTTTCCCCACGCGAGGCGTGGGGAAAACACGGAGAAATGGAGAGTTCGTCAGCCGAAGAGCGCCGAGGCTTCCTCGTAGCGGTGGGCCGGGACCTCGTTGAGCTCGCCGAGGGCGTCTTCGAACGAGACGCGCTCGATCTCGGTGCCCTTCATCGCGACCATCTTGCCCCAGGCGCCCTCGTAGACCATGTCGGCGGCGTGCAGCCCCAGGCGCGTCGCGAGGACGCGGTCGAAGCTCGACGGGGACCCGCCGCGCTGGATGTGGCCGAGCACCGTCGCGCGGGTCTCGATGCCCGTCGCGTGCTCGATCAGCGGCGCGAGGACCTCGCCGATGCCGCCGAGACGCGGGCGGTTGAACGCGTCGAGCCCGCGGTCGCTGTACGCCTCGTCCTGCCCCTCGAGCTTGAAGCCCTCGGCCACGACGACGAGCGGCGCGCGCCCGCGGTCGTTCGCCGCGAGGACCTGCTTCGTGATGTCGTCGAGCGTCAGCGGCACCTCGGGGATGCAGATGATGTGCGCGCCGGCGGCCATGCCGGAGTGCAGGGCGATCCAGCCAACGTGGCGGCCCATGACCTCGGCGACCATGCACCGCTGGTGCGAGTCGCCCGTCGTGCGGAGGCGGTCCATCGCATCGGTCGCGATGTTGACGGCGGTGTCGAAGCCGAACGAGTAGTCGGTCGCCCGCAGGTCGTTGTCGATCGTCTTCGGCACCCCGAGGACGGGGATCCCGTCGTTCCACAGCCGCTGCGCCGCCGCGAGCGTGCCCTCGCCGCCGATCGCGATGACGCCGTCGACCTTGTGACCCCACAGCGTCTTCTTGATGTTCTCGGCGCCGCCGCGGTCGCCCTCGTACGGGTTCGTCCGGCTCGTGCCGAGGATCGTGCCGCCGACCTTCGAGAGGCCCTTCACGTCGCCCGTCGTCAGCGGGAAGAAGTCGGCGTCGACGAGCCCCTTCCAGCCGTCGCGGATCCCCACGAAGTCGATGTCGTACTTGCGGCGTCCCTTGAGCACGGCGCCGCGGATGACGGCGTTGAGGCCCGGGCAGTCGCCGCCGGAGGTGAGGATCCCGATCTTCATGCTCCGAGACTATTGGGTCGCGGGACCCGTGGGTCCCGGAGCATGTCGATCGGGTCAGTTCGCGAGCGCCTCGCGCAGCAGCGCCTTGAGCGCCGCGAGCTGCACGGGCTCGGCGTCGTCCTCGTTCAGCCGCTCGCCGTCGAGCGCCCGCGACGCGAGACCCTCCTTGGCGTCGATGAGCTCGGCGATCTTCGTGTCGATCGTGTGCGCGCCGATGATGCGCCACGCCGTCACGGGCTCGTCCTGGCCGATGCGGTGCACGCGGTCGATCGCCTGCGTCTGCTCGGCCGAGGTCCAGCTCAGCTCGGCGAGGACGACGTTCGACGCCGCCTGCAGGTTGACGCCGACGCCGGCCGCGGTGAGCGAGCAGACGATGATGCCGACCTCGGGATCCTCGTTGAACGCGTCGATCGCCTGCTGGCGGGCCGCCGCGGTCTGGTCGCCGCGGATCGCGACGGTCTTGACGCCCTCGTCCGCGAACACGCGCTCGGCGGTGTCCATGACGTCGATGTGCTTCGCGAAGAACACGACCTTGCCGACCGAGCGCTGCAGCTGGGCCGCGTAGTCGGCCGCGAGCTGAGCCTTGCCCTGGCCGATGCGGCGGACCATCGAGAACACGTTCTCGCCGGTCTCGCCCTGCGCGTTCGCTTCGTCGAGCTCGCCGCGGGCCACGAGGTCGACGATGTCCTCGTCGATCTCGCCCGGCTCGAGGCCCCGGTCGCCGCGCGCCGCGATGATCCGGTGGTAGCGCTCGGTGAGGCGTCGCGCGAGCTCCCGCTCGGCGCGCGCGATCGAGCGGCCGAACTCGTCGTCGAGCTGCACCGGCATGTCGGCGATGAGCTTGTCGGGCAGATCCTTCGCGACGTCCTTCTTGCGGCGGCGCACGATGCCGAGGTCGATGACGGCCTGGCGTGCCTCGGGGTAGAAGCCCTTGTCGGCGGGCGTGAGGCCCGTCGCGTCGAGCCGCTCCATGAGCTCGGGACCGGGCTTCGTGCCGTCGGTCCATCCGAGGAAGCGCCAGATCGCGTCGAAGTCCTCGACGTCGTTGATGAGCGGCGTTCCCGTCAGCGCGAGCATGAGCGGATCGGCGCACCGCTCGCGCACGCGGGCCGCGAGGGCCAGCACGTTCTGCGAGCGCTGCGACGAGAGGTTCTTGATGAAGTGCGCCTCGTCGACGACCATGCCCTTGAGGCCGATCTCGGCGAGCCAGCCCACGTGCCGGTCGAGGATCTCGTAGTTGACGATGAAGATGTCGGCGAAGGCGTCGACGTCGCCCCCGTCGCCCATGATCACGGTCGCGCGGCGCTGCGGCGTCCATCGCTCGACCTCGCGCGCCCAGTTCATCTTGACGACGTTCGGGACGACGACGAGAAGCGGGTACGCCTCGGCGACCGACGCCGCGAGGACCGACTGAGCGGTCTTGCCGAGGCCGGGCTCGTCGGCGAGGAGGAACTCGCGGTGGCCGTCGCGCACGGCCTCGAGGAAGCGGGACTGGTGCGGCATGACCTCGAGGCCCTTGGGCGAGACCCGGTCGAACTCGGGGACCTCGGGAAGCGGCATGACCGCGGATCCGCCGCCCGCGCCCTGCGCGAAGGCCTTGTAGAGCGGGCCCATGAGCTCCCAGCTGTCGAGGCGACGACGCGGGGCCGGCTCGGCCGGGGCGGGCGTCGCGTCGGGCGCGAGGAACGGGTTCGACTCGATGCGGAAGTCGACCTGCTCGGGGCGCACGGCACGCTCGGACACCATGACGGGCGTCGCGGCCTCGGCGACGACCGGCTTCGCGTCGTCGATCACGAGTTCCTCGGGCGGCAGCTCGGCGCCGGCCTCGAGCAGCCAGTCGCGGCGCATGCGCTTCGCGACGGGCGTCGTCGCGTGGTCGACCTCGAGCAGCTGGATGAGGCTCGTGTCGCGCGCGGCCGTCTTCGCGAGGATCGTCGCGACGCCGTCGAGCCGCTTGAGCAGCTCGGCGCGAGCGCTGTCGGTCACCTGGTCGTCGACCTTCACGCGGGCGCGCTCCTCGCGCACCAGGAAGGCGATGACCTGGAACTTGACCCTGTTGGTCGGGCCCAGCTTGTTCTTCTGCGCCTTCGCCTCGACCTCGCGCACCTTGCGGGCGAGGATCGGGATGATCGGCGCCTCGTCGTCGCGGCGGGACGACGAGGACTTCTTGCGCTGTCGCGCGGGTGCCGTGGTCGGCATGCTCCTCCTGAGCGGGTTCCGCCGCCGGCATCGGAGCACGGCGGGCCGTGAAGATCGTGAACCGCGGGACGGAATCGAGGCGAATGATCGCTCACGCCTGAGAGGACCGGCGGGTCGCACCGCGGATGACGGGGCCAGTCTACGCCATCCGGATGGCCGCTCGAACGTACGATTGGGGCATGGCAGCTGAGCTCACCGAGAAGTACGTCGCATCCACGATCGACCACGCGATCCTCAAGCCCGAACTCACGTGGGACGACGTCGACCGCGAGCTCGACGTCGCCGCCGAGTGGGGCGTGTTCAGCGTGTGCGTGCGCCCGGGCGATGTGGCCCACGCGGTCGAGCGCCTCGCGGGGACCGGCGTCGCCGTCGGAACCGTCATCGGCTTCCCGCACGGCACCACGTCGACGGCCGCGAAGGCCGCCGAGCTGCGCCAGGCGAAGGCCGACGGCGCCGTCGAGTTCGACATGGTCGTGAACATCGGGGCCCTGCGCGGCGGCGACGACGAGCGCGTCCTCGCCGACATCCGCGGGGTCGTCGCGGCGGCCGAGGGCTCCGTCACGAAGGTGATCCTCGAGACGAGCCTCCTCGACGACGAGCAGATCGCGCGCGGCGCGCGGCTCACGGAGCAGGGCGGAGCGACGTTCGTCAAGACGTCGACGGGCTTCGCGGGAGGCGGCGCGACCGTCCCCCACGTCGAGCTCATGAAGGCCAACGTGACCACGACCCAGGTGAAGGCCTCGGGCGGCGTGCGCGGCCTCGAGGCGGCCGCCGCCATGATCGCGGCGGGGGCGACCCGACTCGGCACGAGCGCGAGCGCGACGATCCTCGGCGAGCTCCGCGCGCGCGAGGCCGGCGAGGCGACGACGGGCGCCGAGGACTCCTCGAGCTACTGAGCCCTACGGGGTGAGGGCGGCGCGGGCGGCGTCGACGTCGGCCGCGATCTGGGCCGTGAGCTTCTCGACGCCCTCGAAGGCGACCATGCCGCGGATCCGCGACACGAACTCGACGTCGACCGTCTGCCCGTAGAGATCGAGGCCCGTGCGGTCGATGACGTGCGCCTCGACGACGCGCTCGGGCACGTCGTCGAACGTCGGGTTCGTGCCGACGGAGATCGCCGCGGGATAGCGGGCCCCCGATCCGAGCTCGCCGTCGCGCCGCCTGATCACGAGCCACCCGGCGTACACGCCGTCGGCCGGCACGAAGCCCGTCGCGTCGCGCGACAGGTTCGCGGTCGGGAAGCCCAGCTCGCGGCCGCGCCGCAGCCCGTGGACGACCTCGCCGCGCATGGCGTGCGGGTGGCCGAGGAGCTTCGCTGCGCGGTCGACGTCGCCCGCCGCGAGGAGCTCGCGGATCCAGGTCGACGAGACGCGCCGCCCCTCGCCGTCGCCCGACGGGACGCTCGCGACGTCGGCGACGACCTCGACCGAGAACCCGTGCCTCTCCCCCGCCGCGCGGAGGAACGCGACGTCGCCCGCGCCGCCGTTGCCGAACCGGAAGTCGGCGCCCACGAGGACCCGCGTCGTGCCGAGGGCGCGCACGAGGTAGTCCTCGACGAACTGCTCGGCGGGGACGGCGGCGAGCGCCTCGTCGAAGGCGAGCATGAGCGTCGCGTCGACGCCCGTCGCGGCGAGGAGATCGAGCTTCTGATCGACGCCCACGACGACCGGAGGGCAGTGCTCGGGCGCGATCGTGGCGAGCGGGTTGCGGTCGAAGGTCACGGCGACCGTGCGGGCGTGGCCCGTCGCGGCGTCGACGAGCGCGCGCTCGATGATCGCCCGGTGCCCCGCGTGGACGCCGTCGAACTTGCCGATCGCGACGACCGAGGGGCCGAAGCCCTCCGGCACCTCGTCGGCCGACCGGAAGACGATCATGCGGGCTGCTCCGCCTGGGCGGCGCGCGGGTCGTGCTTCGTGAGCCACCAGATCCCGAGGAACGGCAGGACGAGCGGCACCCAGAAGTAGCCGTAGTGCCCGTCCTCGCCCGTTCCCCCGCCGTACCAGGACCACACGGCGTTGTCGGCGTGGAACAGCTCGGGGACGGCCCAGCTCAGCGTTCCGACGACGAGCACGCCCGTGAGCTCGATGATCACCGACACCCAGGCGATCCGGTACCAGACGACGCTCTTCGAGCAGAAGAGCGCGATCGTCGCGAGGATGTACACGACCGCGGCGAGGGCGCTCAGGAGATACGGCACGGGGGCCGCCGAGAAGTGCTCGGCGATCGAGACGAACGATCGCCCGGTCGCCGCGAGCGCCATGACGCCGTATGCGAAGACGAGGACCGTGCCGATGCCGGTCATGCGGCGGGAGCGCGTGGGTGCGGGGGCGTCAGACATAGCGCTCCGAGTTTATCCGTCAGGCGATCGGGGTCGTCCAGATCACGTCCATGCGGTAGACCATGACGGCGACCGCGAGCGCGAGGACGCCCATGACGACGACGCTCCACCTGCCGCGGTCGATGAACGCCCACGCGACGCCCGCGATCGGCAGGAGCGCCGCGGTGACGAGGTAGGTCCAGAACTCGAGGAGGCTGCCCGTCGGGTCGTTGCCGGCGAGGGGCGCGACGATCGCGATCACGATCTGGGCGATGAGCAGCGCCTGCACGAGGAGCATGCCGATGACCGACACGTCGCCGGGGCGGCGCCCCACGAGGCCGAGGACGACGCAGACGACGCCCACGACCGCGGCGACGGCGATCTGGGTGATCGTGAACCAGAGGATCATCGCTTCGTTCCCGTCGGCATGTTCATGACGCTCTTGAGCTGCTCGCCTCGCGGCTCGACGATCCCGACGAGCTCGCCGTCAGGGCCCACCGCGGCGCGCGGCGCGTCGACCCCGTCCGGCAGAGGGATCCGCTTCCCGTGGCGCAGGTCGCGCGCAGAGTCGGCGTCGACGTCGAGGCGCCCGAGCACGCGCCCCGCGGCCTCGGCCGGCGTGAGGCGCGCGGCCTCCGCGAGGGCGTCGACGCCGGCGGCGCCGTCGACGGCGAAGCCGCCGACGCGGGTGCGGCGGAGGCGCGTGAGGTGGCCTCCCGTGCCGAGGGCCGCGCCGAGGTCGCGCGCGAGGGCCCGGATGTAGGTGCCCGAGGAGCAGTCGACGACGACGTCGAGGTCGACGAGGTCGCCCGCGCGGCGGGTCTCCCCGATCTCGAACCGCGAGATCACGACGTCGCGCGCCGCGAGCTCGACCTCCTCGCCCGCGCGAACGCGGTCGTATGCGCGGCGCCCGTCGACCTTGATGGCCGAGACCGAGCTCGGCACCTGCGAGATCGGGCCCGTGAGCGCGGCGACGCCCTCCGCGATCCGCTCGTCGGAGACGCCGGCCGCGCTCGAGCCGCCGTCGATCTCGCCGTCGGCGTCGTCCGTCGTCGACGTCTGCCCGAGCCGGATCGTGGCCTCGTAGGTCTTGTCGAGGCCGACGACATAGGTCAGAAGGCGCGTCGCCGCCTCGACGCCGACGACGAGGAGCCCCGTCGCCATGGGGTCGAGGGTGCCCGCGTGCCCGACCTTGCGCGTGCCGAGCGCCTTGCGGGTGCGCGAGACGACGTCGTGGCTCGTGAGGCCCTGAGGCTTGTCGACGAGCAGGATCCCGGGTTCGACCATGCGCTCAAGCCTATTCTGGGCCGATGGCCACTCCCTCAGAGGTTCGCGTCGCACCCCTCGCCGACGTGCCGCCGACGACGCTCTACGACATCCTGCGGCTGCGCGTCGACGTGTTCGTCGTCGAGCAGGAATGCGCGTATCCCGAGCTCGACGGGCGCGATGTCGAGCCCGAGGCGCGGTTGCTCTGGGTCGCCGACGAGGAGGGCGTCGCGGCGACCGCGCGGTTCCTGCGCGACGGCGACGACGCGCGGATCGGCCGCGTCGCGACGGCCGCCCGCGCACGGGGTCGCGGGCTCGCGGGCGTCCTCATCCGCAGCGCCGTCGACCTGGCCGGCGGCCGCACGATCCGGCTCGACGCGCAGGCGCATCTCGAGGGCTGGTACGCCTCGTTCGGCTTCGCCGCGAGCGGCCCGCAGTTCCTGGAGGACGGGATCCCCCACGTGCCGATGATCCGCGCCGCGGCCTAGGGTGTGTCTGACAATTGTTTGGTCCAGGCGATGACGGCGTTGAGGATCACGGCGGCGCGGTAGATGATCGCGTGCTTGTCGTAGCGGGTGGCGAGTCCTCGCCATTGCTTGATGTGGCAGTAGCGGCGCTCGATGACGTTCCGGTTCTTGTAGTCGGCGGTATCGAGGCCGACGGGGCGGCCGCCGCGTGAGCCGCGCCGTTTGCGG
>NZ_AULR01000013.1 GCF_000422385.1 Microbacterium indicum DSM 19969
GAAGTTCCAGATCGGCAGCCACCTCGCCGGAGCACTCGTCACCATCGTCCGAGACGCCACCACCATCGCGTTCTACGACGTCGCTACCGGCGAACTCCTCATCGAACACCCCTGGCCCGAGCCCGGCGTCCGCTACGTCAGCAACGGCAGGCCCCGCGGGCCCCGGAGGACCCCGCCACCGGAACCGTCACCGACGTCTTGACACATGAAGCGTCACCGATCTGCTGATGCGCTTCCGTCACCGAAGTCCTGATACATCACATGCAGGAAAGCCGACCGTGACCGAAACAGATACCGGATCCGAGAACCCGACGAACGCAGCCTCCCCCTACGACCAGAGCGGCCGATACGACGCCGCGGCCCTCCGAGAGGTGTTCGAGCAGCACCTCACCTACCTCGCCGGCGTCGAGCGCAACGTGCATCGCTACGCGCACCGCACAGCGCTGTCCGATCCCGCGACGGGAGGCTCCTGGACCTACGCGCAGCTCGGCGAGGACGTGCGCCGCATCGCGGGCGGCCTGTTCCGCCGCGGGGTGCGCGCGCGACAGCTCGTCATGGTGGAGCTGCCCAACTCGCCCGAGTTCGCCCTTCTCTACCCCGCCGCCAACACGCTGCGCGGCATCTTCTCGCCGACGAACTTCCGCCTCGCGCCCGGCGAGGTCGCCTACCTCGTCGAGGAGGCCCGCCCCGCCGTGCTCGTGTACGACACCGATCGCACCGCCGACCTCGCGCAGGCGCTCGCGTCCGTGGCGCTGCGCCCGCACCTCCTCGTCGCCGTCGGCGACGGCGAGCGGATCCCCGGATCGGTCGGCTGGGACGACATCGCGGGCGGCGAGCCGATCGCGGCCGCCGAGCTCGAGGAGCTCGGCGCCGGCCTCCCTCCCGCGAGCGTGTACGACGAGACCACGCGCCTGTACACCTCCGGCACGACGGGTCTGCCGAAGGCCGTGCCGCTGCCGAGCCTCGTCGACCTCATGAGCGCGCACGACGTGATCATGCACTTCCCGCTCAGCCCGTTCGACAAGACCCTCAACATGACGCCGCTCTTCCACCGCGGCGGCCTCTACTCGGGCGGCCCGAACCCGGTGTTCTACGTGGGCGCCGAGAACGTCACGCTGCGGTCCTTCGACCCCGACGTCGTGCTCGACCTCGTCGAGTCCGAGAAGCTGACCTATCTCATCGGCGCGCCCGCGACGCTGTACCGCCTCGCCGACGCGCAGGAGCGCAGGCCGCGCGACGTCTCGGCGCTCAAGGGCATCGTGACGATGGGTGCTCCGCTCGACCGCGCCGCGGCCCTGCGCTTCCAGCGGGTCCTGACGCCGCGGATCTTCAACGGGTACGGCACGAGCGAGACCTTCTGGAACACCGTCCTCCGCCCGGAGGACCTCCCCGACGGTGCCGGGTCCACGGGCCGCGCATCGACCGACGACGACGTCGCGGTCGCGCGCGCGCACCCCGACCGGCTCGGGGATCCGTCCGACACCGTGCCGCGCGACGGCCAGACGATCGGCGAGTTCGCGACCCGCAGCGTGAAGGCGGGGTACTCGTACCTCGGCAACGCGGCGGCCGAGGCGGGGAAGATCCGCGACGGCTGGTTCTTCCCGGGCGACCTCGCGACGTGGGACGAGGACGAGATCGTCACGATCGTGGGCCGCAAGGACGACATGATCATCTCGGGCGGCGAGAACGTGCACCCCGTCCAGGTCGAGGCGGCCCTCGCCGAGCATCCGGCGGTCGCCGACTCGATCGTCGTCGGCGTGCCGGACGACGAATGGGGTCAGGTCGTCGCCGCGTACGTGGTGCGCCGGAGCGGCGGCGAGCTGCCCGACGACGACGCGGCCGCCGCCGAGTTCGACGCGTTCCTGCGCGACCACCCGGGCATCGCCCGGTACAAGCGACCGCGCCTGTACCGCTTCGTCGACGGATCGGACATCCCGTTCAACGCGACGGGCAAGAAGCTGCACTACCGCAAGCAGGAGCAGGCCGCGGCGGACGCCGCGTCGGGCCTCTTCCTCGCGCGCTGAGCGAGGTCAGCCCGCGCCGTCCTCCAGCACGTCGAGCGCGTGCCGGAGGTCGGCCGGGTAGGGCGAGGTGAACTGCACCCACTCCCCCGTCGCCGGGTGGCTGAACGCGAGCTCGTGCGCGTGCAGCCACTGACGCGTGAGCCCGAGCCGCTCGGAGAGCGTCGGGTCGGATCCGTAGAGCGGGTCGCCGACGCAGGGGTGCTTCGTCGCGGCCATGTGGACGCGGATCTGGTGGGTGCGGCCCGTCTCGAGATGGACCTCGAGCAGCGAGGCGCGCGGGAAGGCCTCGAGCAGGTCGTAGTGCGTCACCGACTCCTTGCCGTCGGGCGTCACGGCGAACTTCCACGAGTGGCTCGGGTGGCGTCCGATCGGGGCGTCGATCGTGCCCGAGACGGGGTCGGGCAGCCCCTGGACGACGGCGTGGTAGATCTTGTCGACCGTGCGGTCCTTGAACGCGCGCTTGAGGACCGTGTACGCGTGCTCGTTCTTCGCGACGACCATGAGGCCGCTCGTGCCGACATCGAGGCGGTGCACGATCCCCTGGCGCTCGGCGGCGCCGCTCGTCGAGAGCTCGATGCCCATCGCCGCGAGCGCGCCGGGGACCGTCGGCCCCTCCCATCCCATCGACGGGTGGGCGGCGACGCCGGCGGGCTTGTCGACGACGACCATGTGGGCGTCCTCGAAGACGACCCCGAGGCCCGGGACCTCCTCCGGGATCACCCGGGGCGGCTCCTTCGGCTGCCACTCGACGTCGAGGAGCGATCCCGCCGCGAGGCGGTCGGACTTGCCGATCGTGCGCCCGTCGGCCGTGACGCCGCCCGCCTCGGCGACCTCGGCGGCGAAGGTGCGCGAGAAGCCGAGCATCTTCGCGAGGGCCGCGTCGACGCGCGCCCCGTCCTGGCCGTCGGGGACGACGAGCGTGCGCCGCTCGCTCACGGGCGCTCGTCGGGGGTGTCGGCCGCGACCCGCTTCGTCTCGACGCGCCTGCCGTCGAAGCCCACCCCGATGAGCACCAGGACGGCGACGGCGATCATGTCGCACACGATGAACATGTCGGCGACGTTGAAGATCGCGGGCCCGGGAAGGTAGAACCACATCCACGGCGTGAGGATGAAGTCGACGACGTGGCCGACGAGGAAGCCGGGCTCGCGCAGGAGGCGGTCGGTGAGGTTCCCGAGCACGCCGCCGAGCAGCAGCCCGAGCACGATCGCCCACGGCCACGAGCGCACGCGCAGGATCGCCAGAACGATGATGGCGATCGCGACGGCCGCGAGGGCGAGGGTGAAGATCCACGTGGATCCCTCGCCGATCGAGAACGCCGCGCCGGGGTTGAAGACGAGCTGCCACTGCAGGGCGTCTCCCAGCACCGAGACGCGCTCGCCCTCGACGAGGTTGCCGAGCACCCACTGCTTGCTCAACTGATCGACGGCCAGCACCACGATCGCGAGAGCCGCGAGGGTGATGCCGGCCGTCAGACCAGGAAGGGATCGTCCCTTCGTCACTGGGGTGCTGCTCAGAGGCCCGCGTTCGAGGAGGGCTTCCCGCCCGACTTCGAACCGGACTCGTCGAGGTCGGCGAGCTTCTGCTCGAAGTAGCCGCGGAGCTGCTGGCGGTAGTCGCGCTCGAACTGGCGCAGCTCGGTGATCCGCCCCTCGAGCGTCGTGCGCTCGGCGTTGAGCTTCTCGGAGATCTCGCGCTGCTTCGCCTCGGCGGCCGAGACGATGCCCGTGGCCTTCGACTCGGCGTCGGAGACGAGCTTGGAGGCCTTCGCCTCGGCGTCGGCGACAGCCTTCGAGGCCTTGGCCTGGCCCTCGGCGACGTGCTCGTCGTGGAGGCGCTCGGCGCGGGCGATGATGCCGGCGGCACTGGCCGCGGTCGACGAGACGCCCGACTCGGCGGCGGGGGCGGCCGCCACGGGAGCCGGGGCCGGCTCCTCCTTCTTGGGGGCCGGCTTCTCGGCGGGCTTCTCGGCTGCGGGGGCGGGAGCAGGGGCGGCTGCGGCCTTCTTGGCAGCGTCCTCGAGCTCGGCGACGCGCGCCTTGAGCTGCTCGTTCTCCTCGATGGTCTTGCGCCACTCGACGACGATCTCGTCGAGGAAGTCGTCGACCTCGTCGGGGTCGAAGCCCTCCTTGAAGCGAACGTGCTGGAACTGCTTGGTGACGACGTCTTCCGGCGTCAGAGCCATGGTTTCTGCCCCTCTTTCGATGGTGGACATCATGCTAGTTCAGATGACTGCGAAGTTCGGTGCGCGCCTCACGCGACGAACGCGATGCTCCGGAGGATCGACATCGCGACGAAGCAGAGGATCAGCGTGATCGGGAAGCCCAGGTCGATCGCGACGGGGCCGACGCGCAGCGGCGGGATGATCCGGCGGAACATGCGGATCGGCGGATCCGTGAGCGTGTAGACCACCTCGGCGATGACGAGGGTCACGCCGCGCGGGCGCCATTCCCGATTGAACATCGGGATGTACTCGAAGACGAGGCGGACGAAGAGCACCAGGACGTACAGCGAGACGAGGAGGTGCAGGATCGTGGCGACCCACCCGATGACAGACACGAGAAACCACCCTACGCGACGCAGGGCCCGGGAACGCTCGACGCGTCCCGGGCCCGACGAGCACCGACGTCTCGGATCAGCTGGCGAAGGCCGTGTCGTCGGCGGGCGCGATGCCGCCGTCGCCCGAGACCGCGATGTTCTCGGGGCTCAGGAGGAAGACCTTGCTGGTGACGCGCTCGATGCGGCCGTAGAGGCCCATCGACAGGCCGCTCGCGAAGTCGATGAGGCGGCGCGCGTCGGCGTCGGACATCTGCGAGACGTTGATGATCACGGGCAGGCCGTCGCGGAAGTGCTCGGCGATGGTCTGCGCGTCGCGGTACTGCTTGGGGTGCACCGTGACGATCTCGCTGACGGTGCCGGCCGCCGGCTGGCGCACGACGGTCGGGCGGCGCAGCGGCGTCACGGGAGCGGGCTTCTCGTCTTCGGTGATGGTCGTCTCCTCACGCTGCGAAGCACGAGCCACGGGCGCCGTGGGGGCGTCCTCCTGGATCTCGTACTCCTCCTCGTCGGCGAGGCCGAGGTAGACCATCGTCTTCTTGAGCGGGTTCGCCATGGCGTCCTCCGGTTAGGTGCTCGTCTTGTCTGAAGGCTAAGCCAGCGCGAGGCGCGGGCCCGTGATTTCGCCCGCGGATCGCGGGCGTGTCGTCACTTCAGGAACTCGGGGATGTCGATGTCGTCGTCGTCGAATCCGGCCGACTCGGCGAGGACCGGCGTCGAGGGGATCGACGGCGCCGAGACGTGCTCATCGGCGGGCGCCGCGACGTCGGACTCGGCCGCCGTCGCCTGGTCGCCGGGGAGCGTCGGGCGCGCGTTCTCGCGGCGCTCGAAGCTCGGCACGTCGACGCGCGCCTGCGGCTCTCCGCCGTCGAAGCCCGCCGCGACGACCGTGACGCGCACCTCGTCGCCGAGCGTGTCGTCGATGACCGTTCCGAAGATGATGTTCGCTTCGGGGTGCGCGGCCTCCTGCACGAGGCGGGCCGCGTCGTTGATCTCGAAGATGCCGAGGTTCGATCCGCCCTGGATCGAGAGCAGCACGCCGTGCGCGCCCTCGATCGACGCCTCGAGCAGGGGCGACTCGACGGCCAGCTCGGCCGCCTTGATCGCGCGGTCGGCGCCGCGAGCCGAGCCGATGCCCATGAGCGCGGATCCCGCGCCCTGCATGACGCTCTTGACGTCGGCGAAGTCGAGGTTGATGAGGCCGGGGGTCGTGATCAGGTCGGTGATGCCCTGGACGCCCGCGAGGAGCACCTGGTCCGCCGTGGCGAACGCCTCGACCATCGAGATGCCGCGGTCGCTGATCTCGAGCAGGCGGTCGTTCGGGACGACGATGAGGGTGTCGACCTCGTCCTTGAGCACGGCGACGCCGTTCTCGGCCTGCTGCTGACGGCGGCGGCCCTCGAAGGAGAAGGGCTTCGTGACGACGCCGATCGTGAGCGCGCCGATCGACTTCGCGATGCGCGCGACGACGGGGGCGCCGCCCGTTCCGGTTCCGCCGCCCTCGCCCGCCGTGACGAAGACCATGTCGGCGCCCGCGAGCGCCTGCTCGATCTCCTCGGCGTGGTCCTCGGCGGCGCGGCGACCCACCTCGGGGTCGGCGCCGGCGCCGAGACCGCGGGTGAGGTCGCGACCGACGTCGAGCTTGATGTCGGCGTCGCTCATGAGGAGCGCCTGCGCGTCGGTGTTGATCGCGATGAACTCGACGCCGCGCAGCCCGAGCTCGATCATGCGGTTGACGGCGTTGACTCCGCCGCCGCCGACGCCGACGACCTTGATGACGGCGAGGTAGTTCTGGTTCTGGCTCATTGCTGCCTCCGTGACTGTGCCCGTGCTCGATGCGTCGCCGACGGATCCCCCGGCGTGTCCTCAACCTTCACCCTCTACTCGAGAGTTAAAGTATGTGTCCGCATACGTTTCTGCTCGTCCACGACGGTACGTGGATCCCGCGGATCGGCGCGCAGGCGCGCGGGGCGTGTCGGCGTTTCGCGCCCGGTTCCCGGCGCGTCAGCCGACGACGAGCACGCCGCTCGACGACACGTCGTAGAACGAGACCGTGTCGGGCGGGCTGGCCGTCATCCCGGCCTCGAGCGTCGCGAGCTTCTCAGCCGTGTCCTCGGTGCTCCCCCACCGCACCGTCACGCCTCCGCCGTCGCTGAGGTCGAACGAGACGTCGTCGGGCGTCGTGGCGTGCACCGTCGTGACCCGGGCGAGGAGATCAGCGGGAAGCGCACGCAGGACCTGGCCCGCCGCGGCGAACGCGTCGGAGCTCGGCCCGCCCTCGACGTCGGCGAGCGGCAGCCCGTCGGGCCGCTGGTCGCTCGTCGAGAGCGCGACGCCGGCCGCGTCGACCGTCGTGAAGCCGGCGTCGGACTGCACGACCGCGACGGGCGTGCGCTCGACGATCCGCACGACGAGGTCGTGCGGGGGGCGGATCTCGACGGCGTAGGTCTCGATGAGCGGGAACGCCACGAGGTCGGCCTTGATCTCGCTGTGATCGACGAGGGGCATGGGCCTGCCGACCTGGTCGGACAGGGCGTCCTCGACGGCCGAGGCGTCGAGCGCTGACGCGCCCTCGATCGTGATCGTCTCGACGGCGAACAGCGGGCTGTAGGCAGCGCCCACGGTGCCGGCGACCAGCACGACGACGGCGCCGATCGAGCAGATCCAGACGATGCGGCGGCGCCGGGCCCGCGCGGTGAACCGGCGCACCTCGGATCGCTCGAGGCGCCGGCGGCGGCGCTCGGCCCGCCACGCTCCGAGGAGCCCCCCGTCGGCGACCTCCGGCTCGGCTTCTGACTCCGGATCGTCGAGGGGCCCATCGGGCTCGTCGCCCGGCTCCGGATCCTCGGCACGCGGACGCCCGAACGGCAGCAGCGACGCGAGCCCCCGACGCGCGGCGGGCTCGTCGGCGATCGGCTCGAGGCCCGACTCGTCGGCCTCCGGCTCGGGCCGGCGAGCCGCGGGCGGCAGCGGTTCGGGGCGCTTCATGCGCGGATCAGGCCTCAGGGTGCGTCTTCAGGGCGCCGAGCACCTGCGGGATGATGCGGTAGACGTCGCCGCAGCCCAGCGTGATGACGAAGTCGCCCTCGCGCGCGACCTCGGCGACGCGCTCGGCGGCCTGCTGCCAGTCGGGCACGTAGGACACGTGGTCGGGGTCGGAGAAGCCGCGCTCGACGAGCGCGCCCGTGACGCCGGGGATCGGATCCTCGCGCGCGCCGTACACATCGAGGACGACGGTGTGGTCGGCGAGGTCCTCGAGGACATGCGCGAACTCGCCCGACATGAGCTTCGTGCGCGAGTAGGTGTGCGGCTGGTGGAGGGCGATGATGCGGCCGCCGCCCACGACGGAGCGCGCGGCCGACAGTGCGGCGGCGACCTCGGTCGGGTGGTGCGCGTAGTCGTCGTACACGCTCACGCCGCGCTCGGTCCCGTGGAGCTCGAAGCGACGCACCGTGCCGCCGAACGCCTCCACGGCCTCGAGGGCGGCGGCCAGCTCGAAGCCGAGCGACAGGAGCACCGCGACGGCGCCGGCGGCGTTGATCGCGTTGTGCCGGCCCGGGACGGCGAGGCGGCCCTCGGCGCGCCGCCCGTCGTGCACGAGCGCGAAGGAGACGGGCCCGTCGGTCGCGATGTCGACGACGCGCACGTCGGCCGTCTCGTCCTCGCCGAAGGTCACGACGTTCGCGTGCGAGAGCCGGGCGCCGACGCGGCGGGCGCCCGAGTCGTCGGACGAGATGACGACGGCTTCGCGCGCGCGGTCCGCGAACGTCACGAACGCGTCGTCGAAGGCCTCGTGCGTTCCGTAGTGGTCGAGGTGGTCGGCGTCGACGTTGGTGATGAGCGCGACGGAGGTGTCGTAGATCAGGAAGGTGCCGTCGGACTCGTCGGCCTCGATCACGAAGAGGTCGTCGCCGCCGACGCCGCTCGACGCCCCGAGCTGCTGGATCACGCCGCCGTTCACGAAGCTCGGGTCGGCGCCCAGGCGGTCGAGCGCCGTGACGATCATGCCCGTCGACGTCGTCTTGCCGTGCGCGCCCGCGACCGAGACGAGGCGGCGGCCCGCGATGAGGAACTTCAGCGCGAGCGAGCGGTGCAGCACGGGGACGCCGCGCTCCTTCGCCGCGAGGAACTCGGGGTTCTCGGGCCAGATGGCGCCCGTGTAGACGACGGCGTCGACCTCGGCGGGCAGGTTCGCCGCGTCATGGCCGATCGAGACCGTCGCGCCGAGCTCGGCGAGGTCGCGCGTGTTCTGGCTCTCGGAGCGGTCGGATCCCGAGACGGTCGCGCCCGCCGCGAGGAACATGCGGGCGAGGCCCGAGACGCCGGACCCGCCGATGCCGATGAAGTGGACGGCGCCGATGCGGTCGGGGACCGGGACGGTGAGGTCGGGTGCGATCATGCGGTGCGCTCCTCGCGCCCGAGGGCGCGGTCGAGGTGGGACAGGACGTTCTCGGTGCCGCGGCGCGTTCCGGCGCCCGACGCGGCGGACGCCATGCGGGCGATCCGCTCCTCGTCCCCGAGCAGGGGCACGAGGGAGGACCGGACCCACGCGGGCGTGAACGCGGCGTCGTCGACGAGCAGGGCGGCTCCCGCGCTCACGGCCGACGCGGCGTTGAGCCGCTGCTCGCCGTTGCCGACGGGGTACGGCACGTACACGGCGGGGATGCCGAGGGCCGAGATCTCGGACACCGTCGAGGCGCCCGAGCGGGAGACGATGAGGTCTGCGAGGGCGAACGCGAGATCCATGCGGTCGACGTA
Source organism: Microbacterium indicum DSM 19969 (assembly GCF_000422385.1). Taxonomy (GTDB): domain Bacteria; phylum Actinomycetota; class Actinomycetes; order Actinomycetales; family Microbacteriaceae; genus Microbacterium; species Microbacterium indicum. Next base: position 9,339 of record NZ_AULR01000013.1, read on the forward strand.
GCGGCGCATGGCGTAGCCGGGGGCCCCGGGATCGACGGCGTCGCTCTTCTCCCCCGTGACGTGCAGCAGCTGCCATCCGGCGGCGAGGACGTCGCGCCAGGCCTCGCCGAGCGTCTCGTTGAGGCGGCGGGCGCCGAGCGATCCGCCGAACACGAGGAGCACGGGCTTCGACGCGTCGAGCCCGAAGTGCTCGGCGGCCTCGGCGCGCGCCGCGGCGCGGTCCAGGCCGACGATCTCGGGGCGCAGCGGCATGCCCACGACCTCGCCGCGCTTCAGCGGGGTTCCCGCGAAGGCCATGCCGACCGCGGCGGCGGACCGGGCGCCGAGCACGTTCGCGAGGCCGGGCCGCGCGTTCGCCTCGTGCACGACGGAGGGGATGCCCTCGCGCTTCGCCGCGATGTACGCCGGAGCGGCCGCGTAGCCGCCGACGCCGAGCACGACGTCGACGCCGCGGTCGCGGATGTACGAGCGCACGGTCTTCACGGCGCGCGAGAAGCGCGCGGGGAACGCGAGCGCGGCGCCGTTCGGGCGGCGCGGGAAGGGGACCTTCGGGACGATCAGCAGCTCGTAGCCGCGCTGCGGGACGAGCCGCGACTCGAGGCCCTCGGCCGTGCCGAGCACCAGGACGGTGTCTTCGGGGTCGCGTGCGAGGATCCCGTCGGCGACCGCGAGCAGGGGGTTCACGTGGCCGGCGGTTCCGCCCCCGGCGAGCAGGTAGGTCGTCACCGGACGATCTTATGCGCAGGGGTCTGGACGGCGGCCGCGGCGTCGACCGCCGCCGTGTTGGGGATGCGCCGCGCGAGCGCGAGCAGGACGCCGCAGCCCACGAGCACCGCGATGAGCGAGGATCCGCCGCGCGACAGGAACGGGAGCGGGACGCCGAGCGCCGGGAAGACGCGGAGGACGACGCCGATGTTGATGAGGGCCTGGCCGATGAGCCACATCCCGATGCCGCCGGCCGCGGCGCGGATGTAGACGTCGTCGGTGCGGCGGATCATGCGGAAGATCGCGACCGCGAGGATCGCGAAGAGCGCCAGCACGACGACGCAGCCCACGAGTCCCAGCTCCTCGCCGATGATCGCGAAGATGTAGTCGTCGGACGCGGCGGGGAGCCAGTTGTACTTCTCCTTGGAGTTGCCGAGTCCGACGCCGAAGACGCCGCCGTCGGCGAGGCCCCAGATCGCGTGGAGGGGCTGGTAGCAGGTCGAGAGGTAGTCCTCGAGGCAGTTGCCCTGGTACACGCTGAGGATGCGGTTGAGCCGGTTGGGGCTGAACACCGCGAGGAGGCCGATGCCGAGGGCGCCTCCCCCGAGGATGGGCGCGATGTGCCACCCGCGCACGCCGCCGAAGAACATGGCGCCGATGAGCACGAGGACGTAGATCATCGTCGTCCCGAGGTCGTCGCCGAGCATGACGGCGGCCATCGTGAGGAGCGCCCCGGGGACGAGCGGGATCCAGACCTGCCAGAACGTGCCGAAGCGATCGCGCTTGCGCCAGAGGATCAGGGCGCACCACAGCGCGAGCGCGAGCTTCAGGAACTCGGAGGGCTGGATCGAGATGACCCCGAGGCTCAGCCAGTTGCGGTTTCCGCCCGATCCGTACCCCAGCGGGGTGAACACGAGCGCCTGCAGCGCGAGCGCCACGATGAGCACGGGCCACGCGATGCGTCGCAGCCACGCGAGCGAGAAGCGGCTCACGATGAGCATGATCGGGATCCCGACCGCCGCGTACACGAGGTGCGAGAGGCCGTCGCCGAGCGGGCCCGACCCCGCCTCGACCGAGCGCACGGTCGTGGCCGAGAACACCATCACGACGCCGAACGCCGTGAGGAGGATCGACGTGCCGAGGATCAGCAGGTACTCGACCGACGCCGGGCCCTGCCCGGATCCGAGCGAGATGCGGGCCGCGAGGCCGCCGCGCTCAGCCCTCTTCGGGGGCCTCTGATCCGATGTCACGCGAGCTCCCCCTCTCGATCCATGCCTCGACCGCGGCGGCGAAGCGGTCGCCGCGGTCTCCGTAGCTCGCGAACTGGTCGAACGAGGCCGCCGCCGGGGCGAGGAGGACGACGTCGCCGTCATCAGCCGCCTCGGCCGCGAGCTCGACGGCGCGCGCCATGACGTCTTCAGTGTGAGCGTCGTCGACCTCGAACACGGGCACGCCCGGCGCGTGTCGCGCGAACGCGTCGACGACCGGCGTGCGGTCGGATCCGATCGCGACGACGGCCTTCGCGAGCGCGCCGCGCTCGGCGACGAGGCCCGCGATGTCGACGCCCTTGAAGAGGCCGCCGACGACCCAGACGGCGCCCGGGTACGCCGCGAGCGACGACGCGGCGGCGTGCGGGTTGGTCGCCTTGGAGTCGTCGACCCACGTGAGGCCGGCCGCGCGGGCCACGACCTGGATCCGGTGCGGGCCGAGCTCGAAGGTGCGGACGGCGTCGCGCACGGCCGAGGTCGGCACCCCGGCGGCGCGCGCGAGCGCTGCCGCGGCGAGGATGTTCGCGACCATGTGCGGGGCCGCGAGGCCGCGATCGGCGAGCTCGGCGACGGTCGCGAGCTCGGCGGCCGAATTGCGGCGGTCCTCGACGAACGCGCGGTCGGCGAGCACGCCGTCGACGACGCCGAGGTCGCTCGGGCCCGGCACGCCGAGGTCGAAGCCGACGGCGCGCGCACCCTCGGTGACGTCGGCGTCCTCGACCATGCGCATCGTCGCCTCGTCGGCCTTGTTGTACACGCACGCGACCTTCGTGTGCCGGTAGACGACCGACTTCGCGTCGCGGTAGGCGGCGAAGGATCCGTGCCACTCGAGGTGGTCGTCGGCGAGGTTGAGGCAGGCCGCCGCGAGCGGAACAGGCGAGCCCACGCCGTCCTGGAGCCCGAGGTACCAGAGCTGGTGGCTCGAGAGCTCGACGACGAAGACGTCGAAGCCCTCGGGGTCGCGCACGGCATCGAGCACCGGCACGCCGATGTTGCCGCACGGCGCCGCGCGCAGGCCCGCGGCCTGGATCATCGTCGCCGCGAGGCGCGTCGTCGTGGTCTTGCCGTTCGTGCCGGTGATGAGGATCCACTCCGCCGGCGTGCCGTCCGCGCGGACGATCTTGTCGCGCACGCGCCACGCGAGCTCGATGTCGCCCCAGAGCGCGATCCCCTCCTCGCGGACCCATCGGATCACGGGGTGCGACGGCGGGAAGCCCGGCGACGCGACGACGACGTCGGGCGCGAACGCGACGAGCTCGGCCGGCGCCTCGGCGAGCGGGGTCTCCACGAGGCGCGCGCCGATGACCGGGACGAGCCGCGCGTACTCCTCGGCCGCGCTCTCGGCGACGACGAGCACGTCGGCGCCCAGCTCGACGAGGGTGTCGGCGACCGAGAAGCCCGTGGCCGCGAGCCCGAGCACCGCGACGCGCAGCCCCTTCCAGTCGGCGTTCCAGCTCGTCAGGGAGTCGAGTCGCGGAGAGGTCATACGCGCGAGAGCCATTCGATGTAGAGCATGCCGACGCCGACGACGGCGAACAGGCCTGCGATGATCCAGAAGCGCACCACGATCGTGACCTCGGCCCAGCCGCGGAACTCGAAGTGGTGGTGGAGCGGGCTGTTGAGGAAGAGCCTCTTGCCCTTGGTGAGCTTGAAGTACACGCGCTGCAGGATCACGGATCCGCTCGACATCACGAAGAGGCCGGCGATGATGATGCCGAGCAGCTCGGTGCGGGTGAGCATCGCCATCGCCGTGATGACGCCGCCGATGGCCATCGACCCCGTGTCGCCCATGAAGATCGACGCCTTGGGCGCGTTCCACCAGAGGAAGCCCACGAGGGATCCGACGAACGCCGCCGCGACGATCCCCAGATCGAGCGGGTCGCGCACCTGGTAGCAGCCCGCGATGTTGTCGGGCGAGACGCTCAGCGACGAGCACGCCTGGTTGAACTGCCAGAACGCGATGGTCGCGTAGGCGCCGATCGTGAAGATGCCCGCGCCGGCCGCGAGGCCGTCCAGGCCGTCCGTGAGGTTCGTCGAGTTCGAGAAGCCCGTCCCGAGCAGCGAGATCCACGCGAGGTACAGCAGCCAGCCGAGGACCGGACCGAGCGCCATGAAGGACAGCACGGGGACGTCGCGGATGAACGAGATGCTCGCGCTGCCCGGCGTCAGCGTCAGGCTGTTGGGGAAGTTCAGCGCCACGATGCCGAACGGCACCATGACGAGGACCTGCCCGACGATCTTCTTCCACCCGCTGAGGCCCGCGTAGTTCTGCATGCGGACCTTGAGGAAGTCGTCGATGAACCCGACGGTTCCGAACCCGAGCATCGCCCAGATGACGAGCCAGCCCGAGATCGTCGGCGGATTCCCCCCGACGTACGTGCCCGTCAGGTAGCCGACGAGCGTGCCGAGGATGAAGATGACGCCGCCCATCGTGAGCGTGCCGCGCTTCGTCTCGTGCTTCGGGGCGTTGTATCCGACGCTGTCGGTGCGGATCGGCTGCCCCCACCCCCAGCGGCGGAACAGCCGAGAGAAGACGGGAGTGAGCAGAAGAGTGAAGGCGAGAGAGATCGCCGCTGCAGCCAGAAGTGATCTCACGAGAACGATTCTCCCAGACGATCGCCGAGAAACCGCAGACCGGCGGCGTTCGACGACTTCACGAGCACGCGGTCGCCGTCGCGGAGCTCGCCCCGGAGGTACTCGTACGCCTCGTCGGCCGTCGCGAAGAACACCGCCTCGTCGCTCCAGGATCCCTCGGCGACCGCCGAGAGGAACAGCGGCCTGGCCTCGGAGCCGACGACGACGATGCGCGGGATGCGCAGCCGCACGGCGAGGAGCCCGATCTTCTGGTGCTCCTCGACGTCGTGCTCGCCGAGTTCGCTCATCGCGCCGAGGACCGCAACCATGCGCTCCCCCGGCTTCGTGATCTGGGCGAGCGTGCGCAGCGCCGCCTGCATGGCGTCGGGGCTCGCGTTGTACGCGTCGTTGATGATGCGCACCCGATCGGAGCCCATGACCTGCATGCGCCACCGCTCGGCGAGCTGCATGCCCTCGATCGCGGCGATCGCGTCGCCGACGGGGACGCCGAGCGCGTGGGCGGCCGTGATCGCCGCGAGGGCGTTCTTCACGTGGTGCGCGCCGAGGATCCGGAGGAACAGCTCGCGGCGATGCCCGTCGATCGAGACGACGGAGCGGGTGCCGTCGGCCGTGACGTCGAGGCCCGAGGCGCGCACGTCGGCCGCCTCGCTCTCGCCGAAGAACCGCACGCCGGCGCGGCGCTCGGCCGCGGCGCCCGCCATCGCGGCGACGCGCGCGTCGTCGACGTTGAGGACCGCCGTGCCGCCGGGTCGGATCGCCTCGACGAGCTCGCGCTTCGCGCGGGCCGTGTGCTCGATGCCGCCGAACCCGCCAGCGTGCGAGAGGCCGACCATGAGGACGACCCCGACGTCGGGCGCCACGAGCCCCGCGAGCCGCGCGATCTGGCCGGGCGCGTCCGCTCCGAACTCGCACACGAGGAACTCGGTCGTGTCGGTGACCTTGAGCATCGTGAGCGGCGCGCCGACGGCGTTGTTGTACGACGCGACGGGCGCGACGGTCTCACCGCGGCGCGACAGGATCTCGCGCAGCATGTTCTTCGTCGTGGTCTTGCCGTTCGACCCCGTGATCCCGACCACGCGGATCCGCCCGAGCGCGCGGGCGCGGGAGACGTTCTCGCGGGCGAGGTCCGCGATGGCGGCCACGACGTCGTCGACGACGATCTGGGTCACGTCGGCGTCGACGGGGCGCTCGACGATCGCGAGCACGGCGCCCGCCTCCACGGCGGCGGGCACGAACAGGTGCCCGTCGGTCGTCTCGCCGGGCTTCGCGACGAAGACGCCGCCGGGCGCCATGGCACGGGAATCGGTGTCGACGACGCCCCGCACCACGGTGGAGGGGGTGTCGCCTGCGGCGAGACGCAGCTCGCCGCGGACGGCGGCGGCGATCTCGTCGAGGGAGAAAGCGATCATGAAGGGGATCCTCGACGCGCTGTGCGCGTCACTCGGCGAACTTGGGCAGCGGTTCGAACTCGCTGGTCGATGGCTGCACTCGGTATGTCTTGAGCACCTGCGTCATCGCCTTCACGAAGGCGGGCGCGTTGGCCGACGACGACGTTACCCGCTTGGGCTCGTCGAGCGTCACCATGACGATGTACTGGGGGTCGTCGGCGGGCGCGATGCCGATGAGGCTCGTGTAGTAGAGGCCGGCCTTGTAGTTGCCGTTGCCGTCGGTCTTCTGCGCCGTTCCGGTCTTGGCCGCGATGCGGTAGCCGGGGATCTGGATCTGGTCGGATACCGACCCGAAGTCGGCGACGCCCTCGAGGAGCTGCATCGTCTCGCCCGCGGCCTTCTCGCTGATGACCTGCTGCGATTCGGGGAGATCGGGCGAGGTCGTGTCGCCGTCGGCGTCGGTGCAGCCCTCGACGATGTGGAGCGGCTCGCTCTTCCCGCCGTTCGCGATCGTCTGGTAGGCGTTCACGACTTGCGGCATCGTGACGGTGAAGCCCTGGCCGAACGCCGTCGCGTACTTGGTCTGGTTGTCCCACTCGCTCGGCTCGCGGAGGACCCCCGACTCCTCGCCGAGGAAGCCGACCGACGACTGCTCGCCGACGCCGAACTTCTTGAGGTAGTCGTATCGCGTCTGGTCGCTCACGAGCGCGCTGATCTTCGACAGCGCGACGTTCGACGAGTCGATCATGGCCCCCGCGAGCGTGTAGTCGTACGACGGGTGCGAGAACGAGTCGCCCACGACGGCGCCGTTGTCGAGCGTCTCGTGGCCCGACGCCGTGACCTCAGTGAGGGGGGTCGCCGCGCCCTGATCGAGGACCGTCGCCGACGTGATCGCCTTGAAGGTGGATCCGGGCTCAAACGTGTTCGTGAAGATGCGCGATCCGCGGTTCGCCTCGTCGGTCGCCGTCGGGTCGTTGGGGTCGACGGTCGGGTACTCGACGGCGGCCTTGACGGCGCCCGTTCCGACCTCGACGACCATGATCTGGCCCGAGTTCGCCTGCTGCGTCTCGACCTCCTCCTTGAGCATCTGGAGGAGATACCAGCTGAGGTCGGTGTCGATCGTGAGCTGGAGGGTCCCGCCGTCGACCGCGGGGGTCTCCTGCGTCGTGCCGGGGATCCGGACGCCGCCGTCACCCGAGGTCTGGTAGCTGATCTCGCCGTCGGTCGGGTCGAGGCACGAGTTCTCCATGAGCTCGTAGCCCGCGAGGCCCTCGCCGTCGGATCCCGTGAAGCCCACGAGGTTGCCCCCGACGGCGCCGTTCGGGTAGACCCGCGATGTGTTCGACGTGATCGAGAGCATCGGGGCGTCGAGGTCGAGGAGCTCGCGGTACTGCGCCGTCGAGATCCCGTCGATGAGCTTCGCCCACCGGGCGTCGGGGTTCGACGCGAGCGCGTCGGTCGCGACCTTCTCGACGTCGGCGCCGGACATGCCGACGACCGAGCCGATGCGCTCGGCGAGGTGGCCCCAGGTCTCGACGTACTTCTCGCCGGCGTCGTCGTAGCGGTCGACGTCCTTCGCGAGGCCCGGGTCGAGCGCGACGTCGTAGTCGACGCTGCTGCTCGCGAGCACCGTTCCGTTCGCGTCGACGATGGATCCGCGCACGCCCGCGATCGTCGACGAGCTGCTGAAGGCGAGGTCCATCGACTCCTGGACGTGCTCCTTGGCGCTCACGACCTGGATGTCGAAGAGCCGCACGACGAACGAGACGAGGACGATCATCACGACGACGACGGCGATGCCGGTGCGGCGCCTGGCCGATCGACGGGTCCGAGCGATCATGCGGCTCCTCGGTGTCGGGCGCCGGACGGCGCGGTGGTGGTCAGTGGGTCGACGGCGACGGGAGGCCGCTGTCGATCGGCGGCGCGGCCGGGATCTCGTCCGGCACCGCGTCGGCGGCACCATCGTCGCCCGAGATCGTCTCCTGCTCGTCGGTCACGAGCGGCGTGTTCGCGATCAGCTCGTTCGCCGCCGCGTTGCCCGCCCCGACGTTGACGGTCGAGACGTCGCCCGCGGCCGCGCCCGAGCCCGTCACGGCGCCGTCGCTGAGCCGCAGATAGCTCGGCGTCTCGTCGATGACCATGCCGAGCGCCGTCGCGTTGGCCGCGAGGTACTGGGGCGACGACAGCCCCGCGAGCCCGTCGCTCAGCTCCTGCTTGTCGAGCGTGAGCTGCTTCTGGTCGGACTGCACGGCCGCGAGGTCGTACGAGCTCTGCGTCGTGAGGATCGAGAGGCCGAGCTGCGCCGCCGCGATGAGCCCGGCCCCCGCGACCGCCACGATCGCGTAGGCGAGGCGCGGCTTGCGGCGCTTCGCGGGCGGCGCGTCGAGGGCGCGCAGCGGGCGGGAGGACCGGCCGGGACGGGCCGCGGGCTCGTCGAACGGCAGCAGGTCGGCATCTGCGAGGCTCATGCGTCGCTCCTGACTCTCTCGATCGCGCGCAGGCGCACGGGCTTCGCTCGGGGGTTGCGTTCGGCCTCCTCAGCCGACGCCTGCTCGGCGCCGCGCACGAGGAGCCGGAACTTCGGCTGGTGCTCGGGGAGTTCGACGGGGAGACCGGCGGGAGCCGTCGAGCGGGTCGCCTCGGCGAACAGCCGCTTGATGAAGCGGTCCTCGAGGGACTGGTAACTGAGGACCACGAGCCGCCCCCCGACCGCGAGGGCCTCGAGCGCGGCGGGGATCGCGCGTTCGAGGGCGGCGAGCTCGCCGTTGACCTCGATGCGCAGGGCCTGGAAGACGCGCTTGGCGGGGTGCCCCGCGTTCATGAGCGCCGCGGGCGTCGCACGCTGGAGGACGTCGACGAGCTGGCCCGTGCGGGTGATCGCCGTGCGGCCGCGCTCGTCGATGATCGCGCGGGCGTAGCGCCCGGCGAGCTTCTCCTCGCCGTAGCGCTCGAAGATCCGCCGGAGGTCGCCCTCGCCGTAGGTCGCGACGACGTCGGCCGCCGTCTGGCCCGCGCTCTGGTCCATGCGCATGTCGAGCGGCGCGTCCTGCGCGTAGGCGAATCCGCGATCGGCCTCGTCGAGCTGCAGAGACGAGACGCCGAGGTCGTAGAGGATCCCGTCGGCGTGGTCGATGCCGAGGCCCTCGAGCGCGCCGAGGATCCCGTCGTAGACGGTGTGGACGAGGTCGATCCGCGCGGCGAACGGCTCGAGCCGCTCCCCCGCGATCGCGAGGGCCTGCGTGTCGCGGTCGAGGCCCACGAGGTGCGCCTCGGGGCAGCGCGTGAGGAAGGCCTCGGCGTGGCCGCCCATGCCGAGCGTGCCGTCGACGTAGACCGCACCGGGCTTCTCGAGGGCGGGGCCGATGAGCTCGAGGCAGCGCTCGAGCATCACGGGGACGTGGATGTCGCGGAGGTTCATGATGCGTCCGGGTCGTGGTTCTTCGTGGAGGGGAGATCCGGAGGCTCCGATCCCCATCCGCGCGACCTGTCACCGGGGAAGTGGCGACAGGGTCGCGGCTGGGCGTCGGAACCGCCGGGTCAGAAGAGGCCCGGGATCACCTCCTCCTGCATCTCGGAGAACGACTCCTCGGTGCTCTCGAGGTAGGCGTTCCACGCCGCCGCGTCCCAGATCTCGGCGTGTGCGCCGACGCCCGTGACGACGAGCTCCTTCGAGAGCCCCGCGTACTCACGCAGGGGCTGCGGGATCGTCACGCGGTTCTGTCCGTCGGGTGTCTCGGCGCTCGCACCCGAGAGGAAGAGGCGCATGAAGTTGCGGGCGTCCTTGTTGCTCAGGGGGGCCTGGCGGATCCGCTCGTGCACCTGCTCGAACTCGGAGGTCGAGAACACGTAGAGGCAGCGCTCCTGACCGCGCGTCACGACGACGCCGCCGGCGAGCTCCTCGCGGAACTTGGCCGGGAGGATGACGCGGCCTTTGTCGTCGAGCTTCGGTGTGTGCGTGCCCAGCAGCATCGGCCATTCACCCCCTCAGTGATCAGCCCTTTCCGGATACGCCCCACATTACTCCACTTCCCCCCACGAACAAGGGAAAATTGCGATTCGATCACGAAGAACGCCCGCGAGGTCCCCGAAAACACAGGGATCCCGGGCGGTGGAGGAAGGTGGGGGGCCAGGGGTGGAGGACGCGGCGTGTCGGTCCGAGACGCAGAAAAGCGCCGCCCCGAGGGGCGGCGCTTCCGAGAGAGGGTGCTGCGGGCTACTGGCCCTGCTGGCGGCGATCCCACCTGTCGTTCATGCGGTCCATGAAGGAGTCGTTCGACGGCGCCGAGGGGCGGGGCGAGCGCGGCTCGCCGCCCGAGCGCGGGGCCTGCGAGCCGCGGCCCGGCGCGAAGGCGATGATCGCGCCCGCGACCATCGCGGCGAATCCGACGACGCCCACGATCACGGCGACGACGACCTGGAGACCCCAGAGCATGATCCCGGCGAGGACGCCGACGAGGCCCACGATGACGAGGAGCACCCCGACCAGCATGTTGCGGTAGCTGAATGAGCGAGGCGCGCCAGGGTGAACGACATCGGCGTCGTTGTGCATGAGCTGACGCTCCATCTCATCGAGAAGTCGTTGCTCTTGCTCGGAGAGTGGCATCGGGATCCCCCTTGGGTGGGTAGAGACGCTTCCCATTCTAGGGCCGCCTGCGCCACCTAGGCTAGGTGCGTGCCGACCGCTCCCGAGATCATCACAGCCATCTCCCGGCGCCTGGAGAACTTCTCGGCCGAACGCGAGCGCGAGATCGCGGGCGACCCGATCTTCGCGGCCGACGCGCCGATCGATCCCGTCGCGCGCCTCCTCCTCGAGCGGGCGCGCGAGGCGCTCGCGGGAGGCAAGCGGCTGCGCGCGCGATTCGCGGCGCAGGGGTGGCGCGCCGCGACGGGCGGATCCGAGCTGCCGGCGCACGTCATCGACCTCGGCGCCGCCCTCGAGGTCTTCCAGGCGGCGGCCCTCGTGCACGACGACCTCGTCGACAACTCCGACACGCGCCGCGGGCGCCCCGCGACGCATCGGGCGTTCGAGGCCGCGCACCGCGAGGCGGGGTGGATCGGCGACGCGGCCGAGTTCGGCCGCTCGGCCGCGATCCTCCTGGGGGACCTCCTCCTCGGATGGAGCGACGACCTCCTCGAGACCGCGCTCCTCCGCACCCCCGGCACCGCCGCGGCGACGCGCGCCGACTACGCGCGCATGCGGCGCGACGTGATCCTCGGACAGCTCCTCGACGTGGCCGAGGAGTCGTCGTGGCCGACGCTCCCCGACGCGACGCACGCCGAGCGCGCGCTGCGGATCGCGACGCTGAAGTCGGCGCGGTACAGCGTGCAGCAGCCGCTGATCCTCGGCGCGTCGATCGGCGGGGCCTCCCCCGCGCTCCGATCGACGCTCCTCGCGTTCGGCCACCCCGTCGGGCTCGCCTTCCAGCTGCGCGACGACGAGCTCGGCGTCTTCGGCGACCCCGAGATCACGGGGAAGCCGGCGGGCGACGACCTGCGCGAGGGGAAGCGCACCCTCCTGATCGCGTACGCCCGCGAGGGCATGGGATCCGACGACCGCGCCCGGATCGACGAGCGGCTCGGTGCGCCCGACCTCTCGGCGGGCGAGATCGCCGCGATGCAGGACGCGATCCGGTCCTCCGGCGCGCTCGACCGCGTCGAGGAGGAGATCGCACGCTGCGCCGCCGAGGCCGCGCAGGCCCTCGACGCGGGAGACGCGGGGGCCGCCGACGCGGAGCTGCGCGTGCTCATCTCCGACGCCACGCGGCGCCGGGCGTAGCCGCTACGCGAGCGTCTGCGCGACGCGACGCACCTCGGCCTTGCGGCCCGCGAGAAGCGACTCGATGGGGGCGTTGCCGAGCGACTCCTCGACGCGGAACAGCCAGTCGATGATCTCCTCGTCGGAGAACCCGACGTCCTGGAGCACGATCACGGTGCCGCGGAGCGACGACAGGGGGCGCGAGCCGTCGAGGAACGCCGCCGGCATCTTCTGCACGCCGTCGCGTCTGACCGCGATGAGCGCGCGCTCGTCGAGGAGCCGACGGACGCGGCTGATGGTCTCGCCGAGCCGCTCTGCGACGTCGGGAAGGGCCAGCCACTCGATCGATTCGGTCACGTCGTCGCTCATCCCCCGATTCTGTCACGGCGGGGATCCGAACGCCCTCGGTTTTCACATGCGCAACACGCGCAACAGTGGATGACACCAATTGACAGCGTTATCCGTCCGTGACACTCTGAGCCACGTCGATGTGTGTGATCGACACGATCCCGGAGGGGGAATCCGAGTGACCAAGACGACGCAGCCCACCGCTGTCCCGCGCGCAGCCGCCGTGCCCATCGCGATCTCGGGCGCCCTCGCGCTCACGCTGGGCGCGGCGCCGGCCTTCGCCGCCGACGACGCCCCGCGCGCGGCCGACGCGAAGCGCGCGGGCTCTCCCCTGCGGCTCGTCTCGGCGAGCGCCCCCGTGCAGCCCGCGACGGCCGAGGTCGAGACGGGGTACGCCTCGGGCGCGTCGGGATCCTCTCCGACCTACACGGTGCAGGAGGGCGACACCGCGACGGGCATCGCGATCCGCCAGGGCCTGCGCACCGTCGACCTCCTCTCCTGGAACGGCCTGTCGTGGTCGAGCACCATCTACCCGGGCCAGGAGCTCACGCTCCGCGCGCCGGGATCCGGGTCCGCCGACGCGCAGCCCGCGTCGAGCGCAGGCGCCGCCTCCTCGGGCGCGACGGGATCCGCGACGAACCACACCGTGGCGGCCGGCGAGACCCTGTGGTCGATCAGCCAGAAGTACGGCACGACCGTCGCGGCCCTGACCTCGGCGAACGACCTCGGGGCGAACGCCCTGATCTTCCCGGGCCAGGAGCTCTCGCTCACGGCCTCGAGCGGGCACGCGGCGACCCCGGCCGCGGCCGTCGCGACCCCGGCCGCGTCGACGGGCTCCTCGTCGTCCTCCGGTTCCGTGACGGTCGCGGCGGGTGACACGCTCTGGGCGATCGCCGCCGCGCACGACCTCTCGGTCGACGAGCTGCTCTCGATCAACTCCCTGAGCGCGTCGTCGATCATCTACCCGGGCCAGAGCCTCACGGTCGCGAAGCCGCAGGCCGCGCCCGCGTCGACGTCTTCGTCGGGTTCGAGCTCGTCGGGTTCGATCTACGACAGCTCGACCTACGACCTCTCGGCGAGCCTCAACGCGCCCCAGGCCGAGAACGCGGCCCTGATCATCGGCGTCGGCCGATCGGTCGGCGCGTCCGACACCGCCATCGCGATCGCGCTCGCGACCGCGATGGTCGAGTCGGGCCTGCGCAACCTCGACCACGGCGACCGCGACTCGGTCGGCCTGTTCCAGCAGCGCCCGAGCCAGGGATGGGGCGAGGCCGAGCAGCTCAACGACCGGGGGTACGCGACGCGCGTCTTCTTCCAGGGGTCGGACGACGGATCGGCCCGCGGCCTCTACGACATCTCGGGCTGGGACTCGATGTCCTTCGGCGAGGCGGCGCAGGCCGTGCAGATCTCGGCGTTCCCCGACCGCTACGACCGCTGGCGCTCCGCGGCGTACGGCTGGCTCGCCACCTACGGGTGAGCCTGCGGGTTCCTCAGACGAGGCTTCCCTAGAATCGATCCGTGCCGACTCGATCTCCCGCCGACCCGCTCATCGGGCGGCTCGTCGACGGCCGGTACCGGGTTCGCGAGCGCGTCGCGCGCGGCGGCATGGCCACCGTGTACGTCGCGACGGACCTGCGCCTCGAGCGCCGCATCGCCCTGAAGGTGATGCACCACCACCTGAGCGATGACGAGCGGTTCCAGTCGCGCTTCATCCAGGAGGCGCGCGCGGCGGCCCGCCTGAGCGACCCCAACGTCGTGAGCGTCTTCGACCAGGGGCAGGACGACGACATCGCGTACCTTGTGATGGAGTACCTGCCGGGGGTCACGCTGCGCGACCTCATCGCCGAGCACGGGCGCCTCACGACGGCGCAGACGATCACGATCATGCACGCCGTGCTCTCGGGTCTCGCCTCGGCGCACCGCGCGGGGTTCATCCACCGCGACGTCAAGCCCGAGAACGTGCTCCTCGCCGACGACGGGCGCATCAAGATCGGCGACTTCGGGCTCGCCCGCGCGACGTCGGCCAACACGGCGACGGGGCAGCAGCTCCTCGGCACGATCGCCTATCTCGCGCCCGAGCTCGTGACGCAGGGCTCCGCCGACGCGCGCACCGACATCTACGCGCTCGGCATCATGCTGTACGAGATGCTCGCGGGCGAGCAGCCCTACCAGGGCGAGCAGCCCATGCAGATCGCGTATCAGCACGCGACCGAGCAGGTGCCCCGCCCGAGCATCAAGAACCCCGGCGTTCCCGAGCCGCTCGACGAGCTCGTGCTCTGGTCGACCGAGCGCGAGCCCGACGAGCGGCCCGACGACGCGCAGGCGATGCTCGACAGGCTCGTCGAGATCGAGCACGAGCTCGGGATCCTCCCCCGCCCGCCGCGCGGCACGGGCCCGGGCGGCGTGCCCCACGACACGGGCGACCTCACGGGCGGCGAGACGAAGCTCCTCCCGCCGCAGGCCGCCCTCCTCCCCACGGGCGCGACGAGCGTTCTCGCTCCGACCTCGCCCGTCGCCGACCTCGCCTCCCCCGCCGCGCTCGGCGGAGAGAACGCCGAGCGCCTCGCGCGCGCGACCCGGCGACGCAGCGCGCGCGGCTGGGTCGCGGCGATCATCGCGTTCGTCCTCGTCGTCGCGGCGGGCACGACGGGCTGGTGGTTCGGATCCGGCCCCGGCTCGATGGTCCTCATCCCCGCGTTCGCGGCGACGACCTCCTTCGACGACGCCTCGGCCGAGCTCGCCGGCCTCGACCTGCTCGCCGACCAGCGCAGCGCGTCGAGCCTCGACGTGCCGAGCGGGCAGCTGATCTCGACCGATCCGGGGTCGGGCGACCGGGTGTACCCGGGCGACACCGTGACCCTCACCTACTCGACCGGTCCGGCCGAGGTGACCCTCGACTCGATGCGCGGCATGACGGCCGACGACGTCGAGGCGTACGCGACCGACGCCGTGCTCGAGGTCGCGGGCGACCCGGCGCAGCGCTTCGACGCGAGCGACGCCGGGACCGTCATCGGGATCTCGGTGACCTCGCGCGACGGCGGCGACCCCTATGCCTGCTTCGACGGCTGCACGGCGCACCAGGGCGACACGCTCTCGATGACGCTCTCGGCCGGCCCGGTCCCCGACGTGCAGAACGTGTCGATCGACGAGGCGCGCACCCGCCTCACGGACGCGGGCCTCCAGGTCGCCGACGAGACCCAGCAGCAGTACGACGAGACGATCGGCGCGGGGTTCGCGATCGGCCTGTCCGGCGTCACCGCCGACACGGTCCTCTCTCCCGGCGACTCCGTCACCCTCATCGAGTCGCTGGGGCCGCAGCCCGTCGCCGTCCCCGACGTCGTCGGCATGACCCGCGACGACGCCGTCGCGACGCTCGAGGGCCTCGGCTTCGACGTCAGCTACTCGGGCCTGCTCAACGCGCTCCCCGGCGCGTGGGTCGTCGTCTCGTCGACCGATCCGGCCGCCGCCGAG
The DNA here is from genome assembly GCF_000422385.1 of Microbacterium indicum DSM 19969. Classification (GTDB taxonomy): domain Bacteria; phylum Actinomycetota; class Actinomycetes; order Actinomycetales; family Microbacteriaceae; genus Microbacterium; species Microbacterium indicum. The sequence continues at coordinate 24,869 of NZ_AULR01000013.1, forward strand.
ATGCGGGTCCCCGCGCAGACGACCGTGACCCTCAGCCTCACGCTGTCGGGCCCGATCAGCGGCTGACGCCCGCCGCGCGCGAAGGGGGCGCAGGATCCGCGGATCCTGCGCCCCCTTCCGTTCGCGTCAGCGGTTCTCGAGCTCCGCCGCGACGAGGAACGCCAGCTCGAGCGACTGCATGTGGTTGAGGCGCGGGTCGACGAGCGACTCGTAGCGCGTCGCGAGCGCCTCCTCGTCGATCTCGTCGGATCCGCCGAGGCACTCGGTCACGTCGTCGCCCGTGAGCTCGACGTGCACGCCGCCCGGGATCGTGCCGACGGCGCGGTGCGCCTCGAAGAAGCCGCGCACCTCGTCGATGATGTCGTCGAAGCGGCGCGTCTTGTAGCCATTGGGCGTCGTGATGCCGTTGCCGTGCATGGGATCGGTGACCCACAGGGGCTGCGCGCCCGCGTCCTTCACGGCCTCGAGGAGCGGCGGGAGGGCCTCACGGATCCGCCCGGCGCCCATGCGCGTGATGAAGGTCAGGCGCCCGGGCTCGCGCTCGGGGTCGAGCTTGTCGATGAGGGCGAGCGCCGTCTCGGGCGACGTCGTCGGGCCGAGCTTGACCCCGATGGGGTTGCGGATCTTCGAGAAGTAGTCGACGTGCGCGCCGTCGAGCTCGCGCGTGCGCTCGCCGATCCAGAGGAAGTGCGCCGAGGTGTTGTACACCTCGCCCGTGCGCGAGTCGACGCGCGTCAGGGGGCGCTCGTAGTCCATGAGGAGGCCCTCGTGGCCCGCGAAGAAGTCGACGCGCTTGAGCTCGTCGAAGTCGGCGCCCGCCGCGTCCATGAACTTGACGGCGCGGTCGATCTCGGACGCCATCTGGTCGTAGCGCTTGTACGCCGGGTTCTCGGCGAAGCCCTTGTTCCACGAGTGCACCTGGCGGAGGTCGGCGAAGCCGCCCTGCGTGAAGGCGCGCATGAGGTTCAGCGTGCTCGCCGACGTGTGGTACGCCCGGAGCAGGCGGTTCGGGTCGGCCGTGCGCGACGCCTCGGTGAAGTCGAAGCCGTTCACGATCTCGCCGCGGAAGGCCGGGAGAGTGACGTCGCCGCGCGTCTCGTCGTCCTTCGAGCGGGGCTTCGCGAACTGGCCCGCCATGCGGCCCATCTTGATGATCGGCATCGAGGCGCCGTAGGTCAGCACGACCGCCATCTGGAGGATGGTCTTGATCCGGTTGCGGATGTTGTCGGCCGTCGCGCCCGCGAAGGTCTCGGCGCAGTCGCCGCCCTGCAGGAGGAAGGCCTTGCCCGCGGCCGCCTGCCCGAGGCGATAGCGCATGTCGTCGACCTCACCCGCGAAGACGAGCGGCGGCAGCGCCGCCAGCTCCTTCGTCGCCAGCTCGAGCGCCGCCTGGTCGGGCCACGCCGGCTGCTGCTTGATGGGGAGTTCGCGCCACGCGTCGAGGTGCTGCATGCCTCAACACTAGTGGAGCCGGGGCGCCCCGATCCGCGCCGTCACGCGTCGACGCGCGGGGCGTCGCGGTACTTCGACGCGTAGTCGTCGAGGTACTCCTGGGCGCCGAGCTGCTGCAGCGCGACCATGATCTCGTCGGTCACGGCGCGCAGCACGAAGCGGTCGGATTCGAGCCCCGCGTACCGCGAGAAGTCGAGCGGCTCGCCGAGCACGACGCCGACCCGCATGATGCGGGGAAGCGAGGCGCCGATCGGCAGCATCTTCTCGGTGTCGACCATCACGACGGGGATCACGGGGACCTTCGCCTCGAGCGCCATGCGGGCGATGCCCGTGCGCCCCTTGTACAGCCGCCCGTCGGGGCTGCGCGTGCCCTCGGGATAGATCCCGAGCAGGTCGCCGCGCCCGATCACCTGCAGGCCCGTGTTGAGGGCGGCCTCCGACGCCGACCCGCCGGAGCGGTCGATCGGGATCATGCCCGTGCCCTTCATGAACCACTTCGTGGCCCACCCCTTGAGGCCGCGGCCCGTGAAGTACTCGTTCTTCGCGAGGAACTTCATGGGTCGGTCGATCATGAGCGGCAGGAAGACCGAGTCGATCACCGACATGTGGTTGCTCGCGAGGATCGCGGCGCCGCTCTTCGGGAGGTTCTCGGCGCCCGTGATCCAGGGGCGGAAGATCGCCTTCGCGATGGGGCCGACGACGATGTACTTGAGGATCCAGTAGAACACCGGGCGGCTCCAGACGTCGGGGACGCATGGGAGTCTAACGCGCGGGTCGCGGCGTCACGGCGCACCCGGACCGGGGAATAGACTGGCCCGAACATGCGAGCGGCGGCCCCGCCCGCGACATCCGGTGACAAAGGAGCTGCCGTGATCGAGTTCAACGCCGACCTCGTCGTCCCCATCGACCCCCAGCGCAACATCGCTGACGTGCTCGCCGATCGTGCGCGGAAGACCCCCGATCTGCCGCTCTTCGGCATCCCCGACGGCGACGGCTGGCGCGACAAGACGGCGCGGGAGTTCGAGGAGGAGGTCACGGCCCTCGCGAAGGGCTTCGTCGCGGCCGGCGTGCGACCGGGCGACAAGGTGGGCTTCCTCGCCCGCACGACCTACGAGTGGAGCCTCGTCGACTTCGCGCTCTTCTACGCGGGCGCGATCATGGTGCCCGTCTACGAGACGAGCTCCCCCGCCCAGATCCAGTGGATCCTCTCCGATTCGGGCGCCGCCTCGCTCATGGTCGAGTCGGCCGAGCGCTACGAGCGGTTCGCCGAGGTGAGCGACCAGCTGCCGCTCGTCGCCACGGTGTGGCGCATGGACGAGGGCGCTCTCGCGACCCTCGTGGAGCAGGGCGCGGGCGTCGACGACGCCGAGATCGAGCGCAGGCGCCGCCTCGCGAACGGATCCGACATCGCGACGATCATCTACACGTCGGGCTCGACGGGCCGCCCCAAGGGCTGCGTCCTGACGCACAGCAACTTCGTCGACCTCGCGCAGAACGCGGGCAGCGCGGCGCTCCGGGAGGTCGTCTCGCAGCCGGGCGCCTCGACCCTCATGTTCATCACGACGGCGCACGTCTTCGCTCGCTTCATGTCGATCTTCTACGTGCACTGGGGCATCAAGACGGGTCACGAGCCCAACACGAAGAACCTCGTGAAGGCCCTCGGGTCGTTCAAGCCGACGGTGCTGCTCGCCGTGCCGCGCGTCTTCGAGAAGGTCTACAACTCGGCCGCGCAGAAGACCGAGTCCGAGGGGAAGGGCGCGATCTTCCGCCGCGCCGCCAAGATCGGCATCGAGCACGCCCGGCGCGTGCAGGAGGGCGAGAAGGTCGGCGTCGTGCTCGGGCTGCAGTTCAAGCTCTACGACAAGCTCGTCTTCGGCAAGCTCCGCGAGCTCATGGGCGGCCGCGTCTCGTACGCCGTGTCGGGGTCCGCTCCCCTGGGCCCGCACCTCGGCTACTTCTTCCGCGGCCTCGGCGTGAAGATCCTCGAGGGCTACGGCCTGACCGAGACGACGGCCCCGGCTTCCGTCAACGTCCCCGCCCGCATCAAGGTCGGCACCGTCGGGCCCGCGCTGCCGGGCGTCGGGATCCGCATCGCCGACGACGGCGAGATCCAGGTGCGCGGCATCAACGTGTTCCGCGAGTACTGGCGCAACCCCGAGGCGACCGAGGCCGCGTTCGACGGCGACTGGTTCCGCACGGGCGACCTCGGCGCGCTCGACGACGACGGCTACCTGCGGATCACGGGCCGCAAGAAGGAGATCATCGTGACGGCGGGCGGCAAGAACGTCGCGCCGCAGATCCTCGAGGACCCCATCCGCGCGAACCCGATCGTCGGGCAGGTCGTCGTCGTCGGCGACAAGAAGCCGTTCATCTCGGCGCTCGTGACGCTCGACCCCGAGATGCTCCCGGCCTGGCTCGCGACGCACGGCGAGTCGAGCGACCTCACGCTCGAGCAGGCGGTTCACAGCCCCGCCGTCCACGCCGAGGTGCAGAAGGCGATCGACGAGGCGAACGCGCTCGTGTCGCGCGCCGAGTCGATCCGCACCTTCCGGATCCTCCCGACCGAATGGACCGAGGCGACGGGTCACCTCACCCCGAAGCTTTCGATCAAGCGCACCGAGATCCTGCGCGACTTCGCCGACGACGTCGAGGGCATCTACTCGGAGCCGAAGGACATGACCTCGACGGTCGCGATCGGCTGAGCGGCCCCGCCGCGGGTCCGGCTCAGAACCAGTCGGACTCGCGGACCTCGCGCATCGCGACGCGGCGCTCCTCGGGGGTCAGCCGCTGCAGGTAGACGACGCCGTCGAGGTGGTCGCACTCGTGCTGGAGCATCTGCGCGAACAGGCCTTCTCCCTCGAGCGTCACGGGCCGGCCGTCGACGTCGACGCCCTCGACGCGCGCGTACGGGTGGCGCAGCGCGTCGTGCCAGAGGTTCGGCACGGAGAGGCATCCCTCGCTCGTCGGCACGGCCTCGCCGCGGGTCTCGACGACCCGCGGGTTGAGGATCGCGCCGACCTGGCCGTCGACGTTGTAGCTGAACGCGCGGAGGGCGACGCCGATCTGCGGCGCCGCGACGCCGGCGCGGCCCGGGAGCTCGACCGTCTCGATGAGGTCGGCCACGAGCGCGCTCGTGCCCTCGTCGAACTCGGTGATCTCGGCGCACTTCGTCCGGAGGACGGGGTCGCCGTAGATCCGGATCTCGCGGACCGTCATGCGTTCCGGATCCCCTCGACGACGAGCGCGGCGAGCTGTCGCGCGGCGTCGCGGGTCTTCCGGTCGAGCTCGTGGAACGCGATCGTCGATCCCGTCGCGAGGCGCTCGTCGTAGGGCACGCGCACGACGTGGCGCACGCGCGACGCGAAGTGCGCCTCGAGCTCGTCCAGCCGCAGGAGCGGCGCGCCGGGCTTGTCCTGGTTGAGGACGACGACCGCCTTGCGGGCGAGCTGCTCGTGGCCGTTGGTCTCGAGCCAGGTGAGGGTCTCGGAGGCGAGCCGCGAGGCGTCGACGCTCAGGCCCGCGACGATGACGAGCTGGTCGGCCAGGTCGAGCGTCGCCCCCATGACCGAGTGCACGATGCCCGTGCCCGTGTCGGTGAGGACGATCGAGTAGTAGTGCTCGGCGATGTCGGCGACGCCGCGGTAGTCGGCGTCGCCGAAGGCCTCGGAGACGTGGGGATCCGACTCGGAGGCGAGCACGTCGAGGCGCGTCTCGTCGCGCACGACGTGGGCCGAGACGTCGCTGAAGCCCGTGATCTGGTCGTGGCTGCGCACGAGGTCGCGCACGGTCTTGCCCGACGGCTTGGCGATGCGCTCGGCGAGCGTGCCGCGGTCGGGGTTCGCGTCGACGGCGACGACGCGGTCGTCGCGCGCGTCGGCGAGCGCCATGCCGAGGAGCGCCGTCACGGTCGTCTTGCCGACGCCGCCCTTGCGGCTGAGCACGGGGACGAAACGGGCGTGGCCCGCGAGCGGCGACGCGATCCGCGCCGACAGCTCGCGCTGCTCGCGCGTCTTGCGCCCGTCGCCGAGGTTCACGAGGCCGCGCGTCGCCGAGTAGACGATGCGGCGCCACGGATCCACGGGCTCGGGCCGGCGGATCGCGCCGGTGTCGAGGAGGCGGTCGGCGGTGAGGACGTCGGCGGACTCGCGGCCGGCCGACGCCTGGACCTCGCCAGCGCGGCGCGCGGCCGGGGTCTTCTCGGGCGCCTTCGGGCCCTCGACCCGCGCGGCCGCGACGACGGCGTTCGCCGTCGTGTTCGTGACGGCGGCCGGGACGGGCTCGGGGCCGCGCAGCTCGACCTCGGCCGGGAGCGGCTCGGGCTCGACGGCCTCGGGCTCCTCCGCCGCAGGCGCCTCGTCGACGACGATGCGCTCGGGCGCGGACTCGACCTCGGGCTGCGGCTCGGAGGCGGACGACTCGGGCGCCGTGCGCTCGGCCGTCGCGTGCTCGGGAGCGGCGGGCTCGGGCTCGGCGACAGCCGGGACCGCCTCGGGCTCGAGCGCGTCGAGGAGCATCGCGTCGAGGTCGTCCTCCGCGTCGACGGGGGCGTCGTCGGAGCCGGCGTCCGGCTCGGCGTCTTCCACCGGCTCGGCGTCGTCGACCAGCTCGGCGTCGTCGACTTCCTCGGCGACCGGGGCGTCGCCGGCCTCGGGCGCGACCTCCTCGGCCTCGGGCGCGGGATCCGCGACCTCGGAACCGTCGCCCTCGTCGTCGTCATCCGCGGGTCCGGCGTCGGGCGCGGCCTCCGCGTCCTCTTCATCGTCCTCGACGAGGATCTCGCCCGTCACGACGTCGGCCTCGTCGTCGCGCGTGACGGCCTCGTCGGGCGCCACGGCGTCGCCGTCGTCGATCCCGGCGGGGCGGATCTCGTCGGCGATCACGTCTCGGTCGTCGTCCTCGCGGTCGTCGCGGTATCCGGCGGGAAGCTGCACGGCGACCTGCGACGTCACGGTGAAGTCGATGGCCGTCGTGTTGACGCTGACCTCGTCGAGCACTCCGTTGTCGTCGGACGAGGGGTTCGCGTCGTCGCGCGCGGGCGTGCTGCGATCGGCTGCCACTGGTGGTGCTCCTGGAGTTTCTGGGGGCGCGAGGCGCCGACGCGGGAACCTCCCGCCCCCGAGACTTTACTGTCCGGCGGTGACCACGAGCAAAAGATCGCCCGCATCGACCTGCTGGGTGGGGGCGATCGCGACGCGTTCGACCGTGCCGGAGACCGTGGCCGCGATCGACGCCTCCATCTTCATCGCCTCGATCGACGCGACCGCCTGTCCCGCCTCGACGACGTCGCCCGGGGCGACGCGCAGGGTCACGACGCCCGAGAACGGCGCGGCGAGGTGCCCCGGGTTCTGGCGGTCGGCCTTCTCGGCTTCGTGCGTCTCGACGTCGATCGACCTGTCGCGCACCTCGACGGGGCGCAGCTGGCCGTTGAGCGTCGTCATGACCGAGCGCATGCCCTTCTCGTCGGCGTCGCCGACCGACTCGAGGCCCACGATCAGCTCGACGCCCCTCTCGAGGTCGACGACGTGCTCGCGCCCGTGCTCGAGGCCGTAGAGGTAGTCGGCGGTGTCGAGCACCGACAGGTCGCCGTACACGCGCCGCGTCTCCTCGAACGCGGCCGTCGGCTGCGGGAAGAGCAGGCGGTTGAGGGTCGCCCGCCGCGTGGCCGAGTCGCCTCCGAGCGCCGCGAGGTCGTCGTCGCCCAGCGGGGTGATCGCGGTGTCGACGTCGCGGCCCGCGAGGATCTTCGACCGGAAGGGCTCGGGCCAGCCGCCCGGCAGCTCGCCGAGCTCCCCCGCCATGAACCCCACGACCGAGTCGGGCACGTCGTACCGCGCGGGGTGCGCCTCGAAGTCGGCGGGGTCGGCGCGCACGGCCGCGAGCTGCAGCGCGAGGTCGCCGACGACCTTCGACGACGGGGTGACCTTGGGGATCCGCCCGAGCATGCGGTTCGCGGCGGCGTACATGTCCTCGACGAGCTCGAAGTCGTCGGCGAGGCCCAGCGCGATCGCCTGCTGGCGCAGGTTCGACAGCTGCCCGCCCGGGATCTCGTGCGTGTAGACGCGCCCCGTCGGCCCCGCGAGGCCCGACTCGAAGGGCCGGTACACGCGCCGGACGGCCTCCCAGTACGGCTCGAGGTCGGCGACGGCCTGCAGGTCGAGCCCCGTGTCGCGGGCCGTGTGCGCGAGCGCCGCGACGAGCGACGACATCGCGGGCTGGCTCGTCGTTCCCGCCATCGGGGCCGAGGCGACGTCGACGGCGTCTGCGCCCGCCGCGCTCGCGGCGAGGAGCGTCGCGAGCTGCCCGCCCGCCGTGTCGTGCGTGTGCACGTGGACGGGGAGCTCGAACTCGCGCCGCAGGGCCGTGACGAGCTTCGCGGCGGCGGGCGGGCGCAGGAGCCCCGCCATGTCCTTGATCGCGAGGACGTGGGCGCCGGCGCCCACGATCTCCTCGGCGAGGCGCAGGTAGTAATCGAGCGTGTACAGGTCCTCGCTCGGGTCGGCGAGGTCGCCCGTGTAGCAGAGCGCCACCTCGGCGAGAGGGGCCCCGGCCTCGCGCACGGCGTCGATCGCGGGACGCATCTGCGCGACGTCGTTGAGCGCGTCGAAGATCCGGAAGACGTCGACGCCCGTCTCGGCGGCCTCCCGGACGAAGGCCTCGGTCACCTCGGTCGGGTACGGCGTGTACCCGACGGTGTTGCGGCCGCGCAGGAGCATCTGGATCGCGACGTTCGGGAGCGCCTCGCGCAGGCCCGCGAGGCGCTCCCACGGGTCCTCGCCGAGGAAGCGGAGCGCGACGTCGTACGTCGCGCCGCCCCAGGCCTCGACCGAGAGCAGCTGCGGCGTCGCACGCGCGACGTGCGGCGCGACCTCGAGGAGGTCCTTCGTGCGCACGCGCGTCGCGAGCAGCGACTGATGCGCGTCGCGGAACGTCGTGTCGGTGACGGCGAGCGCCTTCTGCGCACGCAGGTCGGCCGCGAAGGCCTCGGGGCCGAGCGCGAGGAGGCGCTGGCGGGAGCCGTCCGGGGCCGGCGCGTCGAGGTCGGTCGCGGGCAGCTTGTCGCGCGGCACCGCGAGGGCCGGCCGCTCGCCGAAGGGCCTGTTGACCGTGACGTCGGTCATCCAGCGGAGGATCTTCGTGCCGCGGTCCTTCGACACGCGGCCCTTGAGCAGCTCGGGGCGCTCGTCGATGAACGACGTCGACAGGTCGCCGGCGACGAACGACGGATCCTCGAGCACGGCGCGGAGGAACGGGATGTTCGTCGCGACCCCGCGGATCCGGAACTCGGCGAGCGCGCGGCGCGCACGCGCGACGGCGGCGGGGAAGTCGCGACCGCGCACCGTGAGCTTCGCCAGCATCGAGTCGAAGTACGGGGAGATCTGCGACCCGGCCGCGACGGTTCCGCCGTCGATGCGGATCCCCGCGCCGCCCGGCGACCGGTAGGTCGTGATCCGCCCCGTGTCGGGCCGGAAGCCCTGCGAGGGGTCCTCGGTCGTGATGCGCGTCTGCATCGCGGCCCCGTGGAGCCGGATCGCGTCCTGGACGAGGCCCAGGTCGGAGAGCGTCTCCCCCGAGGCGATGCGCATCTGCGTCTGCACGAGGTCGACGTCGGTGACCTCCTCGGTGACGGTGTGCTCGACCTGGATGCGCGGGTTCATCTCGATGAAGACGACCTCGCCCGCGCGCGGGCCCGTCGTCTCGAGGAGGAACTCGACGGTTCCCGCGTTCTCGTATCCGATCGAGCGCGCGAACGCGACGGCGTATCCGTGCAGCGCGCCGGCGATCTCGGGGTCGAGGTTCGGCGCCGGCGCGAGCTCGACGACCTTCTGGTGGCGGCGCTGCACCGAGCAGTCGCGCTCGAAGAGGTGGACGGTGTCGCCCGTGCCGTCGGCGAGGACCTGCACCTCGATGTGCCGGGGCCGGAGCACGGCCTGCTCGAGGAACATGCGCGCGTCGCCGAAGGCGCTGTCGGCCTCGCGCATGGCCTCCTCGAGCGCCGCGGCGAGCGCCTCACGGGTCTCGACGCGACGCATGCCGCGCCCGCCGCCACCCGCGACGGCCTTCGCAAACAGGGGGAACCCGATCTCGTCGGCCTCGGCGAGGAGGGCGTCGACGTCGTCGGTCGCGCCCGTCGAGCGGAGCACCGGCACCCCCGCCGCGATCGCGTGTTCCTTCGCGGTGACCTTGTCGCCCGCCATCTCGAGCACGGCGGCGCGCGGCCCGATGAAGGCGATCCCCCGCTCGGCGGCCTTCGCCGCGAGATCGGGGTTCTCGGAGAGGAAGCCGTAGCCGGGGTAGATCGCGTCGGCTCCCGAATCGACCGCGACGCGCACGATCTCGTCGACGTCGAGGTAGGCCTGGACGGGATGCCCCTTCTCGCCGATCTGATAGGCCTCGTCCGCCTTGAGACGGTGCAGCGAGCTGCGATCCTCCCAGGGGTAGACCGCGACCGTCTTCGCTCCGAGCTCGACCGCGGCGCGGAAGGCGCGGATCGCGATCTCCCCTCGATTCGCCACGAGGACCTTCGTGAACATGAGCCTCCCAGATCAGGGCGATCGGCGATCGCTTCGGCGGGTGCAGATCGGTCTCAGACTATTGGACGGTAGCGTAGGGGCGTGCACGTACTCAGCGTCAGTTCTCTGAAGGGCGGCGTCGGAAAGACGACGGTGACCCTGGGCCTCGCCTCCGCGGCGTTCGCTCGCGGCATCCGCACCCTCGTCGTCGACCTCGACCCGCAGTCCGACGTGTCGACGGGGCTCGACGTCCAGACCGCCGGCCGCCTCAACATCGCCGACGTGCTCGAGAATCCCAAGGAGAAGGTCGTCCGCCAGGCGATCACCTCCAGCGGGTGGACCAAGGTGCACCCCGGCACGATGGACGTGCTGCTCGGGAGCCCCTCGGCCATCAACTACGACGGCCCGCACCCCTCGGTGCGCGACGTGTGGAAGCTCGAGGAGGCGCTCGCCCTCATCGAGGACGAGTACGACCTCGTCCTCGTCGACTGCGCGCCCTCGCTCAACGCCCTGACGCGCACGGCCTGGGCCGCGAGCGACCGCGTCGCGATCATCACCGAGCCCGGCCTGTTCTCGGTCGCCGCCGCCGACCGCGCGCTGCGCGCTGTCGAGGAGATCCGCCGCGGCCTGTCCTCGCGCCTGCAGCCCCTCGGCATCGTCGTCAACCGCGTGCGCCCGCAGTCTGTCGAGCACCAGTTCCGCATCAAGGAGATGCGCGACATGTTCGGCCCGCTGGTGCTCGAGCCCCAGCTCCCCGAGCGCACCTCGCTCCAGCAGGCTCAGGGCGCCGCGAAGCCCCTGCACGTCTGGCCGGGCGAGTCGGCGCAGGAGCTTGCGGCCGACTTCGACCAGCTGCTCGACCGCGTCGTCGAGGCCGGTCACATCGACGCGCCCGAGCAGGGCGCGACGACCGCCGAGTAGCCCCTCAGGCCTCCGAGTCGAGTGCCGTCACCGGCACGGGGTACGCGAGCGGCTCCCCCGCCGCGATCCGGCGCAGCTCGCCGATCTCGGCGTCGACCATGCGGTCGACCTCCGTGCCGACCGACCCCGCGATGTGCGGGGTGAGGAGCGCGTTCGGGTGGTCGTACAGCGGGTGCTCCGCCGGGAGGACCCACGGCACCGTCACGTCGAGCACCGCGAACAGGTCGCCGCGCACCACGCGGTCGGTCAGCGCATCCTGGTCGACGACCTCGCCGCGCGCCGTGTTGATGATCGCCGATCCGGGGCGCATGGCGTCGATGAGCTCGCGCGTCACGAGCCCGCGCGTCGCCGGCAGCGACGGCGCGTGCACCGAGACGACGTCGCTCGCCTGGAAGAGCTCCGCGAGCGTCGCGGGCTCCGCCCCGAGCGCGCGGATCTCGTCGGCGCCGAGGGTGGGGTCACTGAGCAGGACGTCGAGCTCGAAGGGCGCGAGCAGGTCGACGACGCGTCGGCCGATGCGCGACGCCCCGATGATCCCGACGGTGCGGCGGTAGTTGCCGATCACCCCGAGCGCGGCCTGATCGACGAGGTCGCGGCTCTCGCGGTACGCCCGGGCGATCGGGACGATGCGCTTGTTCGCGAAGAGGATCGCGGCGAGCGTGTACTCGGCGACGGGGACGGCGTTGGCGTCGACCGCCGAGCTCACGCCGATCCCCCGCTCCCACACGGCGCGGTCGAACTGGCTGCGGACCGAGCCCGCGACGTGGAGGATCCACCGGAGGCGCGGCGCCGCGGCGAGCATCCCCGCGTCGATGCGCGGCGTCCCCCACCCCGTCACGAGGACCTCGGCCTCGGCGAGGGCCGCGCGGGCACGCGGGTCGTCGAAGCCGTCGACCGTGCCGAGGAGGCGGCCCTCCTCGGCGAGCAGCCGCGCGAGGCGCCGCTCCGAGGCCGGGGCGAGCGCCCCCGTGCCGACGGCGCTGAGGACGGCGGGGCGCGTCATGCCGCCTCCCCCGCCGGGCGCAGGGCCGGCTGCAGGGTGTGCCGCCCGCCCGCCCACACGATATAGAGGCACGCGGCCGCCGTGAGGCCGAGGCCACAGGCGGGCGCCGCGGAGACGACGGCGGCCTGCACGCCGACGACGACGAGGCTCAGGACCGTGAGCGGCCAGCGGCGCACGGCGAGGAGGAGCGAGATCCGGACGACGTCGCGCAGGCGCGAGGCCGGAGACTCCGCGATCGCGACGAGCCCCACCGCTCCCGTCGCGACGGCGAGGAGGGCGATCACGACGAGGAGCGGCGCGACGACGGCGCCAGCGCCCGTCGGCACGAGGACGAACACGTCGACGGCCGCGACCGTCACGACGGCGACGACGATCGCCGAGAGCGCGAGCGCAGGGCGCCACGTCGCGCGCAGCTGCCGGAGGAAGGCCCGGAGCACCGACGGATCGCCGCCCGAGTGGGAGCGGAAGACGCCGAACGCCGCGCAGATCCCGCACCCGGCCGGCACCGCGGCGAGCGCGAGGAGCGGCCAGGACAACGACGGGTCGGTCGTGACGAGGAGCGCGATGAACGGCAGGCACCACACCGCGAGCGCGACGTTCGTGCCGAGGACGAGGTGCGCCGCGCCGAAGAGCGTCGCGTAGACGCCGTGCGGGATCCGCTTCATGGTCAGCCCTTCATCCCGCTCGTCGCGATGCCCTCGACGAAGAACCGCTGGCCCGCGAGGAACACGACCGCGATCGGGACGACCGAGATCACGAGGCCCGCGAACAGCACCCCGTAGTCGACGTCGTACAGGCTCGAGACGAAGTTGTTGAGGCCCAGCTGCATCGTCCACAGGCTCGGGTCGCGCAGGTAGATGAGCGGCCCGAGATAGTCGTTCCACGTGTTGACGAAGGTCAGGAGCGAGAGGCTCGCGATCGCGGGCACCGACAGCGGGAGCATGATCCGCCACCAGATGCCGTACTCGCTCACGCCGTCGAGGCGGGCGGCCTCGCTGAGCTCCTCGGGGACGGTCTCGTAGAACTGCTTCATGAGGAAGACGCCGAAGGCGCCGAACGCCTGCAGGAGGATGACCGACCACAGGGTGTTCGCGATCCCGGCGTCCGACAGCATGATGAACTGCGGGATCATGTACGACTGCCACGGCACCGCGATCGTGCCGATGTAGAGCAGGAAGAGCGCGTCGCGGCCGGCGAAGCGGATCCGCGAGAATCCGTACGCCGCGAACGACCCCGTGACGACCTGGAGCGCCGTCACCGAGACCGACAGCACGAGGGTGTTGCGGATCCAGGTGCCGATGTCGGCGCGCGTCCAGATGTCGACGTAGTTCTGCCAGACGAAGACCTCGGGGATCCACCGGACGGGAACCGAGAACACCTCGTTGGCCGACTTGAGCGAGCTCATGATCATCCAGAAGAACGGCGTGAGCATCGCGGCGGCGGCGACGATGAGGACGACGTACAGGAGCACCCGGAGCGCGATGCCCCTGCGCTGCCCCGCCGCCCGGGGGCGCGGCGCGGGCTCGACCGAGAGCCGCCGGCGCCGGGCCGGCGGGGTGACGAGGGTCATGGTCTCGCTCATCGCGCTTCGCTCCTCTTGTTCCACACGAACTGGATGACGGTGACGAGGATGCACAGGAGGAACAGCACGACCGACGCGGCCGACGCGTAGCCGAAGTCGTTCTCCTCGAAGCCCTTGCGGTAGATGAACTGCGAGATCACGGTCGTCGACTGCCCCGGTCCGCCCTTCGTGAGGACGAGGATCAGGTCGAAGATCTTGAGCGACCCGATCGTGAGCATGACCGTGACGAAGAACATCGTAGGCCGGAGGCTCGGCAGCGTCACGTGCGCGAAGCGCTGCCACGCGCCCGCCCCGTCCATGCGGGCCGCCTCGTGCAGCTCCCGCGGCACCGTCTGCAGGGCCGCGAGGAACAGCACCATGTAGTAGCCCATGTCGCGCCACACCGAGATGATCACGACGGCGGGCATCGACCAGTCCGCCGAGGTGAGCCAGCCGGGAGGGTTCGCGATGCCGAGGAAGCGGAGGATCTCGTTGATCGGCCCGTAGTCGGGGCTGAACAGCAGGTTCCACACGAGGGCGATCGCGACGATCGACGTGATGTAGGGGAAGAACGCGGCCGTGCGGAAGAACGCGACGCCGCGCAGCTTGTTGTTGAGGAGGAGGGCGAGCCCGAGCGACACGACGATCGTCAGCGGGATGTGCATCACGGCGTAGTAGAGCGTGTTGAGGAACGCGGTGCGGAAGCTCGCGTCGCCCGCGAGGCGCTGGAAGTTCTGCAGGCCGATGAACTGCGACGATCCGAAGATGTTCCAGTTCGTGAGCGACATGTAGAACAGCACGATCACGGGGATGAGCGTGAGGAGTGCGAAGCCGAGGAAGTTCGGCAGGATGAAGCTCCAGCCCAGGAGGGCGTTGCGCAGCCTCAGGCGCGATCGGCGCCGCGCGCGCGGTGGTGTCGCTGTCGTCGTCATGATGCTCCCGACGGAGCGGGGCCGGATCCCCGACCCCGCTCCGGTCAGTCCAGTCCCACCTCGTTCGCGACGCGGCCCTCGGCGTCGGCGATCGCGGAGTCGACGTCCTGGGACCCCGACAGGATCGCGGAGTGCATGTCGTTGAGGATGTTCTGCACGGCGGCCGTCTTGTCGGACGCCGGGTTCTCGGGCTTCGTGTCGTGCGTCTGCACGGCGAAGGTCGACAGCTCGTCCTGCGGAGCGCCGTCGACGGCGAAGTACGCGTCGACGACGGGATCCGTGAGGAGCGCGGGCGTGATGCCGATGCCCGCGAGGGCGGTCGCCGCCTCCTCGCTGGCCGCGTAGGCGAGGAACTCCTTCGCGAGCTCCGCCTTCGCGTCCGACACGTTGGCGTTGACGCCGAAGCCCGTCGGGTCGCCGAAGGTGACGGGGGTCTGGTCGGTGCCCGTCGTCGAGGCGTCGAGCTGCGGGATCGGGGCGATGCCCCAGTCGAAGTCGTCGGCCTCGCCCGACGCCTGCTGCGAGATGAGCGTCGCGACGTACCAGGTGCCCATCGGCATCATCGCGGCGTTCTGCTTGCCGAACTCTCCCTGGTAGGTGAGCTGGTTGGCCGAGACGGTGTTGAACGACTGCTGCGCGCCGTCGTCCTGCAGCGTGAGCGTGCGCTCGTAGAACGGCGCGAAGTAGCCGTAGTCACCGCTGAGGATGTCGGCGCCCGCCGACTGAGCCGTTGCGAAGCCCTGCAGCGTCGACTGCCAGCCGTGCTCGTAGGTGCCCTTGGGCCCGTCGAGCGCCGCCGTCAGCTCCTCGGCCGCGGCGTCGTAGTCGTCCCAGGTCCAGGATCCGTCGGGGTAGGCGACGCCCGCCTCGTCGAAGAGCGCCTTGTCGTAGTAGAGCACCCACGAGTCCTGGCGGTACGGAACGGCGTAGCGCGTGCCGTCGACGGTGTACGAGTCGAGCCCGCCGATCCCGTCGGGCACCTCGACGTCGGACACGTCGAGCAGCTGGCCGCCCTCCTGGAAGGTCGTGAGGAACTTGACCTCCTTCTGGGTGACGATGTCGGGCCCCTTGCCCGCGGCGAGGTCGGCCGTCACGAGGGTGTTGTACTCGGTGGGGTCGTAGTCGACGACCTCGACCGTGACGCCCTCGTGCTGCGCCTCGAAGCCGTCGGCGAGCAGCTGGAACTCCGGCGTCGTGTCGACGCTCCAGCCCGAGATCGTGAGGGTCGAGTCGTCGGACGCGGAGGAGGATCCGGCGGATCCGCCGCATGCCGAGAGGGCGAGGGTGAGGGCGGCCAGGCCGGCCGCCGCGGTGATCGTGCGCTTCATGTGCTGCTGCTCCTTTGCTGCAGGGTGCATCGTTCGGTGTTCGGGTCAGGGGAGGAAGTGACGGAGATCGTGGTCGCTGCGGTGGCCGTCGGGCCAGGTGACGCTCACGGCGTCGCCGTCGACGGCGATGCCGCAGCCGGCGGGGGCCCCGAGCGCGAGCTCGGCGGCGGCCCACTCCCCCGCGACGATCGCAGCATCGGCGACGGGGATCGAGGCGACGGGCCCGAGCGGGCTCGCGTCGGCGCGCACGACGACGACGGCGTCGGCTCCGCCCGCGAGGCGCAGCGCCGTGGCGGGAGCGCCGTCGCCCGCGGCGGCCCAGCCGCCGAAGCGCAGGCACCACCCGTCCGGAGCGGCGCCGACGCGGGCGAGGCGCACCTCGTGCGCCCCGCGGACGAGCGAGACGACGGTGACGGGGGCGACGACCTCCGCCTCGCCCGCGACGCCGGATCCGTGGTTCCGGGCGCCCGCGACGGGATCGATCGTGTGCGCGTCCCACGAGGAGGCGGCGACGCCCACGCCGTCGTCCACGCGCGCGGCGCGGAGCGTCATGGCGGCGCGGTGCGTCGCGCGGCCGGATCCGTCGACGAGCGCGACCGACTGCTCGAGCGGGTCGGTCCACGCCGCGTCGTCGAGGAGCGGGGAGGCGGCCGTCGAATAGCCCAGCCGCGCGTACAGGGGCGAGTCGCCGACGACGGTCCCCGGCAGCGCGTGGTCCGTCCCGTGGTTCACGACGCGGACGACGCCGTCGGCCGCCGTTCCCGAGACGATCCACCCCGGGACCGGAAGCGCGCGCAGCGTGTCGCCGCGCTCGATCGGCAGCGGCTCGGCGGGCGCGGCCCACACCGGGTGATCGGCGGGGAGGGCGATGCCGAGGAGGCCCTTGGCGGCCCAGTAGGGGGATCCGGTCCCCGAGTACGACTGCGCCATCTGGCGCCACTCGTCGAACCAGCCCATCGTCAGCACGCCGTCGGGGCCGGGAACGCCGCGGTCCGCGAAGTGCTGCACGATCCGCGCGCCCGCGCGCCTCAGCTCGCCGAGCGGGACCTCGTCGACGCCCGCGATCGCCCCGGCCCAGAACGGCGCGGCCGCCGCGAAGCGGTAGATGAGGCTGCGTCCCTGGATGAGGGGACCGCCGTCGCCTCCCACGAGGTGCACGGCATCGGCGAGGTACGCGCCGAGCTTCCTCCTGTCGCGCCCGGGGCGGTCGCCCGCGAGCTCATCGGCACCGCGCATGCGCGCCCAGAGGATCGGGTAGAGGTGCATGGCCCAGCCGACGTAGTGGTCGTAGGCGCGGCCGTCGCCGTCCGAGTACCAGCCGCCGTCGCGGGCGAACTCGTCGTTCAGCGCGAGGTCGGCGTCGATGTCCTCCTGCGACCACGGGCCGCCGACCGAACGCAGGAACGTCTCGACGACGATGCGGAACCACAGCCAGTTGTTGCGCGGGTACGTCGTGTCGCCGACGACGGGCGCGAGGTAGTCGACGACGCGGCCCTGCGTGACGGCGTCGAGGCGATCCCAGATCCACTCGCGCGTCATGTCGAGGATCAGGGCGATCGACGCGGCCTCGACCTTCGCCTGGCCGTGTTCGTCGGGGCGGACCCAGCGATCGGAGGCCTCGGGGTCGACGCCGCGCGCGATCGCACGGGTGCAGAAGTCGATGAGGCGGTCGACGCCGTGACCGCGCTCCCCCGCGATGCGGAAGCCGGCGAGGAGGAAGGTGCGCGCGAAGCCCTCGAGGCCGTCGACGTCATGGCCGTATCCGCCCTCGGCGCCCGGGAACTCGATGCGCGCTCCTCCCTCCGACGCGTGCGCCAGGGCGGCTTCCAGCAGCCGGTCGGCGTAGGCGGTGAGGTCGTCGCGCGTCCACTCGGGGGCGAGCTCGGCAGCAGTCACGGAGATCTCCTTCGACGGTCCGTGGGGGGTCGTCGGCGAGCGTATCAATCCGTTTCGTTCACACGAATCTTTTGTGATCGTAACTGATCGTTTATGGTCGTTGCATGCCTGCACCGTCGCACGCGCCGGATCCGTCCGGCCCCCTGGGCGCCTCGCGGCGCGACCGGATCCTCGATGCCCTGGCCCGCGACGGCGAGGTGCGCGTCTCCCAGCTCGCGGCCGACCTCGGCGCCGCCGCCGTCACGCTCCGGCGCGACCTCCAGCAGCTCGAGGCCGACGGCCTGCTGACCCGCGTCCACGGCGGCGCCGTCCCGCCGGCGGGAGGCGTCGCGGCCCGACCCGCGACACGCGGCTCGGGCCGGATCGGCGTCCTCGTTCCGTCGCTCGACTTCTACTGGCCCGACATCGTCCGCTCGATCGAGTCCGCGGCGCGCGATCGCGGCTACGCGATGCTCCTGCGCGGGACCTCGTACGACATGCAGGACGAACGGCCCGTGCTCGCGCGCATGCTCGAGGCGGGCGACGTCGCGGGCCTCGTCGTCGCCCCCAACACCGACACCGAGTTCGCGCCGGACGTCATCGCCTGGCTCGAGCAGTCGGGGGTGCCGTTCGTGCTCGCCGAGCGCGAGGCCGCGCGGCGGCCCCTCGGCACCCCGCTCGAGTCGGTCGCGACGGACCACGCACTCGGCGCGATCCTCGCCGCCCGCCATCTGGCCGCCCTCGGGCATCGTAAGGTCGGTCTCCTCATCTCGCGCTCGTCGCCGACCTCGCGCAAGATCATCGCGGGCTGGACCGCGGCGTGCCGCGAGCTCGGCCTCACGCCGGACGACCACGTCGAGCGGATCCTCCCCGACCGCGGCGACGCGGCGTTCTCGCGCGCCGTCGAGGCGGTGCTCGACGCCGTGCTCGCGGCGGGCGTCACGGCGCTGCTCGTGCACTCGGATCGCGAGGCGATGGCGCTCGTCGACCTCGCGCTCGCGCGCGGCCTCGCGGTGCCCGGCGACCTCTCGGTCATCGCCTACGACGACGAATACGCCGAGCTCTTCACGCCGGCGCTCACGGGCGTCGCTCCCCCGCGCGCGGCGATCGGCCGCGCGGCGCTCGACCTGCTCGCGGCGCGGATCGCGGACCCCGCCAGGCCCGTGCACCGGCTCACGATCAGCCCCGAGCTGAACGTGCGCGACTCGACGGGCGAGCCCGGCTGATCAGTCGGGGAGGATGCGCGCGAGCGCGTCGCGCACGAAGATCGAGCGCACCTCGTCGAGGCGGTCGGCGAGCTGCGGTCCGAGCTCGGACGCCGCGGCGCGCGACGACGGATCCGACCGTCGCAGGAGCGGCGAGAGCGCGGCCTCGACGAGGGCGGCCTCGCGCTCGGCGCTCTGGCGCAGCGTGCGCACGTGGCGCGGGTCGATGCCGTGCCGCTCGAGCGCGACGAGCGCGCGCAGCAGCGCGACGGCCCGGTCGTCGTACGACTCGGCCGGAGTCATGAGCCCCAGGCTGAACGCGTCGTTCAGCAGCTGCGGCGCCGCGCCCGCGGCCTCGAGCAGGTCGGTGCGCGCGTAACTGCGCCCCGACGGGTGGATCGAGGTGGGGACCTGCGGCATGTCGGGCGACTTGCCCGCGTCGAGGTCGTCGAGGTAGTCGCGGATCACCCCGAGCGGGAGATAGTGATCGCGCTGCAGCGTGAGCGCGAGGCGCAGGCGCTCGAGGTCGCTCGGCGAGAACTTGCGGTACCCCGCGGCCGTGCGCTGCGGGGAGACGATCCCCTGCACCTCGAGGAAGCGCAGCTTGCTCGAGGTCAGCGCCGGGAAGTCTCCGGAGAGCTTCGACAGCACCTGTCCGATCGACAGCAGCGCGCGCCCGGCGGCCCCGTCTGCCGCGGCCGCCGCCGCCATCAGGCCGCGGCCCCCGGCAGGTCGCGGGGCGAGCTGAAGAACGTCAGGCGGAACTTGCCGACGCGCACCTCGTCGCCGTTGCGCAGCGCGGCACGGTCGACGCGCTCACCGCCGACGTAGGTGCCGTTGAGCGAGCGCTGGTCGACGAGCTCGAAGCCCGAACGCGTGCGCGTGATCTCGGCGTGGCGGCGCGACACGGTCACGTCATCGAAGAAGATCCCAGCCTCGGGGTGGCGGCCGATCGTCGTCGACTCGGAGTCGAGGAGATAGCGAGCGCCGGCCGCGGGGCCCGAGCGGACGAGGAGGAGCGCCGCGCCCGAGGGCAGCGCCTCGACCGCGTCGAGCTCGGCCTGGGAGAGGTCGCCGGAGAAGGGGACGAACGACAGGTCGGCGTCGTGGCCGAACGTCTGCGTGTGGTCGCCGGAGCCGTCGTGACCGCCCATCTGCGGGACGTGTCGTGTGGCCGCGGGCATCGGCTCGTACTGCTGGTCAGACACGTGCCCTCCTTCCGTTCCCCTCAGCCTATCGGATCCGGAGGCGGCGAAACGATCTCGATCCGTGCGAAACGGACCGATTCGCCGGATCCGCGGAGGAGGCGGTCGTACCGTGTCGTGCGTGACCGACACGCGCACCCGATCCCCCCGTTCCCTGGCCGCCCGCATCGTCGGGGCCGCCTCCCTCGCGGCGGCCCTCGTGCTGACGGCGTCGCCCGCGTTCGCGCACTCGGACCTCGTCGCGACGTCGCCCGCCGAGGGCGCGACGCTCGACGTCGTCCCGGCCGAGGTGTCCCTGACGTTCAGCGACGACCTCCTGGCCGAGGGCGCCGCCGAGATCCAGGTGTTCGATGAGACGTGCGCCGACGCGGGCCTCCTCATCGCGAACCCCGGCATGGCCGACACCCGCGACTGCCGCAACTACGCCTCGGGCGACCCCGTCGTCACGGGGCCCACGATCACGCAGGCGCTCGACCGGACCGACGCGGTCGCCGGCACCTACACGGTCGTCTGGCGCGTGACCTACGGCGACGCCCACTCGGGCGAGGACCTCTTCACCTTCACGGCGTCGGGCGCGGCTCCCGCCGAGCCCTCGGACGACCCGTCGCCGACCGAGACGGCGCTCCCCGCCGACCCGTCGGCGTCCGCCGAGCCGACGACGCCCGCAGAGACGACCGACCCCGCGACGGCGGCACCGTCGGCCACGGCGACCGCGTCCCCCTCGCCGACGGCGACCGCGTCGCCGACCCCGGCGGCGGACGCCTCATCCGGCGTCTCCGCACCCCTCGTGATCGGCATCGTCGCGGGCGTCGTCGTGCTCGCCCTCATCGTGTTCATCGTCGTGATGATCGTGCGCGCGCGCCGAAACTGACGGCACTAGGCTGGAGACCATGGCTCACTACGACGTCGTCATCCTCGGCGCCGGCCCCGGCGGTTACGTCGCGGCCGTACGCAGCGCCCAGCTCGGTCTTTCCGTCGCGATCATCGAGGAGAAGTACTGGGGCGGTGTCTGCCTCAACGTCGGCTGCATCCCCTCCAAGTCGCTCCTCAAGAACGCAGAGGTCGCGCACACCTTCACCCACAAGGCCGACTTCTTCGGCATCTCGGGCGAGGTCACCTTCGACTACGGCTCGGCGTTCGACCGCAGCCGCAAGGTCGCGGAGACCCACGTCAAGGGCATCCACTTCCTCATGAAGAAGAACAAGGTGACCGAGTACGACGGCCGCGGCACCTTCGTCGACGCGAAGACGATCGACGTCGCGAAGAGCGACGGCACGACCGAGCGCGTCACGGCCGACAACGTCATCATCTCGACGGGCTCGACCGTGCGACTCCTCCCGGGCGTCCAGCTCAGCGAGAACGTCGTCACCTTCGAGAGCCAGATCCTCACGCGCGAGCTGCCCGAGTCGATCGTCATCGTCGGCGCCGGCGCCATCGGCATGGAGTTCGCCTACGTCCTCTCGAACTACGGCGTGAAGGTCACGATCGTCGAGTTCGCCGACCGCGTCCTCCCCAACGAGGACCCCGAGGTCTCGAAGGAGATGGCGAAGCAGTACAAGAAGTACGGCATCGACGTCCTCACCTCGACGGGCGTGCAGTCCGTCACCGACAACGGCTCGTCGGTCCACGTCACCTACAAGGCGAAGGATGGATCCGAGGGCGCGATCGACGCGTCGAAGGTCCTCATGTCGGTGGGCTTCGCCCCCAACACGCAGGGCTACGGCCTCGAGGCGACGGGCGTCGCTCTGACCGACCGCGGCGCGATCGACATCGACGACCACATGCGCACGAACGTCGCCGGCGTCTACGCGATCGGCGACGTGACGGCGAAGCTCCAGCTCGCCCACGTGGCCGAGGCGCAGGCCGTCGTCGCCGCCGAGACGATCGCGGGCGCCGAGACGATGACGCTCGGCGACTACCGCAACATGCCCCGCGCGACGTTCTGCTCGCCGCAGGTCGCGAGCTTCGGCCTCACCGAGGAGCAGGCGATCGCCGAGGGCCACAAGATCACGGTGGCGAAGTTCCCCTTCACCGCCAACGGCAAGGCGAACGGCCTCGGCGAGCCCGTCGGCTTCGTCAAGCTGATCGCCGACGAGGAGCACCTCGAGCTGCTCGGCGGCCACATGGTCGGCCCCGACGTGTCCGAGCTGCTCCCCGAGCTCACGCTCGCGCAGAAGTGGGACCTCACGGCCGTCGAGGCCGCCCGCAACGTGCACACGCACCCGACGCTGTCGGAGGCGCTGCAGGAGGCGTTCCACGGCCTGCAGGGTCACTTCATCAACCTCTGACCCCGCTCTCGCGCATGGGGCCCGGATCCTCGGATCCGGGCCCCATGCGCGTTCCGGGAACACGCACCGCCCTGGCGATGTTCCGCACGTTGGGTCACGATTGATAACGGTGCCCGACACGCCGCCCCGCCCGAGCGCGATGTCTCAAGTTCGGCTTGAAGGTCGCCGTAGTGTGGGACCTGCCCACCCCCGAAGAGAGGACGACGAGATGAGCGCGGGAACCCCCGACGACAACGGCTTCGCCGTCGACCTGCTCTTCACCGACGGGCTGCCGCAGCTCGATCCTGAGATGGGCTACCGCGGCACCGTGGCCGCCAAGGCCGCCGGCATCACCTATCGCCAGCTCGACTACTGGGCCCGCACCGAGCTCGTCGTCCCGACGATCCGCGACGCGAAGGGATCGGGCTCGCAGCGCCTCTACGGCTTCCGCGACATCCTCGTCCTCAAGCTCGTGAAGCGCCTCCTCGACACCGGGATCTCGCTCCAGCAGATCCGCGTCGCCGTCGAGCAGCTGCGCGCGGCGGGGATCCGCGACCTCGCGGGCACGACCCTCATGAGCGACGGCGCATCGGTCTACCTCTGCACCTCGAACGACGAGGTCATCGACCTCGTGAGCCGCGGCCAGGGCGTCTTCGGCATCGCGGTCGGCAAGGTGCTGCGCGAGGTCGAGTCGACGCTCGTCGAGTTCGACCCCTCGGCTCCCGACCCCGTCGACGAGCTCGCCGCGCGCCGGTCCCGGAAGACGGCGTAGCGCGCCTCAGTCGGCGTAGTCCGGGGCGGCGCCGAGGCCCCAGAAGTCCTCGTACGTCTCGTACCCGCCCTCGGCGTACGCGGTCGCGAGCTCGACGCCCACGTACCGCAGGTGCCACGGCTCGGGCTCGTATCCCGTCGTCGCGGTGCCGCCCTCGACGTACCGCAGGATGAAGCCGTATCGCCACGCGTTCTCGGCGACCCATCGGCCCTGCGCCGTGTCGCCGAACTCGTAGATCGTGCCGCACGCCCGCCCATCGCACGCGACGAGGTCCGCGGCGAGGCCCAGCTGGTGCTCGCTGTATCCGGGGCGGGCAGACGTCCGCTCGGCGGCCTCCTGCCCGAGCTGGGCGACGAGCCCGCTGTGCGCCGTGACCTGCGTCGCGTAGCTCCGATAGCCGCTGAACAGGCTGACCTGCCCCTGGCCCGCGGCGTCGACGGCGGCGGCGAGCTCGTCGAGGGCTGCGGCGGCCGTGGGCGTCATCGTGGCCCCGACGGCGCTGTAGACCGACGACGGCGCCGCGAGCTCCGGCGCGAAGTCGATCGGATCGATCGGTCGCTGCTTGTCGACGACGACCCACGCCCACTCGGGCCGGTCGAGCGCGACGCACTCGGCGGCCGCCCCCGACGCGACGGCGGAGCGGAACGCCTCCCCGCCTCCCGCGGCGCGGACGACCTCGTCGGCGTCGCCCGAGGCGACGGCGGCACGCACGGCGTCGTCGCAGAACGCGGCGTCCGGGTCCTCCGACGGATCCGCGGTCGGAATCGGCGAGGGATCCCCGGGCGCCGCGGACGACGCGGTGGCCGTCGGCGAGGCCGTCTCCGTGGGGCGTGGCGCCGCGCCGGCGGATCCGCCGCTCGTCACGAGCTCGGCGCCCACGACGATCATCACCGACGCCGACACGAGAGCGACGAGGGCCGCGAGCGAGCGGCGGCGTCGGCGCTGCGTGCGGCGGCGCACCTGCGCGCGCCGGGCATCGGAGCGGAGCGGGGGCGTCATCCCCTCATTCTGTCGTCCCGATCGGGAGGCGGCGCGGGATGGGACCGCGCGTCGCGCCTAGCGGCCGAGGGCGCGGGCCAGCTTCGAGGCCGACGACGGGGCGGTCGCGCCCGCCGCGAGGGCCGCGCGCTCGACGGCGTCGAAGAAGGCGTCGACGTCGGCGGGGGCCGCGGCGCCGAGCTCGACCTCCCACTCGTGCCAGGCGCGCTCGGACCCGCCGCGCAGGTCGCTCGTCGCGACGTGATCGTCGACGAACTCGGCGATCACTCCCCCGTCGGCGTCGAGCAGCTCGTAGGCCGTGCGGTCGTTGACGATGCGCGCGAGGGGCTCGAGCGACGCCGTGTCGCCCCACTGCGCGAGCTCGCCGAGCGCCTCCGCCGGGATCTCGTCGGCGTCGCCGAGCGGCCAGTGCAGCTCGACCCGCGCGCCGTCGACGAGGGGACCCTTGACGTGCCAGCCCGCGTCGGGACCGCCCGTGCGGCGGCGCAGCGCGACGCCCGCCGCGGCGAAGTCGCCCGCGGGAGTGTCGAGGTAGAGCGCGTCGAGATGACGAGCCTCGCCCGGGGTCACGGAGGCGACGCCGGGGACGGCGGTCCAGTCGGGAAGGGGGGTGCCGGGCTCGACGTCGAACTTGCGCTCGATCTCGACGGATCGCGATGCCATGCGTCCAGGCTACGCGGAGTATCGTTCGGCTCGCTCGGCGATCTTCTCACGCTCGACCCTCTCGGCCTCGCGCGCGACGCGCAGCGCGTCGGTCGCGACGCGGAGGTCGCGCTCGGCGGCGCGCACCGCGCGCTGCTTGAAGGTGTCGGCGCCGTAGCGCGACGCGACGCGGTTCTCGCGGTCCTCGACCGACACGACGATGTAGGCGGAGGCGATCAGGATCACCTGCGACGAGAAGTTGAACCACAGGAGCAGAGCGATGAGCGGGATGAAGCCCTCGAGCAAGGGGTTGTTGTCGGCGCCGCCGACGAACAGGCTCGACAGCTGCTGCAGCACGACGAGCCCCGCGCCGCCGAGGAGCGCACCGGAGAGCATGATCCGCGGCGGCGTGCGGAGGCCCGAGAGCAGCCAGAACAGCCACGCGATGACGACGGAGTCGAGCACGAAGGTCACGACGATGGTCCCCACGCGGGTCAGGACGGTCGCCGTCCCGGACGGCGCCGTGCCGATCCAGCCGAGCACGAGATCCACGAAGCCCGTCCCGAGGAGAGACGCCACGGCCGACGCCGCGAGGAGGACGCCCAGCGAGAGCGCGAAGAGCAGGTCGAAGGCGCGCAGCAGCAGCGCGTTGTCGCCCTCGTGCGCCGTCCCCGCGATCTGCCGCACCGCGACGCGGAGGTTGCCGACGGCCCCGATGAGCGCCCAGACGAGCGCCGGAACCGACACGATGAGGACGATGATGTTCTGCTGGAAGTAGTCGCCCGTGATCGACGAGGCGTCGATGAGCCCGGATCCGTCGGTCGACAGGAGGCCGGGGATGACCTCGTCGACCGACGCCACGAGCGCGTCCCACAGGTCGTCGCGCGACGAGAGCCACATCGAAGCGATCGAGAAGCCGAGCAGCACGGCGGCGAAGACGGCGAACAGCGCGCGGAACGTGATCGCCGCCGCGAGCAGCCCGCCCCCGTGATCGGAGTAGAGCAGGAAGGCGCGGAGGATCCGGTGCCGCAGCACCCAGGCGATCGTCGCCTGCACGCCCCTGATCACGCTCCCCATGCCACGAGGCTATCGGTCAGACGAGCGCGGGCCCGACGCACGCACCGAGGATCATGCACGGGCCGAACGCGATCCGGGTGTCGCGGGAGCCGCGCCGCGTCGCGATGAGACCGGCCGCCCACGCGGATCCGACGACGAACGCGAGCGCGGACCCGAGCGCGAAGGCGGGCCAGCCCTGCCACGCGAGGACGGCGCCCGTCGGCAAGGCGAGCTTGATGTCTCCCCCGCCGAGCCCGCCGCGGCTCGCGACCCGCAGGAGCGCGTACCCGCCGCCGAGCGCGAGCGCCCCGGCCGCGGCGCGCACGAGGGTCGCGGGCGATCCCTCGGCGACCGACGCCGCGAGGGCGAGCGCGAGGATCCCGCCCGCGAGGGGCAGCACGATCGCGTTCGGCAGCCGGTGCTCGGCGATGTCGATGTGGCAGAGCCACCCGCCGACGCCCGCGAACACGAGCAGCGCGGCGAGGGCGAGCGGATCCGACATGCGCCCCAGGCTAGGGAGAGGGCCGGGGGTGGTGCAGATGCCTGTGGAGAACGGGGCGGCTACTCGCCCATGCGGTTGCGGCTGCGCATCGCGCGCTCAGCCTCGAGCCGGTCCTGGCGTTCGCGCAGCGTCTGCCGCTTGTCGTACTCGGTCTTGCCCTTGGCGACGCCGATCTCGACCTTCGCGCGGCCGTCGACGAAGTAGAGCTTGAGCGGCACGAGCGTGTATCCGCCCGCCGACGCCTTCTGCCCGATCTTCGCGATCTCGTCCTTGTGCAGGAGCAGCTTGCGGACGCGCTTCGACGCGTGGTTCGTCCAGCTGCCCTGGGAGTACTGCGGGATGTTCACCTGGTCGAGCCAGGCCTCGCCGCCGTCGACGTACGCGTAGCCGTCGGTGAGGTTCGCGTGGCCCGCGCGCAGCGACTTGACCTCGGTGCCCGAGAGCACGATGCCCGCCTCGTACGTCTTCTCGATCGTGTACAGGTGGCGTGCGCGACGGTTGGTCGCGATCACCTGCTCGCCCTTCTCCTTGGGCATGTGCGCACCTCCCGTCGCCGCGTGATCAGACCTCCCAGTCTATACGCGGCGCTGGAGCCTCAGGCCTTGAGCCAGCGGCGGATCGCGAAGCCGGCCGACAGCGCCGCGAGCAGCACGCCGAGCAGGATGATGACGGGGATGACGTACCAGGTCTCGGCGAGGCCGATCCACGGGATCGCCGACGCCTCGGTCGCGAGGTAGTCGCCGACGCCGACCCGCACGAGCACCACCACGGCGGCGCTCGCGAGGACCGATCCGATGAACGCCGCGAGGATGCCCTCGAGCACGAACGGCGTCTGGATCGTGCCGTTCGACGCGCCGACGAGGCGCATGATCCCGACCTCGCGGCGACGCGCGAACGCCGACAGCCGGATCGTCGTCGAGATGAGCAGCACCGCCGAGATGAGCATGAGCACCGCGATGCCGATGGCGATGTACGTCGCGATCGTCAGGGTCTGGAAGAGCGGGTCGAGGTACTCGAGCTGGTCGGCGACCTCCTCGACGCCCTGCACGCCGCTGAACGCCTCGCGGATGACGTCGGTCTGGTCGGGGTTCTGCAGGTCGATGTGGAAGACCGCGCTCGTCTGGTCGACCGTCAGGAGGCCGGAGATGCTCGCATCGAAGCTCTGCGTGAGCTCGTCGTGCGCCTCCTGCTGCGTCTGGAACGAGTACGAGTCGATCAGCGGGGCGAGCGTGGATCCGTCGAGCTGGTCCTGGACCGCCTGGATCTGCTCGTCGCTCGCCGTGCCGTCGACGCACGTGTCGCCGTCGGAGATCGACGAGCACATGTACACGTCGACCTGCGCACGATCCTCGAAGTAGGAGTTCGTCTTGCCGATCTGCGCCTGCATGAGGATCGCGGCGCCGACGAAGGTCAGCGACACGAATGTCACGAGGATGACCGAGACGACCATCGAGAGGTTGCGGCGGAGGCCCTGGAGCGCCTCCGAGATGATGAGCGAGCCGTTCACGAGGTGGGCCCCACTTCGTCGTCGCGGCCCGTGAGGCCGAGGCGGTCGGCGACGCCGAGGTCGTCGACCTGCGGCTCGGGCGCGACCGGGGTGTTCTTGTCTGCGTCGTCGGCGGCGGGGGCCTCGGGGGCGTCGTCCGGCGCCTCGGCGGCCGCGTCGTCGGCGGGCTGCGCCATCGCCTCGGCGGCCTGCTCGGCGAGAGGGCCCGCGCCCGTGACGGTCTCGCGCTGGACCTCGAGGGCGGCGGTCAGGGCCGCGATCGACGAGGCGCCGCGCTCGGCCTCGGGGCGCAGGGTCGCGACGACCGAGGTGTCGCCGTACGACCCGCGCACCTCGTCGCGCACGAGCCTGCCGCTCGAGAGCTCGAGGACGCGGCGCTGCATGCGGTCGACGAAGCCGGCCTCGTGCGTCGCCATGACGACGGTCGTGCCGGCGGCGTTGATCGCCTCGAGGACGCGCATGACCTCGACCGAGGTCGTGGGGTCGAGGTTTCCCGTCGGCTCGTCGGCGAGGAGGATCTGGGGGCGGTTGACGATCGCGCGGGCGATCGCGACGCGCTGCTGCTCGCCGCCCGAGAGCTCGTGCGGCATGCGCTTGCCCATGCCCGCGAGTCCGACGCGCTCGAGCGCCTCGGGAACGGCGGCCTTGACGGCGCTGCGCGAGCGCCCGATGACCTGCAGCGCGAACGCGATGTTCTGCGTGACGGTCTTCGACGGCAGCAGGCGGAAGTCCTGGAAGACGGATCCGATGCTGCGGCGGAAGTAGGGCGTGCGCCTGTCGCTCAGCGCCTTGGTGTCGCGCCCGAGCACGAGCACGCGCCCCTCGGACGGCGTTCCCTCGCGCATCATGAGGCGCAGGCACGACGACTTGCCGGAGCCCGAGGCGCCGACGAGGAACACGAACTCGCCGCGGTCGACCTCGAAGTCGACGCCGTCGAGCGCGGGTTGGGCGGTGCCGCGGTATCGCTTGGTGACGTTCTCGAACCGGATCATGACCCCACGAGAGTACGCGGAGCACGGCGGCGCGCCCGGCGCGACACGGTGCGGCGCGCCCGCATTCCCAGGCGCGCCTCAAGGAGGGGCGTCCGCGCCCGGCGCGCCGTCGTGCGGCAGACTTGGCCCATGACGAACACCCCCGTCTCCCCTTCCGCGACATCGGACGACCCGCGAGCGCAGCGCAGCAGGCAGCGGCTCGCCGACGCGCTCCGCACGATGCTCCAGGCCGAGGACCTCGGCGACATCGGCGTCGCCGAGCTGTGCCGCGCCGCGGGCGTGCACCGCACGACCTTCTACGGCCACTACGCGAGCGTCGGAGACCTCGCGGCCGACGTGTACGCGACGATGCTCGACGAGGCGAGCGCCGTCGAGCCCTTCACGGCCTCCCCCTCCGAGTCGTCGCAGGTCTACGTCGACCAGATGGTCGAGCTTCTCGACGCGGTCCTCCGCGAACGCACCGCGATCCGCGCCCTCCTCGAGTCGTCGGTGTCGCTCGGCTTCCGCAAGCGGCTGCGCCAGCGCTACCTCGACCGCATGCAGATGGCCGTCGACGTGCTCCGGGCCAACGGGGCCGACGTCCCCGAGGACTCGACCGTCGGCGTCGCGTTCATGGCGGGCGGCATCGCGAGCGCGCTCGAACTGTGGGCAGCCTCCGACGACACCGATTCGCGCGCCTTCGGCCGGCAGGTGCTCGCATCGATGCCGCGCTGGTGGCCGTCTCCGGCGTGAGCGATCCGGCTTCATAGGAAGCGCATAGGGCGATCATCGCGTACGCGCTGGTCCGGGGAGTCCAATGAGTCCATCAGGCACGAAAGGGGCCCTCATGGACGACATCACTCCCACCACTCCCACCGCACCGGTCGCCGCCAAGCGGCCCTGGTATCGGCGCCGCGCGACGATCTTCGGCGCCGCCGGATCCGCGCTCGTCATCGGCGCCTTCGCGGCGGGCATCCCCGTCGGCGCGGCGACGCTCTCGCCGACGACGACCGCCGCTCAGACCATCCCCCAGCAGCAGGACTCGTCGGGATCCTCGTCGAGCGGATCCGCGCAGCAGGTCTCGCCGTTCGGCAGCGGGACCGAGCAGCAGCAGCAGTCGACGACCTCCGGCAACGAGGCCTCGACGACCGCGAGCACCGACGAGGCGTCGGGCGTGGTCCTCGTCAACACGGTGCTCGGGTACGAGAACGCCGAGGCCGCGGGAACGGGCATCGTGCTCACGAGCGACGGCCTCGTCCTCACCAACAACCACGTCGTCGAGGGATCCACCGAGATCACCGTGACGATCGGATCCACGGGCCAGCAGTACACGGCGACGGTCGTGGGCACGGACGCCGAGAACGACGTCGCGGTGCTGCAGCTCGAGGGCGCGTCGGGCCTCACAACGGCGACGATCGACGACGACGACGACGCCGCGGTCGGCGACGACGTCACGGCGGTCGGGAACTCGGAGGGCGGCGGCGTCCTCATGGCGGCGGACGGCACGATCACCGACCTCGACTCGACGGTCACGACGCAGTCCGAGTCGACGGTCTCGAGCGAGACGCTCGACGGCATGATCCAGATCTCGGCCGACGTCGTCTCGGGCGACTCGGGCGGCCCCCTCCTCGACGACGAGGGCGAGGTCATCGGCATCGACACCGCGGCGTCGAGCGGATCCGCCAC
Source organism: Microbacterium indicum DSM 19969 (assembly GCF_000422385.1). Taxonomy (GTDB): domain Bacteria; phylum Actinomycetota; class Actinomycetes; order Actinomycetales; family Microbacteriaceae; genus Microbacterium; species Microbacterium indicum. The sequence continues at coordinate 55,263 of NZ_AULR01000013.1, forward strand.
GACGGTCGCCTACGCGATCCCGATCGACGACGCCCTCGACATCGCGAACCAGATCGTGTCGGGCGACGAGTCGGGCAGCGTGACGATCGGCTACCCCGCGTTCCTCGGCGTGCAGGTTTCCAGCGAGACGGGCATGTCGGCGTACGGCTACCAGAACGGCGCCTCCGTGACGGGCGCGTCGGTCGCGGGGGTCATCGAGGGCACCCCGGCCGCCGACGCGGGCATCGCCGCGGGCGACGTCATCACCTCGGTCGACGGCGTCGCCGTCTCCTCGTCCGACGACCTCACGCAGATCCTCGCGTCGTACGACTCGGGCGACCAGGTGACGATCGCCTGGACCACGGCGGCCGGCGCGAGCCAGACCGCGACCGTGACGCTCGCCGACGGCCCCGCCGCCTGACGCGCATCGCACGCGAGAGGGGCCACGGCATCCGCCGGGGCCCCTCTCGTCGCGTCAGTTCGCGGCGCGCACCCGCAGGTCGCGCGCCAGGTGGTCGCGCTGCTCGATCACGAGGCGGCGGAGCGAACCCGGGGCGTCGTCGTTCGCGGCGAGCCAGGCGTCGACCTTCTCGAGCGAGTCGCCCGCGGGGAACAGGCCGCGCACGAGGCGGCGGGCGATCTCGATCGAGCGCTCGGCCCACGTCGGGCGGATCCGCGCGAAGTAGTCGTCGTCGAAGCCCGCGACGAGGTCGCGCCGGCCGCCGGCGCGCACGCCGTCGATCGTGGCGCCGAGGTGATCGTTCGTGAGCGACGTGTCGGTCCACGCGCCCTCCCACGCGGCGGCGCGGACGTCGGCTTCGGGGCGCGCGGCGAGCGCCGCGACCGCCGCGGTGCGGCCCGACATCGTGTCGTCGCGCGCGAGCTCGGCGCGGATCTCGTCCTCGCCCACGGCGCCCGTCGCGGCGAGCGCGAAGATCCACGCCCAGCGCAGGTCGGCGTCGAGCGCGAGGCCCTCGGGTGCGGGCTCAGATCCGTCGAGCATCGCGCGGATCGCTGCCGATCGGCCGTCCGAGACCGAGGCCGCCGCCCCGAGGGCGCGGGCCCAGGCGAGCTGCGCACCCGAGCCCGGCCCGGCGGCGCGGAGCGACTGGGCGACGACGTCGAGCCACGCGGCGCGCGCGGCGTCGCGATCGGCGTCCGCGACGAAGTGGTTGACAGTGTGCGCGGCGTTCGCGAGCGTTCCCGCGAGCAGGCCGACGTTCGCCTCGCGCGGCGCGTGGCGCTCGACGATCGCGAGGAAGCGCCCCGCCGGCAGCAGACCGTCGCGCGTCGCGTTCCAGAGGGCCGACCAGACGAGACCGCGCGCGAGCGCGTCGTCCAGGCCGCTGAGCGCCTTCTCGACCGTCGCGAGCGAGCGCTCATCGAGGCGCGCCTTGGCGTAGGTGAGGTCGCCGTCGTTGATGAGCACGAGATCCGCGTCCGGGAGCTCGATCGGCGTCCGCTCCTCCGTGAGCTCGACGTCGACCGACTCGGTGCGGACGAGCGCGTCGCCGTCGAGCGCGTACAGCCCCACCCGCAGGCGGTGCGGGCGGGCGTCGGTCTGCACGAGGGCGGATCCGTCGTACGAGATCTCGCTGACGCCCGTCGTCTCGAGCCACGCCCGCGACCACGCGCGCACGTCGCGGCCCGACGCGTCCTCGAGCGCGACGAGCAGGTCGTCGAGCGTCGTGTTGCCGTAGGCGTGGGCCCGGAAGTACGCCCGCGCACCCGCGAAGAACGCCTCCTCGCCGACGAACGCGACGAGCTGCTTGAGCACCGAGGCGCCCTTGGCGTAGGTGATCCCGTCGAAGTTGAGCTTCGCCGCCTCGAGATCGGGGATGTCGGCGACGATCGGGTGGGTCGTCGGCAGCTGGTCCTGCTCGTACGCCCAGGCCTTGCGGCGGTTCGCGAACGACGCCCAGGCGTCGGAGAAGCGCGTCGCCGCGACCGAGGCGTGGGCCCCCATGTAGTCGGCGAACGACTCCTTGAGCCAGAGGTCGTCCCACCAGCGCATCGTCACGAGGTCGCCGAACCACATGTGCGCCATCTCGTGGAGGATCGTGTTGGCCCGCGCCTCGCGCTGGGCCTCGGTCGCGGCGCCGCGGAAGATGTACGCCTCGGTGAACGTGACGAGCCCGGGGTTCTCCATCGCGCCGAGGTTGTACTCGGGGACGAAGATCTGGTCGTACTTGCCCCAGGGGTAGTCGAACCCGAACGCGTCGGCGTAGAAGTCGAGTCCCTGCTTCGTGACCTCGAAGATCTCTTCCGAGTCGAGGTGCGCCGCGAGCGAGGCGCGCACATAGGCGCCGAGCGCGACGCGCTGCTCGCCGCGGGTCCACTCCCCCGAGACGCCGTGGTACGGCCCGGCCGCGACCGCCGTGATGTACGACGAGATCGGCAGCGTCGGGGCGAACTCGACGGTCTGCTCCTGGCCGCCGCCCATCGTGACGAGGGCGCGGCCTCCCGAGAGCACCGTCCAGCCCGCGGGCGCCGTGACGCGGAAGGTGTAGCGCGCCTTCATGTCGGGCTGCTCGAAGGCGGCCATGACGCGGCGCGAGTCGGCCGGCTCGTACTGCGTGTAGAGGTAGGTGGCGCCGTCGACGGGGTCGACGAAGCGGTGCAGGCCCTCGCCCGAACGGCTGTACGCGCCCGTCGCCTCGATCCGCACCTCGTTCTCGGGCCCGAGGCCCGTGACCGTGATGCGCGCGCCGTCCCAGATGACCGGGTGGTCGACGCCGTTGACGACGACGCGGTCGACGCTCTCGCCGAGGAAGTCGATCCACGTCGACTCCTCCCGCGCCTGGAAGGCGAGCGTCGTGGCGGTCGGGAAGCCCGTGACCTCCGCGTCGGGCGCGCCGGTGAGGTCGAGCTCGACCTGCACGGCGCTCAGGGTGATGGCGGCCGACCGGGCCGCCGTCTCTTCTCGGCTGAGGTTCGCGGTCATGGATCCATCGTAGGTTCCGCCGAATAGATGCCGTAGTTATATACCTCTGGTATCTTTGTTGGACGTGACACGCTCTCACGACCTCGAATCGCTCATCATCGGCGCCCACGCCCTCACGCGCACGGCCGCCGTCGACATGCAGAACGAGACGCCGTCGGCTCAGTGGCGCACGCTCGCGATCCTCCTCGAGCGCGGCCCGCTGCGGCTCGGCGACCTCGCGCGCCTGAGCCGCGTGACGCAGCCGGGCATGACGCGGCTCGTCGCGACGATGACCGAGGCCGGCCTCCTCGAGCGCGCGCACGACCCCGACGACCAGCGCGCCGTGATCGTCGCCGCGACCGACGAGGGATCCGCCGCGTACGCCGCCTGGCGCCGCGAGCTCGTCGCCGCCCTGCTCCCCCGGTTCTCGGGGCTCGACGACGACGACTGGCGGGCCCTCGGCCGCGCCGCCGAGATCCTCCGCGAGCAGCTCGCCGAGGCCACGACATCCCACCCTCACACAGCAGAAAGGGGATCCTCTCGATGAGCAGTCCCTCCTCCGGATCCATCTGGAAGCAGCCGCTTCCCGTGTGGGCGATCGCGTTCGCCGCGGTCGTCTCCTTCATGGGCATCGGCCTCGTCGACCCGATCCTCCCCTCGATCGCCACGTCGCTCGACGCGACGCCGACGCAGACCGAGCTGCTCTTCACGAGCTACCTCGCCGTCACGGGCGCCGCGATGTTCTTCACCTCGTGGGTGTCGAGCCGCATCGGCACGAAGGCGACGCTCCTCATCGGGCTCGCGGTCGTCGTCGTCTTCGCGTTCCTCAGCGCGATCAGCGGATCGGTCGACGAGATCATCGGGTTCCGCGCGGGCTGGGGCCTCGGCAACGCCCTCTTCATCTCGACGGCGCTCGCCGCGATCGTCGGAGCCGCGGCGGGCGGTTCCAGTGCCGCGATCATCATCTACGAGGCCGCGCTCGGCCTCGGCATCGCGGTCGGCCCCCTCGTCGGCGGTCTCCTCGGGGAGGTCAGCTGGCGCGGCCCGTTCTTCGGCGTCACGACGCTCATGGCCGTCGCGTTCATCGCGATCGTGACGATGCTGCGCATGCCGAAGCAGGAGCGCAGCCCCCTGCACCTCTCGGCGCCGTTCCGCGCGCTCGGCCGCCCCGCGCTCGGCATCCTCGCCGTCACGGCGCTGTTCTACAACATCGCCTTCTTCATCCTGCTCGCGTACTCGCCGTTCCCCCTCGGGTTCGGCGCGATCCAGATCGGCTGGACGTTCTTCGGCTGGGGCGTCGCGCTCGCGATCACGAGCGTGTTCCTCGCGCCCGCGCTCATCCGCGCGTGGGGCCTGCGCAACACCCTGACGGTCATGCTGCCGCTCCTCGCGATCGACCTCGTCGTCGCGGGCTTCATCGTCGACAGCAAGGCGGGCCTCGTGACCTGCATCATCATCGGGGGCCTGATCCTCGGCGTGTGCAACACCGTGCTGACGGAGGCCGTCATGGAGGCGACCGACCTGCCGCGCTCCGTCGCGTCGTCGGCCTACTCGGGGGTCCGCTTCCTCGGCGGCGCGATCGCCCCGCCGCTCGCGACGGCGCTCGCCGACGCGTTCAGCTCGACGATCCCGTACTGGTTCGCGGGCGCCTCGGCCGCGATCGCGGCCCTCGTGATCATCTTCGGCCGCCGCACGCTGCGCCGGATCGATGCGCACGCGGCCAGCGAGGTGGAGGAGGCGGAGGCGATCGCCGTGGGCGACGCCGCCGCGGGAGCCTGACCTATTCGTCGACGCCGAGGGGCGCGGATCCGTTCGGGATCCGCGCCCCTCGGCGCATCCGCTAAGCGCGTCCGGCGCGGCGCGCGACCCCGTACGCGGCGAGCGCCGCGGCCGCGGACGCGACCATGACGATCGCGCAGGGCATCGCGGTGTCCTCGCCCGCGACGCTCACGAGGGGCGAGATCACGGCCGCGAGCCCGAACTGCGCGGCGCCGAGGACGGCGGACGCGCTCCCCGCGGCGCGGGGAACCGCCGCGAGCGCGAGCGCCGATCCGTTGCCGAGGACGAGACCCAGCGGAGCGACGGCGACGAACACCGCGACGGCGAGCAGCCAGACGGGCGCGCCCGTCGCCGCGATCAGCAGGAACAGCGCGGCCCCGACCGCCGAGATCCCGAGCCCCAGCCCCATGAGCCGCTCGGCGGGCACGCGGTCGACGAGCTTGGCCGACGCGGCGCTCACGACCATGAGCGCGAGGGCGTTGACGCCGAAGAGCAGGCTGTACTCGAGGGTCCCGAGCCCCATCATCGTCTGGTAGATGAACGGCGACGCCGAGATGTAGGCCATCATGACGCCGAACCCGAAGGCGAACGCGAGCGTGTAGCCGAGGTAGCCCCACGTGGCGAGCGGGGCGAGCGCGGATCCCTCCCGCGCCTTGTCGGCGCGCATCGCGTCGCGCCGCTCGCGCGGCAGCGACTCGCGCACCCCGAACACGACGGCGACGAGGCTCGCGAGCGCGATCACGGCGACGACCGCGAGGACGCCCCGCCAGCCGAGGGGGTCGGCGATCACGCCGCCGATGAGAGGCGCGACGACGGGCGCCACTCCCCCGACGATCATCATGAGGCTCATGGCCCTCGCGGCCGCGGGCCCGACGGCGAGGTCGGAGATCACGGCGCGGCCGAGGACCATGCCGGCCGCGCCCGAGAGACCCTGCACGACGCGCGCCGCGATGAGCACGCCGACGGTCGGGGCGACCACGGCGGCGGCGCTCGAGAGCACGAAGATCACGGCGCCGACGACGAGCGGCGTGCGACGGCCGTATCGATCGGAGAGCGGCCCGAAGACGAGCTGGCCCGCGGCGATGCCGACGAGGAAGGCCGTCAGCGTGAGCTGCACGCCCGTCGCGCTCGTCGACAGGTCGGCGGTCATCGCGGGGAAGGCGGGCAGGTAGAGGTCTGTCGCGAACGGCGTGACCGCCTGGAGGAGCGCGAGCACGAGGAGCAGGCCCGCGCCGATCCCGGGCCGCGCCGCGCGCTGCGCTGCGGTGTCGCTTCGGAAGGAGGTCGTGGAGGTCATGCGATCCAGTGTAGTTATTGATCAATAATTATCAAATCATCACGAGTACACTGGCGGCATGCCGCACTCCGTCACCGACGACCAGCTGGCCGACCTCGCCGAGATCGTGTCGGCGCTCTCGCGCACGATCGAGCGCCGCCACGCCGACGCCGACATCACCGAGCTCACGGTCTCCGAGCACGCCGTGATGCGCTTCGTCGACCGCAACCCCGGAACGACGCCGAGCGCGATCGCCCACGCGGTCGACATGCAGCGCCCCAACGTCAGCGCGCTCCTGCGGCGCCTCGAGGAGAAGGGCCTCCTCATGCGCACCGACGCGCCCGGTGACGGTCGCGGCGTGACCGTCACCTCGACCCCGCGGGCCGCCGAGAACCTCCGGCGGCTGCGCCAGGTGTGGAGCGGCGCCCTGTCCCCCGCGCGCGGCGCCGGGGACATCCCCGACCTCACCGAGCGGCTCACCGAGATCCACGACCTCCTCTCCGCGTCGCGCGGCTGACGGGCGAACCCATGGATCCGCTGTGATCGGCCCGGCGGATCCGGCGCGTGCTTAGTCTCTGATCATGGACGCTGCATATACGACAGAAGCACTCGCGACCGGAGCCGGCCGCAACGGCCACGTCTCGGTGATCGAGTCGGACCTCGAGTTCGACATGGCGATCCCGAAGGCGATGGGCGGATCGGGCGCGGGCGCGAACCCCGAACAGCTCTTCGCGGCGGGCTACTCGGCCTGCTTCCACTCGGCCCTCCAGAGCGTGGCCCGCTCGCGCAAGGTCTCGATCGAGGGATCCTCGGTCGGCGCCCGCGTGTCGATCGGGTCGAACGGCGAGGGCGGATTCGGCCTCGCCGTCGAGCTCGAGGTCGTCATCCCCGAGCTCGACCACGCGACGGCGCAGGACCTCGCCGACGCCGCCCACCAGGTGTGCCCCTACTCGAACGCGACCCGCGGCAACATCGAGGTGAAGGTCACCGTCTCCGACGACTGATCCTCCAGGAAAGGGCCGGTGCGCGCGGACTTCCGCACGCACCGACCCCTTCTTCGCACCCGCAGCCCGGCGCCTACTTCTCCGTCGCGCCGCGCCCCGCCGTCATCCGGTCGCGCACCTCGCGGCGCAGCACCTTCCCGACGAGGGAGCGCGGCAGCTCGTCCATCCGGACGATCCGGCGCGGGATCTTGTAGTCGGCCAGGTGCGCGCGGCAGAAGTCGCGCAGGGCCCCGTCGTCGAACACCCGCCCCTCGGCGATCTCGACGGCCGCGGCGACCTGCTCGCTTCCGTCGGGGCGCCGGAGCCCCACCACCGCCGCGGCGACGACGTCGGGGTGCGCCTCGAGCGTCTCCTCGACCTCGTGCGGTGCGACGTTGTATCCGCCCGTGATGATGAGCTCCTTGATCCGGTCTACGACCGTCACGAAGCCGTCGTCCGAGACCGTGACGATGTCGCCCGTGCGCAGCCATCCTCCCGGCAGCAGCGCGGCCGCCGTCTCCTCGGGGCGCTTCCAGTAGCCCGCGAACACCTGCGGCCCGCGCAGCAGGAGCTCTCCGGCCTCGCCCGGCCCGACCTCGGCCGACGGATCGTCGATGCGGACGACGCGGATGTCGGTGCCCGGGAACGGAACGCCGACGGTCCCGGGGCGCCGCGTCGGCCCGATCGGGTTGCCGAGCGCGACGGGCGATGTCTCGGTCATCCCGTACCCCTCAACGAGCAGGCCGCCCGTCGCCTCCTCCCACCGCCGCACCGTCGCGAGCGGCAGGCTCATCGCCCCGGAGATCGCGAACCGCACCGTCGAGACGTCGATCGCGCCGTGCGCCGCGCTGCGTGCGAGGGCGTCGTAGACGGGAGGGACGCCGGGGAGGAAGGTCGGCGGATCCGCCTTCGCGGCGTCGGCGACGAGCGCGGCGTCGAAGGTCGGGAACAGCACGAGCTTCGCGCCGATGCTCATCGCGAAGGTCAGGCAGAGCGTGAGCCCGTACGCGTGGAAGAGCGGCAGCACCCCGTAGAAGGTCTCCTCGCCCTCCCGCAGCCCCGGCACCCACGCGCGCCCCTGCATCGCGTTCGCGCGGAGGTTGCGGTGCGTGAGGATCGCGCCCTTGGGCGTTCCCGTCGTGCCGCTCGTGTACTGGAGGATCGCGACGTCGTCGACGCTGGGGCGGCGGTGCCGACGCGGGAGGCGCCGCCCGCCGACGAGCTTCCGCCACGCGATGACGCCACGCGATCGCGGGCGGGCCGTGAGCTTCGCGCGCGCCTCGCGAGCCGCCGGGACGGGGAGGCGCAGCGCCGCGCGCTTCCCGAACGGCATCTCGGCCGTCATGTCGACCGCGACGATGTGGCGCGGGCGCACGTCGCTCGGCAGCTCGGCGACGACGTCGGCGGTCCGGTCCCACACGATCGCGACCTGCGCCCCGTGATCCTCGAACTGGTGCCGCAGCTCCCGCGGGGTGTACAGCGGGTTGTGCTCGACGACGACCGCGCCGAGCCGCAGGACCGCGTAGAACGCGACGACGTGCTGAGGGCAGTTCGGCATGACGAGCGCCACGCGGTCTCCCGCCTGGACGCCGAGCCGGCGCAGCCCCGCCGCGGCGCGGGCGATCCGCTCCCCCAGGTCGCCGTAGGTCGTGCGGGCGCCGAAGAACACGAGCGCGGTCGTCCGGCGATGGCGTCGGACGCTCCGATCCACCATGTCGACGAGCGTCTCGGTGACCTCGGGGATGTCGTCCGGAACCCCCGGCGCGTACGCCGTCGTCCAGGGTCGTTCTGTCCAGGGGCCGGTCGGTTCCACGTGCTCTCCTCCGGGGCGGGGCGGGTCCCTCCATGCTGACAGGGCCCACATGCCGCGAGCGGCACACCTCGGTCCTCGGAAGTCGGGATACCCGGTCCTCTACCGGATCGCGGCCGAGACGACCGCGGCGAAGGCGCCTCCGACGGCGCCCGCGACGGAGTTCGCGTCGCCGAGGTAGCCGTTGACCATCGCGCCGTCGCGCAGGACCATCAGCTGGCGGGCGGTCGCGTCGACGTCGTGCGCCCCCGCCGACGCTGCGATCTCGGCGAACTGCTCGAGCATCCACGCGCGGTGCGCGTCGACGGCCGCGCGCACGGGATCCCCCGGGTCGGCGAACTCGGCGGCGGCGTTGATGAACGCGCAGCCGCGGAAGCCCGGCCGGCAGCTCGCCTCGCCGATGCCCGCGGCGAGCGCGCGGAGGGATCCGATCGCGTCGCCTGCCCCGCGCGACTCCTCCATCCAGGCCCGCTCGGCCGACGCCTGCTGCTCGAGGTACGCGACGACGAGCTCGCCCTTGCTGCGGAAGTGGCGGTAGAAGGTGACCTTCGTGATCCCGACGTCGTCGATGATCCGGTCCGCGCTCGTCGCGCGGATCCCCTGGGCGTAGAACAGCTCGCTCGCCGCCGTCAGGATCCGGGCCCTGGTGTCCGCGGCCGAGGACCGACGCGCCGCGGGGGCCGGTGTCGTGGGGGTCATTCTTCGCTCCGAGGTTCGCGGCGCGGGTTGCGTTCGCGGTGGGGAAAGCCTATCTTCGCTCATGTAGACGTACTAGTAACTCTACATCCCAACCTTCGATCGGAGAGCCCGATGTCCATCCCCTTCGCCGCCGCCCTGCGGCGCCTCTACGCCGTCCGGTTCGTCTTCGCGATCGCGTGGGCGGCCGTCGTCCTCGCGGCCGCCCCGACCGGGGCGTTCCTCACGATCCTGCTCGTGATCTATCCGCTCTTCGACGCGGGATCGGTCCTGTGGCAGCTGCGCGCCGCACCCGCTCGATCGAGCGCGTCCGAGTGGATCAACGTCGCCGTCAGCGTCGCGGTGGCGGTCGCACTCGGGGTCGCCTCGACCGTCTCGATTCCCGCGGTCCTCGTCGTGTGGGGCATCTGGGCGATCGGATCGGGCATCCCGCAGCTCGTCACCGCGATCCGCAACCGCGCATCGGGCGGCCAGGTCGCGCAGATGCTCAGCGGCGGCATCTCGGTCTTCGCGGGCGCGGGATTCGTGTTGCAGGGGATCCAGGGCGCGAGCTCGGTCGCCGGCCCCGCGGGCTATGCCGCGATCGGCGGGATCTTCTTCCTCGTCTCGGCGATCCGCCTCAGCGTCCTGCTCCGGCGGACCGCGGCCTGATCCCGGCCCGCGTCAGCGGCGGGCGCGGCGCCCCGGGATCAGGCGCGCCGAGTTGAGGATGAACGCCGTCTCGCTCCCCACATGGATGAGGGCCGCGACGACGGGGCTCAGGAACCCGAACGCCGCGAGGCTCATGCCGAGGAGGTCGATGACGATCGTGCCGATGAAGTTCGCCATGACGATGCGGCGAGCGCGGCGGGCGACGTGCACCGTGCGGACGAGGTCGTCGAGGTCGGAGCTGATGAGCACGACGTCGGCGCTCTCGCGCGCGATGTCGGTTCCGGAGCCCATCGCGATCCCGACGTCGGCCCGCGCGAGCGCCGGAGCGTCGTTCACGCCGTCGCCGACCATCGCGAGCCTCCGGCCCGCGGCGCGCTCGGCGTCGATCGCCGCGAGCTTCTCGTCGGGCAGGAGCCCGGCCCGGACGTCGTCGATCCCGACCTCGGCGCCGACCGCGCGGGCCGTGGCCTCCTGGTCACCGGTGATCATGAGGGTGTTCAGGCCGCGTCGGTGCAGCTCGGCGACCGCGCGGCGCGCGCTGTCCCGAATCGCGTCGGCGAGCAGGATCGTCCCCGCATAGACGCCGTCGACCGCGACGTGGACGGGGGTCGCGGTGCCCTGCCCGTCGAGCGGGTCGGGCGCGCCGGGGACCAGCGCGCGGTTGCCCGCGGCGACCGATCGGCCCGAGACCGTCGCGGCGAGCCCGCGGCCGGGCTCATAGGAGAATCCCTCCGCCGCCCCGAGCGCGAGGCCCCGGCCTCGCGCCGCCGCGACGATCGCCTGACCGAGCGGGTGCTCGGAGGACGACTCCGCGGCCGCGACGAGCGCGAGCAGCTCGTCCTCGTCCGTGCCGGGCGCGGGGCGGATCCCGACGACGGTCGGCGCTCCGGACGTCAGCGTTCCCGTCTTGTCGAACACCACGGTGTCGACGGACGAGAGGGCCTCGAGGTGGGCGCCGTCCTTCACGAAGGCGCCCGAGCGGGCGATGCGGGCGATGGCCGCGAGCGCGGCGAGCGGCGTGCCCGCCGCGATGCCGCACGCGCCCGCGACGACCACGACCGAGATCGTCGCCGTGAGGTCGCGCGTGACGAGGAACGTGACCGCGGCGCCCGCGAGCGCGAGGTACACGAGCCACGCGGCGAGGCGATCGGCGAGGCGCTGGACGGGAGGCTCCGACGACTGCGCCTCGCGCACCGCCTCGACGATCCGCCCGTACGACGAGTCGGCGCCGATCCGCTCGGCGCGCACGTCCACGGCACCGACCTGGTTGATCGACCCCGACAGCACTTCGCTGCCGACCGCGACGTCGACGGGGAGCGACTCCCCTGTGATGCGCGACTGGTCGACGCTCGAGGAACCCGCGACCACCGTGCCGTCGACGGGGATCCGCCCGCCGGGGGCGATCACGACGACCTGCCCCGCGCGCACCTCGGCGAGCGGCGACACCACGACATCCGCCCCGTCGCGCAGCTGCACCGTCTCCGGCAGGAACGCCATGAGGTCCGTGAGGGCGTCGCGACCGCGGTCCATCGAGAGGTCCTCGAGGATCTCGGCGGCGAGGACGAAGGTCGTGATGACGAGCGACGTCACCCACTCCCCGATCGCCGCGGCGGCGGCGATCGCGATGAGCATCGACAGCTCCATGCTCATGCGCCGGTGCCGCACGTCCTCCCACGCCTCGGCGAGAATCGGCCAGCAGCCGACCACGAGCCCGAGCACCGCGACGACCGGCACGGACGGCCACGGCCCGGTCAAGCCGAGGGCGACCGCGGCCGCGCAGGCCGCCACGAACAGCGTGCGCGCGAGGTCGCCCCGGTCGATGCGGCTCCAGAGGCTCCGCTCCGCCATCACCCGGGGCGATCCCGAGGCCTGCTCCGCCGCGACGCTCACGACCCCGAGCCCTCGGCGCGCTCGGGGAGCCCCTGCGCCCCGAGGTGATGCTCGGGGACGGAGCCGTCCACCACGTGCTCGGCCTGGAACACGGCGTGCGTCACGAGCTGACGCGCGTGCTCGTCGATCAGGCTGTAGAAGACGCGGGTGCCCGACTGGCGGGCGGCGACGACCCGCCCCCACCGCAGCTTCGCGAGGTGCTGCGAGACGACGGTCGGCGACTTGCCGACACGCTCCGCGAGCTCGCCGACCGCGAGCTCGCCGTCGCGCAGCGCGAGGATGATCCGGATCCGCGTCGCGTCCGACAACAGCGTGAACACCTCGGCGGCGAGATCGACGTACTGACTCTGCGGGTCGAAAGTGCACTTCTTCGAATCTTCACTCATACGCAGATACTAAGACTGCGTCGAGCTGGCCCGCAAGGCGTCGAGGCGACGCGCCTCGAGATCAGTCGGACGCGATCCGCAGCGTCCCGACCTGCGCGTCGTACGCCGCGTTCATGAGCGGGTACTCGGCCTCGGCGGACAGGTCCATCTGCCCGAGCGCGCCGGCCCAGTACCGGAGGATCCGTCCGCCCTCGGCCGCGGGGTCATCGGCGATCGAGTCGAGGTCGATCTCGATGGTGAGCTTCATGGGGTTCCTCCGTCGTCTCGAGCCGCGCGGGATCCGCGCGCGGGGCCTCAGTATCCCTCGGGCCAGGTGAACGCCGCAGGCGCGGTCGCCGTCTCTCCGGCCGACGTCACCACGATGTCGATGTCCTCGTGATCGGCGAGCACGATGTCGGCGGGATCCCCGGAGTACTCCTTCTGATCCACGAACACCGTCATGGTCTGGCCGTCCTGGCCGTCGGTGTACGCGCCGACGGTGCCATCCGAGAGCGGCACCTGCCACTCGTCGAACACCTGCCCGAGCGTGAAGTCCTCGACCGTCGGGGACTCGACGTGGATGATCCCGGAGTCGTCGTGCGTGTGCAGCGGCGAGATCTCGCCAGCCGCCTCGTCGATGCCGAGGTACGCCGGGACGGAGACCGCGGTGCCGTCGACCGTCACGCTGAGGTGGGAGTGGATGTGGAGCGCGGTCCCCTCGGCGGTGAGCATGTCGAGCCCTGCCGACTTCACGGCCGACTCGACGTCGGACGGCACGGCCCAGGTCGTCCCGGATCCGCCGGCCGCGGCCGCGGAGGGCTGGCTCGTCGCGTGGACGATCGGGATGGCGACCGCGGCCACGACGCCGGCGGCCACGACGACGCCGCCGGCGATGACCGCGGTGCGGATGCGCCGAGTGCGACGCCGCTCGGCCTGGCGCCTCCGCTCGGCCTCCTCGCGGGCGGCCTGCCGGGCGGCGTTCTTCGACTCGCGCTTCTGGTTCACGCTTCTGCTCTCGTTCGGGGATCGACACGACGTGCCGGCCACTCCCCCAGAGAGAGCGACTCACCTACGGTAAGTACGTGGCGCCCGGACGCAAAGCCAGGGCCCGAACCCTCAGCAAGCGCATAGCGCCCTGCAGGTCGTCCGTCATCGTCGAGCGAGGGCTCGCATCGTCGGCGCCGTCGCGCCCGCGAGCTCGCGCCACAGCGAGTACGCCTCGTCGTATCGACCGACGAGATCATCCCGCGGCTCGATCGTGTCACCCTCCTCGACGAGCGCCAACGGCGTCGTCCAGTCGGCGAAGATCCCGACTCCGATCCCTGCGGCGATGGCCGCGCCCAGCGAGGCGCCGGGATGGTTCCTGACGGTCCGCAAGGGCACGCCGAGCACAGACGCATGGATCTGCTTCCACAGGAGAGACGTCGCGCCCCCGTTCGTCACCGTCGCCGACGACAGGAGGACGCCGCGCTCGCTCAGCACCTCGGCGTTGTGGCGGAAGCCGAACGCGATCCCCTCGAGGGCGCTGCGGTACAGGTCGACAGCGTCGTGCCCCAGGTGCATGCCCGCGAACACCCCGCGCAGGTCGACGTCGTTGATCGGGCTCTTCTCACCGAGAAAATACGGCAGGCACAGGACCTCAGAAGCCGGGCGACCGGCGGCTTCGCCGTCCATCGCGGCGAGGTCCTCGATCTTCAGCAGCCCCTGGACCCATCGGACCAGGCTTCCGCTGGTCGCCATGCATCCGTTCGGCAACCAGAGGTGAGGGATCGTGTGCGAATCGAGGAAGAACCGCTCATCCGTGATCGGCTCTTCGGACACGGCGAGGATGTCTCCCGCCCCGCCGAGCTTGACCAGCCAATCCCCCACCTGCGTGAGTCCGGCGCTGTACGCCGACAGGACATGATCCGCTCCGCCGACGACCAAGGGGATCCCCGCCGGCAACCCGACGCCGGCGGCGATATCTGCGCGCAGCTCGCCGACGACGGCCCCGCTGGGCTTCACGGGAGCCAGGCGATCGCCCGCTCCCGCCACAGCTGCCACCGCCGGTGCGAAAGGTGAGCGGTCCAGGTCGAACAGCCCGGACTCCACCGCCCAGTTCACCTCGACGTGAGGAATCGCCCCCAAGGCTGTGAGCAGCCAGTCGTAGGACCCCAGCACCGCGTACGTGCGACGCCAGACGTGGGGCTCGTGCCGTGCCACCCACGCCAGTTTCGGGGCGACCGACTGCTGCGTCGTCACGGACCCGGTCGCGCTCAGCGGATCCGCATCGGAGAGAGCCGCCGTGAGACGGGCCACCTCCTCACCGGCCCGGGCGTCGTTCTGCAGCATCGCGGGGCGAAGCGGCTCGCCGTCGGATCCGACGAGCACGACGGCGGGAACCATCCCGGTCGTCGCGATCGCCTCGATGCGGCGTCCGGGCGTCAGCGCGACGACCTCGGCGATCGCGGAGAGGGCGTTCGTCCGCCACTGCTCAGGGTCGGCTTCCGCCCATCCCGGCGCGGGCGAAGACAGTGTGTTCGCCCGGGACGCCGAAGCGATGACGCCCTGATCCGAGTCGACGAGGACCACTTTCACTCCGGTCGTTCCGAGGTCCACCCCGATGAGAACGCCGTCTGTCACGATCGATCGCCTCCGATCCCTACGCGTGTGCCGCGTCGACGAAGCGCCGTGCACGGTCCGGGTCCACCGGGTTCCAGGTATACCCGTCGACCTTGAGCGACGAACCGACGATGCATCCGTCCGCGATCGTCAGCATCTCCGCGATCGTGTCGGCGCGAGCGCCGGTGTTGAGCAGCACCGGCGTCTCTTCGGGTGTCGCGTCTCGCACGTCGCGCAGCACCGAGGCATCAGGACCCGCGCCTGCCATCGGGCCCGACACCAGGATCGCATCGGCGAGCGACGAGACCACCGTCGACTGTGCGACCTGCGCGAACGATCGAGTGCCGATCGGCGACGCGAACTCGGGCGAGATGTTCATCAGGATCGCGATGTCCCCGGCGTCGAGACGACGCCGTTCGCGAAGCGTCTCCGCGGCGTCGGTGTTCCACAGGCCCATGTCGGATTCCCAGACGCCGGTGACGACCTCGCGCAGGAATGACGCACCGGTCGCGACCGCCGTCGCGAGGGCGATGCGCGGGTCCCACAGGTAGTCGACCCCGAAGGGGATCGTCGAGGGACGGCACTCGGTGACGACGCGCGCCATGACAGCCGACGCTTCCGGCCCCGCGTGGAGCTGATACGGGCGGTCGTTCTCGTTGCAGAACATCACCGCGTCGAACCCCGCGTCCACCAGCAGGTCGACGTCACGCTGCACCTGCTCGACCAGCGCGTCGACACCGCCCACGGAGTCGTAGAGGGGGGTGCCTGGCAGGGCGGGGACGTGCGCCATCGCGATGAGCGGCTTGTCTGTGCTCGGAAAAACGGCGCGGAAAAGAGAGGTCATGATTCTCCAGAGGATGAGTCGGGTCGGACAGGTCGTTCGCGCCCGTTACGGCGCGAGAGGGCGCACGAGCAGCGTCTCCACGCCGGCTTCTCGTGCTGCGGACACGCACGGATCGTCGCCGGGGGCGTCTGTGACGAGGAGCTCGACCGCGGACAACGGCGCGATGCTGACGAGGTGCACGCGGCCGAGCTTCGCGGAGTCGACGCCCACGATCACCCGCCTGGCGGCCGCAACCGATGCGCGTTTCACGGCGGCTTCCTGCGGGTGGTACTCCGTCAGCCCGCGCGCGGCATCCACCCCGGCGACTCCCGCGATGAAGGTGTCGCAGTTGTAGGTGCCGATCAGACGCTCGGCCTCGGAGCCGATCAGGCTGAGCTCCCCCGGCCGCAGCGTGCCGCCCGTGACGACGATGGTCGTATCCGGTTCTTCGGCGAGGATCGTCGCGACCGTCAATGAGGGCGTGATCACGGTCAGCCCCAACCCGCGTCCGCAGATCGCGTGGGCGACCGCGGCGAGCGTCGATCCGCTGTCGAGAATGACGGTCTCCCCTGGTGAGAGCGCATCGGCGATAGCCGTCGCGATATGCATCTTGGTGTCCACCGCCCGGCCAGCTCTCGCGCCATACGACGGCTCGAACGCGGTGCCGCTGCCGTGCACCGCGATCGCGCCGCCGGAGATGCGGCGCACGATGCCCGTGCTCTCGAGCGCCTCGATGTCGCGGCGGATCGTCATCTCGCTGACGCTGAGTTCGCGCGCCAACTGGGCGAACTGCACCTCGCCGTTCCGTGTCACTCGCTCCTCGATGAGCGTGCGCCGTTCACTCGCGTCCACGGTGCTCCTCTGCCGCCAGCATCCGGGCCGTCAGCGTGTCGTAATCCGTCTGCTGCGCGCGGAGCGCCGCCGGAACGTCGATCGTGAGGACGTCCTGGTCCCGCATCACCCATCGGCCGTCGACCATCGAGTCGCGCACCGATGCACCGCTGGTGCCGTACACGAGCGCGGACTCGAGACTCTGAGCGCCGACCGGACCGCGCGCGATCTCGGAGATCGGGATCGCGATCATGTCGGCGACCGCGCCCGGCACGAGAGTGCCATCGACGGCCGCTCCGCCGAGCGCACGATGGCCGTTCACCGTCGCGATCCGAAGGATCTCCGCCGGGGTCACCTCGTTCGGGCGGCGGGAGGTGAAGGCAGCCAGCTTGCCGAGCGTCGCCATCTCTTCGAACAGATCGGCATTGGTGTTGTTGCAGGGGTTGTCGGTGCCGAGCGCCACGTTGACGCCCGCGTCCAGTGCCGCCCTCACCGGAGCCGCCGGCACACCGGACTGCATCGCGACCGATGGCACGACCGAGATCGTCGCGGGAGTCCCCGCGAGCAGAGGCAGCTCGTCGGTTCGGATCGTGTTGCCGTGAGCGAGGATCGTCGGGACGCGCAGCATTCCCATCTCGGTCAGCTGCGTCAGCGCAGACGTACCGAAATGCGCCTGGCAGTAGTCGTCTTCTTCGCTCGACGTCGAGAAGTGGACGTGCAGCCCCACGCCGAGTCGTTCGGCGACATCCCGCGCGATGACCATCGCCTCGGGTTGGTTGTCGACGAAGAAGGCATGCGGCCCCAGCCAGCCGCGCACGATCCGCGACGCGCCCTGGATCTGCTCGGCGAATCGCGTGGCCGCCGCGACCTCTCGAGCGCGAGCGTCGTCATCGCCCAGCTCGACGATGCCCCAGGCCAGTGCGGCACGCAGCCCCGAATCGATCACGGCGGGCGCGATCTGGTCGGCGAAGAAGTACTGATCGGCGAACGCGGTGATCCCGTGGCGGATGAAGTCGGCGCAGCTGACCTGCACCGATGCGGGGACGAGCGCGGGCGTCAGATGCGCTTCTCGAGTGCGCAGGACAGCGAGGAATCCCTCCATCGTCAGCAGCGAGTGCCCCTCAGCGACGCCGCGCATCAGCGACATCGGCGTGTGCGCATGGGTGTTCACGAGGCCGGGCATCAGCACGGCGGCACCGAGATCGACGGTCCCGGGGCCGCTCGGGCGGGCGCCTGTGAGCGGTTCGACCGCCGTGATCGTCCCATCGACGACCTCGACGACCGAGGGACCGGTCGGCGACGTCCCACCCGTCCAGACGACATCGGCGACGATGCGATGGGTGTCGTTCTGCGCCGCGTTCATGCGGCCTCCTTTCCGGCCGCCATGATGCGGCCGATGCGTTCGCGGTCGACGGCTTCTCGGGGATACGGACCGATCAGCTGCCCGCGGTACATCACCGCGATTCGATGCGACAACGCGAAGATCTCGTCGAGCTCCGTTGAGACGAGGAGCACGCCCGCCCCGTCCTCGCCCGCAGACAGCAGCGCACGATGGACGAACTCGATGGAGCCGACGTCGAGCCCGCGGGTCGGCTGGTTGGCGAGAACGAGGGAAGGCTGACCGTCGAGCTCGCGTCCGATGACGATCTTCTGGAGATTTCCGCCGGAGAGCGATCGCACCACCCGCGTCGGCGCCCCGCCGCGCACCTCGTAGTCGGCGATCAGCCGGGTCGCGGACTGGCGACGTGCACGCCTGCGGATCAGGCCGTACCTGCTGAATCGGCGGGAGCGGTAGGCCGTTGCGGCGGCGTTCTCCTCGAGAGTCGCATCGAGATTGAGGCCGACGCGCATTCGATCCTCCGCGATGTGAGCGATCCCCGCCGCACGGCGGCGTACGGGGCTCAGGGGCGTCAGATCAGTGCTCTCCAGTCGCAGCTCGCCATCGGCGAGCGGAACGAGACCGGCGATGGCCTCGATGAGCTCATCCTGCCCGTTCCCGCTCACTCCCGCGATGCCGAGGACCTCTCCGCTTCGAACGTCGAGGTCGAAGGTCGCGTCAGGGTCTGCGGCGAATCCGCCCAGGTGCAGGCCACGGCCCTCCAGCACCGGACGCCTCTCGCCTGTCACGGGGCGGATCTCCGGGCTGTGGACCTCGCGACCCACCATCAGCCGTGCCAGTTCTGCGTCGTCGGCCTCGCCCCGAACGAGGTTCGCAACCACCTCGCCGCGACGCATCACGATGATGCGGTCCGCGACTTCCTGGACTTCGGGCAGTTTGTGCGAGATGAACAGCACGGAGTGTCCCCGGGCAGCGAGGCCACGGATCATGCCGAGCAGTTCGCGCGCCTCGGATGGAGTGAGAACCGCGGTCGGCTCGTCGAAGATCACCGTGCGGGCGTCGGCTGCCAGTGCTTTGAGGATCTCGACGCGCTGCTGAGCGCCGATCGCCAGCTCCGACACCCTGCGAGCCGGATCGATCTCCAGACCTGCGGCTTTCGCCACCTGAGCAACATGATCCCGCGCGGCGCGATCGTCGTAGAAGCCGCGCTTCGCCGGCTCGCGTCCGAGCAGGACGTTCTGCGCGACGGTGAATCCGGGGACGAGCTCGAAGTGCTGGTGCACCATGCCCAGTCCCGCATCGATCGCGTCCTGCGGGTTGCGGATCTGACGCTGTTGCCCGTCGATGTGGATCGTTCCCGCGTCGGGGGTGTGCACCCCGAACAGGATGTTCATCAGAGTCGACTTGCCGGTGCCGTTCTCTCCGATGATCGCGACGACCTCCCCGGGCCAGACCTCGAGCGACACGTCCGCAACGGCGAGGACGCCGGAGGACGCGAAGTACTTGCGCACCCCGCGCATCTCGAGTCGAGGCGATGTCGACGAAGTCTGGCCCATGGTCATCTCCTTCGGAGGGCGAGGGGGTATCAGCTGTTCAGCCCGAGAGCGACGCACTCGTCGCTGGTCGGGTCGTTGAGCGCATCGCAGACGGTGACATCCCCGTCGAGGATCTGCTGCTGCAGATCTGCGACGGAAGACTGGATGTCAGGCAGCTTCGCGACGAGAGCATCGGGGCCGTTGTCGGCGAAGACAGTGGATCCGTCGTCCCACGACAGCCCGCTGACGCCGTCGGCCATTCCCGCGGCGACGAAGCCGGACTGGAACTCGTCGTCCATGGCCGCCTTGATGAGGTTGAAGGTGGTCATGTCGACCCGCTTCATGACCGAGGTGATCACGGTCCCGGGGGCATCGCCGTCCTGGTCGGAGTCGACTCCGATGGCGTATGCGCCTTCCTGGCTCGCCGCCGTGAACACGCCCTGCCCGGAGAGCCCTGCGACGGCGTAGACGATGTCGTCGCCCGCTTGGTACAGGGCGAGCGCCGCTTCCTGGCCGACGGACGGGTCGGAGTACTCGTTGTTGAGGTAACTGGGTGTGACGACGCAGTCCGGGCACGCAGCGAGGACGCCCTGCTTGTATCCGTAGAAGAACTGGTTGATGCCGGGGTTGTCGCCGCCGAGAACCGCCCCGACCTTCTTGGTCTCGGTCATCGAACCCGCGACGAAGCCCCCGAGGAAGCTGGATTCGCTGACGTTGATCGAGTAGGCCTGGACGTTGGACGGCAGCTCGTCGACGTAGATGTCGCTGGGGACGCCGAACAGCTGATCAGGGTTCTCATCTGCGACGGCGAGAAGCGAGTCCGGGTCGAGCCCGGGAGCGAGGATGATGTCGGGGTGTGTGGCGACGGTCGACCGCAGCACGCTCTCCTGCTGCGACACGGACTCGGCTTCGACGACGCGCCCGGTGACGCCGAGCTCCTGCTCGGCGAGCTCGCCGCCGGCGATCGAGGAGTCGATGTAGCCGCCGTCGCCGGCGGCGCCCGGTGTGACGAGCGCATAGGTGAAGGTCGAATCGTCTGCGGACGATCCTGCGGAGGCCGCAGTCTGACCGGAGCAGCCGGCAAGTGCGAAGATCGCTGCGCCGGCGAGTGCCACGGTGGCCGCGACGCGGGTGGGGACGTGGGGCATGACTTCTCCTCGGATAGGGGTGCTGCGTGGGATGGTCAGGGCGCGGTGCGCTCTGTGGAAGGTGCTGAACTCTGAGGCAGGCGCAGCTTGGAACTCCGGCGCCACAACCTGATGACGCCGGCGCGCGAGCTTGCGCGCAGGCCGACGAGTACGAGCGCGACGAACGCAGCGCCCTGGGGGATGAACTGCGTGACGTTCGCCGGAACGTCGAACTGCTGGAGTCGGATGCTGGCGGCGCTCGCCAGCCCGAAGACGCCTGCGGCGGGGATCAGGAGAGCAGGCTTGTTCAGCGCGAGAAGCGCTGCTGTGATGCCGATCCACCCGCGATCCGCGCTCATGTTGCGGGTGAACAGCCCCAGGTCTCCGACGGACAGGAACGCACCGCCGAGCCCGGCGATCGCTCCCGCGGCGATGAGCGCACCGATCTGCATTCGAGAGACCTTCAGCCCCGCGCTTTCGGCGGCGAGAGGCGCCTCTCCTGCCGCGAGAAGGTGGCGGCCCGGGCGGGTGCGGAACCACATCGCCACGATGAACACGAGGATGTACGCGAGATAGACGAGCCAGTTCAGGCGCGACAGGAGGTTGCTGATCACCGGGATCTCGCCCAGAACCGGGATCGCGATCGGTGAGATCGGATCGACATCGGGTTTGTAGGTGCCGACTCCGCCGAGGAACGAGCGCATGAGGAACACGGTCAGCTGCAGCACGAGGATGTTGAGGCCGATGGCCAGGACGACGAGGTCGACGCCGAGCCGATGCGCGCCGGCCATGATCGCTCCGATCAGCGCGCCCGTCGCCGCCGCGGCGACGACGCCGAGCAGCGTGTTGCCGGTCACTGCCGCGACGAGGATCCCCGTGAAGGCGCCGGCGAGCACCTTGGACTCGATGGCGAGGTTGAGGACTCCTGCGCGGGCGGACAGCATCGATGCGATCGCCGCGAAGAGAATCGGCGTCGTCAGGCGGATGCCCGAGTTGAGGAAGTCGGCCAAGGCGGTGATCATGCGACGCTCTCCGTCTGCTTCGTGGCTCTCGTGCCCGGATCGAGGAGGAGGCGGGAGGCCCGCCGCCGCTCACGAGCGCGCTCGATTCGGGTCGTGAGCGGGGTCTGGAAGGCGACGAACACGATCATCAGCGCGAGAACCGTCGAGCCGATCTCACGCGGGACGCCCAGGAGGATCTGGAGCCCGTTCACCGCTCCGACCGTGATCCCCGCGTACAGGATCCCGACGACTCCGGCGCCGATGGCGGTCGTTCCGCCGAGGATCGCGGCGGTGAGTCCGGTGAGGCCCGTGCCGTCGCTGAAGCCCTCGATCACCCGGTAGTTGGTGCCGATCACCTGGATGCCTCCGCCGACTCCGGCGAGCGCACCGCCGATGAGCCCGGCGCGCAGGACGCTCGCCGTTCCCGACATGCCGGCGTAGCGGGCGAAGAGCATCGCTTCGCCGCTCATGCGCTGCTCGTATCCACGTGTGGTCCGCGACAGATAGAACCAGACGAGGACGGTCGCGATCAGAGCGAGAACGAAAGCGAGGCCGACCTTGGTGGAGCTGTCGAACAGAGGCAGCCTGGCGGTGTCCGCGATGCTCGGGGTGTATCCGACGGTCGACGCTTCGGCGCGAAGCGGGTAGTTGACGAGGAAGTCGACGAGGAGGCCGGCGATCGTGTTGAGCACGATCGTGATGATCAGCTCGTTGACGCCGAGGAAGACCTTCAGGACCGCCGGGATCACGCCCCAGAGCCCTCCGACGATCGCCGCAGCGGCCAAGCAGAGCACCGGGTGGAGACCGGCGGGCGCCGGAATCGCGTACCCGACGACCGCACCGGCGAGTCCTCCGAGAGCGTACTGCCCCTCCTGTCCGATGCTGAAGAGGCCGCTGCGCAAGCTGACGACGGCGCCGAGCGCGCAGAAGATGATGGGACCCGCGAGCGCGAATGTGCCCCCGATGTTGCAATACGCAGGGTCGCATCCGAACCCGGCTTGGACGACGGTGACGGCCGCGGCGAACGGCGATACGCCCAAGGTCCAGATCAGCAGGCCGCCGATCGTGAGCGCCAAGACGATCGCTGCGACCGGGAGCGACGCGCGAATGACGACGCGCTCCGCACTTTCTCGATTCACGGCTCTCCCTCTCACTCACGGACTTCGACGTGAGCAAGAGTGGCGCGCGGATGTTGCAGATTCACATGACGTGCGTGTCTGGCGTGTTACATATTCACATCATTGGCGATCGAACCAGATCCGGATCCACATGGGTACAGCCCATGCGACATGGCGAGCGCGGGATCGAAGTCCCGCAAGGGATCGTCCCGGTCAGAGGACCGGTTCGAGGAAGGCGTCGCCGAGGGTCCTCTGCGCGCGCTTCGTGTGCGCGGCGCGCAGGGTGTGTTGGCGGTCGGTGAGCGCCGGGTCGTCGAGGCCGAAGAAGCCCGTGTCGAACCGGTTCGCACCGACCGGGAAGGCCCGATCGCGGAGCCTGCCGACGAGCGTCGTGCAGTAGGCGAGGATCGTGCGGAATCCCTCCGGATCCCGCTCCGCCTCGCCCGCGTACACCTCTCGGATCGCCGTGTCCTCGTCGTCGAGGTGCAGCTGCGCCGTGTCGTCGAGCTCCCAGAACATGCGCAGCGCGAGCGCACGGTCGCACCGCGGGTGTGAGACGACCGCAAGCGGGACGGCGAACCCGTCGTCCCAGTTGTACGAGCTCATGAGCTCCCACAGCGCGCCCTCGTCGGGAAGCGCGGCGACGAGAGCGGTCACGTGTGCGGAACGGGGGTCATCGTTCTCGATGATCTCCGCGACGTCGTCCCTCATGGTGGTCCTCGGTTCGCGGGTGGGTCGCCCAGGTCGGATATCGGGTCGTCCTCGCGTTCGGTCCTGGTGCGTCTCCGCGTCTGACATCGTCGGCTCGTTCACCCGTGACGATTCTCGCCCGTGGGAGCCGTGCGCGCATACCCCGGGCCCGATGGCTCCACGGCGGCCAGCCACTCCGCGAGATCGACCGACAGCGCCTCCGGAGCGTCGAGCTGGATCAGGTGCCCCGCCCCGGGGATCACCGTGAGCGACGCATGCGGGATGGCGTCGCGCAGCCGCCGCGCCCGATCGAGCGGGATCCATGTGTCCTCCTCGCCCCAGACGATGTGCACGGGTTCGGAGATGTCTCCGTACGCGGCCTCCACCTCGTCGG
Organism: Microbacterium indicum DSM 19969; assembly: GCF_000422385.1. Taxonomy (GTDB): domain Bacteria; phylum Actinomycetota; class Actinomycetes; order Actinomycetales; family Microbacteriaceae; genus Microbacterium; species Microbacterium indicum. The sequence continues at coordinate 79,074 of NZ_AULR01000013.1, forward strand.
TGAAGCGCTCGTCGGCCTGCGCGATCTGCCGATAGAACGCGGGTCGACCGGCCGGCGTGCACCACGGATCCACGAGCATGCGCAGGTCCTCCGGGCGCAGGCCGCGGTGGCTCGCCCCGCCGATGTAGGCCTCGAGCGCGCCCCGGTGGACGGCGGACGGCACCTGCTCGAAGACGGCCGCGTGCTCCTTCACGAGGGTGAAGAACGGCGATCCCCATGGCGACAGCGCGACGATGTCGACGAGGCACAGCGAGGCATATTCGGCGCCGTGGAGGAGCCGCGCCCGCAGCGCCACGGCACCCCCGAAGTCGTGCGCGATGACGTGCGGGCGGGAGAGCCCCCAGTGATCCAGGAGGTCGGCGAACAGCTCACCCTGCTCCCCCAGGTCGACGGGATGGGACGGATCCATCGACGACCGCCCGTACCCCGGCATGTCCCAGAGATAGACCGTGAAGTGGTGCGCGAGCGACTCGGCGATCGGCCGCCACAGCTCCGACGACCACGGGGTGCCGTGCAGGAAGACGAGTGCGGGGCCCGAGCCGCGGGATCCCCATCGCACGGTCCGGCCGCGCCAGGCGAACTCCTCGTCGAGTGCTGTCGAGCTCATCCCGCCAGTATCCCCGCTCGGTGTCGGACCATCGGCCGGATAGCGTGGGGAGGTGGATACACGGCAGTTCGCAGACGCCCTCAGGCCGGTTCTCGACGGACGATCGGCCGGCGCGGCGAGCACGCTCGTGCAGCTGCAGGCGGCCGCGGAGCAAGCTGGGGGCGGCATCGACGGCATCGCGATCGATGTGTTCGTCGATCAGGACGGCGAGGGACCGTTCGACGTGTGGGCGCGCTTCGAGGGCGATGCCGCGTTCGGGCTGGATCGCCGGTTCGACGACGACCGCCGCCTCTTCGGCGTCGAATGGGGCGAGGAGGGCTGGGAACCCGAGGTGCCGGGGCGCCCGCGCGGCTGGACGCGCGACGACCTCGAGCGAGCCGTGCTCGACGCCGTCGCCGAGTGGCTCGCGCCGCTCCTCCCGCTCGGATCGCGCGAGGGGTTCTGGCGGGTCGGGGCGCCGGGCGGGTTGACGGCGTGAACCTCGGTCAGACGCCTGCGGCCGCCGACGAGATCAAGTCCCGGACACGAAGAAGCCCCGACGAGAACTTCATCTCATCCGGGCTTTCTGTCGAGCTGACAGGATTTGAACCTGCGACCCCTTGACCCCCAGGCGTCCAGACAGCGTCATCGAGGCCGAAATCCGCGTGATTCCGGGCCTCAGATCATGCAGCGCGACTCACGAGATGCATGAATTGCATGGTTCTGGTCCCCCTCTGGTCCCCCTCGTGAAGGCATGTGAGCTACTGAGACTGCTCTTTGGCTGGCGGGGTTTGGACCGGCACCCCGTACAACTCCACCTCAATAGCCACGCCTCTAGTCATGGATATCCGCGCGTCGCACCGACCTCGCGTTCCACCCGTCGTCGTGCTCACCTACGGCGCACCGGCGCCGCTCCTCTGCGTTCAGTGCATGGATGACGGCAGACCGGTGACTCAGCCAACAGATCAGAGAGGGGCTCGCGAATCAATCGGCGATCAGCTATGAGCAACCTACTCAGAGGAGATCTGCAGGCACTCAGTCCCAGAGCTTGATCCTGAAGAACCCGCCCTGGGGCGTGTCGTGGAAGTCAAACCCAAGCTCATCTGCCCACGTCTGTAGGTGCAATGCCATGGGACTGCTGCACGGATAGGTGACATCTGATTTGGCTTGCCCGCGGGGTGGGCCTGGAAGGATGTTGCTGTGCCCAAGCCCTACCCGTCCGAGTTCCGTGACGACGTTGTGCGCGTCGCGCGGAACCGTGAGCCCGGAGTGACGATCGAGCAGATCGCGAAAGACTTCGGTGTTCACCCAATGACGCTGCAGAAGTGGATACGTCGCGCTGACATCGATGAAGGTCCGAAGCCCGGCCAGTCGCGGACCGAGGCGGCGGAGATCCGTGAGCTGAAGAAGCGGAACCGTCTGCT
>NZ_AULR01000014.1 GCF_000422385.1 Microbacterium indicum DSM 19969
CTGCTCCAACGCGGTCCGCACGCCGATGGCCTGCTGTTTGATCTCGTCGCCCAGCTTCGACGGGCTCGACTTCGGGCGACGCGACTTCGGCTCGAGCGCCGCCGCCGGTCCTTCCTCGACGGCTCGCTTGCGGATCGCGTAGAACGTCTTGCGGGAGATGCCGTGCTCGGCGCAGAACGTTCTCACCGCCCCGCGAGGGGCATCATCGGGCCACTGCGTGATGGCGAGACGGACACGGGGATCAACGGGCTCAGACGGGGTCACACACCAATCCGACCGGCCGAAGTGTCACCACCAAGACCCTGAGAAGCGTCACCGATGTCCTGATGCAGAACTGTCACCGAAGTCCTGCGAGATGACATCGGCTTTCCTGCATCGTGGGTGGATACGGGCCTATTCAACTCCTGTGAGCGACCCTCGGGATCCGCGAAATTAGGATGGGGGGATGGCCGACTCCTTCGTGCACCTGCATGTCCACAGCGAGTACTCGATGCTCGACGGGGCCGCGAAGCTCGCCGACATGACGAAGGCCGCCGCCGAGATGGGCATGCCCGCCATCGCGGTCACCGACCACGGCAACAACTTCGCGTCGTACGAGTTCTACAAGGCGGCGAAGGCCAACGGCGTCAAGCCGATCATCGGCCTCGAGGCCTACGTGACCCCGGGGACGCACCGCTCCGACAAGACGCGCGTCGCCTGGGGCTCGCCCGAGCAGAAGCGCGACGACGTGTCGGGCGGCGGCGCCTACACGCACATGACGATGTGGGCCGAGAACACCGAGGGCATGCACAACCTCTTCCGGCTCTCGTCGCTCGCGTCGATCGAGGGGCAGTACTTCAAGGCCCGCATGGACCGCGAGCTGCTGCAGACCTACGGCAAGGGGATCATCGCGACGACGGGCTGCCCCTCGGGCGAGGTGCAGACCCGCCTGCGCCTCGGGCAGTACGAGGCGGCGCGCGACGCGGCGGCCGAGTTCCGCGACATCTTCGGCCGCGACAACTACTTCGTCGAGATCATGGACCACGGCCTCGACATCGAGCGCCGCGTCATGCCCGACCTCATGCGGCTCGCGAAGGATCTGAACCTCCCGCTCGTCGCGACGAACGACTCGCACTACACGCACCAGCACGACGCAGACGCGCACGAGGCCCTGCTCTCGGTGCAGTCGGGATCGACGCTCGACGACCCGAACCGCTTCCACTTCGACGGCGACGGCTACTACATCAAGACGGCCGCCGAGATGCGGCACATGTTCCGCGAGTACGAGACGGCGTGCGACAACACGCTCCTCATCGCCGAGCGCTGCGAGGTCGAGTTCGACACCGCCGCGAACTACATGCCGGTGTTCCCCGTGCCCGAGGGCGAGACGGAGGAGACCTGGTTCCGCAAGGAGGTCGAGGCGGGCCTCCGCTACCGCTTCCCGGACGGGATCTCCGACGAGGTGCGCGAGCGCGCCGAGTACGAGATGGGGATCATCACGCAGATGAAGTTCCCCGGCTACTTCCTCGTCGTCGCCGACTTCATCAACTGGTCGAAGGACAACGGGATCCGCGTCGGCCCGGGCCGCGGATCGGGCGCGGGCTCGATGGTCGCGTACGCGATGCGCATCACCGACCTCGACCCGATCCAGCACGGCCTGATCTTCGAGCGCTTCCTCAACCCCGACCGCGTCTCGATGCCCGACTTCGACGTCGACTTCGACGACCGGCGCCGCGGCGAGACGATCGACTACGTCACCGAGAAGTACGGCGACGCGCGCGTGGCGCAGATCGTCACCTACGGCACGATCAAGTCGAAGCAGGCGCTCAAGGACGCGGGGCGCGTGCTCGGCTTCCCGTTCAGCATGGGTGAGAAGCTCACGAAGGCGATGCCGCCCGCCGTGATGGGCAAGGACATGCCGCTCGCCGGCATGTTCGACCCGCAGCACCCGCGCTACAAGGAGGCGAGCGAGTTCCGGGCCGTCATCGAGACCGACCCCGAGGCGCGCACCGTCTTCGACCGCGCCGTCGGCCTCGAGGGCCTCAAGCGCCAGTGGGGCGTGCACGCGGCGGGCGTGATCATGTCGAGCGATCCGATCATCGACGTGATCCCGATCATGAAGCGCGAGCAGGACGGCCAGATCGTCACGCAGTTCGACTATCCGGCCGCCGAGTCGCTCGGCCTCATCAAGATGGACTTCCTGGGGCTCCGCAACCTCACGATCATCTCGGACGCGCTCGACAACATCCGCACGAACAAGGGCGTCGACCTCGACCTCGAGCACCTCGGCCTCGACGACCGCGGCGCCTACGAGCTGCTCTCGCGCGGCGACACCCTCGGCGTCTTCCAGCTCGACGGCGGCGGCATGCGCGGCCTCCTGCGGCTCATGAAGCCCGACAACTTCGAGGACATCTCGGCCCTCATCGCGCTGTACCGGCCCGGCCCCATGGGCGCGAACTCGCACACGAACTACGCGCTGCGCAAGAACGGCGAGCAGGAGATCACCCCGATCCACCCCGAGCTCGCCGAGCCGCTCGCCGACATCCTCGACATGACGTACGGCCTCATCATCTACCAGGAGCAGGTGATGGCGATCGCGCAGCGGGTCGCGGGATTCAGCCTCGGCCAGGCCGACATCCTCCGCCGCGCCATGGGCAAGAAGAAGAAGTCCGAGCTCGACAAGCAGTACGCGGGCTTCGAGGGCGGCATGAAGGAGCGCGGCTACTCCGACGCCGCGATCAAGGCGCTGTGGGACATCCTCCTGCCGTTCTCGGACTACGCGTTCAACAAGGCGCACTCGGCGGCGTACGGCGTCGTGTCGTACTGGACGGCGTACCTCAAGGCGCACTACCCGGCCGAGTACATGGCGGCCCTCCTCACCTCGGTCGGCGACTCGCGCGACAAGCTCGCGATGTACCTGAACGAGTGCCGGCGCATGGGGATCCAGGTGCTCCCGCCCGATGTCAGCGAGTCGATCGAGTACTTCGCGGCCGTCGGGGAGGACATCCGCTTCGGCCTCGGCGCGATCCGCAACGTCGGACACAACGTCGTCGAGGGCATCGTCGGCGCGCGCGAGGAGGGGCCGTATGCGTCGTTCCACGAGTTCCTCGATCGGGTCCCGCCCCACGTCGCGAACAAGCGCACCGTCGAGTCGCTGATCAAGGCGGGCGCGTTCGACACGATGGGATCCTCGCGCCGCGCCCTCGTCGAGGTGCACGAGCAGGCGGTCGAGGCCGCCGTCGACATCAAGCGCAACGAGGCGCAGGGCGCGATCGGGTTCGACTTCGACAGCCTCTGGGACGAACCGCACGCGGTGCAGAAGGTGCCCGAGCGCCCCGAGTGGACGAAGAAGGACAAGCTCGCGTTCGAGCGCGACATGCTGGGCCTCTACGTCTCGGACCACCCGCTCGCGGGGCTCGAGGTGCCGCTCGCGAAGCACCGCTCGATCACGATCGCGAACCTCCTCGCATCCGAGGAGCTGTCGGACGGCGACCAGGTCACGATCTCGGGCCTCGTCACGACGGCGCAGCACCGCGTCGCGAAGTCGAGCGGAAACCCCTATGGCATCGTGACGCTCGAGGACTTCGAGGCGTCGGTCGACGTCATGTTCATGGGCAAGACCTACACGGAGTTCCAGCCGATCCTCGCGCAGGACGCGATCCTCGTGATCCGCGGGCGCGTGTCGCGGCGCGACGACGGCATCAACATCCACGCCCAGTCGGCCTTCGCCCCCGACATCGCGTCGGCGGACGAGTCGGGCCCGATCACGCTGCTGCTCCCCGAACAGCGGGCGACCGAGCGCGTCGTGACCGACCTCGCCGAGGTCCTGCACCGGCATGCAGGAGACACCGAGGTGCGTCTCAAGATGCACCGAGGCCGCGCCGCGAAGGTGTTCGAGGTGCCGCTGCCCGTGCGGGTGTCGGCCGAGCTGTTCGGCGACCTCAAGGCTCTGCTCGGCCCCCAGTGCCTCGGGTGAGACGCCGTACGATTGACGGGCGCGGATCCGCGCCGACGACCAGCAGAAGAAGGCAGCAGTGAGCGATCTCAACGCGCCCTACCCGCCCGCGGGCGGACCCGCCGCGCCCGAGCCGACCCCGAGCGGCGTGCCGTCGGCGCGCTTCATCGATCAGGCGATGAACGAGGAGCCGCCGGCCGTCGAGCGCGGCGCGCCGCAGTCGGGCATCGGCCCGTTCACGGTGCGCGAGTGGATCCTCATCGCGCTCGGCGCGATCCTGCTCGTCGTCTCGTTCTTCCCGCTCGTCGGCTCGGTCGGCGTCGGGGGCATCACCGTCACCGCCGCGTACGTGCCGATCTGGTCGTTCGGGATCTCGTGGCTCGCCGCCGTCGGGTTCCCCGTCGTCGCCGTGATCCTCCTGATCCTCCGCCGCTTCGCGACGCGCTTCCGCAGCGTCGGCGCCCTCGGCATCGACCAGTTCGCGTCGGTCGGCTTCGCCGTCGCGGCCTTCGTCTGGCTCGACCTCGGGATCCTCATCCAGGGCCTCGGCTTCACGACGACCCCGACGGCCTGGATCGGCTTCCTCGTCGCGCTCGGCGGCGTGTTCTTCACGATCGTCGCGCGCTTCGTTCCGCCGTTCTCGCAGGACTTCGCGCACCGCGAGGAGACGACGGCGCACCCGGTCGCCCGCCCCGTCCGCCCGATCGCGGTCCGGCCCCGCCCGCAGCAGCCCGTCCCCGCCGCGTGGGCGCCGCAGCAGACGGGCCAGCCGCTGCCGACCGGGTACGCGCAGCCGCAGTACGCCCCGCCGCAGGCGGCCCCCGCGCCGCAGGCGGAGGCCGCGCCCGCGACGACCGCGATGCGGGCCGTCGCGCCGGTCGAGATCGCCCCGGCCGCCGCGGACGCCCCCGCCGCCGAGACGCCGGCCGAGCAGACCCCCGTCGACGCCGAGATCCCCGCGGTCGCCGAGACCGCGGCGCCCGAGCCCGAGGACCGGATCGTCGCGCCGTTCGACGAGCCCGCTGTCGAGAGCGCCCCCGCGGCGCAGCCCGAGCCCGCCGCGCAGGCCCCCGCCGCGCCGCAGCCGTTCTGGGCCCTCGTCCCCGAGGAGCGCGACGTGCACGACGTGCGCGGTCTCCCGAGCTTCCGGATCGGCCCGACCGCCTGGGCGCTCGTCCTCGAGGACCACACCGACTACTTCGTCGTCCGCGCCGACGACGGCCGCATCGGCTACCTGCACGACGTGACCGGGGTGACGCGCGGCTGATGCGCACGATCGATCTCCGGGGCCGCACGCTGAGCCCCGCCGAGCTGCTCGCCGCCGTCCCGCGCGCCAGCGAGGCGCTCGCGGCGGCGCACGAGGCTGCCGCCCTCATCGTCGACGCCGTCCGCACCCGCGGCGAGGACGCCCTGCGCGAGCAGGCCGAGCGCTTCGACCGCGTCTCCGGCCACGACATCCGCGTGCCGCAGGCGCACATCGACGAGGCCGTCGCGGGCCTCGACCCCGCCGTGCGCGAGGCGCTCGAGACGGCGATCGCCCGCGTGCGCGAGGCGTCGGCGGCCCAGGTCCCCGCGCCGCGCGTCACCGAGCTGGCCGCGGGCGCCCGCGTCTCGCAGCGCTGGCAGCCCGTCGGCCGCGCCGGCGTCTACGTGCCGGGCGGCAAGGCGGTCTACCCGTCGAGCGTCGTCATGAACATCGTCCCCGCGCAGGTCGCGGGCGTCGGCAGCATCGCGCTCGCGTCGCCTCCCCAGGCCGCCTTCGACGGGCGGGTGCACCCGACGATCCTCGCCGTCGCGGGCCTCCTCGGCGTCGCCGAGGTCTACGCGATCGGGGGAGCGGGCGCCGTCGCGGCCTTCGCCCACGGCGTTCCGACGCTCGGGCTCGACCCCGTCGACGTCGTGTCGGGCCCCGGCAACAACTTCGTCGCCGCCGCCAAGCGCCTCGTCGCGGGGATCGTCGGAACCGACGCCGAGGCCGGCGCGACCGAGATCCTCATCTCGGCCGACGAATCGGCCGACGCGCGCCTCGTCGCCTACGACCTCGTGAGCCAGGCCGAGCACGACGAGCAGGCCTCGTCGCTGCTCGTGACGACGTCGCCCGGCCTCGCCGCGCGCGTCGCCGAGGCCATCGAGCCCATCGCGGCGGCGACCCGGCACGCCGGGCGCGTCGCGACGGCCCTCTCGGGTCCGCAGTCCGCGATCGTCCTCGTCGACGACGCGGCCGCGGCCGAGGCGTTCAGCAACGCCTACGGCCCCGAGCACCTCGAGCTGCACCTCACCGACGCCGACGCCGCGGCCGCGCGCTACACGAACGCCGGAGCGGTGTTCGTCGGGGCGTATTCGCCCGTGAGCCTCGGCGACTACATCGCGGGCAGCAACCACGTGCTCCCCACCGGAGGCCAGTCGCGGTACGCGTCGGGCCTCGGCGCCTACACCTTCCTGCGCCCGCAGCAGGTCATCGCGTACGACCGGGCCGCGCTCGCCGAGGTCGAGGGGCGGATCGTCACGCTCGCCGACGCCGAGCAGCTCCCGGCGCACGGCGAGGCCGTCGCCGCGCGGTTCTCGGAGTGACCCGGGCCGCCCGGGTACGCTGAGAGCGCCATGCACTGCCCGTTCTGCCGCCACCCCGATTCCCGCGTCATCGACTCGCGCACGTCCGACGACGGCCTGTCGATCCGGCGTCGCCGCCAGTGCCCCGAGTGCGGGGGGCGCTTCTCGACGGTCGAGACGTCGAGCCTCACCGTCGTCAAGCGATCCGGCGCCGTCGAGTCCTTCTCCCGAGACAAGGTCGTGACGGGGGTCCGCAAGGCGTGCCAAGGCCGCCCCGTGACCGACGACGACCTCGCCCTCCTGGCGCAGAAGGTCGAAGACGCGCTGCGGCGCACGGGCCTCAGCACGCTCGAGACGGGCGACATCGGCCTCGCGATCCTCGGCCCGCTGCGCGAGCTCGACGAGATCGCCTACCTCCGCTTCGCGAGCGTCTACCAGGCGTTCGACTCGCTCGAGGACTTCGAGGCCGCGATCGCCGATCTGCGCGCCGACCACCACCCCGCAGAAGGCTGATCCATGCTGTACGACCTCCTGTTCCGCTACGGGCTCCGTCACCTGGATCCCGAGCTCGCGCACCTCGCGGGCATGACCGCCATCCGGGTCATGGGATCTCCGCTCGTCGCGCCCGTCGTCCGGCGGCTCACGAAGCCCGACCCGTCGCTCGAGGTGCAGGCGCTCGGCCGCACCTTCCCGACGCCGTTCGGCATCGCCGCCGGGTTCGACAAGCACGTCGTGGGCGTGCGCGGCCTCGACGCGTTGGGCTTCGGCCACGTCGAGATCGGCACCGTGACGGCGATCCCGCAGCCGGGCAACCCCAAGCCGCGCCTGTTCCGGTTCGTCGGCGACCGGGCCCTCGTCAACCGCATGGGCTTCAACAACCACGGCGCCGCCGCAGCCGCGCGCAAGCTCGGCCGGCTGCGCCGCCGCGGCGCGGTCGTCGGGGCGAACATCGGCAAGAGCCGCGTCGTCGACGTCGAGAACGCGACGGCCGACTACGTGCGCAGCGCCGGCATGCTCGCCCCGCTCGCCGACTATCTCGCGGTCAACGTGTCGTCGCCCAACACCCCGGGCCTCCGCGGGCTGCAGGCCGTCGAGACGCTGCGGCCGCTGCTCGAGGCGGTCCGGGCGGCCGCGGGCGAGACGCCGATGCTCGTGAAGATCGCCCCCGACCTGCCCGACGACGAGATCGGCGCCGTCGCGCTCCTCGCCGTCGACCTGGGCCTCGCCGGCATCATCGTGGCGAACACGACGATCTCGCGCGAGGGGCTCGCGACCGACCCCGCGGCCGTCGCGGCGGCGGGGGAGGGCGGCCTCTCGGGCCCGCCCCTCGCGGCCCGCTCGCGCGAGGCGCTGCGTCTCGTGCGCGAGGCGGTCCCGGATCCCGGCTTCTGCGTGATCTCAGTCGGCGGCGTCGAGACGGCGGCCGACGTGCGCGAGCGCCTCGACGCCGGCGCGACCCTCGTGCAGGGGTACACGGGCTTCATCTACCGCGGACCGCTCTGGGCGCGCGAGATCAACCGCGGCCTCGCGGCATGACGAAGGGCCCGGCTGCTCGGGAGAGCTGCCGGGCCCGTGGTCGCCGCGTCAGACCTGCGGGTAGTCGCCGCGCTTGACCTGCGGCTTCGGAAGGCGCATGAAGCGCATCTGGATCGTGCGCATCGCGGCGTACCAGCCGAGGCCCTTCTCGCGCTTGTCGAGGCCGAAGCGCTCGGCGGCCTTCTGCTTGACGCGCATCGACAGCAGGACCATGTCGCCGATCACGAAGATGATGAAGACCCACAGCACGACGAAGGCCCAGAACTGCGTCGCGGTGCCGGCGAAGGTCAGCACGATCACGAGGACCATCGCGGGCATGAGGAACTCGCCGAGGTGCCAGCCGGCGTCGACCCAGTCGCGCGCGAACTTGCGCTGCGGGCCCTTGTCGCGCGGGCCGAGGTAGCGGTCGTCGCCGTTCGCCATGCCGACGCGGGCGCGCTCCTGGCGGGTGCGCGCGTCGGCCTTGGCGGCCTTGCGCTGCTCCTTGGTCGTGGCGACGAGGGGGCGGACGCGCTTCGCCTCCTGCTCGGCGCGCGAGGGGGTCGGACGGCCCTTGCCGACGGTCGGCGTCTGCTCCGACGCGCTGTCGGCGGACGGGGACTTTGCCATGGGTGCTACCTCGGGAAGAGCGAATCGGGGATCCACCTAAGATTACCCGCATGACCTCCGTGCCAGATCGAGAGCCCCTGACCGCATCGGACGAGAGGATCCTGGAGGCCGTCGCGGGTGGGTTCCCCTCCGCCGTCGACGACCTCGGACGCCTCGTGCGCATCCCCGGGATCGCGTGGGAGTCGTTCGACCAGGAGCAGCTCGTGCGCAGCTCCGAGGCCGTCGCGGCGCTCGCCCGCGACACGGGCCTCTTCGACGCCGTCGACATCCGCCGCGCTCCGCTCGCCGGGGGAAACGGCGAGCTGGGCCAGCCCGCCGTGCTCGCGGTGCGCCGCGCGAAGGCCGGCCGGCCGACCGTCATGCTCTACGCGCACCACGACGTGCAGCCGCCCGGGGACGACGCGCTCTGGGAGACGCCGCCGTTCGAGCCGACGCTCCGCGACGGACGCATCTACGCGCGCGGCGCCGCCGACGACAAGGCGGGCGTCATGACGCACATCGCCTCGCTGCGCGCGATCGCCGAGACGATCGGATCCGACGACCTCGACCTCGGCATCGTGCTGTTCGTCGAGGGCGAGGAGGAGCACGGGTCGCGCTCGTTCGTCCCCTTCCTCCACGAGAACGCCGAGGACATGCGCGCCGACGTCATCGTCATCGCCGACTCGGGCAACTGGGACTCGGAGACCCCCGCGGTGACGGTGTCGCTGCGCGGCAACGCGACCTTCCAGCTCACGGTCCGCACGCTCGACCACGCCTCGCACTCCGGCATGTTCGGGGGAGCGGTTCCCGACGCGATGATGGCGACGATCCGCCTGCTGTCGACCCTGTGGGACGAGAACGGATCCGTCGCGGTCGAGGGGCTCGCGCACCGCGACGCCGAGACCCCCGCATACGACGAGGCGCAGCTGCGCGTCGAGACGGGGCTCCTCGAGGGCGTCTCGCCCGTGGGCGACGGCACGATCCTCAGCCGGATCTGGAACAAGCCGACGGTCACCGTCACGGGCGTCGACTTCACGCCCGTCGCCTCGGCGAGCAACACGCTCTCGCCCGAGGTGACGGTCGTGATCAGCAGCCGCGTCGCTCCGGGGCAGACGGCGGCTGAGGCCTACGCCGCGCTCGAGGCGCACCTCCGGGCGAACGCGCCCTTCGGCGCCGAGCTCGAGTTCGGCCACGTCGACCTCGGCGACGGCTTCCTCGTCGACACCTCGGGGTGGGCCGTCGCGGAGGAGCGCCGCGCGCTCGCCGACGGCTACGGCAAGGAACCGATCGACTACGGCGTGGGCGGATCGATCCCGTTCATCTCGGATCTCGTCGAGAAGTTCCCCGGCGCCCAGATCCTCGTGACGGGCGTCGAGGATCCGCACTCGCGGGCGCACAGCCCCAACGAGTCGCTGCACGTCGAGACGTTCCGCAACGCGATCCGCTCGGAGACCCTTCTCCTCGCGCGCCTCGACGCCCGCGATTCGGCGTGATCGCGCCGCGCCCGGAGGATCCGCGGATAAGATGCAGGGAACCCCGCCGCGTGCGGATCCCTTCGGAGAGGAGACGGTCATGACCGACACCACTGTGCTTGCCGAGACGCCCCAGAGCGCCCACGGCGTGAGCCTCACCGACGCCGCCGCGGCGAAGGTGAAGAGCCTGCTCGAGCAGGAGGGCCGCGACGACCTGCGCCTGCGCGTCGCCGTGCAGCCCGGCGGCTGCTCGGGCCTGATCTACCAGCTCTACTTCGACGAGCGCTACCTCGAGGGCGACGAGACGGTCGACTTCGACGGCGTCGAGGTCATCGTCGACAACATGTCGGTCCCGTACCTCGACGGCGCGGCGATCGACTTCAAGGACACGATCTCGGAGCAGGGCTTCACGATCGACAACCCCAACGCATCGGGCAGCTGCGCCTGCGGCGACAGCTTCCACTGATCAGCGCCCCGAACGCCCCCTCCGCCACGCGCCGGAGGGGGCGTTTCGCGTACGCGGGTTTTCGCCCCGTCAGGGGCCGGAACCGCTGAGAGCATGGCATGAGAGGCGTGAGACCTTGCCCTAGGATGAGGAAAGCCACATTCATGTTCGAAAGGTGAATTCGTGCCCTCGAAACGCCGAATCCGCTGGGCCGTCGTGCCCGTCGCCATCGCGACGGCCGCGCTGCTCGCGGGGTGCACTCCCACGGAACTCCACGGGTATCTGCCCGGATGGGATGAGTCGGGGGTCCCGACCACCAACCAGACCGAGGGGCTCTCGTCCCTCTGGGTCGGGTCCTGGATCGTGGCGCTCGTCGTCGGAATCATCACCTGGGGCCTCATGCTCTGGGCGATGGTCGTGTACCGCCGCCGCAAGGGCCAGTCGGGCCTGCCGGTCCAGCTGCGCTACAACATGCCGATCGAGATCTTCTTCACCACGGTGCCGCTGATCCTCGTGCTCGGCCTCTTCGCCTTCACGGCGCGAGAGCAGGCCACCGTCGAGAAGCCCTGGGCCGATGGCGAGGCCGATGTCGAGATCAGCGCGATCGCCAAGCAGTGGTCCTGGGACTTCCAGTACGACGGCGAGCAGGACGACAACAGCGACGCCGTCTGGACGATGGGCGTCCAGGCGCAGCCCGACGCCGACGGCAACATCGACCGCTCGCAGCTGCCGACGCTCGTCCTCCCCGTCGACAAGAAGGTCACGATCGACCTGACGTCGCGCGACGTGATCCACTCGTTCTGGATCATCGACTTCCTGTACAAGAAGGACATGTACATCGGCCACGACAACTCGTGGTCGTTCATCCCGACCCGTGAGGGCACCTACGAGGGCAAGTGCGCCGAGCTCTGCGGCGAGTACCACTCGATGATGCTCTTCAACGTCGAGGTCGTCAGCGAGGCCGAGTACGAGCAGTACCTCGCGGGCCTCGAGGAGGCCGGCCAGACGGGCGACATCAACAAGGCCTACGACCGCCTGCAGAACCAGCCCGGAACCGACGCCGTGGCCGAGGGCGCCGGAGCCGACGAGGAAGGACACTGAGCATGAGCGAGGCAGCCTCGCAGCCGCTCCCGCCGCGTCAGGCGGCGTTGCTCACCGGATCACGAACCGGTGAGAAGGGCAACGTGATCGTCAAGTGGATCACGTCGACCGACCACAAGACCATCGGGTACATGTACCTGATCGCGTCGCTCATCTTCTTCTGCCTCGGCGGCGTCATGGCGCTCGTCATCCGCGCGGAGCTCTTCGCCCCCGGCATGCAGATCGTGGCGACGAAGGAGCAGTACAACCAGCTGTTCACGATGCACGGCACCGTGATGCTCCTGATGTTCGCGACGCCGCTCTTCGCGGGCTTCGCGAACATCATCCTGCCGCTGCAGATCGGCGCGCCCGACGTGGCGTTCCCGCGCCTCAACGCCTTCGCGTTCTGGCTTTTCGTCTTCGGCTCGCTCATCGCCGTCGCAGGCTTCCTCACCCCGCAGGGCGCCGCCTCGTTCGGCTGGTTCGCGTATCAGCCGCTCGCGAACTCCTCGTTCTCACCAGGAGTCGGCGGCAATCTCTGGATGACAGGCCTCGGCATCTCGGGCTTCGGCACGATCTTCGGTGCGGTCAACTTCATCACGACCGTCATCACGATGCGCGCGCCCGGCATGACGATGTGGCGCATGTCGATCTTCTCGTGGAACACGCTCATCACGAGCCTCCTGATCCTCATCGCGTTCCCCGTCCTCGCGGCGGCGATGTTCGCGGCGGCGAGCGACCGCATCCTCGGTTCGCACATCTACGACCCGGCCAACGGCGGCGTCCTGCTCTGGCAGCACCTGTTCTGGTTCTTCGGCCACCCCGAGGTGTACATCATCGCGCTGCCGTTCTTCGGCATCGTCTCCGAGATCTTCCCGGTCTTCAGCCGCAAGCCGATCTTCGGCTACCGCACCCTCGTGTACGCGACCATCGCGATCGCGGCGCTCTCCGTTTCGGTGTGGGCGCACCACATGTACGTGACGGGCTCGGTGCTCCTGCCGTTCTTCTCGTTCATGACGATGCTCATCGCGGTCCCGACCGGCGTGAAGATCTTCAACTGGATCGGCACGATGTGGCGCGGTTCGCTGACGTTCGAGACGCCGATGCTGTTCTCGCTCGGCTTCCTCGTGTCGTTCGTGTTCGGCGGCCTGACGGGAGTCATCCTCTCGTCGCCCCCGCTCGACTTCCACCTGAGCGACTCGTACTTCGTCGTCGCGCACTTCCACTACGTGGTGTTCGGCACCGTCGTCTTCGCGATGTTCGCGGGCTTCTACTTCTGGTGGCCCAAGTGGACCGGCAAGATGCTGAACGAGCGCCTCGGCTACGTCCACTTCTGGCTGCTGTTCATCGGCTTCCACATGACCTTCCTCATCCAGCACTGGCTGGGCGTCGAGGGCATGGCCCGCCGCTACGCCGACTACGCGCCGAGCGACGGCTACACGTGGGGCAACGAGCTCTCGACGATCGGATCGATCATCATCGCCGCGTCGATGATCCCGTTCTTCCTCAACGTGTGGATCACGGCGCGCAAGGGCGCCAAGGTCAACGTCAACGACCCGTGGGGCTACGGCGGATCGCTCGAGTGGGCGACCAGCAGCCCGCCCCCGCGCCACAACTTCACGTCGATTCCGCGCATCCGCTCGGAGCGCCCGGCGTTCGACATCAACCACCCGGAGTCGCTCGACGACTTCGACCCGTCGGCGGTGCCCGCCCCGGCGCTCGAAGGTGAAGGGGCGGTCAAGTAAATGAAGTCTCAGATCGGCCTCTGGTGGCTGCTGACCGGGTTCTTCTTCTTCTTCTGCTTCGCGCTGTACACGGTGTGGGGGATCCTGGATCACCCTGACGTGCCGTGGACCGCGGCGATCGAGTGGACGGGAACGATCGCGCTCCTCTTCCTCGGGTTCTTCGCCGGCCTCGTCGCGTTCTTCGTTCAGCGCATGCACAAGGCGCAGCTGGGCGTCGAACTCCCCGAGGACCGTCTCGACGCCGACATCGACGACGGCGAGACCGAGCAGGGCGAGTTCAGCCCCTGGTCGTGGTGGCCCATCGTGCTCGCCGCGGCCCCCGCGGTCGGCGTGATCTCGCTCTCGACGGCGCACTTCCTCATCCCCGTGGCGGCAGGCCTCCTGATCGTCGGCCTCGTCGGCTGGGTGTACGAGTACTACCGCGGTCGCTTCGCTCGCTGAGCGCTGCACCGCACCCTGAGGGCCCCGGAGCTTCGGATCCGGGGCCCTCTCGGCTTCCATAGCGATTCGCTATCGCCGGGCCCGTCCGGGGGCGCAGGATCCCCTCTAGCGTGGAGATCATGACGACCTTCGCGATCATCGGAGCTGGACGCAACCTCGGCGAGGCGCTGGCACGCCGTTTCGGCCGGGAGGGGCTGAGCATCGCGCTCATCTCCCGCAGCCAGGAGCGCGTCGACGCCCTCGCCGCCGACCTCGTGGCAGACGGCCTCACGGCGCGGGGCTACGCCGCCAACGTCCGCGACCCGGAGAGCCTCGTCACGGCCCTCGATCGGGCATCGCAGGAACTCGGCCCCATCGAGGTGCTCTCCTACAACCCGCTGCCGCAGAAGGAGTTCCTGCGGCCGCTCCTCGAGTCGACGGTGGGCGACATCCGTGCCGCCGTCGAGTTCTCGGTCTACGGGCCCGTCGCCGCCGTGCACCAGGTCCTCCAGGGCATGCGGTTCCTCGGGCGCGGCTCGATCCTCTTCGTCAACGGCGGGAGCGCCGTGCAGCCCGTGCAGCACTTCGCGGGAACGTCGATCGGGTTCGCGGGCGAGACGGCCTACGCCGAGATGCTGAGCCAGGCGCTCCAGGACGAGCCGATCCACGTCGGTCAGCTCATCATCCCCGGAGCGATCATCCCGGGAGACGAGCAGAAGGACCCGCAGGTGCTCGCCGACACGCTCTGGCGCATGCACGCCGAGCGCGGCGCCTTCCGCGTCTTCGCGACCGACCTGGAGGTGCAGCCGTACTGATGCGCCGGTTCGGCACGGGGAGCGCCGGCGACTAACGTCGCGTGTGATGGACGTACGCCAACTCGAATTCTTCCTCGCCGTCGCCGAAGACGGCAGCTTCACACGCGCGGCCGAGCGCTCCTTCGTCTCGCAGCCCGGGCTCTCGGCTTCGATCCGGTCGCTCGAGCGAGAGCTGCGGGTCGGGCTCTTCGAGCGCGGCCGACATGGCGCCGTGCCGACGGCTGGGGGCGCCGCGTTCCGGCCGTGGGCCGAGCGGATCCTCGGCGAGGTGCGCGAGGCGCAGGCGGCCGTGCTCGGCGCCGCGGCTCCGCATGCGGCTCTTCGCATCGGGTCCGAGCAGTGCCTCGGCGGTTCGGTCGACATCGCCGACCTCGTCTCGGCGTTCGCGGGGGAGCACCCCGCCGCCGACCTGGAGTTCGTGCAGGACGTCACCTCGCGGCTGCTGCCCCTCGTCGCCGCGGGCCGCCTGGACGTCGCGCTCGTCGCGGCGCCGGCCGGGGGAGAGGTCCCTCCGGGCCACCAAGTGATCCGCCGCGAGCCGTTCGTGCTCCTCTCGAAGGAGGACCCCGGGGTGCGGTCGATCGACGATCTCGCGGGCGCGCGCACGGTCGACTTCGGCCCCGCGTGGGAGGCACGACGGATCCTCGACGCCGCGCTTGCGCGCGCCGGCGTCGAGCGCCGCACGACGGTGGAGGTGGGCGACGTGCACATGGTCTTCGAGCTCGTGACGCGGGGCTTCGGCGTCGCCGTCGTTCCCGAGTCGATCGCGGCGAAGCAGTCGGCGGATCACCTCCTGCACTCGACGCTCGCCGGTGCGCCCGAGTGGGAGGTGCGCGTCGCGGTCTCGCCCCGCCCGGCGCCCGGGGCGGAGGCGTTCGCGCGCATGTTCGTGCCGCAGTCGCGCATCGCGGGTCTCGCGGCCGACCTCGTCGGCGCCTGACGCGACGCGGACACGGCGAGAGGGCCCCGGATCCGAAGATCCGGTGCCCTCTCGCCGTGTCCGACGCGGTCAGTGCTTGCCGTCGTCGCCCGACTCGAGCTCGTGCCCGTCGACCACGTGGCCGTGGCCGTCCTTCTCGGGGGCGTCGCCGTAGTCGGCCAGCGCATGCTTCTGGTGGTCCAGAGCGGCGCGGTACTCGGCGTTCGTGAGCGGCTGCAGGCGGTCCTCGAAGAACCAGCGCGACATCCACCCGCGGAACCGCTGGCGGTTCGTGATGCGGCCGTGCGCGTCGGGGCGCACGATGAGCGGCTCGAACGTCTCGTCGCCGACGAGCTTCCAGCGCTCGTACTCGTCCACGGGCTTGTGGACCTCCTGGTACTCGCCGCCGGGGAGGCGCACGATGCGTCCCGACTCGAAGCCGTGGAGGGCGATCTCGCGGTCCTTCTTCTGCAGCGCGATGCAGATGCGCTTCGTGATGAAGTACACGATCACGGTGCCCAGGATCAGGCCGATCTGCAGGGCGTGGATCACGCCCTCCATCGTGAGGCGGAAGTGCGTCGCGATGATGTCGGACGAGGCCGAGGCCCAGAGGATCGCGTAGAACCAGACGCCCGCCGCGCCGATCGCCGTGCGCGTCGCGGCGTTGCGCGGGCGCTGGGCGATGTGGTGCTCGCGCTTGTCGCCCGTGACCCAGCCCTCGATGAAGGGGTAGATCGCGACGGCGATGATGAAGAGCACGAGCACGATGAGCGGCGTGAGGATGCCCATCGGGATCGTGTACGGGCCGATGTTGACGTCGAGGTGCGGCGGGGCGAGGCGCAGGGCGCCGTCGGCGAAGCCGATGTACCAGTCGGGCTGCGTGCCGGCCGACACGGGGGAGGGGTCGTACGGTCCGTAGTTCCAGATCGGGTTGATCTGCACCAACGAGGCGATCAGCACCAGGGCGCCGAAGACGATGAAGAAGTAGCCGCCCATCTTCGACATGTACGTCGGGACCATCGGGTAGCCGACGACGTTGTCGTTCGTGCGGCCCGGGCCGGCGAACTGCGTGTGCTTGTTGATGATCATGAGCACGAGGTGGATCGCGACGAACGCGATCACCAGGAGCGGCAGGATCAGGATGTGCAGCGTGTAGAGGCGGCCGACGATGTCGGTGCCCGGGAACTCGCCGCCGAACAGCAGGTACGAGATCCACGCGCCGACGACGGGGATCGCCTTGAGCATGCCGTCGATGATGCGGAGGCCATTGCCCGAGAGCACGTCGTCGGGGAGCGAGTAGCCCGTGAAGCCCTCGGCCATGGCCAGGACGAACAGCAGGAAGCCGACGACCCAGTTGAGCTCGCGGGGCTTGCGGAACGCGCCCGTGAAGAACACGCGCAGCATGTGCACGCCGATGCCGGCCACGAAGGTCAGCGCCGCCCAGTGGTGCAGCTGTCGGACCAGCAGGCCGCCGCGGAGGTCGAAGCTGATGTGCAGCGTCGAGTCCATGGCCGCCGACATCTCGATGCCGCGCATCGGGTCGAACGCGCCCGTGTAGTGCGTCTCGACCATGGAGGCCTGGAAGAAGAACGTCAGGAACGTGCCCGAGATGAGCACGACGACGAACGACCAGAGCGCGATCTCGCCCAGCATGAACGACCAGTGGTCGGGGAAGATCTTGCGCCCGAGCTCCTTGACGAGGCCCGAGATGCTCGTGCGCTCGTCGAGGTAGTTCGCGGTCGCGCCGACGAACCGGCCGCCGAGCGGCGCCTTCTTCTCGTCAGAGCTCGTCTGCTCTGCGGTTGCGGTGCTCAATGCATCTCCCAGAAGCTCGGACCGACGGGCTCGGTGAAGTCGCTCTGCGCGACGAGGTAGCCCTCGTCGTCGACGGCGATCGGCAGCTGCGGCAGCGGACGCGAGGCCGGTCCGAAGACCACCTTGGCGCCGTCCGACACGTCGAACTGCGACTGGTGGCACGGGCACAGCAGGTGGTGCGTCTGCTGCTCATACAGGGCGACGGGGCAGCCGACGTGGGTGCAGACCTTGGAGTACGCGACGATGCCGTCGTACGACCAGCTCTTGCGCTCCTCGGTCTCGGTGATCTGCTCCGGGGGCATGCGGACCATGAGGACCATGGCCTTGGCCTTCTCCTCGAGGTAGCCGTCGGTGTGCGACGTCGCCGCGAGCTTCTCGGGGATCACGTGGAACGCGGAGCCGAGGGTGACGTCGCTCGCCTTGATGCGGGTTCCGTCGGGGTCGCGGGTGAGGTACGCGCCCTCCTCCCACATGGTCTGCTTGAGCAGCTCGACGGGGTGGCCCGCGAGCGGGTTCTCCTCGGAGGAGTGCGGAGCGAGACCGCGGAAGAGCGTGATGCCCGGGAGGATCGAGGCGGCGACCGCCGCGAAGAGCGAGTTGCGGATCATCTTGCGACGACCGAAGCCCGACTCCTCGTTGGCCGCCTCGAAGCTCTTGATGACCGCGGCGCGCGTGCTCTCCGAGCCGCGCGTCGAGTGGCGCATCTCGACGTGCTCCTTGTCGCTCATGAGCGACTTGGACCAGTGGATCGCGCCGATGCCGATCGAGAGCAGCGCGAGAGCGATGCCCAGACCGATGAACATGTTGTTGTGGCGGATCGAGGTCAGCTGCTGGTCCTCGATCGGGAAGAGCATGTAGGCCGCGATGGCCCAGATGCTGCCCGCGACCGACAGGTAGAACAGCGTGTAGATCGTGCGCTCGGCGCGCTTCTCAGCCGCCGGGTCCTTGTCGGTGATGCGCTCGCGGTGCGGCGGGAGGCCCGGGTTCTGCACCGGGTCGTCGATCGACACGGCGAGGCCAGCCGAAGGCCGGTAGGCCTGCAGCTCGCCCTGCGAATCGTCGTTGTGCATCGTGCTCCTTGTCACGTCGTCTTCAGCGGCCATGCTCAGTTCGACTTCGCCGTGATCCACACGGCGACCGCGATGAGGCCGCCGATGCCGAAGATCCAGATGAAGAGGCCCTCGGACACGGGGCCGAGCGAGCCGAGCGTGAAGCCGCCGGGCTGCTGCTCGTTCTGGAGGTAGAGGAGCGACGAGATGATGTCGCGCTTGTCCTGCTCGCTGAGGTTCGTGTTGTTGAACACCGGCATGTTCTGCGGGCCCGTGACCATGGCGGCGTACATGTGCAGAGCGGAGGTGTCCTGGATGTCGGGCGCGAACTTGCCCTGCGTGAGCGCGCCGCCCGCAGCCGCCACGTTGTGGCACATGGCGCAGTTGATGCGGAAGAGCTCGGCGCCGTGGGCTACGTCGCCCTCGCCGTCGAGGACCTCGGCCGAGGGGTACTCGGGGCCGGGGGCCACCGACTGCACGTAGGCCGCGAGGGAGAGGATCTGGTCCTCGGTGAACTGCACGGGCTTCTGGTCGGCCTGCGGGCCCTGCATCTGCATGGGCATGCGGCCCGTGGATACCTGGAACTCGACCGAGAGCTCGCCGACGCCCATGAGCGACGGGCCGTTGTCGGTGCCCTCGAGGTTGAGGCCGTGGCAGGTGGCGCAGTTGGCCTGGAAGAGCTTCTCGCCGTCCTCGGCGCTCGCGTGCGAGGTCGAGACCGCGGAATCGTCGTTCGTGGCCGCGACAGCGGCGGTCGCGCCGGCGTAGACGCCGCCGGTGGCGACGAGGCCGATCAGGATGAGGGCCGCTGCAGCGAGCGGGCTGCGGCGGCCTCCGGCCTTGCGCTTCTTCGTCATCTTCTTCTCTCGTGACATGGGTTTCTCGTGCTCCGATCTCACTTGAGGAAGTAGATGACGGCGAAGAGGGCGATCCACACGACGTCGACGAAGTGCCAGTAGTACGACACGACGATCGTGGTGGTCGCCTCCTTGTGGGTGAACTTCTTCACGGCGTATGCGCGACCGATGGTCATGAGCATCGCGATGAGACCGCCCGTCACGTGCATGGCGTGGAAGCCCGTCGTGAGGTAGAAGGCGGAGCCGTACGAGTTGGCCGTGATCGACAGGCCCTCGGTGACGAGCTGCGCGTACTCCCAGACCTGGCCCGACACGAAGAGCGCGCCGAGCACGAAGGAGGCCCAGAACCACGGCACCATGCCCCACGACTTCCAGCCCTGGCCCTTGACCGTGTACGGCTGCAGGCGCTCGGCCGCGAACACGCCCATCTGGGCGGTCACGGACGACAGCACCAGGATCACGGTGTTCACGAAGGCGAACGGCACGTTGAGCAGGGACGACTGGGACTCCCAGAGGCCCGGCGACGTGCTGCGGAGCGTGAAGTAGATGGCAAAAAGGCCCGCGAAGAACATGACCTCGGAGCCGAGCCACACGATGGTGCCAACGCTGACCGGATCGGGTCGTTTCACCGTTCTCGGTGCAGGGGCATAGGTAGCTGGGGTCGTCACCCGTCCATTATGGCCGATTCCGACGCATGATTTTGGCACCGCCGCATGGGCATCGGGGGGACCGGGCATGATGGGGACCATACGAAGGCCCTGGGAGGGCGTCGGGAAACGGCCGGTCGCGCCGTCAGAACGGGCCGTGGACCTCCGCACGGGGACACGCCGCGGACGATTTCCACGCCGTGTCGAAGAAATCTCGGTGCCCTAGCATCGGCGTCATGACGTCGCCCACCTGGCCCGAGATCCTGACCGCCGTCGTCGCAGGCGACGACCTCACCGTGTCGCAGGCGGAGTGGGCGATGCGCCAGGTGATGCAGGGCGAGGCGACGGGTGCTCAGCTCGGCGGGCTCCTCACGGCGCTCCGGGCGAAGGGCGAGTCGGTCGAGGAGGTCATCGGCTTCCGTGACGCGATCCTCGACGCCGCGGTTCCCCTCCCCGTCGACCCGAACGTGCTCGACATCGTGGGGACGGGCGGCGACCGCTACGGCACCGTCAACATCTCGTCGACCGCGTCGATCATCGTCGCCGCGACGGGGATCCCCGTGGTCAAGCACGGCAACCGCGCCGTGAGCTCGAAGGCGGGCGCCTCCGACGTGCTCAGCGAGCTCGGCATCGACCTGCGCCTCCCGGCCGAGGCGGTCGCCGGCGTCCTCGACGAGGCCGGCATCACCTTCGCCTGGGCCGCGGCCTTCCACCCGGGCTTCAAGCACGCCGGGCCGGTTCGCGCGGAGCTCGGCGTGCCGACGGTGTTCAACTTCCTCGGCCCGCTCGTGAACCCGGCGCGCGCCGAGGCGAACGCGGTCGGCGTCGCGAACATCGACACGGTCCCGATCATCACGGGCGTGTTCCGCACGCGCGGCGCGACGGCGCTCGTCTTCCGCGGCGAGGACGGGCTCGACGAGCTCACCACGACGGGATACAGCCGGATCTGGCAGATCACGAACGGCGACATGCACGAGTTCGACATCCACCCGCGCGACCTCGGTCTGCCGACGGCGCGCATCGAGGACCTGCTCGGCGGCACGCCGGCCGACAACGCCGCGACCCTCCGCCGCACCCTCGCCGGCGAGAAGGGCGCGGTCCGCGACGTCGTGCTCCTCAACGCGGCGGCGGGGATCGTCGCGTACCGCCTGTCCCAGGATCCCTCGCAGGCGAACCGCAACATGATCCAGCGGCTGACTGAGGCGCTCGGCGAGGCCGCCGCCGCCGTCGACGACGGGCGCGCCTCGGCGAAGCTCGACGCGTGGGTCGCCGCCTCGTCGCGCGCAGGCTCCGGATCCTGACATCGCGCCCACGTAGCATGGGCCGAACGCAACCCCAGGAGTGGTCTCAATGGAATGGCTCGTACCGGTTCTGATCGTCGCCGCGATCCTGGTGATCGCCGGGATCTACCTGTGGGCGACGTACAAATCGCTCGTGTCGCTCGGCGCGCGCGTCGACGAGGCGTGGAGCGCGATCGA
Source organism: Microbacterium indicum DSM 19969 (assembly GCF_000422385.1). Taxonomy (GTDB): domain Bacteria; phylum Actinomycetota; class Actinomycetes; order Actinomycetales; family Microbacteriaceae; genus Microbacterium; species Microbacterium indicum. Next base: position 21,351 of record NZ_AULR01000014.1, read on the forward strand.
CGAGCAGGTCCGCAGCAGGGCCGACCTCGTGCCCGGCCTCATCGACACCGTCTCGGGGTACGCCGCGCACGAGAAGGCCGTCTTCGAGAACGTGACGCGGGCGCGCACCGACGTGCTCTCGGCTGAGGGCCCCGCCGCCGCGGGCGTCGCCGAGTCGCGCATGCAGAAGGCGCTCTCGAGCGTCTTCGCGCTCGCCGAGGGGTACCCGGCGCTCCAGGCGAACCAGACCTACCTGCAGCTGCAGACGGCGCTCGTCGACGCCGAGGACGGGATCCAGACCTCCCGCCGCTTCTACAACGGCGGCGTCCGCGAGCTGAACGTCAAGGTCAAGCAGTTCCCGAGCAATCTCTTCGCCGGGCGCCGGGGCCTCTCGGGGCGCGAGTACTTCGAGTCCGAGGACGCCGCCGCGATCTCGGCGCCGCCGCGAGTGCAGTTCTGACGACGCGGCGAGCGACATGAGCGAAGCCCCCGGCCGCCGCGGCCTCTTCGGACGCCGTCGCGACGACGAGACCGCCCCCGACGAGAGCGCGCCCGACCGCCCCTCCCACGACGACGCCGTCCCGCCCGCGCTGCGCGTCGCGGCCGCTTACGGGTGGCGGCTCCTCGTCCTCGTCGCGGTCGTCGCGGTCGTCGTGTGGCTCGTGATCAAGCTCTCGGGCGTCGTGATCCCGCTGCTCGTCGCCGTGCTCCTCACAGCCCTGCTGTGGCCGGCGTTCGGCTGGCTCGTGTCGATGCGCGTGCCGCGCTGGCTCGCGATCGTCCTGACCGTCGTCGGCACCGCGGCGATCGTGACGGGCCTCGTGTGGCTCGTCGTGTGGCAGATCTCGGATCAGGCGGGCGCCGTCCGCGTCCGCGCCGTCGAGCGCTGGAACGAGTTCGAGGCGTGGCTCATGTCGACGGGCGTCTTCGCCGACGACGACCTCTCGCAGGGCTTCAGCTTCGTCACGAACTTCCTCAGCGATCAGTCGGACGTCATCGTCGACAGCGTGCTCTCGCTCGGCTCGACGATCGGCCACATCGGGGCGGGAGCCCTCATCGCGCTCTTCTCGATGATCTGCTTCCTCTTCGACGGCGAGGGAATCTGGCGCTGGACGAAGAAGCTCTTCCCCCGCGTCGCGCGCCAGGCCGTCGACGGGGCCGCCCGCAACGGCTGGAAGACGCTCGTCAGCTACGCCCGCACCCAGCTGTTCGTGGCGTCGATCGACGCGATCGGCATCGGCGTCGGGGCCGCGCTCCTCGGCGTCCCGCTCGCGATCCCCATCGGCGTCACGGTGTTCCTCGCGTCGTTCGTGCCCTTCGTCGGCGCGATCGTCTCGGGGGCGCTCGCGGTCGTGATCGCGCTCGCCGACGAGGGGCCGTGGATCGCCCTCGCGATGCTCGGCGTCGTCCTGCTCGTCCAGCAGGTCGAGAGCCACATCCTGCAGCCCCTGATCATGGGCGCCGCCGTGAAGGTGCACCCGCTCGCGGTCGTGCTCGTCGTGCTCGCGGGATCGATGGTCGGCGGTATCGCCGGCGCACTCTTCGCCGTGCCGCTCGCCGCGTTCGTGAACGTCGTCGCCGTCACGCTCGCGAGCGGCTCCTGGCGCACGGGCGACGTGCCCGACGAGAACCTGATGTGGAGAACCGAGCCCAGGACCCTGGGCCGCGGTGACGAGAGGAACGAGGACCCCCGGTGACGCACGCCGACCTGCCCGCGCTGAGCGAGTTCGAGGAGGCCGCGCGCGGCCTCGAACCGGTGATCGAGCGGACCCCGATCCAGTTCTCGCAGCACCTCACCGACGTCCTCGGCGCCCCCGTGCTCCTGAAGCTCGAGAACCTCCAGCGCACGGGCTCGTTCAAGGTCCGCGGCGCGACGCACCGCCTCTCCCGCCTCACGGCCGAGGAGCGTGCGCGCGGCGTCATCGCGGCGTCGGCCGGCAACCACGCGCAGGGCGTCGCCCTCGCCGCGCAGCAGCTCGGCATCCCCGCGACGATCTACATGCCGCTCGGAGTCCCTGTCCCCAAGCTGCTCGCGACGCGCGGCTACGGGGCCGAGGTCGTGCTCGAGGGCGAGACGGTCGAGGTGGGGCTGCGCCTCGCGGCCGAGCAGTCGGAGCGCGACGGCGCCGTCTTCATCCACCCCTTCGACCACCGCGACATCATCGTCGGCCAGGGGACGCTCGCGCTCGAGCTCCTCGACCAGGCGCCCGAGGTCGAGACGATCATCGTCGGCATCGGCGGCGGCGGGCTCATCTCCGGCGTCGCGGCGGCCGCCAAGGCGCGCGCCGAGGCCGACGGGCGCACGGTGCGGATCATCGGCGTGCAGTCCGAGCACGCCGCCGCCTACCCCGTCTCGCTCGAGGCGGGGGAGCCCGTCTCGGTCACGACGACCCCGACGATCGCCGACGGGATCCTCGTCGCGCGCCCGGGCGCCCAGAACTTCGCGATCGTGCGCGAGCTCGTCGACGAGGTCGTCACCGTGAGTGACGACGACATCGCCCGAGCGATCCTGACGATCATCGAGCGCACGAAGCAGGTCGTCGAGCCCGCTGGCGCCGTCGGCGTCGCCGCGATCCTCGCCGGCAAGATCCGCGCGCAGGGCCCCACGGCCGTGATCCTCTCGGGCGGGAACATCGATCCGCTCGTCCTGCAGCGCGTCGTCGCCCACGGTCTCGCCGCCGCGGGCCGCTACATGACGATCCGCATCCCGCTTCCCGACCGTCCCGGTCAGCTCGTGACGGTGTCGGAGCTGCTCGCGCAGGCGGGAGCGAACGTCATCGAGGTGCTGCACACGCGGCACGGGCAGGGCATGCAGATCAACGAGGTCGTCCTGCAGATCTCGGTCGAGACGCGCGGCGAGGAGCACCGCGCCCTCGTGCTCGAGCAGCTGCGGGGCGGCGGCTTCCGCCCCGAGATCCTGCCCGATTAGGCTCGCGCCGGATACCTGAAGGGCGCTCCCTCCGAGACGGAGAGGGCGCCCTTCGCGTTCGCGCGACGTCAGCCGCCGTACGTCTCGACGTTCAGGATCTCGACGGGGATCTCCTTGCCGTTCGGCGCCGTGTACGAGCCCGTGTCGCCGATCTTCATGCCGATGATCGACGCGCCGAGCGCGCTCTGCTCGCTGTACACGTTGAGGTCGTCGTCGCCGCCCGCGATCTCGCGGCTGCCGAGGAGGAAGCGCTCCTCGTCGCCGAAGATGCACGCCGTGATGACGGTGCCGGGGCGCACGACGCCGTCGGCCTCGGGCGCCTCGCTGATCTGCGCCTCCTTGAGCATCGCCGTGAGCTGGCGGATGCGGGCCTCGATCTTGCCCTGCTCGTCCTTGGCCGCGTGATAGCCGCCGTTCTCGCGCAGGTCGCCCTCTTCGCGGGCGAGCTCGATGCGCTTGGCGATGTCCTCGCGGCCCTCGGTCGAGAGCTGCTCCAGCTCGGCGGCGAGGCGGTCGTATGCCTCCTGCGTGAGGAAGGATGCGTTGTCGTTCGACATAGGAGTTCTCCTGATGAGTGTCCGGATGGTCCGGCTATCCGGGTGAATCTACCCGAGGCGGCAACCCGTCACATAACCGGTGTTGGCCTCGGCCGTCGTGGGCAGGACGCCCGTGTAGTCGCTCGACACCGAGTCGGTCGGCGCGATCTCGACGACCTTCCAGCCGACGATGCCGTACTGCTCGTCGAGCGCCTCGAGCGTGCAGTAGACGGAGTCGTCGGCGTGGGCGCCCGTGATCCGGAACGACACCTCGACGGAGGACTCGTCGGTCACGGTGAAGCCCGTGTCGTCGGCGTCGATGCTCTGGGCGCTGCTGCCCGAGCTCGTGATCCAGGTGATCCACACGACCCCGACGACCACGATGACGATGACGCCGATCCAGGTCGCGATGCGGGAGCTTCGCGCCGTGCGTCCGTAGCGCTCGTCGAGCTGCTGCTGGGTCGTCACGCGGGGGCCTCGCAATCTGCCGCGTCACAGCGGGCGCGGACTAGGGTGATGAGGTTCCAGATTAGTCGCCCCCGGTTCAGGAGCAGGTGCATGCACGTCCTCACACTCGTCTTGACGGGACTCAAGGAGACACCCGTCCCGCAGGTCACCGTCGACGCCGACGCCGTGACGCCCGGTCCGTGGGGGTTCGCGGTCCTCGCGCTCGTCGCGATCGCCGTCGTCCTGCTCGTGCTCGACATGCTGCGCCGCGTGCGCCGCGCGCGCTATCGCGACGAGGCGCGCGAGGCGCTCGACGCGGAGGAGGCCGCCGCCCGCCGCGCGGACGAGGGCGACGGGGTCGCGGAGCCCGACGGATCCGCTGAGGGCGGCGTCAGCCCGCGTTGAAGGCCGGCTGCAGCGCGATGAGGAGCGCCGCGGTCCAGTGGCACAGGAACGCCAGCACGGTGCACACGTGGAAGATCTCGTGGAAGCCGAAGTGGTGCGGCCACGGGTTCGGCTTCTTGATCGCGTAGACGACGGCTCCGACGGTGTACAGGACGCCGCCGATGATGACGAGGATCATCATGGGCGACGACGCTCGGAAGAGGTCGGGCATGTACATGACGGCCGCCCAGCCGAGCGCGAGGTAGAGCGCGACATAGAGCCAGCGGGGCGCGCCGATCCAGAGGACGCGGAACAGGATCCCGAGGATCGCGCCGCCCCACACGATCGACAGCAGCAGGACCGACTTCTCGGGCGGCAGGGCCAGGACGCCGAGGGGCGTGTAGGTGCCCGCGATGAGCAGCAGGATGTTCGCGTGGTCGATGCGCTTGAGCACGGCCTTCGTCGTCGGACCCCAGTTGAAGCGGTGGTAGACGGCGGAGTTGCCGAAGAGCAGCAGCGACGAGGCCATGAAGACGGCCGACGCCCACTTCGCCGGGGCGCCGTGCGCCAGCACGATCAGGACGATGCCGGCGGCGAGCGCGACCGGCGCGGTTCCGGCATGGATCCACCCGCGCCAGCTGGGCTTGATCTCGGCGGGGCTCGCGGGCTCGGCTTCGACGAGCGGAAGGTGTGGCACGGGGGCGGGGCCGGTCATCTTGCGAGCGTACGTTGCGCCGTATTCCGACAGCGACACATGCGGCAGACCTTCACCAGCCGGCCGCGGTATCGTCGTCGCGTGGCGGTGAGCGAGAGAGCGGCGGAGGGCACGGGGCTGCTGTACCGCCTCTACGCCTCCCGTCTGCGCCGGCAGATCGACGCCGACCGCGTCCCGCATCACGTCGCGATGATGATCGACGGCAACCGCCGCTGGGCTCGCCAGCTGGGCTTCGAGACCCCGGCGCACGGGCATCGCGCGGGCGCCGCGAAGATGGTCGAGTTCCTCGGCTGGTGCGACGATCTCGGCGTCGACGTCGTCACGCTCTACCTGCTCTCGAACGACAACGTCCTGAAGCGCGACTCGGCCGAGCTGCGCGACCTCATCGAGATCATCGCGGGGCTCGCGGGGCAGCTCTCGCGCCGCGGCGACTGGCGCGTCCAGCACGTGGGCCGCGAGGACAACCTGCCCGACTTCCTCGTCGGCTCTCTCCGCGACGCCGAGGCGCGCACGCGCGAGAACACGGGTCTGCACGTCAACCTCGCGGTCGGCTACGGCGGCCGGTACGAGATCGTGGACGCCGTGCGCCGCATCATCCAGGAGCACGACGAGTCGGGCGGAACCCTCGAGGAGCTCGCGGGCAGCCTGACCCCCGAGGTCATCGGCGAGCACCTTTACACGCGCGGGCAGCGCGATCCCGACCTCGTGATCCGCACCTCGGGGGAGCAGCGCCTCAGCGACTTCCTGCTGTGGCAGTCGGCGCACAGCGAGTTCTACTTCGTCGAGGCGCTCGGTCCCGACCTGCGCGAGGTCGACCTGCTGCGCGCGATCCGCGACTACGGCACGCGCGACCGACGCTTCGGCCGCTGATCAGCGCCACGTGAACGGTATGTGAAATCCCCGACAGGGGATCTTCCGAATCACACCGGTGTGATTTACCGTCGAGCCAACGGGCAGATCGCCCGTTCGAGTCGGCCTTCGGCATCGCGACTCGTGGCCCACAGGTCGACTCGTTTTCCGGGCGGCAGCCCGGCAGGATGGGAGTGGGTCGTGACCGCAGCCACCGAGAAGGCCACCAGCGCCAGCCGCGTCGAAGATGCGCCGCACGAGGCCGATGCACCGCAGCACATCGACGAGGATCTGCGCACCTACGTGCTCGACACCTCGGTCCTCCTGAGCGATCCGCGGGCGCTGTTCCGCTTCGCCGAGCACTCCATCGTCGTCCCGATCGTCGTCGTGGGCGAGCTCGAGGGCAAGCGCCACGACCCCGAGATCGGCTACTTCGCGCGGCAGGCGCTGCGCTATCTCGACGAGCTGCGCGTCGAACACGGTCGGCTCGACTTCCCCGTCCCGACGGCGGGAGGCGGAACGATCCGGGTCGAGCTCGGCAACTCCGACTCGAGCGTCCTGCCCGCCGGCATGCGCGGTGCCGACAACGACTCGCGGATCCTCGCCGTCGCGGCGAACCTCGCGGGCGACGGCCAGAACGTCGTCGTCGTGTCGAAGGACGTCCCCATGCGCGTCAAGGCGGCGTCGATCGGCCTCGAGGCCGAGGAGTACCTCGCCGAGCAGGCGGTCGACTCGGGTTGGACGGGCATCGCCTCGCTCGCCGTCTCGGGCGACGACATGGCCGACCTGTACGACGCCGAGGTCGCGACGCACGACGACGCGCGCGGCCTCCCGATCAACACGGGGCTCGTGATCCAGTCGGAGCGCGGTTCGGCGCTCGGCCGCGTGCAGGGCCCCGAGGGCGAGTTCCGGCTCGTCCGCGGCGACCGCGACGTCTTCGGGCTGCACGGCCGCTCGGCCGAGCAGCGCATCGCGATCGACCTGCTCCTCGACCCCGAGGTGGGCATCGTGTCGCTCGGCGGGCGCGCGGGAACGGGCAAGTCGGCCCTCGCGCTCTGCGCGGGTCTCGAGGCCGTCCTCGAGCGCAGCCTGCAGAAGAAGATCATCGTCTTCCGGCCGCTCTTCGCGGTCGGCGGCCAGGAGCTCGGCTACCTGCCGGGAGACCAGGCCGAGAAGATGAACCCCTGGGGCCAGGCGGTGTTCGACACCCTCGGGTCGGTCGTGAGCGAGAACGTGCTCGACGAGGTCGTGGAGCGGGGCATGCTCGAGGTCCTGCCGCTCACCCACATCCGCGGGCGCTCGCTGCACGACGCCTTCGTGATCGTCGACGAGGCGCAGTCGCTCGAGCGCAACGTGCTGCTCACGGTGCTCAGCCGCATCGGCCAGAACTCGAAGGTCGTCCTGACGCACGACGTCCAGCAGCGCGACAACCTGCGCGTGGGCCGTCACGACGGCGTCGCGAGCGTCATCGAGACGCTCAAGGGCCAGGGGCTCTTCGGCCACGTGACGCTGATGCGCTCCGAGCGCTCGGCGATCGCCGCGCTCGTCACGAGCCTGCTGGAGGGCGACGAGCTCGCCTGATCGAACGGGAAGGCGCCCCGCGGATCCGGATCCGCGGGGCGCCTTCGTACGCGGCGGCGCTCAGGCCTCGTCGAGGTTCTCCTCGGCGCGCTGGTTCTTGCGGCGCGTGAGCATCGCGAAGCCGGCGGCGGCGAGGACGCCCGCGCCCGCGACGATCGCGCCCACGGTGCTGCCGCCCGTCGCCTCGAGCCCGCCGGGGGCGGTCGTCGACGAGGGCGTCGGGGTCGCGGTCGCTCCCGCCGAAGCCGAGGGCGTCGGCGAGGAGGTCGCGGACGGCGTCTGCGTCGGCGTCGCGCTCGGAACCGGCACGACGGGCGCTCCGGTCGGGTCGGTCGTCGGCGTCTGCGTGGGCGTCGCGGTCGCCGAAGGCGTCGGCTCGACCGTCGGCTCGGGGATCGTGCCCGGCAGAGCGAAGACCTGGATCACGCTCGGACGGGGCACCGCCACGTTGTTCGCGGCCGAGGGCTTCATCGCGTCGGGGAACAGCGAGTGCTGCTCCTCGTACGACCCGTCCTCACCCGGGTGCTGGACCGAGACGTACACGTTCCACTCGTCGTCGTGGATGACGGGGCCGCACGTCTCGGCCTCCGTCGGCACCGAGAGGAACTGCTCCACGCGCCCGCGGTTCTCGCCCTCGAGGCCGACCCGGAACAGGCCGTCGTTGTAGCCGATCGTGCTGGGCGCGCCGTCGGTGGAGATCCAGAGGTTGCCCGCCGTGTCGAACGCGAGGTTGTCGGGGCAGGAGATCGGCGAGACCTGGTCGAGCGGGAAGCCCGAGAAGTAGGTCGCGCCGTTCTGCGCCGGGTCGCCCGCGACGAGCAGGAGCGTCCACGTGAAGGTCGTGGCCGTCTGGTCGCCCCCGTCCTCCGTGAGCTCGACGATGTGGCCGTCGCGGTTCTCGGCGCGCGGGTTCGCCTCGTCGGCGGGCGCGTTGCCGTCGACGGCGCGGTTCGAGTTGTTCGTGCACGCGACGTAGAGCTTGCCCGTGGTGGGGTGCGGCTGGACGTCCTCGGGGCGGTCCATCTTCGTCGCGCCGGCCTTGTCGGCCGCGAGGCGCGTGTAGACGAGGACCTCGTCGATCGTCATGCCGTCGATCGCCGACTCGTTGTCGAGGACGAGGGGGAGCCAGCGGCCCGTTCCGCCGAACCCGCCGTCGGACGGGACCTGACCGGATCCGTCGATCTCGCTCGCGGGCGAGTCGCCCGAGAACTGCGCGACGTAGAGGCTGCCGTTCTCGAGCAGCGTCATGTTGTGCGCCTTGTCGCCCTCGACGTACGTGTCGCGCGAGACGAACTTGTAGAGGTAGTCGAAGCGCTCGTCGTCGCCCGAGTACGCGACGGCGCGGCCGTCCTGCGCGATGGCGACGTTGGCGCCCTCGTGCTTCAGACGGCCGAGCATCGTGTGCTTGCGCGGCGTCGAGTCGGGGTCGGTCGGGTCGAGCTCGACGATCCAGCCGAAGCGGTTGACCTCGTTCTCGGAGCCGGGCATGCGGGCGTCGAAGCGGTCGTCGACGTACTCCCAGCCGCGCGTCGTCTCGGCATCGGCCAGGCCGTAGCGCAGGTCGGTCTCGGAGGTGCCGTTCGAGCGGAAGTATCCGTTGAAGTTCTCTTCGCCTGAGAGGATCGTGCCCCACGGGGTCGTGCCGCCCGAGCAGTTGCCGAACGTGCCGAGCACCGTCGTGCCCTCGGGGTCGGCCGCGGTCCGGAGCAGCTCGGATCCCGCGGCCGGGCCCGTGAACGCGTACGGGGTGTCGTCGAGGAACCGGCGGTTGAGCGGGGCGCCCGTGACGGGCGTCCACGGGGTCGACTCGTCGGCGCGCTCGAGTTCGACGACGCTGAGACCGTGGGCCTTGAGGCCGACGCGGCGGACGCGCTCGGGGTCGTCCGCGATCTGCTCGGCCGGGAACATGATGTTCTCGTTCGTGTACTCGTGGTTCACGTAGAGGATCGCGGTCGTCGCCGACGTGCGGATGATGTCGGTGTAGTCGACGTTGTACCCGAACTGGCGCGCCTGCGCCTCGGGCGTCTGGTCGGCGGGATCGAAGACGGGGCTGTCGGCGAAGAGCGGGTCGCCCCAGCGCATGATCGGCTTCCAGTCGAAGCCCTCGGGCACCGCGAAGCCGTCGACGGTGTAGTCGACGGGCGAGATCGAGGTGAAGCCGAACGCGCCGGTCTCGCCGACCGCCGTCGAGGCGGATCCCGAGGCGACCGCGGCGTCGGCGCGGCCCGCGAGAGCCGGGGCCAGCACGATCGCGGCGGCGCCGGCCATGCCGAGGCCGAGCAGGCCGCGGCGCGACATCTGGGCGTCGACGATGTCGCGAAAGTAGCCGTTGGAGGAGGTGTTGCACGCCTCGTGGGCGCACGCGTTGGAGCACTTCAGCTGGCAGGTCACGGCGCTGCGCTTTCCGCGCACGTGTCCCGCCATGGGCAGCAGTGTGCGCCCGATGTTGATGGCCATCTGGTGTCGTCCTCGGTCAGATCGTGGCCGTCCCACGGTGGACGGGCGGACAGGGAGTCCGCTCAGCCAGCCCACAGACGCCGGGTTGCCGAGGGGTGAACCGCCGATGGATGGCGGGTGACGGGTGTGAGGGGATGTGGCGAACACGGAGGAGGGCGGCAGGCCGAAGCCCACCGCCCTCCTCGAGAGACGCCGCTCAGCCGGCGTGCGTCATCGACAGCAGGTCGAGCTTCTCGTCGAGCTGCTCCTCGCTGACCTCGCCGCGCTCCACGTAGCCGAGGTCGATGACGGCCTCGCGCACCGTGATGCCCTTCGCGACCGAGTGCTTCGCGATCTTCGCCGCGGCCTCGTAGCCGATGAGCTTGTTGAGCGGGGTGACGATCGAGGGGCTCATGCCGGCGAGCGCCGTGACGCGCTCCTCGTTGACCGTGAGGCCGTCGACGGTCTTGTCGGCGAGCGTGCGGGTCGCGTTCGCGAGCAGGCGGATCGACTCGAGGAGGGCCGTGCCCATGACGGGGATCGCGACGTTGAGCTCGAACGCCCCGGACGCGCCGGCCCAGGCGACGGTCGCGTCGTTTCCGATCACGCGCGCGCACACCATGAGCGTCGCCTCGGGGATGACGGGGTTGACCTTGCCCGGCATGATCGAGGATCCGGGCTGCAGGTCGGGCAGGTGGATCTCGCCGAGGCCCGTGTTGGGGCCGGATCCCATCCAGCGCAGGTCGTTGTTGATCTTCGTCAGCGAGACCGCGATCGTGCGGATCGCGCCCGACGCCTCGACGAGGCCGTCGCGGTTCGCCTGGGCCTCGAAGTGGTCGACGGCCTCGGTGAGGGGGAGGCCCGTCTCGGCGACGAGGTTCGCGATGACCTTCTGCGGGAAGCCCGCGGGGGTGTTGATGCCCGTGCCGACGGCGGTGCCGCCCTGCGGGACCTCGGCGACGCGGGGGAGCGCCGCCTCGACGCGCTCGATGCCGAGGCGCATCTGGCGGGCGTAGCCGCCGAACTCCTGGCCGAGCGTGACGGGGGTCGCGTCCATGAGGTGCGTGCGGCCCGACTTCACGATCGACGCCCACGCCTCGGCCTTGCGCTCGAACGCCTGCGCGAGGTGGTCGAGGGCGGGGACGAGGTCGGTGATGAGGGCCTCGGTGACGGCGACGTGCACCGAGGTCGGGAAGACGTCGTTCGACGACTGCGACGCGTTGACGTGGTCGTTGGGGTGGACCTCGGACCCGAGGTGCTCGGTCGCGAGGGTCGAGAGGACCTCGTTCATGTTCATGTTCGACGACGTGCCCGAGCCGGTCTGATACGTGTCGACGGGGAACTCGGCGTCGTAGCCGCCCGCGACGACCTGGTCGGCCGCCCACGCGATCGCGTCGGCGATCGCGCCGTCCAGGGTTCCGAGGTCCTTGTTGGCGAGGGCCGCCGCCTTCTTGATGCGCGCGAGGGCGGCGATGTGCCGCGACTCGAGGCCGGTGCCCGAGATGGGGAAGTTCTCGACGGCGCGCTGCGTCTGGGCGCGGTAGAGGGCGTGCTTCGGAACGCGCACCTCGCCCATCGTGTCGTGTTCGATGCGGTACTCGGGTTCGGTCACTTCGTTGTTCCTCCGATGCGTGGATTCAGGCGCTCGCGACGGGTGCCTCGAGCCCCAGGACGACGTCGGGCACCACGGTGCCCTCGGCCAGACGGTAGTTGGCGCCGACGATGCCCAGCCGCCCCTCGGCGATGGCATCGCTGATCAGCTCGGACGACTGCAGGATCGACGTGATCGTGTCGCGCAGGTGCAGCTGGCCGACCCGCCAGGAGCTGACGCCCTCGGGATCCTCGCCCTTCTCGCTCAGCTCGAGGCGCGCGCGGCGCACCGCGGGGACGATCGACGAGATCTGGCGCCAGATGTTCGGCGGCAGGAGCGGGGAGTCGGGGTCGACCGAGTCGATCGCCGCGCGCACCGCTCCGCACTCGTCGTGCGCGAGGACGACGATGAGCGGGACGCCGAGCACCTCGACGGCGTACTCGAGGGATCCCATGATCGACTGGCCCGTGACCTGGCCCGCGTTGCGGATCACGAAAAGGTCGCCGAGGCCCTTGTCGAAGATGATCTCGGCGGCGAGGCGCGAGTCGCTGCAGCCGAAGAGCGCGGCAGACGGGGTCTGGAAGCTCGCGAGGTCGGCGCGGCGGCGGACATCCTGGTGGGGGTGGGCCGGGTCGCCGTCGACGAAGCGCGTGTTCCCCGCGACCATGTCGGCCCAGGCCTCTGTCGGCGTCATGTTCATTCTGTGCTCTCCTGTTCGAGTTGGCTGATCTGCTGCGTCGCGGCCTCGGCGAGCTGCCGGGCGTCGTCGGCGCTGATGCTGCCGTAGACGAGCAGGAAGTCGTCGCCCGCTTGGGTGCCCAGGGCGTACGAGATGTTGCCGTTCGACGACGGGTCGGAGATCTCGTAGGCGCTCCACTCGACGCCCGAGATCTCGATCGTCTCGTCGGGGCTCGCACCGCCGAGGACCTGCGCGGCCCACGTGTCGGTCGTGTCGAAGCCCTGCGCGAACCGCGCGAAGGAGCGCGGCGCGTCGGGGATCGAGTTGTAGGTGATGCCCCACGCGATCGGGTTGCCGGGGTCGATCGCCGCGGCGTTGACGCCCCAGCTGCTCGGCATCTCGGGGACGACGACGTCGCGCGCGTACTGCTCGCTCGCGGTCTCGGCGATGCCCGCGACGTCGATGTCGGCCGTCTGCGTGACGTCGCCGCGCGGCACGCCGAAGTAGATGACCGCGACGATCGCCAGCGTCACGCCGAGCGCGACGAGGAGGTTGCGGACGTTCTGGCTCTGCCGGTAGTTGCGGGAGTTCTCGGCCTTGCGGGCCGCCTCCTCCTCGGCGGTCTCGGGGCGGCCGAGGTGCGCCGCGATCCGCGGCTCGGTGGACTTGGCCATCACTCGGCGTTCCCCGACTCGGCCGTCTCGCGGGCGGCGTCGAGGCGGCGCTTGGCGCCGACGAGCCACTCCTCGCAGCGGGCCGCGAGGGCCTCGCCGCGCTCCCAGAGGGCGAGCGAGTGCTCGAGCGTCGGCGCGCCCTGCTCGAGCTCGGACACCACCTGGACGAGCTCGTCGCGCGCCTGCTCGAACGACAGCGTCGAGACGTCGGGAAGATCGGGGGCCGCAGAAGTCATCGTCGCAATCCTACTTTTCCGCGCGGGGAGCGATCGACGGCACCTCGCCGTCGCTCGTCGCCGCCACCGCGCCGTCGTCGAGCGTCAGGGTGAAGGTCGTGCCGGGGGTGAGATCGTCGGCCGATCGCACGACGGATCCGCTCGCCGCCTGTGCGATCGCGTAGCCGCGCGCGAGCGTCGCGGCTGGGGAGAGCGCGCGCAGCGACGCGCGGAGCTCGCCCGTGCGCCGCTCGCCCGCGTCGAGCAGACGGGTCGACACCTCGCGGCCGCGAGCGACCGACAGGTAGATCTCCTGCTGCCGCCCGCGGATCATGCTGTCGGGATCGCGCAGCGCGGGGCGCGAGCGCAGCTGCTCGAGCTGTTGGATCGCGTGCTGGACCTGCTGTTGCACCCGCGTGCCGAGCCGCGAGCGCAGCTGGGAGACGATCGTGCGCTGCTCGCCGACGTCGGGGACGACGCGCTTCGCGGCGTCGGTCGGGGTCGAGGCGCGGAGATCGGCGACGTCGTCGAGAAGGGGACGGTCGTTCTCGTGACCGATCGCGCTCACGACGGGCGTGCGGGCCGCGGCGACGGCGCGCACGAGGCGCTCGTCGCTGAAGCCCAGGAGCGTCTGGGGGTCGCCGCCGCCGCGGGCGATGACGATGACGTCGACCTCGGGATCGGCCTCGAGCGTCGCGAGCGCCTCGAGGATCTCGGGGACGCTGCGGTCGCCCTGCACCGTGGCGTGGATCGTGCGGAACTCGACCTGGGGCCAGCGCAGCTGCGCGTTGCGGAGGACGTCCTTCTCGGCGTCGGACTGCGCGCCCGTGATGAGGCCGATGCGGTTCGGGAGGAAGGGAAGCGGCCGCTTGCGCGACGGGTCGAAGAGGCCCTCGCCCGCCAGCTGCCTGCGGAGCCGCTCGAGTGCCTCGAGTTGGGCGCCGAGCCCGACGTGGCGCATCGAGGTGACCTGGAACGAGAAGGATCCGCGCTTCGTGAAGTAGTCGGCCTTGAGGCACGCGACGACGTGGTCGCCCACCTGGAATTCGCCCTCGAGGCGGCGCAGCACGCTCGACCAGATCTGGATCGACACCTGGGCATCGCTCACGAGATCCTTCATGCCGCCGAACACGTTCTGCCCGCGGCGGTTCCACTGCGTGATCTCGCCCTCGGCCCAGACCGCGCCCCAGCGGTCGATCGACGCCTTGATCGTCTGGTTGAGGCGGGCGACCGAGGTCGGCTGCTCGGGCGACGAGTCGCGCGGGGAGACCGCGTCGCTCGGGGGAGCGGCGTCGGAGGGGGAAGTCTGAAAGGACGTCACGATGTCAGGCTATTCCGGACGTCTGTCAAACGAAGCGCCGTACGCTGAGGGGATGAGCGCCACAGCCGTCTCGCTGCCCATTCCCCGCGTCCCCGTCCGGCGCGAGCCCCTCGTGGACCGGCCCGTCGACGGGAGCAAGAAGGTCCTCCTCGCCGCGCCCCGCGGGTACTGCGCCGGCGTCGACCGAGCGGTCGTGACGGTCGAGAAGGCTCTCGAGCGCTACGGATCCCCCGTGTACGTGCGCAAGCAGATCGTGCACAACATCCACGTGGTGCGCGAGCTCGAGGATCAGGGCGCGATCTTCGTCGACGAGGTCGACGAGGTCCCCGAGGGTGCGCACGTCGTCTTCAGCGCGCACGGCGTCTCGCCCGCCGTCGTCGACGCGGCCGCCGACCGCGGCCTGCAGGCGATCGACGCGACCTGCCCGCTCGTGACGAAGGTGCACCGCGAGGCCAAGCGGTTCGCCCGCGACGACTACCAGATCCTCCTCGTCGGCCACAGCGGCCACGAGGAGGTCGAGGGCACCGCGGGCGAGGCCCCCGGAAACGTCACGATCGTCAACAACCCCGACGAGGCCGACACGATCGAGGTCGACGACCCGTCGAAGCTCGTGTGGCTCTCGCAGACGACCCTCTCGGTCGACGAGACCATGGAGACGGTCGACCGCCTGCGCGCCCGCTTCCCCGATCTGCAGAACCCGCCGTCCGACGACATCTGCTACGCGACGCAGAACCGTCAGGTCGCGATCAAGAAGGTCGCCGCCGAGGCCGACCTCGTGATCGTGGTCGGATCCGCGAACTCGTCGAACAGCGTGCGCCTCGTCGAGGTCGCGCTGCAGCACGGCGCCAAGGCCGCGTACCGCATCGACTACGCCGACGAGGTGCGCCAGGAGTGGCTCGACGGCGTCAGCACCGTCGGCATCACGAGCGGCGCGAGCGTTCCCGACGTCCTCGTCCAGGAGCTCATGCGCGAGCTGGCCCAGGCCGGGTACCGCGACGTCGAGGAGGTCCGCACGGCCGAGGAGGACCTCATGTTCTCCCTGCCCAAGGAGCTGCGCACGGGCGCCCACCATCGCGGCGGTCGCGGGGTTGCGGCGTGAGCGGCGGATCACCGCAGTTCGGGCAGTTCGCGTCGCCCGATGATCAGGCCGCCCGCAGCGGGCGCCCCGCGGCGCAGCCCGTGGATCCGGCGCTCGTCCCGCAGGATGCGCCCGTGTTCGACACGGCGCAGGCGCCCGCTGGGGGCGGCGCCGCGGCGCCGGCCGGCGCGCGGCTCGCCGACCGCATCGTCACGATCGCGCTCCTCGCCTACGGGCTGTTCAACACCATCGGCTCGTTCGCGATCTACGCCGACCCGTCGTCGATCCTCGACGTGCTGGGTGTCGACGTCGAGCTGACCGATTACGCGGGGATCCGCACGCTCGGGATCGTCGCGACGGTCGTCGTCGTCGCCGGGTGGCTCGGCACGGCGGCAATCTGCTGGTGGCGTCTCGCGAGAAGGCGGAGCGCCTGGTGGATCGCGCTCCTCGCGGGCGTCGTCTTCAACTTCGTGGGCAGCCTTCTCATCACGATCCCGCTCGTGCAGGATCCCGCCGTCATGGACGCGCTCCTGAACCTCTCGGGCGCGAGCTGACGAGACGCGACAACGGCCCCGGATCCGCGGATCCGGGGCCGTTGTCGTCGTATCAGGCGCTGAGCGACCTGCCGTGCGATCCGAGCTGCTCGGTCGCCTCGATCACGCGGGCGGCCATCGCCGTCTCGGCGACCTTGCCCCACGCGCGCGGGTCGTACTTCTTCTTGTCGCCGACCTCGCCGTCGACCTTGAGCACGCCGGCGTAGTTCTCGTACATGTAGCCCGCGATCGAGCGGGTGAACGCGTACTGCGTGTCGGTGTCGATGTTCATCTTGATGACGCCGTTCGCGACGGCCGTGGCGATCTCCTCGGCCGAGGATCCCGATCCGCCGTGGAAGACGAGGTCGAGCGGCTTCTCGCCCGTGCCGAACTTCGCGGCGATGCCCTCCTGGATCTCGCCCAGGAGCTCGGGGCGCAGCTTGACGCCGCCCGGCTTGTAGACGCCGTGGACGTTGCCGAACGTGAGGGCCGAGATGTAGCGGCCCTGCTCGCCGAGGCCGAGCGCCTCGACGGCCTTCGTGACGTCGCCCACCGTCGTGTAGAGCGCATCGTTCGAGCCCTCGTGTGCGACGCCGTCCTCCTCGCCGCCGACGACGCCGACCTCGATCTCGAGGATCGCTCCGATCGCGTGCGTGCGGGGGAGCAGCTGCTTCGCGATCTCGATGTTCTCGTCGAGGGGAACGGCCGAGCCGTCCCACATGTGCGAGTTGAAGATCGGCTCGCCGCCGGCCTTCACCTGCGCCTCGCTCTCGGCGAGGACGGGGAGCAGGAAGCTGTCGAGCGCGTTCTGCGGGCAGTGATCGGTGTGGATCGCGACCGTGATGGGGTAGTTCTTCGCGACCTGGCGCACGTACTGCGCCATCGCGATCGCGCCCGTCGCGCGGCCCTTCACCGTGTGGCCGGCGAAGTAGTCGGCGCCGCCGGTCGTGACCTGGAGGATGCCGTCGGATCCCGCCTCGGTCAGGCCCTGGAGGACGGCGTTGATGGTCTGCGAGCTCGAGACGTTGAAGGCGGGGAAGGCGAAGCCGCTCTGCTTGGCCTTCGCGAACATCTCCGCGTACTGATCCGGGGTTGCGACCGGCATGACGATGCTCCTTCGAGAGGGGGGCGAATGCCCCTTCAGCCTAGGGCTCTCCGGGCGCGCGAGAAACCTCGCGTCGAATCGAAAGATCGCCGATTCTTTCTCGCTTCGAGGAGGCGAAAGCAGGCCCTTCTTCGCGTCTCGGGGCTAGCGTCGACGGAGTGATGGCAGAACACGAGATCCGTGACACCAGCGACCTGATTCCCCTGCAGCCCGACCGCAACATCGCGCTCGAGCTCGTGCGCGCGACGGAGGCCGCGGCGATCCGCTCCGTTCCGTTCATCGGCCGCGGCCAGAAGGAGCTCGCCGACGGCGCGGCCGTCGACGCCATGCGCGCCTTCCTCGCGACCGTCGAGTTCGACGGCCGCGTCGTGATCGGCGAGGGCGAGAAGGACCGCGCCCCCATGCTGTTCAACGGCGAGTCGGTGGGAACCGGTCGCGGCCGCGCATACGACATCGCGGTCGACCCGATCGACGGCACGAGCCTCACGGCCGCGGGCCGCAACAACGCTCTTTCGGTGATCGCGATGGCCCCGCGCGGCGCGATGCTCGACGCGTCGAGCGTCTTCTACATGGACAAGATCGTCACGGGCCCCGCGGGCCACGGCGTCGTCGACATCCGCAAGCCCATCGGCGAGAACATCCGCGCGCTCGCGGCGGCGCTCGGCAAGCCCGTCGAGGAGATGGTGGTTTCGGTCCTCGACCGGCCGCGCCACGAGCAGCTCATCGCCGACATCCGCGAGACGGGCGCCGGAACCCGCCTCATGAGCGACGGCGACGTCGCGGGCGGCATCAACGCCGCGCGCCACGACGCGCGCACCGACATGTGCGTGGGCATCGGCGGCAGCCCCGAGGGCATCGTGACGGCGTGCGCGATCAAGGCGCTCGGCGGCTTCATCCAGGGGCGCCTCGCTCCGCTCGACGACGACGAGCGCCAGCGCGCGATCGATGCGGGCCTCGACGTCGACGCGGTCCTCTCGGCCGACGAGCTCGTCACGAGCGACGACACGATCTTCGTCGCGACGGGCGTGACGGACGGCGCCCTGGTGGAGGGCGTGCACCGCCGCGGCGGCTACCTCTTCACCGAGAGCGTCGTCCTGCGCGGGCACTCGGGGACGCTCCGCCGCATCTCGAGCGAGCACCTCGAGTCGAAGTGGCTCTGACTGGGCGTTCTTCGTGAGGCTCGGCGGAGCGGCGTGAGAAGATGGCGACCATGGCCGATGGAACCGAGCAGAACCAGTCAGCCGGCGCGCGCGCCGTGGTGGCCCATGCACAGGATCCGGCACGTCGCCCCGACGTCCTCTTCCGCCGGCGCCGCCCGGAGGGGACCGAGCCGAGCGTCTGGTGGGCGATCGGCGGTTTCCTCGCCGTGTCGGCCATCGTGCTCGCGGGCCTCAATCTGATTCCGGGCTGAGCACAGCTCCTTCCGGTGAGAGCAGCTCCGGCGCCGTCGTGCGCCGGGGCTGCTTTTCGATGAGGGCGGGGGCCTGCGCGGCGTCGAGCTTCGTGTCGTCGATGCCGGGGAACCGTCGCGCCGTCACGAGAACGCGCGACTCGAGGGATCCGACGAGCCCGTTGTAGGCGTCGACGGTGCGCTCGATCGCCCGCCGCATGGCGTCGGTGTGGCCGGCGAGGGATCCGAGTCGGTCGTAGAGCTGCGTGCCGAGCTGCAGCAGCGTCTTCGCCTCATCGCTGACCTGCTGCTGGCTCCAGGCGTAGGACACCGTCTTGAGGACGGCCCAGAGGTTCACGGGGGAGGCGAGCGCGACGCGCTTGCCGAAGGCGTACTCCATGAGCGCGGGATCCTCGGCGAGGGCAGCCGAGAGCACCGACTCGCTGGGGATGAAGCAGATCACGAACTCGGGCGAGGTGTCGACGCCCGCCCAGTAGGCCTTGCGCGCGAGCGTGTCGACGTGGGCGCGGACCGCCTTGACGTGCCGCTGCATGAGATCGTCGCGCCGGGCCGCATCGTCTCCCGTCGCGGTCTCGGGGATCGCCGACGCGTCGAGGAACGCGTCGAGCGGAGCCTTGGCGTCGACCGCGATCGATGCGCCGCCCGGCAGGCGCACGAGCATGTCGGGGCGCCCGGCGCCCGCATCGGACGATATCGACGCCTGCACATCGAAGTCGACGCGGGCGAGGAGACCCGCCGACTCGACGATGCGGCGCAGCTGCGCCTCGCCCCACACGCCGCGGGTCTGGTTCGAGCGCAGCGCCCCGGCGAGCGACTCGGTCGTCTGCCGCAGCTGCTCGTCGGCGACGCGAGCGCCGCGCAGCTGCTCGGCGACCTGCCCGAACTGCATCTGCCGCTCGCGCTCCATCTGATCCACGCGCATCTGGACGCGGAGCAGGCTCTCCTGCACCGGGGCGAGCGCCGTGACGACGGCGTTCTCGCGCGAATCGCGTTGCGCGGCGGCCGCGCGCTCGCTGCTCGCGTAGCTCTCCTGCCGGTCGAGGGCGTCGCGCAGGCCCGCCGCCTCGGCCTCGGCCGCCGCGACGCGGGAGGACCGCGCGAACCACCCGATCGCGCCGCCCGCCGCGAGCGCCACGACCACGAGAACCACTGTCAGAACGTCCATGTGACAAGCCTCACCCGAAGCTCTGACATTCGAAGGGCGGCGCACACGTAAACTGGCGTGTCGTGGCTCTCACTATCGGCATCGTCGGCCTGCCCAACGTCGGCAAGTCCACGCTCTTCAACGCTCTGACCAAGAACACCGTGCTCGCGGCGAACTACCCGTTCGCGACGATCGAGCCGAACGTCGGCGTCGTCGAGCTGCCCGACCCGCGCCTCGACCGCCTGGCCGAGATCTTCGGATCGCAGAAGAGCCTCTACGCTCCCGTGTCGTTCGTCGACATCGCGGGCATCGTGCGCGGTGCGAGCGAGGGCGAGGGGCTCGGCAACCAGTTCCTCGCGAACATCCGCGAGGCCGATGCGATCGCGCAGGTCGTGCGCGGGTTCACCGACGGCGACGTCACGCACGTCGACGGCAAGGTCGACCCGGCCGCCGACATGGAGACCATCAACACCGAGCTGATGCTCGCCGACATGCAGACCCTCGAGAAGGCGATCCCGCGCGTCGAGAAGGAGGTCAAGGGCAAGAAGACCGACCCGGCGACCCTCGCGGCGGCGAAGGAGGCCCTCGCGGTCCTCGAGTCGGGCAAGACGCTCTTCCAGGCCGGCTTCGACACGACTCCCGTCAAGGAGCTCGGCCTCCTGACGGCGAAGCCCACGCTCTTCGTCTTCAACGTCGACGAGGGCGTCCTCACCGATGCCGACCGCATGCGCGAGCTCGCGGATCTCGTCGCCCCCGCCAAGGCCGTGTTCCTCGACGCGCAGGTCGAGTCGGAGCTCATCGGGCTCGAGCCCGATGAGGCGCTCGAGATGCTGCAGTCGCTCGGCCAGGAGGAGTCCGGTCTCGACCAGCTGGCCCGCGTCGGCTTCGAGACCCTCGGACTGCAGACCTACCTGACGGCTGGCCCGAAGGAGGCGCGCGCCTGGACGATCCCGCAGGGTGCGACCGCCCCGCAGGCCGCCGGCGTGATCCACTCCGACTTCGAGCGCGGATTCATCAAGGCTGAGATCGTGTCGTTCGCCGACCTCGACCAGTACGGATCCATGGCCGACGCCAAGGCCGCCGGCCGCGTCCGCATGGAGGGCAAGGAATACGTCATGCAGGACGGCGACGTGGTGGAGTTCCGCTTTAACGTGTGATGCGGGCTGATCCTGCTCCGCTGGCCCCGTCGATCGTCGTGATCGGCGGGGCTTCGTTGTCTCATTTTTGTCTTTCCGTGCCGAGTAATCCGCGCTATCATGATTGATAGCAGAAGGGCGTGTCTCTGATGTCATCCATCATCGTGCGTGGTCTCGATGACCGCGTGAAGCAGCAGCTCGCATCGCAGGCGAAGGAGCACGGGCGGTCCATGGAGGCCGAGGTTCGCGACATCCTGACGAAGGCCGCTCGACGGCCGCATATCGGCATGGCTCTTCTGGACGTGGCACGGGAACTTGGCGGGGTCGACGAGCTGCCGGTTCCGACGCGCGATGATGTCGCACGGGCGGCGGAGTTCGAATGATCGTCATCGACACGAACGTCATCTCGGAGATCTTTCGGTCCTCGCCGGAGCCTCGTGTCGTCGAGTGGCTCGTGTCGCTGACGGGCGACGTCGCAATCACCTCCATCACGCTCGCGGAGCTGCTTGCGGGTGTGCGCAGGCTCCCAGACGGCCGACGCAAAGACGAGCTGGCGCCGGGCATCGAGCAAGCGGTAGCGCCGTATCGGGGGAGCCGGTCGGTGCTCGCATTCGATGCTGACGCGGCGGAGCGATACACGGAGGTGCTCGCGTCGCGTGAGGCAGCAGGCGCGCCGGTCAGTACCGCCGACGCTCAAATCGCGGCGATCTGCTTGGCGCACGGGGCGACCTGCGCTACGCGCAATGTGAAGGATTTCCAGCACACCGGCGTCGAGCTGGTGGACCCGTGGACTGTGGACGTGTGAAGCGTCATTCGATCGAGATCTTCGCCCACACGTGGGATGCGCGCGCCGCGAGATCGTCATCGGGACGGAGGCCCTTGCGATCGCGGCCGCGTCTCGTTCGGCTGCTTGGACTGTCGAGAGCAAGTCGTCCCGTTCTCCGAGTCATGCGAATGGGAGAGGATCCGTGCACGCGAGAGTTCGGTCGGGCGTGATGGCGAATTCGTCGTGGACGAGTCCGGCCTGCCTGGATGCGCCGGGGAACCCCGGGTGGTCATTAGTCGCGGTGGGCGTCGAAGATCTCCCGGGCGCGTTCGCGGCCGACGAGGGCAGACGCGTGTTCGGCTGCGACGAGCTGGTCGACGGCCTCGCCGAGATCCTCCCTCTCGCCGGTGTCGATTCCCGGCAGGTCGTTGAAGGCGGTCGTGAAGCGTACGAGCGCCTGCTCGGCTTCCTCTGCCGTGGTCGCAGACGCGAGGGCCTTCTGTGCAGCTCGGTGGGCGCGGATCGCCTTCTTCTGCAGGCTCTCGGGCTCCCATCCGCCGTAGGGGAGTCCGTACTCGGCGACGAACCATTCCCGGGATCGCAGCTGAGACACGGACGAATACCGAAGGGGCCGCTGCCGGGAGACGGCGCGCACGTCGGCCCGCAGCTGCCTGCCGGCTGCCTGGTCGACGTTGAAGGCGATGAAGGTCTCCAACTGCGGGAAGGTCGCCAAGGGCGGGAAGCCCTCGAGGTCGGGTACATAGCGCAGCTCGAGGCGGGTCAGGTTCGGGAGCCGCGTCAGTGCGTCGAAGTCGGTGAAGGATCCGCGCAGCTGCAGATGGGTCAGGTTCGGCCAGGCGTGCAGGCTCGTCAAGCTGATCGGGGCTTCGAGTGGCCCGTGCGAAAGACTCAGACCGCCGATCTCGCGCAGCCCGGGAGGCGCGGCCACGGTGACCGCGGTCGTCGATGCGCCGCGGGCCGTCCCGGTGTCCGGAGACAGCGTCAGCATGCCGGGGGCGCCGGCGACGGCGCGGAACCGGTCGAGGTGACCTCGAAGAGTCAGGGAACGCATCGCCCGTTCCGGGAGGACGAGCGAGAGCGGTTCGTCGGGCACGTCGATCAGCAGGTGATCGATCTGCGCCGCGGCGGCGTCGACCGTCCGGCCGTGCGTGGGGGACCAGACCACGGACTCGATGCGGCGGTGCGCCGACCAGGCGAAGAACCCGGCGTCGTCCCCGTGGTACCTGATCACGCGCGGCCACGCCGCCCCGGACGGGTCCGCGAACCGGTCGAAGCACGACCAGTCGATGATCTCGTCCGCCGCCACCCGCAGAGCGCAGGCCGCGTCGGCAGGCGCGTCCGGGCCGATCTGCAGCAGCCCCACCCCGGGATCCAGGGTCAGCACGTGGCTGTCCGGACCGGTCACCGACAACCGCACTCCCGCGTTCGCACCGCCCATGGACCAATTATCGTGCGCGCTCGGTCGCGTTCCGGTCCGACCCCCGGTTGCTTGGGGCTCGCGCCGCCTGTACCCGGGCCCTCCGGATCCTCGGGCCGCGCGGTCAGCAGACGATCGGGAGGGTGACCGCGCGCCGCCGGGTCAGTACTCGCCCTTGATCACGAAGTAGGAGCCGCGGATCGTGCCGGCGAGCTTCGACTGCTGCCGCGCGAACTTGAAGGTGCCGAGCTCGTCGGGGACGTCCATGCCGTCGGAGAGCTTGAAGCCGACGGCGTGCTTGCCGCCTTCCGCGAGCTCGTAGAGGACGTTGATCGCGAGACCCGACTCGTAGAACACGTATGCCCAGCGGATGCCGGGGATCGGAGGCTCAGCCACCTCGAGCGCGGGGGAGGCGATGACGATCCCGCGCTCGTCGGTCAGGATCTTCGTGACCCACGCCAGGGTGTCGGTCCCCTCGGCCGGCTCCGTGGTGAAGTCGAGGTCGTACTTGTTGCGGATGTAGCGCGCCTCGTTGGCGCGGAGGCCCGCCAGCGCGTCTGGGAGGGGCGAGGATTCCAGCCCGATCGTGGATACGTTCACGAAGTCGACGACGTACGGCATGGGATCACGCTATACCTCGTCCCGGCGATGTCGGGGGTTCTCGGTACCGTGACGCCATGACGGTCCACTACTACACATCGAGCAGCCTCGACGGCTTCATCGCGACGGCCGATCACTCTCTCGAGTGGCTGTTCCGGCAGGACTTCGACCAGGACGGCCCCATGAACCACACGACGTTCATCGAGGGCATGGGTGCACTCGTCATGGGGTCGTCCACGTACGAGTGGCTCCGCGAAGCGGAAGACGAGTGGCCGTACTCGCATCCGACGTTCGTCCTGACGACGCGGGAGCTCGCCGCGCCTCCGGGCGCTGACGTACGCCTCGTGCGCGGAGACGTGAGCGACTCCTTCGACGCCGTGCGCGAAGCCGCGGCGCAGAGCGACATCTGGGTCGTCGGCGGCGGCGATGTGGCCGGCCAGTTCGCCGACGCGGGCCTGCTCGACGAGGTGTGGGTGCAGTTCGCTCCCGTGATGCTCGGATCCGGGCGCCCGGTGCTGCCCCGGGAAATCGATCTCGAACTCGTGGACGTGGCCCGCAATCGGGCCTTCGCGTGCGCGCGATACCGCGTGGTCCCATCGGCCGCCGCCGCGGCCGGGTGATGAGGAAGAGCGAGGGCGGCGCTCAGCCTCGGAGTTCGAGCGCGGCGCGCACGCGGCGCTCGTCGGCGTCGTCGAGGCCCGCTCGCCTCGGGCCGCCCCGGCTCTCCTCGAAGGCAAGCGCATCGCGCAGCGTCTCGCGGAGGGGGCGCGTGGTGAGGCCGTTCGCGCGCGCCCGTGTCGTGTCGAGCGTCGCGAAGCCCCGCCAGCCCGGGTCGTCGATCCACAGAGGGAGCGATGCGGGCCCCATCCAGGATCCGATTCCGAGAGCCGCGAGCTGGGCGCCTGACACGAGTCTCGCGGGCGTGCTGCTTCCCGCGACCTCGGCAGATGCGGCGAGCACATCTCTCAGCGCGGTCGTCGGGCCCGTCGCGTTGAACACGCCGTCGAGGTGCTGCTCCGCCGCCAGGACGATCCATGCGGCGAGATCGCGGACGTCGATCATCGCGCACGGGAAGTCGGGGTCGTCGGGCGCGATCACATCGTCGCCGGTGGGGTGCGCGAACCGCAAGGGCCAGTACCCGCTGCGGCCCGTTTCGTCGCCCGGGCCGCCGATCAGGCCGGGGCGGACGATGGTCGCGGATCCCGCGGCAGCGCGGAAGGCGGCTTCGCACGCGACCTTGGCCTCGCCGTATGCCTCCATGTCGTCCAGGGCGTCGCCCGCGAATGCGGTGCGCACCGTCGAGCGCTCGTCCTGCTCGAGATCCACGAAGTCCGCGTAGACGTTTCCTGACGACACGAAGACCCAGTGCGCGCCGTCGAGGTCCCGCACGGCGCGGCGCGCCTGTCCGGGCTGGCTGGTGACGTCGACGACCGCGTCCCACGATCCGGCCGCCACGGGCTCGAGACCCCGATCGTCATCCCGATCGGCGACGACCAGGTCGATCCCCTCCGGCGCGGGGCGCGTCCCGCGAGCTAGACACGTCACGTCGTGGCCGCGGGCCGCGGCTTCCACGGCGACCTGCCGCCCGAGGAAGGCGGTGCCGCCCAGGATCAGGATCCTCATGTTCCTCAGGCAACCACGCGGACCGGCTCCGTGCGGCGGAGTTCGCCGCGAGTGGATACGTCGGCGGGTCCAATAAATACGGTTGCGCATATATATGGCACGGCGTATGGTCGGGAACATGATCTCGACCGACCTGCTGGAAGCCATCGCCGAACCGACGAGGCAGCGCATCCTCGACGCCATCCGCGGCGAGGAACGGTCGGTCGGAGACCTCGTCGAGATCGTCGGGATGCACCAGCCCGGCGTCTCGAGGCATCTCCGGGTGCTCCGCGACGCCGGGCTGGTGGACGTCCGGCGCGACGCGCAACGGCGGTTCTACCGGCTCCGACCGCAGCCGCTCATGGAGCTGGACGCGTGGCTCGAGCCCTACCGGCTCGAGTGGTCAAACCGGCTCGACAACCTGGAACGCCACCTCGAACGCACGGCGACAGCAGCACCGAGAACCCTCTCGACGAAGGAGACATCATGAGCACCGCACCCAGCCCCACCGGAACGATCGAACGCACCGCAGACGGCGGACGCGTCCGGTTCGAACGCCGCCTCGCCTTCCCGATCGGCGAGGTGTGGGCCGCGATCACCGAGCCCGAGCGCCTCGGAGACTGGTGGCCGCCCATGGCCGCCGAGATCACCGTCGACCTCCGCGAGGGCGGGAAGATCGTCTTCGAGTGGCCCGACGTCGACTTCCCGACGATGGAGTTCGAGATCACCCGCCTCGACGCGCCAAACCTCCTCGAGCACACGCACACGAGCCCCGGATTCTGGATGCGCTGGGAGCTGGAGAGCGTGGACAGCGGAACGCGGCTCGGCGCGACCTACTCCGTGCCCGACATCGACATGGCGATCCGGCGCGGCGACGTCGTCGGCCTCCACTACTCGATCGATCGCCTCGCGCCCGCGCTCGCCGGAGCCCCGGTCGGGTGGGACCCCGACGCGTTCCAGGAGCTCGCCGCGGCGTAGGCGGAGGCCGGATCCGAGGCCTGACGGCGAGGCGGGAGGCGCGCACGGATCGGACCGCGCGGGCCTCCCGCCTCATCGGCCCCGAACGGGGCCTCGGAATCAGAACATGCCGGTGCAGAGCGGCTGCCCGGCCTCGCCGCCCCACTCGTCGTCGATCAGGAAGCGCGGGGCGGCGGGTGACGCATTCGGAACGAACGTGAAGCGGTAGTAGATCTCCGCGTCCTCGTCTTCGCCCTCGCAGATCTCGAAGTGCACGTCGTAGCTTCCGGCGACGAGGCCGAGTTCGACGGGGAACGACTCGGCGGCGGAGGCGACCTCGACGGCCCCCGGTTCGGCGACCGCGAAAGGCGCGACGATGCTGCGGGCCGCGTCGGGGTCGGGCGAGAACGCGCTGGCGAGCATCAGATGCACCATGGCGCCGAAGGCCTCTTCGGGGAGCGGATCGAACGTGAGGTAGTCGGGGTGGAGGACGGCGCCCTGGTCGCCGTTGCCCGGCCCCCACTGGGCGAGCCCGTCGTCGTAGGGGCGGGCGCGCACGAGGACCTGGTGATGCGCGATCAGGAGGTCGACGCTCTGCTCGTTCGTATCGTCGTCGCGTGTCATGCTCCGATGCTCGCGGATCCGCCGGCCTCCCGATACCGGGTCGCCGCGATCCGTGCGACCGGGCCTACGTCAGCCGCAGGTCGATCAGGGGGTGGTCGCCGAAGACCTCGAGCACGATCTCGAAGTAGGTCTTCCCCGTCCCCGCACGGAGGGCCGCGAGGTCGGCCCGGAACCGGTCGGCGTCGAAGGTCCCGGGCCGAGCGATCTTGCCCTCGAGCCACCGCTCGGTCGCGGCGACGCCTAGGGTCTCCCGGGCGCGCGCGTGGTCGCACCACGCGACGATCGCGGGATCCCCGGCGCGCGTCTCCGCGTCGAGTCGGTACAGGACGTCGTCCAGCGCGTCGAGGCTCTCGCCCAGGCGCCAGTCCTCCTCGCGCATGAACTCGCGGTCGAACTGCTCGTAGAGGTCGGGGATCCCGTGGATCGCCAGGCCGTCGATCCGGTACTCGGGCATGGGGCCACCCTGTCACACGGTGTCGACCTCGCCCGAGGAATCGAGCGGCGGCGAGCGCCCCGCGGGCTCGTCGGCCGGGAGAGGTTCGCTTAGGATTGATCGGCTCGCGGACCGATGGCTGTGGTCGGGCGGGCCGGGCCTCCGCCAGCGGGGCCCCGGATCATCACGACGAGCGTCTCCCGGTTGCGGGGACGAGAGGGAGCCCGGCGCGGTGTCCGACGTCCTTCCCGACTGCCCCGAATGCGGCGAATCCTTCACGTACGAGCAGGGCGCCCTGCTCGTGTGCCCCATGTGCGGTCACGAGTGGGCCGCGAGAGGATCGGACGCCGACGCGCCGGCGGACGACGCTGCGCGCGCGATCACGGAAGCAGTCGGCAACAACGAGCTCTCGGACGGCGACACGGTCTCGGTCGTGAAGGACCTCAAGGTCAAGGGAGCAGGCGGCGGCACCGTCAAGGTCGGCACGAAGGTCAAGGGCATCCGCCTGATCTCCGACGGCGTCGGCGATCACGACATCGACGCGAACGTGCCCGGGTTCGGCCGCATGCAGCTCAAGTCGAGCGTGGTGAAGAAGGTCCTCTGACCGCCGCGGCGGCACGTCAGCTCGCGGGTTTCGTCGCGACGCCGTCGAGCCAGAGCGTCTCGGACTCGTCGCGGTGGGCGCCGTCGGTCCCGGCGTGCTTCGAGCTGATCGTCGGCCCCTTCTGGATCACGTGAACGAGCGCCATCCCGTGGCCGCGCCCGAGGTCGTAGTCGTCCTTGAGCCAGGTGAGGATCTCTCCGGCCTTGACGCCGGGGGCGTCGAGGCCCTTGTCGTGGGGGATGTCCACGAGCTGGCGAGGCGTGAGCCCCGTCTTCTTCTCGATGGTGTCGAGGTAGGCCTGAAACGACATCCGCTCTCTCCGTTTGCATCCGAGCACCGATCGGCTCTGGGGCGAAGGCTACGGACCGGCGCCGCGGGATCACAAGGCCCCGCGGCGGATCCGGCCGCGGAGCAGCGCGCGGTGCCGATCGGGCGAGGGCGTGGGCTCTCGATACGCTCTCTGGGTGGTGTCCATCCAGACTCTGACCGATGACGACCGTCGGACGCTGGCGCGGTGGGCGCTCGCGTGCGCCGAGCGCGTGCTCCCGATGTTCGACGGCGACGAAGCGGCACGCGCGGAGATCCGAGACGCCGTCGCCCGCACGCGCGCATACGGCGCGGGGGAGAGCTCCGCCGCCGCCGAGATCCGCAAGCGCCTCGTCGGGGTGAAGGCGGCGCAGGCCGCGACGACGCCCGCCGGCGCAGCGGCGGCGCGGGCGGCGGGCCAGGCCGCGGCCGTCGCGCACATGGGCGCGCACGCCCTGGGCGCCGCCGCCTACGCGGCTCGGGCCGTGTCGCTCGCAGACCCGGGCCGGCCCGAGGCCGTGGACGACGAGATCCGCTGGCAGCTCGCCGACCTGCGCGGCGCGGAGCGCGAGGCGCTGCGTCGCCTTCCCGCGCTGGGCGCGGATCCGTCGGGCCCGCTCGGCGACGGCCTCCTCGCGCGCGGGATCCTCGGGTCGACGATCCGCCGGATCCAGCGGGAGATCGGCGCCGGGCGCCCGGCCGGCGAGGTGGGCCTCACGGGCCGTCTCGTGTGCGCTGGCCGCGACGAGGCGGAGATCGTCCTCCGCCACCTCCCGCTGCACACCGAGCTCTCGCGCGCGGAGCCGGGCTGCCTGCGCTTCGAGGTCGCGGCGACGGAGGACCCGCTCGTCTGGAGCGTCTCCGAGCTCTTCGCCGACCGCGAGTCGTTCGACCGCCACCAGGCCTGCGTCCGGGCGAGCGAGTGGGGCCGCGCGACTGCCGGCATCGCGCGCGACTACGTCGTGGAGGAGCGGTCGTGAGCGGCGCGCCTCTCGCCCGCGCGGGGCACCGTCGTTCCGAGGTCGGGCCGGTCGAGCTCTTCTTCGACCTCGTCTACGTCTTCGCGATCGTCCAGCTCTCGCACCTGCTCATCGAGCACCTCTCGTGGGCGGGCGCGGCGCAGACCGTCGTCGTGTTCGCGGCCGTGTGGTGGGGCTGGAACTACACCGCCTGGGCGATGAACTGGCTGGATCCGAGCCGCACCCCGGTGCAGCTGCTCTCGGCCGTCCTCATGCTCGCGGCACTCGGCATGGCGATTGCCATTCCGACCGCCTTCGGGGACGGGGTCTGGCTGTTCGTCGGCTGCTATCTGTTCATGGGCGTGCTGCGCCCGGTGTTCATGATGGTCGCCTACCGCGGGCGGCAGCTCGCCGAGAACTACCGCATGCTCCTGATCTGGACCCTGCTCGCCGGGGTGTTCTGGATCGCGGGCGCGGCCCTGCCCGCCGAGTGGCGCCTCGCGATGTGGCTCGTCGCGCTCGTCGTCGATTATGCGGCGCCGCTCGCCCAGTACCGGATCCCCGGCGTCGGATCGGCGCCCATGGACACCTGGGATACGGACGCCGGGCACCTCGCGGAGCGCAACCGCCTCGTCTTCATCATCGCGCTCGGCGAATCGGTTCTGCTCATGGGCGGGGCGGTCGTCGAGCACGGACATCTCACGGTGGGGCTCGCGCTCAGCGTCCTCGTGGGCTTCGCGTCGCTCTTCGTCCTGTGGTGGAACTACTTCGCTCTCGCGGGGGCCGAGGCCGCGGGCGGAGACGCGTCGACGGGGGCGCTCCGCTCGGCATACGCGTATGCGCATGCGCTCATGGTCCTCGGGGCGATCCTCGTCGCGGTCTCGATCGAGCTCCGGCTCGCGCACGACCACCTCACGGCCGCGAGCGTCGTCGTCACGATCGCCGGGCCAGTCGTATACCTGGTCGGCAATGTGCTCTTCCTCCGCTCGCGGTTCGGCCGGCTGGCGCGGTCGCGGTTCGTCGCGATGGGGATCCTCTGCCTCATCGCCGTCGCGGCGCTGCTGCTCGGCGAACACCTTCCCGTCCTCGCGCTGAGCATCGCCGTGCTCGCCGTGACGGCGACGCTCGCGGCGCTCACCGCGCGGCAGGGCCGGGCGCCGGCGCCCGGCTGACGTCCCCCCCCCCGCAGCGGGCGTGCCCGTGCGGGCAGCTGCCCCGCCAGCATCGCGGCGAGAGCGACGGCGAAGCCGACGAGCTGGACCGGGGAGAGGGACTCCCCGGCGATCAGCGCCCCGAGGGCGGCGGCCACGAGGGGCGAGAGCAGACCGAGAAGCGCCGTCGCCGTGACGGGCAGGCGGCGGACTCCCGCGAACCAGATCGTGTAGGTCAGCAGGGCGCCGACGAGCCCGAGCCACGCGTAGCCGGCGATCGCGGGTCCGTCGATCCCCTCCGGGACGCCGTCGACGACGAGCGCAGCCGGGAGCAGGACGAGCCCGCCCGCCGTGAGCTGCCACCCCGCGAGACCCACGGCTGTCACGCCCTCGGGGCGCCCCCACTTCTTCGTGAGCACGACGCCCAGGCCCATCCGCCGCGCCGCCGAGCCCCGCGAGGATCCCGACCGGCGACACCGCGGCGCCCGGTCCGATGACGACGAGCGCGACGCCCACGACGCCGAGGACGCCCCAGAGGATCCGGCGCCCCGAGAGCCGCTCCCGCAGGATCGCGACCGCGAGGAACGCGATGAGGATCGGCTGCGCGGCGCCGAGCGTCGCCGCGACCCCGCCCGGCAGGTTCTGCGCTGAGACGAAGAGGAGGGGGAAGAACGCGCCGATGTTCAGGACGCCGAGCACGAGGCTCTTCCCCCACCACGACCCGCGGGGCAGCCGTCGCGAGATCGCGAGGGCGACGAGGCCGGCGGGCAGCGAGCGCATCATCGCGGCGAAGAGGGGGTGACCGTCGGGAAGCAGATGGGTCGTGACGATGTAGGTCGTTCCCCACACCATCGGCGCGAGGGCCGTCAGTGCGGTCCACCCGGCGTGGTTCGCTCCGCGGCCGGTCGCCGCGGAAGGCGTCGTGATCGTGGTCATGGATCCATCGTCGGCCGCGCCGAACTATGCGTCCAATACATTGTTAAGACAGCAGAGATGAACAGAGATCATGAATCCATGGAGCTGCAGCAGATGAGATACGTCGTGGCGGTATCGGAGGAGCGGAGCTTCACGCGCGCGGCCGAACGCTGCCGCGTCGTGCAGTCGGCGCTCAGCCATCAGATCGCGGCGCTCGAGCGCGAGCTCGGCGTGCGGCTCTTCGCGCGCACGAGCCGTCGGGTCGAGATCACGCCCGCGGGCGAGGCGTTCCTCGAACAGGCGCGCGCAAGCCTCGCCGCCGCCGAGCGGGCCGTCGCCGAAGCGGCCGCGGCCAGCGGTGAGGTCCGCGGAGCCATCACGATCGGCGTGATCCCCACGGTGACGGCGGTCGACATCCCCGCGGCCCTCGGCCGGTTCCACGGCGCGCACCCCGCGGTCAGGATCGGGCTCCGCAGCGGCGGCAGCGACGACTTCGCGGCCGCGATCCGAGCGGGTCGCATGGACGCCGCCGTGTTGGGCCTCTCCGACAGCACGCCCCCGACGGGCGTCGCCGTGCGGGTCCTCGCGCGCGAGCGGCTCGTCGCGGTCGTGGGGGAGCGGCACCCGCTCGCCGGCCGTCGCCGGCTGCGCATCGACGAGCTCGCCGGGGAGGCGTTCGTCGACTTCCCGGAGGGGTCGCCGGGGCGCATCCCCTCGGATCTCGCGTTCCTCGCGGCGGGCATCCGGCGGGAGGTCGTGTTCGAGGCCACGGGCGCCGACCTCATGCTCGACATCGCGCGGCAGGGCCTCGCGGTCGCGCTCCTCCCTCCCGCCGTCGTCTCCGCCGACGATCGGCGCGACCTGCGGGCGATCGACGTCGAGGCCGGCCCGACGCGCGTCGAATACCTCGCGTGGAGCGACTTCAATTCCAGCCCCGCCGCGCGCGCGTTCGTGGACAGCGTGCTCGCGTCGGCCGGCTGATCCCGGGTCAGGCGCCGTCCGGGACCAGCCGCGGCACGATGCGCACGAGGACGACCATCGCGACGAGCTCGACGAGCGTCTGCGTCACCACGACGAGGGGTGAGAGGTCGTACTCCCGCGGCAGCGCGAGCACGAGCGGCAGGACGACGAGCGAGTTCCGCGTCACGCCGCCGAACACGACCGACCGCCGCTCGGCGACGCCGAGCCGCGCGACCCTGCCGGTCGCGATCCCGATCGGGACCATGAGCGCCGCGAAGGCGGCGAACACGAGAGCGGCGAGCGCCAGGGACCCGAGGCGCGCGCCGACGCCGGCGATCTGCGAGGCGACGACGACCGCGAGGGTCGCGACCATCACAGGCACCATCGCGCCCGTGAGCGCCTCGGCGGCGCGTCGCGCGAGGCGCCACCGGGCGGCGGCGAGCTGGGTGAGCACCGCGGCGGCGAGGGGGAGCGCGATGAGCGTCCCGAACGCCTCGCCGAACGGCGCGAGGTCGAGGGATCCCACGACGTCCGTGCCCGCGAAGGCCCAGAGGAAGACGGGAAGGAGAATCACCTGCGCGACCATCAGGACCGGGGACGCCGCGAGGAGTCGCGCGCGGTCGCCCCCGGCGAGCCCCGCGAACACGATCACGTAGTCGATGCACGGCGCCAGGAGGACGAAGAGCACGCCGACGAGGAGCGCCCGATCGCCCGCCACGATCCGCGAGAGCGGCCACACGACGAGCGGGACGATCACGAAGTCCAGGGCGCCGACCGTCGCGAGGAAGCGCCAGTCGGCGAACGCACGGCGGACGAGGCCGAACGGGATCCCGAGGAACGTGACGTAGAGGAGGAGCGCGAGGACGGGCTGGATCGCGAGCTCGGCGGGGCGGGCCGCCGCCGGAACCGCGAGGCCGACGGAGGCGCCGACCGCGAGGCCCGCGACGTAGAGGGCGACCTGGTTCCGCTCCGTCCACCCGGCGATCCCGTGCATGGCGCTCCTCGCTCCGGTCGGTGCGCCCTGCGCGCGCATCCCATGGGACACCGCCGTGCGGGCGCGCGTCAAACCGGCGGCGCCGGGCGCACGCAGGTTCCGCCTCAGCCGCGCCGGATAGCGTTGCGGTGATGTTCACAGCTCGATCGCCCCGACGGGGCCGCCCTCGCTTCCCCCGGTTCGCATCGCTCGGACTCCGCCGTGGCTGAGTGGGTCGGAGCGAACTGGCAGATCATCGAGGCGCCTGACGAGGTCGACGCGATCGGAGTGACCTGGGGCCTCGGGCTGCTGGACGAGCCGGTCGAGAGCACGGGCGTCCTCGGCGCGACGGCGGCCGCGCTGCGCCGCGAGCTCGAGCGCCCCGTCGAGTTGGGGGCGGGCCGCGTCGGCGTGCCCGAGGTGCGCCTCGACCTGAGCAGCGACACGACGTCGCTGTCGCTCCACGGGCCGCGCGACGTCATCGCTGCCGCGTGGCGCCGCCTTCCCGAGCTCCTCTCCGCGCGGCTCGCCACGGAGGGCGTCACGGCGGAGCATCCCGGTCCCGACGTGTGGATCCCGGACATCACGCTGCGCAGCGGGCGCAACTCGATGGCGGTCGCGTGGCTCGGCATCGCCCCGGGCGACGTCGCGGCGCGGGCGGCGGCGCTCGCCGCGCGGCTGAACCCCGAGACCGGGTCGGTGCCCGCCGTGTTCTTCACGACGGTGCGCGATCTCGCAGGGGCGGCCTTCGTGATCCGCGAGGCCCTGCCCGTGGCACGGTCCGGGAGCTGGGGCGACGGCACGGCGTGGCCCGCGACAGGAGCCGACGCCGAGAGCGACGAGCGGAACGGCAACGCGCGCTTCGCGGAGTACGCGAGCGAGGCGCTGATCTCGTGCCTCGTTCCCCGCACGTCGTCGGGGGTGGCGGCCGGGTACCTCGTGCGCAGGCAGCTCGAGGCGGCGCTGCGCGCGACGACGGGCGGCGAGCCCGGGATCCGCATCGAGCTCCACGGCTTCGGCGCGGCGCTGCTGCTCGCGGTGAAGACCGATCCGCCCGTGCACGACGCGGCGCGCGCGGCGGTCGTCGAGGACTTCGCGCGCCGCCTCACGATCGTGCCCGACACCTGGATGTCGGTCGCGAGCTCGGTCGTCGCCCCGCCGTGGGTGACCCGCGAGGCCCGGGTGCGCGGGCAGGTCGACGGCGCGCCCGTGACGGCGGCCGAGATCCACGCGGCCCTGCGATGCGCGCTGCGGTCCCTGCACTTCTCGTCGCCGTCGTTTCCCGCCGAGGGCAAGAACGTCGACACGGGCATCGAGCCGACGCCCTTCGAGCTGTCTTACCCGCTCCGCACGACCCTGCCCGCGATGAAGCGCATGCGCCGCCACCACGCCATCCGGGCGAACGACCCCGCGACGATCCCGGGCCTGCCCGCCGTCGTGGTCGAGGTCGGCGCGGGGGCCATCGCGATCGGCCGCCGCGACGCGAACGGCTCCGACGCCACCGTCTACCGCTTCCCGGTCGACACCGACCGGCTGCTCGTCGTCCTGGAGGATCGGACGGGCGCGCTGACGCTCGTCGACGACTTCGGGCGCTTCGTGCGCTTCCACCCGGCCCTTCATCGCGGCGGCCGCGGGCTCCGTGCCGAGGTCGTCCGCCGCACGCAGGGCGTTCCATGGTTCTCGACCACGAGCGACCTGACGACGCAGGACATCGCACGGGTCCGCAGGCGCTCGCGCAACGGGGCGGTCGCGCGGATCGGCGTGCCGCTCGTCATCCTCGGCATCGCCTCGGCGGCGATCTATGGGCCGCGCCTGCTCGCGTCGGACGACGGGCTCGCCTTCGCCGCGACGGCGACGCTGTCGACCGGCGTGCAGATGAACGTCACGGCCCTGTGGCCCCAGTCGGACGCGGGCGCGGACGACGTGTCGGTGCTCGTCGAGCTGTGCGGGCCCGCCGGGGACGTCGCCGCCGTCGACCCCGCGTTCGTGCAGATGGTCGACGACGACACCAATCGGCCGCTCGCGCAGGTAGGCGACACATCGGCGCTCAGCGGCGTCGTCCCGCTCGACACGCAGACGCTCGGCGCGGACGGATGCGCGCGGGGCGACCTCGTCTTCGAGCGCGACGGAGCCCAG
The DNA here is from genome assembly GCF_000422385.1 of Microbacterium indicum DSM 19969. Classification (GTDB taxonomy): domain Bacteria; phylum Actinomycetota; class Actinomycetes; order Actinomycetales; family Microbacteriaceae; genus Microbacterium; species Microbacterium indicum. The sequence continues at coordinate 56,518 of NZ_AULR01000014.1, forward strand.
GACGTCAGCGTCGTCTACGGGGATCCCGACGGCACCGTCTGGACGTGGGGGCCCGACGAGATTCCCGCGGGCTGACCTGAGCCGACGTGCCGTCAGCCGCCCGCGTGGCTCTCGCGATACGGCGCGAAGAGCCGCGCGAGGAAGGCCTCGAGCTCCGCGGCGGTCTCATCGTCGAGCGACGGGAACGAGAAGGTCGCCTTGCCCGTGCGCAGCTCCCGGAATCGCTCGGACGATCCCTCGAGCGCCTCCGGCCAGGTGTCGACGGCGATCGCGTAGAGGCTGACCTTCTTCGCGCTGCGCTTGACGGCGGCGAAGTAGTCGTGCGCCTTCGCGCCCGGCCAGCTCAGCGAGGGCATGCCGTAGATCGTCGCGTCCTCGAGCTCCTCCCGATACGGCTCGAGGATCGCCCAGATCCCGGCCTCGACCGCGTCCAGATCCTGCATGAGTGCACGGTACGGCGGCGGAGGATCGACGTGCAAGAGGGGAGCCGGGCTGGATGGCCGGGGGCCTCCGGCCCGGTCAGTCGTCGCCCAGCGCGGCGCGGAGCGCTCCGAGCCATTCGACGAGCAGCCGCGTCTCGCTCCTGCCGGACTTCGCCGTACATCAGCGTGGAGAAGCCCGGGTTCGCCATTCCGAAGGCGACGTGGGCATCTCGTTCGGCGCGGATGTCCTGGATCGGGTCGTCGGAGTGCTCCAACGCCTCCTTCTCGCCCAGGTACAGGTCGAAGCCGTGCTCGACGACCGCGTCGATCACACGCTGTCCGGTAAGAACGTCCTCATCGCGGATGGGGCGAAGAACCTGGGCGGACTCGTCGCCCGCCAGGTCGCAGAGGCCGGCGCGCACCTCGCCGACGGCGGGAAGATCATCACGATCGTCACGGCGCTGCTCGCCGCGTTCACCGACGGGTACTCGACCTACGCGGGCGGCAAATCGCCGGTCGAGCACTTCACGCGTGCCGCGGCGAAGGAGTACGCCGACCGCGGGATCTCGGTGACCGCGATCGCCCCCCGGCCCGATGGACACCCTGTTTTTCTACGGCCAGGAGACGCCGGAGCGCGTCGAGTTCCACACGTCGCAGGGCATGGGCGACCAGCTCACGAAGATCGAGGACATCGCGCCGATCGTCCGCTTCCTCGCGTCCGAGGGCTGGTGGATCACCGGGCAGACGATCTTCGCCAACGGCGGATACACGACCCGATGACCCCCGCACGGCAGCAGACGAGAGGGAGAATGACTCCATGAGTGCACACGAGATCCCGGAACCCGTCGCGACCTTCCTCGAGCGCGTCAACGCCCACGACGAGGAGGCCTTCCTCGACGCGTTCGCCGCAGGCGGCGAAGTCGACGACTGGGGGCGCACGTTCACCGGCCGAGAGCAGATCAAGACCTGGAGCGACAAGGAGTTCATCGGCTCCCGGGGCGTCCTGATGGTCGAGGAGGTCCGCGTCGCGGGCGACGAGGTAACCGTCGTCGGCGACTGGCGATCGAACCACGCCAACGGCCGATCGAGGTTCGTCTTCGACGTCGCGGGCGACAAGCTCGCCAAGATGACGATCCGCGAAGGCTGAGCCTCGGCGGGGCCGTGGTCACGCGTCCGTGACGACGAGCTCTCTGGCGTCGCGGGAGACGTGCAGGCCCCAGAAGAGGTCGGCGAGCTGCGCCGGGGTGCGGAACGGGTATCCCGGCGCCGGGGCGGTCTCGCCGATGCCGACGCCGATCGCCACGTGGGCGACGTGCACGCCCGTGCTCGCGAGCGCGGCGTGGAGGTTGAACGCCCAGTTGCGGGTCGCGGCCTGCGCCGCGTTCAGGGCGCCGAAGATCGGCACAGGGTCGATCGATCCGACGCCGGCCGTGAGGAGGATCGTCCCGGATCCCCGCTCCCGCATCTCGGGGAGCACGGTCTGCACGGCGGCGACGGCGCCGAACAGCATCGCGTCGACGGCGGGGCGGAGGTTCTCCGGCGTCACGTCGAGCGGATCGATCATCGACTCGGTGTTCCCGGCGTGCGGCGAGAACTCGAGGACGTCGATCGAGCCGAACCTCTCGCGGGCCGCGGCGAGCGCGGACGTGATCGATCCGGGGTCCGCGCCGCCGTCGCCCGCGCGCAGGACGAGCTCGGCGGCATCGACGTCGTGCTCAACAACGCCGGCATCGGATACTTCGCGGCCGTCGAGGAGAGCGACGACGCCGAGGTGCGCCGCATGATGGAGATCAACGTCTTCGGACTCGCCGCCGTGACCGCCGCGGCGCTGCCCGGGATGCGCGCGCGACGGACGGGAACGATCCTCAACGTCTCGTCGGTGGGAGGGGTCCGATCGTTCCCCGCCGTCGGCTGGTACAACGCCTCGAAGTTCGCGGTCGAGGGCCTGTCGGAGGCGCTCGACCTCGAGGTCGAGCACCTGGGGATCCGCGTCGTACTCGTCGAGCCGAGCGGCTTCGCGACCGACTGGGCGGGCAGCTCCGCCGCCGAGGTCGCGCCGGGGGACGAGATCGCCGACTACGCCGAGACGGCGGGGGCGAACCGCCTGTGCTTCCGCGAGAGCGCCGGAAGCGAGCCGGGCGACCCGGCGCGCGCCGCGCGGGCGATCGGCAACTTCGCGTACGACGGCATCCTCGAGAAGCTCGACGCCGTGCGCGACGACATCGCGGCGCGCGAGGGCGTCAGCCGCGGCGCGGACCGCGACTGACGCCCTCGGCCCGCCGGGGGAGCGAGCCGCGCCTGAAGAGGGGTTGCGCTGGCACCCCCGTCGGCGGGCCCGCTGGCCCCGAACGCACGGCACTCTGGAATCTGATCGTCCCGCCCCGACTCCGTCACGAGGATCCCCGCATGCCACCCGAATCCCTCACGGCCCCGCAGCCCGTCGTCGCCCCGCCCGCGGCGCGGCTCCCGCTCGTCGTCTACGTCCTCGCGCTCGGGACCTTCCTGATGCTGACGACCGAGTTCGTCGTCGCCGGGATCCTGGCCGAGATCTCGGGCAGCCTCTCGATCTCGCTCGCCGAGGCCGGATCCCTCATCACGGTCTTCGCCGTCGGCATGGTGATCGGGGCGCCGATCATGGCGCTCCTCACGATGCGGATGTCGAAGAAGCTCACGCTCGTCTTCGCGCTCGCGGTCTTCGTCATGGGGCACGTCGTGGTCGTGCTCGGTTCGCACCTCGGCCTGCTGATGGGGGCGCGCTTCGTCACGGCGATCGCGACGGGCGCGTTCTGGGCGGTCTCGGCGGTCGTCGCGTCGCAGGCGGCGGGGGAGTCGATGGCATCGCGCGCCGTCGGGGTCGTGGGCGCGGGAGGATCCCTCGCGACCGTCCTCGGCGTTCCCATCGGCGCGTTCGTCGCGCAGCACGTCGGCTGGCGCGGCACCTTCTGGGCGCTCGCGGTCGCCGGTGTCGTCGCGATGGTGTTCGTCGCGCGGCTCGTTCCCGCGGACGAGCGGGTCGAGCGGCGGGAATCGTCGGTCCTCGCGGAGCTCGCCGACCTGCGCTCGCGCGGGCTGTGGCTCGTGCTCGCGGCGTGCGTCGCGACGACGGGCGGGATCCTCGCGTTCTACTCGTACATCACCCCCGTGCTGACGCAGCAGGCCGGCATCGACGCGGCCCTCGTCCCGCTCGTCCTCACGGCATATGGCATCGGGTCGCTCATCGGAACGCTCGTGGGCGGGCGCCTCGGCGACGCGCATCCGCACCTCGTGACGATCGTCACGCCGGCGGTCACGGTCGTCATCATGATCGCGCTCGCCGCCGTGACGGGATCCGCGTGGACGACGATCGCGTTCGTCGTCCTCCTGGGCCTGTTCGGGCTCAGCGCGAACGGCGTCCTCATCCACCTCGCCGTGCGGTTCGCGGGACGGGCGGCGACCCTCGGATCCGGGCTCTGCGTCGCGGCGTTCAACGCGGGGACCGCGGTCGGGACCGCCGTCGTCGGAGGGCTGCTGACGGGGCCGCTCGGCCTGTCGGGGCCCGCGACGGTCGGGGCGATCGGTGTCGCGATCGTGCTGATCCCGACGATCGCGCTCGCGGCGGTGCGCCGGCGCGAGGCCCGCGTCTGAGCGCTCAGCCCGCGGCGGGCGCGCCGGCGTCGCGTCGCATGCAGATGAGACGGGGGCGCGCGTCCCACGACGCCGAGCGCGCGAAGCCATGCGACTCGTACAGGCGGATGGCACCGCGGCGCCAGTCCCAGACGGTGAGCATCACGGGCAGCGGGCCCGACGCGGCGATCGCGGCGTCGAGGAGGGCGGATCCGGCCCCGCGCCCGCGGACGTCGGGCGAGACCCAGAGGCGCTTGATCTCGGCCGCCTCGCGACCGGGCTTCAGGACGACGACGCCGACGACGGCCCCGTCGAGCTCCGCGACGAGGATCGGGCAGCCGGGGAGAGCGCCCGCCGGGTCGGCGGCCTCCTCCCGGTAGCGCGCGGGGAGCTCGCCGGCCCGCGCGCGAGGCTCGCCGATCCCGCGCTCCGCCTTCTCCTCCTCCGTCTGGACGAGGTATGTCCTGAGCGCCGCGCCGACCGCGCCCATGTCGTCGCGCCGCGCCGCGCGGACGAGCGGTGTCGGGCGCCCGTCGGTCATCGCGACGCGGGGTCGACGCGTTCGGTGAGCGCCGCGGCGTAGGCGCGCATCGAGCGCCGGTACTGGGGGAGCGCATCGATCTGGGCCTCGAGCGCGACGCGGAGCGCCGCGTCGGGGCGGCCGGCGCTGTGGAGTGCGAGCGCCAGCACGATCCGCGGGGCGGTCCCCGTCGACGCGTGCAGGGGCGCGGCCTCGAGCACCGCGATCGCCTCGTCGAGCCGCCCGAGGTTGCGCAGCGTCGACCCGTACTGCACGGCGAGCTGCGCGTGCCGTGCTTCGTCGAGACCCCGCTCGAGCGCACGCTCGTACGCGGATCCGGCCTCGGCCTCGAAGCCCATCGAGTCGTACATGCCGGCCAGCTCGAACGCCGCCCGCCCGTCGGCGGCGGGGCACGCGTCGGCGAGCGCCCGCATCGCGTCGACCCCCTCCTCCCGGCCGAGAGCGTCGGCGCGGACCCAGAGGTCGGCGACGGCGGATTCCCACCGCTCGAGAGCATCGGTCATGGGATCCAGGATCTCACGCCGCCCCATGACGCCCGTGGTCGGGCGACGGTGCGCGCGCCGATCCGCCCTGGCAGAATCGTCCGGTGACAGACGACACCGCGGCGCCGCGCCGCGCCGAGATCGCCGCAGGGGCACGCCTCTCGCTGGCAGCGGGGCTCGGCATGTTCCCGATCGGCGTCGCGTTCGGGATCCTCGTGATCCAGGCGGGGCTCCCGTGGTGGGTCGCCCCGGGGCTCTCGATCGCGGTCTACGCCGGATCCGCCGAGCTCCTCCTCGTCGGCCTCATCACGGCGGGGACCCCGCTCGTCACGATCGGGCTCGCGACGCTGCTCATCAACTTCCGGCACGCGTTCTATCCGCTCACGTTCCCCGTCGGCGTCGTGCGGAACCCCGTCGCGCGGGCCTACTCGGTGTACGCGATGATCGACGAGGCCTACGCCGTCACGGCCGTGAACCCGACGGGGTGGACCGGGTGGCGGCTCGTGTCGATGCAGGTCTGCTTCCAGGCGTACTGGGTCGGCGGCGGCCTCACGGGCGTCGCGCTCGCGTCGGTTCTGCCCGGGCGGATCGAGGGGCTCGACTTCGCCCTGTGCGCCCTCTTCGTCACGCTGACGCTCGACGCGTGGCGCACGCGGCAGCAGGTGCCGTCGCTCCTCCTCGCCGCCCTGGCGTTCGCGTTCGCGGTGATCGTCGCACCCGATCAGGCGCTCTTCGTCGCGCTCGCGGGCTTCCTCGTGCTGCTCGTCGTGCGGTACGCGCTCGCCGCGGCCGCGAGGAGGCGCGCATGACCGCCTCGACCGGCTACATCCTCGCGGTCCTCGCGGTGGGATTCGTCGTCACGCTCGGGCTGCGCGCGATCCCGTTCGCGATCCTCAAGCCGCTGCGGAAGTCGCGCGTCGTCAAGGCCCTGTCGATCTGGATGCCCGTCGGGATCCTCGCGATCCTCGCGGCCGCGACCTTCCGCGGTGCCGTCGTCGAGGCGCCGGGGCGGATCCTTCCGGCGCTCGTCGCCGTCTCGGTGACGGTCGCGGTGCACCTGCTGTTCGGTCGGCGCACGCTTCTCAGCGTCGGCGCCGGGACGCTCACCTTCGTGCTGCTCGTGAACCTCTTCTGAGGTCTCAGCCCGCCGCGACGACGCGCGTCGGCCCCGGCTGCGGCGCGAGCCCGAGCACGAGAAGCGAGACGCCGAAGAGCGCGAGGCCGACCCAGCCCGCGACGGCGAGGCCCTCGCCGACGACCAGGACCGCGAGGACCGTGGCGACGGCGGGCTCGACGAGCGTGATCGTCGTCGCCGTGCTCGCGGTGACCTTCGTGAGTCCGTAGCCGAACAGCACGTAGCCGAGGAACATCGGGACGAGCGCCATGTAGACGCCGACCGCGAAGGCCTCGGGCGTCGCGACGAGCGGCGCACCTGTGACCGCGAGGACCGGCAGGAGGAGTACCCCGCCGGCGCCGAACACGGATCCCATCGCCGCGCCGCGCTCGACGCCCGCGCCCATGAGGCGCTGGGCCGCCCACGAATACGCGGCGTAGGTCAGGCCCGCGACGAGGCCCAGCCCGATTCCCGCCAGGGGAGCGGGCCCGTTGGGGGCGTGCCCGTCGAGCTCGGCGACGCACAGGAGCACCCCGCCCGCGACGCCGAACGCCGCGGCGACGCACCACCACGGGCCGAGCGGCCGGCGGTCGACGACGAGCTCGAGGATCCCCGAGAACAGGGGAGCGGAGGCGAGCGAGATCACGGATCCGATCGCCACGCCCGCGAGGTCCATCGAGGTGTAGAACGCGAGGGGGTACACGGCGACGGCGACGGCGCCGAGCGCGATCGTCCGCGCGTGGGGGCGCAGGCGCGCGCGGCGCAGCGCCGGGATCGCGATGAGCGCCTGCAGGATCCCGCCGATCCCGAGGGCGGCGGCGCCGATCGCGAGGGGGCCGGCGTCGGGCGCGAACGTCGCCGCCGTGCCCGTCGTCCCCCAGAGGATCGCCGTCAGGAGGATCGCGCCGACGCCGAGCGGTCGACCGGATCCCCGAGGCATCCCCTCAGTATGCCGCCCCGCGGTTCCGGCGGCGTCTCGCGCGGGCCGCCTACCGCCTACTCGGCGAGCACCCCGTCGATCTGGCCCATCGCCTCGCGGGTGCCCTCCTCCATGCCCATCGCGAGCAGCTGCTCGAGCTCCTCGCGGGAGCCGAACCGCGTCTCGGTGACGAGGCGGGATCCCGTCGGCGTCTCGGAGAACGCGAACGTGATCTCCATCGTCGGCATCTCGGCGTTCGGCTCGCCGTCCTCGCCCGAGAACCCGTCGCGCACCGTGAACGAGCGGCCCTCGTCGACGGCGAGGAAGGTCCAGAACCCGGCCGACGTCTCGCCGTCGGGGCCCGTCATGACGTAGTCGGATCGGCTGCCGACCTCCACCTCGTGGGTCCGAAACGAGGCCGGCCAGCTCGGCGGGCCCCAGAACCGCTCGAGCTGACGCGGATCCGCATACGCGTCCCAGAGCCGGGAGACCGGCACGGGGAAGTCGGCGGTGATCGTCATCGTGAGTGCGTCGAGATCCTTCTCGACGGTGGTGATGGGCATGACGCACCTTTCGTCGTGTGATCGAAGGCTAGGTCGCGGCGCGCGCGGCGACAACGGAGTGGGAGGATTCTCCTGTCCCGTTCTCGAGCAGATCGCACCCGCATGCCCACCGCACCCGTTCCCGGCATCCCGCGCCGGCCCTCGCCGATGGGCGGGCGCCGGCCGGCGAAGGACGATCTCGCGCGATTCGCGATCGACGACCCGCACGCGATCGACGACGTGCTGCCGGCCGACGGATCCCGTCTGCGCCTCCTGATCGTGGGCATCAACCCGGGCCTCTGGACCGCCGCCGTCAACGCGCCGTTCGCGCGGCCGGGCAACAGGTTCTGGCCCTCGCTCCACCGGGCGGGCCTCACGGACAACCCGGTCGACGCCTCCACGGGGCTGTCGGCCGGCGACGAGGACCAGCTCCTGTCTCGCGGCATCGGCCTCACGAACCTCGTCGGCAGGGCGACCGTGCGCGCCGACGAGCTCAGCCGCGACGAGCTGCGTGCGGGCGGGCGCCGGCTCGTCGAGAGGGCCGCGGGGCTGCGCCCGCGCGTCGTCGCCCTTGCGGGGATCACGGCCTTCCGCGATGCATTCGGCCAGCGTCACGCGCGCCTCGGCGAGCAGGACGCGACGCTCATCGACGGATGGCCGAATGGGGTGCGCCTGTGGGTCGTCCCGCAGCCCAGCGGACTCAACGCGCACGAGACGATCGACTCCCTCGCGGCGAAGTGGCGCGAGGTGTGGGCCCAGACGGAGGAACCATGAGCGCATACACCCACGGCCACCACGAGAGCGTCCTGCGGTCGCATCGGTGGCGCACGGCCGAGAACTCGGCCGCATACCTGCTCGCGCACCTGCAGGGCGACATGCGCCTGCTCGACGTCGGGGCGGGTCCCGGCACCATCACGGCCGACCTCGCCGAGCGCGTCGCGGGCGTCGTCGCGACCGAGATCTCCGAAGACGCGCTCGCCCACACGCGCGCGACGATCGCGGAGCGCGGATCCGAGAACGTCGAGTTCGCGGTCGAGGACGTCCACGCGCTGTCGTTCCCCGACGACGCCTTCGACGTCGTGCACGCCCACCAGGTCCTGCAGCACGTCGCGGACCCCGTCGCGGCGCTGCGTGAGATGCGCCGCGTGACGAAGCCGGGCGGCCTCATCGCCGTCCGCGACAGCGACTACGCCGCGTTCACCTGGCACCCCGCCGCGCCCGAGCTCGACGACTGGCTCGACCTCTACCGGCGCGCCGCCCGCGCGAACGGCGGGGAGCCCGACGCGGGCCGCCGCCTCCTCGCCTGGGCGCACGCCGCGGGCCTCGAGGACGTCGCGGCCTCGTCGAGCACCTGGACCTATGCGACGCCCGACGAGCGCGCATGGTGGGGCGGGCTGTGGGCCGATCGCATGACGGGATCGGCGATCGCGCGCCAGATCGCGGAGGACGGGCTGGGCACCGAGGCCGACCTGGCCCGCGTGGCCGCCGGATTCCGCACCTGGGCGGCGCACCCCGACGGCTGGTTCGCCGTGCTGCACGGCGAGATCCTCGCCCGCGCGTGAGGACGCCCGCCGCCGGTGACAGGCCGGCGGCGGGCGCCGCCGCAGCTACGAGAACTGGATCCCGCCGTCGATCAGCACGGTCTGGCCCGTCATGTAGTCGGAGTCGGGCGACGCGAGATACGACACGAGCTTCGCGACGTCGTCGGGGACCGAGACGCGCCCGAGGAGGATCGACTTCGCGTTCTCGGCGAGCGCCTCGCCCTTCTCCTGCCCGTGGATCTCGACGAGCTTCTCGTCGATGAGATCCCACATCGCCGTGCCGACGATGCCCGGGCCGTAGGCATTGACCGTGATGCCGTGCTCGGCCCACTCCATGGCCGCCGCCTGCGTGAGGCCGCGCACCGCCCACTTCGTCGCCGAGTACGGCCCCAGGAGGGCGAACGGGCGGAAGGCGACGATCGACGCGGCGCCAATGATCTTTCCTCCCGAGCCCTGCGCGATCATCTGCCGTGCGGCCGCCTGGTACGAGAGGAAGACGCCCTTGAGGTTGACGTCGACGATCTTCTCGAACGCCTCGACCTCGTAGTCGACGAGCGGCTCGACCTGCGCGATGCCGGCGTTCGCGACGAAGACGTCGAGGTGGCCTCCGGCCTCGACAGCCGAGCCGACGAGCGCCTCGACCGAGGCCTGGTCGGTGACGTCGACGACGGCGGAGGTCGCCTTCCCTCCCGCCTGCTCGATCGACGCGGCCGTCGCGTCGGTCTGGTCCTTCATCTGCGGCAGGTCGGCGACGACGACGTGGTGTCCGTCGCGCCCGAGCCGCTGCGCGATCGCCTCTCCGATGCCTCGAGCCGCTCCTGTGACGACGGCGACGCTGGTGGTGTTTGTGCCCATGGGTCCTCCTTGACCGGGTTCGCGTGGCGAGGGATCCGCCACACACCCATGACACGCACCGCGGCGGCGCCGGGCAACGCCGGTTCTCACCGTGTGAGAACACGTGCGCCGACGCCGCCGGGAACGACCGAGCGGCCCGGGATCCGAGGATCCGCGGGCCGCTCGGGGCGTCTCGATCAGGCCTTCGCGACCTCGAGCTCGACGACCGCCCACGCGAGGGCGGGCAGCGTCAGCTTGAGCTGGCCGTCGACGAGCGCGGCGTCGCCGAGCGGCTGGAGCGCGACGGCGTCCTGAGCGTCCTCGACGTTGGCGGTGAAGCGGTCGCCGCCCTCGGGGACCGTGAGGACCTCGGCCGAGCGGATCCGCTGAGCCTGGAAGCCGCGCAGGTCGAGCGTCACGTCGGACGCGTCCTCGAGCGAGCGGTTCGCGACGAACAGCGCGACGCGGCCCTTCTCCTCGTCCCACGTCGCCGACGCGTCGATCACGTCGACGCCGCCGAACTTCTTCGTCTCGACCTGGTCCGACTTCACCGCGAGGCGCAGGATCTCGCCGTTCGCGAGAGCCGACATGCGGGCGAAGGGCCAGAACGACGCCTGGCGCCAGGCCGGGCCGTTCTCCTCCGAGCGGATGGGCGCGATGACGTTGACGAGCTGCGCCTGGTTGGCGATCTTCACGCGGTCGCCGTGGCGGAGCAGGCTGTTCAGCATCGTGCCGACGACGACGGCATCGGTGACGTTGTACGTGTCCTCGATGAGCCGGGGCTGCTTGCGCCACCCCTTCGACACCTGGTGCGGCTGGTCCTCGGTCTCGAGGCCCTCCTGGTACCAGACGTTCCACTCGTCGAACGAGATGTTGACGTCCTTCGTGTGCTTGCCCGCGGCCTTCACGGCGTCGATCGTCGAGACGACGCCCTCGATGAACGAGTCCATGTCGACGGCCTCGGCGAGGAACGACGCGGCGTCGCCGTCGTGCTCCTGGTAGTACGCGTGCATCGAGACGTAGTCGACCTCGTCGTACGCGTGCGAGAGGACCTCGTGCTCCCACGATCCGAACGTCGGCATGCTGCGGCCCGACGAGCCGACGGCGACGAGCTCGATCGACGGGTCGACGAACTTCATGGCCTTGGCCGTCTCCTGCGCGAGGCGGCCGTACTCGGCGGCCGTCTTGTGGCCGATCTGCCACGGGCCGTCGAGCTCGTTGCCGAGGCACCACAGCTTGATGTCGAAGGGATCCTCGGCGCCGTTTCTGCGGCGCAGGTCCGACCAGGCGGTGCCGCCCGGGTGGTTGGCGTACTCGACGAGCGCGCGGGCCTCGTCGACGCCGCGGGTGCCGAGGTTCACGGCCTCCATGACCTCGGTGCCGGCCTCCTTCGACCACTCGACGAACTCGTGCAGGCCGAAGGCGTTGGTCTCGATCGAGTGCCAGGCGCCGTCGATGCGGACGGGGCGGTCCTCGACGGGGCCGACGCCGTCCTCCCAGTTGTAGCCCGAGACGAAGTTGCCGCCCGGGTAGCGGACCACGGTCGGGCCCATCTCCTTCACGAGCTCGAGCACGTCGGTGCGGAAGCCGCGGGCGTCGGCCGCGGGGTGGCCGGGCTCGTAGATGCCGGTGTAGACGCAGCGGCCCATGTGCTCGACGAACGAGCCGAAGAGCCGGCGCGGGACCTGTCCGATGGTGAAGTCGCGGTCGATCGTGATGCGTGCGGTTGTCATGGAGGTGCTTTTCCTTTCGAGGAGGTTCTGGATCACTGGCCGCCGAAGCCGGTCGTCGCGACGCCCTTCACGATCTGCTTCTGGAAGATCATGAAGACGACGATGAGCGGCAGGGCGGCGAGTACGGCCTGGGCCATGACCTGCGCGTACTGGACGCCGTACGCGCTGATGACGGTCTGCAGGCCGACGGGGAGGGTCATGAGGGTCGTGTCGTTGATCACGAGGTACGGCCACAGGAAGTTGTTCCACGCGCCGATGAACACGAAGATCGCGACCGACGCGAGGATCGGGCGGGAGAGCGGCAGGGCGATCGACCAGAAGATCCGCAGCCGGCTCGCGCCGTCGACGCGCGCCGCGTCCTCGAGCTCGACGGGGATCTGGTCGAAGAACTGCTTGAGGATGAACACCATCGCCGGGGCGATCACCTGGGGCAGGATGAGGCCCCAGTGCGTGTCGACCATGTCGAAGGCGAGCATCTCGTAGAACAGCGGGATGATCAGGACCTGCGGCGGAACGACGATCGCGGCGATGATGAGCACGAAGAGCCAGCGGCGCCCCGAGAAGTCGAGCCGCGAGAACGCGTAGGCGGCGAGGGCCGAGATCGCGACCGTGATGAGGGTCACGGCGGCCGAGGTCCAGAGGCTGTTCCACGCCCAGACCCACACGTTGCCCTGCGACAGGATCGACACGAAGGCGTCGATCGTGGGTCCGCTGGGTCCGATCCAGCTCGGGTCGCCCGAGGCCGCATCGGTCTCAGTCTTGAAGGCCGTCGCGATCGCCCAGAGGAAGGGCAGGAGCCAGCCGATCGCGAGGATCAGCAGCGAGAGGAACGCGAGGGCGCGGCCCCACGTGAAGCCCGCGCGGCGGCCCGGGCGGGGACGCCGGGCCCGCGCCTCGGGGGCGACGAGCGTCTCGGTGGCGGTGATGGTCATCGCGCACCTCCGTTCTGGCGGTTGCGCCGGCCCGTGATCACGGCCTGGGCGAGGCCGATGATCACGATGAACACGAAGAAGATGTACGAGATCGCCGACGAGTAGCCGAAGCGGAAGTCGACGAAGCCCGACTCGTAGATGTACTGGACGATCGAGCGGGTCGTGTCGCTCGAGACCCCGCCGAGCATCTGGTACGCCTGGTCGAACAGCTTGAGCGAGGCGAGGATCTGCAGCGTCACGATGAGGATCGTCGTCGGGCCGAGCTGGGGGATCGTGATCGACCAGATCTGCCGCCACGTGCCGGCGCCGTCGATCTGCGCGGCCTCGTACTGGTGCTGCGGGATGTTCTGGAGGGCGGCGAGGTAGAGCAGGAAGTTGAAGCCGACGGTCCACCACACGGTCGCGATGACGATCGCCAGGAGGTTGATCTTCGGATCCTGCAGCCACGAGATCGGCTGTAGGCCGATCGCCTCGAGGATGTTGTTCGCCGCGCCGATCTGCGGGTTGAAGATCCAGACCCAGATCTGCGAGATCACGGTCGAGGCGAGCAGATACGGCATGAAGAACGACAGGCGCCAGAGCCATTGGCCCGGGAGGCCTCGCTCGACGAGGAGCGCCATGACGAGGGCGATGACGACGAGCGGGATCGTCGACAGGATCGTGAAGAGCGCCGTGTTCCACAGCGAGCGCCACATCACGGGGTCGCCGAGGGCCTGCACGTAGTTCTCGAAGCCGACGAAGTTGCCGCCGGCGCCGGTGAGCGACTGATCCGTGAAGCTCAGGTACACGCCGTGCAGGATCGGCCACACCATGAACAGGACGAAGGCGATGAGGAAGGGCGCGACGAAGAGCCAGCCCGAGAGCTCGTCGCGCTTCGACCCGGCGTGGCGGCGGGTGGTGCGCGGCTTGCCGGTGACGACCGTCGTGGTGTCGGTGCGGGGTGCGATGGAGGTCATGTCAGCTCGCCACCTCGGGGTCGGCCGGGTTCGGCTGCTTCAGTCGGGTGTCGACGCTCGCGAGGAAGCTGTCGAGGGCGGATCCCGCGTCGGCGCCCGTCATGAGGGCCGGCTGGACCGCGCCGGCGAAGTCGCCCTGGAAGTTCGACGCGGAGCCGGTGAACCAGGCGGGCGGGTCGTAGACGACGTAGTCCAGGGCGTTCGCGTAGTGCGCCTGGGGGAGGAGATCGGCGTAGTCGGGTGACTCGGTGATCGGGAGGTAGGCCGGGATGTGGCCGGCCGTCGCCCAGTCGAAGGAGTTCTTGAGGAGGTCGGCGACGAACTGGTACGTCAGGTCGCGCTTGGCCTCGTCGGGCGACGACTGGTGGGGGAGCACGAAGGAGTGCGAGTCGGCGTACACCGACGGCGTGCCGTAGAGCGTCGGGATCATCGTCATGTCGAAGGGGATCCCCGCCGTCTGCATCGTGCGCAGCTCCCACACGCCGCTGAGGAGGAAGCCGCTCCTGCCCGTCGAGAACTCGGCGATGGCGGTTCCGGCGTCGCTCTGCGAGTCGGCGAGCGTTCCGTCGAGCAGCTGCTGCATGAACTCGAGCGACTCGACGGCCGCGTCGCGGTCGAGCTCGGCGGTGCCGCCCTCGGGCAGGCCCATCTCGAGGCCGTGCTGCGTGTAGAGCGTGTAGAAGAGGCGCCACATCTGCGCGCCGTCGCCGAGGTAGCCGTAGGAGAGGCCGTGGCCCTCCGACACCTCGGAGACCGCGCGCACCATGTCGAGGAACTCCTCGGGCGACGAGACGGGCTTGAGGAGGCCGTCGGATCCGAGCACGCCCGCCTGCTCGCAGAGGTCGGTGTTGTAGAAGAGCACGAACGGGTGGGCGTCGAGCGCGATGCTCATGTGCTTCCCGTCGATCTCGCCCTTCTGCCAGATCGGCTCGGCGAACGTCGACTCGTCGACGCCGAGGGCGGCGAGGCGGTCGAGGTCCCACGGGTCGAGCAGGCCGCCGGGCGCCCATCCGAGCGCGCGCGTCGCGTGCATGATCGCGACGTCGGGCGCGCGCCCGCCGGCCGCGGCCATCGCGAGCTTCGTGTAGTACGGCTCGCCCCAGGAGAGGACGGTCGGGCGGATCGCGTAGGCGCTCTGCGCCGCGTTGACCTCGTCGAGGAGGCCCGACATCGTGATGCCGTCGCCGCCGCTCAGGAGGTGCCAGAACTGGAGGGTCTGCGTGGAGGATCCCGCGGATCCGCCGCCCGCTGGTGCGCAGGCGGCGAGGGCGAGGGATGCGGCGGCGACGCCGCTGAGGGACAGGAACTGTCTGCGTGAGACATCGAAACGTGGTGGGGTCATCGGCCACTCCTTCGTGACGGGGATGGATTACATCGATGTAATCGGTGCAACGAGGTCATCATGTCAGGCCGTCGCGGCCGAGCGCAAGAGGCTCGTTATGCGCGCGTCGTGGAGGCGCGTTCGACGACGCGGAACGGCACCGTGACGGAGCGCGGATCGCCGTCCGGCCCCTCGATGCGGTCGGTCAGGAGGCCGACGGCCGCGTGGGACAGCTCGGCGAGGTCGAAGCCGACGGTCGTGAGCGGGGGAGATGCGAACGACGCGGGCTCGACGTCGTCGAATCCCGTGACGAGGACGTCGTCGGGGACGCGGATCCCGTGCGCCTGGAGCGCGCTGAGGGCGCCGATCGCCATCGAGTCGGTGAACGCCGCGATCGCGTCGAACTCGGTGCCCGAGGCGATCAGGTGCTCGACGGCCGCGGCCGCCCCGCCCATCGTCCACGCGTCGGGAGCGATCTCGAGGGCGGGGTCGAGAGCCATGCCCGCGGCGAGCAGCGCGTCGCCGGCCCCCGCGAGGCGGATCCGGCTCGTCGCCGTCGACAGCCCCGTGCCGTCGTCGCGCCCGCCGATGATCGCGATACGGCGCGCGCCGCGCTCGATGAGGTGGGAGGTGATCGCGGCCGCCGCCGTGCGGTTGTCGACGAGGACCGAGTCGACCGCGTGCTGCTCGACCTCGCCGATGAGGACGACGGGCGGAAGGTGCTCCGTGCGGGTGACGACGGTGTCCTCGAGGCGGATGGGGTTGAGGATCAGACCGTCGACGCGGCGCGCCTGGGCGCGGGAGACGAGCTCGCGTTCGCGCGCGGGGTCGGCGGCCGTCTCCTCGATCTGCACCGAGAAGCCGCGCGCGTGCGCCGCCTCGACGAGGTGGTGGAGCAGCTCGGCCGAGTAAGCGGTTCCGAGGTCGGGGAGGGCGACGCCGATGACGCCCGTGCGGCCGTTGCGCAGCTCGCGGGCGCTGAGGTTCGGGACGAACTCGAGCTCGGCCATCGCCGCCTCGACGCGCGCGCGGGTCTCGGGCCGCACGGCCGCGGCGCCGGTGACGACGTTCGAGACCGTCTTCGTCGACACCCCCGCGAGCTGCGCGACGTCGCGCATCGTCGCCCGTGCCCCTGCCATGGGATCACCCTATGCGGTGGCGCCGCGGCGGCCCCGCCGCGCGGGTCGCGCGAGGCCGCCGGTCGGGCGGGGTCCCGCCGCGCGCACCCGTCGTCGGGCGTGTCGGGCCCGGGGTCAGCACGTCCACAGGTGCCGATTCCGCGGACTCATCCACAGTTCCGGGTTCGCACCCTGACCTGGGCTTCGTGTGTCGGTGGTCGCGCGTGGAATGAGAGCATGACCACGACGCGCGAGCTCCTCGATCAGGCCGCAGGGCTGATCGGCGACGCGTGCGCGGCCGCCGACCCGACAGCGCTCTCGGGGGAGGCCCTGACGTCGGTGCTGTTCGCGATCGGGCAGGCGCGCCGGGCGCTCGACGCGCTGTCGGCGACGGTCGCAGCCGAGGTCGACTCCCGGTCGTCGCGCGACCGCGGGCGCGAGTCCCTCGCCCGCCGCGCGGGGTTCGCGAACCCGAACGCGTTCATCTCCACCGTCGCGGGCACGACGCCGCGCGAGGCGGCGACGCTCGTCGAGGTGGGCCGGGCGACGGCCCCGCGCGTGGGCCTCGCGGGCGAGGAGCAGCCGGCCCGGCATCCGCACGTTGCGGCCGCGCTCGTGGCCGGGGCCCTCACGGCAGAGCAGGCGCGCGCGATCATCGACCTCCTCGACGCTCCGACGCTCGACGTTCCCGCGGGGCGCCTCGATGAGGTCGAGCGCGCGCTCGTGGGGCGGATCCCGGGGCTCACCCCGCGCGACGTGCGGCGGCTCCTCCTCGAGACCGAGGCGGCGCTTCGCCCGCGCGCGGTCTCCGACCGGCACGAGCGGAACCGCGCCGCGCGTGCGCTGACGATCCGGCAGGATGCCGACGGCATGACGCGCATCGACGCGCGGCTCGACGCCGAGACGGCCGCCCCGATCGTGACGCTTCTCGAGGCCGAGGTCACCCGGGTGATCCGCTCGAACGAACACGAGAACGATGCGATGCGACGCGACGAGAGGACCCTGGGGCAGATCCGTGCCGACGCCCTCGCGGCCTTCGCCCTTCACGCCCTCGGGTGCGAGGTGGTCCCCACCCGCCCTACGACGACGATCGTCGTGCGGATGACGCTCGACGACCTCCTCGACCGCACGGGGCTCACGGGCGGCGAGGTGCGCGGGCCCGACGGACGGGCTCTCGTGCGGGTCGACGGGATGGAGCACCCGGTCTCGGTCGAGGCGGTGCGGCGCATGGCGGCCGACGCCGAGGTCGTCCCGCAGGTCCTCGGGCGGGCGGGTGCGACGATCGACCTCGGGAGGCGCGAGCGCCTCTTCACTCGGGCGCAGAAGCTCGCGCTCGTCGAACGCGACAGGGGGTGCGCGTTCTGCGGTGCCCCGCCGGGGCACACGGTCGTGCATCACATCGCGTGGTGGTCGCGGGGAGGCGGGACCGACCTGCGCAACGGGGTGCTTCTGTGCACGGCGTGTCATCACCGGGTGCACGACGACGGGTGGGTGGTCGCTGTCGATGCCGGGGGCCGGGTGCGGTTCACCCCGCCCGACTGGTGGTCGGGCGATCGGTCTCCGCGACCCGCCGCGCGGGAGAGGAGCATGAGCGCAGCGTGAGAGCAGGCCCCGGCGGATCGGTGCCGAGCTGGACGACGCGCCCCGTTCGGGCGTAGACTGAACTGCTCGGCCTGGCCGAGACTGGCAACTCAAAAGCGCGCGCAATGCGGTTCCCTTCGAAGAAGGATCCACGGGGCTGATCGGTTTCGACAGCGTCTGCTGATCTGCGAGAAGCGGGCCGAGAACGTCGGGTTATCTCGTTAACGCCCCCGGCAAACCAATAAGTGCCAACTCCAAGCGCACTGACTTCGCCCTCGCTGCGTAAGCGAGCCCGATAGTCCGTCAGACCGTGTGTGACCCCGCCACGGACCCTGGCGTCATCTAGGGGTCTTGCTGCACCGTGGTGTCGAGACGCGGTGCGGGACTCTTCCTCGACTGGGCTCGTCGACCTATGTGTCTGTGCTGAAGGTCGGAGCCGAGCAGAACGCCTCCACAGACTGCGCCCGGAGAATCCCCAGTGACCCAGCGTTGGACCGGGGTTCGATTCCCCGCAGCTCCACCGGATCGCATCGCGCGCGTCGTCGCCCCGAAAGGCCGTCCCGAGAGGGGCGGCCTTTCGCGTTCTCACGACAGGCGCTGCTTCGAGCCCGCCTCGTACTGGCGCCCCGAGAGCGTCGACGACAGGTAGTCGTCGGCGAGGAGCTTGGGGATCCGGTACCGCGTCTGCGGCGAGGGGTCGAAGACGAGCTCGGCCGCGTCGCCCGCGCCGCGCACGTCGACGCCGATGTGGGGGTTCTCGGCGAGGAAGGCGGTGATCCGCGGCATCGTGAGCATCTCGCGATAGTCGGCGTCGGACTGCATCACGCGGTCGAGCGCCATCATCTTCGCGACCATCGCGGGGTCGCTCGCGACGGCCTCGGCGAGGTCGGACCCGCCCGCGATCCGGAGGCCCGACGTCGCCGTCGCGAAGACCGACGCCGCGCGCTCCGACGCCGCGGGCGCGGCGAACCGGCGCGAGAGGAGGGTCGCCTGGCTCACGATAACGTCGTCGCCGTGCACGAGCGCCTCGAAGCGCGGCTCGTAGTAGACGATCTCTGCCCGGACCCGCGAGAAGACGCCCTCGGCCGGGGTGAGGGCGAGGACGCTGTTCGCCCGCTTCGTCGCGATCCCCGCGCCCGTCATGCGCACGACGAACACGTCGTCGTCGGCCGAGGCGCCCTCGAGCCGATGCGCCATCGCGACGACTCCCGGGGCGTCTTTCCGCGCGACGTCGTTGCCGATGCCCTTCGCGCGCAGCCGATCGACGAGCGCTCCGACGCCCGGCGCGTCGTCGACGCCCGCGGCGAACACCTGGTTCGAGGCCAGCTGGAAGGACGGGTCGTACGCGACGAACTCGCGCGACGCGATGGCGTCGGCGTAGCTGAGGACGTCGCCCCGGATCTGCTCGGCGAGCTGACGGTCGAGCGTGATCGCGGACGCCTCGGCGTCGTCGATCGACGCGCCGCGCAGGAGGTAGGTGGCGACGGTTGACGACGCGCGGAGGCGCGCGAGCGATGCGAGGAGGCCGGTGCGGGCGGAATCTGTCATGCGGCGGGCTCCCGGAGGTAGATGTGGTCGGCGAAGCGCACCGCGACGATCGGGGCGCTCGGGTGCGGGAGGGGCCCCCGCGACAGGGGGTACACGTCGCGCCCGTCGTCGAGCTCGACCGAGTGCAGGTGATACCCGACGGCCGCGAAGAGCGGGTTGAGGTACTGCAGCTGACCGAAGACGTACACGAGGGCGAAGAGTACGAGCATCGCGCCCGTCGCGACCGTCTGCACGTCGCTCGGCGCGAAGAACGCGACCGTCACGGGCAGGATGAACGACGAGAGGAAGCGCAGCACCTCGGCGTCGCGGCGGCGGATCTTCGCCGCCCGCAGCGTGACGGGCTGGCGAGACGCGCGCAGCCGCCGGATCACGAGGAGCGGCGCGAACATCAGGAGCACGAGCACCGCGACGACGATCGCGTCCGCCCACCAGATCGGCAGGGGCGGGAACAGCACGACCATGATGACGACCATCGGGCTGAACGCCGACAGCATCATCGCGATCGAGACGAGGATGTTCACGCGACAACCGTATCGACGAGCTCCGACATCCTTCCGTCCTACGATCGAGGTATGGCAGATTCCTCTCTCGTCCTCGTGGCCAACGCCGGCGACGGCAGCATCAGCACCTTCCGGCTCGCGAACGGAGAGCTCGAGCGCCTCGCCGTCTCCGGCGGCCTGACCGGCTGCTCGAACTTCGCCGTCGACCGCGACCGCGATCTCGTCTACGCCGCCGTCAAGGGCTCGCCCGCCGGCGTCCAGACCCTCGCGCTCGACCGCGAGACCGGCGCCCTCACGCCCCTGAGCCGCCTCGAACTGCCGCGCGGCGGCATGAACTACCTCGAGCTCACGCGCGACGGATCCGGGATCCTCGGCGCCGCCTACGGTGCGGGCTACGGCTTCTCGGCCGCGATCGACGACGGCGTGATCGCCGAGCCCGCGAGCGAGATCGAGTTCCCCAACCTGCACTCCGTCCGCCCGAGCGCCGACGGCCGCTTCGCCTACTTCGTCTCGCTCGGCGCCGACCTCGTCGCGCAGTACTCGATCGGCGACGACATGAGCCTCGCGGCCCTCGAGCCCGCGACGGTCTCGGCTCCCGCCGGCAGTGGGCCGCGCCACCTCGTGCTGAACGCCGCGCAGGACGCCGTGTACGTCCTCACGGAGTACTCGGCCGAGGTGCTCCACTTCGCGCGCGACGCCGAGACCGGCGCGATCGAGCTCTCGGACCGCGCCGCCGCGTTCGACCCGACGAAGGGCCTCTCGCACAGCCGTTTCGGCGCCGACCCCACGGCCGAGCACCTCATCTGGGGGGCCGACCTGCACTTCGGCGCGGGCGAGGCCTTCCTCTGGGCGTCCGAGCGCAGCGAGAGCACCCTCGCGCCCGTCGCGGTCGCGGCCGACGGATCCGTGTCCGAGGCCACCTCGTTCACCGTCACCGAGCCGCAGCCGCGCGGCTTCGCGCTCAGCGACGACGGCGCGTTCCTCGTCGCGGCGGGTGAGCGCTCGACGACCGTTTCGCTCTACGCCGTCGACGGCGCCGACCTCGAGCTGCTGCAGCAGGCCGAGACCGGCGCCGGCGCGAACTGGGTGCGCTTCGCCTAGGGCGTGTCTGACAAATAGATCGGCAGCGCGCTGAGAGTCTGAATTCGTGACGCGGTTTCAGATGCTTTCGGATGCCCAGTGGTCGTTGATCGAGGAGATGCTGCCCCGCCCGACCGGGCGGAAGGGGCGGCCGTTCGCAGATGCTCGGTTGATGGTCGAAGGCATCGTCTACCGGTATCGGTGCGGGATCGCGTGGCGGGATCTGCCGGAGGTGTTCGGGCCGTGGCAGACGGTGTGGACCTGGCATCACCGCATGGCCGTCGGGGGCACCTGGGACAAGGTGCTCGCCAAGCTCACCGCCGCCGCGGACGAGGCCGGGCTGGTGGACTGGTCACTGTCGGTGGACTCCACAATCGCTCGCGCACATCAGCACGCGACGAACACGAAGCGCCTCACAGG
>NZ_AULR01000015.1 GCF_000422385.1 Microbacterium indicum DSM 19969
GAAGTTCCAGATCGGCAGCCACCTCGCCGGAGCACTCGTCACCATCGTCCGAGACGCCACCACCATCGCGTTCTACGACGTCGCTACCGGCGAACTCCTCATCGAACACCCCTGGCCCGAGCCCGGCGTCCGCTACGTCAGCAACGGCAGGCCCCGCGGGCCCCGGAGGACCCCGCCACCGGAACCGTCACCGACGTCTTGACACATGAAGCGTCACCGATCTGCTGATGCGCTTCCGTCACCGAAGTCCTGATACATCACACCTCGCGTGGGGAAAACACGGAGAAAAGGAGAACCAGAGACGGGACCCCGGGAACTCGAGCCCCGGGCGCGTTCGGCCGGGTTTGACTTCGAGCTAGCTTGAGGTTCTAGCCTGAGGCCGGCGGATGCAGACCACGCCGAGACGGAGACACCTGGATGAACCGCGATTCCCGCACCCCCGAGTCCGACCCCGATCTGTCCGGCGGGTTCCGCGCGGCGTTCCGCGACCACCCGGCCGGCGTCTCGCTGATCACCGCCGCGGGGCAGGACGGCCCCGTCGGGCTGACGGCCTCCTCGGTCGCGTCGGTCGCGGTCGATCCCCCGACCCTCTCGTTCTCGGTCACCCGATCGACCGGCAGCGCCGGCGAGGTCCTGCGCGCCGACACCTTCGTCGTGCACCTCCTCGCCGACAGCCACGCCTCGCTCGCGACGGCCTTCGCGACCTCAGGCGCTCCGCGCTTCACCGCCGAGCAGAACTGGACCACGCTGCCGACCGGCGAGCCCCTCCTCCGAGACGCCCGCGTCGCCCTGCGCTGCCGCATGACGACGAGCTTCGCCGTCGGCAGCTCGACCCTCGTCCTGGCCGAGGTCCTCGACGTCTACCCCGGCCCCGACGCCGCGGCCCTGACATACCACGACCGCCGGTACCGCCGCAGCCACCGCGACGACCCCAGCCTGTGACGTGACGGCGGTCCGTCAGGACCGCACGAGGCGCGCGATCGCGTCGCTCGCCTCTCGGATCTTCTGATCCGCGAGGGCGTCGTCGTCCATCCGGGCCGCGTCGACCACGCAGTGCTTGAGGTGGTCGTCGAGCAGCCCGACGGCCACCGCCTGCAGCGCGCTCTTCAGCGCGCTGATCTGGGTGAGGATGTCGATGCAGTACTTCTCGTCATCGACCATCTTCGAGATCCCGCGCGCCTGCCCCTCGATGCGCTTGAGGCGGTTGAGGTACTTGTCCTTGTCGGTGATGTATCCGTGGGTCGCGTGCGTCTCGGCGACGACGTCTTCGGTCATGTTCGGTTCCTTCGTTCAGCGTCGCAGCGCGGCGCGGGTGCTCGCTTCGGGCGTGAGGTCGATCCGGCGCAGGAGCTGCGCGTTCAGCGCGACGACGACGGTCGAGAGCGACATGAGGATCGCACCGATCGACATGGGCAAGACGAATCCGATCGGCGCCAGCACGCCGGCGGCGAGCGGCACGGAGATCAGGTTGTAGCCGGCGGCCCACCAGAGATTCTGCTTCATCTTCCGGTACGCCGCTCGGGAGAGCTGGATCACCGAGAGCACCGAACGCGGATCGGAGCTCGCCAGGATGACGCCGGCGGAGGCGATCGCGACGTCGGTCCCGGCGCCGATCGCGATGCCGACGTCCGCCTGCGCGAGCGCGGGGGCGTCGTTGACGCCGTCGCCGACCATCGCGACCCGTCGGCCCTCCTTCTGCAGCTCGGCGACCCGGCCCGACTTGTCCTCGGGGCGCACCTGCGCGTAGATCCGATCCACGCCCAGCTCGGCGCCGACCGCCTGCGCGACCGCCTCGGCGTCGCCCGTGATCATGACGACCTGGACGCCGAGCGCGTGCAGCGCCTCGACGGCCTCGCGGGACTCGGGGCGGATCTCGTCGGCGAGCCGGAGCCCGCCGACGACCGCCCCGTCGCGGGCGACGTGCAGGATGATCGCGCCCTCGGAGCGCCAGTCGTCGGCGCGGTCGACCTCGCGCGCGCCGAGCTCCTCGAGCAGGCGCGGGCCCCCGACGCGGATCTCGGCGCCGTCGACCGTCGCGGTGACGCCGACGGCGGGCGACGAGGCGAATCCCGTCGCGGCGGGGACCGCGAGGCCCCGCTCGCCCGCGGCGCGGACGATGGCCTTCGCCAGGGGATGCTCGCTGTCGGCCTCCGCGGCCGCGGCGAGCGCCAGAACCGCGTCGGCGTCGAGCTCGCCGACGGGCTCGACCGCCGTGACCGTCGGCTCGCCCTTCGTGAGCGTTCCCGTCTTGTCGAACAGGACCGTGTCGACTGTGCGCATGCTCTCGAGCGCGAGACGGTCCTTCACGAGCACGCCTCCGCGGGCCGCCCGCTCGGTCGCGATCGAGACGACGAGCGGGATCGCGAGGCCGAGGGCGTGGGGGCACGCGATCACGAGGACCGTGATCGTGCGCACGACAGCGTCGTCGGGGCTCCCGACGAGCGTCCACACGACCGCGGTGACGGCGGCCGCGACGAGCGCGAACCAGAACAGCAGCGCCGCGGCGCGATCCGCGATCCGCTGCGCGCGGGACGAGGATCCCTGCGCCTCCGCGACCAGCCGCTGGATGCCCGCGAGGGTCGTCTCGTCGCCCGTCGCGGTGACCTCGACGCGCAGGCCCGAGTCGGTCGCGACGGTCCCCGCCGTGACGGGATCCCCCACGCCGCGCGCCACGGTGCGCGATTCGCCCGTGACCATCGACTCGTCCATGTCGGCGCGGCCGTCGAGGATCCGGCCGTCGGCGGGGACGCTGCCGCCGGGGCGGACCACGACGACGTCGCCGACGCGCAGGTCGGCGGGCGAGACCGCGACGACCCGATCGCCCTCGACGCGCTCCGCCTCGTCGGGCAGGAGGGCGGCGAGGGAGTCGAGGGCCGAGCTCGTCTGGGCGAGCGATCGCATCTCGATCCAGTGCCCGAGGAGCATGATCACGATCAGGAGCGCGAGCTCCCACCAGAACTCGAGCTCCGCGTGCAGCAGGCCGAGCGTCGCGCCCCAGGAGGCGAAGAAGGCCACCGTGATCGCGAGGCCGATGAGCAGCATCATGCCCGGCTTGCGGGTGCGCAGCTCGGCGACCGCGCCCGTGAGGAAGGGCCACCCGCCCCACGCGTACATCACGGTGCCGAGGGCGGGCGCGACGAACCGCGCCCAGCCGGGCACCTCGTAGCCGAGGATCATCGCGAACATCGGAGAGAAGGCGACGACCGGGACCGCGAGGACGAGGTTGATCCAGAACAGCCGACGGAACCGGCCGACGTGATCGCCGTGGCCGCCGTGCCCGGAGTGGTCCATCTGCCCCGCGTGGCCCGCGTGCATGTCGTGCCCGGCGTGCGGGTCGTGGCCCGCGTGGCCACCCGCAGGCATGTCGTGGCCGGCGTGCATGTCGTGCCCGGCGTGCGCGCCGGAGGCGTCGTCGGCCGCCGTGGCGGCGTGGTGATCGTGGTGCGCGTGCGGATCGGACATCGTCTCGCTTCCCTGTTCCGAACGGATGGGACGGGGCTCCCCCATGTATACCCCGTACGAGTATCTCAACGACCCCTCGGCGCGCCGTATTCCTGCGGCCGGCCGAGGGGATCCCCCGGTCAGCGCGCGATGCTCGTGAATCCGCGCAGCCGCAGGCTGTTGCCGACGACGAACACGCTGGACAGCGCCATCGCGGCGCCGGCGAGCATCGGGTTGAGGAGGCCCAGGGCCGCGACCGGGATCGCCGCCGTGTTGTAGGCGAAGGCCCAGAAGAGGTTGGTCTTGATCGTGCCGAGCGTCTTGCGGGACAGGCGGATCGCGTCGGCCGCGCCGCGGAGGTCGCCGCGGACCAGCGTGATGTCGGACGCCTCGATCGCGACGTCGGTTCCCGTGCCCATCGCGAGGCCCAGATCGGCCTGCGCGAGCGCGGGGGCGTCGTTGACGCCGTCGCCGACCATCGCGACGACCCGTCCCTCGCCCTGCAGGCGGGTGACGACGTCGACCTTGTCCTGCGGGAGGACCTCGGCGATCACCCGGTCGATGCCGACCTCGGCGGCGATCCGACGGGCGACCGCCTCGTTGTCACCCGTGAGCAGGATCGGGGTGAGCCCGAGCGCCGTGAGCTGGGCGATCGCCTCGGCGCTCGTCGGCTTGACGGTGTCGGCGACGACGAGGATCCCCCGCGCGGCGCCGTCCCATCCGACGGCGACAACGGTCTTGCCCGCGTCCTCGGCCTGGGCCTTCGCGAGCGCGACCTCGGGGCTGAGGCTCTGAGCCCACTCGGCGAGCAGCGACTCGCGCCCGACGATCAGGGCGTGCCCGTCGACGATGCCCTGGACGCCCTTGCCCTCGAGATTGGCGAACCCCTCGGCGGCCGGCAGCGAGCCGACCTCCTGCGTGGCGCCCTTCGCGATCGCCTGCGCGATCGGGTGCTCGGACGCGTCCTCGAGCGCGCCCGCGAGGCGGAGGAGCTCGCCGCGATCCGTGCCCGGCTCGGTGACGACGTCGACGAGCGTCATCTTGCCGCTCGTCACGGTGCCGGTCTTGTCGAGCACGATCGTGTCGACCTTGCGAGTCGACTCGAGGACCTCGGGGCCCTTGATGAGGATCCCCATCTGGGCGCCGCGGCCCGTTCCGACGAGGAGGGCGGTCGGCGTCGCGAGCCCCAGGGCGCAGGGGCAGGCGATCACGAGCACCGCGACGGCGGCGGTGAAGGCCGCCGAGATCGGGAAGCCCGCTCCCCACCACGCACCGAGGGTCACGATCGCGATGAGGATCGCGATCGGCACGAACACCCCGGAGATCCGATCCGCGAGGCGCTGGACCTCGGCCTTGCCCGTCTGCGCGTCCTCGACGAGCTTCGCCATCTGCGCCAGCTGCGTGTCGGATCCGACCCGCGTCGCGCGGACGACGAGGCGCCCGCCGGCGTTGACCGTCGCGCCCGTGACGGCGTCGCCCTCGGCGACCTCGACGGGCACCGATTCGCCCGTCAGCATGGACGCGTCGACGGCCGAGGTGCCCGAGACGACGATGCCGTCGGTCGCGATCTTCTCGCCGGGGCGCACGACGAACTCGTCGCCGACCCGCAGATCATCGACGGAGAGCTTTCTCTCGACGCCGCCGCGGATGACCGCGACCTCCTTCGCGCCGAGCTCGAGCAGCGCGCGGAGCGCCGCCCCCGCCTGGCGCTTGGAGCGCTTCTCGAAGTAGCGGCCCGCGAGGATGAACATCGTCACGCCGGCGGCGACCTCGAGGTAGATGTTCGCCGCGCCGTCCGACGGCGCGAGCGTCAGCTCGAACGCGTGCGTCATCCCCGGGGTGCCGGCCGTGCCGAAGAACAGCGCGTAGAGCGACCACAGGAACGCCGCGGACGTGCCCATCGAGATGAGCGTGTCCATCGTCGCCGCGCCGTGGCGGAGGTTCGTCCAGGCGGCCTTGTGGAACGGGAACGCCGCCCACACGATGACGGGAGACGCGAGGGCGAGCGATGCCCACTGCCAGTAGGTGAACTGCAGCGCCGGGATCATCGCGATCGCGATGACGGGCGCGCTGAGGACGATCGAGACGATCAGCCGGTTGCGCAGGCTCGTGAGCTCCGGATCGGAGTCGCCCGCCTGATCCGCTTCCGGCGCCGTCTTCTTGGGCGCCGGAAGCGCGGCGCTGTACCCGGTCTTCTCGACCTCGGCGATCAGCAGCGTCGGGTCGTACCCGGCCGGGACCGTGACCTTCGCCTTCTCGGTGGCGTAGTTGACGGTCGCCTCGACGCCGTCGAGCTTGTTGAGCTTCTTCTCGATGCGCATCGCGCACGAGGCGCAGGTCATCCCGCCGATCTCGAGTTCGACGGCGGAGTCCGCGGCGGAACCCGCGGATGCTGTTGCGCTCATGGTGTTCCTTCTTCTCTCAGATCCCCGGGCCGGTCAGTGACCGTCGCCCGTCTCGCTGTGAGCGTCGTCCGCGCCGGATCCGCCCGACGCCTGGCCGGCGTCGACGACGAACTGCGCGGTGCGGACCTGCCCGTCGACCTGGAAGTCGAGGTAGAGCAGGTAGCGGCCCGCCGTCGGGGCCTCGGCGGCGAAGCGGATGTCGGGGCCGGCCGTGTCGCCGCCCTCCGGCTCGTCGCCCTCGGCGTGGACGTGCAGGTAGGCGAGGTCGCCGTCGCGGAGCACGACCAGGTGCCCGAAGGCGCCCAGGTACGGCTCGAGCGTGGTGACGGGCTCGCCGTCGCGCGCGACCGACAGGGTCAGCTCGCTGCTCTGCCCCGCCGTCAGATCGCCGTCGAGCGTGACGGTATACCCGTCGACCTCGCTGACGGTCGACTCGGCGGTCGACGGCGACGGCGTGAGGTCCCCCGCGACGTCGACCGTTCGGGTCAGCGTCACCGCGTCGGCGGCGTCAGCGGATCCGGGCACGAAGTCCGCGTACACGCGGTACGTCCCAGCCTCCTCCCACTCCCACGGCGCCGACCACGTTCCCGTCGCCTCGTCGAGCGTCGGGTGCACGTGCTGGAACTGCGTGCCGTCGGTTCGCACGGCGATCAGGTGGAGGTCCTTCTCGTGCGACGTCTCGTAGCTCGTCAGCGGATCGCCGTCGGCATCGAGGATCCGGAAGCGCAGCTCCCCCTGCTCCTCAGCCTCGGAGGGCGCCTCGATCGGGCTGAGCACGTAGCCGCCGTCCGCGACCGAGACGCCGGGGACGGTCTCGTCGTCGCCCATCGCCATCGCCGAGTGGTCGGTCGACGACGCCGCGGCGGTCCAGCTCGTCACGGCGCCGTCGGGGACGACGGCCGCCGCGATGCCGTATGCCGCGCCGAACGCCGCGACGACGCCGACGCCGTAGAGGCCGAGCCGTCCCGCGGCGTTCATCAGGCGCGCACTGCCGAATAGCCGGCCTCGTCGACGGCCGCGAGCACGGCGGCGTCGTCCAGCTCCTCGGTCGACGAGACGACGAGGCGGCCAGTCTGGGCGCTCACCTGGATCTCGGCGACGCCGGGGATCTGGGAGACCTCTTCGCGGACCGACATCTCGCAGTGTCCGCACGTCATGCCGGTGACCTGGTACTCGTTCGTGGCCATGGTGGTTTCCTTCCCTGAGGTGATGCTCCCGGACGGGGCACCACCGATCGTAACACCCCTACCCCCTAGGGGTATTGAGATTCGGCGAGGAGCATGCGGGCCCGCGCCTCCGAAGCGGCCGAGCAGCCGCGCCGCTCACCGGGGAATCGCTTCCTCCCGAAGGCGCGACCCGACGTGGCGGGGCCTGCTCGCGGCGACGCCGGCCAGCGCCTGAACGGCGAGCATCACCACGAGGGCGACGAGCGGAACGACCCACCCGTCGGTCGCCGCATGGAGCACGCCGAGACCGATCGGGCCGAGACCGGCGAAGAGATAGCCGAACCCCTGGGCCATCGTCGACACGTGGCCCGTGTGGTGGGTGTCCGGGGATCTCCAGACGATGAAGCTCAGCGAGAGGCTGATGGAGGCTCCCTGGCCGAGGCCGAGCAGCGCCATCCACACGTAGGCGGCCGGCTCGGGAACCGGCGCGAACAGGAGGCCGATGATCGCGACCGCGGTCAGCGCGGCGGCGATCACGATCGGCGACCACGTCACCCGCACGCGCCGAGCCAGCGCCGGGGTGACGAGCGAGGCGACGATGCCGGGGAACGCCGAGAAGGACAGCATCCACCCCGCGGTTCCGGCGGGGAGCCCCGCGTCGACGAGCACGGTCGGGATCCAGGTGAGGGCCGCGTAGTAGCTCATGCTCTGGAGCCCCATGAGCGCGGTCACGGACAGCGCGACGGGATCCCGGAGGATGGCGCGGAACGGCGGTTCGCCCTGGAGCGACGGTGCGGCGGTCCCGCGCGCGTCGCGCGCGGAGCGGACGATCTGCGGGATCCACACGACGAGCGCGAGAACCGCAGGGATCGCCCAGATCGCCAGCGCCGCCCGCCAGTCGCGGCCGACCGCCGCGAGCATCGGGACGGTCAGCCCCGATGCGAGAGCCGCGCCCACGAAGAGAGCGGTCGAGTACAGCCCCATCATGAGGCCCGCCCAGCGCGCGAAGTCCTTCTTGATCGCCGGCGGCATCACGACGTTGCCGATGCCGATCGCCGCGCCGATCAGGACGGTCCCGACGAAGAGCATGCCGACCCCGGGGAGGGAGCGCAGGAGGATCCCCGCGACGAGCACGAGCAGCGCGAGGCCGAGCAGGCGGTGCAGGCCGAACCTGCGGGTCAGCGACGGGGTGAGGAACGCGAAGGCGCCGAAGGCGACGACGGGGATCGCCGTGAGCAGGCTGGCGCCCGCGGCCGAGAGTCCGAGCGACGCGCGGATGTCGACGAGCACCGGCCCGACCGACGCGACGCCGATGCGGAGGTTCAGCCCGACGAGCAGCAGCCCGACGGCCAGCAGGCCCAGGCTCGCGGCGCTGCGCGGATCGCCGCGCGGCGGTGTGCGATCGTCGGATGCGGTGTCGTGGCGGCTGTCCATGAGGGCCCTTCCCGGAATGTACGTGCCCCCAGCTCACACGACGGCGCGCCCGTTGCGAAACCGACGCCGCGCCAGCCGATGCCGGAATTGCGCCACAATTCACGGAAACCCGAGCAGGTCCGCCTTCTGGGCTACTCGCAGCAGACTCCGACGCACACGCACATCCTGGGTCATCTCGACTCCCCCCGCGAGGCGTCCTCTCCTCGCGACCCGCGGGGTCTCGGATCGCCCCCACTCCATCGAATCGTGTGGACACCGGCGAATTTCGCGCATCCTCACCGCGCACGGCGACACGGGCATGCGCGTGATCTTCGTGCCCGCCACGATGATGGCGCGGCGGCTGCCGGCCGCACCGTCGGTCCTCGCGGTGTCGGGGCGAGCCAGCGGCTCCTCAGCAGGCTATTCGGCGACGACACGGGTATGAGGTTCCGTCGATGGCGCACCCAGCTCCGCGCCCACAGGTCCCCGCTTCTCCTCGCCGACGGCGAGACGGTGATCGATCGCCCACTCGGCGTCCACCGTCATGACGGCCTCCTCGACCGTGCCTGCTCAGGCCCCGTCGCCGCCGAAGCCCGACTCCATGTGGACCATGTCGTGGAAGCGGCTGTAGTGGCCCTGGAAGGCCACGGCGATCTCGGCCGTGGGGCCGTTGCGGTGCTTGGCGACGATGAGGTCGGCCTCGCCCGGACGGGTCTGCTTGTCGTAGACCTCGTCGCGGTGCAGCAGGATCACCATGTCGGCGTCCTGCTCGATCGAACCCGACTCGCGCAGGTCGCTGACCATGGGGCGCTTGTCCTGGCGCTGCTCGGATCCGCGGTTCAGCTGCGAGAGCGCGATCACGGGAACGCCGAGCTCCTTCGCCATGAGCTTGAGCGCTCGCGAGAACTCGCTGACCTCCTGCTGGCGCGACTCGACCTTCTTGCCCGAGGTCATGAGCTGGAGGTAGTCGATGATGATCATGCGCAGGCCCACGCGCTGCTTGAGGCGGCGGCACTTCGCGCGGATCTCGACGAGCGTCATGTTGGGGCTGTCGTCGACGTAGAGCGGCGCGTCGTTGATGCGGCCGCGCGTCGACGCGAGCGTCGTCCAGTCGCGCGAGTCGAGGTCGCCCTTGCGCAGCTTCTGCAGCGGGATCTGCCCCTCGGCGCTCAGGAGGCGCATCGCGATCTCGGTCTTGCCCATCTCGAGCGAGAAGAAGATCGACGGCTGGTTGTGCTTGATCGACGCGGCGCGGGCGAAGTCGAGCGCGAGCGTCGACTTTCCCATCGCGGGGCGCGCGGCCACGACGATCATCTGACCCGCGTGCAGCCCGTTGGTCAGCTGGTCGAGCTCGGCGAAGCCCGTCGGCACGCCGAGCATCTGCCCGTCGCGCCCCTTCGCCATCTCGATCTCCTCGACGGCGGATCCGATCGCCACCTCGAGCGGAACGTAGTCCTCGGACTGCTCCTGGCCCGTGACGCCGTAGATCTCGGCCTGCGCCTGGTTGACGAGCTCGACCGCCTCGCCCTGGCCGTCGTAGCCCATCTGCACGATGCGGGTTCCCGCGTCGACGAGGCGGCGCAGCAGCGCGCGCTCCTGCACGATCGACGCGTAGTACCCCGCGTTCGCAGCCGTCGGCACGATCGACGTGAGCGTGTGCAGGTAGTCGGCACCGCCGGCGCGCTGCAGGTCGCCCGTCTTGATGAGCTCGTCGGTGACGGCGATCACGTCGGTGGGCTCGCCGTGCGAGTACAGCGTGAGGATCGCCTCGAAGATGATCTCGTGCTTGGGGATGTAGAAGTCGGCCCCGCGCAGCGTCTCGACGACGTCGGCCACCGCGTCCTTCGAGAGCAGCATGCCTCCGAGGGTCGACTGCTCGCTCAGCATGTCGTGGGGCGGCGTGCGCTCGGCCTCGCGCGGCCTGCCGAGACGCTCGGATGCGACATCTGCGATCGACACGGATCTCCCTTTCCGGAACGCTGTGGGCCGCGGCTGCGGGCCTCACGAGGAGTGAATCAGCAGCCGCCGACATTCGAAGCGGCACCCCGAAGAGCGCCGCCTGTTCACCCTAGGAGCGCCCCGCTGGACGTTCAATCGACCCTGTGGATAACTCTGTGGACAGACCTGGGCACAACACGGCGATTCTTGTGGAGAGCACCTGTGGACAACCGGACGCGCTCGAGATTGTTCCCCGTCGAAATCAAAATCTGACCAGGGGATTCCTCGTTCCACACCCTGTGGATGCAGTTGTGGTTAAACCCGCGATTGAGGGTTGAACAGAAGGTGAACCGCGCGCGTGACGCCTGTGTAAAAAGCGCGCGAAAAACGGCGCCGCTCCCCGGGGGAACGGCGCCGCTTCCGGCGCGAGAAGTTACTTCTTCTTCGCGGCGACGACCTGCAGGCTGATGACCGCCGTGACCTCGTCGTGCAGACGCACGAGGGCCTCGTGGTCACCGACCGACTTGATCGGCGCAGGGATCGTGACCTTGCGCTTGTCGAGCTCACCGAGCTCGGCAGCGGACACGGCCGCGACGACGTCGGCGGGGCCGACGGAGCCGAACAGACGGCCCTCGGCGCCGGCCTTGACCGCGATCTTGACGCGAGCCTGCTCGATGCGCTGCTTGAGCGCCTCGGCCTCCTCGTGCGTCGCGATCGCGCGGGCCTCGCGGGCCGCGCGGATCGACGCGACCTGCTTCTCGCCACCGCGCGTCCACGCGACGGCGAAGCCCTGGGGGATGAGGTAGTTACGGGCGTAGCCGTCCTTGACCTCGATGACGTCTCCGGCGCTGCCCAGGCCGTCGACCTCGTGCGTGAGAATCAGCTTCGACATGGGTGCTCCTTACCGGCCCGCGCCGGCGTACGGAAGAAGAGCCATCTCGCGCGCGTTCTTGATGGCGCGGGCGATCAGGCGCTGCTCCTGCACGGAGACACCGGTGATACGACGGGCGCGGATCTTGCCGCGCTCCGAGATGAACTTGCGAAGGGTGGCGACATCCTTGTAGTCGATGAGGCCGACCCGAATGTGCTTCGCGGGAGCGGCGTTCTTGCCGCCCTTCCGCGGCTTGCGGCGGTCGCCGCTTGACTTTCCAGCCATGGTGGGTCCTTTACGAGAAAGAAGTGTTTAGAACGGGGTGTCGTCCGAGAACGACCCCGGGGTGCTCCACGCGTCGCCGCCGTTCGAGCCGGGCGTCGCCCAGGGCTCCTCCGACTGCTGCGGGCGCTGCTGGCCTCCGCCGAATCCGCCGCCGCCCTGGCCGACCTGCTGCGGGGCGCCGTTGCCGCCTCCGAAGCTGCCGCCGCCGGACGATGCCGCGCGCGTCACCTGAGCGGTGGCGTAGCGCAGCGACGGGCCGATCTCCTGCACGTCGAGTTCGTACGACGTGCGACGGTTGCCATCGCGGTCCTGGTAGTCGCGCTGACGGAGGTTGCCCTGCGCGATGACGCGCATGCCCTTCGTCATGGATCCCGCGACGTGCTCCGCGAAGTCGCGCCAGACGCTGGCGCGCAGGAACAGGGCGTCGCCGTCCTTCCACTCGTTCGACTGACGGTCGAACGTGCGAGGAGTCGAGGCGATCGTGAAGTTGGCCACGGGCACACCGCTCTGCGTGTAGCGCAGCTCGGGGTCGGCGGTCAGATTGCCCACAACGGTGATGACGGTTTCGCCTGCCATGCGATTACCTTAGGCCTTCGCCGCCGTCTTGCGCGCGGCCTTGGCCTCGGCCCGCTTGGCCTCGGAAGCGATCATCGCGATGGCTTCCTCAGCGCGCAGGACCTTGGTGCGCATGATGCTCTCGTTGAGGTTCAGCTGACGGTCCATCTCGACCGTCGCCTCGCTCGTCGCGGTGAAGTTGACGACGGCGTAGATGCCCTCGTTCTTCTTCTGGATCTCGTAGGCGAACTTGCGCTTGCCCCAGATGTCCACGTTCTCGATCGTGCCCTCAGCGTCGGTGATGACCTTGAGGAACTTGTCGAGGAACGCGGGAACCTGGCGCTCGTCGAGCTCCGGCTGGATGATTACCATCATCTCGTACTGGTGCTTGTGCGTCACTATCCCACCTCCTTCGGACTCGAACGGGTGCCGGGCGCTTCCCGACACCAGGAGGGTGTAATGCACGTCGCCGACCGCGACCGAGATCCGGGCGCCGGAAGGCAACCTCAGAAGTCTAGCGGATCCGAGCCTGAGCGGCCACTGCGGGTCACTCGCCGAGGGTCGACTGCCGGCCGACGAGGCGCGGCGCGTGCAGCTCGACGCCCTCGTGGCGCTCGCCCTCGATCGCGGCCAGCAGCAGCTCGGCCGCGCGGGTGCCGAGCGCCTCGAGCCGCATGTCGACGGTCGTGAGCGGCGGGCGGGCCGCGAGCGACATGATCTGCCAGTCGTCGTAGCCCGTGACGGCGATGTCCTCGGGGATCCGGATCCCCAGCTCGCGCAGCCGATCGGATCCGCCGCGCGCCAGCTGGTCGGATGCGAACAGGATCGCGTCGGCGCCGCCCGGGCCGACGACGCCGTCGCCCACGAGCAGGTCGACCGCGCGGCGGCCCCACCACTCGCTCCACTCGCCGCTGCGCGGCTCGCCGACGAGCTCCATCCCGAGCGCCTCGGCCTCGGCGCGCGTCGCCGCGAGCCGACCCGTCGTCGACGGGTGCCCGTCGCGCCCGCCCACATAGGCGACGCGGCGAGCGCCGATCCCGTGCAGGTGGCTCACGAGCAGCCGCATGCCGGCGTCGTCGTCCGGCACGACCGACGTGTCGGCCGGATCCTCGGACGGCGAGTAGGCGTAGACCACGGGCACGGGCGCCTCGATGGGCGGGCGCGGCTCGATGCTCCGGCCCGTGACGATGATGCCGTCGACGCGGCGGCTCACGAGCGCGCGGATGTGGTGCTGCTCACGCACGGGATCGTGGCGCGCCGTCGCGAGGAGCGCCGAGACGCGGCCCGCGATGAGGGCGTTCTCGGCCCCGAGCACGATCGGCAGCGAGAAGCGGCCGGCGCTGTCGGTGCTCAGCAGGCCGACCGTGAAGGTGCGCTGCGCGTGCATCGAGCGGGCGCCGGCGTGCGGGACGAAGCCGAGCTCCTCCGCCGCCTGGCGGACGCGCGCGCGGGTCTCCTCGGAGATCCGGCCCGTGTCGTTGAGCGCCTTCGAGACCGTGCTCGTCGCGACGCCCGCGAGCCGGGCGACGTCGCCGATGCGCGGCGGTGTCATCGATGCCATGCGCGATAGTTTCCCACAAGTTTTCCCGATCGCCCCTTGACCTGCCTGATTTGTGGCCTTAGCTTGATGGGAAATCGTGTTCCCACTTTCCCCGAATGTCTCGACGAGGAGACCCATGACCAGCGCGATCACCACCTCCGCCTCCCCCGCAGCCCCCTCCGTCGGCGCGCACGCGCGGCTCCGCCCCATCGCCGTCGGATCCGCCGCCGTCACGGGAGGCCTGTGGAAGCAGCGCATCGACGCGAACGCCGACGCCTCGATCCCCGAGGGCCGCGCGCAGCTCGAGAAGGCGAAGAACCTGCTGAACTTCCGCATCAGGGTCGGCGACGCCGAGGGCGAGCCGGCCGGCCCGATCTTCGCCGACAGCGACGTCTACAAGTGGCTCGAGGCCGCCGCGTGGGAGTACGCCCGATCCCAGGACGAGGGCCTCCTGCGCGACCAGCTCGAGGTGACCGAGCTCGTCGCGCGGGCGCAGGACGCCGACGGATACCTCAACACCGTCGTGCCCGCCCGGCAGGAGCGATACGGCGAGCTGCCCTGGAGCCACGAGCACTACTGCGCGGGACACCTGATCCAGGCGGCCGTCGCCCAGAAGCGCGCGACGGGCCGCGACGACCTCCTCGACGTCGCCGTGCGCCTCGCCGACCACCTCGTCGCGACCTTCGGCCCGGGGAGGACCGAGGACATCGACGGCCACCCCGTGATCGAGATGGCGCTCGTCGAGCTCTTCCGCGAGACCGGGACTCAGGCCTACCTCGACCTCGCCCGCTGGTTCGTCGACGCGCGCGGGCACGGGATCATCGAGGCCCGCGGTCACGCGCCGACCTACTTCTCCGACCGCCTGCCTGTGCGCGAGGCCACGACCGTCGAGGGCCACGCCGTGCGCGCCGTCTACCTCGCGGCCGGCGCCGCCGACGTCGCGATCGAGACGGGTGACGACGCGCTCCTCGCGCAGCTCGCGACGCAGTACGCGTCGATGCGCGCCGAGAAGCAGTACGTCACGGGCGGGCTCGGATCCCGCTGGGACGGCGAGGCCTTCGGCGACGCGCACGAGCTTCCCAACGACCGCGCATACGCCGAGACGTGCGCCGCGATCGGCGGCGTGCAGTGGGCGTGGCGCATGCTGCTCGCGACGGGCGAGGCGCAGTACGCGGATCAGATCGAGCTCATGCTGCTCAACGGCATGCTCGCGGGCCTCTCCCTGCCCGGCACCGAGTACTTCTACGTCAACGCCCTCCACATCCGCGAGGGCGCGCACCCCGACGAGGAGCGCAGCGCCGCGCACGGCCGCCGCGGCTGGTTCGACTGCGCCTGCTGCCCGCCCAACATCATGCGCACCCTGTCGAGCCTCGCGGGATACCTCGCGACGACGACCGACGGCGGGGTGCAGATCCACCAGTTCGCGCCGTCGACGATCGACGCGGGATCCGCGGCGCTGCGCGTCGAGACCTCCTACCCGTGGGACGGATCCGTGCGGGTCGTCGTCGACGAGGCCCCCGACGGCGAGTTCGAGATCGCGATCCGCGTGCCCGAGTGGGCCGAGGGCGCGACCCTCGACGGCCTGCCGGTCGACGCGGGGGGCTACGCGACCGTGACCCGCGCGTGGGCGCGGGGCGACGAGCTCGTGCTCGAGCTGCCCCTCGACGCACGCTTCGTCGCGGCCCACCCCCGGGTCGACGAGGCGCGCGGCCAGCGCGCCCTCGTCCGCGGGCCCCTCGTCTACGCCTTCGAGGCCGCGGACAACGCGGGCGTCGTCCTCGACGACCAGTCGGTCGATCCGGCCTCGGCCGTCACGGCGGAGGAGCGCCCCGACCTGCTCGGAGGCGTCACGACCCTGCGCACGGGCGACCTCACCGCGATCCCCTATCACCTGTGGGCCAACCGCGGGCCCGGCGCCATGCGGGTCTGGCTGCCGGTCGACTGACCCGGCCCCGCGGAGGAGATGGGCAATGGCGCTCACACGACGGACCTTCCTCAGCGCGGCG
Organism: Microbacterium indicum DSM 19969; assembly: GCF_000422385.1. Taxonomy (GTDB): domain Bacteria; phylum Actinomycetota; class Actinomycetes; order Actinomycetales; family Microbacteriaceae; genus Microbacterium; species Microbacterium indicum. The sequence goes on from NZ_AULR01000015.1 coordinate 15,621, forward strand.
GCGGTCGCCGCGCTCGCGGCCCTCGCCGGCTGCGCATCACGCCTCGAGCCGATCGACACGAGCTCGTCGGCGTTCGGCTCGGGCGAGGCGAGCGGCACCATCAACTTCTGGTGCCGCGCCGACACCCTCACGGCCAACCAGGCGCTCGTCGACGCGTTCCACGCATCGCAGGACCGGATCCACATCGAGCTCACGCCCGTGCCGAACGGGCAGTACGTCACGAAGCTCGCGACCGCGATCCGCGGCAACCGCCCGCCCGACCTCGTCGACATCGACGACATCTACTCGTCGCTGTTCGCGCAGCGCGGCGTGCTCGCCGACCTGACGCCGCTCGTCGAGAAGCTGCCCTACGCCGACGTCCTCAGCCCCGGGCACCTGTCGCTCGCCGCGAAGGACGGGCGCAGCTTCGGCGTGCCGTTCCTCGCCGACAACTCGCTCATGTGGTGCAACCTCGAGCTGTTCGACCGTGCGGGGCTCGACGTCGACGAGGCGACGGGATCCTTCGAGGGCTACCTCGACGCCGCCCGCGCGCTCGGCGGGCTCGGCGACGGCACGAAGGCGTGGTGGTACCCGGGCAACTCGTCGGGCTTCCTCGGCTTCGTCGTGCAGCCGCACATGTGGGCCGACGACGCCGACCTGATCCAGGGCGAGATCGGCAGCCAGACGGGATTCGTCGTCGGGAACGAGCCGGCGCGGAAGACCCTCGAGTTCCTCCACACGCTGTGGAACGAGGATCTCGTCCCCACCCGCTGCTTCTCCGACGACGGCGCCTTCGGGCCGCTCGAATTCATGGAGGGCACGGCCGGGATGGCCGCCTGCTCGATCGGCAACCTCTCGAACGCCGAGGACGGCTTCCTCGACCGGGTCGAGTCGCGGATGATGGTCGGCCCCGAGGGCGGGCGCAGCTTCTTCGACGGCGGCGACAACTTCGTGATCCCGAACGGGGCGCAGAACGCCGAGGCCGCGTGGGAGTACGTGCTCTTCTGCCTCGACACGGCGCAGCAGGCCGAGCTGCCCGCGAGCGGGTACACGCCGATCCGCTCCGACGTCCTGACCGACGACTTCCGGCGGAGGTGGCCCCACTCGGTCACCCCGCTCGAGCAGATCGACGCGGGATACGCACCGCTCTCGCTCTCCTACAACCGCATCTACAACCAGTCGGACGGACCCTGGCTCGAGATGTTCCGCCGCGCCGTGTTCGACGGCGAGATCGACGCCGCGATGCAGGCGGCGCAGTCCACCTACGACCAGATCCTCCGGCAGGGAGACGCATGAGCGCCATCGCCCCCGCGGCCCGCACGCGCCGCGGATCCCTCACCCACCCGTCCCGCACCGGCGTCGCGCTCGTGCTGCCCGCCGTCGCGTTCGTCTTCGTGTTCGTGATCGTCCCGCTCATCGCCGCGATCGGGATCTCGTTCACGAACATGCCGCTCATCGGCGACTGGAGCTTCACGGGCCTCACGAACTACGCGCTCGCGCTCACCGATCCGGTGTTCGGGCGGGCGATCCTCTACACGCTGATCTACACCGCGATCGTGACCCTGCCGATCCTCGCGCTCGGGTACGCGCTCGCCGTCATGGTGCGGGCGAACAGGCGCGGATCCACCGTGCTGCGCACGATCTTCTTCCTGCCGTACGTCATCGGCCTCACGACGATCAGCTTCATCGCCCTCCTCGAGGCGCAGCCGAACAGCGGCGCCGTCAACGTCGTCCTCAAGTGGCTCGGGATCACCGACGGGTCGACCGCCTGGCTCGTCGACGGGCCACTCGCGACGGGGCTCATCTGCGCCCTCGTCATCTGGGGCGTCTCGGGGCTCACGATGGTCCTGCTGCTCTCGGCGATGCAGGGTGTGCCGGGCGCGGTCTACGAGTCGGCCGAGCTCGATGGCGCCAGCTGGTGGCAGACCGAGTGGCAGGTGACGATGCCGATGATCCGCCGCCCCATGGCGATGAGCGTGATCATCTCGGTGATCGGATCCTTCCTCGCCTTCACGCAGTTCTTCATCCTGACCCAGGGCGGGCCGGGATCCGAGACCACGACCGTCGTGATGTCGGTGTACCGCCGGGCGTTCGTCGACCTGCAGCTCGGGTCGGCCACCGCCATGTCGCTGCTGCTCGTGCTGCTGACGGGACTCGTCACCGCCGTGCAGTTCCTGATGCTCCGAGAGAAGGACTGACGATGACGATCCAGACCCCCGTCACGGGATCCACCCGCACGATCGTCACGGCCGGCGCGCCGAAGCGGCACCGCCACGCGCACGCCGAGCGATCCACCCGCGAGACCGCGACGAAGCGGCTCCTCTACGTCGTCGGCGGGGTGCTCGCGTCGCTCGTGTTCATCGTGCCGCTGCTGCTCGCCGTGGCGCGGGCGTTCCAGCCGCACGCCGTCGTCACGGCGCCGCCCGAGTGGGCGACCTTCTTCCACTTCACGTGGGAGAACTTCGCGCAGTTCGCGTCGCAGTCGGGGCTCGGCCGATCGATCCTCAACAGCGTCATCGTGTCGGTCGCCACGGCCGTCCTCACGGCGTTCGTCGCGACCCTCGCGGGCTACGGCTTCGCGAAGTTCCGATCGCGGTGGCTGCCGTGGCTGTTCGGGGCGATCCTCGTGACGATGATGATCCCGTTCCAGGCGATCCTCACGCCGCTGTACATCGAGATGAACACCCTCGGGCTGACCGACTCGCTCTTCGGGCTCGTCCTCTTCTATACGACGGTCAACCTGCCGTTCTGCATCTTCGTGATGCGGAACACGTTCGACGCCGTGCCCGACGAGCTCGAGGAGGCGGCGCTGATCGACGGGGCCCGGCTGCCGCGGATCCTCACGAGCGTCGTCCGGCCGCTGATCATGCCCGGCGTCGCGACGAGCGCGCTGTACGCCTTCCTCGCCTCGTGGACCGAGTTCCTCGGCGCGCTGACCTTCCTGACCGACCAGGACCTCTTCACGCTGCCGGTCTCGATGGTCAACATGCAGCAGGGTGCGTACGGCCAGGTCAACTTCGGACTCATCGCCGCGGGCGCCGTCGTCGCGATGATCCCGTGCGTGATCCTCTACGTGTCGCTGCAGCGCTTCTACGTCGCGGGCCTCGCGAGCGGATCCGTCAAGGGGTGAGCCGCGGGGCGCGACTCCCCCGCCGGGCACGACTACGGCAGAAAACCGCCGAGAGGGCCCGACACGCCGCACCGGCACCGGCACCCCCGCTTTCCGCCGTACTCCTGCATGCGCGGTGCCGGGCACCCGCCCGCCGGGGTCGGCCGCCGCCCGGCGGGCGGGTCGTCGCCCCGCCGCCGCGGCCTCCCCACCTCGCCCGGCACGACTACGGCAGAAAACCGCCGAGAGGCCCCGACACGCCGCCCCGTGCCCCGGCACCCCCGCTTTCCGCCGTACTCCTGCATGCGCGGTGCCGGGCACCCACTCGCCGGGGGTCGGCCGGGCGGCCCGGGCGGGTCGTCGCCCCGCCGCCGTGGCCTCCCCACCTCGCCCGGGCAGGACTACGGCAGAAACCCGCCGAGGGGCCCCGACACGCCGCACCCCGCACCGGCACCCCCGCCTTCTGCCGTAGTCCTGCGGCGGGTGTGCCGGCAACGGGCGGGGCGAGGTGCCGGGCACGCGGCAGGTGGCGGACGGCCGGCGGCGCGCGTCACCTTCCGGCCACCGGAAGTTCACCGGGCGCTGACAGCCTCGCGACATGCCCGACTTCTCGAAGCCCCTGGCGATCGGCGCCGCGCTCGCCGTCTTCGCCGCGCCCCTCGCGGCGGCCCCCGCGCTCGCGTCCACGACCTCCGACGTCCCGCAGGTCGTCGTCAGCGAGGTCGACCCCAACGACGACTGGATCGAGCTGCACAACACGGGCGACGTCGCCGTCGACCTGAGCGGCTACATCCTCTCCGACGACCAGGACCCGATCGACGACCACCGCGTCGTGATCCCCGAGGGCACGGTCCTCGAGGCCGACGGCTACTGGCACATGCTCGTCGACGAGGACGGCCTCGAGGGCGGATTCGGCCTCGGCAAGGGCGACGCCGGCAAGCTCCTGACCCCCGACGCCGCGACCCTCGTGAGCGAGCTCGTCTACCCGGCGGGCACCGACACGAGCTGGGCCGTGTGCGGTGACGAGATCGTCGAGTCGGGATCCCCGACCCCCTCGGCCGAGAACGACTGCGCGGCCCCCGAGGAGCCCGAGGCTCCCGCCGAGTCGCCCTTCACGGGCCAGATCGTGATCAACGAGGTCGAGACGAACGGCGACGACACCGACTGGGTCGAGCTCTTCAACACCACGGGATCCGACATCGACCTCGCGGGCTTCGGCTTCCGCGACGACGACGAGGGCCACGACCCGTACCGCCTCCCCGAGGGCTCCGTCCTCCCGGCGAACGGCTTCTTCGTCATCGACCAGGCGCAGGGCGCCGACCCCGGATTCGACTTCGGCCTCGGCGGCCCCGACGAGGCGTGGGTGTTCGACGCCGACGGCGCCGTCGTCGCGCACGAGGCGTGGGCCGAGCACGCCGACGTGACCTGGGGCCTCTGCACCGACGGCCAGGGATCCCTCGAGCAGACGAAGGTCAGCACGAAGGGCGCCCCGAACGACTGCACCACGGTCATCGAGGAGCCGACGGTCGACTCGAGCCCGTGGCCCGGCAGCCAGCAGACCGCGGCCATCGACGGCGAGGACTGGTTCTCGGGCGACATGAGCGGCCTCGACGTCGAGGGCGACGACACCATGTGGGGCGTCGAGAACGGCAACGGCCTGCTCTACCGCCTCGACCGCTCCGGCGACACCTGGGCGATCCGCGACGAGTGGCAGCTGCGCTACCCCGACGGATCCGGGATCCCCGACTCCGAGGGCGTCACGTTCATCGGCTCGGGATCCGAGAACGGCATCTACGTGTCGACCGAGCGCGACGACCAGGCGAGCGGCGTGAGCCGCCCCGCCGTGCTGCGCTTCGAGCCCACGGCGGGCGGCGGCGAGCTCGCCGCGACCGACGAGTGGAACCTCGCGGCCGACTTCCCCGGCCTCGGCGCGAACTCGGGCCTCGAGGGCGTGACGTGGACCCCCGACGCCGACCTCGTCGCGGACGGCTTCGCCGACCAGTCGACCGGATCCGCCTACGACCCCGCCTCCTACGCGGGCCACGGCGACGGGCTGTTCTTCGTCGGCGTCGAGGGCACCGCCGCGGTCTACGCCTACGCCCTGATGGACGACGGATCCTTCCAGCGGGTCGCCGAGATCGCGACCGACTACGAGCTCGTCGCCGACGTGCAGTACGACGCCCAGACCGGGCTGCTGTGGATCGTGTGCGACGAGGCCTGCGACGGCCGGATCGGCACCTTCGCGATCGGCGAGGACGGATCCTTCGCCCAGACGGCGCTCTACGACCGCCCCGCCGACACCGACAACGTGGCGAACGAGGGCTTCGCGATCGCCGACTCGTGCGTCGACGGCCAGCGCCTGACGTACTACGCCGACGACAACGACACCGACGGGTTCTCGCTGCGCCAGGGCTCCCTCGACTGCGAGGCGCCGATCGAGACGCCGGCCCCCTCGCCCGAGCCGAGCGAGGAGCCGACGGCCGAGCCGACGACGCCCGCCGACGGCGCGGGCCAGGGCGGGGCGACCGCCGAGCCCACCGCGACCGCCGAGCCGACCGCCACGGCCGACCCCACCGAGACGGCCGCTCCCGCCGCCGCCGAGACGCCCGCGCCCAGCGGGAAGCTCACCGCGACAGGCGGCGACGTGACGGCGCTGCCGCTCGTCGTCGGCGCCCTGGTGCTCCTCGCGGGCATCGCGGTCGTCGTCGCGAGCCGCCGCCGCGCCTGACGCGACGCATCGAGGCCCGGGATCCGCGCGGATCCCGGGCCTCCGGCGTCTCCGGGTCGCGCCGTGGAGCTTGCCGTCATCCGGCCCCCATATCGTGGTCGGGTGACCAAGCCGCCCCGCCGCCGCGCCCTGCGCATCGCGATCGCGGCTCTCGTCGCCGTCGTGCTCGTCGCGGGGATCGGGCTCGGCGTCGCGGCGAAGGAGATCCTCTTCCCCCGCTACGACCGGGTGCAGCACGTCGACGCGATCATCGTGCTCGGGCCGGTTTCGGACTGGCGGATGGAGCAGGCCGAGGATCTGCTCGACGCGGGCGTCGCCGACGAGATCGCCTATTCGATCGTCGACAGTTACCACCCGCCGTCGTACTGCGCCGACATCCACGTCGACGCGATGTGCTTCCATCCCGAGCCCTTCACGACGCAGGGCGAGGCGACGTGGGCGCGTGACGAGGCCGAGGAGCGCGGCTGGGACTCGATCGCCGTCGTGACGCTCGACCAGCACTCCGAGCGCGCGCGCCACATCTTCGAGGGCTGCCTCGGCGACGGCGTCGACATCGAGATGGTCGACCCGACCGAGCAGCCGCCCCTCGGCTTCGCCCGCGCGTGGGACGGCTTCTGGTATCAGGTCGGCGCCTGGGGCAAGGCGCTGTTCGTGACCCCCGGCTGCGCGTAGCGCGGCGCCGCCGCACACAGATCTCGCCTTCCCGCACACGGGATCCGGGATCCGGGTGTGCGGGAAGGTGAGATCTGTGCGGGAAGGCGCGGCGTCAGAACCGCGCGGACACCCACTCCCAGCTCACGCGCGCGGACTCCTCGGGCGGCAGCGTCGCGCGGTCGACCTCGATGATCGTCCACCCGTCCCAGCCGTCGGGCAGCGCCGCAAGGGCCCCGTCGAGGTCCATGGTTCCGAGGCCCGGCTCGCGGAAGAGCCCCTGATCGCGAGCGGATCCGTAGGAGGTCGGGGTGGCGCGCGATGCCGCGGCCACCTCGAGATCGAGGTCCTTGATGTGGAGGTCGAGCAGCCGATCGGCGTGGCGCGCGATCATCGTCGCGGAGTCCATGCCGGCCCACTCGAGGTGCCCGAGGTCGAACGACGCCCCGAGGAGCGACGTCGGGATCGCGGCGAGGGTGCGCTCGATCTCCTCCTCGGTCTCGATCCAGGTCCCGACGTGGTTGTGGAGCCCGGCCCGCACGCCCTCCTCGGCGAAGATCTCGGCGGCGCGGCCGAGCATGTCGATCACGCGATCGAGGCGGGCCGGGTGGTGCCCCGCGCCCGTGGCGGCCTCGTCCATCATGCGGATGACGCCCGGAGCGAACGAGACCTCGGGCGAGAGGAAGATCGTCTCGAGGCCGAAGAACAGCGACTCCTCCGCCTTGCGGCGGATCCCGTCGAACCAGCGGACCCCCTCGGCGCTCGCGGGGTCGAAAGCGACGCCGTGGTCCTCGGGCAGGGCGAGGCTCGCGTAGCCCGGCGCGAGCGCGAGCCCGGCGTCGTCGATCATCCGGCGGTAGTCGAACAGGGTCTGCGTGTCGAGGACCTCCATCATCGTCACCGCGAAGCCCGATTCGCGGATCGCGCGGAGCACACGCGGATAGTCCTTGCGGAACGCGGGGTCGGCGAACAGCCAGAGGTCTTCGGATCCGGGATCCGAGGGGTCGGCTTTGACGCTGATCCACGGGATCGGATTGAGGGCGACGCGATCGGCGCGGAGAAGGGACATGGGTGCCTTTCGGGGTCGGATGGAGAGGTGTGGACTAGGCGGCGACGTGCGCTTCGACGACGGCGCGGGCGGCGCGCACCGCGGTGACGACGCCCGTGAGGGTCGCGTTCGCGACGACGGGGGTCGGGACGACGCCGGTGCCGGCGAGGAACAGGTTGTCGATCCCCCACACGCGCCCCGACGGATCGCACACGCTCGTGCCGTCGTCATCGGATCCGCATCGGACGGTGCCCGTGATGTGGAGCGAGGATCCAGGCGGCAGGAGAGCGCGCTCGGTCGCGGGATCGAAGTCGCCGAAGAGCTGCACGATGCGGGCGCTCTCCTCCCACGCCCGGTCGATCAGGGCGCGATCGGCGGCGGAGTAGGCGAAGTCGATGGTCATCCGCGGCATGCCCGCGAGGTCGACCTCGTCGTCCGAGAAGCGCACGCGGTTCTCGGGGCGCGACTCGACGGGCGTGTAGAGCGAGACGCCGACGGAATGCGCGAGGGGATGCCCGCTCTCGTCGAGGTACGTCGTGTCCATGATCTGCCCGTGGAAGGGCTGCGCCGGGCCGTTCTGCGGAAGCCACAGCGAGTCGGTGCACCACTCTCCGCGCGGCGCGAGGGGCAGTTCGGCCGTCGTGATCCCGAACCGGTCGAGGTCGAGCAGCGCGCGAGCCGTGACGAAGGCGTGCTCGTTGAGGTAGCGGCCGAGGGCGTCGGGGCGGATCCCGGAGGCGAAGAGCAGCTGCGGCGTGCGCAGCGCGTCGGCGGCGACGATGACGTGACGCCCCGCGAAGACGCTCTCCTCGCCGGAGGACCACCGGACGCGCGCGCCCGTCACGCGCCCCTCGTCGACGATCAGCGCCGTCACGAGCGCACCGGTGCGCATCGCGAACGCGGGGTCGCCGCCGTGCGCGATGGGCGGGAAGATCGTCGCCGGCGAGGTGCGCGTCAGCAGATCCCCGTCGGGCGAGACGGCCATCGGCATCGCCTGCGGACCGCGGTCGGCGGGCCCGCGATCGCCGTAGATCTCGGCGAGGGTCTCGAGGACCCGCGCGCCGATCTCCGTGGGCCCGATCGCCGGCTGGGTGGCGTGCAGGAGGCGCTGCGCCGTCGCGAGGTCGTCGCGCCACTGCTCATCCTCGCCGCCGAAGACCTCGTCGCCGGCGGGCCACGGTGTCGCCGCGGTCCAGTGCACGCCCATCCCGCCGGCGTTCCAGGCGATGGCGGTCGCCGGCATGGCGGAGGCCTCCTCGCCGAAGGTCGCGGTGTGGAACATCCCCGGCGCGGCGTCGGCGAGGGTCGCGGGGGTCTCCTCCGCCACCTCGGCGCCCGTGTACATGCCCTGGATCCCGGACGAGACGCGGGTGTTGTAGAGCGACCAGACCGCCGGGTCGGCGATGTCGTGAAGGTGCACGCCGGCGACGTCGCCGATCGGCTCGCCCGCGTCGAGCATCGTGATGCTCAGGTGGGGATCGCTCTCGCGCAGCAGCCTCGCCACGGAGGCGCCCATGATCCCGCCGCCGATGAGAAGAACGTCTGCCGGGGTGTCGATCGTCACGCGTGATCCTTGTCGTCGATGGGGTGGGTCGGGGAGCCCGCGCCGGGCGGAGCCGCGGGGTCGAGCGTCAGCACGGGGCCGAACAGCTCGACGTCCATCCGGTCGAGCGCGAAGCGGAGGGCCCCGATGAGCGGAGCGTCGGGGCCGAGCGTCGACATGCGCAGGGGGATGTCGGGGGCGCGCGCCTCGCGGAGGGCCTCGGCGAGGCGCGGGAGGATGACGTCGGCCGCGTCCTCGACGCCGCCGCCGAGGACGAAGAGCGAGGGCGCGACCGTCCACGACAGGGTGACGATCATCGTCGCGATGTGCTCGACGAACTCGTCGATGAGCACGAGGGCTCGGGCGTCGCCGTCTCGCGCCCGGGCGACGGTCTCGAGGGCGGCGGCCCGCGCCGCGGGATCCGGCGACGTCAGGGATCCCACGGGGTGCCCGTGGAAGACCTGCGCCAGGAGCGGCCACGCCTCCACCAGCTCGCCAGCCGCGCCCTCGAAGCCACGGTGGATGTCGCCGCGGATGAGCGTTCCGACGCCCGTGCGCGCGCCGAGGATCGCCCACACGATCGTCTCGTGGTCGACCGCCGTCCCGCGCCAGCGCTCGGCGAGGGCGCCGAGGTTCGCGTCGTTGTCGGCGAACCACGGCACGTCGAGGCGCCCCGCCATCTCGCTCGGGAAGTCGAAGCCCGCCCACCGCTCCGTGTCGACGAGCCGTCGGACGATCCCGTCGTCGTCGATCGCGCCGCCCGATGCGATCGCCCCGGCCCGGAGTCGGTCGAGCGTCGCTCCCGAGTCGGCGACGGCCGCGCGGACGAGGACGGCCGCGTCGTCGAGGCAGAGGCCCGGATCCCGGTAGTCACGCAGGGGCGCCTGCGCTCGCGCGAGCACGCGACCGCGGACGTCGGCGACGAGCGCCGTCACGTCCTCCGTCGTGAACCGGACCGCCGCCAGGAGCGCGTGCTGGGGTCGGAGCTCGAAGCGCCTGGCCGGCCGGCCCGCGAGCCCGCTCGTCGAGCGGCGCGGCAGCTCGTCGACCCATCCGGCGCGCACGAGCTCGTCGAGGATCAGCTCGAGCGTGCGGCGCGAGAGCCCGGTCGTCTCGGCCAGGGCCGACATCGTGAGCGGCTCCGTCGAGACGGCGAGCGCGCGCAGGGTGACGCTCGTGTTGACGCGGCGGAGCGCCCGCGGGTCGATGCCGGCGATCTGGACGGGCGGGCGGCTCACTTGAGGCCCGTCGCCGAGATGCCTTGGATGAAGTACCGCTGCAGCAGGAGGAACAGGACGAGGACGGGGAGCATGATCACGAGAGCGCCGGCGAGCATGAGTCCGTAGTCGAGCACGTTGGCGGCGACCTTGCTCGTGGCCGCCAGGCCGACGGGCAAGGTGTATGTGTCGTTCGACTGCGCCACGATGAGCGGCCAGATGAAGTTGTTCCACGAGTTGAGGAACGACATGATCGTCACCGTCGCCACGGCCGGGCCGGCGAGCGGGAGGAACACCTGGGCGAAGATCCGGATCTCGCTCGCGCCGTCGATCCGCGCGGCCTCGATCAGCTCGTGCGGCACCGACATCGCGTACTGGCGCATGATGAAGATCGAGATGGGCAGCGCCAGATACGGCAGCGCGATGCCCGCGAGGGTGTCGACGAGGCCGAGGTTGGCCGTGATCACGAACTGCGGCACGAAGACTGCCGTGAACGGGACCATGAGCGACGCCATCACAGCGGCGAAGGCGATCCGCTTGCCGCGGAACTCGAACATCGTCAGCGCGTACCCCGCGGCCGTCGCCGCGACGATGTTGCCGACGACGACGATGAGGGCGACGACGACGCTGTTGACGAGGTACGCGCCGAAGTGCTCGCCCGAGAACAGGCGCACGAAGTTGTCGAACGTGACGTCGGACGGGATCCATGCACCCGGGTTCTGGCGGATCTCGGTCGTGCTGCGGAGCGACCCGCTGACGACCCACCAGAACGGCAGGAGCGTGAGGATCGCGCCGACCACGAGAGCGACGTAGAGCAGCCCGGTGAGTGCGCGCCGGCGCGGGGTCCGCCTCGCGGGGGCGGCGACGGGGGCGAACGAGGTGACGGCGGTCATGCGCGGGGCCTCAGCATCCGGAACTGCAGTGCGCTGACGCACACGACGAGGGCGAGGGTGACGAACGACGCGGCGGACGAGAGACCGAATTCGCCGAAGCCGAACTGCGTGTAGGTGTACATCGCGACCGACTCCGTGGTGCCGAGCGGCCCGCCGTTGGTCAGCAGGTACGGCTCGTCGAACACCTGCAGGAAGAAGGTCGTCAGCAGCACCGAGACCAGGAGGATCGTCGGGAGGAGGAGCGGCAGCGTCACATGCCAGAGCCGGCGCCACCAGCCCGCGCCGTCGAGTGCCGCCGCTTCGTAGACGTCCTCGGGCACGGCCTGCAGGCCCGCGAGGAAGAGGATCATCGCGGTGCCGAAGTTGCGCCAGATCCCCAGGAGGATGACGATCGGCATCGCCAGATCGGGGTCGGTGAGCCAGCCGGGCCCGGCGAAGCCGAACCATCCGAGGGCGTCGTTGACCGTCCCGTCGCTCCCGAACGCGTACTTCCAGATCAGCGCCACCGCCACGATGTTCGTGACGACGGGCGCGTAGAACACCGTGCGGAAGACTCCGCGCATCCGCCGGATCCCCGTGTTGAGCGCGAGGGCGAGGACGAAGCCGACCGCCATCGTGAGGGGGACGCCGATGACGACGAACAGCGCCGTGTTGCCGAGGTCGCGGAGGAACCGAGCGTCGGTGAACAGTCGGATGTAGTTGTCGATGCCGACGAGGTTCACCTGGAACGGGTTGCGGAGATCCGCGCCGCGCAGATCCGAGAGGCTGATCGCCAGGGCCGCGACGGCCGGGATCGCCGTGTAGACGAGGAAGACGAGAGCGAACGGCGCGAGGAACATCCAGGCGACGGCGCCCGTACGACGGCGGGCTGAGGAGCGAGGGCGTGCTGACGACGACGCCCCCGCGCGGAGCGACGGACGGGCCGCCCCGCGCGAGATGGTGGTCATGGTGTGCGGATCACTCCGTGCCGGTGCCGAGCGAGTCGGCGAAGGACTGGATGTCGGACGCCGCCTGCTCCGCGGTCTTGGTGCCGCGCGCGACGGCCTCCATCTCCGCCCCGAGCTGCGTCGCGATCTGCGGCCACGTCGTGGACTGGGGATAGGTGCGCGCCGTCTTCATCTGCTCGAAGTACGCGTCGAGGAGCGACTGATCGGCGATCGTGGGGTCCGACCACGCCGACTCGACGGCCGGGAGCGACCCGTAGTCGGCGTACTGGGTGAGCTGCGTGTCCTCGTCCGAGAGGTACTGGATCAGCTTCCAGCTCGCGTCGGAGTTGTCGCTGTCGGCGAGGACGCCCCAGCTTCCGCCGCCGAGCGAGCTGATCGAGCCGCCGTCGCCCGCCGGGACGGGAGCCGTCGCGACGTTCTCGGCGGTCCATCCGTCCTGGCCGGCGACGTCGTCGTACTGCCCGATCACCCACGGGCCGGTCACGATCGACGCGGTCTTGCCCTCGACGAAGTAGGGCTGCGAGTCGAGGAACGACGGGCCGTCGGTCGACGTGTACCCGCCCGTGAAGTAGGAGGCGTAGTGCGAGAGGGCGCTGACCATCTCGTCGGTGTCGAGCGTCCAAGCGCTGCCGTCGTCGGAGATCAGGTCTCCTCCGGCCTGCCAGTCGAGCTGCGCGACGAACTGGCCCGTGTAGCTGTCCCACCCGACGTCGGCCGAGAAGCCGTGGTCTGCTCCGGCGTCCTGCAGGGCCTGGAGGAAAGCGGGGAACTCGTCCCAGGTCGTCGGCGCCTCGACGCCGGCCTCAGCCGCGAGATCGGCGCGGTACACGAGGGCGTACGTGTAGGCGTACCACGGCACCGAATAGGTCGTCCCGTCGACGGTTCCCGCGTCCCAGGCTCCCGAGAAGAACGAGTCCTCGTCGACGAGGCCGTCGGGGACCGCCGCGAAGCTCCCGCCCTTGATGAACTGCGCCTGGCTCTCCGTGTACAGCTGCGCGACGTCGGGGGCCGTGCCCGCGGCGATCGCCGAGCTGAGCTTGGTGTTGTACTCGTCCTCGGGGATCACGGTGAGCTCGACATCGACGTCGGGGTTCTCCTCGAGGAACGGCTCGATCACCGTCTCGAGCCCCGTCCCGTCGCCGTCGGGGACCCAGACCTCGACGGTCCCCGTCGCGGGCGAGTCATCGACCGTCGTCGTTGCGCTGTCGGCCGCCGCGTCCGTGCGGCCGCAGCCGGCGAGGGCGAGGACGCCGACGAGCCCGATGCCGGCGCTGGTTCGGATGAGGCGGCGGCGGGCGGCGGCGGAGAGGTGAGGCGCGGTCATGGTGTGCTCGTTTCTCGGATCACGGGGGAGGTGGAGCATTGTGCGTTGGCGTAGCGAATCTCGGGTCATCGCTGTCGACGAAGCTAAGGAGCGCGCGTTGCTCCGCAGTGACGGCGTCGTCACGAATAATTTCGGCGGTTATCGCAAAATTGGGCGGCCTACGCCGGACCGCACCATCGCGGACCCGGCCCGACCGCAGGCCGCCGCTTCCCGCCCCCCGACGTCGTCGGGAGGCGAGAGCGGTTCGAGATCGGCGCCCCCTGGCGCCTCCGCTACGCGCTGCGGACGGCGCCCGTCGGCTCCGCGTCCCCCACCGCGGCCTCGACCTTCGCCGCGAGCTCCGCCTTGTCCTCGGCCGGAAGCCACGCCGCGTCGACCGCGCGGCGCGCCATCCCGACGATCTCGTCGCGAGTCGCGCCGTTGAGGTCGCGCATGATCTCGTACTCGTTCTGCAGCGTCGTCGGGAACATGCCCGGGTCATCGGAGCACGGCGTGACCGCGAGCCCCGCCTCGAGCATCGCCCGGATCGACGCGCGGCGCCACGGCCGCCACGAACGACGCGACGTCGTGGATCCGACCGTGAAGACGGTGCCGCGCTCGCGTACGTCGTCGAGCACTCGCTGATCCTCGAGCACGTAGTAGCCGTGGTCGATGCGGTCGCAGCCGAGCAGATCCAGGCAGGTGATGGTGTTCTGCGCGCTCGGCACGTGTTCGGACGAGTGCGCCGTACGACCGAGACCCGCCTCGCCGGCGAGCCGGTACGCGTCGGCGAATCGCTCGGGTGGGCCGGCGGTCTCGAGGTTGTCGAGGCCGATGCCCGCGAGGTACTCGTGAGGGTTGTCGACGACCTGGCGCACCTGTTCGAGCGCATGCTCGCCCGACAGCGATCGATCGATTCCCTTGATCATCCGGCCTGTCATGCCGAAGTCGCGCTCCGCCTGGCGGATTCCTTCGGCGTACGCCTCCATGCTGCCCGCGAACCCGAGGCGCGCGAGGTGATCGGGAACGTCGTCGAAGAACAGCTCGAGGTGTGACGTTCCGCTCATCTCATGCGCGTCCTCGAAGGCCTCGTAGACGATGCGCGACAGGTCATCGGGGGTGCGCAGCACGTCGCGCACCCACATCGACGTCTGGAACAGAGAGTACGACCGCTCGGGCTCGCCGGGGGCCCGGCCCTGCGGCACGGGGATCGCCGTGTGCTCGTAGAGCTTCGGGTCCGGCGGAAGCGAGTTGATGTCGCTCCAGATCCGCTCGGGATCGTCGGGCAGCTCGAGCCCCTCACGGCGCGCGAGCTCTGCGAACGTCGAGCCCCGCACGGTGCCGATGAGGTGGCAGTGCAGGTCGACCTTGGGGATCGCCCGCAGCCACTCGTCGGTGACGGGAGCCGCGGCGGGCCCCTCGGGGCGCGAGGGCGGCGCGGCGATGGTGGCCTCCGCTCCCGCGGTCACTTGGACGTGACCTCGCGAGCGAAGCGGTCGACCCACTCATTACGGGTCGGCGTCAGCTCGGCGGGGTCGAGGGTCTCATAGCCGGCTGCGATCGGGTCGGCCGCGATGTCGCCGACCACGGCGTCGATCTCGTCGGGGATCGTCGCATCCGGGTTGACGGGGAGGTCGCCGACGAGCTCAGCCGACTTCGACTGGGTCTCGGCGGAGAGGACGAAGTCGATGAACTGGTGCGCCGCATCGACGTTCGCGGCGCCCTCGGGGATCATGAGGCGATTGGTCGCCATGTACGCGCCGCCGTCGGGGGCCGTCCAGGCGACGGGCTCGCCCTGCGCCATGAGGTCGGTTGCGAAGCCGCTGATCGTGTTCGCCGCGACGATCTCGTTCTGCACGATGAGGTTCGTCACCTCGGTCGTCGAGCTGTAGAACTGCAGCATGTTCGGCGCCCAGTCGCCCATCACGTCGAACGCGGTGTCGACGTCGTAGGGTCCGGATCCCCGGGTCGCTCCGACACCCGAGACGGCGAGCTGGCCCGCCGTGACGGAGATGTCGGGCAGCGCGAGCTTGCCCGCGTACGAGTCGTCGCCCCACAGATCCCAGCTGGCCGCATCCTCGGCGGAGAGCTCGTCTGTGCGGTAGAGGGTTCCGTCGAGCTGATAGCTGTAGGCGGGGCCCATATAGGCGTCGTCGATCGCGAAGTCGGCGATGTCCCCGAGAGCGGGAACCTTCGACTCGTCGACCTGCTGGAACAGGCCCTTGTCCTGGCCGAGCGCGGCGTAGTAGTCGCTGATCATCATCACGTCGATACCCGGGTCCTCCCCTCCCATGAGCTCGAGCTGCGAGATGCGGTCGGCGTTGGATCCCGTCTCGACCTCGACCTCGATGCCCGTCGCCTCGGTGAAGGGGTCGAAGATCGCCTCCTGCATCTGCTCGACACCGAAGGGGAAGGTGCTGACGACGAGGGTGTCGGCGTCCGGTTCGCCGGTCGCCGCGGAGCAGCCGGCGAGGGCGAAGCCGCCCACCGCGAGAACGGCGGGGATCGTGAGGAGTCGGGTGCGCTTCATGATGACGGGCCTTTCGGGGGTCACGCGGTGAGGTGGACGATGCGGGCGGCGGGCGCCGAGACGGTCACGGCGTCGCCGACTGCGACGGGCGCGGCGTCGGCGGAGCGGGTGTTGGAGAGGAGGACCTGCTCGCCCTCGTCGTCATGGACGACGGCCGAGATGAGCAGGTCGACGCCGCGGTATGCGACGTCGGCGACGACACCGGGGAGGGACAGGCCGCCGGCGTCGATGGATCCGGCGGAGATCGTCACGTGCTCCGGGCGGACCGAGATCAGGCCGTCGGAAAGCTGCAGGAAGTTCTCGTAGCCGAGGAAGTCGGCGACGAACCGGTTCGCGGGGGACCCGAAGACCTCGGCGGGCGCGCCCTGCTGCATGATCTTCCCGGCGCGCATGAGCACCATCTCGTCGCTCATCTCGAGCGCCTCGTCCTGGTCGTGCGTGACGAGGACGACGGTGAGGCCGGTCTCGGACTGGATCCGGCGGATCTCGGATCGCATCTGCACGCGAAGGCGGGCGTCGAGGTTCGACAGCGGCTCGTCGAGCAGCAGGAGCTTGGGGCGGATCGCGATCGCCCGAGCGAGGGCCACCCGCTGCTGCTGACCGCCGGAGAGCGCCTTCGGCTTGCGCTTCGCGAGGTGCCCGAGGCCGACGAGCTCGAGCGACTCGGCGACGCGCGCGGCTCGATCCGCCCCCTTCAACCCGCGGAGCTTCAAGCCGTACCCGACGTTGTCGGCGACGGTCATGTGCGGGAAGAGCGCGTACGACTGGAACACCATGCCGAGGTCGCGTTTCTCGGGGGGAAGCCGCGTCGCGTCGACCCCGTCGATGAGCACGCTGCCCGACGTGGGGCGCGTGTACCCGGCGAGCATGCGCAGCGACGTCGTCTTGCCGCAGCCGGACGGGCCGAGGAGGGTCGTGAGCCTGCCGCGCGGGATCGCGAGGTCGACGCCGTCGACGGCCGTGAAGTCGCCGAACACCTGGGTGACCTGGCGGAACTCTGCTGCTGCGTTCATCGGCTGATGCCTCCGAAGATCTTGGCGAACCCGACGGTGCGCTCGGCGATGATGGCGATCACGACCGTGACGGCGAGGATGAGCGTCGACGTGGCCGCGACCATCGGGTCGTAGCTCTGCTGCACGTAGTCGAGCATCGTGATCGGAAGGGTCTGGGTGTCGCGGCTCTGCAGCAGCAGAGACAGCGGCACGTTGTTGAACGAGGTGATGAAGCTCAGCAGCGCAGCGGAGAAGATGCCGGGGCGCAGCACGGGCACGGTGATGGTCCAGAACGTGCGCATCGGGCTCGCGCCGAGGCCGCGCGCGGCTTCCTCGAGTGACGGATCCGCGCCCGCCAGCGCGGCGCCCGTGACGCGCACGGCATAGGGCAGCAGGAGCGCCGTGTGGCCGATCAGCATGACGAGCCAGTTGTCGACGCGCATGATCACGATGAGCTGCTGGAACAGCGCGAGGCCGACGACGAGCTCGGGGACGATGAGCGGCGAGAGGAAGAGCGACTCGACGATGCCCTTTCCGGGGATCCGTCCGCGGTGGATCGCGAGGGTCACGGGCACGCCGACGGCGAGGGCGATGAGCGTCGCGAGGGCCGCGATCTCGGCGCTCGTCGCGAGAGAGCTCATGAACGGCGCGTAGCCGAGCGCGGCGTCGAACCAGCGCAGGGAGAAGCCCTCGGGCGGGAACTTCAGCGAGTTCCCCGCGGTGAACGCCGTCGCGACGACGAAGAGGATCGGCACGATCATGACGATGTATCCGGCCACGGCGAGGACCCCGGCGACGGGGTGGCGGTTCGACATCAGCTGGTCGCCCCCTTTCTGCCGACGAGCGACGAGATGCCCGAGACGAGGAAGACGAGCACCGTCATGATGAGCGCGGTCGCGCTGGCGCTGGGCCAGTCGAGCGTCGCGGTCGAATACGAGTAGAGCTGCGTCGCGAGCAGGCGGTTACCCGATCCGCCGAGCAGGTAGGGCGTCGTGTAGGCCGTGATCGCTCCCGCGAAGACGAGGGTCGCGGCGACGACGACCCCCGGAAGCGAGAGAGGGAAGACGACGTCCCAGAAGGTGCGGGTGCGGCTCGCGCCGAGGCCGCGCGCGGCGTCGTCGAGCCCCGGATCCACCTGCGACACCGCCGAATAGCAGGTGACGATCGCGAGCGGCAGGAAGAGCTGCGTCATGCCGAGCACGATCGCGAGAGGCGTGTAGAGGAGCTGCGGCGCCTCGTCGACGATGCCGAGGCCGACGAGCAGCTGCCCGAGCGCGCCGTTGGATCCGAGGACCACGAGCCAGCCGAACGTGCGCACCACGTTGCTGAGGAGAAGGGGGAAGATCGCGAGCGCGAGCAGGATCCCCGACCATCGCGACGGCGTGCGGGCGAGCATGTAGGCGATCGGGAAGCCGAGTCCGACCGAGATCGCCGTGACGACGAGGCCGTAGACGAGCGTGCGGCCGATGATCGCGAGGTCGTACGGGTCCGTGACCATCTGCCCGAGACGCACGAAGATGTCGGCCGTGTCGGTGCCGGGCGGGGCGAAGAGCATCGCGAGCGACGGCACGAGGAAGCCGATCAGCAGGAATGCGAGGCCCGGCAGCAGCAGGAGCACGGGGGTGAAGCGTGACCGCACGCGAGGACCTCCAGGACGATGACTCGGATGTAACCGGTTGCATTCACGCTAGAGGATTGGCCGATCCAACGCATAATCGAGGGTGTAAACCCTGTGTTACGAAGAGATGCAAACGGTTTCAGAGTCGGGCTAGGCTTGGTGCGGATCAAGGAGAAGGAATGGCAACTCTCGCCGACGTCGCGGCGCTCGCGGGTGTCTCGAAGGCGACCGCCTCGCGAGTGTTCAGCCGACCCGACGTCGTCTCGCAGAGCACGGCCGAGCGCGTGCACACGGCGGCTGACAAGCTCGGCTTCGTCGCCAACCGTGCCGCACGGCAGCTCGCCGGCGGCCGCACCGGCGTGATCGCGCTCACGGTTCCGACGCTCGCGAACTCGTTCTTCACCCCCGTGATCGCGGGCGCCCAGGCCGCCGCCGACGAGGCCGACCTGCAGCTCACCGTCGTCGTGCACCCCCTCGAGCACGTGGACGAGCTCGCGAAGTTCGCGCGCCTCGCGAAGCAGGTCGACGGCGCGATCGTCGTCGCGCCCCGCGGCATCGACGACCTCGTGACCTCGGCGATCGGTCGACTGCCCGCCGTACTCGTCGACCGCGAGATCGACGGGGTCGATTCCGTGCGCGTCGACACCCCCGAGGCGTTCGGCCGGCTGACCGACGCGCTCATCGCGGCCGGCCACGAGCGCCTGCTGTACGTCGGCGGGCCCGCCGGATCGTGGCAGGACCGACTTCGTGAGAGCCTCGTCCGCGCGGCCGCCGACCGCGCCGGCGTGCGCGTCGACGTCGCGTCGCCCTACGAGTCGACGTTCGCCGCGGGGATCCGCGCATCCGGCGAGATCCTCCGCCACAGGCCCACCGCCGTGATCCCCTACGCGACCGACATCGGCCTCGGCATCGCCCACGCCCTGCTGCTCGCGGGCGAGGAGCTGCCCGTCATCACGAGTGAGACGAGCATCGTCGACGCCGTCGGATCCGCCGCCCCCGCCATCGACGTCGACGGCGAAGCGCTCGGCCGAGAGGCCGTCGAGATGCTCGTCGCGCGCATGGCGGATCCGGGGCGTGCGGCCGCCGCCCGGGTGCAGGAGGTGCAGGTCACGGTGCCGAAGCGGGGGTGAGGCCTACGCCGCGCGGCGACCTACCTCGCGGTCGATCGCGCGACGCCACGGCTCCCAGTCGGGGTCATGACTCGGCCACACGGCGACGCCCGGAAGCCGGTCCAGCTCCGCGAGCCGCTCAAGAGCGAGCTTCGCCCGCCGTTCGCCGTCGAGCCCGACCGTCGATCCGCACGGGCGTCCCCCCTCGATGTTGGAGCGCAGATCCGCCGCGTCGCCCGCGAGCACCACGGTTTCGTCGGACAGCTCGATCACCACGGACTGATGGCCGGGGGTATGCCCCGCCGTGTCGATCACCTGCAGCCCGTCCGCAAGCTCCGCATCGCCGTCGAGGAGGGTCGTCGTCACGCCGGCGCGGATGATGTCGTCACGGAACAGGAATGCCGACCGCTGGTCTTCGACGGTGCGCGCGTAGTCGTGCTCTCCGCGCTGCAGCATAAGCGGTTGGTGCGGTTCCAGCATGCGGATCCCGCCAGTGTGATCGAAGTGCGCGTGCGTCAGAACGAGACCGGCACAATCGGCCCATTCGAGTCGTGCGGCGGCGACCTGATCGACGAGCGGATCACCGGCGGGCACGACCGGTGCGTAGTTCTCGTAGCCGAAGCTCCGCAGCCGTGCCTCCCTGTCCCGAATGCGCCGGGGGTCGAAGCCGCCGTCCACCAGGACCCAGCCCTTCTCGAACTCGATCGCCGCCGCGGTGACCGGCTCGAGTAGCCAGCGGTAGTCGCTGCCACCGGCCACCGACATCGCCTCCGACACGGCCTCGTACGCGAGGACGAAGGGGATCAGTCGCTGCGGTCGGCCTACAACGGCGAGGTCAGGCATGCGCCGCCCCGGCGATCAGGAGGCAGGCACGAGCGATCTCCTCGACGATGCCGTCGATCACCGCGCCGTCGCGACGAAGACCTATCACCGACTCGACCTGATGGATGCATAACCGCCCGCGCAGATGCGATGCGCGGGGCGAGATGCGTGCGACGAGCGACAGGTAGACCTGCGTCAGCTCCTCGCGCGCCTCGCGAAAGGGATCGAACGGCTGCGCGGCGACCTCGGGCGAAAGATAGAGGATGCCGATGTTGTGCGGATCGTCGAGAAGCGTCTCGACATCGGCGCGCACGAGGCGGTCGAGCGCTTCGACCGGATCCGGCAGGTCGACGAGTTCACGTGCACGCTCGATCGTGGGCGTCACGGAGCCGAGAAGAAGCTCCAACAGGATGTCTTCTTTGTTCGCGAAGTGGTAATAGATCGTCGCCTGGCGCAGCCCGGCCGCGTCGGCGATCTGCCGTGTGCTGGTGCCGGCGAAGCCGCCGGTGGCGAAGAGGCGGGCGGCGGCGGCGAGGACATCCTCGCGCGCCGATGCGCCCACCTTCGCCGGTGTCGCCCGCGGGCGCCCGATCGGAGAGGTCATGCAGTCAGTGTGTCGAGATAATCCCGCCAGCCGCCGAATTCGCTGATGTCCCGCGCGCCGCCCGTCGCGACGGGCTCGCACTGGAACCCGGTCACCGCCGTTCCATCCTCGAGGGAGATCTGACCGACCGCCATGGGCTGCGGCAGCGCGGCGACGAACCGCCCGAACCCCGCGGCGGGCAGGCGCCAGACCTCGCCGAGGATCGGCGCCCCGCCCTCGGCGACGCGCTCCAGGCCAGGCTTCGGCGGCACCGTGTCGAGGGCATACATGCGGTACTCCGGAGCGGTGCGCGTCTCGCGCAGGAACGTCGCGCCCGCCGCCACCAACTGATGGTTGAGGGGCTGGCCCGACAGGTGCGCTCCGACGACGAGTACGTCGAGGGCGGGCGCCTGGATCAGCCGGCCGATCTCGGCGAGGGTGCGGTCGGCGAACGCAGCTCCCGTCAGCATGACGCCGAACGGCAGGCCGCCTACGATTCCCGCAGGAACGGCGAGGGCGCTGAGATCCATGAGGTTCGCGAAGTTCGTGTAGCGGCCCATCTTGGAATTCGCGCCGATGGGGTCCGCCGCCACCTCATCGAGCGTCGGGTGCCAGGTCGTCGTGGGGGTGAGCAGCGCGACCGCTCCGTCCAGGCGGCCGAGGCCCTCAAGCTTCAGGCGGTCGAGCGTCTCGCGGTCGCGGAAGTACTGCGTCGCAGTCTGGGCGTCGCCCCCGAGCACGATCTGCGCGACCGTCGGGTCGATGTCGGGCCCCACGAGAGCGGGGTTGTCGCGGATGAAGTCGCCGACGGCCGCCGTGCGCTCGGCGACGAACGCGCCCCCGTACAGCAACGCCGCCGCGTCAAGCAAGGGGGCGATGTCGACCTCGACGATCTCGACGCCGGCTGATTCGAGCTGCGCCACGACGCCCTCGAACGCCTCCGCCCATCCCTCGGCGAGACCGTCGAGGTGCTCGGCCGTGGGCACCGCGATACGCGGAGCGGCGTCGAGGGGCGCGGCCGGCAGGTCGGTGCGGCAGCGCGGATCGACACCGTCGGGGCCCGACATGATCTCGATCGCCCGGCGGCCGAGGGCGAGGTCGCGCGCGAACACGGTGACGCAGTCGAGCGATCGGCATGCCGGCACGACGCCCGTGGCCGGCACGAGGCCGATCGTGGGTTTGATGCCGACGATGCCGTTGAGTGCGGCGGGCACGCGTCCGGATCCGGCGGTGTCGGTGCCGAGCGAGATGTCGACCAGACTCAGCGCCACGGCCACCGCCGACCCGGAGCTCGATCCGCCGGAGATCCGGTCGGGGCGCCAGGCGTTGCGCACGGGCCCGTACGGGCTGCGCGTGCCGACGAGTCCCGTGGCGAACTGGTCGAGGTTGGTCTTGCCGAGCACGATGGCTCCGGCGATCCGCAGCCGTTCCACGGCGGGCGCGTCAACCGCGGGCGAGTACGCATATGCGGGGCTCCCCGCCGTCGTGGGCAGCCCCGCGACGTCGATGTTGTCCTTCACGGCGACGAGCACGCCGGCGAGCGGCAGCCGCTCCCCCGCGGCCACGCGCGCGTCGATCTCCGCTGCCTCGGCTCGGACGTCCTGCTCCTCGCGCAGCGCGATCCAGATCTCGGGCCGGTCGGCCTGTCGGATCCGGGCATACGCCTCGTCGATCTTCGTCACTGCAGTCTTCATGCGGCCTCCACCGCGGCGAGCACCTGGCCCGCCGCAACCTGTTCGCCGGGGCGCACATAGATCTCGGCCAGGCGGCCGTTCACGGGTGCGCTCACGGGGTTCTCCATCTTCATCGCCTCGAGCACCATGACCGTCTGGTCGATCTCGAGAGTGTCGCCCGGTCGGGCGTCAACCTTCCATACGCTCGCCGCGAAGGGCGCCGTGACGGGAACGCAGTCATCGGGCACGACGATCTCCTCGGCCTCGGGGGTGGCCCGTTGCGCCGCCTCCTGGCGATCGAATTCGCCGGCCGCGCGCCACGCGTCCTTCTCGACCGCGAACGCCGCCTGCTGGCGGTCTCGGAAGGCGGCGATCGAGTCGGCCTCGCGATCGAGCATCCGCTCGTACGGGGCGAGGGCGAACGTGCCCTCCTCGACGCGGAAATCACCGCGCCCCGCGTCGACCTCGGCCCGCAGATCGAGCAGCTCGTCGGCTGTGACCTCGTACCACTTGATGCGATCAAACAGGCGCAGCGCCCAGGGGTGCTCGTGGAACAGGCCGCCCGTCCGGAATCGGTTCCACACCTGCACGGTGCGCCCCACGAACTGATAGCCGCCGGGCCCCTCCATGCCGTAGATGCACATGTACGCACCGCCGATGCCGACCGAGTTCTCGGCCGTCCAGGTACGAGCGGGGTTGTACTTCGTCGTGACGAGGCGGTGGCGCGGATCGACGGGGGTGGCGACGGGCGCACCCAGGTAGACGTCGCCCAAGCCGAGCACCAGGTAGTCGGCGTCGAAGACGATGCTCTTCACGTCGTCGACCGAATCGAGGCCGTTGACACGGCGGATGAACTCGATGTTCCACGGGGTCCAGGGCGCGTCGTCGCGCACGCTCGACATGTACCGATCGATTGCGAGACGCGTGGCCGGATCGTCCCAGGACAGCGGCAGGTGCACGGTGCGCGACGGCACCTCGAGCTCTCGCGTGGCCGGCAGGTTCTCCTCGATCTCGCCGAGCAGATCCAGTAGCCGTGACGCACGCAGCACGGACGGATCGGTCTGGATCTGCAGCGACCGGATGCCCGCCGTGAGGTCTCGCACCCCGGCGGGCTGCGCCTCGCGGATCCGCTGTTCGAGCGCGTGCACGCGCATCCGCAACCCGAGGTCGAGCTCCATGTCGCCGTACTCGATGAGGATGTTGTCGTCGCCGTCGCGTCGATACGTGACCGACGGGGCGAGCACGGCACCGCCCTCGGTGATCGCCCCACGGCGCGCGAGCACACCGTCGTCGCCATCTCCCGACGCGGATCCGGGGATCAGCGTCGCCCCGAACTCAGCGGCTCGCTCTTCGCGCACGGGCACGAAACGCACCGTGTCGCCGGGCCGCAGCTGACCGACCTTCCACAGTTCGCCGCTCGCCACGACCGCCGGGCAGACGAAGCCGCCGAGGCTGGGGCCGTCCGGGCCCAGGATGATCGGGGTGTCGCCGGTGAAGTCGAGCGCGCCGACCGCATACGCGGTGTCGTGGATGTTCGACGGGTGCAGCCCGGCCTCGCCACCGTCCTCGCGCGCCCAGGCAGGTTTCGGGCCGCGCAGCCGCACGCCCGTGCGAGCCGACTGAGCGTCGACCTCGTAGACCGCGGCGTACAGCTCGTCGATGTCGGTGCGCGTGAAGAATTCGGGTGCCGCATGTGGGCCTTCCGTCACCCCGATGACCCAGTCGTGCGTGGCGACGGTGCGGCGCTCGATCGGGGCCTCGCGCTGCGCGCCCGATCCCGCGGATCCGACGTACAGTACGTCTCCCGCGATCAGGGCCCGCCCGCCGTGGCCGCCGAAGCCGCCCAGGGTGAATGTCGACGCGCTGCCGAGGTAGGCGGGAACATCGATCCCGCCCCGCACCGCGAGATACGCCCGCATACCGACGGCCGCGGTGCCGATCGCCAGCGTGGCGCCGGCGGGGACCGTGACGGGACGCCACAGCGGAACCGCGGATCCGTCGATCGTGACGGGCGCATCGGCCCCCGTCACGCAGACGGTCGCCTCCGCCGCAAACCTCAGGCGCGGGCCCGACATCGTGATCTCGAGACCCGGCGCGCCCTCGGGGTTCCCGACGGCGAGGTTGGCCTCACGCAGCGACACGGAGTCCATCGGGCCCGACGGAGGCACCCCGACCGACCAATAGCCGACGCGTCCCGGCAGATCCTGCACCGTCGTCATGAGGCCGGGCACGAGCACGTCGATGCGGGGGCCGATCCCCACCGTGAGGTCTTCGTCGCGCAGGGTGCCGGTGTGGTGTGTGTTGTCGCGGAACGCGGGCAGATCGCACAGCGCCCGAAGCAGGCGGCGCCCCGTGACGATGCCATCGATGCGCGTCTCGTCGAGGGCACCTGCCAGCAGGTCGATCGCCCCATCACGGGTATCGGTGTGGGCGATGATCTTCGCGAGCATCGGGTCGTAATCGGGTGTGACGACGAGCCCCGTCTCGATCCAACCGTCGACGCGCACGCCCGCGCGCTCGGGAAAGACGGCATGAGTGACCAGGCCCGGCGACGGGGCGAAGTCGCGGGCCGGATCCTCCGCGTACACGCGCGCCTCGATCGCGTGCCCGGCGGGCTGGTGATCGGTCGCGAACAGCTCGTCGGGCAGCGCGGCTGCGCCGTCTCGGCCGAGCCGCAGCATCAGCTCGACGAGGTCGACGCCGAACACTGCTTCGGTGACGGGGTGCTCCACCTGCAGGCGCGTGTTCATCTCGAGGAACGCCGCCTCGCCGCGCACGGGGTCGTAGATGAACTCGATCGTGCCCGCCGATCGATAGTTCACGGAAGCCGCGAGGCGGCGGGCGGCCGCGTGCATCGCCCGACGCGCGGCCGGGGCGACGCCCGGCGCGGGCGCCTCCTCGACGACCTTCTGGTTGCGGCGCTGGAGCGAGCAGTCGCGGTCGCCGAAGATCGCGACGCGCCCCTCACCGTCGCCGAACACCTGCACCTCGACATGACGAGCACCTTCGACGAGTCGCTCGAGAAACACCCCGCCGGATCCGAAGTTCCGGTTCGCGAGCCCCGCGACGGCCGCGTACGCGGCGCGCACCTCATCGCCGGTGCGGCAAATGCTCATCCCGATCCCGCCGCCGCCGCCCGTGGCCTTCACCATGACGGGCAGGCCGACGCGCTCGGCCTCGGCGACCGCCTCGTCCGCCGACGCCAACAGCCCCGACCCGGGGAGCATCGGGACCGATGCGGCGAGCGCACGCTCGCGCGCGATGTGCTTGAGACCGAACTCGGTGATCTGCTCGGGAGTGGGCCCGATCCAGGCGATGCCGGCGGCCTCCGCAGCGCGTGCGGCGTCGATGTTCTCGGAGAGGAAGCCGTAGCCGGGGTGGATGGCACCGGCACCGGTCCGGATCGCGGCGTCGACGACGGCGTCGATGCGCAGGTACGACTCCGCCGCGGGGGCGGGCCCCAGCAACACGGCCTCGTCGGCCTCGCGCACGTGCGGGGCCGCGCGATCGGCCTCGCTGAACACCGCGACGGTCCGCAGCCCGAGGGCCTTGGCCGATCGGATGATGCGTCGGGCGATCTCGCCGCGGTTCGCGACGAGCAGGGTGTCGAACGTCATGCGCGGGTCACCATGACGCGCAACGGTGTGCAGTTGAAGTCGTTGCAGGGGTTGTTCATCTGGGGGCAGTTGGAGATGACGACCAGGACGTCCTTCTCAGCCCGTACCGCGACGCGGCGCCCCGGCGCCGAGATCCCGTCGACGATGCCGAGCGCGCCATCCTGCTCGACGGGCACGTTCATGAACCAGTTGAGGTTGGACACGAGATCGCGAGCGGTCAGGCCGTGCTTCGCGCCCTCGTAGAGGAAGTTCTCGCGGCAGCCGTGCTGATAGACGGTGTGGTGTCCGTAGCGCAGCGAGTTCGATTCCTTGCCGCAGGCCCCGCCGATGGTGTCCTGGCGGTCGACCTCGTTGCCGACGACCGTCATCAGCGGCTCACCTCGGTTCGATCGCAGCACCGTTCCCTCCACGACGTACGCGTTGCCCTGCCACGCGAGCGTGTCGGGCACGCTGTAGCGCTCGGACGTGTCGTCCGCGGAGAAGATGAGACAGTCGCCCGACTGGTTGCCGCCCACGTCGACGAGGGTGAGCACGTCGCCAGAGGCCACGACGGCGGCCCAGGACTCCCGGGCGCCGATCGTCTCGTCGAGCACGAGCTCGCCGGGAACCACCGGCTCGGACCAGTCGAGGACCGATTCCGGCGCGTACACGGGACGGGGAGGAACGGTGGTGATCATCGGTGTTCTGCCCTTCACATTCCGGCGAGCGCCGCGTAGGCGATCGAGTTGCGGTAGGCGCGTTCGCGCTCGGGGCTCGCGACGAAAGCATCGTCGCCCGGTTCGGTGGGAGCCGACGACCAGGCGCTGACGCGCAGCGGGCCCACGATGTAGTCCTCGCGCGGATCGCGCGGGTGGGGCGCGTTCGCGATGAGCACGATGAGCGGCAGCTCGGCGAGGAGATCGATGTGCGTTCCCGCGCCCGCGGATCCCAGCCAGCGGAAGGATCCGTCATCTTCGACGCGCACCCCCTGGAAGAAGGTCACCGCCGGCGGCAGGTCTCGCCGCGTGAGGCCGTGCTTCGCTCCGGCCATCGCGAGCAGCGCGGAGCCCGCGGGCGACGCGCTCTCCGGCGTGCCGTCGCCGTACTTCGCGCGGTTCCACGCCTCGCTCGATGACCCACAGAAGGCGTCGTGCCGCCCGGAGGTGTCGTCGAGCAGCGTCGCCAGCACACGCCCGTCGCCCGACAGCAGCGGGTGGTTCGTGGTCATGTACGCCTGCCACGGGATCTTCTGGCTGTCGGCGACGTTCAGCCGCTCGCTCGGGTTGACGGCGTTCAGCACGATCACGCTCGCGCAGGCGTCTCCCGTCGGGTCTTCGAGCCGGATCCGCGTGCCGCGCGCGACCCGCAGCTGCGTGTATCCGCCCGGCGCGACGGTCTCCGACCACGTCAGGGCATCGGGCGCCACGCCCTCGGGCGGGCATGGGGCCCCGGAGGCCGGGATGTATGGCATCCACTCGGATGTCGTCGCGCGGCCGCGCGCGTCCGAACGGGCGCGGCCGACGCTGCCGAGCACCTCGCGGCGCCCCATGTTATCGATCTCGAGGGCCATTATTCGCGCCTTTCTGTCGAGTGATCGGAAGTCAATCGGACTCATGTTGCCGGCGTGTTTCCCGCTCACGCCCCCACCGTCTGGAGGTTCTCGGTCGAGATGCGCTCGCGCACGCGCTCCGACACGGCATCCTCTCGGGAGCTGCGAGGCGACACCCACGCGATGACGAGGAAGGTCGCATAGCTGATCGCGAAGGCGACGAGCGTGGCCCAGCCGTCGAACTCCGGCCCGACGAGTGAGTTCGGGATGTAGAGGATGTCGTTGTCGACGCCGTAGAGCGTGGGGGTGACGGCGAGGAAGGCGAGCCGCACGACCAGGCCCACCACGGCAGAGATCTGCACGGCTCGCGCCCCCGGGCGCTTCCAGAACACCCCGGTGATGAAGGGGCCGGCGAGGCACGCAAGCATGAGGTCGAAGGCGAGGGTCAGCAGAACGCCCGTCTGGCTGATCCGGATGGCCAGGAACGCGCCGGCGACCACGATCGGCACCATGGCGAGGCGGGTCCACCTGAGGAGCGGATCCGGGCCCGTGCTCGCCGGCGTGCGGTGCACCTGGAAGATGTTGCGAACCACGATCGCGCTCGTCGCGAGGATCGCGCCCGATGCCGTCGAGAACGAGGCCGCGACGATGCCCGACAGTACGAGGATCGCGAGAAGCGGCGGAGCCCAGCCGTCGAGCAGCTGATAGAGCACGGGGCCGTCGTCCGACGTGAGCCCGAGCACCGAGTGAGCAGTCAGGGCGACGAGCGCGAAGATCACGCCGACGACCGTGGTGAGCCCCGCAGCCGCAAAACACGAGCGGCGCGCGACCTCCGGCGACTTCGCACCGAACACGCGCTGCATGAAGTCGATCGCCACGATGTCACCGATGCCCAGAGAGATCAGCGTCGCCCAGTTGATCGCGGCACCCGCCGAGGAATCGGTGAGCTGTTCGACGTCGAACGGGCCCATACCCTCGGGAACGACGATCCCGAAACTGAGCGCCACCCAGACCAGCAGCGAGATCGATGCGACGACCGTGATCGCCGTCTGGATGGCAGCAGTGTAGGCGTCGGAGAAGAGGCCGCCCGCCACGGTGTACGCGAACACCAGCCCGACCGTGAGGATGACGCCCCACGAATAGGGGATCATCGCGAACCGCTCCAGCAGGAATCCACACGCCACGAGGTTGCCCGCGAGTAGCACGGTGAACGAGATGACCATGATGATGCCGGCGAAGACCTCTGTGCCGCGGCTGTAGCGCATGCGGAAGTAGTCGGCGAGGGTGAACAGCTTCATGCCGTTGAGCGGCTTCGCGAGGAAGATGCCCGTCAGCAGCAGGCAGATCGCCAACCCAAGAGCGAGGGATGCTCCCGACCAGAAGCCGAGGTCTGCCGTGAGGTCGGTGTTGCCGACGGTCGCATTGGCGTCCACAGCAGCCGCCGCGATCGACACCGACACGAGAGGGATGCCGAGGCTGCGCCCCGCCACGAGGAAGTTGGCGCTGTCGCCGTCGACGCGTCGAGCGACCATGACGCCGACAATGAGGACGACCAGGACCGTGAGGCCCACTCCGAGGATGATCATTCGCTGCTCCTGTCAGCCAGAGACGGGTTTCTATCGAGTGATCGAAACTCTCCGACACGCATGATTCAGCGAGTCGCCGGGTGTGTTGCGGCGCCGTGAACTCACTCTCAAGATCGCGACGCATTGGATCCAATTTACTATTCCAAGGATCCAATGCCGTTAGCATCGTCGCATGACGACACGCGAACCGATCGACCTCAGCATCGCCGTCCACCCAGAGATGCTGCACTGGGGCCGCCGACCGACCTACGAGATGGTGGAGGAGATCGGTCCCACCAACCCAAGCGAGGTGTCGCGCTGGCTCATCGGCGCACACACGGGCACCCACGTCGATGCTCCGAGCCACTTCATCACGGGCGGGACGACCGTCGACCGCATTCCCATCACGCACACGGTGGGCCCGGCGCGCGTACTCGACCTCACGCACGTGGCGAAGGAGATCACCGCGGACGATCTCGTTGCCGCAGGCGCCGCAGGCGCGACACGGCTCCTCTTCAAGACCCGCAACTCCACCGATGCCCTCACCCGTAATGTGCGCAGCGAGACCTGGGTCGGCCTCGGCCCCAGTGGGGCTCGGTGGCTCGCCGACAACGGAGCTACCCTCGCCGGCCTCGACTACATGACGATGGAAGCCCCCGACCATACGGTCGAGTGGCCGACGCACGTCATCCTCTGCGGAGCGGGAGTCGTGATCCTCGAGAACGCCGACCTCGCGCTCGTCGACCCCGGTGACTACGAGCTCGTGTGCCTGCCCGTGCCCTTCGAGGGGCGCGAAGCGGCCCCCGCCCCCGCGGTCCTACTGCCGCTCGCCGCGTGAGCCGGGCCATGCACATCGTTCTGGTACATGGCATGGGCGGGTCCGCGAGCTCCTGGTCGTCGGTCGCACCGCTTCTCGATGTGCGGGGAATCTCGTACTCCATCGCCGACAACTGGTCGCAGTCTCTCGCCGAGGACGTGGCGACCGTGGAGCGGCTCATCGCCGATGCGAGCGAGCCGGTGCTGCTCGTGGGCCATTCGTACGGCGGCGCGGTGATCACCGGTGCCGGCCGACACGCGGATGTGCGAGGGCTGGTCTACGTCTCGGCGTTCGGCCCCGCCGAGGGCGAGACGATCAACAGCATCGTCGAGAGCTATCCACCCGCGACGGTTTCGACGTTCTTCGATCGCGGTGACGATGGCGCGTGGATCCCTCAGGACGGCCCCGCGGCACGCGAGGCTCTCGCATGGGACGTTCCTGACGAGATCTGGCTACGCGAGCAGCACGACAAGCGCGTCTCGTCGAATGAGATCTTCCGCACCCCGGCCGGCGTGCCGGCGTGGGCGTCGAAGCCCGCCTGGTACATGGTCGCCACGCAGGATCAGCACATCGTCGTCGAGGCGCAGCGCGACATGGCTGCGCGCATGAACGCCACCGTCGTGGACGTCGGCACGACGCACGCGATCCAGCACGTACAACCGCAGTGCGTGGTCGACACGATCGAACAGGCGATCGCGATGCTCAGCTGATCGAACGCGAGTGGCCCCGACCGAACAGTCGGGGCCACTCGCGTTCGATCAGGCGGCGAGGCGGTCGACGACCGCGCAACCCGACTGCAGGACGAGCCGGACTGCGGCGTCAGCGCACATGCCGATCGGATCGGAGAGGGGATCGACGTCGGTCACGACGAGATCCGCCGTTTTGCCCTCCTCGATCGAACCGATCCGATCGTCGAGACCCAGCAGCCGCGCCCCCGTCAGGGTGCCGGCGCACACGGCCTCAAGCGGGGTCAGGCCCGCCTCGACGAGCCAGGCCAGTTCTCGCAGGTTGCGCCCGTGCGGATGCACGCCCGCGTCGGTGCCCATCGCGAGGGTGACTCCCGCCGTCACCGCGCGACGGATCGAGTCCAGACCCCGCTGACGCAGCGCCTCGCGCGCGGCGAGTCGGGCGGGCGTCACCTGGTCGGGGGCGAGCTCGCGCATCAGCGTCGAGAGTGTGGGGATCAGAACCGTGCCGCGGTCGACCATCAGCTGGATCGTCTCGTCGGACATGTCGTATCCGTGTTCGACGCTGGCAGCGCCGCCGAGCACTGCGGCGCGCACGCCGGCGTCGGTCAGCGCGTGCGCGGTGACGGTCGGACGACGATCGCGCCCCGCCAGCAGGCTCACGACCAGGCGCACCTGCTGCTCGGTGAGGCCCGCCTCATCGGTGGGCTTACCGGCACCGCCCGAGGTGCAGACCTTGATCACATCGGCTCCCGATCGCAGCAGCGACCGCACCATCGTGACGATGTCGGCGTCCGTGTCGACGACGCCCGCCGGCGGGGTGCCGGGGCGCACGGCCCACGCCGGCAGCGCGCCGTTCGGCAGGACCGGATCGGCGTGCCCGCCCGTCGGCGAGAGCATCGAAAGCGCCAGGTGGAGTCGCGGGCCGATCGCGCTGCCGGCCGCGATCGCGTTGCGGTAGCCCGGGGTGAGGCCGTCGAGGTCTCGCGCCGTCGTGATGCCGGCAGCGAGCGTCTTCTCGAGTACCCGCCCGACCGCGAACACCGACTCCTCGATGAACTGGCCGCGCTGGGTTTCGGCGTCTGTATCGACCATCGAGAGGTGCACATGGGCATCGACGAAGCCCGGCATCAGGTGCCGGCCCGCGAGGTCGACGACCTGCGCGTCGGCGACGGCGATGTCCCGCCGGGGCCCCGCGAAGGCGATCGCCCCGTCGCGGACCTCGACCTCGGAGTCGGGCACAGGCGCGGCACCCGTCCCGTCGATGAGCGTGGCTCCGACATAGCGGGTCACGCCGGACCGGATCGGGACCGCTGGCAGCAGAACGGGCATCGGACTCCTTCGTTGCGGTCAGTCGGCGAGCGAGAATCGCGGCGACCCCGGGTCGGCGTCGAGCAGTCGCCGCGTGTAGGGGTGCTGCGGGTTCGCGTAGATCTGCTCGACGGGGCCCGCCTCGACGACCCGGCCTCCGTAGAGCACCATGATCTCGTCGCTCACGCGCTGCACGACGGCGAGGTTGTGCGAGATGAAGATCATTGTCAGCCCGAGGGAGCGTTTGATGTCGGCCAGCAGATCGAGGATCTGCGCCTGCACCGACACGTCGAGCGCCGACGTGATCTCGTCGGCGATCACGAGGCTCGGGTCGATGATGAGGCCGCGTGCGATCGCGACGCGCTGGCGCTGCCCGCCCGAGAACTCATGTGGGAACCGGTCCATCATGTCGGCAGACAGCCCCACGCGTTCGAGCCAGGAGACGATCAGGTCACGATTCGCGCGCACGCGGGCGCGGCGCGGCTCGATGGCCTCGGCGAGGGCCTGGCCGATCGTGCGTCGCGGTGAGAGCGAGGAGTACGGGTCCTGCGGAATCAGCTGGGTGCTCCGCCGGTAGTCGCGGAGAGCGCCGTGTTTGAGACCTCGGACGTCGACGCCGTCGACGACGACGCTGCCGCTCGAGATCGGCGTGGTCCCAACGAGAGCGCCCGCGAACGTCGACTTTCCGGATCCCGATTCCCCCACGACGCCGACCGTCTTCCCGCGGGCGAGCTGCAGGTCGACCCCCGAGAGCACCCGCGTGCGCCCGTATGCGACGGCCAGCCCCGCCACGTCCAGCATCAGTTCCGCCATTCCGCGCTCTCCGCAGGTCCGCCCGCCGCGATCGAGACGACAGGTGTCGCCGCGAGCAGCTTCTTCGTATAGGGGTGCTGCACCGAATCGTGCGCCAACGCGCCCATGTCGTCGATCTGCTCGACGATCTCGCCGTCCTTCATGACGAGCACGCGGTCGCACAGCGCCCGGACGACGCCGAGGTCGTGAGAGATGAACAGGACCGCGGTGCCCGACTCTTCGTTCATCCGCTTCAGGAGCGCCAGCACCTCTCGCTGGACCGTGACGTCGAGGGCCGTCGTCGGCTCGTCCGCGACGATGAGGTCCGGCTCGGTACTCATCGCCGAGGCGATCATCGCGCGCTGCTTCATACCGCCCGAGAGCTGATGCGGGTACTGGCGCAGCCGCCCCTCCGGATCCGTCAGCCGGACGCGACGGAACCAGGAGAGCACGCGGGCGATCGCGTCGTACCGCGTCTGACCCAAGTGGATCCGCAGGACGTCCGACAGCTGGATCGCGAGGATCATGGACGGATTGAGGGCCGTTCCCGGGTCCTGATAGATGAGACCGATCCGCTTGGCGAGCGCCTTCGGCGGCACGTCCCCGAGCAGGTCGGTGTCGCCGAGCCGCAGCCGTTTCGCCGATGCGTCCAACCCCTCCGCGACGAGGCGCGACACGACCGACGCTGTGAGCGACTTGCCGGAGCCCGACTCGCCGACGATGCCGAGCACCTCGCCGCGCGAGATGGTGAAGGAGACGCCCTTGACGATCTCGCGCCCCGTCTCGCGGTGCGCGACGCGGATGTCGTCCGCGACGAGCAGCGCGTCGTGCTCCACGGGAGTCTGTTCCCCCGCGCCGGGGGCACGCCGCAACCGGGCGCGGGGCGTGCGCGTGCGCGGGTTCGACGCCGCGGCGAGGCCATCGCCGATCAGCAGGGCCGCCAGGGAGGTGAAGGTCAGCGCCACGGCGGGGCCGACGAGCACGATCGGATTGCTCGTCAGCTTGCTGAGCCCATCGCTCAGCAGGGTTCCCCAGTCGAACGACGGCGTCTGCGCGCCGAGGCCGAGGAAGGAGAGGCCCGAGATCTCGACGAGCGCGCCGCTGAACGCACCGGCGACCTGGATGAGGATCGGCTCCGCCATGTTCGGCAGCACGTGACGCGTCGCCACGAGATGCACGGGGACCCCCATGAGCCGGGCGGTCTCGACGTACTCGCTGGAGGCGATCTTCGAGGCGAGGTTCGCGGTGATGCGGGCGAAGCCCGCGATGTTGGCGACCGCGATGGCGAACACGACCTGCACCACGCCCTGCCCGAGGATCGCCGCGACGATGATCGCGACGAGCATCGTCGGGTAGCTGATCGCGAACTCGATCGCGCGCAGCCCGAATTCGCGGACGCGCCGCGGCGCGAGCCACACGCCGATTCCGATCGCGACTCCGATGATCGCCGACAGCGCGGTGGCGGAGATCGCCATGACCACGGTCGTGCGCGACGCGACCAGCGTCCGAAGGAGCATGTCGCGCCCGAGCGTGTCGGTTCCGAGCAGGTGCTCCGGGGAGGAGCCTTGGTTGGCGCCGTCGCCGATCGCCGACACCTGGCCGCCCCAGGCGAGGGGGGCGATGATCGCCGTCAGGAGCACCAGCCCGAACATCGCCAGCCCGAGGACGAGCGCGAAGCTCCACCGGATGCGACTGCGGCGCGGGGCCGCCTGTGGTGTCCTCGCCTGCAGTTCAGCCACGTTTCTCCCCCAGGGTCCGCGGATCGATGATGCCCAGCACGATGTCGATCACCAGCGTGATCAGGAGCGAGATGAGCCCGACGACGAACACCGCCGCGCGGATCACGGGGTAGTCCTTGTCGACCGAGATCGCCTGCACGATCACGCCGCCCAGCCCCGGCCACGCGAACACGGCCTCGGTGATGAGCGCGGATCCGAGCAGGGCCGTGAGGATGATGCCCGACAGGGTGAGCGCGGTCGTCAGCAGGTTGGGGAGCATGTGCTTCGCATAGAGCGTCATCGCGGGCAGTCGCCAGCCGCGCGCGGTGCGCATGTAGTCCTGCTCGAGGATGACGACGGTCTCCCGGCGGACGACGCGCGCAACGGAGCAGAGCCCGCTGATGGTCAGGGACATGATCGGCAGCACCGCCGTCCTGCCAAAGTCATACGCCGGCGAGTATGCCGGCGGCAGGACGTTGAGCCACACAGCGAAGATCACAACGAGCAGGGTCGCCATGATGTAGGTCGGGATCGACGAGATGATGCCGGTGACGAAGTTGAACGCGAGGTCGAGCCACCGGTGCCGATCCCCTCTCGTCATGACGCCGACCCACATGCCGAGGACGATGCCGGCGATCAGGAGGCCGATGACCGCGGCGAATGTGATCGACAGCGTGTACGGGGCGGCCGTCGCGACGATGTCCATCGCGGGCATCGAGTACCGGAACGAGTCGCCGAAGTCGCCGTGGAGAAGCCCCGTGACGTAGGTTCCGAACTGCGTCAGGAGCGGCTGGTCGAGACCGAGCTGCTCCCGGACGAGCTCCACCTGCTCCAGGGTCGCGTCCTGTCCCGCGATGGCGGTCGCCGGGTCGCCGGGAATCAGCTGGACGATGAGGAAGGTCACGAGGGTGAGGAGCACCACGTTGATGATGAGCCCCGCCGCGCGGCGGAGGAGGAACCTCCGCCACGCGCCCGACAGCGAGCTCGCTGTGATCTGGGGAGCGGGGCCGCTCGCGTCGATATCGGCGTCGGCCGAGACGATCGTCATAGGAACCAGGGCCTCTCGTGTTTCGTGCCGCGGAGGAGGGGCGGGTGGCCGAGCGGGATCGCTCGGCCACCCGAGGCCTCATGTCAGTCGACGATCCTCATCGCCGAGATGTCCCAGTACCCCGAGAAGACGTAGGTGGCGAAGCCCTCACGCGCGACCATCCGGTGCGTGTCCGTGACGAGCGGGATCATGTCAACCCGCTCCAGGATCGACCGCTGCGCGTCTTCCAGGTACCCGCACTGCTCGTCGGCGTCCTCGGCCGCGATGCCCTTCTCGTACAGTTCCACGCCCTCCGGGTTGTCGGAGAAGCTCACGTTCGTTCCGCCGTCGAGGTAGCTCGGGCCGAGGTACCTTGCGATGGACGGCGCGATGAGACCGGTCGTGGCGTTCTCGGCGGCCACGGCGACGTCCCACTTGTTCGGCTCGGTGCGCATCGTGGTCGTCCACTCCGCGGCGTCCAGGGCGGTGATCGTGACCTCCGCGCCCGCGGCTCGGAGCGACTCGGCCAGATACTCGGCCGCCGAATCCCAGTT
Source organism: Microbacterium indicum DSM 19969 (assembly GCF_000422385.1). Classification (GTDB taxonomy): domain Bacteria; phylum Actinomycetota; class Actinomycetes; order Actinomycetales; family Microbacteriaceae; genus Microbacterium; species Microbacterium indicum. The sequence goes on from NZ_AULR01000015.1 coordinate 51,981, forward strand.
GGTCATGATCAGCAGACGGATGGTCTGGCCGCTGAGCTCCTGCGATGCCGCGTCGACGTCGTACGTCTGCAGCAGCGACTCGTCTTCCAGGGCGCATGCGTACGTCGCCGAGTTGACCGTGTACTGCGAGGTGCCGAGCCCGTCGAGGCCCGCGTCATTGAACCCAGCGGGATCGATCGATTGGGCGACCGCCGTGCGCAGGTCCTGGTCGTCTTCGAACATGGCGCCGTCGGATTCGTTGAACACGAGGTTGTATGCCGAGCTCGCGAACTCCTCCACCGTGTATGCGTCGTCGTCTTCGAACTGCAGCGCGTTCGAGTCGTAGAACCGTGCGATGTCGACGCCGCCCGAGGTGAGCAGGTTGGCGCTCGTGTTCGAGTCCTCCTGCACCGAGAGGTTGATCGTCTCGGCAGGGCGACCTTCGACGTCCTCCCACGCGGGCCACGCGTCGTAGTCGTCGCGCAGCGTGTACTCCGCGCTGACGCCCGCCTTCGACGAGGTCAGCGTGTAGGGGCCGGACCAGGCGCCCTCGACGGTGCCGGCGGCGAGGCCATCGGGATCCGCGATGCCGGCGGGGCAGATGATACCCGTTCCGGGCCGCGTCACGCCGCCGAGCAGCTGCGAGTAGGGCTCCGACAGGGTGATCGTGAGCGTGCCGGCCTCGTCGTCGGGGGTGAACGTGGCGTCGCCCGACCCGAAGGCCTGGGTCTGCCACGTCTGCGCACCCGAGTCGTCGAGGCCGGTGAGATAGGTGAAGGAGTCGGCAACGACGGTCGGCGTGATCTCCGTGCCGTCCGAGCAGGTCGCGTCGTCGCGGATCGTGAAGACATACTCGGAGGCCGAGACGGCGTCCCAGTCGGTCGCGAGGCCTCCGACGTAGCCCTCGGTCTCGCCCTGGCGCAGCAGGGTGTCGAATCCGAGTCGCGCGACCGTCTGGTCTGCGTCAGCGCTGCCCCGAGCCGGATCAAAGGTCGAGGGCGCATACCAGAGCTCCGCGTTGATCGTGTCGGTCTCCGCCGAGGCCGACGACGCTCCGGAGGCCGAGCAGCCCGCCAGCGCCAGCGCCAGGCCAGCCACCGCGGCGATGCCGGCGATCATGCTGTTCTTCTTCATGTGGGGTTCTCTCCAGGCTGAGGCGACCACATGGGGTTCGGCCGCATCGGACAAATTGGATCCAATGCGTCAATATTGCATCCAATCATGTTTCTGGCGCATTACCTGCCCATGTGAATCGCGGCCGTCACCAGCCGCGGCGACGCTTCGCCGGCAGGAGCTCCGCCGCCGTCACGGCGCGCGTCTCGCCGCCGCGCGTCACCCACACCCGTGCGTCTGGCCAGTAGTCGGTGATCAGCTCCGCGCAGACACCGCACGGCTCGATCACGTGCTCCGTGTCGCCAGGGAGGCGCAGCACCGCCACGCAGGCGACGACGTCCGGCACCGCACCCGTCGTCGCGGCGTGCGCGAAGACGTTCCCCGCCGCGACACACTCCGCGCAGACCGAGCTGCGCCGCGCGGATCCGTCCACGTGCACGCCGAGCTGGATCGATCCGTCGCTCATGCGCATCGCCGCGACAACCTCGTGTCGACCCGCGACGTAGGCGCCCGCCAGCAGCGCCCGAGCCGCCGCGACGAGTTCCACATCGGCCGAGGACATGCTCGCCGGGATCTCAAGCGGCGGCCGGTCTGTCATGTCACGCCTCGATTCGCATCAGCCGTGCGTAGTTCCCGCCCTCGACAAGCGCGCGATCCGACGCATCAGGGATGGCCTTCTTGATCTTCAGCCGCTCGATGTCGAAGTCGGAGCCTGGCCATTCCGTGCCCATGAGCAGCTTCTCGGCGCCGAGACGGGCGTAGGCACGCCTGACGTCCGCCATGAGCGTCGCCGAGGTCTCGAGGAAGACGTGCTCGTTGCGCTCGGCGACGATGATCGCCTCGGGGACGTTCCAGACCGCTCCCATGTGCGCGATGATCGTCGGCACATCGGGGTGCCCCTTCGCGATCTCCTCGATGGCGAACGGCGCGACGAAGGCGTCGTCGAGGGCGTTGATGATCACCGCCATGCCGTGGTCTGCGCAGGCGCGGAACACGGGGTCGAGCAGCCCGTGGTCGGCGACGTGGTAGCCGTGCATGCTGGGGTGCAGCTTCAGCCCGCGGATCCCCGCCTCTGCCATGCGGCGGATCTCGTCGATCGCGTCGTCGGCCTGCGGCATGACCTGGCCGAAGCCGATGAAGCGGTCGGGGTGCGCGTCCTGCATGCTGATGATGAAATCGTTCTCGATGCGCTGCGCGAGCGAGCACACCATCGCCATGTCGATGCCCGACTCGTCCATCGCCGTGAGGATGCGCTGCGGGTCGAACGGCACGTGGGCGGGGGGCTCCTCCCCCGGACGGGCACCCGTGAGGTAATCGGAACGTCCGCGAACGTCCTGAGTTGTGTTGTAGGCGTCGATGATCATGTGCGGTTCCTCTCGGAAATTCAGGCGGGGTGGCGGTCGACGAGGCCAAGCGCAGCCTCGATCGCCGCGGTGCGGCGCAGGAGGTCGAACTCGCCCTGGTTGCGGCCCATGACTTGCAGGCCGACGGGCAGGCCGCCGACGAAGCCACCGGGGGTGACGACGACGGGATGCGCGGTCTCGGTGAAGCGGTTGGCAAGCATCTGCCAGCGGAAGTACCGGTCGTACTCGACCTCGCCGACGCGCGCCACCCACTCGTCTTCGGCAGGAGGTGCAACGACGGGGGTCGCCGGGGCGATGACCAGGTCGATCGACAGGTCGTCGAACCAGTTCTCGGCGCGTCGATAGATCTCGGTGCGCTTGCGCAGCGCATCGGCGAGCTGGGAGGCGGTCGTGCTCTCGCCCTGGCGAATGTTGCGGAGCAGGTCCGGGCGCAGACCGTCGGGAGTCTCGGCGGCCTGCTCGCGGCCCGAGGCGTAGAAGTTGAACATCTCGATCGTCTCCCAGGCCTCTTCCGCATCGGCGAGCTCTGGCTCGAAGTCGACGATCGTGAATCCCGCCGCCGCGAGCGCGACGCGGGCGGCGCGGTGCGCCTGGGCGACCTCGTCGGAGATCGCGATTCCTCCGGCGGTCGCGCTCCAGCCGATGCGGACCGATGACGGGTCGGCGGCCGTGACGTCGAGGAACTGGGAGGGGTCCTCGGGGATCGACATCGGCGCCATCGGATCGGATCCTGCCATCGCCGCCAGCCCGAGCGCCGCATCGAGGCTCGTGCGCGCCATAGGCCCGAGCACGCCGTGAGCCGTCCAGCCGTTGTCGGGTCTGCCGCTCGGCACCCGCCCCGGCGTGGGGCGCAGACCGACGACGTTGCAGAAGGCGGCCGGGTAGCGCAGGCTTCCGCCACTGTCGGATCCATCGACGATCGGCAGCATGCCGGTCGCGACCGCCGCCGCGGCGCCGCCGCTCGAGCCGCCCGCGTGGCGGGAGAGATCGTAGGGGTTGCGGCACACACCGTGCAGCGGGTTGAACGTGAGGGTGCCGAGACCCTGCTCAGGGGTGTTCGTCTTCGCGATCACGAGGGCGCCGCCCTCGCGCATCTTGCGCACGATCATCGAGTCCGCCGCGGCGGGCGGGGCATCCCTGCCGAGGAGCGAACCATGCGTCGTCGGCAGCCCCTTGGCGTCCATGAGGTCTTTCACGCCCGTCGGTAGCCCATGCACGGGACCGAGGTCATCGCCCCGGGCAACCGCACGGTCCGCCTCGCGGGCGAGTTCGATCGCCTCGCTCTCGGGGATCATCGCGACGATCGCGTTGACCTCGCCGTTGCGTTCCTCGATGCGACCGAGGTGCGCGCGCATCACCTCCTCGGCCGAGAACTCCCGAGCGCGGATCCCCTGCGTGAGATCGCGCGCGCTGCGCCAGTGGAGGGGTGTGTCTGTCATCGCGTACCTTCCGGTCGGTCGAGCAACGCGGCGGGGCGATGCACGAGGATGTCGTCGATCCGAGTCGATTCGAGGCCCATGCGGGCAAGCGCCGGGGCGATGCGGCGCGGAACATGGCCGTATCCCATCCCCCCGTATCGGGCGAGCTGCCCCTTCGTCCACACCGACGCGGTCGCGGTGATCGCGGCGCGAGGGCGCTCATGCACGAGGTCGAGCAGGAACTCGAGACGCGCGAGATCGGTGGCATCGCGGAACCGATCGGCGAAGTAGTGCTCGCTGCCGAAGGCGAATTCGACGACAGCACCGGTGTCGACGATGTCGCGCACATACGCGTCGTCGAGCACCTTGTCGATGTTGCAGAACAGGATCTTGTCGGCGGGTAGCCCCTCGCTCATCATGAGCTCGGCGACCTCGAGCCCGAGCATCGCGTGCCCCTCGAGCCTCACGCTGACCGCAGCCCCCGCCTCGGCGGCGACGTGACAGGCGGTGCGCAGCGCGCGATCCTCGGCGGGGGTGATCTCGGCGCTGGTGCCCATGAGCCCGAGCAGCCCGGCCCGGAACTCGGTGCCGGGCACGCGATCGTGGAGGGCCGCACGGAACAGCGCCTCGAATTCGGGTTCGCGCTTCTGCCGCCACGCGTCGTCGAGGGTCCGATCGATGTAGACCCCGTAGGCCGACACGATGTGGAGCCCCGCCGCCCGCGACACGGCGGGGAGATCGGCGTGACGCGGGCCCATCCCCCAGGAGGTCGCCTCGACGATCGTGCCTACGCCCGACTCGGCGGCGAGCGCGAGCTCAGAGATCGCGGTCCCGACGTCGTCGAGCAGCAGGTTGTCGGGCAGCGCCTGGTAGCTCCAGCGCAGGTCGCCGAGGATCTCGGGGCGAATCTCGCCCTCGATCCAGCGCCCCTCGCGGTTGGGCTTCGCAAGGACTCGCGAGTCGCCGAGCACGTGCTCGTTTGTGTTGACCCGCCCCAGGGCTTCGCGCGGGACGGGGCCGAGGACCGTCTCGATCATCGAACGGCCCTCCTGTAGACGGTGCGTCCGCCGACGACGGTGCGCCGCACCGTCAGCCTCCGCACGTCGTCGATCGGGACCCGCGTGGGGTCATCAGACCAGAGCGCCCAGTCGGCGAGGCGGCCCGCGCGCAGCATTCCCTGGGATTCCTCGCCCATCGCGGCGTACGCGGCGCCCGTCGTGTAGGCGGCGAGCGCCTGAGAGACGGTGATCGCCTCGGCCGAATCCAGCGGAGGATGCCCGTCGATCTGCCGGGTGACGACGTGCCAGATCAGGTGCCGCGGGTCGAAGGCGAAGAACGGGCCGTCGGATCCGAAGGCGACGGGCGCACCCGAGTCGATCCATGAGCGCACGGGGTCGATCCGCTCGGCGCGAGCGCCGAGCTTCTCGCGCAGCCCCGGAGCGTTCCAGATCGCGATACCCGGTTGCAGCGAGGCGATGATGCCCTCGCGCGCGGCGAGCGCCATCGTCTCGGCGCTGGGCTCGAGGTAGGCGTGGATCAGCTGGTGGCGGCGATCTCGGATCGCGCCGGCGGCCTCGGCCGCATATGTGCGGGCGACCAGAGATACCGCCGCGCCGCCGACCGCGTGGGCGCCGACTCCCCATCCGTGCTCGGCGCACCAGCGCACGAGACGCGCGAAGTCCTCATCGGAGATCCGCTGCACGCCTCGGTAGCCGCTGTCATCCCAGGGCTCCTCGAGCAGCGCTTGCCCTTTGAGCGCCTCGCCGTCGGCGTACACCTTGATGGGACCGACCCGCAGCAGGTCGTCTCCGAAGCCGGTCGACAGCCCGATGCCGTCGAGGCGCGCGATGACGGCGTCGACGTCGGGAATCTCCGGCGAGCCGAGATCGTGCCAGGGCATCATGACCGTGCGCATCGTGAGCAATCCGCGGCGCCGCGACTCCTGGTACCCGCGGAACTCGTCGGGCGAGACCGCCGGATCCACGATGCTCGTGAAGCCGAGGGAATGGAGCAGCGGCTGCACACGCACGAGCGCCCGGATGCGGTCCTCGAAGGGCGGATGTTCGGGCCCGTCGTCATCGAAGCTGTCGCGCATGGCGTCGATGTACCGCTCGACATCGTCGCCCTCGTCCACGTAGTCGAGCGCCTTGAGGCCCGCCCGCTGCATGTGCATGTGCGCGTCGATGAGGCCGGGCAGCACGACGCCGTCGAGCTCCACGACCTCCGCTTCGAGGCCGGCGACCTCCCGCACCTCTTCGAACGTCCCGACAGCCGTGAGGCGGTCGCCGCAGACGGCGAATGCCTCGGCGTGGGGGCGCCCCGGATCCATGGTCACGACACCGCCCGGCCGGTAGACAGTGCTCCTCGGGTCGGACATCACGCACCTTTCACTCGATTGGATGCGAATTACATTACATTGGATCCATGCTGGTGCTGAATGGCGCCGCGACCCATCGCCCAAGGACTCCGTTCATGACCTCCGCGCATCCCTCCGCCCACGACGCCGAGTCACGCGTCGCCGAACTCGGACTGCAGATCCCCGACTACGCGAACCCGCCGTACGGCCAGCGATTCGGCGCATCACTCAAGCCCTTCCATCGTGTCGGAGAGCTCGTGGAGTTCAGCGGCATGTCGCCCGAGAGCCGCTCCGGCGATCGCACGAACCCCGGCACCGTCGGGCTCGATCTCACGATCGCGCAGGGATACGAGGCGGCGCGCTACACCGCGATCAACAGCCTCGGGATGATCCGGTACGCACTCGGCTCACTCAACGAGGTCGTCGCGCTCTCGCGCGCGCTGTGCTTCATCACGTGTCCGCCGGGGTTCGACCGCCTCAACGAGGTTTCCGCCGGCGCCACCGACCTGTACCTCGAGGTCTTCGGCCCCGAGATCGGCGCCGTCGGGCGCGCATCGATCGGCGCGACTGCGCTGACGAACAGCGCCTCGTTCGAGCTGTGGCTGAGCCTGGAGTGCGCACCCCGCGCGACCGACGGATGACGCGCCCCGTCGTCCGGACCCCGGCGTTCTGGATGCTGTTCAGTGCTTCCCTTCTCGCGAACGCATCGCACTCGGTCAGCACGCCGATCATCCCCGTCTATGTGGAGGACGTCCTCGGCGGCGACAGCACGACCGCCGGGGTGATCGTCGCGATGACCTCCCTCGTGTCGATCGTCGCGATGCCCCTCGCGGGAATGCTTGGCGATCGATACGGGTATCGCCCGGTCGCGGCGACCGGCAGCATCATCGGAGTCACCGCGGTCGTCCTCCTCGCGTCAGTGCCGACGCTCGCCGCCGCCGCGGGCGCCCGCGCGCTGTTCGGCCTGGGCAGTTCGGCGGCCGAGACCCTGGTGATGGCGTGGGCCGTGGGCATGACGCCCCCGACCCAGCGGGGGCGCACCCTCAGCGTCTACGGCCTGAGCGTCTGGCTCGGCATCGCTCTCGGGCCGCAGCTGGGTACCCGCGTCGAGGCGGCATGGGGCGCCGTCGCCGCGTTCTGGGCGTGCGCGATCATCGAGGCCCTGATCCTGATGATCCTCCTGCTGATGCCCCGCCAGGCGACGAAGCGGGAGCGGCCGCCGCACGCGCACCCCGCCGAGGTCCTGTCCGCAGGTCGGGCCGTGTCGGTTCCGGGGCTCGCCGCGACCGCCGCCTGGTGCGGGCAGGGCCTCCTGCTGGCCTTCTCGCTCGTCCACCTCGCGAGCGTCGGCGTGCCCGCCACGGGGCTGCTCAGCGCGGCCAGCGTGTTCACGATCTTCGCGGTCAGCGTCGTCCTCGCCCGGCTCGTCCTCGCGCCTTCCCTCGACCGCATCGGCCCGCGGCGCGCGTCGATCACGTCGCTGGCGATCCTCGGCTCGGGCCTCGTGATCGTGGCGATCACGCCGAACTTCTGGGTAGCCGCGATCGGCACCATTCTGATCGGAATCGGATTCGCACCGCTCTATCCGGCGCTTACGATGCTCGCGACACGGCGGCTGGCCGCTCGAAACCAGGCACTCGGCCTCGGGATCTTCGCTGCCTTCGCCAACGCAGGAAACGGCCTCGGCGCCGTCGTCGGCGGAGCCATGATCGGCTTCATGAGCTCGATGTGGGCGTTCCTCACCGTGGCGGTGCTGCAGATCGCCGCGATCCTCGTCATCTCGTGCCGCAGCATGCGCTGACGAGCGCGCCGGCGACGTACACCGGAACCGGTGCACCGGTCGAGTCAGACGGCCATGACGATGCTCTTCGTCTCCAGGAACCCGTCGAGGCCCGCCTCGCCCAGGTCCCGCCCGAGGCCCGAGTCGCGCACGCCCCCGAAGGAGAGTGCGGGGTGGAAGATGTTGTAGGTGTTGACCCACACGGTCCCGGCGCTGATGCCCTGAGCCATGCGGTGGGCGCGCGCAAGGTCCGTCGTCCAGACGCCGGCCGCGAGACCGAACGTCGTATCGTTGGCGATCCGCAGCGCCTCGGCTTCGTCGTCGAAGGGGATGATCCCGGCGACGGGCCCGAAGATCTCCTCGCGGGCGATGACCATGTCGTTGGTGACGCCGGTGAACAGGGTCGGCTCGAGGTAGTAGCCGGGGCCGCTGATCCCGCCGCCCGTGACGAGCTGGGCACCCTGCGACTTTCCGCTCTCGATGTAGCCGAGTACGCGCTGGCGCTGCTCCTCGGACACCATCGGGCCGACGGAGATCCCGCCCGCGAGGCCGTCGCCCACGGGCACCTTCGCGGCGGCCTCGGCGAGGCGCTCGGTCATCTCGCCGAGGACGCTGCGCTGCACGAGGATGCGACTGCCGGCCGTGCACATCTGGCCGGAGTGGCCGAAGGTCGCACGCATCGCCGTCACCGTCGCGAGGTCGAGATCCGCGTCAGCGAAGATGATGTTCGGGCTCTTTCCGCCGAGCTCGAGGGTGACGCGCTTGAAGCCGGGCACCGAGGCGTGCAGGATGTGCGCCCCCACCTCGGTCGAGCCCGTGAATGTGACCTTGGCGATGTCGGGGTGCGTGCTGAGCGTGGCTCCCGCGACGTGGTCACCCGTGATGACGCTGACGACGCCCGTGGGGATGCCCGCCTCGGCCATCAGGGCGGCGAGCCGCAGGGCCGTGAGAGGCGTGTCCTCCGCGGGCTTGACGATCACCGGGCATCCCGCGGCGAGCGCGGGGCCGAGCTTGTACGCCGCCGTCATGACCGGGAAGTTCCAGGGCAGGATCGCTGCGACCGGCCCCACGGGCTCCTTCACCGTGTAGGCGTGGTGCGACCCGCCGTCGATGGGGACGACGGTGCCGCCGAGACGCGTCGTCGCGCCGGCGAAGTGGCGGAAGGTGTTCGCGGCGGACTGCGTGTCGGCGCGCGAGCGCTCGATGGGCTTACCCTGATCGCGCGTCTCGAGGATGGCGAGCTCTTCGAGATCTCGTTCGATCAGCTCGGCGACGCGGTTCATGATCCGGGTGCGCTCGAGCGGATCCATGCCGCTCCATACCCGCGACCGGTGTGCCTCGAGCGCGGCGGCGACCGCATGGTCGACGTCGGCCGGCGTTGCGTCTGCGACGGTCGTGATGACCTGCTCGGTCGCGGGGTCGATCACGTCGCGAATCGCCCGGCCGCCGGCCTCGACCCACTCCCCCGCGAGAAAGAACGGAAGGAACGGTTCGAGCGAAGGCAGGCTGGCGCGCGAGATCATGCATGGATCCTAACAGCTCCCCATTGGATCCATTAGGGTTGGGGTGGACGCGTTGCACCGCACACGCGCCCACGCGGGTTGATAGCATCCCGTTCGACAACTCCGGGGGAAGGGGAAAATGCATGCCCGACGAGGAATCGCAACCCACTGGGCATGCACTGGTCGACGACATTGCGGCGAAGATCCGTGCTCGGATCATGTCGGGCGCGATCCCCATCGGCGCGCAGCTGCGCCAAGCGGAACTCGCTGACGAGTTCGGAGTCAGCCGCACGCCGGTGCGCGAAGCGCTCCGCCAGCTCCAGGCGGGTGGACTCATCACCGTCGTGCCCAACAAGGGGGCCATTGTGCGAGTCCCCGCGCCCTGGGAGGTGCGCGAGGCGTACGAGGTGCGAGCAGAGCTTGAGGGGCTCGCGGCGTCGCGAGCGGTGAGCCGGGTCTCCCGAACCGATCTCGACACGCTGCGGCAGGCGAACCAGGAGATGTACGAGCGCCCTCTGCGTGCCGCCGAGCACGATGCCGACATGGCGACGGAGAGCCGTCGCGAGAACGACGTCTTCCACGACACGATCATCCAGGTCGCCGGCAACTCGCGGCTCGCGCGCGCGATCCTCGAGATCAACGAGACCTTCCCGAGGAACGTCACGGCGCAGCTGCTCGTCCACAACGAACGCCACCGCGAAGAGAACTACCAGGAGCACCTGCGCGTGGTCGAGGCCCTGGAACAGGGCGATCTCGTCAGGGCCGGCGAAGAGATGCGCGCGCACGTGCTGTCGGCCGGCGAGCACCTCGCGCAGTGGTACGAACGCCGCTCCTCCACCGTCTTCACCGGCTGACCCGCGTTCATACGAGCATGGCGGCCGCCATCATCGCGGTCGACAATCCCATCGTCGCGTGCAGCAGCCGCAGCCGCAGGCGGCTGCCCCGGCGCAACGCGAGCAGCACCGACCACGTGATGTAGCCGAGCGCCGGGATCAGCAGACCCGCCGCGCCGAGTCCGTGGTGATGCCCGGTCGTGGTCGTGGTCGCCGTGCCCATCACCAGGATGAGCGGCGCCGACACGAGCCCGCCGACCGCGGTGTGGATCCAGGTGCCGCAGGCCGCCGCACCGCGCTCGCGCCGCGCGAGGCGCGCGCCGACCGCCAGGGCAAGCGAGCAGATCACCAGCGCGATCGCCCAGAGGACGGCGGGCACCACACCCCCGCCCAGCGCGACATCGGTCATCGCGGCGACCATGACGATCGATGCGATGACCTCGGCCGCGCGCGCCCGCGCCCCGGGCGCGGCGGCGAGGCAGCAGACCCCGACGCTCGCAGGCAGTAGGGCCGCCAGGTGGAGGGCCGCGCCCATCAGCGCGTCAGTGCCCGCAGGTACACGTGCCGCCCGCGTGACCGCAGGCGCACCCACCGCCCGAGGCATGACCATGACGCGACTGCGACGGCGCCACGTCGAGCGAAGGATTGCGCGTGAAGAATCCGTCGGGCTCCATCCGGAACATCAACGCGTCCACGGGCATGATCGGCCACTGCTCGGGGCGCGGGAAATGGTGCACCCCCACGACGGGCCACACCACGAGCTCGACGCCGTCGAGGTCGCGATCGGCCTTCTGCCAGGCGGTGACGCCCTCTTCGCCGAGCGGCGCCTGGTTCGGGTACTCCCCAGCGATGAAGCGCTCGTCGGGGTCGTAGGCCGTAGCCCACAGGTGCCGGGAGACGAACGGCGCCTTGCGCTCGACGATGCTGCCGGGCTTCGCGAACAGCTGCGTCGTGTGGGGCATCATCATGCGGTAGGCGGTGGGCTCGCCGAAGCGATTGGTCTTCTCGGTGCTCTCGACGCGCCAGTGCACGGCTCGAGACGGGTCGTTCCGCCGGCCCGCGATGCTCTCGCGGTCGATCACCGTCGGCACCGTCTTGACGGCGTTGCCCCACGGGTTCAGCTCCTCGTCCTCCTCGACCTCGGCGTGCAGCTCGACGAGACGGTTCTTCGCGCCGTCGATCGCGGTGTCGAGGCGCAGCGCGAAGTAGTGCTGATGCGTCGGGGCCTGCACGTTCGGGCTGACCATGCGCCCGAACTTCGGCGTCGCGTCATCCGCGATGCCCGAGACCGACATCACACCCGTGAGCTTGATCTCGAGATCGAGCGAGCCGTCCTGATAGAAGGACCAGTAGAAGCCGTAGTCGTAGTTCGCGACCGTCGCGAAGAACGAGATCACGAAGCGGCGCGAGCGGCGCACCTCGGGCTCGTCGATGCGCGTGTTGACGTGCTTCCAGAGGATCGAGTGATCCTCTTCGTGCATGCAGATCGCGTTCTTGATGGTCTGCGCCGTGCCGAAGCCATCGACGTACGAGGCGTCGAGGTACCGGATCTCTCCCAGGCAGTCGCAGCCGAGCTCGAGCGACGCCGTCAGGGGACCGGCCCCGTACTCGCCCCAGTCGAAGAAGTTCTTACGGTACGCGGTGGGGTCGCTGTCCAGGTAGGGCACGTACATCTCGTTGACCGACGCGCGGCGCAGAACGGGGCGCTCGGTGCCGTGGTCGTCGTAGGTGACGTCGTGCAGCACGAGCCCCTCGCGGTGGGTGAAGCCGACCCGCATCTTCCAGTTCTGCCACCGGATCTCGTGGCCGTCGAGGGCGAATCCCACGCCCTCGGGCTGCGAGATCTCCAGCGGGGCGACCTCCCGATCGGGACCCCAGGTGCCCGAGCTGTAGTTGCCGCCCTCCGTCGTCATCGGCAGCACGCCGTGATCCTCGAGCCGCACGATCTCGAGTGTCTCGAGATCGATGATCGGCACGAGGCCCGCGACGGGGCGCGCGTATCCGTTGTCGTTGTGCGACTCGCGGTGCCACACGGTGCCCCACGACAGGCGGCGGTCGGCGAGGTCCTCGGGTTCGAAGCCCGTGATCGACTCGGGGTCGACCCACGTCAGGGAGGTGTCGTGGATGCCGCGCTTCGCCAGCGCCGCCTGGAGGAGCGGGCTCCGGCGCGCGGCCTGCGCGACCATGCGCGCCTCATCCGATGACACCCCGGGGCGCTTCGCGTCGACAGCGTTCCACGCGCTGACCGACGCCTCGCGGTCGGATCCGGCGGTCCAGCCAGTGACCGCCCATGCGGCGTGCGCGTCGGGGTTCATGACCGTGACGCGCACGGGGCGGCCCTGGTTCGGGGCGAGGGAACGAGCGAGGCCCTCCTCGACCGCCATCGCCCAGACGCGGGGGTGTTCACCCACGCGCACGTCGGCGAGGACGACGTCGATGAACCCCTGGATCTCATCGGGGGTCAGAGGGTCTGTCCAGCGGCGGTCGGTCATGAGGGTCCTCTCGAAAGTGGGATCGGGGTCAGGAAGCGGTGACGACGCCGAGGCCGTCGGCGCGGGGGTCGCTGGCGGCGTCGAGGACGCCACCGGGCAGGCTCCGCACCACGTTGACATGGCCGCAGCGGTCGTCGGGCCCGGGCCACGACGCGATGTCGAGACCCGCCTCTTCCGCGCGCGCGGCGAGGGCGGGGTCGATGCCCGGCTCGGTGACGTAGGTGAACGCCTCGAACCCGAGGTCGCGATCACCGATGACCCAGCGAGGCCGGCCGAGGATCTCGAGCGGGTCGGCTGCGGGCTCGACGAGCGACGGCAGCAGCTGGCCGAGGATCCACGGCTGGGCTCGCCCACCCTGGCATCCGGCGACGACGAGCAGGTCATCGCCCGACACGATCGCGGGGCACAGCGTGTGCGGCGGGCGGGCGCCCGGGCGCAGCTCGGCGGGCGAGCCGGGCTCGAGGCTGAATCCGCCGCCGCGGTTGTGGAAGAGCACGCCCGTATCGGGGTCGAGGAGGCCCGCGCCGAAGGTCTGGAACACGCTCTGCACGATCGTGACCGCCCACCCCTCGGAGTCGACGGCGGTGACCGAAGCGGTGTCACCATTGGCGATGGGTTCGTCGCGGGGAGCGTCGTCGCCCATGAGGTCGAGCAGCGCCTCGACGTCCACTCCCCCGAACGCCGGGTCGCCGAGGTGCGCGCCGCGTGCGGCGACGCCGCGGATGCTCGCCGACACGAGCTCCGCCGGGTCGCCCTGTGCGGCGGTCGCGATCCCGAGCAGCAGCGGGCCGACCGACGGCGCGCCGGCGACGGCCCACTCGCGGCCGCCGATGTCGCGCATCAGCGGGGCCTCGACGACGGGCGCGTATGCGGCGAAGTCGGAGACGGCGTGCGTGCCGCCCTGGCTTCGGAGGAAGTCGACGAGGCGCGCGGCGATGTCGCCGCGATAGAACACGTCGGGATCCTCGGCGAGGGCGCGCAGCGTGCGCGCAAGCGCGGGCTGGCGCAGCACGTCGCTCGCACGCAGCGGCGCACCATCGTGCGAGAGCACACCACGCAGGCCGGGGTCGGCGGCGATCGCCGCGCCCTGCGCGTCGATGGCCCGCTCGAGGCCCCGAGTGACGGGGGTACCGCGCTCGGCAGTCTCGGCCGCGCGCGCGAGGTGCTCGCCGAGGCGGCGCGTCGCTCCGAGCGCGGCGATCGCGCACCACCCCGCGAGCATGCCGGGCACGGTGATGGGATGCACGCCCGTGCGCGGCATCGCGGACCAGTCGGCGCTCGCCTCGAGGATCGCCGCGGGGGCGGTGCCGGCCGAGATGACGGCGCGCGTCTCGCCCCGCGGCGACCGCACGAGGGCGATGAGGTCCCCGCCGATGGCGCATTGATGCGGGTAGACGACGGTCAGCATCGCGGCGGCGGCGAGGGCCGCGTCGAGGGCGTTCCCGCCGGCGTCGGCGACGGCGCGGCCGGCGGCGACGGCCTCGGCGTGCGGGGCTGCGAGGGCGACGGACATCAGAGTCCCCTTCGGCTGGTCGAGATGAAGTCGAGGTCGGGGCGGGCGACTCCCTGGCACAGATCGGCGATCGTCTCGCCGATGGCGGGACCGAACTTGAACCCGTGCCCCGAGCATGCGGACGCGACGATCACGTGCGGGGCGCCGTCGAGGGCACCGACGATGAAGCGCTTGTCCTCGGTCATCGTGTAGAGGCAGGAGACGGCGTCGACGTCGCTCGTGTCGATCCCGGGCACGTGCTCGGCCATCCGGTCGAGCAGGCGGCGCGCCTCGCTCGGGGTGACGGGGGCAGGCGGCCGTTCGGGATCCCATGGCTCGGCGATGTCCATGCCGACCTTGAGCCCGTTGCCTTCGACGTCCGGGATCCCGAACAGCAGGCCCTCCGGCAGGTCGATCGAGAACACGCCGAGGCCTGGGGCCTGGCCCGCGGACTGGCCAGGGCGCACCGTGGCGGTGAGGATGCGCCACGGCTCGATGATCGACGCGAGCGCGGGCACGAGTTCGCCGAGGAACGCGCCGCCCGCGAGCACGAGACGGCTCGCGCGGATCTCGCCACGGGGGGTCTCGACGATCGCGATATCGCCCTCCGCGCGCCAGCCGGTGACCTCGACGCCCGTGCGCAGGTCGGCTCCCGCCGCAATGGCTCCAGCACGCATCGCCGCGATGCCGCGCTCGGCCTCGAGAACGCCCGCGGCGGGATCGAACATGCCGTGGAAACCGTCGGGCATGCGCAGCGACGGCATCAGCTTTGCAGCCTCGTCACGTTCGACGACGCGGACGCCCGGGCCCTGCAATGTCGAATCGCCGCGGTGCGCGAACATCCCACCCGTGCGGTGGATGAGGGTCTGCCCGCTCTCGGCCTCGAGATCGGCCCAGCCGCGGAAGGCCCGGTCGACGAGATCGTTCCAGACGGGATTCGGGTAGGCGCGGCGGATCATCCGGGTGCGGCCGTGCGACGAGCCGCGGGAGTGATCAAGTGCGTCGGGCCGCGAACCGAAACGGTCGAGCCCGACGACGGAGAGGCCGCGCTGCGCGAGCTGGCGCGCCGCGGCGGATCCGTGCACGCCGAGGCCGACGACGATGACGTCTGCATCTGGCGCGGTCATGCGGGCCTTCCCGGGGATCCGAGCTGCTCGACGGCGTCGGTCAGCGCACGCTCGTCCGCTTCATCGTTGTACACGTGCAGCGACGCCCGCACGACGGACGGGATGCCGCGCGCGCCGATGTCCCACTGGCCGTGACTGGCCGGAACCTGCACGACGCGGACGCCGGCTTCGCGCAGCCGGCCGACGACGGCGAGCGGTTCGTGCCCCTCGACGGTGAATGTGACGATCGCCGACGCATGATCGTCGGGGTCGACGATGCGCACCCCGCCGGTGTCGGCGAGCGCGGCGCGAACCGCACCGGCGCGCGCGAGGAGGTGTCGTTCCACGGCCAGCGGGCCGCGCGCTACCGCCTCGTCGAGGGCGACGCCGAGCCCGAGCCGTGCGGCGACGGCGTTCTCCCACGTCTCGTATCGCCGCCCGTTCGGTGCGCTCGTCCACTCGCGTGCGCCATGCCACTCGGCGCCCCGCACGTCGGGGGACCCCGATCGGAGCGTGGTGAGCAGGTCGCCCCGCATCCACCCGAAAGCCGTGCCGCGCGGCGCCCGCACGAACTTGCGCCCCGTCGTCGCGAGAGCGTCGCAGCCGATCCCTCGCACGTCCACGGCGAGGTGCCCGACCGACTGCGTCGCGTCGAGCAGGTAGAGGGCCCCATGTCGGCCACAGATCCGGCCGATCTGGGCCACCGGTTCGATCAGGCCCGACGATGTCGGAACGTGCGAAACCGTGACGAGCGTCGGCACGTCGTCGCCCAGGCGTCGGTCAAGCTCCTCGAGATCCACGCGGCCCTGACCATCGGTCGGCAGCACCTCGACGACGATCCCGTGGCGTTCGGCGACGCGCATCAGGTGCATCGCGTGGCTGACGTACGTGCTCGCGCCGGCGAGCACCCGCGCGACCCGCTCGGGAACCAACGCGTCGAGATACGCACGCAGGCCAGAGGACGCGCTGTCGAACAGCGAGATCTCCCCCGCATCCCCGCCGACCAGCGTCGCCGCCGAGGCGTACACCCGCTCGAGCCGATCGGTCACCCGTGCCGCGGCCTCGTAGCCTCCGACGCGTTCCTCGAGCTTCAGGTGCTCGACCACGGTGTCGACGACCGTTGAGGTGGGCAGCGCCGAACCCGCCGCGTTGAGGTGATGCGACACCCCGGCCCCGCGGGTCCTCTTCCGCTCGGCCGCGACATCGACAGCCGGGGCGACCGCCCGGAGCGCATCTCTGGAAACCATGAATCCCTCTCGCATGGGTGGGATCCGATACTATCATCATTGGATCCAATCTTGTTCGAGGGGCTGCCGACGCGTCGGAGACGCCACCGTCGATCCGCGCGTGCGGCTCGCGTGATCGCTCCCCGATCCAGCACCACCTCGAAAGGAACACCCATGGCTCAGAAACCGGGACCGCTTCAGGTCACCGATGTCACTCCCAGCGACGATCTCAAGCCCGTCGGCAACGTCGTGCTCGTCGTCGTCGACGTCCAGGGCGGCGGGTTGAACAAGCCGTTCCAGCCGTCGAAGCCCGAGCAGACCTGGATGCCTGGCCGCGCCGAGCGCAACGCGAAGGCGGTCGAACTCGTCGCCGCGTTCCGCGCGAAGCAGATGCCCGTCGTGTTCATCCAGGAGGTCCACAAACCGAATCTCGTCGACATCGGGCGCGAACTGGACGGCAACGAGGGGCCGCACTGCATCGAGGGCGAGCAGGCCACCCAGCTGCATCCTGGCCTCGACCCGCGCCCCGACGAGTACCTCATCCGCAAGCGCCGCTATTCGGCGTTCTTCGGCACCGAACTCGACATCATCCTGCGCGGATACAAGGCGGACACCGTCGTCCTCATCGGCGGGATGACCGACGTGTGCATCCACTACACGGCGGTCGACGCGCACCAGTTCGATTACCACTTCCGCACGGTCAGCGACATGGTCGTCGGCTCGGGCCAGGAGCTGCACGACGCCGCCCTCCGCGCCATGAAGTACCTGCAGCGTGACTCGCTGGTCTCGAGCGACTCCGTCTATCGGTGGCTCGAGACCGCGACCACCAGCGTCCCCCATCCCGTCGCCGCGGGCGCCTGACCGGAGAGCACGGAACCATGAACATCCACGGAAAGACCGCCGTCGTCGTCGTCGACTTCCAGGGCGGCGATCTCAACAGCTCGTTCGATACCTACGACCACGAGCAGCTGCACAAGGCGCAGTCGATCGTCGATCACGCACGCGAGAAGGACATCCCCGTCGTGTGGATCCAGGAGGTCCACAAGCCGCACCTCATCGACATCGGGCGCGAACTCGATGGATCCGAAGGCCCGCATTGCCTCGAGGACAGCCCCTACACCGCGATCGCCACGGGCCTCGCGCCTCGCGCAGACGAGTTCCACATCACGAAGCGCCGATACTCGGCGTTCTTCGGCACCGAACTCGACACCGTGCTGAAGTCGTACGGAGTGGACAGCCTCGTTCTCATCGGCGGTTTCACCGACATCTGCATCCTGTACACCTCGGTCGATGCCCACCAGAAGGACTTCTTCCTCAACGTCGTCACCGATGTCGTCGCCGGCTCGTCCGTTCAGGCGCACGACGATGCGCTGAAGATGATCCACTATCTGCAGCACAAGTCGCTCGTCGAGTCGTCCGAGGTCGAGGAATGGCTCGGCGCGTTGGAGACGATTCCCGCGTGACGTCCCCCCCGCCGCGCGGCCCCCTACGCCGCGCGGCGGGCGCGCTGCGCGACCGGGTCGGGGACCGGCGCGGCATCGAGCAGCCGACGCGTGTAGGCGTCCTGCGGCGAGGCGAGGACCGCCGTGCGCTCGCCGCGCTCGACGATCCGGCCGCGATTCAGCACCGCGACCTCGTCGGCAAGCGCGTCGACGACGGCGAGGTCGTGGCTGATGAAGAGGCAGGCGAAGCCGTGCTCGCGCTGCAGGCCGCGCAGCAGATCCAGCACCGTGGCCTGAACCGAGACGTCGAGCGCGCTCGTCGGCTCGTCGGCGATCAGCAGCCGAGGCTCGAGCGCGAGAGCGCGCGCGATCGAGACGCGCTGCCGCTGCCCTCCCGACAGTTCATGCGGGTACCTGGTAGCCCAGGCGGCGGGCAACTCGACCGCTTCGAGCTGCTCGCCCACGCGACGCTCGAGATCCGCGCCGCGCAGGCCGCTGTGCGCTCGCAACGGCTCCCCGATCGCTCCGCCGATCGTCCATCGCGGATCGAGCGCGCCGGCGGGGTTCTGGAACACGAAGCCGATCCTTCGGCGAATCGCCTGCCGATCGCGGCGCGAGGCCTCGGTGACGTCGACGCCGTCGACTGCGATCCTGCCGGCCGTCACGGGGGCGAGGCCCACGACCGACCGACCGATCGTCGACTTCCCGGATCCCGACTCGCCGACGAGTGCGAGCAGACGCCCGGACCCGATCGACAGGTCGATGCCCTCGACCGCCTTCACCGCGTGCCCGCGGCGCCGGTATGTGACCTCGAGCCCCACGATCTCCAAGACGGGATCGTCCGTGCCGCGCGCAGCTCGGGGCTCGGCTGTGAGCCGCGGGACGGCGGCCAGCAGCTCGCGGGTATAGCTCGCGGCGGGCGCCGAGAAGATCGCGTCGACCTGCTGGGTCTCCTGCACCTGCCCGCCGCGCATGACGACGACGCGGTCGGCGATGTCCGCGACGACACCCATGTCATGGGTGATGAAGAGGATCCCCGCCCCTGTGCGATCGCGCAGCGTGCGCAGCACGTCCAGGATCTCGCGCTGCACCGTGACATCGAGCGCCGTCGTCGGCTCGTCGGCGATGAGCAGCTGCGGATCGCACGCGAGCGCCATCGCGATGACGACGCGCTGCGCCTGTCCGCCCGACAGCTGGTGCGGGTACGACGCGACGCGCTTCTCAGGCTCGGGCATGTCGACCATGCGCAGCAGTTCCACGGCGCGCTCGCGCCGCTCGTCTGCGCCCATCTGCGGGCGGTGCCGTCTCAGCACCTCGCGGATCTGGAATCCGACGGTGAACACCGGATCGAGAGCGCCGAACGGATCCTGGAACACCATCGCGACCTTGTCGCCGCGCACCTCACCCAAGGCGGCGTCCCCGGACCCGAGAACCTCCTGTCCGTCGACGCGCACGGAGCCCGTCGCGACCGCATTGCCGGGCAACAGCCCGAGCACGCTCATCGCCGTGACCGACTTTCCGGATCCGGATTCGCCCACGACCGCGAGGATCTCACCGCGCGCCACCGCCAGCGAGATCCCTCGGACGGCGGGTGCATCACCGGACGGCGTGCGGAACGCCACGTGCAGGTCGTCGATCTCCAGAACGTCAGTCATTCGTCCTCCTGGTCCGGGCTGTCGCGATAGGCGCGCCAGTCGTCGAGCATCTTGCGGTGGTACTTCTCGAGCCACCTCATGTATCGATCGGCCGTCTCGAGACGGGTGCGGGGCCCTGGGCGGGACCCGGCCTCGAGCGCCATGCCGTCCCGCAGTACCTGCATCGTGCGGTGCAGGTACCCGCGTTCGCCCGCGAGGAAGGATCCCCACACGTCATCGTCGGCACGGAAGTGATGTCGGCGGTCGCCCGTCACGGTGTGCTTCTGCAGGAACCCCGAGGCCGTGAGACCGCGCGTCGACATCGACACAGCGCCGGAGCTCATGCGGAGCATGCGCCCGATGTCGGCGGCCGAGAGATAGGGGGCGTCGCAGATGAGCAGCAGCCCGAGAACCCGCCCTTCGGCGCGGGGACCGTTGGGCTCCCACGCCGTCGCGAAGGATTCCACCCACTCGAGGGCGTCGTCGTCGATCTGGGGCTCGGGCCGCTGCGCGTCATCGCTCATGCCGACATTCTTCCCGCGTCAGGAGGCGATCCGCGGCAGGTGCGGCGCCGCGAGGTCGACGCCCGCGATGGGCACCGCCGACATCGCGCCCAGCCTCACCCGCGTGATGGAACCGTCGGCGTCGCGCGTCACGACGACGGGCTCGCCGCTCTCGCCGAAGCTCGGCTCGGCCTCGATAACGAGGCGGTCGCCGTCGACCTCGATGCGCGTCGCGCCGCCCTTCGGCGAGGGCGCGCGCACGCTGAGCGCGTGCAGCCGGCCGCCGAGGTCGAACACGTCGAACGCGTTCCACATCGCCGCGAACCGGCCGTCGAAGCGCAGGGCGTCGGGGATCTCGGCACCGTCGTCGGCCGCGCGCACCGCGAGCTCGATGATCTCGAGGACGCCGGCCGCGAGGATTCCCGCGGCCCCGTCGAGGTCGTTCGTCAGGACCGACACGACGAGGCCGTCGACCGGGTCGATCCACGTGCGGGTGATGTGGCCGGGATATCCGCCCGAGTGGCCGACGAGCTGGCGCCCGGCGACCTCGGCGAGATCGAGGCCGAGCCCGTACCGCGCCTCGGCCTGGTCGCGTGACGTGAAGCGCGATTCCTCGCGCTGCATGAGCCGCTTCGACGCGTCGGTGAGCACCCGCTCATCGCCGAAGACGTGGGCGGACCCGTAGGCGACGAGGTCGCGGGCATTGGCGTACCAGCCGGTCGCCGACGCAAGTGCGCGGGTGTCGACGTGTGGGATCACGGCGCGCGGCTGCGCGGCTGCGAGCTTCGCGGTGTGACCGGCCGCGTAGTCGGCGGCGCGCGCCTCGACGTACTCGGGGCCGATGTCGGTGAGGCCGAGCGGCTCGACGATGAGCTCGGTCGTCGCCTCGGCGTAGGTCTTTCCCGTCGCGCCCTCGATCACGAGCCCGAGAAGGCCGTATCCGATGTTCGTGTACTTGAAGTGCGTGTTCGGCTCGAAGACGACGCCCTCGGTGCGGAGGATCTCGATCAGCTCGGCGCGATCCGGGAACGGGAAGACGTGCTGCCAGAAGTCGCCGTCGGAGGAGTCGCGGATCACCCCGGCCTGGTGCCCGAGGAGCGCGCGGACCGAGAGCGCACCCATCGGGGTTCCGGAGAGGTCGGGGACGTGCGCCTCGACGATGTCGTCGAGGCGCAGCGCGCCGCTCTCAGCGAGGCGCAGGATGCTCGTCGCGGTGAAGGTCTTCGAGTGGGAGGCTATGCGGAAGAGGTGATCGGTCGTCATCTCCTCCCCCGTCTCGAGGTTCGCGAACCCCCAGGCCTGTTCGAGGAGCAACTCCCCGCGGTACGCGACCGCGAGCTGCACCCCCGTCGCGCCCTTGTAGGCGCTCTGCCCATCGATCCATCGCGCGATGGGCTCCTCGAGCGATGCGATGAGGTCTCGGCGGTTCGGTGCGGATGTCATGAACGTCCCTTCGGGTCGAGTGCGTCGCGCAGGATGTCTCCGAGCGAGATGAGCGCGACGACCGTGAGTGTGAGGAAGAGCGCCGGGAACACGAGCATGTGCGGCGCGATCTGGAAGTAGCTCTGTGCGGTCGAGAGCTGCAGGCCCCAGGAGATCGAGGGGTGGACGAGGCCGACCCCGAGGAAGGTGAGCGTCGATTCCGCGACGATCACGGATCCGACCATCGTCGTCGCGATCGCGAGCACGGGCCCGAGGGCGTTCGGCAGCACATGCGTCAGGACGATCCGGGCGTGCGACAGCCCCATGGCGGTAGCGGCCTGCACGAACTCGCTGTCGCGCACCTGACGTACCGATCCGCGCACGATGCGGGCGAGGGTCGGCCACGAGAAGAACGCGAGCACGAGCGAGAGGATCACGGGCGTGCGCTCGGGAACGCTGTTCAGCACGACGATCGCCGCGAGCAGGAACGGGAAGCCCAGGAACACGTCGGTGAGCCGGGCGATGAGCGCGTCGGCCCATCCCCCGAAGTAGCCGGCGAGAGTGCCGAGGACGAGCGCGAGCGCGAGGCAGATGACGGTCGTGAGGAACCCGATGGACAGGGATGTGCCCGCGCCGTAGACGACGTTCGCGAGCACGTCGCATCCCTGCAGATCGGTGCCGAACGGGTGCGCGGCGCTGGGTGCCTGACGGCTGTCGCCGAGGGCACAGGCCCGGGGGTCCGGGTTGCCGAACAGGTCGGAGATGGGCCCGGGCAGCGCGGCGACGAGGAGGAGCAGGACGAGGATCCCCGCGCTGATCCAGAAGGTCGGGCGGGAGCGCAGCGTGCCCCATACGCCTCGCGTGCGGGCGACTCCCACGCCCTCCTGGGCGGCGATGATGTCGGTCATCAGCGGGCCCTCACTCTCTGCGGATGCGGGGGTCGAGGAGCGACGCGATGATGTCCACCACGACGCTCGTGACGAGGAAGATGATGATGAGCGCGGTCGAGATCCCGACGATCGTCGGCCCCTCGTGCGTGCTGATTGCGTCGAAGAGAAGCTGCCCGATGCCGGGCAGGTTGAAGATTCCCTCGATCACCACGGTTCCGCCGAGCAGGTAGCCGAGGTCGATCGCGAGGAACGTCAGCACGGGGCCCACCGAGTTCCGCAGCACGTGCACGCCGACGATACGGCGCTTCGGCATGCCCTTCGCGACGAGCGTGCGGACGAAGTCGCTGCGCATGGTGTCGATGACGGTCCCGCGCATGAGGCGCGAGACGCTCGCGAGCCCGAAGAGGGCGATGATCACGGCCGGGAGGATGTACGCGAGCGGCCACCCGGCCGTGGTCCCGGCGACGGGGACCCACCCGAGCCACACGCCGAGGACGAGCTGCAGCGTGACGCCGAGGACGAAGACGGGGACGCTCGTCGCGAGGATCGTACCGACGAGGACGGTCTTGTCGATCGCCTTGCCCTGGCGCAGGCCCGCGACGAGGCCCAGACCCACGCCGATGACGACCTCGACGACCCACGCTGTGAGGGCGAGCGTTATCGTCACGGGCCAGCGACTCGACATGCGCTCGGCGACGGACCGGCCGTCGAAGGTCTGACCGAGGTCGCCCATCAGCAGCCCGCCGATGTAATGCAGGTACTGCGTGATGAGCGGCTCGTCGAGCAGGAACTGCTCGCGCAGCCGGATGACGACGTTCTCGGGCAGGGGCCTGTTGGATCCGCCGAGCGCCGAGATCGGGTCGCCGGGCAGCGCGAAGACCATCGCGTAGATGGTGAACGTCACGCCGAAGAAGACGAGCAGCAGCTCGAGCACTCGACGGATGAGGAAACGCGTCACGTCGTCACACGCTCTCGCCACGACGCCGCGACACCGCGACACGAGCCGCGCTGAGAACCGCCCCGAGCTGCACACCTACGAGGCGCTCGATCGGGATCGTCTCGAGCTCGGCCTGGCGCTCGGCGGCCTCGGCGTACCAGCCCTCGAGGACGACGTCGAGATCGCGAGCGGCCGATCGGACGGCGGGCGACGCGGTTCCGGCGGCGATCTCGACGTGCAGCGTGCGCGCGAGCATGGATCCGAAGCGCAACCGGAACATCCGCACGTTGTCGGCGTTCGAGAAGACTTCGGCGACCGTGGCGGGGCGGTCGCTCGCGGGATCGAGTGCGCGCGCGGCAGCCTCCTCGGCGTTCGCGCGCATCCCCCCGGCGAACGCGACGGCCGCGCGGCGCAGCTGCGACTCGATTCCCAGGTCGGGCCCCGCCACGTCGAGCGCCGCATCGAGCACGTCGGCGAGGCCGCGCAGGTCGTCTGCGGATCGCGCGAGGACGTCGCGGTACTTCTCGCGCGATTCCGTCACGTCGTCCGCGTCGGCGTGGGCCCAGTACGGAAGTTCGGCGACGAGCATGCTCGCCCCGAAGCGCTCGGCGTAGTCGGCGGTCCCGCCCGCGGTGACGTGCTGCGCAGGATCGACCCCCATCTCGACGAGAGCGTCGATCATCGCGTGCGCGCTCAGCGCGGGGAACACGGCGTCGGCGAGCGGTTCCACGCCCGCGAACTCGGGCTCTCCCCGGTCGAGCGGCAGACCGAGCGCCGCTGTGACGCCGTGCAGATCCTCGATCGCGGGGGTGAGATCGTCCGACACGTAGAAGTACACCCCGCCGAGCTCGGCGTTGTGCAGGCCCGTGACGAACACGGGGTCCACGGCGTCCATGAGCGCCATGGCCGCGCGCGTCTCGGGGACCGGATCGTCGAACACGATCCCACCGTGGTCGAGCGGGAACGACCACTCGACCTGCTCGACGGGTGCCGGGCGGTAGAAGCCGCGCGCGTAGGGCGTGTCTGACAAATAGATCGGCAGCGCGCTGAGAGTCTGAGTTCGTGACGCGGTTTCAGATGCTTTCGGATGCCCAGTGGTCGTTGATCGAGGAGATGCTGCCCCGCCCGACCGGGCGGAAGGGGCGGCCGTTCGCAGATGCTCGGTTGATGGTCGAGGGCATCGTCTACCGGTATCGGTGCGGGATCGCGTGGCGGGATCTGCCGGAGGTGTTCGGGCCGTGGCAGACGGTGTGGACCTGGCATCACCGCATGGCCGTCGGGGGCACCTGGGACAAGGTGCTCGCC
>NZ_AULR01000016.1 GCF_000422385.1 Microbacterium indicum DSM 19969
GACAGATACGCCGCCGCGCGGCGGAGGACCTCGTTCTCCTGCTCGAGCAGACGGTTCCGCTTCTTCAGCTCACGGATCTCCGCCGCCTCGGTCCGCGACTGGCCGGGCTTCGGACCTTCATCGATGTCAGCGCGACGTATCCACTTCTGCAGCGTCATTGGGTGAACACCGAAGTCTTTCGCGATCTGCTCGATCGTCACTCCGGGCTCACGGTTCCGCGCGACGCGCACAACGTCGTCACGGAACTCGGACGGGTAGGGCTTGGGCACAGCAACATCCTTCCAGGCCCACCCCGCGGGCAAGCCAAATCAGATGTCACCTATCCGTGCAGCAGTCCCGGTACCTACGAATACTTCATCTGCACCTCCAAGCAGCGACGGCTCTGCAGCACCCCGCGATCCGCATGGAGACCGTCGAGGCGCATGTCGCTGCCGAGGTCGCGAGGGAGAGCTACGACCCGAAGATGATCGACGGCATGAGCGAGCTGGTGAGCGGCGCCGTCGACGATCTTCTCGCCGCTGACCGAGAAGCCAAGGCGCAGATGCGCAAGCAGCTCGACACACTCGAAGCCCAAGAAGAGCGCCTGATCGACCTCGCAGCATCAGGCGCGATCGATGTCCCGAAGGTCAGAGAGAGGATCGAGAAGACGACACTCCAGAAAGCAGCACTGAAGGAGAAGCTTGCGCAGGCCAGCGACCGCCTCAAGTACGGAGCCGAGCAGGCGCTCGCCTACCTCGATCTCCTCCGCATTCCCGGCGAGCTGTACCAGCGCGCGCCGGTGGCTGCGCGTCGCGATCTTCTGACGGCGTTCTTCGAGAAGCTGTACATCCACGTCGAAGGTGATGCCATTCGCGTGAAGAGCGTACGGAGCAGCGCCAACGGCGCCATCCGTGAGTTCATGGAGCAACTCGAGGCGAGCGCCGACGAACGTGCAGAGAAAACAAGAACTCCCCGTGTACCGACGGGGAGTTCTTCAATTGCTAGCTCTAGTTCTCTCATCTCTGGTTTGAGGAAGAACGCTATGGCTGGGGTACCTGGACTCGAACCAAGAACAACTGAACCAGAATCAGCCGTGTTGCCAATTACACCATACCCCAAGGGCGTTCCGGCCTGTCGCCGTCACAAGGGACTACTTTACGCGAGACAGGCCGGTACGCCAAACCGGAACGGGATCCGGGGCGTGTCGCGCTACTCCCCCGCGGGCTGAGCGGCCGCGAAGGCGGCGAGGCGCGCGATCGTGCGCTCCTTGCCGAGCAGCTCCATCGACTCGAACAGCGGCGGCGAGACGCGGCGACCCGAGATCGCGACGCGCGGTGCGCCGTAGGCGACGCGCGGCTTGAGCTCCAGCCCGTCGATCAGGGCGGCCGCGAGGGCCTCCTGGATCGGCTCGGCGCGGAAGTCGGAGACGCCCTCGAGGGCCACGACGGAGGCCGCGAGGATCGCGGCGGTGTCGCCCTTGAGCCCCGACACCGCGTCGTCGTCGTACGCGATCTCGTCGGTGAAGAGGAAGCCCAGCATGCCCGGGGCGTCGCCCAGGAGCTGGAGGCGCGGCTGCACGAGCGGCGCGGCCGCCGCGACGAGCGCGAGGTCCTCGGCGCTCGGCGTCTCTCCCAGCACGCCGCCCTTCTGCAGGTACGGCACGAGGCGCGACGCGAAGTCGTCGGCCTCCAGCAGGCGGATGTGGTCGCCGTTGATCGACTCGGCCTTCTTCTGGTCGAAGCGGGCCGGGTTCGGGTTCACCTTCTCGATGTCGAAGGCCGCGACGAGCTCGTCGAGCGAGAACACGTCGCGGTCGGGGCCGATCGACCAGCCCAGCAGCGCGAGGTAGTTGAGCAGGCCCTCGTGGACGAAGCCCTTGTCGCGCTGCAGGAAGAGGTCGGCGCGGGGGTCGCGCTTCGAGAGCTTCTTGTTGCCGTCGCCGAGGACGAGCGGCATGTGGCCGAAGCGCGGGATGAACGTCGCGACGCCCGCCTCGATGAGCGCGCGGTAGAGCACGATCTGCCGGCCCGTCGAGGGCATGAGGTCCTCGCCGCGCAGAACGTGGGTGATCCCCATGAGCGCGTCGTCGACGGGGTTCACGAACGTGTACAGCGGGATCCCGTTGGGGCGCACGATCACGAAGTCGGGGAACGAGCCGGCGGGGAACGTGACCTCGCCGCGGATCAGGTCGACGTAGGTGATGTCCTCGTCGGGCACGCGCAGGCGCAGCGCGGGCTGGCGGCCCTCGGCACGGAACGCCGCGCGCTCGTCGTCGCTCAGGTCGCGGTCGAAGTTGTCGTAGCCCTGCTCCTTGGGGCGCCCGGCGGCCTCGTTGCGCGCGTCGATCTCCTCGCTCGTCGAGAACGACTCGTAGACGAGCCCCTTCTCGATGAGTGTGTCGAGCACCTCGCGGTGCAGCCCGTGGCGCTCCGACTGGCGGTACGGCTCGTGCGGGCCGCCGACCTCGACGCCCTCGTCCCAATCGATGTGCAGCCAGCGCAACGCCTCGAGGATCTGCTCGTAGCTCTCCTGGCTGTCGCGGTTCGCGTCGGTGTCCTCGATGCGGAACACGAGCTTGCCGCCGTTGTGGCGGGCGTACGCCCAGTTGAACAGCGCCGTGCGGATCAGGCCGACGTGCGGCAGGCCGGTGGGCGACGGGCAGAAGCGGACGCGGACGTCGCTTCCCGTGGCCGTCGTGGTGCGGGGATCGGGTGCAGAAGACATCACCCCGATCCTAGTCGCCCGACCTGCCCGATCCCCGGGGACCGCCGGCGCCGGGGTCAGGCGTCGCGCGCGGGGTTGCGCAGGATCCCGATGCCTGGGATCTCGACCTCGACGACGTCGCCCGCCGAGAAGGGCCCGACGCCCGCCGGCGTGCCCGTCAGGACGATGTCGCCCGGGAGCAGCGTGAACGCGGCCGTGACGTACTCGATGATCGTCGGGACGTCGAAGATCATGTCGGAGAAGGATCCGCGCTGCTTCTCGTCGCCGTTGAGGCGCGTGATGACCTCGCCCTTCGCGACGTCGAACTCGGTCTCGATCGCGGGGCCGACGGGGCAGAACGTGTCCATGCCCTTGGCGCGCGCCCACTGGCCGTCGGTGCGCTGCAGGTCGCGCGCCGTCACGTCGTTCGCGACGGTGTAACCGAAGATCACGCTCGCCGCGTCCTCCTTCGCGATGTTCTTCGCGATCGCGCCGATGACGATCGCGAGCTCGCCCTCCCACTGCGTGTCGTCGGACTGCGACGGGCGCACGATGGCGTCGTTCGGCCCGATGACCGAGGTGTTCGGCTTGAAGAACAGCAGCGGCTCGGCAGGCGGCTCGCCGCCCATCTCCTGCGCGTGGTCGCGGTAGTTCTTGCCGACGCACACGACCTTGGAGCGCGGGATCACGGGGGCGAGCAGCGCGACGTCGCCGAGTGAGACGCGCTCCCCCGTCGTGTCGAAGCCGGCGAGGATCGGATCCCCCGTCAGGACGACCAGCTCGGTGCCGTCGACGATGCCGAACTTGATGGTGTCCTGGTGGCTGAAGCGCGCGATCCTCACCGGCCCAACCTTACGCGTCGAGGCGGTACAGCCAGCCGTGCGTGTCCTCGCGGCGGCCGTACTGGATGTCGGTCAGCTCCTCGCGGAGCGAGAGGGCGAGCGATCCCGTGGGCTGTTCGTCGGAGAAGCCCGCTCCCTTGAGCTCGCCGATCGGCGTCACCACGGCGGCGGTGCCGCAGGCGAAGACCTCGACGATGTCGCCCGAGGCGACGCCGTCGCGCCACTCCTGGAGCGAGACGGGGCGCTCCTCGATCGTGTGGCCGCGGTCGGCCGCGAGCTGGAGGAGCGACGAGCGCGTCACGCCCTCGAGGATCGAGTCGCTCTGCGGGGTCACAAGCGTGCCGTCCTTCATGACGAAGACGATGTTCATGCCGCCGAGCTCCTCGACGTTGCCGCGCGAGTCGAGGAACACGACCTGGTCGCAGCCCTGCGCCGAGGCCTCCTGCTGGGGCAGCAGCGACGCGGCGTAGTTGCCGCCCGTCTTCGCGAATCCGGTGCCGCCGTCGGCCGCGCGGGCGTAGGTCTCGCTGAGCCAGATCGACACGGGCTTGACGCCGCCCGAGAAGTACGCGCCCGACGGGCTGCCGATCACGTAGAAGTTGTACTTCTTCGCGGGGCGCACGCCGAGGAACGCCTCCTTCGCGAACATGAACGGGCGCAGGTACAGCGTCTGGTCGTCGCCCGAGGGCACCCAGTCGCCGTCGACCGCGATGAACTCCTTGAGCGCCTGCAGGAAGAACTCCTCGGGCAGCTCGGGCATCGCGAGGCGGCGGGCCGAGCGGTTGAAGCGGCGCGCGTTCATCTCGGGGCGGAACGTGTAGATCGCGCCGTCGGCGTGACGGTACGCCTTCATGCCCTCGAAGATCTCCTGAGCGTAATGCAGGACGGCCGCGGCCGGATCCATCGCGATGGGACCGTACGCCTGGACCCGCGGGCGGTGCCAGCCGCCACGGTCCGACCAGCAGATGTCGACCATGTGGTCGGTGAAGACCGTCCCGAAGCCCGGGTCCTCGAGCAGCGCGGCGCGCTCCTCGGCGCTCCGCGGCGCGGGGTTGGGCTTCACGAGGAAGGTCAGCTGGTCGGGCTTCGGGGGAAGGAGGTTCAGTTCCATGGTCGTCCTGTCTCAGTTCATCCGCGTGCGGTGCGCGGGAGTCGTCATGCGGCGAGCCGCGCCGCGATGGCCGATCCGATCTCGGCCGTGGTCCGGGGCGCGTCGCCGCGGTCTGCGATGTCCTCTTCGATCGCACGCGTGAGGTTGCGCGCCTCGCTCTCGAGCCCGAGGTGTTCGAGCAGGAGCGCGACGGATCCGATCGCGGCCGTGGGGTCGGCCTTCTGGAGGCCCGCGATGTCGGGAGCCGAACCGTGGACGGGCTCGAACATCGACGGGTGGTCGCCGGCGGGGTTGAGGTTGCCGGATGCGGCCAGACCGATGCCGCCCGTGATGGCGCCGGCGAGGTCGGTCAGGATGTCTCCGAAGAGGTTGTCGGTGACGATGACGTCGAAGCGCGAGGGGTTCTGGACCATGTGGATCGTGGCCGCGTCGACGTGCATATAGTCTACGGCCACTGCGGGGAACTCCCCGCCCACCTCGCGGACGATCCGCGCCCAGAGCTTGCCCGCGTTGACCATCACGTTGGTCTTGTGCACGAAGGTCAGGCGCCCCGATCGCTTCGCCGCGAGGTCGAAGGCGTAGCGGACGACGCGCTCGACGCCGTGCGCCGTGTTCACGCCGAGCTCGTTCGCGATCTCGTGCGGGGTGCCCTCCCGGATCACCCCTCCGTTGCCGACGTACGAACCCTCGGTGCCCTCGCGGACGACGACGAAGTCGACCTCGCCCGCGTCGGCGAGCGGGCCCGGAACGGTCGCGTAGAGCTTCGACGGGCGCAGGTTGACGTAGTGGTCGAGCGAGAAGCGCAGCTTCAGGAGCAGCCCGCGCTCAATGTTCGCGTCGCGCAGGCGCGGGTCGTTCGGAAC
The DNA here is from genome assembly GCF_000422385.1 of Microbacterium indicum DSM 19969. Taxonomy (GTDB): domain Bacteria; phylum Actinomycetota; class Actinomycetes; order Actinomycetales; family Microbacteriaceae; genus Microbacterium; species Microbacterium indicum. Next base: position 5,499 of record NZ_AULR01000016.1, read on the forward strand.
GCCGCCGACGGCGCCCAGGAGGATCGCGTCGTGCGCGTCGATCGCCGCGAGGTCCTCGTCCGTCAGGACGTCGCCCGTCGCGAGGAAGCGGTCGGCGCCGAGCGAGAAGCGGGTCTTCTCGAAGAGGACGTCGCTGCCCACCGTCGCGGCGTCGAGCGCCTTCTCGGCTTCGGCGATGACCTCGGGGCCGATGCCGTCACCAGGGATGACGGCGAGCTTCACGACACGGGACATTGCACTCCTTGATTCAGTGACGACGGCGTCGTTCCAGGGTAGTCGCCGCGACGACGCCCGCCGCGACGGTGAGGACGGCGCCGAGGATCGAGGTCGTGACCACTCCCCCGTCGAACGCGTCGGCGGCGGCCGCGCGCAGGCTCTCGCCCACGGGCCCGCCGATCGCCTGCGCCTCGTTGACCGCGCCGGCGAGCGTCTCGCGCGCCTGCGCCGCCGATTCCTCCGGCACGCCGGCCGGCAGGACGAGGTGGCCGCGGTACCAGGCGGTGAGCGCGCCCCCGAGGATCGAGGTGCCGAGGACGGCGCCGAACTCGTACGCCGTCTCGCTCACCGCGCTCGCGGCCCCGGCCTTCGCGGGAGGGGCGGACGAGACGATGAGCTCGCCCGAGATCGCCTGCGCCGCGCCCGTCCCGCCGCCGATCAGCATGAACGCGACGACGATCGCCCAGAGCCCGTGCGCGCCCGCGAGCGCGACGAGGAGGAAGCCCGCGACCGCGAGCACGAGGACCGTCGGGACGACGATCGACGCACGGAAGCGGCGCGCGACGGGCGTGATCGCGAGCCCCGCGATGATCGAGACGACGGCGCCGGGGATCAGCGAGACGCCCGCCATGAGCGGCGAGAGGCCGACGATCATCTGCAGGTGCTGCGACACGAAGTACAGGAACCCGACGTAGCCCATGATGCAGCAGAGGTTCGTCGCGAGGGACCCCGCGAAGGTCGGGCGGCGGAACAGGCCCATGTCGAGCAGCGGGTGCGCCGAGCGCAGCTGGCGGCGCACGAAGATCCAGCCGAAGCCGAGCCCGATGGCGACCGGGACGAGGCCGATCCATCCGCTCACCGCGATCTCCTTGATGCCGTAGGCGAGCGGCGCGAGCGCGAGCATCGAGATGAGGATGCTCCAGCCGTCGATCGGGCCGGGCTGCGGGTCGCGGCTCTCCGTCACGAAGGCCGGGGCGAGCGCGAGGAGCAGCACGAGGATCGGGACCGCGACGAGGAACACGCTCTGCCACGGGAAGTGCTCGATGAGGACGCCGCCGAGGATCGGGCCGAGCGCGCCGCCCGCCGAGAACATGCCCGCCCAGATGGCGATCGCGAGGCGGCGCTGGTCGCGCTGGCGGAAGATCGAGCGCAGGAGCGACATCGTCGACGGCATGAGGGCCGCGCCGAAGACGCCCATGCCCGCGCGTGCGGCGATGAGGGCGATCGCCGTCGGGGCGAACGCCGCCGCGACAGAGAGGACCGTGAACCCGACGGCCCCGATGAGGAGCATGCGCCGCCGCCCGAAGCGATCGCCGAGGGATCCCGCTGTCACGAGCAGGCCGGCGAGCACGAGCGAGTACGCGTCGATGATCCACAGCTGCTCGGCGCTCGTCGGCTCGAGGTCGCGCGCGATCTCGGGGATCGCGAAGTTGAGGATGGTGTTGTCCATCGACACGAGCAGCACGGGCAGCATGAGCACGGCGAGCGCGACCCAGCCGCGCCAATCGGCCTTGGGGCCATCGGTCGCGATCTGATCGGTGGGGGTCATGCTCATGATGCGCTGCTCTTCTGGTGGGGTGCGGGCGCGGGAGCGCCCCGCCGACCGGATGACCGACGGGGCGCCTCGCGGCGAGGCGTCAGGCCTCGGTGATCTCGATCTGGCGGATGAGGCGGGCCTCGACCGTCGTGCCGAGCTCGGCGAGGAGCTCGTCGGGGACGCGCGAGTCGACCGTGATGACCGACAGCGCCTCGCCCGAGGTCGCGTGCGGCGCGACCTGCAGGCCCGCGATGTTGATGCCGGCGCGGCCGAAGGTCTCGCCGTAGACGCCGACGATGCCGGGGCGGTCGGTGTAGACCATCACCACGTGGTGCTCGGCGAGCGGGACGTCGAGCTCGAAGCCGTTGATGCCGACAAGCTTCTGCACCATGCGCGTTCCCGCGAGCGTGCCCGCGACCTCGAGGACGGATCCGTCGGAGAGGGTCCCGCGCAGCGTCGTGAGGTTGCGGTACTCGGGGCTGTCCTTCTCGACCGTCAGGCGCGACTCGATGCCGCGCTGCTCGGCGAACAGGGGCGCGTTGACGTAGGAGACCGACTCGCTGACGACGTTCGTCAGGACGCCCTTGAGCGCCGCGAGCTTGTAGACCGACACGTCGTAGTCGGCGAGCTCGCCGCGGACCTCGATCTCGAGGTCGGTGAGGCCCGCCTGCGTGAGGCCGCTGAAGACCTGGCCGAGCTTCTCGACGAGCGCGATCCCGGGGCGGACGAACGGGTCGATCGCGCCGCCCGCGACGTTGACGGCGTCGGGGACGAGGTCGCCCTCGAGCGCGAGCTTGACCGACTTCGCGACCGAGACGCCCGCCTTCTCCTGGGCCTCGTCGGTCGAGGCGCCGAGGTGCGGCGTCGAGACGACGTTCGCCCGACCCGTCAGCGTCGTGTCGGCCGGCGGCTCGCTCGTGTAGACGTCGAGGCCGGCGCCGGCGATCTCGCCCGCGTCGAGCGCCTCCGCGAGCGCCTGCTCGTCGATGAGGCCGCCGCGGGCGACGTTGACGACGTAGGCCGTCTTCTTCATCGCCTTCAGCTGCTCGGCGCCGATCATGCCCGTCGTCTCGGGCGTCTTCGGCATGTGGATCGTGAGGAAGTCGGCCTGGGCGACGAGTTCGTCGAGGCTCAGCAGCTCGACGCCCAGCTGCTGGGCGCGCGCGGCCGACACGTAGGGGTCGAAGGCGACGACGCGCATGCCGAACGCCTGCATGCGGGCCGTGACGAGCGCACCGATGCGGCCGAGGCCGACGACGCCGAGCGTCTTCTCGAACAGCTCGGTCCCGGTGAAGGAGCTGCGCTTCCAGGCGCCGGTCGAGAGCGACGCGTCGGCCTGCGGGATGTGGCGCGCGAGGCTCACGATGTGGCCGCACGTCAGCTCGGCGGCCGAGATGATGTTCGACGTCGGCGCGTTGACGACCATGACGCCGGCCGTGGTCGCCGCCTTGATGTCGACGTTGTCGAGGCCGACGCCCGCGCGGGCGATGACCTTGAGGTTCGGCGCGTGCGAGATCGCCTCGGCGTCCATCTTCGTCGCCGAGCGGATCAGGACGGCGCTCGCCGTCTCGAGGGCCGAGAAGAGCGACGAGCGGTCGGTTCCGTCGACCGATCGGACGTCGAAGTCGGGGCCGAGCGCCTCGATCGTGGCGGGAGAGAGCTGTTCGGCGAGCAGCACGACGGGTTTGGACACAGGCGGATCCTTTGTGTGACACGACGGGGGTCACGACGCGCCGCACGCGGGGCGCACCGTGGATCCAGCCTAGTGCTTCAGGAGAAGACCACCTGCGTCGACGTCAGCGCCTGCACGTCGAGCCAGAACACGCCCGTGAGCGCGAGCCCCGTGAGCAGCATGAGGCCGAGGGCCCAGAGCGCGCGCCCGCGCCCGAGGATCGCCGACGCCGCGTACGAGACGACGGGAACGACCATCGTCATGATCATGGCGATCCAGGCGACGGGGGTGAGGGATCCGCCGTAGGCCGACGCCGTCGACGCCATGACGATGAGATAGGTGATCCCCGCCCAGATCGCGTAGGCGTAGAGGACGCCGAACACGATGAAGACGACGCCGCGGAGCCAGATCGGCGCGGCGCGGCGCGCCGCGGTCTCGGTCGCCATCAGATGCCTCCCACCATGGCGAAGGGCCACGGGATCGTGAGCAGGGCCCCGACCGCGAGCGCGAGGAAGCGCGCCCCCGCCGAACGGTTGCGCGTGAGCCAGAGCGTCGCGACGAACCACACGATGGGCGCCGCGATCGCGAGGATCATGCTCGCGAGGAACATGACGTCGGCCGAGGTGCTCGTCGCCTGCTCGATCCAGGCGAGGAGGCGCGTGGATCCGAGGACCCATCCGGCGGTCCACAGCGCGTAGACGCCGCCGAGGATCCCGTAGCCCACGAGCGCGAGGTTCCCGGGGCCCGAGGGCTCCTCATCGGCGTCCTCGTCGTCCCCCGCCTCGTCCTCGTCGGGATCCGGCTGGAGCTCGGGCGGGAGATCGCCCTCGGGCTCGACCGTCTCTTCGTCCGAACGGACCTGCAGGGTCGGGTCGTCGTCTCCGCCCCAGCTCAGTGCGTCGTCGTCGCGCGAGGCCATGCGATCAGTCGTCGCTCTTGCGCTTGCGCCAGCGGATCCCGGCGTTGATGAAGCCGTCGATGTCGCCGTCGAAGACCGTCGCCGGGTTGCCGACCTCGTAGCCCGTGCGGAGGTCCTTCACGAGCTGCTGGCCGTAGAGGAAGTAGGAGCGCATCTGGTCGCCCCAGCTCGCCGTGATCGTGCCGGCGAGCTCCTTCTTCTTCGCGGCCTCCTCTTCCTTCTGCAGCAGGAGGAGGCGGGTCTGCAGGACGCGCATCGCGGCGGCGCGGTTCTGGATCTGCGACTTCTCGTTCTGCATCGAGACGACGATGCCGGTCGGGAGGTGCGTCAGGCGGACGGCGGAGTCGGTCGTGTTGACCGACTGGCCGCCGGGGCCCGACGAGCGGAAGACGTCGACGCGGATGTCGTTCTCGGGGATGTCGACCTCCTGCGCCTCCTCCATGACGGGGATGACCTCGACGGCGGCGAACGACGTCTGGCGCTTGTCGGCGGATCCGAAGGGGCTGATGCGGGCGAGGCGGTGCGTTCCGGCCTCGACCGAGAGCGTGCCGTAGGTGTAGGGCGCGTCGATCTCGAAGGTCGCCGACTTGATGCCGGCGCCCTCGGCGTAGGACGTGTCGAGGACCTTGGCCGTGAAGCCGCTGCGCTCGGCCCAGCGCAGGTACATGCGCATGAGCATCTCCGCGAAGTCGGTCGCGTCGTCGCCGCCCGCGCCCGAGCGGATCGTCACGACGGCGCCGCGCGCGTCGTACTCGCCGTCGAGGAGGGTCTGCACCTCGAGGTCGCTCACGACCTTCTCGAGGGCGGCGAGCTCGGTGCGCGCCTCGGCGGCCGTGTCCTCGTCCTCCATCTCGTTGGCGAGGTCGACCATGACCTCGAGGTCGTCGAGCCGCGAGCCGACGCGGTCGACCTTCGCGACCTGGGACTTCGCGTGGCTCAGCGCGCTCGTGACCTTCTGCGCGTTGGCCTGGTCGCTCCACAGGTCGGGGTCGGCGGCCCGCTGCTCGAGGCGCTCGATCTCGGCGTGCAGGGCATCGACGTCGACCACCTCTCGGATGTTGTCGTAGGTGGTGCGCAGCGACTGGATGTCGGCGGACAGATCGAGCTCAAGCATGACGGCTCAGCCTATCGCGTCCGTGTTCGGAGCGAGGTGGGTGCCGGGTAACGTAGGCCGAGATGAGCCCGAAGCGTGGATCCGCAGCCGACGCGATCTTCCGATACGGGCCCATGGTCTACGCCCCGACCGCGATCTACTCGATGGGCCAGGGCGCCGTCGTGCCCGTGCTGCCGTCGATCTCGACCGGGCTCGGCGCGCCCCTGTGGGTCGCCGCCCTCGTCGCGGCGGCGCTGCCGGTCGGTCAGCTCGCGGGGAACATGCCGGCCGGGGTCCTCGTCGGGCGGGTCGGCGAGCGGAGGGCGATGATCCTCGCGTCGGCAGTCTCGTCGCTCGGGATCCTCGCGATGGTCCTGGCGCCGACGATCGGGGTCCTGGGGCTCGCGGTGCTCGTCCTCGGGGCGTGCGGCTCGGTCTTCGCGCTCGCGCGGCACGCGTTCATGACGGCGCGGGTGCCGCTCGCCTACCGCGCCCGCGCGCTCTCGCTCGTCGGCGGGTCGTTCCGGCTCGGAACCTTCACGGGGCCGCTCATGGCCGCCGGCCTCATCGCCCTCACCGGCAGCGAGCACTCGACGATCTGGTTCTTCCTCGCCTGCGCGGTCGGCGTGGGGCTGCTCGTGCTCTTCGGGCCCGACCCCGAGGCCGTCCCGGCGGATCCGCGTCCCGCGACGGGCGCCGTGCCCGTGATCGTCCCTCGTGAGGGCCTCTTCGCGACGACCCGGCGGCACCGGGGCGTGCTCGCACGGCTCGGCCTCGCGGCGGCCTCGCTCGCGGCCGTCCGCGCCGGGCGGCAGGCGATCTTCCCCGTGTGGGGCGTCTCGATCGGCATGGACCCCGCGTCGATCGCGCTCTTCGTCGGCATCGCGGGAGGCGCCGAGTTCGCGCTGTTCTATGCGAGCGGCCAGATCATGGACCGCTTCGGCCGCATCTGGGCGAGTGTTCCCTCCCAGCTGCTCATGAGCGCCTCGCTCCTCGTCCTGACCTTCACGCACGACCTCGACGCCGCCGAGGTGTGGTTCGCGGTCTGCGTCATCGCGGTCGGCATCGGCAACGGCCTCTCGTCGGGCGTGCTGCTCACCCTCGGGTCCGACGTCGCGCCGCGGCACAACACCGCGTCCTTCCTCGGGGCCTGGCGCACCATGACCGACGGGGGCGCGTCGCTCACGCCCGTCCTCGTGTCGGCCATCACGGCCGTGGCCTCGATCGCGTTCGCCTCGGGCATCGTGGCCCTCATCGGCCTCGCGGGCGCCGCGGCCTTCATCCGGTGGATCCCGCGCTACTCCCCGCATTCTCGCCCGGACCCCGAGGCCCAGAGTTAGGGCGAGGGCTAGGGCGCGAGGCTCGAGCGGCTCGTCGCGCGGGACTCGAGCGCGACGGCACCCGGCGCCGCGAAGCCCAGGAGGAACGGGTGCCACTCGGCGCGGATCGTCACGCGCGCCGATGCCGCGTCGGCGGTGTCGACGGAGACGAGCTCGGCCTCGGTCGGCGAGACCGCGAGGACCTCGAGCGCCTGGTCGGCCGCCTCGTCGCGGTCGAGGGCGATCCGCACGCCGTCGCCCGACGCGACGATGTCGAATCCGTCCGCCGCGGCGAGCGCAGCCGCCGAGGCGAGCCCGTCGAGCTCCTTCCGAGCGAGGTAGAGCGACGTCGCGTTGACGCAGACGAGGACGAGCGCGAGGCAGAGCGCGACGTAGGCGACGATGAGGGGCAGCACGCTGCCTTCGTCGTCGCTCACGGCGCCTCCCACAGCCGCGAGACCTTGGCGGTCGCGGTCGCGTCGACGGGGACCGACAGGGCGTCGCCGATCCCGAAGGCCTCGGGGACGAGCGGGAGGTCGACCAGGTGGCCGACCGTGACGACGACGGTGGATCCTGCAGACGGGCACGCGGCCGCCGCGGGCGTGCAGGCGACGCGCATGTCGAGGGATCCGGGATCGATGCCGTAGTCGGCGGCGACGGTGCGGAGGACGAGGTCGGGGTCGGTGTGCGTCGTCAGGGCGCGGGCGACGAAGCGCGCGGCGGCCTCCGCGGCGAGCGCCGCGTTCTGCACCTCGCCGAGCGCGACGACGAGGTACACGAGCGGGACGAGCAGCAGGACGCCCGCGGTGAGGAACTCGAGCGACGCGCTGCCGTCGTCGTCATCCCACGGTCTCGACGGGAGCATGTGCCACGGCCTCCGTTCCCTCGGGGGCTCCGACGAGCCCGATGATCGGGAGGGTCGCGCGCAGCGTGACGACGACCATCCGGGCACCGCCCGCGACCGTCTCCTCGACGACGACGGCGTCGAGGACGTCGGCGCCGAGCGCGCGGGTCACGGCATCGCGCGCACGGCTCTCCCCCGCCGCGAGGTCGACGTCGGCGAGCGCCGCGTAGTGGGCGGCCTCGACCGCCGCGTCCTGCACGACGTTGCGCACGTACACCGCGAAGCCGAGCTGCATCACCGCGAGCGTCAACGCCGTGAGAAGCGCGGAGACCATCACGAACTCGGCGGGCGCCGATCCGCGCTCGCCACGGGGGTCGACGTGCATCACATGCCGGTCACGCGGTCGATCGCCTGCTCGAACACGCCCGTCAGGGTCGGCCCGGCGAGGGCCCAAATCACGACGACGAGGCCCGCCGTCATGAGCGTGATGAGCACCCAGCCCGGCACGTCACCGCGCTCCTCGCTCGCGAGGTCGCCCCAGGCGGTGCGGAGGCGGATGAGGCGGGCACGGGCCCGCGTGTGGATTCGTTCGATCATGGTGCTTTCCTTTCGTAGGGTCAGAACCCGAGCCGCAGCATGGCGATGCCCGGGAAGATGGCGAAGAGGACGCTGAGGGGCAGCAAGCCGAACACGAGCGGGATCATCATGAAGATCTCCTTGCGCCCGGCCTGCTCGATGAGGGTGCGCTGCGCCTGCTCGCGCGCGTCGGCCGCCTGCGCCTGGAGCGTCTGCGCGAGCGGGGATCCGCGGTCGATCGCCGCGACGACGTGGTCGACCGCGCGAGTCAGGACGGGTGCGTCGAGGCGCCGCGCCATCGCTCCGAGCGCGTCGGTGAGCGTCGCACCGGTGTCGACCTCGACCGTGACGGCGCGCAACTCGGCCGTGAGCTCACCCGACCCGACCTGCGCGACCCGCCGCACGCTGCCGAGCACGCCCTCGCCCGCCGCGAGGCAGAGCGAGAGGAACTCGAGGACGGTCGGGAGCTCCTCGCCGATGCGGGCGACGCGCGCCTTGGCCTGCGACGAGAGCATCATGTCGCTCCCGATCGCGCCCGCGACCGCGCCGACGACCGGGAGGACGACCGACGGGGGCTGAAAGCGCCCCGCGACGATCACGGCGCCGAGGAGGACGGCCCCGAACGCCGCGCCGACGAGCCCCCAGGCGAGCTGATCGCCCCGGAAGGCGGCGACGTCTCCCCCGCGGCCCGCCTGTTGGAGCCGGCGCTCGATCGACGCGCTCGTGCCGAGACGCAGAGCGAACCGGCGCTGCGCCCGGCGCCACACGCCGCCCGCGCCGCGCGCGAGCACGGCCGTGGGGTCGACGACGCGCACGGGCAGGCTGCGACCGGCGGGATCGGTGACGTCGCGCACGTAGGGACCGACGCGGTCGACGAGCGCGGGCGCCCGCCAGGACGGGAGCGCGGCGAGCGCGAGCCACGCCCCGCATCCGAGGGCGCCGCCGAGCAGCACCGCGAGTGCGACGTCGGTGATCGCGACCGTCACGCGAACCACCTCCGCGGCTCGGGCAGGCGGCCGACGCGGATCATCGCGCGATACGACGCGATCGAGACGACGGCGCCGACGACGATGATCGTCACCCCCGTCGGAGACGCGTACGCCTCGGCTCCCTCGGGGCGCAGCGACAGCATGCCGAGGATCACCCACGGCGCGACGACCCCCAGGATCGCGGCGCCCCGCGTCCACGACTGCCGCGACTCGACCTCGGCGCGCAGCGCGGTGTCCTGCCGGATCGAGACCGAGAGGGCGCGGAGCACCCCGACGAGCTCGGTCCCGCCGACCTCGCGCGCCATGCGCAGCGTCTCGACGATCCGGTCGGCCATGGGATCGGCGAGCACCTGCTTCAGGCGGTCGATGCTCGACCCGAAATGACCCGAAGCCCGCATGTCGCGCGCGAAGCGATCGAAGGCGGGACGCAGCGCCGGCGGCGCCGACTCGGCGAGCCCCGACACCGCGTCGGGGAGCGAGAGCCCCGCTCGCACGGACCCGACGAGCAGGTCGCACACGTCGGGCCAGAGCGCCCGGCGGGCCCGCAGCAGCCGCGCGACGCGGCCGCGCAGCCAGAGCACGGGCGCGGCCGCCGCCGCGAGGGCGGCGAGGAGCGCGAGGACGCCCGCGCCCGTGACGAGCCACGCAATCGCCGCGGCCGCGAGGGCGAGACCGCCCATCCACACGGCGAGGACGCGCGGGGCGACGTGGGCGAAGCCCGCTCGGCCCAGGAGCGCCTCGGCCCGCCGTTCGATCTCGTGCGACCGGCGCGGGCCGCGCCCCGACGCGCGATCGCGCGGCCACAGCCACGGCGACGCGACGAGCACGACGCCGGCGGCGAGCAGGACTCCGAGGATCGCGGTCATGCCGCACGCTCCGCGATCCGCTGCGACCGCCGCGGGCCCGGCCGCGGATCGCCCTCCGTGAGGGGCTCGGCGCGGAACACCTCGCGCGTCTCGGCGGCGCCCGCGACGACCCGCCCCGTCGGCTCGACGATCTCGGACACGTACCGGCGCCCGTCGTCGTCGCGCGTGCAGTGGATCACGAGGTCAAGCGACGAGGCGACCGCGGGGAGGACGAAGTCGCGGTCGATGTTGCGGCCCGCCAGCAGCGGCAACGCCGAGAGCTTCACGAGCGCGTCGTCGGCGGAGTTCGCGTGGATCGTCGCGGCGCCCGGAAGCCCCGTGTTGAGGGCGAGGAGCAGGTCGAGCGCCTCGGCGTCGCGCACCTCGCCGATCACGAGCCGGTCGGGCCGCATGCGCAGCGACTCCTTCACGAGCCGCCGCAGCGTGATCTCTCCCGTGCCCTCGAGGCTCGGCTGCCTGCCCTGCAGCGCGACGAGGTCGGGCGCGTCGATCGACAGCTCGAACGTCTCCTCGACCGTGACGATCCGCTGGTCGGGCCGGCAGGCCGACACGAGCGCGCCGAGCATCGTCGTCTTGCCCGCGTGCGTCGCGCCCGAGACGAGCACCGACTTCCCCGCCCGCATCGCGGATCCGAGCATGCGCGCGACGTCGCCCGGGAGCGACCCGAGCCCGACGAGAGCGTCGAGCGAGCGCACGCCGGGAACGAATTTTCTGAGGTTCAGAGCCCAGTGACCGCGGGCGATCCCGGCGAGGACGACGTGCAGGCGGGAGCCGTCGGGCAGCGACGCGTCGACGAACGGCTGGCTGAGATCGATGCGCCGCCCGGTCGTGTGCAGCATGCGCTCGACGATGTCGCGCACCTGGTCGTCGGTCATCTCGAGCGGGACCCGCTCGGAGACGCCGGCCCGCGCGACGAACGCATCGTCGGGCCCGTTGAGCCAGATCTCCTCGATCTCGTCGTCGTCGATGAGCGGCTGCAGCGGGCCGTACCCCGCGACCGTCGCGACGACCCGCCGCACGCACTCGTCGGCGTCGTCGATCAGCCGATCGCCGCGCGCGAGCGCGTAGTCGTTGTGGCGGCGGACCTCGGCGAGCGCGATGCGCCGCACCTCGTCGGCCGTGACGTCGGCGCGGCCCAGCCGGACGTGGTCGTCGCGGACGCGCTCTCGCACCCGCTCGATGATCGCCTGCTGTTCCGTCGCCATCCGGACAGCATGGCGGATTCCGCGGATCGGCCTCGAAAGTTATCCACAGGACGGGCGGAACCCGCCCTGATCAGCCCTTTCCAAGGGTTCGGATCGCCGCCACGACGCCGTCCGCCCCCTGCTCGACGAGGTCGAGCGTCTCCTCGAAGTCGCTCGCGTCGCCGTACCAGGGGTCCGAGACGTCCTCCGAGGAGGCCCCGGGGACGAACTCCATCCAGAGGCGCACGCGCTCGGGATCCGCGCCCCGGCGGACGAGCGCTGCCCGGTGCTGCCGCGTCATCGCGAGGAGGAGATCGGCCGCGAGGTCGTCGGCGCCGACCCAGCGCGCGGTGCGGTCGGGAACCGCGTATCCGCGCGCCCCGAGGGCCCGCGCCGCGCGCCGGTCGATGGGGTTCCCGAGCTCCTCGGAGCTGATGCCAGCCGATGCGACGTGCGCCTCGACGCCCGCATCCGCGAGCCGGTCGCGGAGCACGACCTCGCCCATCGGCGAGCGGCAGATGTTGCCCGTGCAGACCACCACGATGTTCGGCTTCGCGTCACTCACCCCTCTAGGCTAGAAGCCGCGCGGGCGTGGTGGAATCGGTAGACACGCAGGATTTAGGTTCCTGTGGCCCCGGCTGTGCGGGTTCGAGTCCCGCCGCCCGCACCCTTCGGCCGACGGCGGGACCCGGTTCAGCCCTTGCGCGGGATCCGCACGTTCTCGGTCATGTCCTCGAGCTCGACGCCCTTCGTCTCGGGCACGCGCCACAGGACGAAGAAGAACGACAGCAGCGACATGGCCGCGTAGATGCCGTACGCGAAGGACAGCCCGATGTCGCTGAGCCACGGGAACGTCGTCGACACCGCGAAGTTCGCGATCCACTGCGCCGCCGCCGCGACCGCGAGGGCGCTCGCCCGGATGCGGTTCGGGAACATCTCGCCGAGCAGGACCCACACGAGGGGACCCCACGTCGCGCCGAAGCCGACGATGAAGAGGTTCGCGAAGACGAGCGCGATGAGCGACCACGGCTGGGGCAGTGTGACGCCGTCGCCCGTCGAGGTCGAGAACGAGAACGAGAGCGCCATCATGCCGAGCGAGACCGCCATGACGACGGATCCCGTGAGCAGCATGCGGCGGCGGCCGACCCGGTCGACGAGGAGGATCGCGACGATCGTCACGACGATGTTCGTGATCGAGCTGATGACGCTCGTCGTCATGGCGCTCGACTCGTCGAAGCCCACCGACTGCCACAGCGTCGTCGAGTAGTAGAAGATGACGTTGATGCCGACGAACTGCTGGAAGACACTCAGCAGGATGCCGACCCACACGATGGGCTTGAGCCCGAGCGAGTGGCCGAGGATGTCGCGCAGCGACTCCTTCTCGGCGCTGCGGAGCGACTGCTTGATCTGGCTGATCCGCCCCTGCACGTCGATCTCGCCCGTGTAGTCGTGCAGGACGCGCGCGGCCGTGACCTCGTCGTCGTGGAGCACGAGATAGCGGGGCGACTCGGGCAGGCGCAGCGAGATGAGTCCATAGACCAGCGCGGGCACGGCCTCGGCCATGAACATCCACCGCCAGGCTGGGAGGCCGAACCAGAGGATCCCCGTCGCGCCGCCGCCGATCGCGGCGAAGACGGCGTTCGAGAGCAGCGCGGCGAAGATGCCGAGCACGATCGCGAGCTGCTGCATGGATCCGAGGCGACCGCGGACGTTCGCGGGAGACACCTCGGCGATGTACGCGGGAGCGATGACCGAGGCGGCGCCGACGCCGAGGCCGCCGATGACGCGCCAGACGATGAGGTCGACGACGCCGAAGGCGAGCCCCGACCCGATCGCCGAGACGAGGAAGAGGATCGCGGCGACGACCATGACGGGGATCCGCCCGAACCGGTTCGCGATCGAGCCCGCGAACCAGGCGCCGACGGCGCCGCCGAGCAGGGCCGACGACACGGCGAAGCCCTGGAGGCCCGCGCCGAGCGAGAACTGGTCGGCGAGCGCGTCGACCGCGCCGTTGATGACCGAGGTGTCGAAGCCGAAGAGGAAGCCGCCGAGCGCCGCCGCGACGGCGATCCCGGTGACGTGGCTGCGGATGGGCGATGACTGCGCCATCTCTGACCTTTCGAAGGGGCTGTTGTTCAGAGACCCGACAGGATCGGTGCGAGCGCCTCGAAGGCGCGGGCACGGTGCGAGACGGCGTTCTTCTCGTCGGCGGTGAGCTCGGCGACCGAACGCGTCCCGCCTTCGGGCACGAATACGGGATCGTACCCGAAACCGCCTGAGCCCCGGGGCACCGTCGCGAGCGTTCCGGGCCAGATCCCCTCGACGGTGCGCTCCTCGCCCGCGGGCGTCACGAGCGCGATGACCGAGGTGTAGTGCGCGCCGCGGTCCTCGGGGCGCGTGAGATCGCTCAGCTGGTCGAGCAGCAGCGCGAGGTTCGCGGCGTCGTCCTTCGCGTGCCCGGCCCAGTAGGCGGAGAACACGCCGGGCGCGCCGCCGAGGACGTCGACCGAGATCCCCGAGTCGTCGGCGAGCGCGGGGAGCCCCGTGTGCGCCGCCGCGACGCGCGCCTTGATGAGCGCGTTCGCCCGGAACGTCGTGCCGTCCTCGACCGGCTCGGGGCCGTCGTACGCGACGACCTCGAGGTCGGGGCGGACCCGCGACACGATCGCCTGGAACTCGGCGACCTTGTGCGCGTTGTGGGTCGCGAGGACGACGCGATCGGTCATCGGCCGAGCGCCTCGCGCTGCAGGACCGCGAGGTCGGCGCAGCCCTGGGCGCCGAGCTCGAGGAGCCGGTCGAGCTCGGCCTTGTCGAAGGGAGCTCCCTCGGCGGTGCCCTGGACCTCGACGAACTTCCCCGATCCCGTCATGACGATGTTCATGTCGGTCTCGGCGCGCGAGTCCTCGACGTACGGCAGGTCGAGCATGGGCGTGCCGTCGATGATGCCGACCGAGATCGCCGCGACGCTGTCGCTGAGCGGCTGCGCCTTCTTCGCGACGAAGCCCTTCTCGCGGCCCCACTCGATCGCGTCGGCGAGCGCGACGTACGCGCCCGTGATCGACGCCGTGCGGGTCCCGCCGTCGGCCTGGAGCACGTCGCAGTCGAGGACCAGGGTGTTCTCGCCGAGCGCCTTCGTGTCGACGACGGCCCGGAGCGCGCGGCCGATGAGGCGCGAGATCTCGTGGGTGCGGCCGCCGATCTTCCCCTTGACGCTCTCGCGCTGGCTGCGCTCGTTCGTCGCGCGCGGCAGCATCGCGTATTCGGCGGTGACCCACCCGCGCCCCTTGCCGGTGAGCCAGCGCGGGACGCCGTTCGTGAAGGACGCCGTGCAGAGCACGCGCGTGTCGCCGAAGCTGATGAGGGCCGATCCCTCGGCCTGCACGCTCCACCCGCGCTCGATCGTGACGGGGCGGAGCTGGTCGGTCCGGCGGCCGTCGGCGCGCTGTGTCATGGAGGGGTCCTTCCGGGTCGGTGTCAGCCCTGCGCCTCGCGCAGGGTGCGGAGATCGATCTGGCCCGTGCGGACGAGGCGCACGTCGCGCACCTCGGATCCGAGCAGGCGGTTGGCGAGGTCGATGAACGGGGCCGAGTCGGCGCCCGTCGTCTCGTAGGTGCGCGTGGCCTTCGCGGTCGGGGCGGCGAGGAGGTCGCCGCTCACGAGCTCGCGGTAGACGTCCTTCGCCGTCTCGCTGTCGCTCGAGACGAGCGTCACGCCGGGGCCCATGATGTAGCCGATCGCGCCCGCGAGGAACGGGTAGTGCGTGCACCCGAGGACGAGGGTGTCGACGCCGGCGTCGCGCAGAGGCCGCAGGTACTCGGCCGCGACCTCGAGCAGCTCGGGAGAGTCGGTGACCCCGGCCTCGACGAACTCGACGAAGCGCGGCGCGGCGGCGGCGAAGACCTGCGTCCCCGGGGTGAGCGAGAGCATGTCCTGGTACGCGCCGGACGCGATCGTGCCCTGCGTCCCGACGACGCCGATGCGGCCCGAGCGGCTCGCGGCGATCGCCGAGCGGACGGCGGGGCGGATCACCTCGACGACCGGGACGTCGTAGCGCTCGCGCGCGTCGTGCAGCAGGGCGGCCGACGCCGTGTTGCACGCGATCACGAGCATCTTGACGCCCTCGGAGACGAGCGTGTCGAGCACCTCGAGACCGTAGCGGCGCACGTCGGCGATCGGCTTGGGCCCGTAGGGCGAGTGGAGCGTGTCGCCGATGTAGACGATCGACTCGCGGGGCAGCTGGTCGCGCACGGCGCGGGCAACCGTGAGGCCGCCGACGCCCGAGTCGAAGATCCCGATCGGCGAATTGTCCACGCCCCAACCCTACGCTGGGGGCCGTCGGGGCACGGCTAGGCTGACGACATGACCGCCTCGACCGCCCTCCTCACGGACCGTTACGAGCTGACGATGCTCGATGCCGCGCTGCGCGACGGCACGGCGTCGCGGCGCGGCGTCTTCGAGCTCTTCGGGCGCCGCCTCTCGGGCGGGCGCCGCTTCGGCGTCGTCGCGGGCCAGGGGCGCCTCCTCTCGATGCTCCGCGACTTCCGCTTCGACGAGGACGTCCTGCGCTTCCTGCGCGACGAGGAGGTCGTGAGCCCCGCCGCCGTCTCCTACCTCGCGAACTACGAGTTCTCGGGCTCGATCACGGGCTACCGCGAGGGCGAGCTGTACTTCCCCGGATCCCCCCTCCTCACGGTCGAAGGGACCTTCGCCGAGGCCGTCGTCCTCGAGACGATCGCGCTCAGCGTCCTCAACTACGACTCGGCCGTCGCGACCGCCGCGGCCCGCATGAGCATCGCCGCGGGCGACCGTCCCCTCGCCGAGATGGGATCGCGCCGAGCCCAGGAGCGCAGCGCCGTCGCCGCCGCCCGCGCCGCGTACATCGCGGGATTCTCGGCGACGTCGAACCTCGAGGCGGGCCGCGAGTGGGGCGTCCCGACCATGGGCACGGCGGCGCACGCCTGGACGCTGCTGCACGACACCGAGGCCGACGCGTTCCGCGCACAGGTCGACGCCCTCGGGCCCGACACGACCCTCCTCGTCGACACCTACGACGTCCCGCAGGGCGTCCGCACGGCCGTCGAGGTCGCGGGCCCCCGCCTCGGCGGCGTGCGCATCGACTCAGGCGACCTGCCCCTCGTCGCGGCCGAGGTGCGCGCTCAGCTCGACGGCCTCGGCAACCGCGACACGACGATCACGGTGACGAGCGACCTCGACGAGTACGCGATCGCGGCGCTCGCCGCGTCGCCCGTCGACTCGTACGGCGTCGGCACCTCGCTCGTGACGGGATCCGGCTATCCGACGGCGGGGCTCGTCTACAAGCTCGTCGCCCGTCAGGACGCCGCCGGCGGGTGGATCCCTGTCGCGAAGACGGCGCCGGGCAAGGGCTCGCAGGGCGGGCGCAAGTCGGCGTTCCGACGCATCGAGCACGGGCGCGCGACGGCCGAGGTCGTCCGCGTCTCGGACTCCTTCGACGTCGCGGCCGGCGCAGGCCCCGACCACGACGACCGCGCGCTCGAGGTGCCCTACGTCGTCGAGGGCGAGATCGACTCCGCGTACGAGGGCGCCGCGGGCGTCGCGGCGGCGCGCGAGCACCACCGGCGCGTGCGCGACGAGCTGCCCGTGCGCGCCCTCGCGCTCAGCCGCTCGGATCCGGCGATCCCCACGCTCTACATCGAGCCGTGAGGCGCCGGGTCGCTACTTGTTGAGCGACTCGTATATCTCCTTGCACGTGGGGCAGACCGGGAACTTCTCGGGGTCGCGCCCCGGGGTCCACTTCTTGCCGCACAGCGCGCGGACGGGCTTGCCCGTCATGGCCGACTCGAGGATCTTCTCCTTCTTCACGTAGTGCGAGAAGCGCTCGTGGTCGCCCGGCTCCTGGGTCTCCTCCCGGAGGAGCTCTTCGAGCTCGCGGTCGAGGACTGCGATGTCCCCGTCTCCGGGTGCGTCAAGTGGCGTGCTCATGCTTCGAGTGTAGGGCGGCGGGGGCGGCCCGGCGCGGCGGGATCAGGCCGCGCGCGTCGCCGACTCGAGGATCCGGTGCCCGCGGCGGTCGAACACCGCCGCCCCGATCGCGAGGCCGGCGGCGAGCACGACGACGCCGACCGCGCCCCCCGCGACGAGGGCGACGAGCGGCGAGCCCTCGCCCGCGAAGACGAAGCGCCCCGCCGGGATCAGAGCGGGCAGCCCCGCCGCGATCGTGAGCGCGAGGACGATCGTCGGCGCGACAGAGGCGCGGGATCCCGAGCGCTGCGGCTGACGGAACGGGCTGTCGCCCGGTCGCGCGACGGCGTACGGGGCGACGACCGACGCGACGCTCGAGAGCCCGAGGCCCGAGAGGAAGAGCGCCACGGCGACGCCGATGAGGGCGGGAGCCGCGTCCCAGCGCCCCGACACCGCGCAGGTCGCGATGACGGCGACGGCGAGGAGCGGGATGCCGATGACGAGGACGGGGACGAGGCGGCCGGCGCGGTCGGCGGCGCCGCGCACCCCCGTGACGAGGTGGATCCACACCGCCTCGGAGTCGTAGGCGAGGTCGTTGTGGGCGATCCATCCGAGGAAGGTCGCGACGATCGGGAGCGGGACGAAGGCGACGATCGACGCGGGGACCCCCGCGACGAGCAGCGGCACGACCGGCAGGAGCCCCGCGAGCGGGACGATGACGACGTTCGCGAGATAGCGCACGTCGGTCGCCCAGTAGAAGAGGGACCGAGCGCCGATCACGCCCGTCGCGTCGCGCGGCAGTACGGCGAACCAGCCGAGCTGGGTCTCGCGGCGCTCGGCCTCGCGCGGCAGCGAGCGGATCCCCGCGCGGACGATGAGGAACCACACGCCCGCGAGCGCCGCGACGGTGACGACGGCCGCCACGGCAGGGCCCGGCGCGGGGACGACGGCGAGCGCCGCAGCCGCGCCGAAGGGCGTGACGGCGAGCGCGCGGGCGACCGCCTCGGCCTCGGCGGGAGCTCCCCCGCCCCAGGGCAGCGCGAGGGCCGCGACGGCGACGCACGCGAGGAGGAAGGCGCCGATCGCGGCGACGATCGCGGCTGACTCCGCCGAGCGCCGCCCGCGCAGCAGCCGCCCGGCGGCGGCGAAGCCCGCGCGGGCCGCGAGCGCGCACGTGACGAGATGCACGAGGGCGGCGACGACGACGATCGCGATGGGCGCGCCGTGCGCGGCCGAGGCGACGACGATCCCGGCCTCGAGGGCGACGGCCGCCGCGACGGGCGCGCTCACGAGGCTCGCGAGACCGAGCCGCGCGGCGGCCGACGGCGCCGAGACGGGGAGCGTCGCGAGCACGTGGGGATCGACCGGATCGCGCGGCGTCACCGCGAACGGCACCGCGAAGAAGACGGCGACGAGCGCGGATCCGATGCCGACGATCGCCACCGCCGCGGTGCTGGCCGGCGCCAGGGCGAGGGATCCGACCCCGATCGCGGCGGCGAGGACGACGACCGCGGCGAGGGCCGCGCGGGCGATGCGCGCGGGCGACGCGCGGTGGATCCGGGCGCCCGCCGCGGCGAACCTCAGACCGACGAGGTGTGCAGCCACTCGAGGGCTCCCCCCTCGTCGCTCGCGCCGCTGAGGTCGATGAAGCGCTGCTCGAGCGTCATCTCGCCCCGGACCTCGTCGAGCGTGCCCTCGGCGAGGACCTGCCCCGTCACGAGCACCGCGATCCGCGAGCACATCGTCTCGATGAGCGACATGCTGTGACCCGAGAGGATCACGGTGCCGCCGCCCGCGACGTAGGTGCGGAGCACGGCGAGAAGCCGCTCGGAGGAGACGGGGTCGACCGACTCGAACGGCTCGTCGAGCACGAGGAGACGCGGCGCGTGGATCATCGCGGCCGCGAGCATGAGCTTCTTCGTCATGCCCGTGGAGTAGTCGGCGACGGCGCGGCCCAGGGCGCCCTCGATGTCGAAGGCCGCGGCGAGCTCGTCGATCCGCTCCGCCGCGACGGCGGGCTTGAGGCCGCGCAGCGCGCCGAAGTAGGTGAGCAGCTGGCGCCCGCTCAGCCGGTCGAAGGTCCGCATGCGGTCGGGAAGGACGCCCATGAGCCGCTTCGCCGCCCGCGGGTCGCGCGCCGCGTCGACGTCGAACACGCGGATGTCGCCGCGGTCGGGGCGCAGGAGGCCCGAGATCATCGACAGGGTCGTCGTCTTGCCCGCGCCGTTGGGCCCCACGAGGCCGTAGAACGCGCCGACGGGCACCGAGAGGTCGATGCCGGCGACCGCCGGCTCGCCACCGTAGGTCTTGACGACGCCGGTGAGCTGAAGCGCCGTGGCGCCGTCGCCCGATGGCGCCTGCTGCTGGTTCTCATCACCGGGCTCGAGCGTCACGACGACCAACCTACCCGGGCCGCGAACCGCCGCCCTGCGGCCCGTCCGGGTGTCGCGCGCATCGGATCCGATCCTCACGACTCCCCGGGAGATGCCAGCATCGCGGAGCGCGCGCAGGTAGCATCTCAACGGACTCCGGTTGAACACTGCGTGAATTCATGGATACACACAGGTATCGCGCATCGCCTCCGGGGCGTGTCGGGGCACCCGCCCCGCTCACACGAAGGAGCTATCCGATGACTCTTCAGACCGTGATCCTGGCCGCCGGCATGGGCACGCGCCTCGGGCGCGCCCTGCCGAAGTCGCTGACGACTCTCGCCGACGGCCGCAGCATCATGCGCCAGCAGCACGACAACATCCGTGCCGCCTTCGGGACGGACGCGCGCATCACGACCGTGGTCGGCTACCGCGCCGAGACGATCATCGACGCCTTCCCGGGCGCCGACTACGTGCACAACGAGCAGTACGACGAGACCAACACCTCGAAGAGCCTGCTGCGCGCCCTCGTCGCGACGGGCCGCGACGGCGTCCTGTGGATGAACGGCGACGTCGTCTTCGACCCCCGCGTCCTGGGCCGAGCCATCTCGCTCATCGAGGCCGAGCAGTCGTTCGTGACCGTGAACACCTCGAAGGTGAGCGACGAGGAGGTCAAGTACACGCTCGACGCGAACGGGTTCGTCGACGAGCTGTCGAAGACCGTCGTCGGCGGGATCGGCGAGGCCGTCGGCATCAACTACGTCTCGCGCCACGACAAGCGGGCCCTCATCCAGCAGCTGCAGCGCGTCGACGACCAGGACTACTTCGAGCGCGGCCTCGAGCTCGCGATCGCCGAGAACGGCGTCCGCGTCGCCGCGATGGACATCAGCGACCTGTACGCGGTCGAGGTCGACTTCGCCGAGGATCTCGAGCGCGCCAACGAGGTCATCGCGTAGCGCCTGATCCCCCGCGGCGGACCCCCGGCATCGTTCCGATGTCGGGGGTCCTTCGTATCGTTCGGGCATGTCCCCCGCTCCCGCGACGCCCGCCCCTCCCCTCGCCTACGCCGTGCCATGGCACGTGACCCGCGACGGCCCGCACCCGCTCGTGACGAACGCCTCGGCGGAGCCGCTCGAGCACGTGCGCGCGCTCCTCACCGACGCGACGCCGCGCGTCGCGCACGAGCCCTGGGGCCTCGTGCTCCCGGGAGAGGAGGTCGAGATCTGCCTCTGCGACTTCGAGGAGGCGAGCGCCGCCGTCGTGCTCAGCTGGTTCCGCACGGCGGGCGACGAGGAGTACCTCTGGCGGTTCGTCCTCTGATCAGGCCCACTCGCCGCCGCGCTGGCGACGGCGGTCCGCCCGGTGCGTGTACCCGTACGGGTCGCGACCGTTCTGCAGGTCGGCGACCTGGAGACCCTCGACGAGGTCCGAGACCTCGATCTCGAGCGCCACGGCGATCTGCAGCAGCGTCGAGATCGTCGGGTTGCCCTCGCCGCGCTCGATGCGCTGGTAGTTCGTGAGGTCCATGTCGGCGCACTCCGCGATCGCCCGCGCGCTCATGCCTGTCCTGCCGCGGAAATGGGCGATCAGGCGCCCCACCTTCACGCCGGCGTCGGAGTGCTTCTGGGCCATCGTTCGATGGTCAGCGAGCCGTGTCCCTTTCGCCTAAGCACCTATGCGCATGCTTTTATGCCACCCTCGGGAAGCGGGCGGGCGCGCCGGCCGTCACTCGGACGAGCGCGCGCTCCAGGCGTCCCAGCGGTCCATGAGGTGCTCGATCGCCGCGCGGAAGCGGGCGGTCGGCGCGCCGGGCGCCGTGTCGCCGAAGTACCGCTGCGACCAGTGCGCGAGCCGGCCCGTCGTCTCGGGGTCGCCGAGGACGCGCTCGATCTCGGGGATCACGTCGGCGGCCGCGTCGGCCGTGAGCCACTCGCACGCGCCGAGGTAGCCGCCGTCGTCGACCTGCGCCGCGGGGTCGGCCGGCCGTGTGACGAGCAGCGGCTTGCCGACGGCGAGGCGGTCGTACACCATGGCCGAGATGTCGACGATCGCGGCGTCGGCGGCCGCGAGCTGCCAGCCGAGCTCGGGGCCGTCGTCGTACACATGCCGGGCCTCGGGATCCGCGCGGTTCGCCGCCGCGATCGCGTGGACGATGCGCCGGTTCGCGTGGCCGAACTCGGCGTCGACGACGCCGCTTCGCGGGTGGGGGCGATAGATCACGCGGTAGCGCGGGTCGGCGAGCAGCCGCGCGACGAGCGCCTCCCCGTGCGTCGCGACCGACCCGTAGTGCGCGGCGGGCCTGTCGCCCTCCCACGTCGGGGCGTAGAGGACGACCGTGCGGTCGTCGTGGGCGAAGGGCGTCTCACCCGAGTAGTGATCGGCCTGAGGACGGCCGATCTCGATCGCCTTCTCGTCGAGGTCGACGTCCCAGAGGGTGCGCTCCAGGCGGTCGCGCGCCGCCTGCCCCGCGATCAGCGCGAAGTCGTACGCCTTGATCTGGTTCGTCGTCATGTACATCTTGTCGGACTCGCCGTGGTTGATGAACACGTGCCAGCGCTCGCCGTAGCGGAACATCTGAAAGTTGCGGGTGTTCTGGTTCACGTAGAGCACGATCCGGATCGGCTGCGTGTCGAGGAACTGCTCGATCTTCCCGACCTGCGGCACGAACGCCACGGGCAGCTGACCGTCCTCGAGCAGCGCCTGCGCGCCCGTCGCGTTGCGCGCCATGACGACGACGGGCCAGCGCTCGGCCAGCTCGCGCAGCGGCGCGTACCACTGGCGCATCTGGTACATGTTCACGTCGCCGTCGGCGAAGTACACCGCGATGCGGAAGTGCTGCCGCGGCAGCGGCCCCTGCGCATGCGCCAGGTGCCTGACGGCGAGATGCGCGGTGCGCGAGTGCGCCGCCTTGCGTACGAGTGCTACGGCCTTCTTCGCGTCCCCCAGGAGTCCCACCCGCCCAGGCTAACCAGGCATCCTGACGCGACCCCGTGGGATGATCGACGAATGCGCAACGATCCCGGATCCATCCGCGCCGCCGCGGCCCGCCGGGACGCCCCGTCCGTCCCCCCGGGATCGGGCGTGTCGTTCGTCATGCCGGTCCTGAACGAGCGCGGATACCTCGAGCGCGCCGTCCGGTCGGCTCTCGTGCAGGAGGTCGACGGGCCCGTCGAGCTCGTCCTCGCCCTCGGCCCGTCGACGGACGGCACAACGGAGCTGGCCCGAGAGCTCGCGGCCGCCGACGACCGGATCGTGCTCGTCGACAACCCCGCGGCCGATATCCCCGTCGGGCTCAACGCCGCGATCCGGGCGTCTGCTCACCCGACGATCGTGCGCGTCGACGCGCACTCCGAGCTCACGCCGGGCTACACGTCCCGCGCCCTCGCGACCCTCGACCGCACGCGGGCGGGCAACGTCGGCGGCGTCATGAACGCCGAGGGCACGGCCCCGTTCCAGCGCGCCGCCGCAGCCGCCTACAACTCCCGCATCGGCCTCGGGGGCGGCGCCTATCACGGCGCGTCCGAGGAGTCCGAGGCCGAGTCGGCGTACCTCGGGGTCATGCGCCGCGCCGTGCTCGACGAGGTCGGCCTCTTCGACGAGTCGATCCGCCGCGGCGAGGACTGGGAGCTCAACCTCCGGATCCGGCAAGCGGGGTACCGGGTCATGTTCGACCCCGAGCTCTCGGTGACCTACCGCCCGCGCGAGAGCTGGTCGCGCCTCGCGCAGCAGTTCCTCGCGACGGGCCGCTGGCGCGGCGAGCTCGTGCGCCGCTACGGGGCGCGCAACTCGCTGCGCTTCTTCGCCCCTCCCGCCCTCGTCGTCGTCGTCGCCGCGGCCGTGCTCGTCGGCGCCCTCCAGGCGCTCCGCGTCCTGCACGGCGTCGCGGCCCTCGTCGCCGGCGTCGTCTTCCTGCCGCTCGTCGCCTACGCGGGCGTCATCGCCGCCGCGGCGGCGACCCGGCGGGGCGCGTCGCTCGCCGATCGGCTCTGGACCCTCGCGGTCCTCCCGACGATGCACCTCGCGTGGGGCGCGGGATTCCTCGCGGGCGTCGCCCTCGGTGCGCGCGACGCCGTCGACACCTCGCGGCTCTCGGGGCGCAACACCCCGCTCCCCTGAGCCGGCGGTCAGCGGGCGACGAACCCCTGGTCGAGGAGGCGCGCGACGACCCGCTCGGCGGCGCGCCCGTCCTCGCGGCGGTTGAACCGCGCCCGCCACGACGCGTACCGGTCGGCGTAGGCCGACGGATCCGCGGCGAGCGCCGCCACGAGGTCCTCGTGCGTGCGCACGAGGGGCCCCGGCGCGCGCTCAGCGAGGTCGAAGTAGAAGCCGCGGAGCGCCCCGCGATAGTGCTCGAGGTCGGGCACGAGGAAGTACATCGGCTTGCCCGTGACGCTGAAGTCGAACATGACCGACGAGTAGTCGGTGATGAGGGCGTCGGCCGCCGCGAGCAGCCGCGAGGTGTCGGCGAACCCCGTCACGTCGATGACGCGCGGCCCGTCGGCGTCGCGCCCGGGCTGCAGCGTGCGGCTGTGCCCGCGCACGAGCACGACGGATCCGGTCTCGGCCGCGAGGCGGGCCGGATCCACGAAGTCGACGATCTCGGACCGGTCGTCGCGCCACGTGGGGGCGTAGAGGAGGACCCGCTCGCCGGTGTCGATCCCGAGGCGCGCGCGGGTGCCGTCGTCGCGGCCCGACGCGAGGACGTCGTTGCGCGGGTAGCCCTCGATCCACACGGGGCGGCCGAGGAACGCGTACGCCCGCGACAGGGTGCGCGCGGCGTAGGGGTTCTGGGCGAGGAGCACGTCCCAGCGGCGCGACTCCTTGACGATGGCGCCCCAGCGGCGCGGGTCGAAGCCGCGGCGATGCAGCGCGAGGCGCTTGAGCGGCGTGCCGTGCCACGTCTGCAGCACGCGCTGGCCGCTGCGGCGCACGAACCGGCGGCGCAGCCAGTCGTTGACGACGAGCAGGCGGGCGGCACCGCGTGCGTGCCACCACTCCTCGGTGCCCTCGACGACCGGGATCGCCCCGTGCGGCACCTCGACCGAGAGGTCGACGACGCTCCAGTAGCGCGTGACGGCGGGCGCGATGCGCGCGATCTCGCGGTCGATCGCGAGCGGGTTGTCGCCCGCGACCCGGCCGTAGAAGCTCTCGAAGAACACGGCGTTCTCGAGGGCGTCGGTCCGATCGGCGTACCTTCGCTCGAGCGCCGCGCGGCCGTCCGGCTGCTCGACGGCCGGGTCGACGGGCGGGCCGATCGTCACGTCCGACCCGTCCACGGCGACCCGCAGATCGTCGAGCAGGGTGAGCGGCGCGGATCCCGCGACCTCGGCGCCCGGGATCTCGATCCGATACGCCCCACTCGGCAGCGGCAGGTCGGCGCCGCCCCAGCGCGACACATGCAGCGGGAGGCGGGCCTTCCAGGTCCTGCCGCGCCCCGTGATCCGGGCCGCGACGCGGGCGCGGGATCCGACGAGCCACGCCTCTGATGGGGCCGCCCCCTCCCCCGCGACGACGATCTCGCGGCGGGCGTCGTCGACGCCGTGCACCGTGACTGCGCTCATGCGGTGGGGGCCTTTCGGGTGCGGGCGAGGATCTCGTCGAGGACGCGGCGCGTGCTCCCGCCGTCGCGGAACGCGTGGACCCGCGCGCTGATCGCCCGGGAGTGCTCCGCGAGCCTCTCGCGCTCCTCATCCTGCCCGAGGAGCCGCTCGAGACGCGGCAGCAGCTCGCCCCATGTCGCCGACTGCTCGCCGCCCGTGACCTCGTCGTAGGTGCCGTAGAAGCCGCGGCTCTCGGCGTAGGACCGGACGTCGGGGGCGAGGAAGAGGGTGGGGAGCGGCACGAGGGATCCGTCGTACACGAGCGACGAGTAGTCGGTGATGAGGGCGTCGAAGGCGGGGAGCGCCGGCGTCACGTCGGGGACGAGGTCGGCGCCGAGCAGGACGACGCGCGGCGTCTCCTCGGGCGGCGCGTAGGCCCCCTCGCCGAGTCGGTGGGAGCGGACGACGAGCTGCGCGCCGTGGCGCGCGAGGAGGGCGTCGATCGCGCGCCACTCGTCGGGAGTCGGGACCGCGGGATCCGCTTCGCCGTCGCGCCACGTGGGGGCGTAGAGCACGAGGCGGGCGTCCGGACGGATTCCCGGCTGCGCCTCCGCGACGAGCGCGCGGGCGCTCGCGCCGCGGTCGTCGGCAGATCCGCGGGCGAGGACGTCGACGCGCGGCTCCCCCGTCACGACGACCGATGCGTCGGGGATCCCGAACGCCGACTCCAGGCGGCCGCGCACGAGGTGCGACGCCGCCGGGATGAGCCCGATGCGGCGCGCGGATCGTCGATACGCCCAGGCGAGGAGCCCGCGCACGGCGCGCGACCCGGGCAGGAAGGCGCTGCGGACGAGGGCGGGCGCGTCGAGGCCGATGCGCTTGAGCGGGATGCCGTGCCAGAGCTGCGCCACGAAGGCCCCCGACACGGCGTAGGGGTTCACGTCGCCGAACCCGTGCGTCACGACCACGACGCGGGCGCGGGCCGTCGCCCAGAACCCGCGCCAGGACATCTTGGGGAGGGTCGGGATGCCGAGCGCCGCGGCGTCGCGCGCCTCGCGCTCGGTCGTCGCGAGCCAGACCGCGTCGATGCCGCGCTCGCGCGCCGCGTTCCACACCTCGAGGGCGCCGTCTGCGACGCCCGCGCCGCACCCGAAGACCCACAGCCGGCCCCTCGGGACGACGGCCGTCGCGACGCGGCCGAGCGCGTAAAGCGGGATCCGCGCGAGCTTGGCGGCGTTGCCTGATCCGAATGAGAACGACGCCACCCCGTGATCCTACGGGGTGGCGTCGTCGGGTTCGTCTCAGGACAGGGTGCCGAGGGTGACCGTCGTCTCCTGCTCCTTGCCGTTGCGCAGGTAGGTCACGGTCGCCTCGGATCCGCCCGCCGCGGCGCGCACCTGCGCCGTGAGGTCGATCGCGTCGTTGACGCGGACGCCGTTGAACTGCGTGATGACGTCGCCCTGCTCGAGGCCGGCCTTCGCCGCGGCCCCGTCGGACGGCACCTCGGCGAGGTACGCGCCCGTCGTCGTCGCACCCTGGACGCCGCTCGCGGGCTGCACGCTGGCGCCCAGGAGGCCGTGCGTCGCCGATCCGTCGGCGATGATCTCGTCCGAGACCCGCTTCGCGATGTCGGAGGGGATCGCGAAGCCGAGTCCGATGGATCCGCCCTCCTCGCTCGACGAGGACGACGACGCGGTCGCGATGGCCACGTTGATCCCGATGAGCTTGCCGTCGGAGTCGAGCAGCGCGCCGCCCGAGTTGCCGGGGTTGATGGCCGCGTCGGTCTGGAGGACGGCGATCTTGATCGACTCGCTCGTCGTCTGCTGCTGCGACTGGTCCTGGCCGGGGATGTCGAAGAACCACGGCAGGTTGTCGCCGCTGTCGCTCGAGTCGCTTCCGTCGCCCGAGTCGGTCGACGAGTCGTCGGGGGCGGCGGACGAGGCGATCTCGATCGACCGGTTGAGGTTCGAGAGCACGCCCGTCGTCACGGTGTTGTTGAGGCCCATGGGCGAGCCGATCGCGACGGTCGAGTCGCCGACGTTGACCTTCGACGAGTCGGCGAACTCGATCGGCTGGAGCCCGCTCGCGCCGTCGAGCTGGATCACGGCGAGGTCGTACGTCGGGTCGGTGCCAACGACGGTCGCGTCGTAGAGCGTGCCGTCCGACATCGTGACCCGGATCACGGGATCCGACACCGCGCCGCCGAGGGTGACGACGTGCGTGTTCGTGAGGACGTAGCCGTCGTCGCTCAGGACGACGCCCGATCCGCTGCCCGCCGTCTGGCCGTCGGCCGAGGAGACCTCGATCGAGACGACGCTCGGCATCGCCGAGGCCGCGACCGCCGCCGTCTGGTTGATGTCGTCGGGGTTGTTGATCGTGATGCTCTGCGTGCCCGAGCCCGACGTCGCCGAGGACGACGAGGAGCCGCCGAAGACGCTGCCTCCGAGCCAGGCGCCGCCGAATCCGACGCCGCCGCCGATGAGCGCGGCCGCCAGGACGAGGGCCGTGACCTTGCCGCCGGTGAATCCCGTGCGCGGCTTCTTCGCCGGCACCGTGGCCGCCGGCGCCCACGCGTAGGTCGGCTCAGCCTGGGGCTGCGGGCCGTAGGCCGGCGGGTACGCCGCCGTCTGCTGCTGGTCCGCCCCCGCGCTCGCCGCCTCCGCCGCCGAACGCTCCGGAAGCGGAGGGATCGGTGTGGCGCTGTCGTTGCTCATGAATGCTCCTTCTGCTGAGTCACGAGTCATCGTGCGCGCGAAATCTATGTCGACGCTATGACGAGGGTACGTCGCCGGTGTGAGGACGGGCCCCTATCGTCGAAGGCATGACGAACATCTCGGGCGCGTGGCGCCGGACGGCGGCGGGCGCGGGCCTCCTGGGCCCCGAGGGAGAGGTCTCCCCCACGATATTCGCCGAGATGTCGGCGCTCGCGGCGCGCACGGGGGCCGTCAACCTCGGGCAGGGATTCCCCGACGAGGACGGCCCCGCCGAGGTGCTCGTGGCGGCGCGGCGCGCGATCGCGGACGGCGCGAACCAGTACCCGCCCGGGCGCGGGATCCCGGGCCTCCTCGCGGCCGTGTCGGAGCACCAGTCGCGCTTCTACGGCCTGGGCTGGGATCCCGGGAGCGAGATCCTCGTGACGGCGGGCGCGACGGAGGCGCTCGCGGCGACGCTTCTCGCCCTCATCGACGGGCCCGGCGACGAGGTCGTCGTGTTCGAGCCGTTCTACGACGCGTACGCGGCGGCCGTCGCGCTCGCGGGCGGAACCCTCGTCCCCGTGCCCCTCGCCTGGCCGGACTTCCAGCCCGACCTCGACGCCCTCGGCGACGCCGTGACCGACCGCACGCGGATCATCCTCGTCAACGACCCGCACAACCCGACGGGCGTCGTGTTCTCGGCCGAGACGCGCGAGCGGATCGTCGCTCTCGCCGAACGACACGACGCGGTGATCGTGACCGACGAGGTCTACGAGCACCTCACCTTCGACGCCCCGCACGTCCCGATCGCGACGCTTCCGGGCGCCCGCGAGCGCACGGTGTCGATCTCGTCGGCGGGCAAGACCTTCCGCACGACCGGCTGGAAGATCGGCTGGATCACGGCCCCCGCCGACCTCGTGACGGCGATCCTCACCGTCAAGCAGTTCCTGACATTCGTGAACGGCTCGCCGTTCCAGCCCGCGATCGCCGCCGGCCTGCGCCTCGGCGACGACTTCTTCTCGGGGATCCGCGAGGACATGCGCCGGAGGAAGGACGTGCTGGGAGCGGCCCTCGCGGCCGCGGGCTTCGCGGTGTCGCGTCCGGGAGGCGGATACTTCACGGTCGCCGACGCGGCGCCCCTCGGCGCCGACGACGCCGTGCGCTTCTGCCGCGAGCTGCCGGACCGCGCGGGCGTCGTCGGCGTCCCGCTCACGGCGTTCGCGACCGAGCCGCACCGTGGGGCCTACGCGACGCTCGTGCGGTTCGCGGCGTGCAAGCGGATCTCGGTGCTCGAGGACGCCGCGGCGCGGCTTCAGTCGCTCGGCTCGACCCGGTAGCGGCGCAGCGCGAGGGCGGGGTTCGCGGCGCGCACCTCGTCGATCCGCTCGCGCGAGGCCCAGGCCACGGCGACTCCCGTCTCGCCGCCGAGCCCCGCGAGCGTCGTGCCCCGGGGATCGATGACGGCCGAGAGCCCGACGCCGATCGGCGGGGCGTGGTCGGCCGCGGCGACGTAGACGGTGTTCTCGATCGCCCTGGCTGCGAGCAGCGTCTGCCAGTGGTGCTCCTTCTGCGGACCGCGCACCCACTCCGACGGCACGAGGATCGCGTCAGCCCCCGCGTCGACGAGCGTGCGCGCCACCTCGGGGAACCGCAGGTCGTAGCAGGTCATCATGCCGAGGCGCAGGCCGTCGACGTCGACGAGCTGCGGATCCCCGAGCGGCGTGCGCGCGAACCATTCGCTCTCGCGCTGGCCGAAGGCGTCGTACAGGTGCTGCTTCGGCGAGGTCGCGACGACGCCCGTCCCGTCGACGGCGACGACGACGTTGCGCACGAGCGGAGCCTCGGCGAGCGCCACGAGGCCCGCGACGACGACGACGCCGTGTTCGGCCGCGATCGCCCGCAGGCGGCGCGCGAAGGGCCCGTCGAGCTCCTCGGCGTTCTCCCGCATGCGCTCGTCGAAGGGCGCGACGAAGAAGCTCGCGTACTCGGGCGCGACGACGACGCGCGCGCCGCGCCCCGCCGCGTCGGCGGCGGCGCGCTCGATCGCGCGGAGGTTGGCGTCGCGATCGTCCGACGGGACGAACTGGGCGACCGCGATGCCGACGGGGGAAGCTGCCATCCCCCCATCGTGGCACGCGCTCAGCGATCACTCAGACACTCCGAGAGGGGCGCCCCGATTTGCATCTGCGTGAACGGGGCGTAAAGTTATCTCTTGTGCCGCGGGGTGGAGCAGTTCGGTAGCTCGCTGGGCTCATAACCCAGAGGTCGTCAGTTCAAATCTGGCCCCCGCAACCAAAATCGAAGGTCCGGTTCCCATTTCGGGAACCGGACCTTCGTCGTTTCGCGGGGATCCCGGCCCCGTCGAGCGCCGCACCGAGACGACGGCGGGGCCCCAGATCAGAGGATCCGGAGCCCCGCGTGCGCCGTGCGACCTACTGGCCGTCCTCGAGCGCCAGGAGCTGCTCGACGGCGTCGGTCAGGTCCTGGTCGGCCTCGGCGTACGCGACCATGTCGCCCGCGTCGAGCGCGTCCTGCTTGGCCTGCAGGGCCGTCTGCGCGTCCTCCAGCAGCTGAGCCTGCGTGCCCGACGGCGTCGCGGATCCCTGATCGGGCTCCGTCGTCGAGCCCTGGTCCGACTGATCGCCGCCCGTCTCGTCCGGGTCGACGGGGACCACATCCTCGTCGCCGGTCTCGGCGCCTGAGTCGCCGCCGAAGAGCGTGTCGAGGGCCTCGGCGAGGGTGTCCTCGAAGGCGAGCTCGTCGCCGAACGACACGAGCACCTTGCGCAGGAGCGGGTACGAGGTGGATCCCGTCGAACGCACGTACGCGGGCTGCACGTAGAGCAGACCCTCGCCGACCGGCAGCGTCAGCAGGTTGCCCATCGTGACCGTCGAGTCGCCGATGTTCAGGAGGTTGAGCTCCTGGGCGATCGCCTGATCCGAGTTGAAGGAGTTCTGCACCTGGCCCGGCGCCGGCACGGTGCTCGACGAGGAGATCTCGAGCATGCGGAGCTTGCCGTAGTCGTCCCGCACCTCGCCGGCCGTATCTCCCGCGTCGGAGTCGACGCCGAGGTAGCCCATGAGCACCTGACGCTCGCCGCCCTCGGGGATGAAGGTCGTGAACATCGAGAACGTCGGGTCGTCCTGGCCCGGCATCTGCATCGTCAGGTAGTACGGCGGCTGCAGCGTGTCGTTGTTCGTCGGGTCGCTCGGGGTCTCCCACGCGTTGTCGCGCTGGTAGAACGCGCTCGCCGTGTCGACGTGGTAGGTGCCGAGCATGCTGCGCTGCACCTTGAACAGGTCGGTCGGGTAGCGCACGTGGCTCATGAGGTCGGCCGACATGTCGGACACCGACTTGAGCGTCGTGGGGTACACGTTCTGCCACGTCTGGAGCACGGGGTCGTCCTCGTCCCAGGCGTAGAGCGTGACGGATCCGTCGTAGGCGTCGACCGTGGCCTTCACCGAGTTGCGGATGTAGTTGACGTCGTCGACCAGAAGGTTCGGCTGCGGGTTCGTGGAGTCGCTGATCGCCTGCGAGAGGCTCGTCTGGGACGAGTACGGGTAGGTCGAGCTCGTCGTGTAGCCGTCGACGATCCAGACGATGCGCCCGTCGACCACGCTGGGGTACGGGTCGCTGTCGAGGGTCAGGTACGGCGCGACCTTCTGCACGCGCGTCGCGGGATCGCGGTCGTAGAGGATCTGCGAGTCGGAGTTGATCTGATCCGAGAACAGGATCTGCTCCGACTGGAACTTCAGCGCGTACAGCAGGCGGTGGAAGTAGTCGCCGACCGTCGGGCCGCCGTCGCCCGAGAAGGTCGTGTACGTCTGGGCCGCCTCGCCGGATCCCGTCGCGTAGTCGAGCTCGAGCGGGTCGGCGCCCTCGGGCGCCCCGACGATCGAGTACGCCGGCGAGCTCTCGCCGAAGTAGATGCGCGGCTCGTACTCCTGGTCGCTGAGGAAGCCGCTCGCGGGGATGTCGCCCTCGATGAAGACCGGCTCGCCCTCGTTGGTGCGCTCGTTGCCGCGCGCCGCGACCATGCCGTAGCCGTGGGTGTAGGTCATCGTCGTGTTGACCCAGCTCTGGGCGTCGCCGAGGCCCGCGAGGTCGAGCTCGCGCAGCGCGACGACGGTGTCCTGCGACTGGCCGTCGATCTGGTACCTGTCGACGTCGAGGT
The DNA here is from genome assembly GCF_000422385.1 of Microbacterium indicum DSM 19969. Taxonomy (GTDB): domain Bacteria; phylum Actinomycetota; class Actinomycetes; order Actinomycetales; family Microbacteriaceae; genus Microbacterium; species Microbacterium indicum. The sequence continues at coordinate 37,430 of NZ_AULR01000016.1, forward strand.
CGTCCTCGAAGCTGTAGTACGGGCGGTACTGCTGCAGCTGCTGCACGGTCGGGCTGATGATCGCCGGGTCCATGAGACGCAGCGACGCCGTCGTGTTCGCGTCGTCGCGCAGCTGGCCGGGCTCGGCCGTCGTCTGCGCGTCGTACTGCACCGTCTCGATGTCGTCGAGGCCGTACGCGTCGCGCGTCGCGTCGACGTTGCGCTGGTAGTAGTCGAGCTGCAGGGCGCGCTCGTTCGGCGTGACCTGGAACGTCTGGACGCCCCACGGAAGCGCGACCGTGATGACGAGCGACGTCACGATGAGCAGGCCCGTCGCGACGAGCGGGTAGCGCCACTTGCCGATCCACGCCGTGACGAGGAAGAGGACGGCGACGAGCGCCGCGACGACCGCGAGGATCGTCTGCCCCGGGATCAGCGCATTGGCCGACACGTAGTCGGGGCCCGTGATGCGGCCTCCCGACGTGACGAGCTCGTTGTAGCGGTCGAGCCAGATGCTGCCCGCCTGCAGGAGGAGATAGAGGCCGGCCGTGACCGCGATCTGCACGCGGGCGGCGCGCGAGATCCGCATCTCGCCCTGGCCGATCCGGACGGATCCGTAGAGGTAGCTCACGAGCGCCGTCACGATGAGCGAGATGAGGACGACGGCCGAGGCGAAGCCGGCGAGCCCGCGCCAGAACGGCATCGCGAACATGTAGAACGAGGCGTCGAGGCCGAACTCGGCGTCGGTCGTGCCCGACGAGACCGCGTTGAAGAAGAGCCAGGGCGTCTGCCACTGGGCCGACGCCGCGAACCCGGCGAAGATGCCGAAGAGCGCCGGGATGCCCCACATCGCGAGGCGGCGCAGCGGCTCGATGACCTCCTGGTAGCGGTCGAGCTGCGCGCTGAGGCGCGCGTAGACCGGGCGCATGCGGTATGCGAGGTTGATCGCGACCCACACGGGGACCGCCATGCCGACGAATCCGACGACGAACATCACCGCCCGGCCGATCCACTGCGTCGTCAGGACCCCCGTGTACCCGAGCTGGTCGTACCAGAGGTAGTCGGTGAAGAGGTTCGAGAAGCCGAAGAAGAGCACGAGCAGCGCGACGATCGCGATCACCGTCACGACGATGACGCGTCGCGTGCTGCTGGGCGTGGCCGAGTTCTGCGTTGAGTTCGTGGTCACCCGCCCATCCTACGGGCGGCGTTCTGATGGAGGGCCTGTGTATACCGTCAGCCCGCGGTGCACGCGGGCAGGCTGTCGGCGTTCCCGTCGGCGATCGCCTCGACCGCCTGCTCCGCCTCGTCGAGCGTCGAGACCGGCGTGACCTGCAGCCCGTCGGGGATGTGCCCGACGACCTCGTCGCAGTTCGAGGCGGGGGCGATGAAGTAGTCGGCGCCGTCGCGGCTCGCCCCGTAGAGCTTCTGGCGGATGCCGCCGATCGCGCCGACGGCGCCGTCCGCCGTGATCGTGCCCGTGCCCGCGATGTGCTCGCCGCCCGTCATCTCGCCCGGCGTGAGCTCGTCGATGATGCCGAGCGCGAACATCATGCCCGCGCTCGGTCCGCCGACGTCGTCGAGCTGGATCGTGACGTCGATCGGCAGGTCGTACGACTCCGTGAGGCTCACCCCGAGGGCCCAGGACTCGGATCCGTCGATCTCCTGCTTCGTCGGCGTCACCTCGACCTGCTGCTCCTCGCCGTCGCGATCGATCGTCAGCGCGACGGGCGCGCCGTCGAGATCCGCGATGCGCGAGCGCAGGTCGTCGGTGCTCTCGAGCGCCTCCCCGCCCGCGGCCGTGATGACGTCGCCCTCCTGGAGGATCCCCTCGGCGGGCGATCCGTCGACGAGCCCCGCGACCGTCAGCTGCGCGGGCACGTCGTATCCGAGCTGCAGGAGGGCCGCGGCCGAGGCGGCGCTCTGCGAGTCGGTCATCATGACGGCGTTCTCGGCGTCGCGCTGCTCGGCCGTCTCGCCCTGCGGGTACACGCTGTCGATCGGGAGGATCGCCGTCGACCGGTCGAACCACGCGAGGGCGAGCTGCACCCAGGAGATGCGGTGCTCGCGGTCACCCCGCACCTGGACGGTCGTGAGGTCGAGCGCGCCCGAGGTGTCGTAGGTGTCGGCGCCGGAGACGCTGATCAGGGGCACGATCTCGTCGTCGGCCGTCGTGACCTCGCCGATCGTGTTGTAGACGGGGCCCGGCTCCTCGAGCACGTAGTCGGTCGGGAGGAAGCACGAGACCACGAGGAGGGCGAGGGCGACGCCGAACGCCGAGACGCCGGCGACGGTGCGGCGCGGCAGGCGCGCGCGGGTCGTGGCCTCGGCGGCGTGGTCGTCGGACGTCACGGTTCTCCCTCTCGCGCTCCGGGGTGGGCGGGTCTCGTCGGGTGCGTTCGCGCGCGGCGTACAGCTTCGGCCGCGTTCCGAGCCCGCAGATCGGCGCGCCAGATTAGCGTAGGACGTGATCGCAAGGGCGGGCTGAGAGCCCGCATCAGGGCGTGCGGAAAGGCGACGACGTGAGCGACGACAACACCCCAGAAGACGACTTCCAGGAGATGCTGCGCCGCCTCCTCGGCGACGCGGGCGGAGACGCCGCGGGGCTCGAGGGGATCGACCTCTCCCAGCTCGGCGCCGCGGGCATCGACCCCGCGATGATGCAGCAGATGATGGGCGCCCTCCAGGCGGCTTTCCGCAACGAGAGCGACGAGATCTCGTGGGACTCGACGCGCGTCGGCGCCCTCCACCTCGCGAACCGCGACGACCGCGGCATCGCGTCCGGCGACCGCGCCGACCTCGACCAGGCCTTCCACCTCGCCGACCTCTGGCTCGGCGAGGCGACCGAGATCCCCGCCCTCGCGGCCTCCGCGCGCGTCATCACGCGCGGCGAGTGGGTCGAGATGTCGCTCCCCGTGTGGCAGGAGCTCGCCGAGCCCGTCGCCACGAGCATCGCCGACGCGCTCACGCGGGCCATGCGCGAGCAGGCGCCCGACGACATGCAGCAGTTCGTGCAGAACGCGGGCCGCATGCTCCGCCAGGTGGGCGGATCCCTGTTCGCGGCGCAGCTCGGCCAGGTGATCGGCAAGCTCTCGCTCGAGGTCGTCTCGGGCGGCGACGTCGGGATCCCCGTGCTCCCCGCGGGCACGGCCGCGATCCTGCCACAGAACTTCGCCGACCTCGGCGAGGGCCTCGAGATCCCCGCCGACCAGCTCGCCCTCTACGTCGCGGCGCGCGAGCTCGCCCACGCGCGTCTGTTCGCGCACGCGCGCTGGCTGCGGCTGCACGTCATGAGCCAGGTGACCGACTACGCCCGCGGGCTCGAGGTCGACACCGACTCGCTCGAGGATCTCGCGACGCGCTTCGACCCGTCGCACCCCGAGGAGCTGCAGGAGGCGCTGAGCTCGGGCGCGCTCCTCCCCCAGCAGAGCGAGGCGCAGACGCAGGCCCTCGCGCGGCTCGAGACGATGCTCGCCCTCATCGAGGGCTGGGTCGACGTCGTCTCGTCCGACGCGACGAAGCGCGTCCCCCAGCTCGCCCGCATCGCGGAGGCGATCCGCCGACGCCGAGCGGTCGGGGGCCCAGCCGAGGACGCCCTGAAGTCGCTCGTCGGCCTCCAGCTGAGGCCGCGCCGCCTCCGCGAAGCGGCCGCGATGTGGCGCTCGATCGGCGACGCCGTCGGCGCCTCCGCGCGCGACGCCCTGTGGGACTACCCCGACCTCGTCCCGACGGCTGAGGACATCGACGACCCGAGCGCCCTCATCGCCCGACTCGAGGCCAGGGCCCGCGGCGACGAGGCGCCGCGCGACACCATGGACGACGAGATCGCGAAGCTCCTCGCCGACGCCGCGGGAGAGGGCTCCGAGGGCGACCAACAGCCGGGCGGACCGACGCCCGTCTGAGATCCGCGCCGGATCGATCTGTGGATAACCCCTTCGGGGCGCCGTGAGGCGAGCATGATCTCCGCATGGCCCTCATCGAGATCGACCCCGCGTTCCCCGTCCTCTGGCGCGGCCCGCGCGCGCTGCAGATCGGCGAGCCGCCCGTGTGCCCCGTCGTCGAGGACGCCGCGCGCTGGCAGGTGCAGCTGATCGAGTCGCTCGTCTCGGGGATCCCCGACGGGTACATCGCCGGCGTCGCGACGGCGTTCGGGGCGCAGCCCGCCGAGGCGGCGGCCTTCGTCGCCGCGCTGGGGCCAGCCCTGCGCGAGGCGCCGGTGCAGCGCGCCCTGACGGTCGTCGTCGCCGACGAGGTCCCCGAGGAGGCTGTCCTCGGCGTGCTCGACGCGCTCGACGCCGCCGGGTTCGACGCGACGCGCGCGACGGCCGCCGAGGCCGCGGCCGATGCGTCGCGCCTCGCCGTCGTCGTGGGCGGCGCCGTCGTGCCTCCCCACATCGCGCACCGGCTCATGGCCGCCGACCGGCCGCACCTGCCGATCGCGCTGGCTCCGCATGCCGCGACGGTCGGACCACTCGTGCGCCCCGGCCGCACGGCCTGTCTCGCGTGTCTGTGGGAGCACGAGCGGGAGCGGGATCCGCTCTATCCGACGATCGCGGCGCAGCTCGTCGCTCGGGCCGAGTCGCGGCTCATCCCGCGGTCGATCGCGAGCGCGGCGGCCGGGATCGTGGCGCGGATCCTCGCCGCCGACGACCCACACGCGGAGCGCACGCGATCCGTGCGGATCACCCGCGACGGGCGGCGGCGCTGGCGCTCGCATCGCCCGAGCGCAGCGTGCCTGTGCCGATCTCCGCGAGGAAGCGAGATGCCGATCGTTCGTATCGTCCCGAGGAGCGCGCCCACGACAGCGACAGCGAGCGCTCGGCCCGCGTGATCCCCACGTAGGCGAGGCGGCGCTCCTCGTCGATCGCCTCGAGTCCCTGCGCGTAGGAGATCGGCAGGAAGCCCTCCGACATCCCGATGAGGAAGACGTGCGGCCACTCGAGGCCCTTCGCCGCGTGGAGCGTCGCGAGGGTCACGGTGCGCATCTCGGGCTCGTGCTGATCCTGCGCTCGCGCGAGGAGGGCATCGGCGAAGCCCCGCATCGTCGCCCCCTCCGTCTGCTCGCCGGCGAGGCGGAGGATCGCCTGCCGCGCCTCCCACGCGTCGCGCAGCGCTCCCCCGGCCTCCGGCGCGTCGTCGGTGTGGCCGAGGCCGCGGAGGACGTCGCGCACCTGGTCGGCGAAGCTCTCGTCGGTCGGTGCGACGGCCGCGGCGCGGATCGCCATGACCGCCTGGCGCACCTCGGGGAGGTCGAAGAAGCGCCGCCCGCCGAGGACCTGCGCGGGGACGCCGGACGCCGCGAGCGCCTGCTGCAGGGCGGCCGACTGCGCGTGCGATCGGTACAGCACCGCGATCTCGCTCGCGGCAGCTCCCCCGTCGAGCAGCTCGCGGATCCGCGACGCGACGGCGCGCGCCTCGGCCTCGTCATCGGGGAAGGCCGTCACGGTCGGCGGGGCAGCGGCGGCGGGCGCCGTGGGGGACGGCGCGAGAGTCAGGGCGCCTGGCCTGTCGCGCATCAGGGCGTTCGCGACGCCGAGCACCTCGGGCGCCGACCGGTAGTTGCGTTCGAGGCGCACGATGCGGGCGTCCGGGTAGCGCCGACCGAAGTCGAGGAGGTGGCGCGCCTCGGCTCCCGCGAAGGAGTAGATCGTCTGGCTCGGGTCGCCGACGACGCAGATGTCGCGCCGCTCGCCGAGCCACAGCTCGAGCAGACGGTTCTGCAGCGCCGAGACGTCCTGGTACTCGTCGACCGTGAAGTGGCGGTACTGCTCGCGGACCGCGACGGCGACGCGCGGCTCCGATTCGATCATGCCCGCGCACGCGAGGAGGACGTCCTCGAAGTCGAGCTGGCGGCGCTCGTCCTTGAGCTTCTCGTACGCGGCCATGAGGTCTGCGAGGGCGGCCGCCGAGATCTGACCGACCGACCGACCGAGCGTCGCGTACTCCTCGATCGAGCGCATCGTGACCTTGCGCCACTCGATCTGCGCCGCGACGTCGCGGAGGGTGTTGGTGTCGGGCCGGAGGCGCAGCGAGTCGGCGGCGTGCGCGAGGGCGCGCACCTTGTTGTCGATGATCGACGGCGCCGTGTCGCCGGCGACCGTCGGCCAGAAGTAGTTGAGCTGCGAGAGCGCCGCGGCGTGGAAGGTGCGCGCCTGCACGCCGACGACGCCCATTGCGCGCAGGCGCCCGCGGAGCTCGCCGGCGGCCTTCGTCGTGAACGTCAGCGCGAGGACCCTGTTCGGCGTGTAGGCGCCCTCGTCGACGCCGTGCGCGATGCGGTGCGTGATCACGCGGGTCTTGCCCGCGCCCGCGCCCGCGAGGACGGCGACGGGCCCGCGCAGGATCTCGGCGGCGGTGCGCTGGCTCTCGTCGAGCGCGTCGAGGACGCTGCTCACGACGCGACGGGCGTTCCGTCGTACCAGGCGCGGATGATGCGGTGCGCGATCGACGTCGCGCCGGGGAGCCCGACGTCCCCCTCGCCGCGAAGGCCGCGGCCGATCTCCTCGCGCGTGAACCAGCGCGCCTCGACGATCTCCTCGCCGTCGGGCGTCACGTCGTCGTCGTCGACGAGACCGGCGTGGTAGCCGAGCATGAGGGAGCGCGGGTAGGGCCACGCCTGGGATCCGAGGTAGGTCGCCTCGCGCACCGTCGCTCCCGCCTCCTCGTGCAGCTCGCGGCGGAGAGCCTGCTCGGCCGACTCGCCGGCCTCGACGAATCCCGCGAAGCACGAGAACATGCGGCCGCCCCAGGCCGCGTTGGCGCCGAGGAGGATCCGCTCACCGTCGGCGCTGACGATGCCGACGATGATCGCCGGGTCGGTGCGCGGGAAGTGCTCCCGCCCGCAGGCGGCGCAGCGCCGGGACCAGCCCGCCTGGCGGATCTCGGCGTCGCCTCCGCAGGCGGGGCAGAACGCCGAGTCCCACAGCCAGCGTCCGAGCGCGACGGCCTCGGTCAGGAGGTCGGACTCGATCTCGGGGAGCGCGGCGCCGATGATCCGGTGCGAGCGCAGATCGCGCGCGGCGAGGGCGGCGGGCCGTTCACCCCGCCCGGGGAAGGCGGCGAGGAGCACGCCGCGACCGTCGGCGTCTCGGCCGAGGAAGGCCCAGCGGGACCCGTCCGGCACCTCATCGGGGGCCGCGAAGTCGAGGGCGATCGCGTCGCCCGACGCCGGGGCCTCGTCGCCCGCGACGAGGAGGACGCGGGTCCCGGGATCGGCCCGCAGCTCCTCGAGGAGGCCCGGCCGGTCGCGTTCCCCTGCGCTGCGATCGAACACGGCGGGGGCGGCGGACGCGGTCATGGACTCCCTCTCTCCGGGGCGTGGCGCGGTGTGCGCGCGCAGGGCCCGACCTAGTCTGGGACCTATGTCGCGATCCCCCTTCACTCTAGCCGCGGCCGCCACGGCGGCCGTCCCCGGAGTCGAGATCACGGGGGCGCGCCCGCTCACCTCCGGCGGTTCGGGCCGCTTCGACGCCGCAGTCGCGACGCGCGCCGACGGATCCGAGGTCGTCGTCCGCATCCCCGCCGACGAGAGCGCGCTCGCCGACGTCGAGAGCGAGCTCATCGCGCTGCGCGCCCTCACGGCCGGCGTGCGCGACCTGCTGCCGTTCGCGGCGCCCGAGGTCGTCGGGCAGACGGCCGCCGACGAGACGCGCGTCATCGTGACGACCTATCTCCCGGGCTACCAGGTCGAGGCCGCCCACATCCCCGCCGGGCGCGGCGTCGCGCGCGAGATCGGCGAGGCGATCGCCCGGGTCCATGCCCTGACGCCCTCGGTCGTGCGTTCGGCCGGGCTCGTCGAACGCTCCCCCGCCGAGGTCCGCGCCGAGCTCGAGCGGCTGCTCGACCTCATCGGGCGCAGCGGGCGCGTCCCCGTGCGGCTCATGGTGCGCTGGCGCGAGGCCGTCGAGGACGACCGGCTGTGGTCGTTCGAGTCGACCGTCGTCCTGGGAGGCGCGCAGGCGACGTCGTTCCTGCTGCGCGACGACGCCGCGGGCGCGCCGCGCGTCGCGGGGGTCCTCGACTGGCAGGGCCTCGCGATCGGCGACCCCGCGGTGGATCTGCACTGGACCGAGTCGGCGCCCGACGCGGCCGACGACGTGTTCGCGGCTTACGGCGACGCATCGCTGCGCGCGCCCGACCACGCGCTCCGCGTGCGCGCCCGCCTGCACGCCGAGCTCGAGTTCGCGCGCTGGCTCGTGCACGGCATCGAGAGCCACCAGCCGCAGGTCGTCGACGATGCGGCCGAGCTGCTCGAGTCGCTGTCGGCCGGCCTCGCCGACGACGCTCTCCTCGCCGATCTCCCCGCCCGGGAGCGCGCCGACGTCAGCGAGGCGATTGCGCTCCTCGATCGCGTGCCCCGCGGTGCGCGGACCGAGACCGACACCTCGATGCACACCGACGCATACGGCCCGGAGGAGCTCGGCCTCCACGCCGAGGAGAGCTGGGGCCTCGGCGAGCACGCCGCGGCGTCGACCGACGACACCCAGCCCGTCGCTCCCTCCGACGTCACGGACGACACGCAGCCGCTCGACCGGTCCTGACCCGGAGCCTGCTCCTCAGAACGGTGCGGCGGTCGCGCTCAGGTCGCGGAAACGCACGGCGGAGCCCGGCATCGTCGTGCGCCCCGGGAAGCGGCACGTTCCGTCGCGCGCGACGAAGATCCGATCCCACGTCGGGGTGAGAGCCGCGAGCCGCCTCGCCTCGGCGGCGCCGATCGGCTGATCGTACTCCAGGAGCGGTCGCCCTCGGGGCCGCCCCGTCACCTCGCCCGTCATCAGCCCCACCGGGATCATCACCTGGACCGCCGCTCGGATCTCACCAAGGGCCGTGCCGCCTGGTGTGTGCAGCTGGTGCGCGGTCCGGTGCGCATGCGCGACCCGCCGCCCCATCGTCGTGAGCCGGTCGAGAGCACCGCGGATCACCGTCGATTCGGCGACGGCGTACAGCTCGCTCATGCCGTCGCCGAGGTCGCGCACCGAGACGCGACGGCGGGCCTTCGCCTGCGCGTGCGCCTGCTCGACGTCGCGGTCGAGGAGGCGATCGGCGATCACTCGGGCCGCGGTGCGCGTCTGCGGCGCAGTCGACACCCGGGCGACGTCGAGGCACTCGCATTCGTAGGCGACCCGTGCCGCGTCGTCGGCCGCGAGCGCCGAGCCCTCGGCGAGGAGCGCACGCACGTGCTCCTCGGAGATCGCCCCCTCACGCAGGGCCTGCTGCGTCGCGGGGTAGGACCGCGCGAGATCTGACGACTCGCGGAGCCTCGCCGAAGCGACGTGCCGCGACACCCGCATGGCCGACGCGACCTCCTCCGCCATCGAGCGATACGGGAGGTCGCGCGCATCTCCCGTCGACGGGATCCTGCGGGCCTGCGCCTCGGCGATCCTGTCGGGCACGGCTTGGGCGGACGCCGCAAGCGAGTCGGCGCCGGCGCGCAGCTGCCGCGCCGTCTCGAGGGCGGCGAGCGCCCCATCGGCGCGCTCGCGCTCTTCGGGAGTCATCTCCCACGAGATCGCACCGCGCACCTGTACGGCGATTCCGTCGAGGTCAGGAGCCCACCGCGGTGTGCCAGCGCGCGACGAGCTCCTCCTCGCTCATCACGCGGTCGTCGCGCAGGACGAGGTCGTCGGCGACGTAGTAGAGCGCGACGTCGATCCTTTCGAGCGGGACCCCGAACCGGCGGTGGTAGGCGAGGCGATAGAGGGCGAGCTGGAGCATCCGGTCGGCCCGCTCGGCGTCGCTGCGCGGAGCGCGCCCCGTCTTCCAGTCGACGATCTCGACGCGATCGCCCCGGCGGTACACGGCGTCGAGCTTGCAGATCACGAGGCGCGGCTCGGATCCGTCGAGCCCGGGAAGCGGGAAGTCGACCTCGGTCTCGACGAGCTCGGGCTGGAGCTCCGCCCACTCGCTGCCCTCGAAGGTGCGGCGCAGGCGCGCGAGGTCGGCCTCGTCGGCCGCCTGCTCGGCCGTTCCCGTGCGCTCGTCGAACGCGTCGTCCCCGTCGATCTCCCACAGGGCGTCGTCGGGCGACGGCCCGCCGCCGACGAGGCCCGAGCGCTGCTCGACCCACTGGTGGAAGAGCGTGCCGAGCCGCGTCTGGCGGAACGGGCGCTCGGGCATCGGCCGATCGAGCTCGGCGAGCGCGGCGTCGGGGTCGGTCACGTAGTCCTTGAAGCGCGACGCCGGGACGCGGGTCGGCACGCGCGGCGCGAGGCCCGCCTCCCGCTCGGCGCGCTCGCGCAGCAGGCGGGCGAGCTCGGGCGACGGGGCCGCGGCGGGCGCGTCGCGCACGAGCCGAGCGGCCTCCGCGACGCGCGCGCGGCGCGCGCCGAGCGGGTCGAGCGGCCACCGCGCCGTCGCCCCGTCTCCCGCGTACGGGTTCTCGGCGTCGTCGGCGGGCGGTTCGACGGGATCCAGCCCGAGGTGCTCCTGGATCTCCTCGAGGAACGGGCTCGGCCGCCGCGGCGTCTTCTGCCCGGACCAATGCGACCCCGTGAGCAGAAGCCGGCCGCGGGCGCGCGTGACCGCGACGTAGGCGAGCCGCCGCTCCTCGGCGAGCTGGTGCTCGCGGTTCGCGTCCTCGAACGCGTCGAACGCGGCCTTCAGCTCCTTCTGCTGCGCCCGCTTCTCCTTCGCGTCGGCGGCGGGGGCCGGCGCGATCCACTCGAAGGTCGGCAGCGCGCGGGCGTCGCCGCGGAAGCGCTCGGGCAGGCGCCCGAAGCCGAATCCCCCGCGGACGCCGCGCGATCGCGTGGGGAGCTCGCCGTCGACGAGGCGCACGACCGCGACGGCGTCCCACTCGAGCCCCTTGGACCCGTGAATCGTCAGGAGCTGCACGACGCCGGGCTCGGGCGGCTCGGTGCGCGGCATGAGGTCGTCGGCGCGCTCCGCCTGGTCGATCCAGGCGAGGACGCTCGAGAGCGTGCCCCGCTCGTCGACGTCGAGGAACGCGCGCACCTCGTCGCCGAAGGCCCGAAGCTGCGCAGACGCCGTGCGTCCCGCACCCCGCGTCTCGTTCGCCGCGAGCTCGATGTCGAGCCGCAGCTCGCTCTCGATGAGCCGCAGGAGGTCGGGGACGGGCTGGCCCGCGGCACGGCGCAGGCGGTCGAACATCTCGCCCGCTGCGCGGAGCCGCGCGCGGCCCTCGGGCGTGATCCGGGCGAGCAGCCGGTAGTCGTCGCGGGCCGTGCGCACGACGTCGAGGGCGTCGACGATCGACACCTGCTCGTCGATGCCGGCCGACTGCCGCACCTTCTCGCGCAGCTCGTCGGGCAGAGGCGCCATGCCGCCGTCGCGCTGCGACAGGTCGGCCGCCAGATCGTAGAGCGCCGCCATGTCGGCGACGCCGATCGAGAAGCGCGGCCCCACGAGAAGGCGGATGAGCGCCGACCCCTCGGTCGGGTCGTGGAGCACGCGCAGGGCGCTCACGAGGTCGACGATCTCGGGCGACGACAGCAGGCCGCCGAGGCCGAGGATGCGATGCGCGATCCCGCGAGCCGCGAGCGCGTCGGCGAAGGCCTGCATGTGCTTCTTGGAGCGGAAGAGGATCGCTCCCGTGAGCGGATCCTCGCCCTCGTGCGCCTGCTGGAGGCCCGCGAACCAGTCGGCGACGCCGGCCGTCTCCTCGTCGATCGTCTGCGGGAAGAGCACCTCGAGGCGGCCGTCGGCGGCGCCGGGGCGCGGCTCGAGCTCGTGGACGTCGATCCCGCCCGCCGCACGGAACGGCTCGACGACGCTGTTGGCCGCGGCGAGGACGACGCGGTCGTTGCGCCAGCTCGTCATGAGGTCGTAGCGCCCGGCCTCTCGCTCGCGCGCGAACTCGACGGGGAACGCCGGGAGGTTGTCGGCGCTGGCGCCCCGCCAGCCGTAGATCGACTGGTTCGGATCGCCCACCGCCATGACGGCGCTGTCGCGGAAGAGCCCCGCGAGCAGCCGCGTCTGGAGGACCGAGGTGTCCTGGTACTCATCGAGCAGCACGACGCGGTGCTGCTCACGCAGCTCGCGCGCGATGTCGGGCGCCTGCTCGACGACGTCGAGTGCCCCCGACACCTGGTCTGCGAAGTCGAGCACGCCGCGGCGGCGCTTCTCGGCGCCGTATGCCTCGACGAGCGAGAGCAGCGAGGGCAGCGCCGTGAGAGCGGCGTGCGCGCTCTCCCAGGAGCGCACCGACAGCACGGAGTCGTCGACGAACGGGGCGAACTCGGCCGCCTGCCGCTCGGCCCAGCGCCGGAGCGCGGCCGGGCTCACGCGATGGTCGAGGAGGTCTCCCGCGAGCCGCTGGATCGCCTGGACGATGTCGCCGAGCGAGTTGTCGAGATCCTCGAGCCCCACCCCGTCTGCCGCGATCGCGACCTCGCGGGCGAGCATCCACGACGCCGTCGCCCCGAGCATGCCCGCGTCGGGGTCGCGCCCGATGCGCGCCGCGTTCTCGCGGACCAGTCCGTCGGCGAACGCGTTGTAGGTCGAGACGCGCGGCCGCAGCAGCAGCGCGTCGATCCTGGGGCCGGATCCCGAGTCCCATCCCGTCGCATAGTCTCGGGCGAGCTCGTCGAGGACGGTCTGGCGGACGAGCTCGCGCTGCGCGCCGGCGCGGGCGTCGGCGATGCGCGCGAGGCGGCCGGAGGCGACGATCTCGTCGAGATGCGGGAGGAGCCCGCGCCGCCCGTACGCGTCTATCTGGTCGAGGCGACGCCCGATCCGCTCGGCCAGCTCGCCGGCCGCCTTGCGGGTGAAGGTGAGGCCGAGGATCTCGTCGCGCGACACGTGGCCGTTCGCGACGAGCCACACGACCCGCGCCGACATCGTCTCGGTCTTGCCGCTGCCGGCGCCCGCGACGACGAGCGCCGGTTCGTCGGGAGCCTCGATGACGCGGCGCTGCGCCGGCGTGGGCCGGAACTGCCCGAGGGCGTCGGCGATGACGTCGGCCGACAGGGAGAGGGGACCGTTCCAGCTCATGCGCTGACCGCCTTCACGGTGTGGATCCGGCAGATGGGCGCCCACTGCCCCGCGGTGCAGTGCGCCTCGACCGACGCCTCGAACGTCGACGCCGCCATGCCGCGGGCCGCCGCTCCGAGGCGCGCGAGGAACGCGTCGCGGTCGTCGCCCGCGAGCGTGTGCTGGTGCGCGATGCGGTAGGGGCTCTTCGCCGTCGTCTTCGAGACCACGACGAGGCGCGCGCCGCCGAGGCGCTCGGGAGGCGCCCCCGCGACGAGACCCGCCTCGACGGCCAGCTGGTACGCCGCGAGCTGCGCGTCGTCGCGGACCTTGGCGTCGGCCGTGCGCTCCTCGTTCTTCCCCGTCTTGAGGTCGGCGACGACGATCGCGCCGTCGGGCGCCGCGGCCATGGCCTCGTAGCCGCGACCGCGGGCGAGCGGATGCTCTCCCGCGCCGGGCGGGTACTGCTCGACCCGGTCGATCGTCCCGCGGATCACGGCGCGTCCCGGCGCCGCCGCGTCGGGTCCGGCGTGGACCGCACCGTCGTCGAGCGAGACCGCGAACCGGAACTCGGCCTCGGAGGCGACGACCCGGCCGCCGTCGGCCCGCACGCTCGCGAGGTAGGAGTCGAGCCGGTGCACGTACTGGTCCATGCGCCGGCGCTCGCGCGCACCGAGCCACGCCGTCTCGAAGTCGAGCTCGCCCCACCGCTCGTCGACGACGCGCTCGAGGGCGTCGACGCCGCCGTCGGGCGCGTGCTCGAGCGCCGCGTGCAGGATCGTGCCGAGCCCCGCGCTCGGCGAGATCACGGTGTCGCCGCCGAGCGACGCGATCGCCCAGCTCAGCCCGCACTCCTCGAAGCCCTCGATCCGCGACGGCGAGACGCGCACGGGCTCGGCGGCGAGGTCGCGGAGCGGCGCCTCGGTCGTCGCGGGGGCGATGCCGTACCACTCGCCCGGATCCGCGCCCGGGACGCCCGCCTCGGCGAGGACCCGCAGCTGGCCCGCCGCCTCGCGGCGCTCGGCTTCGTCGCCCGAGGTCGTGAGGGTGCGGCGGTGATGCGCGACGAGCCCGCGGAGGGTGAGCGGCCGCGCGTGCGCGTGAAGGGGACGCTCGTCCGGAAGCGACGCGAAGAGCGGGCTCGGCGCCTGGTCGTCGTCGCGCGTCGCGGTGACGAGCACGCCGATCCGCGCGCGCGACACGGCGCGGACGAAGAGCCGCAGCTCGTCGAAGAGCGCCGCCCGGCGCCGGTCGATCGCGGGGTCGTCGTCGGGATCGGGGTCGTCCGAGCGCAGGGCGCGCAGCGCCGCCGGGAGCCGCCACGCCCCGAGCATGCCGCCGCGCAGGCGCGTGTTCGGCCACACGCCGTCCTGCAGCCCCGCGATGACGACGACGTCGAACTCGGTCGACAGGGCGTTCGCGGGGGTCAGGAGCGTGACGAAGCCGTCGCGTTCGGGCGCCGACAGCATGTCTTCGGGGACGTCGCTGCCGAGGATCTCGCGCACGAACGGCAGCGGGCCCTCGTGCGGAGCGCGCTCGATGCGCAGCTTCGCGGCCGCGAAGAGCGCGACGAGGCCGTCGAGCGAGCGAGCGGTCTCGGCCGACTGCGGTCCGGGCGAGGTCGCCACGCGGCGCCACACCTCGGACAGCCGGCGGCCCGCGAGCGTGCGCGATCGGTCCCACGCGAGCCAGAGCAGCTCGTGGATCGTCGCGCCGCGCGCCGCGCCCTCGCCGATCTCGCGCAGCGTGACCGCGAGGCGCTCGGCCGAGCGCCCCTCCGCCGTGTCGAGGGCCGCGAACCGCACGGGGTGGGCCATGGCCTCGCGCAGCAGCTCGCGCGCGGGGCGCACGCCGCCCGCCGCGAGCTCGGCGTGCCGCAGCCGCGCGCGCAGGCGCCGCAGCGCGACGCCGTCGAAGCCCCCGTACGGCGAGCGCAGGGCGTCGACGAGGGCCTCGTCGGATCGTTCGGCCGCCGGCGTGAGACCCAGGAGGACGAGCTCGACGATCTGGCGCACGGAGCGCTCGGACCCGAGGGGGCGGGTGACGCCTGCCGCGCGGGTGGGGACCTCGCGCGCCGCGAGCTCGGCCTCGAGCGTCGCGATCTGGCGCGTGTCGTGGGCGACGACCGCCATGCGCGACCAGGCGACGCCGCGGCTCAGGTGCCACTCGCGCAGCTGCCAGGCGATCTCGTCGATCTCCTCGTGCGGCGAGGGCGCGATCGCGACGGCCACGTCTCCCCCGTCGTCGGGCCTCGGCCCCGGCGCGTGCCGGTGGTCGACCCGGCCGCCCGCGCCGATGAGCTGCGTGATGCTGCGCGTCACCCACGCGATGCCGCCGCGGGCGCGGTGCTGGCCGCGCAGGACGTGCACGGGGCCGAGCGCGCGCTGGAGGTCGCCGAAGATGTCGGGTGTGATCCCCCGGAAGGCGCCCGACGCGATATCGGGGTCGCCGAACGCGACGACCGCGACGCCCCGCGCCGCGAGGGCCTCGAGGAGCAGTGCGCCGCCGCGGGTCAGCTCCTGCGCGTCGTCGACGAGGACCGCGCGCAGCTCGTCGACGCCCGGGAGCGGGGCGCCCGACCGCAGCGCGTCGATCGCGCCGCGCGTGAGCTCCGCCGCGTCCCACGCCGCGTCGCGCATGCCCCGCGCCGCGCCGGCGTAGTCGGCGAGGAGGCTCGCGACGGGGGCCCATTCGCCCCCGCGCATCGCCCGCAGCTCGTCGCGCGACACGTCGAGCTCGACGGCCGCGTCGAGGAACGCGCGCAGCTCGGAGCGGAACTCGCGCGACCGGCGGACGGCCGGAGGCAGGTGCTCGGGCCACGCGATCCGCTCGTCGTCGATGTCGCCCTCGACGAGCTGGCCCAGCAGCCGGTCCTGCTCGGCTCCCGTGAGCAGCTGCGGCGCCGCCTCTCCGCGCGAGAGCGCGTCGGCCCGGACGACCTGGAACGCGAAGGATCCGATCGAGCGGGCGAGCGCGCCAGGGGTCGCGATGCCGACGCGCAGCCCCAGGCGATCGCGCAGCCGCGTCGCCGAGGCCCGCGAGGGCGTGAGGGCGAGAACGGCCTCGGGCGCGAGCGCCGCCTCTCCCGTGAGGAGGCGCGCGACCCGCTCGACGACGACGGCCGTCTTGCCGCTGCCCGGCGCCCCGATCACGGTGCCGGATGCCGCCGGGTCGAGCTCCATGACGGCCCGCTGCTCGGCGTCCCAGGAGGTGCTCGTCGTCATGATCCCCATCCTCCCGGGAAGCCCCGACAAACGAAGGCCGCGGCGCGCGCGTTCGCCCTGAGCGTCAACGGATCCGGCTCATCAGCTCGTCCCATAAAGTTGTTGCGAGCGCCCCGCTCGGGGCAGCGCATCGCGCGACGAAAGGCACCTCCATGGACATCCGCATCGGCATGAAGAACACCGCCCGCGAGCTGAGCTTCGAGACGGACGAGGCACCCGAGGACGTCAAGAAGAAGGTCGCCTCCGCGCTCGAGGTCGGCGCCCCCGCCGAGTTCACCGACATCAAGGGCAACACGTACCTCGTCTCCGGCAGCGTGCTCTCCTACATCGAGATCGGCACGGCGGAGACGCGCCGCGTCGGCTTCGTGGCCTGACCGGGGGCGCGAATGCACATCCTCCTCGCGCTCGTCTTCGCCGCGGCGGTCGGGGCCGGCCTCCACTACCTCCTCCCCGCGCGCGATCTCCGCGGCGTGCTCCTCGCGCCCGCGGTCGCGGTGGGTTCGGCCGCCGCGATCTACGCGGGCCTGACCTGGGTGTGGGGCGAGGCCAGCTGGCTCACCTGGCTCTCGGCCCTCGTCGCACCCATCGCGATCGCGATCGCGTGGCTCCTCGTGTCGACGGCCGTGCGCCGTCGGAGCGACGCCGCGTTCCTCGCCGCCGCCTGATCGATCAGGCCGTCAGCCCCAGCGCGTCCATGCGCTGGGAGTGCGCCGACAGCAGCGCCGTGAAGACGGGCTCGACCTTCTCCTCCTCGGAGCGGTCGAGCCCGTCTTCGCGCAGGGCGGAGCGCGCGACGAGCAGGGTGTCCCCGACGAGCCGCCTGGCCCACATCGACAGCAGGCCGCGCATCTCTTCGTCCGAGTCGGCCGTCGCCCGCAGGAGGTCGGCCAGCTGCTGCCTGTCGTGGTCCTCGCGCAGGACCCGCGCCGCGCGGCGGCCGGGCTCGCCGTAGCTCGAGGCGAGCGCGAGGTAAAAGTCGTCGAGCAGGCCCGCCGTGATGTGCACCGTGAGCATCGTCTCGCGCGGCCGCGCGCCCAGCGTGCGGCGGCGGAACGCGTCGAGCGGCGCCTGGAAAGGGCGCATGAGCTCGGCGGGGTCGTCGCCGCGATCGCGGATGATCTCGACGAGCCCGCGGTGCTTGCGGAGAGCCGCACCGGCCGCGAGCGAGAGCGCCTCCTTCTCGGCGAGATCCGGCGTGCGCTGGATCAGCCGCGTGAGCGTCTCGAAGTAGCCGAGCTGCAGGTACGCCGCCTGGCCGAGGAACACCTCGGCGTCGGGCGCCAGCTCGGCGAAGTCGACGCGCGTGGCGTCGCCGAGCTCACCGCGCGACCGGAGGCGCAGGACGCGCGTCGGGCGGGCCCGACGCCAGAACCAGTTGACCACGCACGACAGCCTACGGCGATCCCGGAACGCGGCCGGGTAGGCTCGGTGCCAGCCTCGTCATCGGAGCGGGGCACCGCGCCTGGGCTCAGAAAGAGGCGTGGACGCATTTCCACGGCGGCAGCCGCGCGCTCCCGCGCCGCGCCGCCGAGAACAGGCACCATCACATGACATCGTTCGCCGAACTCGGCATCGATCAGGACATCGTCGACGTCCTCCAGGCGAAGGGGATCGCCGACGCGTTCCCGATCCAGGAGCAGACGATCCCGATCTCCCTTCCGGGCCAGGACGTCATCGGCCAGGCGAAGACGGGAACGGGCAAGACCTTCGGCTTCGGCATCCCCGTGGTCCAGCGGCTCGGGAAGGACCCCGAGCCCGGCGTCAAGGCGCTCATCGTCGTCCCGACGCGCGAGCTCGCCACCCAGGTCTTCGAGGACATGGACCTCCTCACGAGCGGCCGCTCGACGCACGTCGTCGCGATCTACGGCGGCAAGGCATACGAGGGCCAGATCGAGCAGCTGCGCGCCGGAGCGCAGATCGTCGTCGGAACCCCCGGCCGCCTGATCGACCTCGCGAACCAGCGCCTCCTCGACCTCTCGAACGCGACCGAGGTCGTGCTCGACGAGGCCGACAAGATGCTCGACCTCGGCTTCCTCGCCGACATCGAGAAGATCTTCCAGAAGGTCCCCTCCTCGCGCCACACGCAGCTGTTCAGCGCGACGATGCCCGGGCCGATCGTCGCCCTCGCGCGCCGGTTCATGTCGAACCCGATCCACATCCGCGCCTCGGACCCCGACGAGGGCCTGACGCAGGCGAACATCCGCCACGTCATCTACCGCGCGCACCAGCTCGACAAGGACGAGGTCATCGGCCGCATCCTGCAGGCCGAGGGCCGCGGCAAGACCGTGATCTTCACGCGCACGAAGCGCGCCGCGCAGCGTCTCGTCGACGAGCTCAACGACCGCGGGTTCAACGCGGGCGGCGTGCACGGAGACATGGGCCAGGAGCAGCGCGAGCGCTCGATGGCCGCGTTCAAGGCCGGCAAGAAGGACGTGCTCGTCGCGACCGACGTCGCGGCCCGCGGCATCGACGTGACCGACGTGACGCACGTCATCAACCACACGATCCCCGACGACGAGAAGACGTACCTGCACCGCGCCGGCCGCACGGGCCGCGCGGGCAACGAGGGCATCGCCGTGACCTTCGTCGACTGGGACGACCTGCACAAGTGGGCGCTCATCAACCGCGCTCTCGAGTTCGGCCAGCCCGAGCCGACCGAGACCTACTCGACGAGCCCCCACCTGTTCTCCGACCTGAACATCCCCGAGGGCACGAAGGGCCGCATCGCGACCGCCCCGAAGAAGCAGGACGGGGAGAGGAAGCCGCAGCAGAGCCGCTCGCGCCGCCGCCCGAGCGCCGACGCCGAGACGCCCGACGAGGGCCAGGGCACGCACGACGGCCAGGGCAAGGAGCACCGCGACGGTTCGAGCGGCGCGCCCTCGCGTCGCCGCCGCCGTCGCCGCCGCTCCTCGGGCGGCACGCCGCAGGTCGGCGGGGGCGCCCCCGCCGCCTGATCTACAGGATCGGATCCGTCCCGCTCGCCCGGGCGATGATGCGCTCGACCATCTCGAGGTCGGTCGTGTTCTCGCCCGGGCGATTCGGCTTCCCGGCGCCGTGGTAGTCGCTCGACCCCGTCACGACGAGGTCGTGGGCGTCGACGAAGCGGCGCAGTCGCGCGACGCCGTCGGGGCGGTTCTCGCGGTGCCCGAGCTCGAAGCCCGCGAGGCCCGCGTCGATGAGGCGACGGATCTCCCCGTCGTCGAGGCGCCCGCGCCCCGCCGGGTGCGCGATGATCGGGACGCCGCCGGCCGCCGCGATGAGCTGCACGGCGAGGATCGGCTCCGGCGTGTAGTGGCGCTCGTAGTACGGGCTCCGGAAGTGCAGCAGGTCGGCGAACGCCTCGCCCCGGTCGGAGACGACTCCCGCCGCGACGAGGGCGTCGGCGATGTGCGGCCGGCCGACGGTCGCGTCGCCCGCGCGCTGCGCCGAGACGTCGTCCCACGTGATCGGGTAGTCGCGGGCGAGGTTCGCGACGAGGCGCTCGGCGCGGCCGACCCTGTCGTCGCGGATCCGCCGCATGAGCGCGGAGAGGTTCGCGTCGTCGGGATCGAACAGGTACGCGAGGACGTGGACCCCGGTCCATGCGTGCTCGGCCGAGATCTCGGCGCCGGGCAGGAACCCCATGCCGAGCCGGCGCGCGGCGGTCGCGGCCTCGTCCCACCCGCTCGTCGTCTCGTGGTCGGTCAGCGCGATCGTGCCGAGCCCCGCCTCGCGCGCGACCTCGACGACCCGCTCGGGCGACTCCGTTCCGTCGGAGCGCTCGGAATGCAGGTGGAGGTCGGCGGGGCCGGGGATCGCGAGGGGCACAGAGGGAGCCTAGAGCTCCCGCGGCGGGACGGGACGCTGGGAGTACCCTCCCGGTGCCCTGGGCGGCGCCCCCTCCGCGCGGCATTTCCCAGAAGTCGTGCGTAATGTCGCGAGCGTGTTGCGGTGGCTCGGCGGTCTGATCACGGTGCTCTTCGGGTGCGCCGCGATCGTCGTCACCTGGCCCCAGTTCTTCCACCTCGAGCAGCGCCTGCCCTTCGCGCAGCTCGTCGCCCTCCGCGGTGCGCTCGTCGTCGGCTTCGCCGTCATCGCGATCGTCTTCCTCCTCATCGCCGCGGCCCGCCGCGTCCGAGGATTCGCCGTCTCGATGGCGATCGTCTCGGCCCTCGCGGCTCTCGCGGGCGGCATCATCCTCGGCGTGCGCGGCTACGGCACGTCGGAGCTGCCCGACAAGACCGAAGACGCCGTGCGGGTCATGACGTGGAACACGCTCGGCAACGCGGCGGGCGCGCAGTCGATCGCCGAGACGGCCGTCGCCATGGAGGCCGACATCGTCGCGCTCCCCGAGACCGAGGAGGGCGTCGGCGAGCAGGTCGCCGTCCTCATGCGCGAGCTCGGCCACCCGATGTGGGTGCACGTCGAGCAGTACAACAGCGACGTCGAGAACGGGCCGCAGGCCTGGCAGACGACGCTCCTCATCTCCCCCGACCTCGGCGACTACTCCGTCATCGACGCGTCGTCCGACGGCACGACGATGCTGCCGAGCGCCGTCGCGATGCCCGTCGACGGCGACGGCCCGATCATCGTCGCGGCCCACGCCGTCTCGCCGCAGGACGAGTACATGAGCGACTGGCAGGCGGATCTGCGCTGGCTCGCCGACCAGTGCGTGGACGGCGACGTCATCATGGCCGGCGACTTCAACGCGACGGTCGACAACATGGCCGCGCTCGGCGAGGCGGGTCACGACCTCGGCTGGTGCGACGACTCGGCGACGAGCACGGGCGACGGCGCGGCGGGCACCTGGCCCGCCTCCGTCCCGACGCTCCTCGGCGCGCCGATCGACCACGTGCTGCACACGAGCAACTGGGAGGCGACGGGATCCCTCGTCCTCACCAACCTCGACGACGCGGGAAGCGACCACCGCCCCCTCGTCGTCCAGCTCGAGCCGGTCTCCTGAGAGGCGTCGGTGCGACACTGGATGCATGACGACATCCGACGACACGACGACCGCTGAGAAGCCCCGCACCGACTCGAACACCAACCGGCGCCAGCCGTACCCGCAGGGCTTCCTCGACACGATCTCGACGGGTTGGGCCGACCGCGAAGACGCGATCCCCGCGGCGCGCGAGCAGGCCCCGTTCGCGGCCGCCCGGCGCGACGCCGTGAGCGCCGCGTTCCCCGGCAGGCGCCTCGTCGTCCCCGCTGGCGGCTACCAGGTGCGGTCGAACGACACCGACTTCCCGTTCCGCGCCCACTCGGCGTTCGCGCACCTCACGGGGTGGGCGTCCGACGCCGTCGCCGACTCGCTCCTCGTGTTCGACCCGACCGCCGACGGCCACGACGTCACCCTGTTCCTCCGCGACCGCGCGACCCGCGAGACGGCCGAGTTCTATCGCGACGCCTCGATCGGCGAGTTCTGGGTCGGCCCCCGCCCGTCGCTCGCCGCCGTCGCCGCCGACCTCGGCGTCGAGACCGCCGACCTCTCGGCGTTCGCCTCGGGCGACGACGACCTCGTCGTGGGCGAGGACGAGGCCCTCACGACCTTCGTCTCCGAGCTGCGCCTGATCAAGGACGCGTACGAGGTCGCGCAGCTCCAGCTCGCGGTCGACACGACGAAGTCGGGCTTCGACGACATCGTCGCCGAGCTCCCCCGCGTGATCGAGCACCCGCGCGGCGAGCGCGTCGTCGAGGGCGTGTTCCACAGCCGCGCCCGCAGCGACGGGAACTGGGAGGGCTACGACACGATCGCGGCGGCCGGCGCGCACGCCTGCTACCTGCACTGGACGCGCAACGACGGCGCGGTCGCGCCGGGCGACCTGATCCTCATCGACGCGGGCGTCGAGGTCGACAGCCTCTACACCGCCGACGTCACCCGCACGCTCCCCGTGGACGGCACCTTCTCCCCCGTGCAGCGGAGGATCTACGAGGCCGTCCTGGAGGCGGCGGACGCCGTCTTCTCCGCCGCGAAGCCCGGCATCCGGTTCCAGGAGCTGCACGACACCGCCATGCGGGTCATCGCCGAGAAGACCGCCGAGTGGGGCATCCTTCCCGTTCCCGCGGCCGAGGCGCTCGACCCGAAGACGGGCGGCCAGCAGCGCCGCTACATGGTGCACGGCACGAGCCACCACCTCGGTCTCGACGTGCACGACTGCGCGCAGGCGCGTCGGGAGATGTACTACGAGGCCGAGCTCCGCCCCGGCATGGTCTTCACGATCGAGCCCGGCCTCTACTTCCAGGCCGACGACATGACGGTGCCCGAGGAGTTCCGCGGCATCGGCGTGCGCATCGAGGACGACATCCTCATGACCGAGGACGGGCCCGTCAACCTCTCGGCGGCCGTCCCGCGCACGGCGGACGACGTCGAGGCGTGGGTGCGCGGGGGTCAGTCGCGCTGATCTCCCGCGGGAGCCTCTCCCGCGTCGGGGCCGGCGGATCCTTCGGGCTCCGCCGGCTTCGGCGTCTCGGCGGGCGCCTGCGGCTGCTGCGGCTTGCCGTCGACGACGCGGATCCCGTACTGCGGGGGCTCGTTCGTCGGAGGGGCCGCGACGACGGTGCGCGGCTTCGTCGTCCCGAGCAGGCGGCGCGCCTCGGTGACGTGCGATCGCGAGACGGCGACCTCGTAGTGGTCGGCCATGACCATCTGCACACTCGCGTAGTCGCGGCGGCGGCGCACGAGCGAGTAGCTCAGGACGCGCATGAGCATGCCGACGGCGACGCCGAGGAGCAGGAGCCCGCCGACCATCGCGAAGGTCGGCGTCGGAACCCAGATGAACGCGAACGCCGAGACGAGGAGCCCGAGGAGCACGCCGTTGAGCGCACCCTGCCACGCGGCCTGCGCCCACCCGAGGCGCCCCGTGATCTTCTCGACCGAGCGCAGCGCGGATCCGACGATCGCGATGTCGGACGCCGGGATCTCCTTCGAGATGAGGAGGGACACCGCCCGCTGAGCGCCCTCGTACTGCTTGTACGTCGCGACGGTCTCGCCGACCTCAGGGGCGCGACCCAGGCCGTTCATCATGCTCATGGCCCGATTCTCCCACGCGGCCGACACCCGGATCTCTGCCTCCGCTATGCCCTCCCTGTGAGAGCGCGCCCGCCGCAGGAGGGCCGCGCGGCCGGGCCCCTCGGCTACCCTTGACGAGTGAGTACGCAGAGGGTTTTCGTGGGCCGGCTGGCCGGATGCCCCGTGTTCGATCCGGCGGGTGATCGACTGGGCAAAGTGCGCGACATCGTCGTCGTCTATCGCAGTACCGGGTCGCCCCGCGTGATCGGGCTCGTGCTCGAGATCCCGGGGCGGAGGCAGGTCTTCGTCGGCATCGGCCGCGTGACCTCGATCGCACAGGGCCAGGTCATCACGACGGGCCTGATCAACGTGCGCCGGTTCGACCCGCGGGCCGACGAGAAGCGGGTCATGGCCGAGATCATCGGCCGCCGCGTGACGCTCCAGGACGGATCCGGCGAGGCCGCGATCGAGGACGTCGGCATCGAGCCCAACCGCATCGGCGAGTGGTCGATCACGCAGCTCTTCCTTCGCCGCCCGCGCACGAGCGCCGCGCCGTTCTCGAAGGGGCCGACGACGTTCGCGACCTGGGCCCAGGTCGACGAGCGCAAGAAGCCGGGCGAGGCCCAGTCGGCCGAGCACTTCGCGCAGAGTCTCGGCGACATGCGGCCGAGCGACCTCGCGAACGCGCTCCTCGACCTGCCCCGCGAGCGCATGATCGAGGTCGTCGCCGAGCTGAGCGACGAGCGCCTCGCCGACGCGCTCGAGGAGATGCCCGAGGACGACCAGGTGCAGATCCTCGAGGCCCTCGGCGACGACGAGCGCGCCGCAGACGTGCTCGACGAGATGGATCCCGACGACGCCGCCGACCTGCTGGCCGAGCTGAGCGCCGAGCGCAGCGAGGAGCTGCTCCAGATGATGGAGCCCGAGGAGGCCGACGACGTGCGCCTCATCCTCAGCTACGGCCCCGACACGGCGGGCGGCCTCATGACGACCGAGCCGATCATCCTGCCCGCCGACGCGACGATCGCCGAGGCGCTCGCCCTGATCCGCCGCCACGAGCTGCACCCCGCGCTCGCGGCGAGCGTGTTCGTGACGCTGCCGCCGTACGAGACGCCGACGGGGCGCTACCTCGGCGCCGTGCACTTCCAGCGCATGCTCCGCTATCCCCCGCACGAGCGCATCGGCGCGATCCTCGACGACACCGTCGAGCCCGTGCAGGCGACCGCGCCGGCCGCCGAGGTCGCGCGCCGCCTCGCGAGCTACGACCTCGTGTCGATGCCCGTCGTCGACAAGGCGCACCGCCTGCTCGGCGCCGTGACGGTCGACGACATGCTCGACTCGCTGCTGCCCGACGACTGGCGATCGCACGACGAGGACGACCCGATCCCGGCGCTCGAGACGGGCTCGATCCGGACGGTGGCCGGCTGATGGCCCGCCCCGAGGCCCGCCGCTTCGCGCGCGGGCGGCGCCCCTCCCTGGGCGCCGACACGGCCCCGAGCGACCGGTTCGGCCAGGCGACCGAGTGGATCGCGCGCGCGATGGGGACCCCGTGGTTCCTCATCATCCTGACGCTGTTCTGCCTCCTCTGGATGGCGTGGAACACGCTCGCGCCCGAGGAGTGGCGCTTCGACTCGGCGGCGATCGGATTCACGGCCCTCACGCTGATCCTCTCGCTGCAGGCCTCCTATGCGGCCCCGCTGATCCTGCTCGCGCAGAACCGCCAGGACGACCGCGACCGCGTGCAGCTCGAGCAGGACCGCGTGCGCAGCGAGCGCAACCTCGCCGACACCGAGTACCTCGCGCGCGAGATCGTCGCGCTGCGCCTCGCGATGCAGGAGGTCGAGAACGGCGCCGTCACGCGCGACGTGCTGCGCGAGGAGCTGCGCCGGCTGCTCAAGGACATCGAGAAGTCCGACCGCAAGCGGGCGAAGAAGTCCGCGCAGGCCGAGGACGGCGAGGACGCGTGACGGGATCCCTCGCCGACCGCGTGCGCGACGCGGTGGGGTCGGTCAGCGACCCCGAGCTGCGCCGCCCGCTGTCAGAGCTCGACATGGTCCGCGGCGTCGAGGAGACGCCGGGGGGCGTCCGCGTCGAGATCGCCCTGACGATCGTCGGCTGCCCCGCCGCCGACCGCATCGAGCGCGACGTCCGGGCGGCCGCCGAGGGCGTCGCGGGCGCCGGCCGGGCCGAGATCGCCGTCGGCGTCATGTCGCCCGCCGAGCGCAAGGCCCTCACCGACCGTCTGCGGCCCGCGAAGCGCAACCCGTTCGGCGCAGGATCCCTCACCCGCGTCATCGCCGTCACGAGCGGCAAGGGCGGCGTCGGCAAGTCGACCGTCACGGCGAACCTCGCGGTCGCTCTCGCGCAGCGCGGCCTCGCCGTCGGGCTCGTCGACGCCGACGTGCACGGCTTCTCGATCCCGGGCCTCCTGGGCCTCGCGGAGGCCGACGGGTCCTCGCCGTCGCCCACGCAGGTCGGCGAGCTCATCCTCCCACCCGTCGCGCACGGCGTGAAGGTCATCTCGATCGGCATGTTCCTGCGGCAGTCGGACGGCTCCAACCCCGGCGCCGTGATGTGGCGCGGCCCCATGCTGCACCGCACGCTCGAGCAGTTCCTCACCGAGGTGTTCTTCGGCGACCTCGACGTCCTGCTCCTCGACATGCCGCCGGGAACGGGCGACATCGCGATCTCGGCGGGCCACCTGCTGCCCGGGGCCGACGTCCTCGTCGTCACGACGCCCCAGCCGGCCGCGAGCGACGTCGCCATCCGCTCGGGCCTCGTCGCCCGCCAGGTGAAGCAGAACGTCGTCGGCGTCGTCGAGAACATGGCGCCCCTGGCCCTGCCCGACGGGACGACCCTCGACCTGTTCGGATCCGGCGGAGGTCAGACCGTGTCCGACGCCCTGTCGGAGGGGTCGGATCCCGTCCCGCTCCTCGCGTCGATCCCGCTGAGCCCCGCGCTGCGGACCGACGGCGACGCCGGGACGCCCGTCGTCGTCGCGCACCCGGACGACGCGGGCGCGCGCGCGATCACGGCGCTCGCCGAGCGGATCGCGACGCGACCCCGCGGCCTCGCGGGGCGCAGCCTGCCGTTCCAGGCGCTCTGAGGCGCTCGCGGGTCAGGTCGCCTCATCGTCGTACGGCGGCGGCTCCTCCGCGGAGAACGCGCGCGCGACGAGCGGCGTCGTGCGCGGCGGCTTCACGATCGTCGGCGCGGGCGTCGAGACCGGCTTGACGTCGGGCGCGTCGTCGAGGAGCGCCTCGCGGATGATGCGGCGCGGGTCGTACTGGCGCGGGTCGAGCTTCTTCCAGTCGACCTCCTGGAAGTCCTCGCCCATCTCCTCGGTCACGCGGGTGCGGGCGCCCTGCACGTAGTCGCGCAGCTGTCGGGCCGTGCGGCCGAGCCATTCCGCCGCCTGCGGGAGCCGCTCCGGACCGATGATGATGGCGGCGATCACGGCCACGATGATGACCTTCTCGATCGCGAACCCGCTGAACATGGAACCAGATTACCCAGGGTCCGCACGCATAGGCTGTGGGGCATGACTGAAAGCGCCGTGGCACGTTTCGTGCGCGAGGTGACCGTGGAGCCCGAGCACATCCAGCGGGCCCGACAGCACGCCCTCGAACTCGGCGCCTCGCCCGTCAGCGCCGTCGTCGGGGCGCAGTGCGCCGTCGCCGCTGCGGCCACGAGCGCGAAGACGATGATCGAGATCGGCACAGGCGCGGGCGTCTCGGGCCTCTGGCTGCTCCACGGCGCGCCGGGCGCGGTGCTGACGACGATCGACAAGGAGCCCGAGCACCTCGCCGCGGCGCGCGAGGCATTCTCGGCGGCGCATGTCCCGGCGTCTCGGGTGCGATACATCACGGGCCGCGCATCCGACGTGCTCCCCCGCATGAACGAGGGAGCATACGACGTCGTCCTCGTCGACGGCGACCCCGCGACGGCCCTCGACGACGTCGCGCACGCGCTGCGGCTCGCGCGCCCCGGCGGGCTCGTCCTCGTGCCGCGCGTCCTGCAGGGCGGCCGCGTCGCCGACCCCGTCGCGCGCGACGCGCAGACGAGCGACTTCCGCACGCTCGTGACCGAGACGCTCGCGACGGCGGGCGTCGTCGCGTCGCTCGCGACGGCGGGCGAGGGGCTCCTGCAGATCGTCGTCGGCCGCTGACGCGACGAAGCCGGGCCGGATCCCCGAGGGATCCGGCCCGGCTTCGCTTCGCGGGAGGCGTCAGGCCGCGGCGACCGCGCCGTTCAGCGCGTCGCGCAGCTCCTTCGCTTCATCGTCGTTGACGGAGACCACGAGCCGTCCGCCGCCCTCCAGCGGGACGCGGACGATGATGACCCGCCCCTCCTTCACGGCCTCCATGGGTCCGTCTCCGGTGCGAGGCTTCATAGCAGCCATAGGTTGGCTCCCCTTCCTGATCGGTACGTCCATTTTATGCGGCCGATCGGAGCAGCCCTATTCGCGAATCGATCAAATGTCGCGCGATGACGGCCGAAGCTGCGCATTTCGCACCCGGGAGGGGGTCACGGGATCAGGTAGTAGGTGTTCCCGACGCCGTACATCTCGTGGATCCACCAGAACTGCGCCGCGACGCTCGCCGCGAGGATCAGCACCCGCGTCGACCCGAGGAGCCGCGTCCCGGCGATCGCCGCCGCGACGAGGGGCGCGACGGGAAGCAGCATGCGCAGGATCGACGACTGCGGGAACACCACGAGCGCGAGGTACACGAGGTAGCTCGCCGCCCAGAGCCGCATCTCCATGCTCAGCGCCCGCACCGCGGGGATGCGGAAGAGCAGCACGGCGCTGGCGGCGATCGCCGCGAGGAGGAGGTAGCCGGCCCAGGCGGGGATCCCCCAGAGCCCGGCCCACACGGACGCGCCCTGGACCCACCCGCCGCCCGGGAGGAAGCCGCCCGTCTCGTCGCCCGTCCAGCCGCGGCGCCACGCGAGCTCGGTGTCGAGATAGCCCGAAGGATCGCCCGTCACGGCGTCGGCGATGACGGGCCACGCGAAGCCCAGCAGGGTCCCGAGCGCGCCGAGAGCCAGGATGTGGACGACCTCGGAGCGGCGGATCTCCTCCTCGCGGCGGCGCAGCAGGCGCCAGATCCCGTAGAGCGCGATCGTGAGCGGCAGGGCGAGCTCGCCCGGCCGCGTGAACGCCAGGATCGGGATCAGGACGTAGAGCCACACCCAGCGGCGCCGTTCGAGGGCCCACACGGCCCAGAGCACGCACGCGAGCCACATCGACTCGGCGTAGCCGACCTGGAACATGAGCCCCAGGGGGTTGAACGCGAGGAAGGCGACGGCCCACAGCGCCTTCTCGTCGCCCATGCGCGGCGCGACGACGGCGAAGAGCGCGCGGCAGGCCGCGTACCCCGCGACGAGCGAGACGAGCGCGGCGCACCATCCCCAGGCGTCGGCGACCGCCCAGACGTCGTCGGAGCCGAGCCCCGCGCCCGGGACGACGATCGACAGGGCGCGCACGATCACGGGATAGATCGGCATGAACGCCCACGCGTTCTGCGCGACGTTCCCCGAGTCGTCGCGCGGGAGATCGCTGGGGTACCCGTTGAGGACGATCTCGCGGTACCAGGCGGCGTCCCATCCCGAGATGTAGTCGAGGATCGACGGGTTCTCCCCGTGCCGCCCGTCGGCCGGCGCGAGCGCCGAGCTCACGAGCATCAGCAGGGTCGTCACGAGGCGCGCGGCCGCATACACCGCGATGACGCGCTGCCAGACGCGCCACCCGCCGAGGCGCGCGAGGACGGTGGGCGGCGCCTCGGCCGTCAGCGCGCCGTCAGCCATGCCCGGAGGCCCCGCTCGACGGCGTCGATCTGCGCGACGGGGACCCGCTCCTGGTCGTGGTGCGCGAGCTGCGGATCGCCCGGCCCGTAGTTCACGGCGGGGATCCCGAGCTCGCTGAAGCGCGCGACGTCGGTCCAGCCGTACTTCGGGGCGGCGGTCCCGCCCACGGCCGCGACGAAGGCCTGCGCGAGGGGCGCGTCGAGGCCGGGCCGAGCGCCCGGCGCGAGGTCGGCGATCTCGACGTCGAAGCCCTCGAACACGGCGCGCACGTGGCGCACGGCCTCCTCGCCCGACGTCGACGGCGCGAAGCGGTAGTTGACCTCGACGGCGCAGGCGTCGGGGATCACATTGCCCGCGACGCCGCCCGAGATGCGCACGGCGTTGAGGCCCTCGCGGTACACGAGGCCCTCGACCTCGACGCTCTTCGCGTCGTACGCCGCGAGGCGCGCGAGGATCGGGGCGGCGTGGTGGATCGCGTTCTCGCCGATCCACCACCGGGCGCTGTGGGCGCGCATGCCGCGCGTCGACACGACGGCCCGCAGCGTGCCGTTGCAGCCGCCCTCGACGGATCCGTTCGACGGCTCGCCGAGGATCGCGAAGTCTCCGCGGAGGAGCTCGGGGCGCCGGCGCGCGACGCGGCCGAGCCCGTTGAGGTCGGAGGCGACCTCCTCGTTGTCGTACCAGACCCAGGTGATGTCGATCGCCGGGTCCGCGAGCTCGGCGGCGAGCTTGAGCTGCACCGCGACGCCGGCCTTCATGTCGACGGTCCCGCGGCCCCAGATCACGGGCTCGCCGCTCTCCTCGACGTCGCGCGTCGGGAGGTTGCGGTTGATCGGCACGGTGTCGATGTGTCCGGCGATCACGACGCGCCTGTCGCGCCCGAGGTCGGTGCGGGCGATGATCGTGTCGCCCTCGCGTACGACCGTCAGATGGCCGTGCGGCGCGAGCGCCTCCTCGATGGCGTCGGCGAGGCGCTTCTCGTCGCCGGACTCGCTCGGGATGTCGCAGATCGCGCGGGTGATGTCTGCCGATGAGGCCAGGAGGTCGAGCATGCCCCTCAGCCTACGGGGCGCGCGCGGCTCCCCCGTAGGCTGAGGGGCATGACTGACGACACCCGCCGGGCATCCGGCGCCGGCCTCGCGACCATCGCGGCCGACGGCACCGTTCTCGACACCTGGTACCCCGCCCCCGCCCTCGGCCCGCTCGCGGCCTCCGACGACGGGCTCGCCGCCCAGGAGGGCCGCGACGAGGAGCGCGACGTCGAGATCCGCGTCGCTCGGACCGAGATCGACCTCGACGCGCCCGTCGCGTCGACGGGCGACGCCTACCTGCGCCTGCACCTGCTCTCGCACCGCGTCGTCGCGCCGAACTCGATCAACCTCGACGGCCTGTTCGGGCACCTGCCGAACAACGTGTGGACGAACCGCGGCCCCATGACGGCCGAGACGGCGGCGGCGCGGCTCGTCGCCCTGCGCCGCGCCGGCGTCCAGGTCTACGCCCAGGACCGCTTCCCGCGCCTCACCGACTACGTCCTCCCCGAGGGCGTGCGCATCGCCGACGCGTCGCGCGTGCGCCTCGGCGCCCACCTCGCGCCCGGGACCGTCGTCATGCACGAGGGCTTCGTGAACTTCAACGCGGGGACGCTCGGCACGTCGATGGTCGAGGGCCGCATCTCGCAGGGCGTCGTCGTCGGCGACGGATCCGACATCGGCGGCGGCGCCTCGATCATGGGCACGCTCTCGGGCGGCGGCACGCACCGCGTGTCGATCGGCAGCCGCACGCTCCTCGGCGCGAACAGCGGCATCGGGATCTCGCTCGGCGACGACTGCGTCGTCGAGGCCGGCCTCTACGTGACGGCGAGCTCGAAGATCCTGCTGGCCGACGAGCCCGTGACGGCCGACGGCGCGCGGCCCATCGCGAAGGGCGCGCAGCTCTCAGGCGCGAACGGCGTGCTGTTCATCCGCAACTCGGTGACGGGATCCGTCGAGGCGCGCCGCCGTGGGGGCGTCGGCGTGACCCTCAACGAGACGCTCCACGCCTGAGCCGCGCCCCGCGCACAAGAGGCCCGCTCCCCGGCGATCCGGGGGCGGGCCTCTTGTGCGTCGCCGATCACGCGTTCGGGTAGCTGCGCTCGGGCGCGCCGAGGTAGAGCTGCTGCGGGCGGCCGATCTTGCCCTGGCGGTCGAGGT
This sequence comes from Microbacterium indicum DSM 19969, assembly GCF_000422385.1. Classification (GTDB taxonomy): domain Bacteria; phylum Actinomycetota; class Actinomycetes; order Actinomycetales; family Microbacteriaceae; genus Microbacterium; species Microbacterium indicum. Next base: position 68,545 of record NZ_AULR01000016.1, read on the forward strand.
TCTGCTCGCGCCACTGGGCGAGCCAGCCGGGGAGCCGGCCGATCGCGAACAGCACCGTGAAGACGCGAGTCGGGAAGCCGAGGGCCTTGTAGATCACGCCCGTGTAGAAGTCGACGTTCGGGTAGAGGTTGCGCGACTGGAAGTACTCGTCGTTGAGGGCGACCTCCTCGAGCTGCTTCGCGAGATCGAGGAGCGGATCGCTGACGCCGAGCGCGCCGAGGACCTCGTCGGCCGACTGCTTCACGATCTTCGCGCGCGGGTCGAAGCTCTTGTAGACGCGGTGCCCGAAGCCCATGAGCTTCACGCCGTCTTCCTTGTTCTTGACCCGCTCGACGAAGCGCTCGACGCCCTCGCCGGAGTCGCGGATCTGCGCGAGCATCTTGAGGACCGCCTCGTTGGCGCCGCCGTGCAGCGGGCCCGAGAGCGCCTGGATCCCCGCCGCGACCGACGCGAACTGGTCGGCCCCCGTCGATCCGACGAGGCGGACGGTCGACGTCGACGCGTTCTGCTCGTGGTCCTCGTGGAGGATCAGCAGGCGCTCGAGCGCCTTCGCCATGACGGGGTCGATCTCGTACGGCTCGGCCATGTTGCCGAAGTTCAGGCGCAGGAAGTTCTCGACGTAGCCGAGCGAGTTGTCGGGGTACAGGAACGCCTGGCCGATCGACTTCTTGTGCGCGTACGCCGCGATGACCGGCAGCTTCGCGAGGAGCCGGATGATGTTGAGCTCGACGTGCTCGGGGTTCGCGGGGTCCGACTCGTCCTCGTAGTACGTCGACAGCGCGGCGACGGCCGACGAGAGCACGGCCATGGGGTGCGCGGCGTCGGGCAGCGCCGAGAAGAACTGCTTGAGGTCCTCGGGGAGCAGCGTGTGGCGGCGGATCCGCTCGTCGAAGTCGGTGAGCTCGGAGGCCGTCGGCAGCTCGCCGTAGATCAGGAGCCACGCGACCTCGAGGAACGTCGAGCCCTCGGCGAGCTGGTCGATCGGGTACCCGCGGTAGCGCAGGATCCCCTTGTCGCCGTCGATGTAGGTGATGTCCGACTTGGTCGACGCCGTGTTGACGAACCCGTAGTCGAGGGCCGTGTAGCCCGTCTGCTTCGTGAAGGTCGACACGTCGATGGCGCCCTTGCCGTCGACGGCCGGGAGCACCGGGAACTCGGCGATCCTGTCCCCGACAGTCAGCGTGGCCTTCTCAGGCAGGTGTCCCGCGTCGCTCACGGCGCCTCCTTGCGTTGTGCTTTTCGGTCGAGCATTCGGACGCGCCCGCGGGGGTGAGCGGGGATGTCCTGCAACAGCCTATCGGCCTCTCACGCCACTGTGAAACTCGGCAATATCGGGCGGCTCGGCCCTGTGGATCCCTCTAAGCGGAGGCTGCGAGGCGGCCCGCGGCGGCCGCGATCCGCTCGTCGGTCGCGGTGAGCGAGAGCCGCACATGCCGCGGGAAGAAGCCCCCGTAGAACACGCCGGGGCCCGCGAGGATCCCGAGACCCGCGAGGCGGTCCATCGACTCCCACGCGTCGCGCCCCTCTGTCGCCCAGAGGTAGAGCCCGGCCTCGCTGCGGTCGACGCGGAAGCCCGCCGCCTCGAGAGCGGGCTTCAGG
>NZ_AULR01000017.1 GCF_000422385.1 Microbacterium indicum DSM 19969
GAAGTTCCAGATCGGCAGCCACCTCGCCGGAGCACTCGTCACCATCGTCCGAGACGCCACCACCATCGCGTTCTACGACGTCGCTACCGGCGAACTCCTCATCGAACACCCCTGGCCCGAGCCCGGCGTCCGCTACGTCAGCAACGGCAGGCCCCGCGGGCCCCGGAGGACCCCGCCACCGGAACCGTCACCGACGTCTTGACACATGAAGCGTCACCGATCTGCTGATGCGCTTCCGTCACCGAAGTCCTGATACATCACATCTTGGCCAGAGACGGAAGCGATGCCGAAGATGTTCGCGCCTGCTGATGGTTCGGTTGACTCCTGGACCGCTTTCGAGCGGGAAGGATGGCAGCCATGCCGAAGAAGTACACGGACGAGTTCAAGAAGACCGCGGTCGAGCTCGTCGAGTCCGGGTTGTCGCAGAAGCAGGTGTGCGCTGATCTCGGGATCTCGAAGTCCGCGTTGCAAGTGTGGGTGCGCGATGCCCAACTCGAAGAGCGAGGGATCGAGCCCGTGGGCGATGCCGAGGGGCGTCGTGAACAGGCGGCGATGCTGAAGCGGATCAAGGAACTCGAGACGGAGAACCTGATCCTGAGGAAGGCGACAGCGTATCTGTCGCAGGCGAACCTGAAGCTCGGCGGCCAGTCCCCAAAATGATGTTCCCGCTCGTCCAAGACCTTGCCGTGATCGGCGTGCCGATCGCGGTGACGTGCCGGGTGCTGGGGTTCAGCAAGCAGGCCTTCCATCAGTGCAGGAAGCGGCCGTGCTCGCCGCGTGACGAGGAAGAAGCATGGTTGATCAATGCGCTGCGCGACGCTCACGACGACGACCCCGCGTTCGGGTCTCGGCTCCTCTCAGACGAGATCACCGCGGATGGGTATGTGGCAAGCGAGAGACGCGTATGGCGGCTGTGCAACCGGGAGGACATCGTCTCGGTGATCTCCCGGCGCGGCCGCGGGAAGCGGCAAAGGCCGGGGCCGGCGGTGCATGACGACAAGGTCCAGCGTGTGTTCGTCGCGAACGGCCCGACGAGATCTGGCTCACCGACATCACTGAGCACTGGACCGACGACGACAAGCTCTACCTCTGCGCAGTCAAGGACGTGTTCGGGAACAAGATCGTCGGCTACGCGACCGGACCGCGGACGACCGCCCGGCTCGCCGTCACGGCGCTGGAAGACGCCGTTTCCCGGCGCGGGAATGTCGAAGGGTGCATCGTGCACTCGGACCGGGGCAGTCAGGGTGAATTCAACTGGTCGTCGCAACACCTCTATCAGGAGGTGTTCGATGGTTCGTCGTCAGCAGGCCGCGGACAGGGCTGTTCGTCCGAAGCTCCGCTCGCTGGGGCATCCGAAGTTTCAGAAACCCGTCGAGGCGGCGTTCTGGGGCGAGATCGCGAAAGGGCTGATCGAGTTCGAGACCATCATGAACAACGACCTGGCCCTCGCGGCCTAACCAAAACTGTCACCAGTTCCTACATCGGGCCCCTACGTCAACAACGATCCGGGTCGGTACATCTAGAAGCGTCGGCCTCCGCCGGAGCGGCGTCCGGTTCCTCCGAAGGATCCGCCGCCGCCCGAACGGCGTCCGACGCCCCCGAAGGACCCGCCGAAGCCGCCGCCGAACGATCCGCGCGACGAGGACCCCCAGCCGGACCCGCGTCGTGACCCGCCGCTCAGCGCGTTGCCGATGAGGCCGCCCACGATGCCGCCGACGATGTCGCCGCCGATGCCGGACCCGCCGCCGTAGCCGCCGCCGCTTCCGTACGACGACATGTCGCTGCGCGCCTGCGTCGAGGCCTGCTGCGCGAGCGACGCGGCCTGCTGCGCCTCGCGCGCCGCGGTCGCGGGGTCGGTCGACGCGATCGCCGTCGCGTGGTCGAGGGTCGCGCGGGCCTCGGCGAGGCGCGAGCGGGCGGCGGATCCGATCGATCCGCGGCGCGTGCCGATGAACGAGTCCGCCGATTCGATCGCCGTGCGCGCCTGCGCGAGCGCCTGGTCGACCTGTCGCCGCTGGCGGTCGGCCGACTCGACGACCTGATCCATCTGCCGGTTCGCGGTGGCGAGCGCCTCGAGCATCAGGACGGGCTTGCGGGCCGATCCCGCGAGGTTCTCACGCGCCAGGCGGATGCTCTCGGTCGCCGCCTGGACGGCCGCCGCCGCGGACAGCAGACCCTGCGCCCGCGCGATGTCGGACTCGAGGTCGGCGATGAGCGCCTGCGCCTGGTGCTCGGACTCGGCGAAGCGCTTCTCGAGGTTCGTGACGGCCGACGCGAGCTCGCCCGCCTGCGCGAGCGCCTGCTCGGCGTCGTGCAGGTCGAGGGCGGCCTCGCCGGAGTCGCCCGCGTCGAGGTGCGCCTTCGCCTCGGCGAGCTCGGCGTCGGCGAACGCGAGGCGGGAGGCGGCCTGCGCGTCGTTGTCGTCGACGTCGTCGAGCAGGGGAGAGGCGTAGGTCTCGCGCAGCCGAGCGATGTCGGCGGCGATCTGCGCGGGCGCGCCCTCGGCGGCCGCTCGCCGGGCCGTGAGCTCGGCGAGCACCTTCGGCGCGTTCTGCGACAGGCCGCGCAGCTTCTCGAAGTCGTCCGCGCGCGCGTCGAGGTCGGCGTCGGCCTGCTCGAGAAGGCCCACGATCCGCTGCAGCGCGGCCCCGCGCTCTGCGGGCGCGGATCCCTCCGCCTCCTTCTGCAGCGCGAACGACTGCTGGAGCGCCGCCTTGGCACCGTCGAGGGAGCGCTGGTAGTCGGCGGTCGACTCGGCGCCGAACTCGGCCTCGGCGAAGCCCAGCTCCTGCTCCGTCGTCCGCACCGCGTCGTCCATCTCGATGAGCAGGGTCGACGCGTGCTTCTCGAGCTCCGCGAGCTGCTCGGCGGTGGCCGCCTCCTGCTCCTGCCGCGCCCTGCGGGCCTTCGCTCCCCGCGAGATCGCGAGTGCAGCGACGACGATCGCCGCGACGACGACGAGCGCGAGGATCACCCACCAGACGGTGTGGTTCGGCGCCGTGCGCTGCTCCATCTCGTCGGCCGCGGTGTCGACGGCCGCCGCCCAGTCGTCGGTGCCGATCGCGTCGCCGACCGCCGTCTCGATCGCCGAGAGGTCGCTCTCGCCGAGGCCGCCCGACACGGGAGGGGTGAGGTAGAGCTGGCGCGCGTCGGTCGCGATCGACAGCAGGTACTGGTCGGATCCGAGCCCGTTTAGGTCGGCCGTGCCGTTGCTCCACTCCGCCGAGTCGGAGGGGTTCGTGAAGTCGTCGACGAACGCGACCCACAGCTCGACGCCGCTGTCGTCGGCCAGGGTCTGGAGGCGGTCCTGCGCCGCCGACTCCTCCGACGACGAGAGGGCGTCGCTCCCGTCGTAGACGTACGTGCTCCCGAGGGTCACGGGATCGGTCGCGAGCGCGGCGCCCGCTGGAGCGAGCGCGAGGCCTGCGGCCATCGCGAGAGCGGCGAACAGGTGGGCGCGGGCACGGCGCATGTGGATCCCCCTCGTGTGCTTGCCCCGATCCTACGGTGGCACCCGCTTACCCTGAGGGTGATGTTCGAAGACAGGTACGGATCCGATGTCCTCGCCCCCGGCTGGAAGCAGAAGGGGCAGAAGACGTCGCGCCCCGTCCCCGCCGAGATCGACCTCGTGATCGAGGTCGCGGGCGACGGCTTCACGGGCGCGATCACGCGCGTCGAGGCCGGCAACGTCGAGCTCGAGGACTGGAAGGGGCGCCGCCGGCAGTTCCCGCTCGGCTCGGGATTCCTCCTCGAGGGCGAGCCCGTGATCCTCGAGAAGGTCGTCGCGAAGCCGCAGGGCCGCCAGCGCACGGCGTCGGGATCGTTCGCGGCCAGGGACGCCAGGGCGCGCGTCGCGCTTCCGAACCGGATCCTCGTCGAGGGCAAGCACGACGCCGAGCTCGTCGAGAAGGTGTGGGGCGACGACCTGCGCGCCGAGGGCGTCGCCGTCGAGTTCCTCCAGGGGGCCGACCTGCTCCCGGACCTGCTGCGCGACGAGCCGCCGAGCGCGAAGCGGCGCTACGGCGTGCTGCTCGACCACCTCGTCCCGGGGTCGAAGGAGCAGCGCCTCGCCGACCAGATCCTGCGGGGCCCGCACGGCGCGCACATCGCGATCGTCGGACACCCCTTCGTCGACGTGTGGCAGTGCGTGAAGCCGCAGGCGATGGGGATCCCCGCGTGGCCCGTCGTGCCGCGCGGCCAGGACTGGAAGACGGGCATCTGCCGCGGCCTCGGGTGGCCGGCCGACACGAAGGCCGACATCGCGATGGCGTGGAAGCGGATCCTCTCGCGCGTCTCGTCCTACAAGGACCTCGAGCCCGCGCTGCTCGGCCGCGTGGAGGAGTTGATCGATTTCGTGACCGCGCCCTGAATTAGGCTGGGGCGCATGCCCGAACCCGGAACAGGCCGCCGCGAGATCCTCTCGTTCGTTCGTCGCGGCGGGCGCATGTCCGACGGGCAGGAGCGCGCCTGGAACGAGCTCTCGCCGTTCTACCTCTTCGACGTGCCCCGCGCCGAGGGCGTCACGAGCGTCGACCCCGACGCGCGACTCATTCCCTCCGAGGAATACGGTCGCGAGGCGCCGCTCGTCGTCGAGATCGGAACGGGCCAGGGCCACTGCATCGTCAACGCGGCGACGACGCGCCCCGACACCGACTTCCTCGGCATCGAGGTCTATGACTCGGGCCTCGCCCGGACGATGCTCGACGCCGACAGGGCCGGAGCGAAGAACCTGCGCCTCATCGAGGCGAACGCGCCCGAGGTGCTGAAGACGCTGCTGCCCGAGGCCTCGGTCGACGAGGTGTGGATCTTCTTCCCCGACCCGTGGCACAAGGCGCGCCACCACAAGCGCCGCCTCGTGAGCCCCGGATTCGGCGCCGTGGTCGGCAGGGTCCTCCGGCCGGGCGGCGTCCTCCGCCTCGCGACCGACTGGCAGGACTACGCCGACCAGATGGTCGAGGTCCTCGACGCCGAGCCCGAGGTCGAGCGCGCGTTCGACGGCGACTGGGCGCCCCGATTCGACGGCCGCATCATGACGGCCTTCGAGCGCAAGGGCCTCGACAAGGGGCGCGACATCCGCGACCTGACGTACAAGCGGGTCTGACCTGAACGTCCCGGCGCGTTCGCGCGCCCGCCAGCTCGTCGCGATCCGCGGATCGGCGGCCTCCGCCGTCGCGACCGTGATCGCGGCGATCTCGCACACCGTGGGTGGGGGAGCGCCGCCCGCGCCGCTGCTCGTCGTCGGCATGGCGGCCGTGCTCGTGTTCCCGGCCATGGCGCTCATGGGGTCGAGGCCGCGCCCGTTCCGGATCGCGGCGACGACCCTCGCGGCGCAGGGCGCGTTCCACGCGGCCTTCCTCGCGCTCGGCGCGCCCGTCGCGGGCGGCCCATTCGTCGCGGGGCATCACCACCACGACATGGTGCTGCCGCTCGCCGTATCGCATGCGGACGGCGGCATGTGGGGCGCTCACGTCGTGGCGGCTGCCGTCACGATCGCGATCCTGACCTTCGGTGAGCGAGCCGTGCTGCGCGCTCTCTCGTGGGTCGTCGCGCGCTCCGCCGTGCGCGTTCCCGCGCCGCGGGTCGTCCGGTTCCCGCGGATCCTCGCCACGGGCCCCGTCCTCGCCGCGCCGCGCACGCGCGCCGCGGCGCTCGTCGGGCCGCGCGGCCCGCCCCTGCTCTCCTTCTGACACATCCCTTTCCTCGTCCGGAGCCGACCTGGCCCCGGCGATGACCATGCATGCCCGAAGGAAGAGAAATGACCATCACACAGAAGAACCGCGCCCTCCGATACTCGATCGGCGCGATCGCCGTCGCGGCGGGGCTGGTGCTCGTGCCGGCCGCCGCGCAGGCCCACGTCGGCCTTACGTCCGAGGATCCCGCCGTCGCGGGAGCCGACGCCGAGCTCACGTTCGGCTTCAACCACGGCTGCGACGGATCCGCCACGACGGCGCTCGCGATCACGCTGCCCGACGGCCTCACGGGCGTCCACCCCGTGCAGGAGCAGGGCTGGACGATCGACGTCGCGCGCGACAACGCCGACGGCAGCGCGTCGAGCGTCACCTACACGGCCGACACGCCCATCGCGGCCGACCTGCGCGGCGAGGTGCGCATGCTCGTCGGCATCGACGAGAGCGCCGAGGGATCCCTCGCCTTCCCCGTCGAGCAGGTCTGCGAGAGCGGATCCGAGTCGTGGAGCGAGGTCGCCGAGGCCGGTCAGAGCGAGGACGACCTCGAGTCGCCCGCGCCCGTGCTGGCGCTCGCGTCGGCGAGCGAGGCCGCGACGCCCGAGCCCGAGGCGGCGGCCGACGACCAGGGCTCGACGATCGAGCCCGTGACCCTCACGGTCACGATCGCGGCGCTCGTCGTCGCGGTCGGCGCCCTCATCACGGCGATCACCGGCGCGCGGCGCCGGTGCTGAGCTGATCCGAACCCCCGGCCTGGTAATGTCTCTCTGTCCGCCTCCGTAGCTCAGGGGATAGAGCGCCGGTTTCCGGTACCGAAGGTCGGGGGTTCGAATCCCTCCGGGGGCGCCGTGCAATGTCCCGCGACATATGTCTCATATGTCGCGGGACATCTGTCATTTCGGGGCCGACGCTCGCCAGGTCGCCGGTCGCGGGCCGAGCGCCCCGCGATCGCTCAGCCGGCGAGGCCCGCCGCGCCGATCAGCGTCTCGGCGGCGCTGCGGGCGACTCCCGCGGCGTCGGAGGTGCCGGCGATGGCGGCCGTCGTCTGCGCGCCCTCCGCGAGGATCGCGAGCTGGGCGGCGAGCTCGCGGCTGCCGCCGCCTGCAGCCACGATCTCCTCGACGTAGCGCTGGAACGACTGCTTGTGCTCGCGCACGGCCTCGGCGACGCGGCGGCTCGATGAGCCGAGCTCGCCGAACGCGTTGATGAAGCCGCAGCCGCGGAAGTCGGCCTCCTCGAACCAGACGGCGAGGTAGTCGTACACGGCGAGCATGCGCGCGGCAGGGTCGGTCATCCCGTCGACCTCGCGCCTGACCCCGGTCGTCCACATGTCGTGGCGCAAGCCGAGCACGGCGAGGACGATGTCCTCCTTCGCGGGGAACTCCTTGTAGAGAGCTCGCAGCGACACGCCGGCCGCGTCGCGCACCGCGTCGACGCCCACGTTGCCGATCCCGCGGCCGTAGAACAGCTCGTCCGCCGCTTCTATGACCCGATCGCGCACGCTCGTCTTGTCCATGTGACGATCCTACTTGACGTGAGAACGATCGTTCTCTACTGTGATCCGCAGAAGCGAGAACGATCGTTCTCGCGCTTACCTGAGGAGTCACTCATGTCCGGAAATCCGAAGCAGATCTCCCTCGAGCCGGCCGCGCAGGCCTTCGTCGACGCCACGGCCGAGCCCCCGTTCCTCTACCAGCTGCCCCCGGAGGAGGGACGGGCCGCCGTCGACGGCGTGCAGGACGAGCCGATCGAGAAGCCCGACGTCGACGAGGCGTGGATCGACGTGCCGGGCGGCCCCACGGGATCCATCAGGACTCGCATCGTGAAGCCCCTCGGATCCACGGGGCCGCTGCCCGTCGTGCTGTACCTGCACGGGGCCGGCTGGGTGTTCGGGAACGCCCACACGCACGACCGCCTCGTGCGCGACCTCGCGATCGGCGCGGGCGCGGCGGTCGTCTTCCCTGAGTACGACCGCTCGCCCGAGGCGCGCTATCCGCACGCGATCGAGCAGGGCTACGCCGTGGCCCAGTGGGTCGCTTCGCAGGGCGCCGAGCAGGGGCTCGACGGGTCGCGGATCGCGGTCGCCGGCGACTCCGTCGGCGGGAACATGAGCGCCGCGCTGACGCTCATGGCGAAGGAGCGCGGCGACGTCTCGTTCGCGGCGCAGCTGCTGTTCTACCCCGTGACCGACGCGGCGTTCGACACCGCCAGCTACCGCGAGTTCGCCGACGGCTACTTCCTCACGCGCGACGGCATGAAGTGGTTCTGGGATCAGTACACGACGAGCGAGGACGAGCGGGCGCAGATCACGGCGTCGCCGCTGCGGGCGACGCTCGACCAGCTCGCGGGCCTGCCGAAGGCGCTCGTCATCACGGCCGAGGCCGACGTCCTGCGCGACGAGGGCGAGGCGTACGCCGCCCGGCTGCGCCGCACCGGCGTCGAGGTGACGGCCGTGCGCTACGCGGGGATCGTGCACGACTTCGTCATGGTGAACGCCCTCCACGGCACCCAGGCCGCCCGTGGCGCGATCGCCCAGGGCGCGGCCTTCCTCGCCGACGCGCTCGGCGCGTGACGCGACGTGCGGTGCGGGCGGCCCATCGGACCGCCCGCACCGCACGGGGGGAGGGTCAGGCGAAGCGCGCCCGGAGAGCCGTCAGCTCGTCCTGCGTGAGGCCGTGGGCGACGAGGTACTCCGCCGCCCCGCCGAACTCGCGCCGCACATCGGCGAGGACCTCCTCGATGTAGGGCGCGGGCGACTCGAGCATCGCGCCGGTCCACTCGTCGGGGATCGCGGGGATCCCCATCAGCGCGGTAATGTCGTCGACGAAGCCGCGCCCGAGGCGCTCGGCCGACTCGGCGTAGGTGCGCACGATGTCGTCGTCGACGACGTCGACGGCCGCGAGGAGCAGCGCGACGAAGACGCCCGTGCGGTCCTTGCCCGCCGTGCAGTGCACGAGCACGGCCCCGTCGTCGGTCGCGAGGATCTCGCGCATGCCCGCGACGAGATCCTCACCGCGGGTCTGCCAGATCTCGCGGTACACCTCGGGGAGACCCGGGTGCGCGACGGCGCCGCGCAGCGACCGCTCGGCCCGGTCCGCCCCCTCGGCGTCCGGCTCGTGGAGGGGGAGGTGCATGAGGCGCGCGCCGAAGTCGGCGTCGGGGAACTGGGTCGCCTCGGTGCGGCCGCGCAGGTCGATGACGGTCCGCACCCCGTAGGCGCGCAGCGCCGCGATGCCCGGCTCGTCGAGCGCGTGGAGCCCCGCCGTCCGCAGCAGGACGCCGTCGCGCAGAACCGAGCCGTCGGTCGTCCGCAGCCCGCCCACGCCGCGCGCGTTGCGGACGCCGGGTACGTCGACGCCGAGGTGGTCGCCTGTCGGCGGGGCGGTGGTGCCGGGGGATGCTTCGAGTGCGCTCATGCCACCAGCATGGCGTCTGCCGAGGCGACGCGCCTCGCCCGCCGACCTGTAACACCGGTGAAACCGGGCGCACCTACCGTTCCGGGATGCGCATCCTCAAGAACTCCGCCCTGCTCATCGGGATCGGGGCGGTCGCCGGCGGCGTCTTCGGGCTCGTCGCCGGCGACTGGGCCGCGAACCTCAAGTTCGTCGGCGACATGTTCATCCGCCTCATCCAGATGTCGATCGTTCCGCTCGTCATGGCCTCGGTGATCGTCGCGACGGGCGGGATGACCGGCAAGGGTACGGGCAGCCTCATGGCGCGGACCTTCGGGTGGATCCTCGGCTTCTCCGTCGTCTCCGCTGTTCTCGCCTGGGGCCTCAGCGTCGCGTTCCGCCCCGGCCAGGGCATGCGTTTCGACGGCGAGCTCGACCCCTCGCTCGCCGAGCAGGCGGGGGAGGCGGCCGGCTGGCAGGACACGCTCCTGAACTTCGTGTCGACGAACATCGTCGAGGCGATGGCGACCGCGAACATGGTCCCGATCATCGTCTTCTCCCTGATCTTCGGCCTGGCCCTGCAGATCTACGTCAGGAACACCGGCAACAGGCTCGTGCTGCAGGTCGCGGATCAGGTCCAGTCGATCGTTCTGACGATGATCCGCCTCGTCATGCACCTCGCCCCGATCGGCGTCTTCTGCCTGCTCGCGAACCTCACGGGGACGGTCGGCTTCTCCGTCGTGACGTCGGCGCTCGCGTACCTCGGGACGACGGCGGCCGGCGTGATCATCATGACGCTGGTCATGGTGGCTGTGACGTGGGCCGTCACGCGCCTCAACCCCGCCCTCCTGCCCGCGAAGCTCGGCGAACAGACCCTCGTCGCCGTCACCACGACGAGCTCTGCCGTCACGTTTCCCACGGTCCTGCGCAACACCGTCGAGAAGGTCGGCGTGAGCCAGCGGGTCGCGAGTTTCACGCTCTCGGTCGGTATGACGATGGGATCCTGCGGTGCCGTCCTCAACTACACGATCGTCGTCATGTTCCTCGCCCAGGCGGGCGGGATCGAGCTCTCGTTCGGCGAGATCGCGCTCGGCATGATCCTGTCGATCCTGCTGAACATCGGCACCATCACGGTGCCGGGCGGCTTCCCCGTCGTGGGGATGTTCCTCGCGACGTCGCTGGGGCTCCCGTTCGAGGCCGTCGGCCTGCTGATCGCGGTCGACTGGTTCACGGGGATCCTGCGCACGTTCCTCAACGTCAACGGCGACACCTTCGTGACGATGCTCGTCGCCCACCCGACGGGCGACATCGACCGCGAGGTATACGCGGGGCGCAAGACGGTCAGGACGGAGGAGATCGACCTCTCGGAGCTCGAGGACGAGTTCCGCAGGGCCGACGAGCTGGAGTGACGCGGCGGCTCTGCCCCCGCCGACCGGCAGTAGTCTCGCAGGTGGCCCTCGCGAGCGCGGGGGCTTCCCCAACACGCGGTGCTACCGAGGGTCGCAAGCGAGAGAACGCGAGCGCACATGACGCAGGCCATCGACGCCGTCAAGGACCAGATCTTCGCGAGCAACGCCGGAGAGCCCGAATTCCATCAGGCGGTCGCGGAGGTGCTCGACTCGCTCGAGCCCGTGATCGCGCGGCACCCCGAGTATCTGGACATGGCGATCGTGCGCCGCCTCGCCGAGCCCGAGCGGCAGGTCATCTTCCGCGTGCCGTGGATCGACGACTCCGGCCGCGTGCAGATCAACCGCGGCTTCCGCGTCGAGTTCAACTCGGCTCTCGGCCCGTACAAGGGCGGCCTGCGGTTCCACCCGTCGGTCAACCTCGGCATCGTGAAGTTCCTGGGCTTCGAGCAGATCTTCAAGAACGCGCTCACGGGACTGCCCATCGGCGGCGGCAAGGGCGGGAGCGACTTCGACCCGCGCGGGCGCAGCGAGCGCGAGATCATGGCGTTCTGTCAGTCGTTCATGACCGAGCTGCACCGCCACATCGGCGAGCACACCGACGTGCCTGCCGGCGACATCGGCGTGGGCGGCCGCGAGATCGGCTACCTGTTCGGGCAGTACAAGCGGCTCACCAACCGCTTCGAGGCCGGCGTCCTCACCGGCAAGGGGCGGACAGGGGGCGGATCCCTCGTGCGCCCCGAGGCGACGGGGGACGGCACGGTCTTCTTCGCCGAGGCGATGCTCGCCGCGCGCGGCGAGAGCTTCGCGGGAAAGACCGTGGCGGTGTCGGGATCCGGCAACGTCGCGACCTACGCGATCGAGAAGGCCCACCAGCTGGGCGCGCGGGTCGTCACGGCGTCCGACTCGTCGGGCGCCATCCACGATCCCGACGGCATCGACCTCGATCTTCTGAAGCAGATCAAGGAGACCGAGCGCGGGCGCATCGGCGAGTACGCCGAGCGTCGCGGGGGTCGTGCCGAGTTCCGCCCCGACGCGTCGCTCGTGTGGCGGATCCCCGTCGACATCGCCCTGCCGAGCGCGACCCAGAACGAGCTGGACGGCGCCTCGGCGCGCGCTCGTCGAGGGCGGCGTGCGCGTCGTCGCCGAGGGCGCGAACATGCCGTCCACGCCGGAGGCCGTCGGGGTGTTCCGCGAGGCGGGCGTGCTCTTCGGGCCGGCGAAGGCCGCGAACGCGGGAGGCGTCGCGACGAGCGCCCTCGAGATGCAGCAGAACGCGTCGCGCGACTCGTGGTCGTTCGAGCACACCGAGGCGCGCCTGCACGAGATCATGACCGACATCCACACGCGCTGCCGCGAGACGGCGGCCGAGTACGGGCACGAGGACGACTACGTCCTGGGAGCCAACATCGCGGGCTTCTCGAAGGTCGTCGACGCGATGATCGCGCAGGGCGTCGTCTGAGCCCGCGCAGGTAGACCGCGAGAAGCCAGTCATCCTGGCCCGTGAAGTCGGCCGGCGCGCCGTCGGGCAGCGTGCGCGTGAGCTGGATGATCCCGAGGAGGAAGCGCGCGGCCGTGACGTCGGCCGCGACGAGCCCCGCCTCGCGTGCGACCGCGAGCGTCTCGGCGACGGTCGCGATCGTGCGCTCGCGATCCGCGAGCAGGTCCGCGATGTCCGACTCCCGGATCTCCCGCGAGAGGGCTGACGCGAGCGCCGGGCTCCAGGTGGCCTACGACGACGTCGCCCCGCTGACCGAGGACGACCCGACGGGATCCGCGATCGCGCTCCTGGGCCTCCCTCTCGTCTTCGGCGGCAACGTCTCGGCGATCCTCCTCATCACCCTCTTCAAGCGCCACCGCGTCGTCCGCGTGGTCGGCGGCCTCCTGACGGCGGCTGTGGGCGGCGTCGCGACGACGTACTTCCTGCAGGAGATCCTGCACGTCGTCGACGGGCGCTTCTGGCTCACCGCCGCGGCGCTCGGCCTCGGCATCGCCGCGATCAACGTGCTGCTGCTCGCGCTCCACAACCTCTTCGGCATGGCCGGCATCGGCCAGTTCCTGCCCATCGGCGCGGCGGGAACCGCGGTTCGATCCGCCGCGTTCTTCGACGGCGCGGGCACGGCTTTCCTCGTGCTCGGCTGCTGGGCGCTCGCGGGCGCCGTCGTCGCGTCGATCGCCTTCCGCGCGAAGAAGGCGGCGCCGACGGTCGCAGCCTAGGCCGCAGGCACCAGCCGTTCGAGCTCGTCCGCGAGCTTCTCGGCGAGGTAGGCGTGGCCCGCATCGCTCGGGTGCAGGGCCGCGTCCGCCGACTGGTCGATCACGGTGTCGTAGTTGTCCTCCGTGATCCAGTCGTCCTGGATCGGCGAGATGTAGGTCAGGCCCTCCTGGGCCGCGGCCTCGTCGAGCATCTCGTCGAGCTCGGCCGTCGCGTCCTGGACGGGAAGTACCTGGGGCGCGGGGCCGAGCACGATGATCTCGGCGTCGGGATACTTCGCCTCGAGCGCGTTCCACACCGCGATCGCGGCCTTCTCGTACTTGTAGAGCTTCTTGTCGCGGTCGTTGATGGATCCCTGCACGACGATCACGTCGGGGTCCAGGTCGGCGGGAAGGGAGAGGACCCGCGTTCCGTAGACCTCGCCGTCGGATCCGGGGGAGAGGTAGCCGGATCCGTTCTCGCCGTCGACCGTCGTCGGCCAGCCGAGGATCTCGCCCGTGAGCGTCGCGTAGCGCTTGTCGGTCGACGTCGCCGCGAGGCCGTTGGTCCACGAGTCGCCGAAGATCAGCATCGTCGGGTCGGCCGGGAGCTCTCCCGCCGGCCGGGCGGCCGCCGCCGACGGGTCGGGGGTCGGCGTCGCGGTCTGCCCGAAGTCGGGCCAGTCGGCCGAGACGTCGATGCCCTGCGACTGCGCCGCGCACCCGCTGAGCAGTGCGACGGAGCAGAGAGCCAGCGCGGCGGTGAGGCGGGGCACAGGTCGGGTCACCCGTCCAGCGTAAACTTCGAAGCGCTATGACTCCCGATGATCTCGCCTCCGTTCTGCTCACCGTGCTCCGGGCCGCCGCCGAGCGCCGCAGCCCCGAGGAGCCCCTCACCGCGACGGCAGCCGACATCACGGTCGAGCGCCCCCGGAACCGCGACCACGGCGACTGGGCGACGAACGTCGCGATGAAGTTCGCGAAGAGGCTCGGAACGAACCCCCGCGAGCTCGCGGGCGAGATCGCCGCAGGCCTCGAGGCGGTCGACGGCGTCGCCTCGGTCGAGGTCGCGGGCCCCGGCTTCATCAACGTGCGCCTCGAGGCGGGCGCGGCTGGAGCCCTCGCGAAGACGATCGTCGACGCGGGAGACGCGTACGGCCGCGGCGACTCGCAGGCCGGCAACAGCATCAACCTCGAGTTCGTGAGCGGCAACCCCACGGGTCCGCTCCACATCGGCCACACGCGCTGGGCCGCGCTCGGCGACTCGATCGGCCGCCTGCTCGAGGCGTCGGGCGCGAACGTCGCCCGCGAGTACTACATCAACGACGCGGGCGCGCAGATGGACCGCTTCGGCGCGAGCGTCCTCGCCGCGATCACGGGCCGGCCGGCGCCCGAAGACGGTTACAAGGGCGCCTACATCGACGACCTCGGCAAGGCCGTCGTCGCGAAGGACCCGACGGTCCTCGACGCCGCGGATCCCGAGGCCGCCGTGCGCGAGGTCGCGTACGAGCTGCAGCTCGCCGAGATCCAGGAGTCGCTCGCGAAGTTCAACGTGCACTTCGACGTGTGGTTCTCGGAGCGCACGCTGCACGCGGGTGACCCGAGCCTCATCGACCAGGCCGTCGAGCGCCTGCGCGAGCAGGGCCACGTCTACGACGAGGACGACGCCGTCTGGGTGCGCACGACCGAGTTCGGCGACGACAAGGACCGCGTGATCCGCCGCGGAAACGGCGTCTACACGTACTTCGCCGCCGACGCCGCGTACTACCTCGACAAGGGCGACCGCGGCTACAAGCACAAGATCTACCTCCTCGGCGCCGACCACCACGGCTACGTGCACCGCCTCAAGGCGCTCGCGGGCGCCGCGGGCGACGACCCCGAGGCCGACATCGAGGTCCTCATCGGCCAGCTCGTCTCGGTCAACGGGGCCAAGCTCTCGAAGCGCGCCGGCAACATCATCGAGCTCGACGACCTGCGCGACTGGATCGGCACCGACGCGCTGCGCTACTCGCTCGCGCGCTTCCCCGCCGATTCGCCGCTCTCGCTCGACCCCGAGCTGCTGCGCAAGCGCACGAACGACAACCCCGTCTTCTACGTGCAGTACGCGCACGCCCGTACCGTCAACGTCGCCCGCAACGCGTCCGACGCCGGCGTCACCCGCGACGCGTTCCAGCCCGAGCTGCTCGAGCACGACACCGAGAGCGCCCTCCTCGGCGCGCTGCAGGAGTTCCCGCGCGTCGTCGCCTTCGCCGCCGAGCAGCGCGAGCCGCACCGCGTCGCGCGCTACCTCGAGGAGCTCGCGGGCCTCTACCACCGCTGGTACGACAGCTGCCGCGTCACGCCCAAGGGCGACGAGCCGATCGAGCCCGTGCACGGCACGCGCCTCTGGCTCAACGACGCCACGGGGCAGGTCCTGCGCAACGGGCTCTCGCTCCTCGGCGTCTCGGCGCCCGAGCGCATGTAAGTAAACTCGGTCCGTGGTCTCCGAGCACCCCGCCCCCTTCGTGCCCGAATGGCTCGTCGCGCCCGACGACGCCAACGATCTCGCGCCCCTCGTGTGGCCCGAGTCGGCGTCGCGCACGGGCGACGGCGTGCTCGCGATCGGGGGAGTCCCCGCGACCGAGCTCGCGGCGCGGTTCGGGACGCCGCTCTACGTCATCGACGAGGACGGCGTGCGCGCCCGCGCCCGCGAGGTCCTCGCGGCGTTCCGCTCGGCCGCCGAGGCGCACGGATCCCGCGCCCGCGTCTACTACGCGAGCAAGGCCATGATCACGACCGAGATCGTGCGCTGGGTTCGCGAGGAGGGCCTCGCCGTCGACGTCGCGTCGGGCGGGGAGCTCGAGATCGCGCTCGCCGCGGGCGCCGATCCGTTCCACATCGGCCTGCACGGCAACAACAAGCTCCCAAGCGAGCTCGAGCGCGCGATCGAGGTCGGCGTCGGGTCGATCGTCATCGACAGCGAGATCGAGCTCGAGCGGATCGTCGGGATCGCCCGGCGCCGCGGGGTCACGCAGCGCGTGCTCCTGCGCGTCAACACGGGCGTGCACGCCGAGACGCACGACTTCCTCGCGACGGCGCACGAGGATCAGAAGTTCGGCTTCCCGCTCGCGCGCGCCGAGGACCTCGTGGCGCGGATCCGCGAGCACTCCGAGCTCGAGTTCATGGGCCTGCACTGCCACATCGGCTCGCAGATCTTCGGCGCCTCCGGCTTCGCCGAGTCCGCCGAGCGCCTCGTCGAGGTGCACGCGCGCCTGCTCGAGGGAGGCCCCGTCCCCGTCATGAACCTTGGCGGCGGCTTCGGCATCGCCTACACGCGCGTCGACGACCCGACGCCGATCGCCGACCTCGCGGCCGGCATCGTCGAGGCCGTCGCGGGCGTCTGCGTCGCGCGGGGGATCCCGCTGCCGAACCTCGCGTTCGAGCCGGGCCGCACGATCATCGGCCGCGCCGGCGTGACGCTCTACGAGGTCGGCACGACGAAGGCCGTCCGTGTCGACGACGAGCACGAGCGCCTCTACGTCTCCGTCGACGGCGGCATGAGCGACAACGCGCGCACGGCGCTCTACGGGGCGCAGTACTCGGCGCGGATCGCGTCGCGCGTCTCGTCGGCCGGCCCCGTCGTCTCGCGCGTCGTCGGCCGCCACTGCGAGTCGGGCGACATCGTCGTCGACCACGAGCACCTCCCGGGCGACGTCGCTCCGGGCGACCTGCTCGCGGTCCCCGCGACGGGGGCCTACTGCTACTCGCTGTCCAGCAACTACAACGCCGTTCCCCGCCCGCCGGTGGTGGCCGTCTCGGGCGGATCCGCCCGCGCGATCGTGCGCCGAGAGACCATCGCCGACCTGCTCGCCCGCGACCTGGGCGTCCACCCGAATGAGGTAGCCGAATGATCGATCACCGCACGCTGCGCGTCGCCCTGCTCGGGGCCGGATCCGTGGGATCCCAGGTCGCGAACCTGCTGATCGAGCGCGCCGACGAGCTCGAGGAGCGCACGGGCGCCCGCCTCGAGCTCTCGGGCATCGCGGTCCGCGACGTCGACGCCCCGCGCGACGTCGAGCTCCCGCGCGAGCTGCTCACGACCGACGCGTCGCAGCTCATCCTCGGCAGCGACATCGTGATCGAGCTCATGGGCGGCATCGAGCCCGCCAGGACGCTGATCCTCGAGGCGCTGAACTCGGGCGCCGACGTCGTCACGGGCAACAAGGCGCTCCTCGCGACGCACGGCGCCGAGATCTTCGACGCCGCCGACCAGGTCGGCGCGTCCGTCTCGTACGAGGCCGCCGTCGCGGGCGCGATCCCGATCATCCGCCCGCTCAAGGACTCGCTCGCGGGCGACCGCGTCAAGCGGATCTTCGGCATCGTCAACGGCTCGACGAACTACATCCTCGACCGCATGGACCGCGACGGCCTCTCGGCCGACGAGGCCATGTCGATCGCGGCCGAGCTGGGCTACCTCGAGGCCGACCCGACGCTCGACGTCGAGGGCTACGACGCCGCGCAGAAGGCCGCGATCCTCGCGAGCCTCGCGTTCCATACGACGGTGTCGATCGACGACGTCCACCGCGAGGGCATCACCTCCGTGACGGGCGAGATGGTCGAGAGCGCGCGCCGCGCGGGCCTCGTCATCAAGCTCCTCGCGGTGTGCGAGCGCCTCGGCGAGGGCGACGACGAGTCGATCTCCGTGCGCGTGTACCCGGCCCTCATCAGCCGCGAGCACCCCCTCGCGAGCGTGCGCGGCGGCAACAACGCGGTGTTCGTCGAGGCCGAGGCCGCGGGCGACCTCATGTTCTACGGCGCGGGCGCGGGCGGGATCCAGACGGCCTCCGCCGTCATGGGCGACGTCGTCTCGGCCGCCCGCCGCCACATCGCGGGCGGCGTCGGCGTCGGCGAGTCGCCGCGCGGCGACCTGCCCGTCGCGCCCATCGGCGCCATCGTGACGCGCTACCAGATCCGCCTCGAGGTGTCGGACGAGCCGGGCGCGCTCGAGGCCATCGCGCGCGCGTTCAGCGCCGGCGGCGTCTCTCTCGCGACCGTCGAGCAGACGACGATCGAGACCGACGACGGCGCGCCCACGGCGCAGATCGTCATCGGCACCCACCGCGCCCACGAGGAGGACCTCAGCGACATCGTCGCGGCCCTCGCGGCGAGCGAGGTCGTCGAGCGCGTCGCCTCCGTCCTCCGGGTGGAGGGCGAGTGACCGCCCGCACCGCCTCGGTGCGCGTCCCGGCGACGAGCGCCAACCTCGGCCCCGGCTTCGACACGCTGGGCCTCGCGCTCAGCGTCTACGACGAGGTCGACGTGACGGCGCTCCCCGCGGGCGAGCTCGAGATCGAGGTCACGGGAACGGGATCCGCCGAGATCCCGCGCGACGAGTCGCACCTCATCGCGCGCACCATCCGCTACTGCTTCGAGGCCGTCGGGCGCACGGCGCCCGGCCTGCGCATCGTCGCCCGCAACGGTATCCCGCACGGCAAGGGCCTCGGCTCCTCCGGTGCGGCGGTCGCGGCAGGCGTGCTCGCGGCGAAGGGCCTGCTCGCGGGCGACGCCGAGCTGACCGACACCGATCTCCTGCGCCTCGCGACCGAGCTCGAGGGCCACCCCGACAACGTCGCCCCCGCGCTCTTCGGCGGCCTGACGATCGCCTGGACCGAGAACGGCGCCCCGCGACACAAGAAGCTCCTCGTGCACCGCGGCGTCGCGCCCCTCGTCTTCGTGCCCGACCGCACGATGTCGACCTCGACGGCGCGCAGCGTGCTCGACGCCGAGGTCTCGCGCGAGGACGCCGTGTTCAACGTCTCGCGCTCGGCCCTGCTCATCGCGGCGCTGACGCAGAGCCCCGACCTCCTGCTCTCGGCGACCGAGGACAAGCTCCATCAGGAGCGTCGCGGCGCCCAGATGCCCGAGACCTTCGCCCTCGTCGGGGCGCTCCGCGAGCGGGGTTTCGCGGCCGTCGTCTCGGGCGCGGGGCCCAGCGTCCTCGTGCTCGCCGACGGCCCCGGGGCGCGCCTCGAGGCCGCCCGCGTCGCCGAGGAGGCCGCCGGATCCTGGCAGCCGCTCATGCTCGCCGTCGACTTCCTCGGCGGAACCGTCAAGCTCACGTGAGGAATCCCATGCAGTACGTCTCGACGCGCGGCCAGGCCGCGCCGATGTCCTACAGCGACGCGCTCCTCGAGGGGCTCGCGACCGACGGCGGCCTCGCGGTGCCGGTGGAGATGCCCGAGGCCTCGGGCGAGCAGCTCGAGGCGTGGCGCGACCTCACCTACCCCGAGCTCGCGGCCGAGGTCCTGGGCCTGTTCGCGACCGACATCCCGAGGGACGACCTCGCGCGCATGACGGCCGCCGCGTATGCGGGCTTCCCCGAGGGCGTCGTGCCGGTGCGCGAGATCGAGGACGGCCTGTCGCTCGTGGGGCTGAGCGAAGGGCCGACCCTCGCGTTCAAGGACATGGCGATGCAGTTCCTCGGGCAGGTGCTCGAGTACGCGCTCGAGGAGCGCGGCTGGGTCCAGAACATCCTCGGCGCGACGTCGGGCGACACCGGATCCGCGGCCGAGCACGCGCTGCGGGGCAAGGAGCGCGTCGCGGTCTTCATGCTCTCGCCGCAGGGCCGCATGAGCGACTTCCAGCGCGCGCAGATGTTCTCGCTCGACGACGCGAACGTGCACAACATCGCGGTCGCGGGCGTCTTCGACGACTGCCAGAACCTCGTCAAGGAGCTCGCGGGCGACATCGACTTCAAGCGCGCGCAGCACATCGGCGCCGTCAACTCGATCAACCTCGCCCGCATCACGGCGCAGGTCGTCTACTACTTCTGGGCGTGGCTGCGCGCGACCGACGCGGGCGGCTGGACCGAGGTGTCGTTCGCGGTGCCGACGGGCAACTTCGGCAACATCCTCTCGGGCCTCTACGCCAAGCTCATGGGCCTTCCCGTGCGCCGCCTCGTGGTCGCGACGAACGAGAACGACGTGCTCGACGAGTTCTTCCGCACGGGCGTCTACCGGCCCCGCGGTTCGGCCGAGACGCTCGCGACGTCGAGCCCCTCGATGGACATCTCCAAGGCGTCGAACCTCGAGCGCTTCGTCTACGAGCTCGTGGGCCGCGATCCCGAGCGGCTCGCGGCGCTGTGGGCCGAGCTGGGGGAGAGCGGATCCTTCGACCTGTCGGCCGAGCAGCCGCGCTTCGCGGCCGAGTTCGGCTTCGTGAGCGCATCGTCGACGCACGCCGACCGCCTCGCGACGATCCGATCGGTGCACGAGGCGACCGGCGAGATCATCGACCCGCACACCGCCGACGGCGTCAAGGGCGCCCGAGCGAACCTCGAGCCCGGCGTCCCGATGCTCTCGCTCGAGACGGCGAAGCCCGAGAAGTTCGCCGACACGATCCGCGAGGCGATCGGCGTCGAGCTCGACTGCCCGGAGGACGTCGCCGCGATGCTCGCCGCCCCGCAGCGCGTGACCGAGATGGCGGACGACGCGGACACGCTCCGCGCCTTCCTCGAGGAGAACGCCCTGCACTGACGGCGGTGTTAGGGTTGGTGGCATCAGCGGAGGGTGCCACGTCGCACGAACTCTGAACCTCCGTCGCAAATCTGCGAAGCCCCGCACGGATCCCCGACGGTCCCACGAGAGCAGCTCGCTCCCGCGGTGCAACCGGGAATCGTCGCGCGCTCAGCGCGCACAGCAAGTCTTCCGTCGTGCGGATCGGCTCTGACGCACCCGAATGACACAAGGAGAACTCGTGGATTCGACCACCGAGACCACGGCAGCCGACCAGGCCGCCGCAGACCAGGCCGCGATCAACGCGGCGCTCGACGCCGCCGAGCGGGCCTCGAAGCCCGCGCGCCGTCGCGCCCCCCGCCGGGCGACGTCCGCCACCGCGGCCGCGCAGTCCGCCGAGACCGCGGCTCCCGCCGCCGAGGCGCCGGCCGAGCCCGCCGCCGACGCGCAGGTCGCCGAGGCGCCCGCCGAGGAGGCCCCCAAGAAGCCCGTGCGCAAGCGTCGCACGAAGGCTCAGATCGAGGCCGATCGCGCCGCCGAGGCCGCCGCGAAGGCCGAGGCCGAGGGCGAAGCCGCCCCCGAGGCGCCCGCCGCCGAGCCCGTCGCCGAGAAGCCCGTGCGCCGCCGCCGGACGAAGGCTCAGATCGAGGCCGACCGCGCCGCCGAGGCCGCCGCGAAGGCCGACGCCGAGGTCGTCGCCGAGGAGGCTCCCGCCGAGGAGAAGACGCCCGTGGAGGAGGCACCCGCCGAGGAAGCCCCCGCCGCCGAGGTCGCGCCCGAGCCCGCCGCCGACGAGAAGCCGGCCGACGAGAAGTCCGCCGAGGAGACGCCGGCCGACGAGAAGCCCGCCACCGAGGCCTCCGATGCCGAGGGCGAGCAGCCCGAGCAGCAGGAGGGCACGGGCCGCGGCCGCAGCCGCCGTTCGCGCAACCGCCGGAAGAAGAACGGCGGCGACGAGCAGCAGGGCGAGCAGAGCGATGAGCAGCAGGGCGCGTCGCAGCAGCAGAACCCGGGCGGCCAGAAGCAGCAGCCCAAGCAGCAGCAGAACCAGAACCAGGGCCAGCAGAACGCGGGCGGCCGGAACAAGGGCCGCCGCGGCGGCCGCCAGGACGAGTTCGAGCCCGAGATCGGCGAGGACGACGTCCTGATCCCGATCGCCGGAATCCTCGACGTCCTCGACAACTACGCGTTCGTCCGCACGACGGGCTACCTGCCCGGCACGCAGGACGTCTACGTCTCGCTCGGCCAGGTCAAGAAGTACAACCTGCGCAAGGGCGACGCGGTCGTCGGCGCCATCAAGCAGCCCCGCGAGGGCGAGCAGCACGGCCGCCAGAAGTACAACGCTCTCGTCAAGGTCGACTCGGTCAACGGCCTCTCGGTCGACGACGCCGCGAAGCGCGTCGACTTCGCCGACCTCACGCCGCTCTACCCGCAGGACCGCCTGCGGCTCGAGACGAGCGCCGAGAAGACGACGCAGCGCATCATCGACCTCGTGGCGCCGATCGGCAAGGGCCAGCGCGGCCTCATCGTCGCGCCCCCCAAGGCCGGCAAGACGATCGTCCTGCAGCAGATCGCGAACGCGATCGCGCAGAACAACCCCGAGGCGCACCTCATGGTGGTCCTCGTCGACGAGCGCCCCGAAGAGGTCACCGACATGCAGCGCTCGGTCAAGGGCGAGGTCGTCGCGTCGACCTTCGACCGTCCCGCCGAGGATCACACGACGGTCGCCGAGCTCGCGATCGAGCGCGCCAAGCGCCTCGTCGAGCTGGGCCGCGACGTCGTCGTGCTGCTCGACTCGATCACCCGCCTCGGCCGCGCCTACAACGTGTCGGCCCCGACGTCGGGACGCGTCCTCTCGGGCGGCGTCGACGCCGCCGCGCTCTACCCGCCGAAGAAGTTCTTCGGCGCCGCGCGCAACATCGAGAACGGCGGATCCCTCACGATCCTCGCGACCGCGCTCGTCGAGACCGGATCCAAGATGGACGAGGTCATCTTCGAGGAGTTCAAGGGCACCGGCAACATGGAGCTGCGCCTCTCGCGCCAGCTCGCCGACAAGCGGATCTTCCCGGCCGTGGACGTCAACGCGTCGTCGACGCGCCGCGAGGAGATGCTGCTCTCGCCCGACGAGGTCAAGATCACGTGGAAGCTGCGCCGCGCCCTCGCCGGCATGGATCAGCAGCACGCCCTCGCGGTCATCCTCGAGAAGCTCAAGGAGACCGGTTCCAACACCGAGTTCCTCGTGCAGATGCAGAAGTCGATGCCGACCGGGCGCGGTGACGACACCGAGATCCGCTGACCCGGAGTCGCTGATTCCGTGTTCGAGTCCGTCCAGACGCTGATCGACGAGCACCGCCGGGTCCAGGAGGAGCTCTCCGACCCGGCGGTGCACGCCGACGCCGTCCGCGCCAAGCGCGTCAACCGGCGCTACGCCGAGCTGTCGAAGATCGTCTCCGCCCACCAGCAGTGGACCCAGGCGGGCGACGATCTCGAGGCCGCCCGCGAGCTCGCGAAGGAGGACGACGCCTTCGCCGACGAGATCCCGGGCCTCGAAGAGGGCCTCGCCGAGGCGCAGGAGAAGCTGCGCCGACTGCTCGTGCCGCGCGACCCCGACGACGCGCGCGACGTGATCATGGAGATCAAGGCGGGGGAGGGCGGCGCCGAGAGCGCCCTCTTCGCCGCCGACCTCCTGCGCATGTACTCGCAGTACGCCGCGTCGAAGGGGTGGAAGGTCGAGATGATCGAGTCCGACGACTCCGATCTCGGCGGCTTCAAGAACGTGCAGGTCGCGATCAAGGGATCCTCGAACGATCCCGCGCAGGGCGTCTGGGCGCACCTCAAGTACGAGGGCGGCGTGCACCGCGTGCAGCGGGTTCCCGCGACCGAGTCGCAGGGGCGCATCCACACCTCGACGACGGGCGTCCTCGTCTTCCCCGAGGTCGACGCCCCCGAAGAGGTGCAGATCGACCCGAACGACCTGAAGATCGACGTCTACCGCTCGTCGGGCCCCGGCGGCCAGTCGGTCAACACGACCGACTCCGCCGTCCGGATCACCCACGTGCCCACGGGGATCGTCGTGTCGATGCAGAACGAGAAGTCGCAGCTGCAGAACCGCGAGGCGGGCATGCGCGTCCTCCGCGCGCGCCTCCTCGCGCGCCAGCAGGAGGAGCTCGCGGCTCAGGCGGCCGACGCGCGACACAGCCAGATCCGGGGCATGGACCGATCCGAGCGGATCCGCACCTACAACTTCCCGGAGAACCGCATCGCCGACCACCGCACGGGCTTCAAGGCGTATAACCTCGACGCCGTCATGGACGGCGCGCTCGGCCCCGTGGTCGACTCGTGCATCGAGGCCGACGAGGCCGAGCACCTCGCCGCCATCGGCGACTGACCGCCGAAGGACATCTTCCTGCCTGAAGGACATCGAATTCGATGTCCTCTGGGCAGGAAGATGTCCTCGCGAGCGGGGCACGGCAGGATAGGGGCATGGGCGATCTGCGGGATCTCGTCGGGCGGCTGCAGGACCGGGAGACCACACCCCTCCAGGAGGTCGAGCGGGCACTCCACGCGATCGGGGACGACGAACTCGGCGCCTTCGCCCACGTCGACGCCGAGGGGGCGCGCGAGCGGGCCGCGGCGCTGGGGGATCCGCAGGACCTCCCGCTCTGGGGCGTTCCGCTCGCCGACAAGGACCTGACGGCGCGCGCGGGCATGCCGACGCGGTACGGATCGCGCGCCTTCGCCGGGTTCGTCCCGGCGGAGTCGGATCCCTACGCCGCGGCCCTCGACGCCCTCGGATCCGTGTCGATCGGCAAGACGGCGACGCCCGAGTTCGGCCTCACGGGCTACACCGAGACGCTGATCGGCCCTCCCGCGCGCAACCCGTGGGATCCCGAGACGGGCGCGGGCGGATCCAGCGGGGGCGCGGCCGTCGCCGTGCAGCAGGGCGTCCTCGCCGCGGCCCCGGCGTCGGACGGCGGGGGATCCACCCGGATCCCCGCGGCCACGGTCGGCGTCGTGGGGCTCAAGCCCTCGCGCGGCCGGCTGCCGTTCGCGAACGGCCTCGACTCGCCCGGCGGGCTGTCGGTCGCGGGCGTCATCACCCGAGCGGTCGACGACGCCGCGTACCTCCTCGACGCGCTCGTCTCCTCGGCTCCGCGCGTGCACGCGACCCGGGCGCCAGGCCGGGGCCGCTTCCTCGACGCCCTGGGTCGGGATCCGGGCCGCCTCCGCATCGGCGCGACGACCGTCTCGCCGTGGGACGGGTGGACCGACACGACCCTCGACCCCGGCGCCCGGGACGCGTACGAACGGGCGATCGACGCGCTGACCGCGGCCGGACACGACGTCGTCGACGCCGACTGGCACCCCGAGGGATACCCCGAGATGTTCACGACGATCTGGCGCGCCTCGGCCGCGAACCTGCCCGTCGCCGACGCGGACCTGGATCGCCGGACCGAGCCGATCACGGCGTTCATGGCGCGCGAGGGGCGCGCGATGCCGGCGCAGCGGGTGCTCGCGGGCCTGCAGGCGGCGACGGCGTTCGAGCGCCGGACGATCGCGGCGTTCGCGCCCTTCGACGCCGTCCTGACCCCCGCTCTCGCGATGGCGCCCCAGAAGATCGGCTGGTTCGCCGAGACGGGCGATCCCGAGGAGAACTTCGCGCGCCAGTGCGGCTACGCGCCGCACACGAGCTTCGTCAACGTCTCGGGGCTCCCGGCGATCACGGTCCCGCTGCCCGACGGATCCGGAGCCCGCCCCTGGAGCGTCCAGCTGGTGGGCCGCCCCGGCGGCGAGGCGGCCATCCTGCGGCTGGCGAGGCATGTCGGACCCTGACCGCGAGCGACGGTGCACGAACCGTCGCCGAACGCGTGCCGTCGAACACGTTTTCGCACGCGAAGACCGTCGACCTGGCGGTGCGATCCAACGCCGGTTGAGGCTTCCTCAGATCTGGAAGTCGGGGGCCTGCAGCAGCAGGGCCTTGCGGTCGTCGTCGGGGGTGTAGGGGCGGATCTTCGCGGGCACGCCGAGCAGGACGGAGCGCGGGGGAGCGTCACGCGTCACGACCGCGTTGGCGCCGACCGTCGAGTGCGCCCCGATCGTCACGGGGCCGAGCACCTTCGCGCCCGCGCCGACCGCGACGCCGTCGCCGATCGTGGGGTGGCGCTTGCCGTGCGACAGCGACCGGCCGCCGAGCGTGACCTGGTGGTAGAGCATGACGTCGTCGCCGATCTCGGCCGTCTCTCCGATCACGACGCCCATGCCGTGGTCGATGAAGAATCGGCGCCCGATCGTCGCGCCGGGGTGGATCTCGATGCCCGTCATCCAGCGCGAGATCTGCGAGCCCGCGCGGGCGGCGAAGCGCGCGCCGCGGAGCCACAGCCAGTGGTTGACGCGATGGGCCCAGATGGCGTGCAGGCCCGGATAGAGGAGCGCGATCTCGACGAAGCCGCGCGCCGCGGGATCCCGGCGGCGCGCGGCTTCGACGTCCTCGCGGACATGGAGAGGCATAGACCTACGAATCTAGACCCGTCAGTCGTCGAGGAGGTGCTCCCAGAGGGCCGTCGAGATGTAGCGCTCGCCCGTGTCGGGGATCACGACGACGATCTTCTTGCCGGCGTTCTCGGGGCGCGCGGCGACCTGCAGGGCGGCCCACACGGCGGCGCCCGACGAGATGCCGGCGAGGATGCCGTCCTTCGCCGCGAGGTCGCGGGCCGTCGCGATCGCGTCGTCGAGCGCGACGTCGACGACCTCGTCGATGACCGACTGGTCGAGGATCTCGGGGAGGAAGTTCGCGCCGAGGCCCTGGATCTTGTGGGGGCCCGCCTTGCCCTCGGTCAGGAGGGGCGAGTCGGCCGGCTCGACGGCGACGACCTTCACGCCCGGGACCTTCTCCTTGAGCGCCTGGCCGACGCCCGTGATGGTGCCGCCCGTGCCGATTCCCGCGACGAAGATGTCGACCTCGCCGTCGGTGTCGGCGATGATCTCCTCGGCGGTCGTGGTGCGGTGGATGTCGACGTTCGCCTGGTTCTCGAACTGGCGGGCGAGGACGGCGCCGGGGGTCTCGGCGACGATGCGCTTGGCCTCCTCGACGGCGCCGTTCATGCCCTTCGCGGGCTCGGTGAGGACGAGCTCGGCGCCGAGCGCGCGCAGCAGGACGCGGCGCTCCTTCGACATCGAGGCGGGCATCGTGAGGATGACCTTGTAGCCGCGCGCCGCGCCCACGAGGGCGAGCGCGATGCCCGTGTTGCCCGAGGTCCCCTCGACGATCGTGCCGCCGGCGGGGAGCTCGCCCGACTTCTCCGCCGCGTCGACGATCGCGACGCCGAGGCGGTCCTTGACGCTCGAACCGGGGTTGAAGTACTCGAGCTTGCCGATGACCGTGGCGTCGACGCCCTCGGCGACGCGGTTGAGCTGGACGAGGGGGGTCTTGCCGAACGTGCTGGTGACGTCGGAGTGGATCGCGGACATGGCGAGCCTTTCGTGAGGTCGGGTGCCCGCGGGCGTGCGCCGGCGGACTCGCGGCTCAGCCTAGGAGCGCGGGCCAGGGGCCCGCCAGGAATATGACGGTGCGTGTCAGTAGGCTCGGGTGTCGTGCCAGCATCCGTCTCCTTCCGCGACGCGCTGCGCGGCGCCTCCGACGTGCTCGCCCAGGCGGGCGTTCCGGATCCCCTCGTCGACGCCGAGCTGCTGCTCGCTCACACGCTCGGCCCCGACGTCTCGCGGGGCGAGGTGCAGTCGGGGGTCTTCCTCGGCACGGCGCTGAGCGCCGACCAGCACGCGGCCTTCCGCGCCGACGTCGCGCGCCGCGCCTCCCGCGAGCCGCTGCAGCACATCACGGGCCTCGCCGCCTTCCGCCACCTGACGCTGCGCGTCGGCCCCGGCGTCTTCGTCCCGCGGCCCGAGACCGAGGTCGTCGCCCAGATCGCGGTCGACGCGCTCGCGGCCGCGGCCGAGCCCGAGCCCGTCGCCGTCGACCTCGGAACGGGATCCGGCGCGATCGCGCTCGCGATGGCGACGGAGGTCCCGCACTCCCGCGTGCACGCCGTCGAGAAGTCGGACGACGCGATCGCCTGGACGCGGCGCAACGTCGCGCAGGTCGCGCCCCGGATCGACCTGCGCCACGGCGACCTCGCCGACGCCTTCCCCGACCTCGACGGGACCGTGGCGGTCGTGGCCTCGAACCCGCCTTACGTGCCGGACGACGCGATCCCGCGCGACGTCGAGGTCGCGACCCACGACCCCGCGCTCGCGCTGTACGGCGGCCCGGACGGCCTCGACGTCGTGCGCGTGATCAGCCGCGTCGGCCTCCGCCTCGCACGGCCGGGCGGCACGATCGTGCTCGAGCACGGCGAGTGGCAGGGCGCCCCGATCCGCGAGATCCTCGCCGCCGACGGGTGGCTCGGCGCGGCGACGCATCCCGACCTCACGATGCGCGATCGCGCGACGACGGCGGTGCGGCCTCAGCAGGATCCGAACCCCGCCTCCTAGAATCGACCCGACATGTCCACGATCTTCGACTGCGCCGACCGCGAGCAGATGCTTGCCGGCATGCGCCAGGCACGCCAGGCCGTCGCCCGCGGCGACGTCATCGTGCTGCCGACCGACACCGTCTACGGCGTGGGGGCCGACGCCTTCAGCCCCGCCGCGGTGCAGAAGCTGCTCGACGTGAAGGGCCGCTCGCGCCAGCAGCCGCCGCCCGTCCTCGTCGGCTCGGCCGACGCGCTCCCGGCGCTCGTCGAGGCCGTCCCTGAGGCCGTGCAGTCGCTCGTCGACGCGTTCTGGCCGGGAGGCCTCACGATCGTGCTGCCGTCGCAGCCCTCGCTCACGTGGGATCTCGGCGAGACCCACGGCACGGTCGCGGTGCGACAGCCCGACAACCCGCTCGCGCTCGAGCTGCTCGCCGAGACAGGCCCGCTCGCGGTGTCGAGCGCCAACCTCACGGGCCAGGCCGCCGCCGTCGACGCCGTCGGCGCGCGCCGCATGCTCGGCGACTCCGTCGCGCTCTACCTCGACGACGGGCCCGTCTCGACGGGCGTGGCGTCGACGATCGTCGACGCGACCTCGCTCCTGCCCGGCCGCGGCGATCCCCTCGTCCGCGTCCTGCGCGTGGGCGCGATCAGCCGGGATCAGCTGCGCGAGGTGCTGGGCGACCTGCTCGAGCCCGACCCCGAGCAGGATCACGACCACTCGTGAAGCTCTATCTCTTCACGATCCTGCTGACGGCGACGATCACGCTCGTCCTGTCCTGGATCGTCTGGCGCATCGCGCTCCGGTACAAGCTGTACCCGGCGGTCCGCGCGCGCGACGTGCACAAGACGCCGACGCCGCGGCTCGGTGGCGTCGCGATGTTCTTCGCGATCGTCGCCGCGGTCCTGACCTCGCGGGCGATCGACTTCTTCGGCGGCTTCTGGGTCGAGCCCCGCATGATGTGGTCGGTCCTCGCCGCGACGGCCCTCATCGCGTTCATCGGCATCGCCGACGACCTGTGGGACCTCGACTGGATGCTCAAGCTCGGCGCGCAGTTCCTCGCGGCCGCGATCATCGCGATCGGGGGAGGGCTGCAGATCTACGCGCTCCCGATCGGCGGGATCGCGATCTGGTCGAGCTGGGTGAGCATCGTCCTCACGATGTTCGCCGTCGTGATCGTGATGAACGCCGTCAACTTCATCGACGGGCTGGACGGCCTCGTCGCGGGCGTCGCCCTGATCGCGAACAGCGTCTTCTTCATCTACTCGTACATCCTCGTGCGCGACTCGGGGGCGACGAGCTACGCGAACCTCGGCACCTTCCTCGCCGCCGTCATCGTGGGCGCGTGCCTCGGCTTCCTGCCGCTCAACTGGCACCCCGCGAAGATGTTCATGGGCGACACGGGGGCCCTCGTCGTCGGCCTGCTCATGGCCACGAGCGCCATCGCGATCACGGGCCAGCTGCCTCCCGCCGCCCTCGATCCCGTGACGACGGGCCGCTCGCAGATCTTCGGAACCCTGCTTCCGATCATCCTGCCGCTCATCGTCATGCTCCTGCCGCTCCTCGACTTCGGCCTCGCCGTGATCCGGCGCATGAGCCGCGGGAAGTCGCCCTTCTCGCCCGACCGCGAGCACCTGCACCACCGCATGCTCGACATGGGGCACTCAGACAGGGATGCGACGCTGATCTTCTACGCGTGGACGGCGATCGCCTCGCTCACGGTGCTCCTCATGTACCTCTTCACGGGAGCCGACTGGTTCGGCGACCACTGGTTCGGGGAGTACTGGCTGGCGATCATCTTCGGCGTCATCGGCCTGGCGGCCTGCCTCGTCGTGACCGTCGTCCCGTCGCGCCCCGCCGCGAGGAACCGCGAGCCCGAGCCCGAGCACCAGGAGACCTGATGGCCCCCTCACCCGTGTCCAGCAACCCGATCATGCGCAACGTCCTGATCTGGAGCGCCGTCGTCTGCGGCGTCGTCCTCGTCGCGTCGGCCGCGATCGGGGCGGCCGTCGGCGGATCCGCCGGGCTGTGGAGCGGCGTCATCGGCACCGTGATCGGGTTCCTCTTCCCGGCCCTCACAGCGGGGACGATCCTCTTCGCGAACCGCTGGTTCGGCCGGCCGAGCTACCCCGTCGTGTTCTTCGGCATGTTCATGGGCGTCTTCCTCGTGAAGATCGTCGTCTTCATCGTCGCCCTCAACCTCGTCTTCGGCCTCGACTGGGTCGTCCGCGGCGTGCTCTACGGAGCGCTCGTCGCGACCGCCGTGGCCTCGCTCGTCGTCGACGTCCTCGTGATCGCGAAGATGCGCATCCCGTCGGTCAGCGACGTCGCGCTGCCGGGCGACGACGAGATCGAAGACTGATCGTCCGATTTCTACAGGCTGTCAAAACCGGTCCAGCTCTTTGATAGGCTTGCCTACGGCCCTGCGGAAAGGTGCCCTCGGCGCGCTGAGGAGCCGGACCCGCCGCAGACCGAGTTCTCTCTCGAAATCCCACCCGCGCAGCATGACCGCGCGAGAAGCTGGAGCCACGCGTTGACTCAGGCGAGCATCATCGCACCGAAGACCGCCGAGGTGGAGTTCCATCCGCCGTCGATCAGCGAGTTCTTCCCCGACGCCATCTTCGGCGAGGGCAGCCCGTTCGCGTTCACGCGCATCAACCTCGCGCAGGTCATCGCCACGGTGCTCCTCGTGCTGGTGCTCGTGCTCGGCACGCGCAACCTGAAGGTGATCCCGGGCCGCTTCCAGCAGGTCATCGAGGGCCTCTTCGGCTTCGTGCGCAACAACGTGGTCTACCAGGTCCTGGGCGAGAAGGACGGCAAGCGGTTCCTGCCGCTGCTCACGGCGATCTTCTTCGGGATCCTCTTCCTGAACCTCACGGGCATCATCCCCGGCCTCAACATCGCCGGCACGAGCGTCATCGGCGTGCCGCTGCTGTTCGCGGTGATCGCCTACGTGATGTTCATCTACGCGGGCATCAAGAAGCACGGCTTCGGCCGCTTCATGAAGAACTCGCTCGTCCCCGGGGGAGTGCCGAAGGTCCTCGTCCCCGTCATCGGCATCATCGAGCTGCTCTCGACCTTCGTGTTCCGCCCCGTGTCGCTCACCCTGCGACTCCTGCTGAACATGATCGTCGGCCACCTCATGCTCGTGCTGCTGTTCTCGGCGACGCAGTTCTTCCTGCTGAGCTTCAACGGCCTCACGGTGCTGTCGCCCGCGACGCTCGCGATCGGCCTCGCCTTCACCCTGTTCGAACTCTTCGTCGCCGCCCTCCAGGCGTACGTCTTCACGATCCTCACCGCGGTCTACATCCAGCTCGCGGTCGCGGAAGAGCACTGACGGCCAGCCGACCGGCTGACCGCCCAATGAAAGGAAAAACCAGTGGACGCAACGACCGTTCTCGCTGAGATCACCGGCAACATCGGGACCATCGGCTACGGCCTCGCCGCCATCGGCCCCGCCATCGGCCTCGGCATCGTCGTCGGCAAGACGATCGAGTCGACGGCTCGCCAGCCCGAGCTCGCCGGACGCCTCCAGACGCTGATGTTCATCGGTGTGGCGTTCATCGAGATCCTCGCCTTCATCGGCATCGCGACGCCCTTCATCTTCCAGGGCTGATCTCATTCCGCGACTCACAGGTAAGGAGACAGGATGCTGAAGGCTCTTGTCACCGCCGCGGCGGAGGAGTCCCACAACCCTCTCGTCCCGGCGAGCTACGACATCATCTGGTCGGCGGTGTGCTTCGTCATCATCGTCCTCGTGGTGGTCTTCGTGGCGATGCCGCGGCTGAACAAGGTGCTCGACGCCCGCTCTGCCGCCATCGAGGGCAACATCGAGAAGGCTGACGAGGCGCAGCGCCAGGCCGAGGCCGCGCTCGCCGAGTACACGCAGCAGCTCGCTGATGCCCGCAAGGAAGCCGGCGAGATCCGCGAGGCGGCTCGCGCCGACGGCAAGAAGATCGTCGACGAGGCCAAGGCCACGGCGTCGAGCGAGGCCGAGCGCCTCACCGCGACGGCGCACACGCAGATCGAGGCCGAGCGCCAGGCGGCGATGGTCTCCCTCCGCAACGACGTCGGATCGATCGCCCTCGACCTCGCCGGCAACGTCATCGGCGAGTCGATGACGGACGACGCGAAGGCCCAGAACGTCGTCGACCGGTTCCTCGCCGACCTCGAGGCGTCCGAGAAGGCGGCCAAGTAATGGGAAGCGCGACCACTCAGGCGCTCGAGGCCAGCGCGCAGGCGCTCGCCACGGCGACGGTCGACCTCGACACGGCCCGCGAGCTGTTCGCGGCGGCCCGCGCCGTCGCCGGCTCGTCCGCGCTGAGCGGCGCGCTCGCCGACCAGTCGGTGGATCCCGCCGTCCGCGGCGGCCTCGTCGGCGCGGTCTTCGCGCAGCTCTCGCCGGCCGCTCAGGGCCTGCTCACGACGATCGCCGTCCAGCGGTGGTCGTCTGCGACCGACCTGACCGACGGCATCGAGCAGCTCGCGATCCGTGCAACGGCGAAGGCCGACACGGCCGACCTCGAGGGCGAGCTCTTCCAGGTCACCCGCCTGGTGGCGCAGAACCCCGAGCTCGAGCTCGCGCTCGGCGCCCGCTTCGGCGAGGCGCAGGCCAAGGGCGACCTCGTCGAGAAGATCATCGGATCGCAGGCGAGCGCCGGCACGACCCTCGTGGTCTCGTCGCTCGTGCAGCAGCCGGGGGAGCGCCGCGTGCGCGCCGCCCTGCAGCGCGCGATCTCGATCGTCGCCGCCGAGCGCGGCCGCACGGTCGCGACGGTCACGACGGCGTCGCCGCTGACCGCAGCGCAGCGCGACCGCCTTGCCGCGTCGCTCTCGCGCACCTACGGCGTCGAGATCACGATCAACGAGGTCGTCGACCGCGACGTCCTCGGCGGAATCCGCGTCCAGATCGCCGACGACGTCATCGACGGCAGCATTTCGTCCCGCCTCGCCGACCTCCGGTCGAGGCTCGCAGGCTGACGCCCTCCTCGAGGGCATGAGGGCCCCACCGGGCCCGCACAACTAAGGAAGACAATGGCAGACATCACCATCAGCCCCGACGTCATCCGTGACGCGCTGAAGGACTTCGTCGCCGCCTACGAGCCCACCGGTTCTGGCGCGAGCGAGGTCGGCACCGTCATCGACGCCGCCGACGGCATCGCACACGTCGAGGGCCTCCCCGGCGCCATGGCGAACGAGCTCCTGCGCTTCGAGGACGGCACGCTCGGCCTCGCGCAGAACCTCGACGAGCACTCGATCGGCGCGATCGTCCTCGGCCCGTTCAGCGGTGTCGAGGAGGGCCAGCCCGTCGCCCGCACGGGCAAGGTGCTCTCGGTTCCCGTGGGCGAGGGCTACCTCGGCCGCGTGATCGACCCGCTCGGCAACCCGATCGACGGCCTCGGCGACATCACGGGCATCGAGGGCGACCGCGAGCTCGAGCTCCAGGCCCCCGGCGTCATGGACCGCAAGTCGGTCCACGAGCCCATGCAGACCGGCATCAAGGCGATCGACGCCATGATCCCCGTCGGCCGCGGCCAGCGCCAGCTGATCATCGGCGACCGCCAGACCGGCAAGACGGCCATCGCGATCGACACGATCATCAACCAGAAGGACAACTGGGAGTCGGGCGACGTCAACAAGCAGGTGCGCTGCATCTACGTCGCCGTCGGCCAGAAGGGCTCCACGATCGCCTCCGTAAAGGGCGCGCTCGAGGACGCCGGAGCCATGGAGTACACGACGATCGTCGCGGCTCCCGCCTCCGACCCCGCCGGCTTCAAGTACCTCGCGCCGTTCACGGGATCGGCCATCGGCCAGCACTGGATGTACGCGGGCAAGCACGTCCTCGTCATCTTCGACGACCTGTCGAAGCAGGCCGAGGCCTACCGCGCCGTGTCGCTCCTCCTCCGCCGTCCGCCGGGACGCGAGGCGTACCCCGGCGACGTCTTCTACCTGCACTCCCGCCTGCTGGAGCGCTGCGCGAAGCTGTCCGACGAGCTCGGCGCCGGTTCGATGACGGGTCTCCCGATCATCGAGACCAAGGCGAACGACGTCTCGGCGTACATCCCGACCAACGTGATCTCGATCACCGACGGCCAGATCTTCCTGCAGTCCGACCTCTTCAACGCCAACCAGCGTCCGGCGGTCGACGTGGGCATCTCGGTGTCGCGAGTCGGCGGCGACGCCCAGCTCAAGCACATCAAGAAGGTCTCGGGCACGCTCAAGCTCGAGCTCGCCCAGTACCGCTCGCTCGAGGCGTTCTCGATGTTCGCGTCCGACCTCGACCCCGCGTCGCGTCGCCAGCTCGACCGCGGCGCGCGCCTGACCGAGCTCCTCAAGCAGCCGCAGTACTCGCCGTACTCGGTCGAGGAGCAGGTCGTCTCGATCTGGGCCGGCACCAAGGGCAAGCTCGACACGATCGCGGTCGCCGATGTGCTGCGCTTCGAGCGCGAGCTCCTCGACTACCTGCGCCGCAATACGCAGGTCCTCGACAAGCTCCGCGAGTCGGGCAAGCTCGAGGACGACACGATCGCCGAGATGGAGAAGGCGACCGACGCGTTCGTGCAGGAGTTCCAGGCGTCCGACGCCGACGGAGCCCTCGCCGGCTCGGAGCAGGCCGCCGACCCCGAGGACGTCGCCCAGGAGCAGATCGTCAAGGGCCGCAAGGCGTAACGCCTTCCGGAGAAGACGCATATGGGCGCACAACTCAGGGAGTACAAGCAGAAGATCTCTTCTGCTCAGTCGACCAAGAAGATCACGAAGGCGATGGAGCTCATCGCGGCTTCGCGGATCCAGAAGGCGATGGCGCGCGTGCGCGCGTCGTCGCCCTTCTCCCGCGCGGTCACGCGGGCCGTCTCGGCCGTCGCGACGCACACCGACATCGATCACCCGCTCACGCGGGAGCCCGAGACGGTGACCCGTTCGGCGATCCTCCTCCTCTCCAGCGACCGCGGCCTCGCCGGCTCGTTCAACTCGCAGGTCATCCGCGAGGCGCTCGAGCTGGCGGAGCTGCTCCGCGAGGAGGGCAAGGAGGTCGTCTTCTACCTCTTCGGTCGCAAGGCGGTGGGCTACTTCCAGTTCCGCCGCATGGTGGCCGCCGAGGAGTGGATCGGCGAAGCCGACACCCCCACCTTCCAGACGGCCGTGCAGATCTCCGACGCGCTCGTCGCGGCGTACGAGACCGATGAGGCGGAGGGCGGGGTCAACGAGATCCACGTCGTCTACAACCGCTTCGTGAGCATGATCACGCAGACGCCGGAGTCGATCCGCCTTCTGCCGCTCGAGGTCGTCGACGCCGAGTCGGCGGGATCCTCGGGCCAGGCCGAGCTCTACCCGCTGTACGAGTTCGAGCCCGACGCCACCGAGGTGCTCGACGGGCTTCTGCCGGTGTACATCCAGAGCCGCATCTTCAACGCGCTCCTGCAGTCGGCCGCTGCGAAGCAGGCCGCCACGCAGGCCGCGATGAAGTCGGCGAGCGACAACGCCGACAAGCTCATCACCGACTACACCCGCCTGCGCAACAACGCGCGCCAGGCCGAGATCACGCAGCAGATCGCCGAGATCGTCGGCGGCGCCGACGCGCTGGCGTCCTAGGACACCCCAGGAAAGAGACAGAACATGACTACGGCAGACACCGCCACCGCGGTCGTCGGGCGCGTCGCGAGCATCACGGGTCCCGTCGTGGACATCGAGTTCCCGCACGACTCGCTGCCCGACATCTACAACGCGCTGAAGACGACGATCACGATGGGCGACACGTCCACCGAGATCACCCTCGAGGTCGCCCAGCACCTGGGTGACGACAAGGTCCGCGCGATCTCGCTCAAGCCGACCGACGGCATGGTCCGCGGCCAGGAGGTGCGCGACACCGGCGAGGCCATCTCGGTCCCCGTCGGCGACGTCACCAAGGGCAAGGTCTTCGACGTCACGGGCAACCCCCTGAACCTCGCCGAGGGCGAGACGTTCGAGGCGACCGAGCGCTGGTCGATCCACCGCGAGCCCCCGGCCTTCGACCAGCTCGAGTCGAAGACGCAGATGTTCGAGACCGGCATCAAGTCGATCGACCTCCTCACCCCCTACGTGCAGGGCGGGAAGATCGGCCTCTTCGGCGGTGCGGGCGTCGGCAAGACCGTCCTCATCCAGGAGATGATCACCCGTGTGGCCAAGGACCACGGCGGTGTGTCGGTGTTCGCCGGCGTCGGCGAGCGCACCCGTGAGGGCAACGACCTCATCTACGAGATGGAGGACGCGGGCGTTCTGGACAAGACCGCCCTTGTCTTCGGCCAGATGGACGAGCCGCCGGGAACGCGTCTGCGCATCGCGCTGACGGGCCTCACGATGGCGGAGTACTTCCGCGACGTGAAGAACCAGGACGTGCTGCTCTTCATCGACAACATCTTCCGCTTCACGCAGGCGGGCTCCGAGGTGTCGACCCTTCTGGGCCGCATGCCGTCGGCCGTGGGCTACCAGCCCAACCTGGCCGACGAGATGGGCATCCTGCAGGAGCGCATCACGTCGACGCGCGGCCACTCGATCACCTCGATGCAGGCGATCTACGTCCCCGCCGACGACTACACCGACCCGGCCCCGGCCACGACGTTCGCGCACCTCGACGCGACGACCGAGCTCTCGCGCGAGATCGCCTCGAAGGGTCTTTACCCGGCGATCGACCCGCTGACCTCGACGAGCCGCATCATGGACCCCCGCTACCTCGGCGAGGACCACTATCGCGTGGCCACGGGTGTCAAGGCGATCCTCCAGAAGAACAAGGAACTCCAGGAGATCATCGCGATCCTCGGTGTCGACGAGCTCTCGGAAGAGGACAAGATCACCGTGGCGCGCGCCCGCCGCATCCAGCAGTTCCTGTCGCAGAACACCTACACGGCCGTGAAGTTCACGGGCGTCGAGGGCTCGACGGTTCCGCTCAAGGAGACGATCGAGTCGTTCGACGCGATCATCAAGGGCGAGATGGACCACGTCGCCGAGCAGGCCTTCTTCAACGTGGGCGGTCTCAACGACGTCCTCGCCAACTGGGACAAGATCCAGAAGGAGAACGCCTGATCATGGCGCTGCAGGTGAACCTGGTGTCGGCCGAGGCTCAGGTCTGGAGCGGCGAGGCGACTCTCGTCGTGGCCAAGACCCCCGAGGGCGAGATCGGATTCATGCCCGGCCACGAGCCCACGCTCGCGATCCTCGCCGACGGCCAGGTGCGCATCACGCGCCCCGACGGCTCGAAGGTGATCGCCGTCGCGGGCGACGGCTTCATCTCGATGGAGCTCGGCGACGAGCTCAACATCGTGGCGGGCAACGCGCAGCTCGCTGCCTGACCTCCTCTCTTCGCGGGGCGGGGATCTTCGGATCCCCGCCCCGCGTCGTGCTTCCCGGAGAACACATGCTTCTGCTCCTCCCGCCGTCCGAGACGAAGCGGCCCGGGGGATCGGGCGCGCCGCTCGACCTCGGCGCGCTCGCGCTCCCCGCCCTCTCCCCGCAGCGCGCCGCGGCGCTCGACGCGCTCGTGGCCCTGTCGGCCGACCCCGAGGCCGCGGCCGCGGCGCTCAATCTCTCGGATCGCCAGCGGGGCGAGATCGGCGTCAACGCCGCCGTCCGCACGGCGCCGACCATGCCCGCGATCGACCGGTTCACGGGCGTGCTGTTCGACGCGCTCGACGCCGCCTCCCTGCCGGCGCCCGCGCGCGGGTGGCTCGGGGATCACGCGCTCATCCAGACGGCGCTCCTCGGCCCCGTCGGCGCGCTCGACGCCGTCCCGGCGTTCCGGCTCTCGGCGTCGTCGCGCCTCGCGGCGCTCGGCCCGCTCAAGCGCCACTGGGCGGGCGCGACGAGCGCCGCGCTTCCGGGGGATCCGCTCGTCGTCGACCTGCGCTCCGAGGCCTACCGCGACCTCGGCCCCGCGCCCGGCTCGCTCTACGTCCGCGTCGTCGCCGAGGGATCCGACGGCCGGGTGCGGGCGCTCAACCACTTCAACAAGAAGACGAAGGGCCTCTTCGCGCGGGCCCTCGCGCTCTCCGCGCCCGACGTCGCCTCGGCGGGCGAGCTCCTCGCCTGGGCGGGCGGCGCGGGCATCGACCTGCGCCGCTCCGACGCGCCCGGGGAGCTGCTTCTCACGGCGCGCGACGAGATTTCTCCGCGCTGAGCGGCCATTCTCGCTACGCTGAGAACGAGCGGCCTGCCCGGTCGTCCGAACCCCTCCACAGGAGACGTCATCATGATCGACCTCTTGAACGCGGCGTCGTACTACGACCCCGGCTTCGATTACGGCACGGGGGCGGGGCTGAGCTTCGGCGCCATCTTCGGCCTGATCTTCGGGATCTTCCTCATCCCGGCTCTCATCGTGTACGCGCTCTTCTCGGTGTTCTACATGTTCCTGTTCGACAAGGCTGGCGTGCAGGGCAAGTGGCGGGCGTGGATCCCCGTGTATCGCGAGATGATCTTCCTCAAGCTCGGCGACGTGAACCCGT
Source organism: Microbacterium indicum DSM 19969 (assembly GCF_000422385.1). Classification (GTDB taxonomy): domain Bacteria; phylum Actinomycetota; class Actinomycetes; order Actinomycetales; family Microbacteriaceae; genus Microbacterium; species Microbacterium indicum. The sequence goes on from NZ_AULR01000017.1 coordinate 38,108, forward strand.
GGCTGATCTTCTTCTTCATCGGCGGCCTCGTGCTGACGTGGGCCTTCGTCGGTTACCTCGGCGTCCTGGCCTACACGGTCTTCAACCTGCTCGCCGTCGTCCGCATCAGCCAGAAGGCCAAGGGCGAGGCCGGCTGGGTCGCGCTCTACGCGGGCTTCCCGGGCATCGGATCGCTCATCTGGCTCGGCATCATGGCGTTCTCGAAGACGCAGGCATGGGACAACACTGTCGCGCCCTCGAAGTGGTCGCGCAGCGGCTTCCTCTCCGACAGCACGCAGTGGTCGGGCGTCCCGTCGTCGGCCGCCCCCGCGGCGCAGCCCGACTACACGGCCGGCTACGCGCAGCCCGGCTACCCCGCGCAGCCCGGCTACGCGGCTCCCGCCGCGCCGGCCGCCCCGCAACCGCCGACGTACCCCGCCGCGCCGCAGGCTCCCCAGACCCCGCCGACGGCTCCCGAGGCGCCGCAGGCCGACGGCACCGACCCTCTCGAGCCGCCGCGCCCGCCGCAGGCCTGATCCGTCGCGAGCGACCCCGCCCCGCCAGGGCGGGGTCGCTCGCGTATTCCGGCGAACCACCCGCTTAGACTGGTTCGGTCCGCGCCGCCCGCTGACGGCGCGCCGCCTCCCCGAAAGGCCTCTCGTGCCCGAGACCACACCCGCCGCACCGCAGCGGCCCGAGACGCGTTCCCGCGACGTCGCCCTCGCCGACGGATCCGCGCTCACGCTCCGCTGGGCAGGCCAGACAGACGTCGGCCGCAAGCGCGAGAACAACCAGGACCGCTTCCTCACCGCCTATCCGCTGTTCGTCGTCGCCGACGGCATGGGCGGACACATCGGGGGAGAGGTCGCGAGCGAGAGCGTCGTCAACAGGCTCGACGAGATGGTCAGGCAGGGGCCCGTCACCCCCGAGGGCATCGACCAGGCGCTCGAGCACGCGGTCTCCGACATCGTCGCCCACCCCGAGACGACCGACGAGGGAACGGGCACGACCATGACGGGCATCTACCTCGACGTCGACGCGCAGGAGACTTCGATCGTCTCGATGAACATCGGCGACTCGCGCGTGTACCTCCAGCGGGGCGACCAGCTGATGCAGGTCACGACCGACCACTCGCTCGTGCAGGAGCTCGTCGCGGCGGGCCGGCTCAGCGAAGAGGAGGCCGAGACGCACCCGTACAGCAACGTGATCACGCGAGCCGTCGGCCCGACCGAGCACGTCACGCCCGACTACGTGCGCATCGACCTGCAGCAGGGTGACCGCTACGTGATCTGCAGCGACGGGCTCACGAAGGAGCTCACCGACTACGGGATCCTGCACTTCCTGCACGAGCACGAGGATCCGGCCGACGCGGTCGAGGCCATGATGGCGGCCGCCCTCGACAACGGCGGGCGCGACAACGTGTCGATCGTCGTCGTCGACGTCGCGAGCTACGCGCCCGCGGCCTGACCTCGCTCGGGCGCGTCGCTCCCCGGGGCAGCGCGTCCACAGGGGGCGGATCGGCCCCGCTGTCCACCGATCCGGCCGGATCGGCCGTCTCCCGGCGCCGCCCGTCGGCGGTGAGCGGTTCGATGGCCGCATGTCCCCAGCTCCCGCATCGCGCCGCCTCGCCGAGCCGATCGCACTCCCCGACCTTCCGGCCACCCCCTCGCGGCGGCCGTTCCCGATCGCGGCGTCGATCCTGCCCGTCCTCGGCGCCGTCGTCATGTGGCGCGTCACGGGTTCGGTATTCATGCTCTGGTTCGCGGCCCTCGGCCCCGTCCTGGCCGTCGCGTCGCTGTTCGACACGGCGCGCGGCGCGCGGCGCGACCGTCGGCGCGGGGGACGCGTCCTCGCCGCCGCGTGCGTCGACGCCCGGGCCGAGCTGGCCCGGCGCCACGACGAGGAGCGCGCTCTCGCCCGGGCGGCCGCGCCCGACGTCGAGCGCGTCGCCGCCGACGACGGACAGACGTGGCGGCGGCGCGGCGACCTCGTCGTCGGCACGGGCACGACGGCGAGCGTCGTCAGCGTCACGGGCGGCGAAGGCGCCGACGCCGAGGCCCTGCGGTCGTCGGCCGCCGAGCTGACCGGCGCGCCCGTCACCGTGCCCTGGGCCGAAGGGGTGTGCGTGCGGGGCGCGGGACCCGCGGCGCTCGCGGTGGTGCGGGCGCTGGCCGTGCAGCTGATCCTGCGCAACCCGCCGTCCGTCCTGCACCTCGCGGGGCGCCCCCTCGGCGAGGGCTGGGCCGACGAGTCGCCCCACCTCGCGGCACCCGTCGACGACCCGGGCGCCGTGCGGGTCGCGATCGTCCGCGCGGGCGAGGCCCCGCTCCTGCCGGTCGACGCCCTCATCGCCCTCGCGGGCCCCGACGAGCAGATCCCGCACGAGTGCGCGGCGCTCGTCGAAGCGGGCCCCGGTCTCACCGGCCGGCTCGTCGTCGACGGCGGCGACGTGGAACTCGAGCTCGAGGCCGTGTCGCTCGCGCAGGCGCGGGCCCTCGTCCGGCCGCTCGCGCGTCGATCCGAGGCGCGCGATGAGCGGCTCCCGAGCGGCCCGATCCCGCTCGCCGAGGTGCGCTCGCGCGATGCGGCCGAACACGACGGCGACGCCGTCGCGGCGGGGCTGCGCGCCGTCGTCGGCCTCGGTCCGCATCGCGGCGGCGACGCACCGCCCCTCGCGGCCCTCGACCTCGTGACCGACGGGCCGCACGCCGTCGTCGTCGGCACGACGGGCGCGGGCAAGAGCGAGCTCCTCACGGCGTGGATCCTCGCGCTCGCCGCCGCCGTTCCTCCCGACGCGCTCGTGTTCCTTCTCGCCGACTTCAAGGGCGGCACGGCGTTCGACCACCTGCGGGCGCTTCCCCACGTCACGGGCGTCCTGACCGACCTCGACGGGGCGGGCGCGCGGCGGGCGGTCGAGGGGCTCCGCGCCGAGCTCCGGCGGCGGGAGCGCGAGATCGCGGCGGCGGGGGCCCGCGACGTCTCCGACCCGCGGGTGGGGCTCGCGCGGCTCGTCATCGTCGTCGACGAGTTCGCGGCCCTGCTTGGCGAGCACCCCGATCTGCACGCCGTCTTCACCGACGTCGCGGCGCGGGGGCGGGCGCTCGGCATGCACCTCGTCCTCGGCACACAGCGCGCGTCGGGCGTGCTGCGCGACGCGCTCGTCGCGAACGCCCCGCTGCGCATCGCTCTGCGGGTCGCCGAGGCGTCCGAGAGCACCCAGGTCGTGGGCTCCGACGCGGCCGCGCGGATCCCGGGCGACGACGCGCACCGGGGCGTCGGGTACGTCCGGCGGTCGGGTGACGCCGCGCCGCGGCTCGTGCGCTTCGCGCTCGGCCGGCCCGACGACGTCCGCTTCGCGCTCCGCGCCCACGCCGGCGTGGCGGCGGCGCGCGGGCCGCTCCTCGAGCCGCTTCCGGCCTCGTGGCGGCCGCACGAGGCCGAGACCCGCGGGGCGATCCGCTTCGGCCTCTCCGACGACCCCGCCGAGCAGCGCCAGGTCCCGGCCGAGCTGCGCGTCGGGTCCGATCGGGGGCTCCTCGTGGTCGGGGGAGCGGGATCGGGCAAGACCGAGGCCGCACGGTGGATCGCGTCGGCGGCGCGGGCGGCTGGCCGGCGGGTGATCGAGGTGCCGCGCGACAGCGAGGGCGCGTGGGACGCGCTCGACGCGGCGCAGGCCGACCCGCCCGACCTCTTCGTCGTCGACGACGCCGACGCCGTGATCCAGCGCTTCCCCGCCGAGCACGCGCGGGCCGCCGGCGAGCTGCTCGAGGCGATCGTGCGCGACGCCGGTGCGACGGCGACGACCGTCGTGGTCACGGCGGCGAGGCTGACGGGGGCGGTGGCGAAGCTCGCCGATCTCCTGCCGCGACGCGTCGTGCTCGCGCTCCCGACGCCGAGCGACCACGTGGCGGCCGGCGCCGACCGCTCCTCCTTCGACGCGGCGCGGCCGCCGGGGCGCGCCGTCGTCGACGGGCTCGAGACCCAGCTCGCGCGCTCCGCCGTGTCGGGCGCCGTCCAGGCCGCGGCCGCGCAGGCCCCGGCCTGGATCCCGGCCGCGCCGGTGACGGCCCTGGTCGCCCGGGCGGCGGCGCGGCGGGCCGTGGCGCTGCGGGCCGTGTGGGGCGGCGACGTGCGGGTCGTCGGCGTCGCCGAGATCTCGCCCGGCGCGTCAGTCGACGACCTCGTCGCGCAGGCGCGCGGCCCGCTCGTGATCGCGGGCGACGGCGACGAGTGGCAGCGCGCCTATCCGATCCTGCAGCGCGCGCGGGCCCTGGGCGACGTCGTCGTCACGGCCGACTCGCCGGGGGAGCTCCGAACCCTCGCGGGCGAGCGCGACCTGCCCCCGTTCGCGCGTCCCCGCGCGGGGCGGGCATGGCTCGTGTCGGGATCGGCCGCGCCGCGACGGATCGTCCTCGCGGCGTAGCGGGCCGTCAGACCGAGGCGCGGATGATGCCGACCGGCTTGCCGCCGCCCAGCACGCGGAGGTCCGGGCGCTCCGCGAGCGCCTCGCCGACCGCGGCGACCGTCACGGCCCCGGCGCGCGCCAGGAGCGCGAGCGCGACGAGCGAGCCGGCGCGGTTCGATCCGTCGAGCATCTTGAGCGCGACGGTCGTGCCGTCCTCGGCGATGAGCACCTGGACGCCCTCGGCGCCCTTCTTCGAGAAGACGCCGAAGCGCTCGATCGTCAGGGTGTCGTCGCCGCCCGGCCCCTCGACCGCCCAGGGGTTCTCGCGCACCGCGCGCAGCAGGGCCCCGGCCGTGCGATGCATCGCGAACGGCGAGCGCTCCGAGGACGTGCCGATGCGGTGCATCCCGCGGGCGAGGCTTTCGAGTGACATCGCGTAGACCGGGGCGCCGCACCCGTCGGTCACCGTTCCCGCGATGCGCACCCCCGTGAGGCGCTCGATCGTCTCGCGGATGTGCACCTGCAGCGGGTGCGCCGCGTCGAGGTACGTCTGGGTGTCCCAGCCGTTCACGCGGCACGCGGCGAGCATGGCGGCGTGCTTCCCCGAGCAGTTGTGACGCACGGGGGAGGGGGATCCGTGGTCCTGGACGAGCGCGTCGCGCGTCGCCCTGTCGCCGGGCCACGCCGGCGGGCAGCGCAGGGCGTCCTCCGTCAGGCCGACCTCGGCGAGCATCCCCCGCACGACCTCGGCGTGGCGGTCGGTGCCCTCGTGGCTCGCCGTCGTGAGCGCGAGCCGCTCGCCCTCGAAGGTCGCGCCCGCCGTCGCGCACGCGATCGCCTGCATCGGCTTCATCGACGAGCGAGGCAGGATCAGCTCGGACGGGTCGCCGAGCGACTGCACGGTCTCGCCGGTCGGGCCGAGCACGATCGCCGACCCGATGTGGCGGGACTCGACGAAACCGCCGCGCTCCACCACGGCGAGTTCGACGGCGGAGGTGGCGGGGAAGGTCGCGGCTGTGCTCACCGCAACAGCCTAATCTTTGGACCATGGGCAGCCACAGCTACGCACTCACGACGACATGGACCGGCGACAGGGGAACGGGCACGAGCGGGTATCGCGACTACGCGCGCGACGTCACGGTCGCCGCCACGGGCAAGCCCGACGTCCTCGGGTCGGCCGACGTCCCCTTCCGCGGCGACGGAACCCGGTGGAACCCCGAGGAGCAGCTCCTCGCCGCGCTGAGCCAGTGCCACCTGCTCTCGTACCTGCACGCCTGCACGCTGCGCGGAGCGATCGTCCGCTCCTACGTCGACGACGCGGAGGGCTCGATGGTCACGGAGGGCAACGGCGGCCGCTTCGAACGGGTCGTCCTGCGCCCCCGGATCGAGGTCGCGGATCAGGCGATGGTGCAGGACGCCGTCGACGCGCACCACGAGGCGCACGAGTGGTGCTTCATCGCGAACAGCGTGAACTTCCCCGTCGAGATCGAACCCGTCGTGACGGTCGCCGCCTGACGCTCAGCGGCGCTCGTGCGGGAGCGCCTGCTTGATCTTCTCCACGGCGCCCTGCGCGGGCGGCTCGTTGTACGCGTTCGCGAGCTCCTGCCCCGAGAGGGCGTGGATCGCCGACATGACCTCGTCGGTCGCGAGTCGGCGGGCCCTGCCCGACTTCGCGGGCCCGTGGTGGGAGAGATCGAGCGGCTCGCCGAACTTCACGACGACGCGCTCACGGAACGACGGCATGCGCTTGCCGACGGGCATGACGCGATCGGTGCCGATGAGCCCGATCGGGATCACGGGGGCGCCGGTCTCGAGAGCGAGGTATGCGATGCCCGTGCGCCCCTTGTACAGGCGCCCGTCGCGCGAGCGCGTGCCCTCCGGGTGGAGCGCGACGGCGCCGCCCGACTCGAGGATCTCGCGCTGCCGGTCGAGGGCGTCGATCGCGGCCTGGCCCGCGCCGCGCCGCACCGGAACGGCGCCGATCGCCGTGAAGACCTGCTTCGAGAGCCACCCCGAGAAGCCGGGGCCGTCGAAGTACTCGGACTTCGCGAGGAAGTTGACCGCGCGCGGCGCTGCGGCGATCGGGATCGCGAACGAGTCGATGACGGACAGGTGGTTGCTCGCGAAGATCACGGCGCCGTGCTTCGGGATGTTCTCCTTGCCCTCGACGCGCGGCCGGTACAGCGCGCGGGCGAGGGGAGCCAGGATGATGCGTCCGAAGGTGTAGGCCCAGCTGGGCGACACAGGACGCTGGGCGGGGGAATCGCTCATCATTCCAGCGTACGGGCCCCACATGCCCGGTCCGGAATCTTCGGCCCGCGCGGCGGGTCAGCACGCGCATAACGGAAATGCGCGAGGATGGGCGGGTCCCATCCTGATCCGATTGAGGTTCCTCCGTGCGTCGTCGCTCCCTTGCGATCCTGTCCACCGCCGCCATCGCCGTGCTCGCCCTCGCGGGCTGCTCGTCGTCGGATTCGAGCGACGCCGACGCGACGGCGACGCCGAGCGCCTCCGCGGCGGCCGATCTCTGCGACGCCGCCGCCGACTCGGGCGACGCGATCGACGGCGTCGAGGTGTCGGGTGACTTCGGCAGCCCCGCCGAGGTCACCTTCGACGCACCGCTCGACGTCACCGACATCCAGCGCAAGGTGATCACGGAGGGCGAGGGCGATCCCCTCACCGCCGGCGAGTACATCGACTACGCCGCGGTCGTCTACGACGCCGACTCGGGCGAGCAGCTCGGATCCGAGGGCTACGAGGAGGCCTCGTCGCTCCCCGCGCCCGTCGCGGCGGACAACATCTTCGGCATGTCGCTCGGCTGCGCGACCCCCGGCACGCGCGTCGCCTTCACGGTTCCGAGCCAGACGTCGTCGAGCGACGGGACCACGACCCCCAACCTCGTCTACGTCATGGACTTCCTGGACACGGCCCGCACGGCCGCGTGGGGCGAGGAGCAGGAGCCGCAGGACGGCTTCCCGACCGTCGAGCTCGCCGACGACGGCACGCCCAGCGTGACGATCCCCGACGGCTTCGAGACGCCAGACACGACCGAGCTCGAGCAGCTCAAGCAGGGCGACGGCATCACGGTCGAGGACGGCGACACGGTGTTCGTCCAGTACCTCGGCGTCCAGACGTCCGACGGCACCGAGTTCGACTCGAGCTGGTCGCGCGGAACCCCGACGTCCTTCGCCACGAGCGGCGTCATCGAGGGCTTCACGAAGGCGCTCGTCGGCCAGAAGGTCGGCTCGCAGGTGCTCGCCGTCATCCCGCCGTCCGAGGGCTACGGCGACAGCGACTCGAGCGACCTCCAGGACGAGACTCTCGTCTTCGTCGTCGACATCCTCGGCACGATGCGCGCCGCGTCCTGACCGGAACCATGCGCAAGGTCATCGTCCTCGGATCCTCGGGGTCCATCGGCACGCAGGCGCTCGACGTCATCCGCGAGAACCGCGATCTCTTCGAGGTCGTCGGGCTCTCGACGGGATCGCAGGCCGACGTGCTCGCCGCGCAGGCCGCCGAGTTCGGCGTGGAGCACACGGCGCTCGGCGCCGACGAGTCGGAGCGGCTCGTCCGCGACGTCGAGGCCGACGTCGTGCTCAACGGCATCACGGGCGCCGTCGGCCTCGGCCCGACGCTCGCGGTGCTCGAGGAGGGCCGCACCCTCGCGCTCGCCAACAAGGAGTCGCTGATCGTCGGGGGCGACCTCGTGAAGCGGCTCGCGCGGCCGGGCCAGATCGTGCCCGTCGACTCCGAGCACTCCGCGATCGCGCAGGCGCTGCGCTCGGGCGCGCCCGGCGAGGTCCGTCGGCTCGTCGTGACGGCGTCGGGCGGGCCCTTCCGGGGGCTCGGCCGCGACGAGCTGCGCGGTGTGACCCCCGCCCAGGCGCTCCGGCACCCGAACTTCTCGATGGGCCGCGTCATCACGACGAACTCGGCGACGCTCGTCAACAAGGGGCTCGAGGTCATCGAGGCGCACCTGCTCTTCGACGTGCCGTACGAGGCGATCGAGGTCGTCGTGCACCCCCAGCAGGCGATCCACTCGATGGTCGAGTTCCATGACGGGTCGACGATCGCCCAGGCGGGCCCGCCGCGCATGCTCGTCCCGATCGCCCTCGGCCTCTCGTGGCCCGATCGCGTGCCGGACGTCGACGTCCCGATCGACTGGACCCGCGCCCAGACGTGGGAGTTCCAGCCGCTCGACGACGCGGCCTTCCCCGCCGTGAGCCTCGCCCGCCGCGTCGGCTCGGCCGGCGGCACGTTCCCCGCCGTCTACAACGCCGCGAACGAGCAGGCCGTCGACGCGTTCCACCGCGGCGAGATCGGGTTCCTCGACATCGTCGAGACCGTGGAGGCCGTCGTCGACCAGCACGAGGCGCCGTCGGAGATCACGCGCGAGGCGCTCGCCGACGCCGACGCCTGGGCGCGCCGGGCCGCCGATCAGCGGATCCGCGGACTGCGCTGACAGAATCGGGGGCGATGGACATCGACCTCACACAGCTCCCGCGCGTGCGGCGCACGCCCCCGACGATGCTGCGTCCGCAGCGCCCGACGCCCCGCTCGCTCGCCGAGCTCGCGACGCGGATCGGCGGCGAGCTGCGGGGCGACGACGCCCGGATCACCGGGATCACGCTCTCGTCCAGCGACCTCGCGGCCGGCGACGTCTTCGTCGGGATCCGCGGCGCCAACCGCCACGGCGCCGAGTTCGCGGTGCAGGCGGCCGCGAACGGCGCCTCGGCCGTCCTGACCGACGCCGACGGTGCGGCGCTCGCCGACGGCACGGGTCTCCCCGTCGTCGTCGTCGACGACCCGCGCGGGGCGCTCCCGGCGGCCGCCGCGTGGGTCTACGGCACGACGCCCGACGACGAGCTTCCGCTGCTCCTCGCGACGACCGGCACGAACGGCAAGACGAGCGTCACGCACCTCCTCGACGGGCTCCTGACCCAGATCGGCGCCGTCTCCGGCGCGTCGACCTCCGCCGAGCGCGTCATCGCGGGGGAGCGGGTCGTCGCGGGCCTCACGAGCCCCGAGGCCACCGAGTTCCACGCGCAGCTCGCGCGCATGCGCGAGGCCGGCGTCGAGGCCGTCGCGATCGAGGTCAGCGCCCAGGCCGTCACGCGCCACCGGGTCGACAGCGTTCTCTTCGACGTCATGGCTTTCACCAACCTGACGCATGACCACCTCGACGACTATGGCGACATGGAGTCGTACTACCAGGCGAAGGCTCCGCTCTTCACGAAGGAGCGCGCCCGCCGAGCCGTCGTCTCGCTCGACTCGACCCCCGGATCCCGCATCGCCGCCGAGGCCACCGTGCCCGTCACGACGATCGCGACCCCCGACATCGCGGCCGATCGCGCCGTGGCCGAGAAGGCCGACTGGATCGTCGAGGTCACCCGCGAGGAGCAGCGCGGCACGTCCTTCCGCCTGACGGGCCCGGAGGGATCCCTCGAGACGACGGTCCCCGTCATCGGCGCGCACATGGCGTCGAACGCGGGCCTCGCGATCGTCATGCTCCTCGAGGCCGGATACACGTGGTCGCGGATCCGCGAGGCGCTCGAGCGCGACGGCGGGATCCGCGCGTGGGTCCCCGGACGCACGCAGCTCGTCTCGGGCGCGGAGGGGCCCGCGGTCTACGTCGACTTCGGGCACACGCCCGACGCCTTCGAGAAGACCCTCGCCGCCGTCCGCCGCGTCACCCCCGGCCGCGTCCTCATGCTCTTCGGCGCCGACGGCGACCGCGACACCCTCAAGCGCCCCGACATGGGCCGCACGGCGGTCGAGGGGTCCGACATCGTCGTGATCACCGACCACCACCCGCGCTTCGAGGACGCCCCGTCGATCCGCCAGACCCTGCTCGGCGCCGCCCGCGCGGCCGACCCGCAGCACGAGATCTACGAGGTCTCGCCGCCCGAGGCCGCGATCGTGAAGGCCGTCTCGCTCGTCGGCCCCGGCGACGCGATCCTCTGGGCGGGGCCGGGCCACCAGAACTACCGCGACATCGAGGGCACCCAGTGGGGCTACTCGGCCCGCGAGCTCTCGCGCCGCGCGCTCATCGCGGCGGGCTGGCCCGCACCCGACCGGGTGTGGCCGAACCCGTACCTCGACGACTGATGGCCGTCATCGCGTTCATCGTCGGCGTGCTCGTCATGCTCGTCGGCCTCGGCATCTCGATCGCGCTCCACGAGATGGGGCACATCCTCCCCGCCAAGGCCTTCGGCGTGCGCGTCGGGCAGTACATGATCGGCTTCGGGCCGACCCTCTGGTCGCGGCGCATGGGCGAGACGGAATACGGCTTCAAGGCGCTGCCGCTCGGCGGCTTCATCTCGATCTCGGGCATGTACCCGCCGAGCCCCGAGGCCGAGGGGATCCGCAAGCGCGTGTGGTCGACGCTCGTGCAGGAGGCGCGCGCCGCCAACGACGAGTCGATCGGCGACGCCGGCGACCGCGTCCTCTACAAGCAGGCCACGTGGAAGCGCCTCGTCGTCATGCTCGGCGGCCCCTTCATGAACCTCGTCCTCGCGGCCGTGCTGTTCTCGATCCTCTATTCCGGGATCGGCATGTACACCTCGACGACGACCGTCGGGACCGTGTCGCAGTGCGTCCTCCCCGCCGACACCGACCAGACCGAGTGCGCCTCGGGCGACACGCCGTCGCCCGCCGCGGCCGCGGGCCTCGAGCCCGGCGACGTCATCGTCGCGGTCGACGGCACCGACGTCGCGACCTTCGACGAGGCCTCGGCGATCATCCGCGTCCACGCCGGCGACACGATCCCGCTCACGGTCGAGCGCGACGGGTCCGACGTGACGCTGCAGATCACGCCCGTGCTCGCCGAGAACCAGTACACCGACGAGAACGGCGACACCGTCACGGGCCAGGTCGGCTTCGTCGGGTTCAGCCCCACGACCGAGCGCGAGGCCCAGCCGATCTGGGCCGGGATCCAGGCGACGGGCCAGCAGGTCGGCAACGTCGTCGACGTCATCGTCCACCTGCCCCAGCGGATCTACGAGACCGCCGTCGACCTCTTCACGGGCCAGGCGCGCGACCCCGACGGGCCCATCGGCGTCGTCGGCGTCGGGCGCATCGCCGGCGAGGTCGCCGCGGCCGACGCCCCGATCATGGACCGCGTCGCGACCATCGTGAACCTCCTCGCGTCGCTCAACGTCGCCCTCATGGTGTTCAACCTCATCCCTCTCCTCCCGCTCGACGGCGGCCACGTCGTCGTCGCCCTCTGGGACGGGATCAAGAGGATGTGGTTCCGGATCCGCCGCAAGGGCACCCCGAAGCCGGCCGACGCGACGCGCCTCGTTCCCCTCACGCTCGTCGTCGTGACCCTCATGATCGGCATGAGCGTGCTGCTCCTCGCAGCAGACCTGTTCAACCCCGTCGACCTGTTCGGGACGGGGTAGGTTTCCGGCCGGCCCGGCCGCGACCGGCTTCGGTCGCGTCCGCTTCGCGGTCAGGGGGCGGGCGGCGCAGTCCCCGGCGGCTTCGCCGCTCCCGCCAGGCCCGATGCCGGCGCCGCCCGGCCCCTGACCGCTCCGCTCGTCAGGTGGAGTGCGGGGGGGGCGAGCACGCCGCGGGTGGATTCAGCCCTCGACGGCGATGCCGTGCGACTCGGCGAGGAGGCGCGCGAGCTGCTGCAGCTGGAGCGACGAGATCGTCGCGCCGCGCAGAGACGGGACCCCCGCGAGGCCGTCGAGGTCCGCGCCGCGCAGGTCGACGTCGCGGAGCGTCGCCTGGGCGACGTCGAGCCGCGAGATCCGGGTCCCCGGGGCGGCGAAGCGGGTGATCTTCGACTGCCCGAGGTCGAGCTCGTCGATCGTGCAGTCCGTGAAGGTCACGTCCTGGAGCGTCGAGCCGCGGAAGTTCACGAACCCCAGGCGGCAGTCGACGAAGTGCACGGCCTCCCACGCCGAGTCGAAGGACTCGACGGAGCCGAGTCGGGATCCGCGGACCTCGACGTCGCGCCACCGGCTGCGCGTGCCGCGCAGGACGGGGACGTCGAGGCGCTTGACGCGCGACTCGAGGACCTGCGCGTACCGGGTGCTGCCCTCGGGCGCGCGGACGCCCGCGAGGTCGCACGCGATCAGGGTTCCGCCCTCGATGTCGAACGCGTCGAGGGTCAGGGCGTCGAACGAGAGGCCCTCGGCCGTCGTGCGGGGCGCGAGGTCGTACGCGTCGCCGGGCCGGAGATCCTCGAGCCCCAGCTGGGGGAGGGACGGCGCCTTCACGGATCGACCGTCCTGCCCATGATCTGCATGACGCGGGTGCCGTCGTAGCTCGGATGCGTCGCGAGGCGGCGCCAGCCGCGGGCTCGGTAGAAGACCACCGCGGGGTCGGCGTCGTCGTCCCAGGTGCTCAGGAGGGCGGCGCCGCGGACCCCTCGGAAGACGGCGTCATACAGGGCGCCGCCGACGCCCGTCCGACGGTGCTGCGGGATCACCCCGAACTGCACGAACTCGAAGCCGGGGGTCCACAGGTCCGCGTCGGGGCCGAGCGCCTCGCGCACGCTGTCGGTGTAGTACTGGCCCCGGGCCCCGCGATATCCGTAGGCGAACCCGATCATCGCGTCGTCGGCGTATGAGGCGGCGAGGCGGAACTCGTCGCGCCGGGCGTGGCGACGCAGGAGACCGCCGAGCCACTCGTCGCGGTCGGGTGCGTCGCCGAACACCGCCTGGTAGACGGCCCAGATCTCGTCACCGCGGTCGATCGCGGCTGCGCCGTCGAAGAGATCGACCCGCATCAGCCGAGGCGCGCGAGCACGGTGCGGGCGGCGAGGCGGCCCGGCATGCCGTGGACCCCGGGGCCGGGGAGAGTCGAGGCGGAGGCGAGGAAGACCTGCGGATCCGGCGTCGCCCAGGGCGTGAGCGACAGGCGCGGGCGGGCGAGGAGCTGCGGCAGGCTCGAGAGGCCCCCGTCGATCGCGCCGCCCACGAGGTTGGGGTTGTAGGCCTCGAGCGCCGCGGGATCCCAGGACCGCCGCGCGAGCACGCGCTCGCGGAACCCGGGCGCGAAAGCCTCGATGCGCGCCTCGATGCTCTCGGAGATGTCGCCGTCGTACCCGAACGGCACGTGCGCGTAGCCGCTGAACGCGACCTTGCCCTCGGGCGCGCGGGACGGATCCATGCGCGACGCCTGCGAGAGGAGCAGGAACGGCTCGTCGGGGAGGCGACCGCGCGCGACGTCGCGCTCGGCGGCGATGACCTGCTCGGCGGTTCCCCCGAGGTGGATGAACCCCGCGTCGGCGAGGCCCTCGTCGGCCCACGGGACGGGGGCGTCGAGCGCCCACTCCATCTTGTAGACCCCCGCGCCGTAGCGCATGCGGTGCAGGGCGTTCGCGTAGCGCGCGGGGAAGCGATGGCCCGCGATCCGCAGCGCCTCGCGGGGAGACGTGTCGAGGATCACGGCGCGCGCGTGGGGGAGCGCCTCGACGTCGGTCACGCGCTCGCCCGTGACGACGGCGCCGCCGAGCGACTCGAGCCGCGCGACGAGGGCGTCGGCGATCGACTGCGAGCCGCCGACCGCGACGGGCCAGCCGACCCCGTGCGCGAACGCTCCGAGGGCGACGCCGACGAGGGCCGTCGCCGGCTGGCGCAGGTCGACGATCGAGTGGGCCGCGAGGCCCGAGAGGAGGGCGCGCGAGCGCTCGTCCCGCAGGGCCCGCAGGATCCAGGGCGTCGGCCACACGCTCGTCGCGCCGAGCGCGATGAGGTCGGGCGTCGGGTGCAGCGGGTCGCCGATCGCGCGCCCGACCTGCCGCCACCTGCCGGCGAAGCGGCCCATGACCCCGCGCCAGAGCGCCGCGTCGCGTCCGAAGCCCGCGGCCGTCTCGGCGACGTCGCGGCGCAGCAGCGCCGAGCGGCCCGGCGCGATCGGGTGCCCCAGCGGGACGTCGGTCTGGGCGAAGCGCAGGCCCTCGCGCTCGAGCCCGAGCTCGCGGAAGGCGGGGCTCGCCATCGCCATCGGGTGGTTCGAAGCCCCCGAGTCGAAGACGAATCCCGGCAGAAGCGATTCGTGGCTGCGCAGCGCGCCGCCCGGCGTCTGCTGCCCCTCGAAGACCGCAACCTTCCACCCCGCCTCCGCGAGCGTCACGGCGGCGACGAGCCCGTTGGGGCCCGAGCCGACGACGACGGCGTCGAGGTCGAGGTCGCGATCCGAGGTAGTCACGCTCCCACGGTAGCGGGGGTCGCGGCGTGGGTGACGAGCCTTTCGAGGGTTCGGATCCCGTCGCGCGACAGGATCGACTCGAGGTGGCCCTGGACGCTCGCGAATCCGGATCCCCGGAGCGCGTACACGTCGCCGTTGTCGGCGGCCGCGATCTCGACCTCGCCGACGCCGGGGCAGCGGCTCTCGCTCGGCGTCAGGTGGCTCACGCCCGGCAGGACGCGCGCCGTGAACGTGTTGTAGAACCCGATCGCGGCGGGCTCGCCGAACAGGTCGACCGTGAGCTGCACGCCCTGGTGCGGGCTCGCGAGCGGGCCGCTGCCGATGCCGAGCTCGCGCGCGAGCACCTGGTGGCTCAGGCACACGGCGACGATCGGGGCGTGCGCCTGGAGGCGCCGCGACACGACCTCGCGGAGGCGCGCGATGCGGGGGCTCGACGCGTCGTTCGGATCCCCGGGGCCGGGGCCCGACACGACGATGTCGGCGGCGTCGACGCGCTCGGGCGTCGCCTCCTCCCACGGCACGATCTCGACCGCGAGGCCCAGGTGGCGCAGCTGGTGGGCGAGCATCGTCGTGAACCGGTCCTCGGCGTCGACGACGATCGCGCTCCGCCCCGCGAGGGGCCGCTCGGCCGGCGCCGCCGACTGGTCATCGAGCCAGAACGGCGCGAGGCGCGCGTTGCGCGAGGCGAGCTGGGCGGCGATCAGCGGGTCGTCCGCGAGGCGCGCGGGCGCCTCCGCCGGCGCGTCCTGGTCGACGCCCGCGACCGAGGTGACCGCGCGGGGGATCGCGCCGATCGCTCCGAGGACTCCCGCCGCCTTGCCGTGCGTCTCGGCGACCTCGCCGTAGGGATCCGAGTGGCGCACGAGGGTCGCGCCCGCGGCGACGCGCAGCCGGCCGTCGGCGAGGTACGCCGTGCGGATGAGGATCGGCGCGTCGAGGTCGTGGCCCCCGTCGCGCGGCGTGAAGAGGGCCGCGACCCCCGAGTAGTAGCCGCGCGGCTCGGACTCGTGCCGCGTGATGACGGCGCACGCGTTCTGCATGGGCGAGCCCGTCACCGTCGGTGCGAACATCGTCTCGCGCAGGATGTTGCGCGGGTCCATCTTCGAGGTGCCGCGCAGGACGTACTCGGTGTGGGTCAGGCGCGACATCTCCTTGAGGTGCGGCCCCGTGATCCGGCCCCCGTCGCCGCAGACGGCGCTCATCATCTTGAGCTCCTCGTCGACGACCATGAAGAGCTCCTCGGTCTCCTTGGCGTCGTCGAGGAACGCGCTGAGCGCCTCGACCGTCGCGCCGCCCGCGGGGTGGCGGAAGGTGCCCGAGATCGGGTTCATCGTGACGGTGCGGCCCGCCGGACCGGCGTCGACCGCCGTCACGTGCGCCTCGGGGCTCGCGCCCACGGCGACGTGCCCCGGCGTGACGATCGCGAAGGTCCAGTACGCGCCGCGCTCGTGCTCGAGCAGCGCGCGGAACCAGGTGAGGGCCGCGAGGCGCGGGTCGGCGTCGACGCCGGCGGTGAAGTCGCGGCGGATGACGAAGTTCGCCCCCTCTCCGCGCCCGATCTCGTCGCGGATCACGGTGCGGACCGTCTCGGCGTACGCCTCGTCGTCGATGTCGAAGCCCGCGTCTGCCAGGGGGATCTCCTCCGACGGGAGCGCCGCGATCGCCTCCGCCGACGGGATCTGGTCGTGCTGCTCGACGAGGAGGCAGCGCAGGGGCGCGCCGTCGTCGTGCGCGTCGAAGCCGCGCTCGCGCACCTGACGGTAGGGGACGAGCGCGAGGACCTCCCGCGGGGATCCGTCGGCCCGCTCGAGCGGGATGTCGGCCAGGAGCTCGACGTCGAGCGTCGGACCCGTGAGGATCTCGACCTCGGAGCCGTCGCCGCGGGCCAGGAGGGCGAAGGACGCGGCGGGGTCGGCCGCGAGATCGAGGATGCGCTGCGCGGTGGTGCTCATGTTCCGCTTTCTGTGTCGTGCGACGGGCGGAACGCCCCGCATACGCGAAACGACCGCCGGATCGACGGTCGTTCTCTGAGAGGATTCGCGAGAGTGGGGCCGCCTAGGAGACGAGCCACCACCAGGACTGTGCCGCGAACATGCGACGAAATTACCACACGGCCTCAGGCGCTCATGACGGGCTCCGTCTCGCCGAAGTCGTGCGCCGTCCGCGGCGGGCGCACGGCGTCGATCCCGATCACGATCGCGAGCGAGACGGCGCCCCAGATCCCGAGCACCATCCACTCCGACATCGCGGCGTTCGACGACGGGACGCCGAGGAACATCAGCGTGCCGACGGTCGGCAGCACAGCGAGCACGCCGATGAGGCGCTCGAACACCATCGCGAACATCGTGACGCAGGCGATCGTGACGGTTCCCGCGCCCCAGAGGGCCGCGAAGTGCCCGTCGACGGCGCCCGTGATCGGGCCCGCGATGACTCCGACGACCGCCGACATGAACGGGGCGTAGGCGGCGAGGAGCGGCAGCATGCGCTTCAGCGGGCGTCTGCGCGGCTGCGCGTTGGCCGCGACGACCACGACCATGAAGCCCGCGAGGATCCATCCCATCGCGAGGTACATGACGACGACCCCGTTCGGGTCGCTGTCCGGCAGGGGAGCGACGTCGTCGACGACGAGCGGCATCTCCTGCGCCGCCGCGACCTGCGCGAAGGTGCCGTCGACGACCTGGAACGCCGTCCCCGACGCGGCCTGGTTGGCGATGAGGGTGAACTGCGGGCTGTCCTGCGTGGGCAGGACGATCGCCGCGACGAGATCCCGATCCTCGACGAGCGTGCGCACGTCGTCCTCGTCGGCCGCCGCGTAGACCGCGAAGTCGTACATGCCGTCCATCTGCTCGTCGAGCCCGTCGGCCGCCTGCTGCGCCTGATCGGACGTCTGCCCGACCACGGCGACGGGCATGTCGTGCGGCGTCGCGGCGTGCATCGAGCCGAGCATCGACGAGATCATCATCGTGACCATCGCGAGGGGGAAGGCGAGGACCGAGATGTAGCGCCCGACGCGCGAGGCCGGGCGCCTGCCGCCCCACAGGGTCGGGATCGAGGGCGCGAGCTCGCGGCCCTCGGGGTGGCGACGCCGCGAGATCGCGTCGTACGCCTTGGTCGCGAGCAGGCCCGCCGCGGCGCCGAGCGCGAGGACGAGAAGGTGCGGCGTGACGCCCTCCCCGCCGAAGTAGAGGACGGATCGCATCGACTCGCCGATCGCCGGCATCGGCAGGAACCCGTGCGTCCATTGGAAGAACGTCGGCATCGTGTAGACCGACATCGCCATGTTCGACGACGGCATGCCGAGCACCATGAGGAAGAGCATCCCGACGATCACGCCGAGCGGGCCGAGGAGCCGCGTGATGAACAGCTGCACGCTCGAGATCGCGAAGACCTCGAGCCAGTCGATCACGAGGACCGCCGGGGTGCGGTCGAGCGAGACGACCCCGAGGATCGGGCCCGCGACGGCCCACACGATGCCCGCGATGAGCGCGGCCCACCCCGCCATGAGCGGGACGATGCGGCGGAAGCGCAGCAGCTCGGGGCTGTTCGACGCGAGGACGCTGAACGGGAGGTACCCCGCCATGACGAGCGCCGTGGTCATGAGCATCGCGCCCATGCCCGTGAGGTCGCCGTCGGGGAGGGGCGCCACGTCCTCGTTGGTGGGCGCGAGGCCCTCCTCGCCGAGGAAGGGCGCGACGAGCGAGACGACCGTCCTCGCCTGCGACGCCCCCGCTGCGCTCGACGTGTAGATGGTCGCGGATCCGTCGCCGACGACGATCGCCGCCGAGACCTCGCGCGCGATGACGGCCTCGCGCGCCTCGAGCGCCGAGTCGGCCGTCGAGACGTCGACGGCGTCGCCCTCGGCGTCGGCCAGCGCGCTCGCCACGTCTCCCGCCTGCGCGCCCGCGACGACGATCGGCATGTGGTTCGGCTCGGGCGCTTGCATCGTGCCGAGGTAGCTCGTGATCATCATGCCGACGAGGATCAGCGGCATGATCAAGATCGCCGCCTATCGGCCGATGATCTCGGCCGTGGCGCGCTTCGCGGCCTTCTCCTCGAGCTCCTCGGGGGTCGGCGTCTCGGCGGGTTCTTCTGGTGTGGATCCGCGTGCGGCGCGGCGCGTCGGCGGGGTCGGTGTCATCGTCACGATCACCGAAATTAAGACACATGGCGTAAAAAGAGAAGCGCCGGAACGGCATTTGGAGGAAGCGGTCAGCATGGGACGACACGGCGACAGGGTGCGGGAGCAGCTCATGGACGCGGCCGAGCGGCTCTACGCGTCCGAGGGCGTCGCCGCCGTCTCGGCGCGCCAGATCGCCGACGCGGCCGGCATGTCGAACCACTCGGCCGTGGCCTACCACTTCGGCGGGCGCGACGAGCTGCTCGAGGCGCTCGTGGGGCGGCACACGGAGGCGACCCTCGCGCGCCGGCGCGAGCTCGAGGCCGCGCTCGGGGCGGAGCCCACGGCCCAGGAGATCCTCGCGACGCGCCTCATGCCGTTCGTCGAGAACCTCGACGCGCTCCCGCGGCCCAGCTGGCGGGCGCGGTTCCTCGTGCAGGCCGCGGCGCACCCCGCCGGGCGCGAGATCCTCGCCCGCGTCACGCGGACGACCGAGGTGTCCGAGGGTGTCGGCGTCCTCGCGCGCCTGGCGCCCGGCGTGCCCCGTCGCGTTATCGGGGCCCGCAGCGCGATCGTCGGGGGGCTTGTGCTCAACGTCTGCGCCGGATACGAGGCGCAGGCCGCGGTGGGGATCGAGGAGAGCGGGTGGATCGGCGTCGGCTGGTTCCTCGTCGACGCCGCGGCCGGCATGCTCACGGCGCCCGTGATGCACCCGGGCGGAATCGGCACGCCGCCCGACCCCCTCCTGTAGGGGTGCTGGAAGAGGGCGCCCCGCCGCGGGCGCCAGCGTAGGCTTTGCGTGTGCCTGCAGTGAACATCGGTATGCCTCGCGTCCCCGAGATCCTCCACCCCCGTCGCAAGTCGCGGCAGATCAACGTGGGCAAGGTCAAGGTCGGCGGCGACGCACCCGTCTCGGTGCAGTCGATGACGACGACGAAGACGACCGACATCAACGCGACCCTCCAGCAGATCGCCGAGCTCACCGCCTCGGGCTGCGAGATCGTCCGCGTCGCCGTCCCGAGCCAGGACGACGCCGACGCGTTGCCGATCATCGCGAAGAAGAGCCAGATCCCCGTCATCGCCGACATCCACTTCCAGCCGAAGTACGTCTTCCAGGCGATCGACGCCGGCTGCGCCGCCGTGCGCGTCAACCCCGGCAACATCCGCAAGTTCGATGACAAGGTCGGCGAGATCGCCCGCGCCGCGCAGGCCGCAGGCGTCTCGCTGCGCATCGGCGTGAACGCGGGATCCCTCGACCGGCGCCTGCTCGAGAAGTACGGCAAGGCGACGCCCGAGGCTCTCGTCGAGTCGGCGGTCTGGGAGGCTTCGCTCTTCGAGGAGCACGACTTCCACGACTTCAAGATCTCGGTCAAGCACAACGACCCGGTCGTCATGGTCAAGGCCTACCGCCAGCTCGCCGAGCGCGGCGACTGGCCGCTGCACCTCGGCGTGACCGAGGCCGGCCCCGCCTTCCAGGGCACGATCAAGTCGGCCACCGCGTTCGGCATCCTCCTCTCCGAGGGCATCGGCGACACCATCCGCGTCTCGCTCTCGGCCCCGCCGGCCGAGGAGGTCAAGGTCGGGCACCAGATCCTGCAGTCGCTGAACCTGCGCGAGCGCAAGCTCGAGATCGTGTCGTGCCCGTCTTGCGGCCGCGCCCAGGTCGACGTCTACTCGCTCGCCGACAGCGTGACCGAGGGCCTCAAGGACATGACGGTCCCGCTGCGGGTCGCCGTCATGGGCTGCGTCGTCAACGGCCCGGGCGAGGCGCGCGACGCCGACCTCGGCGTCGCGTCGGGCAACGGCAAGGGTCAGATCTTCGTCAAGGGCGAGGTCGTGAAGACGGTGCCCGAGGCCGACATCGTCGAGACCCTGATCGCCGAGGCCAATCGCATCGCCGACGAGATGGGCCCCGACGCCCAGGTGGGCACCGCCCAGGTCATCACGGCGTGAGCGCCTGAGGAGGGCGCGGGCGGATCCTCGCGCCGATCCAGAGTGCGCTCCTCTCGTACGGAAGAGCGCCGGTCGCGACGTCGAGGATGAACGCGAAGGCCTCGTCCTCGCCCGCCTCGATCTCGGCTCCGTTGATCCAGAGGAACAGGTTCATGAGCGCCCACGCGGTGCGCTTGTTCCCGTCCATGAGCGCGTGGTTCCGCGCGACCGAATCCATGAGCACGGCCGCCTTCTCGGCGAGCGTCGGGTAGACCTCGTCGCCGCCGAAGGTCGTCGCGGGCCGCGCGAGCGCGGATCCCAGGAGGCCCGCGTCGCGCAGGCGGAGGCCGGATCTCTCGATCCAGCGCGCCGCCTGCGCGAGCGTCAGGGGCTCCGTCGTCATGCGTCCGCGAGACGCTTCAGCAGGCTCGCGTCGCGCTCGAGGATCATGTCGATGCCCTGATCGACCTCGATCATCCCCAGACGATGCCGCACGTACTCTTCGATCCCGCTCACCGCTGCGGCGTGCTTCGAGGTGTGCTCGGCCTCGGCGACGCGTGCGAGCTTGGCGTCGAGGTCGTCGGGGAGTCGGAGCGTCATGGCCATGCGGTGATGGTATCAATCCGGTAGCAGATGGGTGCCCGCTCACCCCGCGGCGAGCGCCTCGACCTCGTAGATCCGCGCGACGTCGACGGCCGACGACGACGGGTCCGTGATGAGGATCCGCACCGCGTCGGCCGAGACCGCGTCGAACGAGGTCTCCCAGGCCGCGTCGGTGTTGCCCTCGAGTGCACCGACCTGCGTCCACCCGTCGGCCGTGCGGAGCTCGACGGTCGCGGAGCGTAGGACCGACGCGGCGCCGTCGCCTCCCGTGTAGCCGCTGCGGATGCGCACCGTGTCGACCTCGCGGTCCTCGCCCCACTCGGCGGTGAGGGTGGGATCCGCGTCGTCGGGCGCCGAGATCCAGCGGCTCGCGTCGATGCAGCTCCCGTCGACGGCGAGCGCGCCGCCCGTGTCGTCCCGGTTCTGCGACGAGACCGTGACGTCGGATCCGAGCGCGACGTTCTCGCGGTCGTCGGTCCCGCGCAGGGAGGCCACGAGGTCGGCCGCCGTCGATCCGTCGAGGAGCCCGTGCCGCGGCAGATCCGCGACCTGCAGGCGGCCCTCGGCGGGGGTCGTGATGTAGACGTGGTCGGTGCCGCGCTCGTCCGTCACGGCGCCGAGGCGCTGCGGGTTCGACGCGGGCTCGCCGACGAGGCCGAACGACCAGGATCCGGATCCGGGGCGCCGCTCGCCGACGACGACCGAGCTGAGCGATCCCGTGACGCACGAGTTCGTCTGCACGACGGCGTACACGCGGCTCGTTCCGCCGGCACGCGTCGCGCCGAGGGCCGCGACGGTCTCGGCGCCGTCGAGCTCGGCGCCGTCGATGAGCGACTCGAGAGACCAGGATCCGCCCTGCCAGGTCGCGTACTTGACGACGTATCCGTCCGACGCGCCCGTGCCCGCCTCGCGGAAGCGGTAGACGATGCCGTCGAGCGCGTTCGCGTGGATCGACATCTTCGCGCTCTGCAGCGCGGGGGCGTAGGAGTCGGCGTCCTCGCCCTCGATGAGGGGCTGGTACACGACGGCTCCGCCGGAGTCGGGCGTCAGGGGCGCCTCGAGGGTCGCGCCGGCGGCGTCCTGGAAGGCGCCCGTCGACGGGTCGTAGACGGCGTACGAGCCGAGGTGCCGCGAGGGGGAGGCGGGGAACTGCGACCACTCGAACAGGATGTGGACGCGGCCGCGGTCGTCGACCTCGAGGTCGTCGGGGTAGAAGGCGGAGCCGCGGGCGTCGCCGACGACCGTCTCGAGCGACCAGGTGCCCTCCTCGACGTCGTAGCGGTACAGGCCGCCGGTTCGGGCTCCGCGGTCGTCGCGGCCGACGCGGACGAGCGCGTAGACGTCGCCGTCGGGGGAGCTCGTCGTCACGGGGTAGGTGATGCCGGCGCCCTGGTCGGGCATCGCGGCCGACGCGTCGACGAGGGATCCGACGTCGCCCGCCTCGGTCGAGCGGAAGTAGTGCCAGGCCTCGTTGTGCATCGACGTGAACACGTGGATGTCGCCCGCGCCGTCGACCGCGATCGACGGCTGGTTGTGGCCGTTGTCGTCGGCGAAGGTCGCGCAGGTGCCTGAGGCGTCGTGCAGGCAGCCGGCCTGCCAGGATCCGTCCGCGGACTGGGCCGCAACGTGCACCTCGTGCGTCGCGGCGGTGGGGCCGGGCGCGTCGAAGGCGACGTAGGTCGTGCCGTCGGCGCTGTCGACGGGGTTCCACCACCCCGCCTGGTTCGAGGAGTCGACCTCGAAGGGGAGGTCGGAGACGGTCGTCGCCGCGGTGGCGGCGGCGGGGGTCGTGACGAGCGCGGCCGCCGCGAGCGGGACGGCGGCGAGCAGGGCGAACGGACGGCGGAGAATGCCCTTTCGGGCGTGCGCGTGGAGCAGCATCGGTTCCTCATCGAACGGGTGCACGGACAGGTCGCCTCAGCGTGCCAGCGCATGCCCGGCCGCCGCGACCCCTGCGCCCCACTCGCACGGAAATCGCACATCGCTCTGCCCACCTCCTGCCCAGCGCGCGCAGATAGCCTGGTCGTGTCGGGACGGCCCGGCCGCAGAGACCGCATTCGGGACGCCCCGCGGAAGGAGCCGATCCCCGTGGACTGGCTGATCCTCATCTCATCCGGAGCGCTCGAGGCGGTGTGGGCCACGGCGCTGAGCGCGTCGAAGGGCTTCCGCCGCTGGCGCCCGGCCCTCCTCTTCGTCGTCTCGATGATCGCGAGCATGGCGGGGCTCGCCGTCGCGATGGTGACGATCCCGACCGGAACCGCCTACGCCGTGTGGGTCGGCATCGGCGCCGTTCTCACGGTCCTGCTCTCGGCGATCCGCCGCGAGGAGCGCATCACCTGGGCCCGCGCGGGCCTGCTGATGCTGCTCGTCGGGTGCGTCGTCGGCCTCAAGGCGGTGAGCTGATGCCCTGGGTGATCCTGCTCGCGAGCGCCGTCCTGGAGGCCGTCTGGGTGACGGCTCTCGGCGAGTCTGGCGGCCTCCGGCTCCCGGTCCCCACCGCGATCTTCGCCGTCGGCGTGACCCTCAGCATGCTGGGCCTCGGCTACGCCGCCCGGTCGATCCCGATCGGCACCGCCTACGCGGTCTGGACGGGAACGGGCGCCGCCCTGACGGTCGGCTTCGCGATGCTCACGGGGTCCGAGCCCGTCACGGTTCTCCGGCTCCTCTTCATCGCGGGCATCGTCGGCGCCGTCATCGGGCTCAAGCTCGTGAAGCCGGGGGAGGCGAGCGCGGATCCGGCGGTGGGACGATAGCGGGATGCAGATCCTCGCCGCCGTCGCGGGCGTCCTGCTGCTCGTCGCGTAGAACGCGGAGACGGCCGCTCGCGAGGGCGGGAGCGGCCGTCTCCGCGTTCTCCGTGCGTCAGGCCGCGAAGCGGGCGGCGACCTCCGCGAGGAACCAGTCGGATCGGTCGTCGATCTCGGAGGACGAGGTCATCGCCGTCAGGGGGAGGATGAACTCGTCGACCCCCGCCTCGGCGTACGCGCCCATGGCGTCGACGATCTGCTGCGCGGATCCGCCGACCGCGGGCCGCGACATCGCGGCGGCCTTCTCGGCCTCGCCGGGCAGGACGATCGCCTGCGTCGAGCGCCACAGCGACGACGAGGCGCGCCCCGCCTTCTCGAGAGCCTCCGTGAAGATCGCGTTCTTCGGACCGTACTGCGCGGGCGTCGACCAGAAGTTCCACTCGTCGGCGTACTGCGCGACGAGCCGCGGCATGACCTTCTCGCCCTTGCCGCCGATGAGGATCGGCAGGCTCTTCGGCCGCGGGTTGAGCGACGCGTGCTCGAGCGCGTACCTCTCGCCCGCGAACGTCACCCACGGCTCGTCGCGCAGGCGGGTCCAGATCTCGAGGGCCTCGCGGAACCAGCGGATCCGACTCGGCACGTCGCCGTACTCGATGCCGAAGGCGCGGTGCTCGTTCTCCTGCCACCCGGCGCCGACGCCGAAGACGAAGCGCCCGTCGGCGATGTCCGAGATCGCGGCGGCCTGCTTCGCGACGACGGCGGGGTTGCGGTAGGTGTTGCCGACGACGAGGGATCCGATCCGCACGTCGGGGATCGTCGCGGCGAGCGCCGCCAGCTGCGCGAACGCCTCCCCGCGCGGGCCGTTGTTCGGCTCGGCGGTGTTGTCCATGAAGTGGTCCTCGAGCCACAGCCCCCGCCACGACGCGTCGCCGGCGCGGGCGGCGGCGGCGTGCTGGGCCGACGACCGCAGCTCGGTCCAGGGCAGGTGGGCGGGCAGCCACAGCGAGAACCTCATGCGCCCAGGCTAGCTCCCGGCGCGCGCCTAGAATCGGGTACGTGGTCACCCGTCTCTCCAAACTGTTCGTCCGCACGCTCCGCGAGGATCCCGCCGAAGCCGAGGTCCGCTCGCACAAGCTGCTGGTCCGCGCCGGATACATCCGCCGCCAGGCCGCCGGGATCTTCGCCTGGCTGCCGCTCGGCCTCCGCGTGCGCGCGAACATCGAGCGCATCATCCGCGAGGAGATGGCCGAGGCGGGCGCCCAGGAGGTGCACTTCCCCGCGCTCATGCCGCGCGAGCCCTATGAGGCGACCGGCCGCTGGGAGGAGTACGGCGACCTGCTCTTCCGCCTGCAGGACCGCAAGGGCGGCGACTACCTGCTCGCCCCCACGCACGAGGAGGCGTTCACCCTGCTCGTGAAGGACCTCTACACGTCGTACAAGGACCTGCCGCTCACGATCTACCAGATCCAGGACAAGTACCGCGACGAGGCGCGCCCCCGCGCGGGCCTCCTGCGCGGCCGCGAGTTCACGATGAAGGACGCCTACTCCTTCGACTACACCGACGAGGGGCAGGACGCGTCGTACGAGGCGCAGCGCGACGCCTACGAGCGCATCTTCCAGCGCCTCGGCATGGAGTACGTGATCGTCAAGGCCGACGCCGGCGCGATGGGCGGATCCCGCAGCGAGGAGTTCCTGCACCCCACGCCCGTCGGCGAGGACACCTTCGTCCGCAGCCCGGGCGGCTACGCGGCGAACGTCGAGGCCTACGAGACGCCCGTGCCCGACGCGATCCCGTACGACGACGCCCCCGCGCCCGTCGTCTTCGACTCGCCGGGGACCGACACGATCGACACCCTCGTCGCGCACGCGAACGCGGTCGTCCCCGGCGCCCCCGAGGGCGGCTGGACGGCGGCCCACACGCTCAAGAACGTCGTGCTCGCCCTGACGCACCTCGACGGATCCCGCGAGCTCGTCGTCGTCGGCCTGCCCGGCGACCGCTCGGTCGACGACAAGCGCGCCGAGGTGGCGTTCGCCCCCGCCGAGGTGGAGCCCGCGACGGCCGACGACTTCGAGCAGAACCCGCTCCTCGTCCGCGGCTTCATCGGACCCTGGAGCGCCGAGGGCGCGATCCTCGGCGAGGAGTCGGCGACGGGGATCCGCTACGTCCTCGACCCGCGCGTCGTCGAGGGAACGCGGTGGATCACGGGCGCGAACGCCGGCGACAAGCACGTGCACGGTCTCGTCGCGGGGCGTGACTTCGCGTCCGACGGCACCGTCGAGGTCGCGAACGTCGTCGCGGGCGACCCCGCGCCCGACGGATCCGGCCCCGTCGCCCTCGAGCGCGGCATGGAGATCGGACACGTCTTCCAGCTCGGCCGCAAGTACGCCGAGGCGCTCGGCCTCAAGGTGCTCGACGAGAACGGCAAGCAGGTCACCGTGACGATGGGCTCGTACGGCATCGGCGTCACGCGCATCCTCGCGGCGATCGCCGAGCTCTTCAGCGACGACCGCGGCCTCATCTGGCCCGAGGCGATCGCGCCGTTCGACGTCCACGTCGTCGCGACGGGCAAGGCGCAGGAGGCGTACGACGTCGCCGACGAGCTGATCGCGGGCCTCGAGAAGGCGGGAAGGGACGTGCTCTTCGACGACCGCCCCAAGGTCTCGCCGGGTGTCAAGTTCGGCGACGCCGAGCTCCTCGGCGTTCCCCAGCTCGTCGTCGCGGGCCGCGGCGCGGCCGACGGCATCGTCGAGCTCTGGGACCGACGCACGGGCGAGCGCGAGAACGTCTCGGTCGCCGAGGCGATCGCGCGCCTCACGGCCTGATCGGACGCACGACGGAGGGGCGACGCGGCGGAGAGCCGCGTCGCCCCTCCGTCGTGCCGCGGCACCGTTTTCCCTCCGTCCATGTCTGTGAAACTCCGTGGACATTCCGTCCTGGCATGATGCCCGCACCGGCGTCGCGCGACGGCGGATCCCCCCGATCAGACACCCGACAGGGAGACCCCTTTCACATGTCACAGCAGACATCACACCCGCGGCGCATCGTCGCCGGGATCGCGGGCGGCGCGCTCGCCGCGGGAGCGCTCGTCGTGCTCCCCGCGGCGGGAGCCGTCGCCGCGGTCGACGGCTCCGACGTCGTCATCAGCGAGGTCTACGGCGGAGGCGGCAACAGCGGCGCCCCGCTTGCGAACGACTTCATCGAGCTCCACAACCCGACGGGATCGGCGATCGAGCTCTCGGGAATGACGCTCGAGTACCGCTCGGCGGCCGGCGGATCGGGCGGAACGCTCGCGCTCGACGGCACCGTCGAGGCGGGCGGCTACTTCCTCGTGCAGCTCGCCGCGGGCGGCAACGCCGACGCGGGCGCTCTCCCGACGCCCGACGCGACGGCGGACATCAACATGTCGGGCACCAACGGCCGCGTGTTCCTCTACGCCGCCGACAGCGGCTTCGACAGCTCGCTCGCGGGCGACCGTGCGGGCGCCTCGGGCCTCGTCGACATGGTTGGCTTCGGCTCGGCCGCGAGCTTCGAGGGCGCGGCCGCGCCGACGCTCTCGAACGCGACGAGCGCGCAGCGCGTCGACCCCGCCGCCGACTCCGACGACAACTCGGCCGACTTCGCCGCCGCGGCCCCGACCCCCGTCAACTCGGCCGGCGAGTCCGAGGGCGGCGAGACCGATCCCGGCGAGCCGGAGGAGCCCACCGAGCCCGGCGACGTCATCTCGATCGCCGACGCGAACCAGCTCACGAGCGGCACCGTCACGGTGCGCGGCGTGGTGACGGCCGTGTACGCCGAGGGCGGCTTCAACGGATTCACGATCCAGGATCCCGCGGGAGACCCGGCCGACGGCGTCTCCGACGCGATCTTCGTCTACAGCCCCGCCTCGTATCCGGCCATCGGCGACAGCGTCGAGGTCACGGGCGGCCGCGTCGACTACAACGGCCTCGCCGAGGTGAACGGCGATCTCGTCACGAAGCTCGACGAGAGCCTCGGCGACGTCGCACCGTTCGCCGACTGGAGCGCCGTCACGACTGACGCCGGCAAGAAGGCTCATCAGAGCGAGCTCATGCAGTTCTCGGACGACGCCGACTTCGTCGTCTCCGACAACTACGACACGAACTACTACGGCTCGTTCGTGATCGCCGACGGCGGCCAGGTCGTGCGCCAGACGACGGCATACGTCGACCCGCACGACACCGAGGCGGTCGACTCGTTCGCGGCCGCCGAGCAGGCGCGCACGATCTCGGTCGACGACGGCCGCTCGACGAACTTCAACACGAACAAGGACCTCGCGCTCACCTACCTGACGCCCGAGAACCCCCTGCGCGTGGGATCGCCCGTCTCGTTCGCCGCGCCGATGGTCCTCGACTACCGATACAGCACGTGGGCCCTCCAGCCGACGCAGCCGATCGCATACGGCGACACGGGATCCGCGTACGTCAGCGTCGAGAACACGCGCCTCTCGACCGAGACCCCGGCCGACCTCGCGGGCGACATCTCGATCGCGAACTTCAACGTGCTGAACTTCTTCCCGACGACGGGTGAGGAGTACGCGGCCTCGACGGGCATCAGCTGCTCGTACTACACCGACCGCACGGGCGCGCCCGTGACGACGAACCGCTGCGGCGAGGTCGGCCCCCGCGGGGCCGCGGACGACGAGAACCTCGAGCGCCAGCAGGCCAAGACGGTGAAGTCGATCGTCACGCTCGACGCATCGATCCTCGCGCTGCAGGAGATCGAGAACTCGTCCGAGTTCGGCCAGGACCGCGACGCGGCGCTCGCCTACCTCGTCGACCTGCTCAACGCCGCCGAGGGATCGCAGGGCGACTGGGCGTACGCGGCCAGCCCCGCCGACCTGCCCGACGACGAGGACGTGATCCGCAGCGCCTTCATCTACCAGACCGACGAGGTCGAGACGGTGGGCGAGTCGCACATCCTGAACGACGAGGAGCACTGGTCGAACGCGCGCGAGCCGCTCGCTCAGGGCTTCAAGGAGGTCGGGACGAGTGATGACGACGCCTTCCTCGTCTTCGCGAACCACTTCAAGTCGAAGAGCTCCGGCACCGACGACGGAACGGGCCAGGGCAACTCCAACCCGGACCGCGTCGGCCAGGCGAACTCGCTTCTGGACTTCGTCTCCGACATCCAGGACGAGACGGGGATCGAGCCGGTCTTCCTCTCGGGCGACTTCAACTCGTACGCCATGGAGGACCCGGCCGTCGCGATCGAGGAGGGCGGGTTCACCAACCTGAACTACGCGCTCAACGGCGGCGAGCCGACCTACGTCTACGACGGCATGTCGGGTTCGCTCGACCACGTCTTCGCGAACGCCGAGGCGCTCGCGCTCGTCCAGGACGTCGACGTCTGGCAGATCAACGGCCAGGAGCAGGTCGGCTTCGAATACAGCCGCTACAACTACAACGCGACGCTGCTGTACGACGACTCGGTCTTCCGCACGAGCGACCACAACCCGATCCGCGTCGGCATCGCCGTCGGCGGCGACGGCCCCGTCGACCCGACGGAACCCGAGGCCCCCGCCTGGCAGCAGGGCTCGGTCTACGACAAGGGCGACCAGGTGACGTACCAGGGCGCCGTGTACACGGCCCAGTGGTGGACGACCGAGACCCCCGGATCCTCGGTCTACGGATCCTGGATGGAGCAGGGCGCCTCGATCGCCTGCGCCGAGGGCGACGAGACTGCGTGGACGTCGTCGCAGGTCTACACGGGCGGCGAGCGCGTCGTCTCGGGCGGCCAGGTCTACGAGGCCAAGTGGTGGACCCGGAACCAGAAGCCCGGCGACGCCTGGGGCCCCTGGCAGGTCGTCGGCTCCTGCTGACGCGAGGCCGGAGACAGCCGAGGCCCGCTCCCTTCCGGGGGAGCGGGCCTCGTGCCGTCTGGGCTCAGCTCCGGGAGGCAGGCAGGTCGAGCACGCCCGTCACGGAGAGGTGGTCCTCCCAGACGGCGATGCCCTTCACACCGGGGAGGCGGTCGCGTGTGAAGACGGGATCCTTCCCCGTGCGCCGCTGATCCCTGTAGTCGCGGATCAATCTGAAGACGAGCCCCGAGAGCAGCGCGACCGCGACGAGGTTGGTCAGCGCCATGATCCCCATCGCCGCGTCGGCGAAGTTCCAGATCACGTCGGCCGTCAGCACCGAGCCCACGGCGACCGACAGGAGCACGACCACGCGGTACCCGAAGAGCACCCGCGGGCTCGTCGAGATGAACTCGATCGACGCCTCGCCGTAGTAGTAGTTGCCGATCACCGAGCTGAACGCGAGCAGGAAGATGATGAACGCGAGCGCGATGATCGCCCAGCCTCCGAGCGTCTCGCCGAGCGCGAACTGGGTCAGCTCGATGCCGATGACGCCCTCGGGCGCCGCCGCGAGGTCGGGCACGGCGGTCAGCACGATGAACGCCGTGATCGAGCAGACGAGGAAGGTGTCGAAGTAGGGTGTGTCTGACAATTGTCTGGTCCAGGCGATGACGGCGTTGAGGATCACGGCGGCGCGGTAGATGATCGCGTGCTTGTCGTAGCGGGTGGCGAGTCCTCGCCATTGCTTGATGTGGCAGTAGCGGCGCTCGATGACGTTCCGGTTCTTGTAGTCGGCGGTATCGAGGCCGACGGGGCGGCCGCCGCGTGAGCCGCGCCGTTTGCGGTGTCCTTGCTGATCGGCGGGTTCGGGGATCACGGCCTTGATCCCGCGGGAGCGGAGGTGTCCGCGGATCGCGCGGGACGAGTACGCCTTGTCGCCCCGGACTGCGGCGG
>NZ_AULR01000018.1 GCF_000422385.1 Microbacterium indicum DSM 19969
GACAATGCAGCCATGGAAAGCTTCTTCGCCCTGCTCCAGAAGAACGTCCTCAACCGCCGCTCCTGGACAGCCCGCGAGCAGCTGCGCATCGCGATCGTCACCTGGATCGAGCGGACCTACCACCGCCGGCGACGCCAGGCGCGTCTGGGCCGTTTGACGCCCATCGAATTCGAGACCATCATGAACACGACCGTCGCACTCGCGGCGTGACTACAACCTGTCACCTACCCGTGCAGCAGTCCCGTCCACAGCTGGAAGCTGCTCGCGTACGCAAGCCAGAACACGAACGCCACTCCGAACCAGGTTCCGGCCGCGAGGAGGGCCCAGAAGATCCGGGATCCGCGACTGCAGGTCAGGATCATGACGCCGATGATGATCAGGGCAGGGAACTCTGCGAGCCCCGATCGCAGGTGAGGCCGCATCAACCACCAGGCGCGGAACGGTGACTGTCACGAGGTCGAGGCGCCGCGCGGCGCTCCGACGCGGGCTACCGAGCAGCAACCGACTTCATCCGGCCTCCGCGGGCACGGGTGAACCGTCGCGTTTTAGGACATCGCAAGCACCACAGCTGAACGGCTGTGCACGTGAGCGATGAGGACCCGCGCGTGGCCGCCAACCCTGCGCAATCGTGCAGCCAAAGTAGGAGCGCACAGCGGGATCGCAGAGGGCGGCCGACTTAGAAGGCAACACGACCCATTTCGGGACCTTGTTCTCATGTCTGGCGAGGCGGTCGCCCCGAAGCGATTAACCCGAGCGCCGCGCGACAGGACGATGTCGGCACGCTAGGCGAAGTTTCGCTGGTTGCCTGAGCCCCGCGGTTCGTCCGAGCGTCATGCCCACCACACCCAGAATCCAATATCCTATTGCGACCAAAGTACAGGGCCGCTAGCGTGGCCCAGGTCATCCGGCCTCGCATGAGACACACGACAACATAGGAGAAGCATGCGTTCATCGCGTAGTACGCCCATCCGCAAGCGCATCGGCGTTGGGATCGCCTCCCTCGCCCTGGCACTCGGGTTTGGAGCGGTCGGCGCCGCCCCGGCCCAGGCCGCCGCAACGAGCTGTAGCAACCTGCACTGGGACGGGACCAACGTAACCGGGACTTGCTACGGCTCCGGGTCGGCCACGGTGAAGTTCACCTGCTACAAGTCGTACCCCTGGGAGACCACGTGGAGCAAAACCGGGAAGATCAACGTTCCTTCGTCGTTCAGCTGGACGGTCGGGCAGAAGTGCAACCCGCTCACGAACGACTGGAAGATCGCAGTCTCCTGAGACAACGCCTCCAAGCGCTTAACACCGGTGGGATCACGACGAAGTTCGTGATCCCACCGGTGTTATAGCTCAAGAACGACGGGGGCTGTGCGGCCGCCGCTCAGCCGGCCAGGTGCGAAGCGAGCGTCGTCGAGTTCCAATCCTGGATCCACTCATCGTCCAGTAGCACCGACGGGGTGGCAGCACGAGTCTGGCCCGGCGCAATCGGCATGTCGTCGGTCTGCTGCTGCACGTAGTCGTCGTACTCGCGGTTCGTGATGCAGTCGGCGACGTCGCCCGCGCCCGAGTCCTCGGCGATCTGGATGATCTGGTCGTCGTCGAGACCCGTCGTGCCCTCGCTGGGCTGCTGGTCGTACATCTCCTTGAGGAAGGCGTACGCGGCGTCGGGCGAGGTGTTCGCGACGCAGTACATCGCGTTGGCGGCGCGCGACGAGTACTCGGTGCCCTGCGACGCGTTGTCGAGCAGGCCGACGGGGTGCACGTTCAGCGTGATGTCGCCGTTCTCGACGGCGTCGTTGATCTGGTCGCCCCAGGTGTCCTCGAACTGTCCGCAGATGGGGCAGATGAAGTCGACGTAGGTGTCGAGCTCCTGGGCGCCGTCGCCGATCACGATCGCGCCCGTCTCCTGGTTGACCGACGTCGCGCCGGGCGCGGTCGCGGGCGCCGAGGCGCGGTTGTTCAGGACGATCACGAGCGCGCCGACGCCGACGACGGCGACGACCACGACGATCGAGATGATGATCGCGAAGAGGTTCGACTTCTTGGCCTGTGCCATGGGAGGGATGCCTTCCGGAAAGGGGCAGGGTCAGGGAATGGGAACCGGGACCACGCCGAAGGGGGCGAGACCTGCTGCCCCGCCGTCGGCGGCTGTGAGGACCCAGATCCCACCATCATGGACGGCGACGCTGTGTTCCCAGTGGGCTCCAGCTGATCCATCGACAGTCGTGATCGTCCAGTCGTCGTCTTCGACGTAGACCTCTTCGCCGCCCGCCGTCATCATCGGCTCGACGCAGATGCAGAGGCCGGGCTTGATCTCGGCCCCGCGCATCGTGGTCGAGTAGTTGAAGAGCGACGGCTCCTCGTGCATCTGGCGGCCGATCCCGTGCCCGACGTAGTCGCGCAGGATGCCCATCGGCTGGCCCGTCGACGGCAGGGGGTTCGCCTCGACGTACTCCTGGATCGCGTCGCCGACCTGGCCGAGGTACCGGCTCGTCGCGAGCGCGGCGATGCCGGCCCACATCGATCCCTCTGTCGCCTCGCTGAGCTCGCGGCGCTGCGCGACGAGCTCGGGGTCGGCCCCCTCGCCCGGCACGATGAACGTGCGGGCCGAGTCGCCGTTCCAGCCGTCTGGCGTCTCGGCGCCCGAGTCGACCGACACGATGTCGCCGGCCTCGAGGACGCGGTCGCCCGGGATCCCGTGCACGACCTGGTCGTTGACCGACACGCACACCGTGTGCACGTAGTCGTCGACGAGCTGGAAGTTCGAGTGCGCGCCGGCCGACCGGATCGCCTCGTCGGCGATGCGGTCGAGCTCGAGCGTCGTGATCCCGGGGCGGATCGCCGCGGCGACGGCGTCGAGCGACGCGGCCGTGATCGCGCCCGGCGCCATCATGGCGCGCAGCTCGACGGGCTTCTTGTAGACCGACCGCCGGAAGATGCCCATGGGGTCAGGCGGCGACGGTCGCGAGACCGCGGGCCGCGAGCGCCGACATGATCCGCTCGGTGATCTCGTCGAGCTCGCCGACGCCGTCGATGCGGTCGACGATGCCGCGCGGCTCGTAGAGGTCGATGATCGGAGCGGTCTCGCTCTCGTAGATCGACAGGCGCTTCGCGACGGCCTCTTCGGTGTCGTCGCTGCGCCCCTGCTCCGCGGCCCGCTGCGTGATGCGGGTGATCGACTCCTCGCGCGGGACCTCGAGGAGGATCACGGCGTCGAGCTCGTCGCCGCGGCCCGCGAGGTACTCGTCGAGGTGGGCGACCTGCGCCGTGTTGCGGGGGTAGCCGTCGAGGAGGAAGCCCTCGGCGTCGCCCTGCGACAGGCGGTCGCGCACGATCTCACTCGTGACCTCGTCGGGGACGAGGTCGCCGGCGTCGGTGATCGCCTGGACCTTGCGGCCCAGCTCGGTGCCGTTCTTGATGTTGTCCCGGAAGATGTCGCCCGTGGAGACGACGGGGATGCCGTAGGAGGCGGCGATGCGCGCCCCCTGCGTTCCCTTGCCCGAGCCCTGCGGGCCGACGATCAGGAGGCGTGCCGTCATCGGAGCAACCCTTCGTAGTGACGCTGCTGCAGCTGCGCGTCGATCTGCTTCACCGTCTCGAGGCCGACACCCACCATGATGAGCAGCGAGGTTCCGCCGAACGGGAAGTTCTGGTTGGCCTGCACCGTCGCGAGCGCCACGAGGGGCACGAGGGCGACGAGACCCAGGTAGATCGAACCCGGGAAGGTGATGCGGGTCAGGACGTAGTCGAGGTACTCGGCCGTCTGGCGGCCGGCGCGGATGCCGGGGATGAACCCGCCGTAGCGCTTCATGTTGTCGGCCTGGTCGACCGGGTTGAAGGTGATCGCCACGTAGAAGTAGGTGAACCCGATGATCAGGAGGAAGTACGCCGCCATGTAGATCGGGTGGTCGCCCGTCGTGAAGTACGTGCTGATCCAGGTGACCCACGCGGCCGGCTCGGAGCCGTCGGTCGGGGTGTTGAACTGCGCGATGAGCGACGGGATGTAGAGGAGCGACGACGAGAAGATCACGGGCACGACGCCCGCCATGTTGACCTTGATCGGGATGTACGTGTTCGTGCCGCCGTAGGTGCGGCGCCCGACCATGCGCTTGGCGTACTGCACGGGGATCCGTCGCTGCGACTGCTCGACGAAGACGACGAGCGCGATGAGGATGACGCCGACCGCCAGGACGAGGAGGAAGACCTCGAAGCCGCGGGCCTGCCAGATCGACCACATGGCGCCCGGGAACTGGGCCGCGATCGACGTGAAGATGAGGAGCGACATGCCGTTGCCGACGCCGCGCTCGGTGAGCAGCTCGGCCATCCACATGACGAGGCTCGTGCCGGCCGTCAGCGTGATGACGATCATGGCCTGCGAGATCCAGCTCGTATCGGTGAGCAGGTTCGAGCACTCGGCGACGCTCGTGGTGCCGAAGAGCTGGCCCGAACGGGCGACCGTGACGAGGGTCGTGGCCTGCAGGAGCGCCAGCGCGATCGTGAGGTAGCGCGTGTACTGCGTGAGCTTGGCCTGGCCCGCCTGGCCCTCCTTCTGGAGCGCCTCGAAGTGCGGGATCACGACGCGGAGCAGCTGGGTGATGATCGTCGCCGTGATGTACGGCATGACGCCGAGCGCGAGGATCGACAGCTGCAGCAGCCCGCCGCCGGAGAAGAGGTTGACGAGCGAGAGGAGGCCCTCTGTTCCTGAGGTTCCCTCGAGACACGCTTGCACGTTCGGATAGCTGACGAACGGCGCCGGAACGTGCGTGCCGAAGCGATAGATGGCGATGATGCCGAGCGTGAAGCCGATCTTCCGCCGCAGGTCGGGGGTACGGAAGATCCGCGCGATGGCGCTGAACAAGAAACTGCCTCCTATGAGGGATGGCGCACGCTTCGGCGCACGCCGTCCACCAGACTAGCCGAAAGGGCCGGGAGCTCTCGCCCCCGGCCCTTCAGCTGGTGCACCAGACGGTGCGGATTACTTGATCGAACCGCCCGCGGCCTCGATCTTGGCCTGCGCCGAGGCGGAGACCTTGTTGACCTGGACGTTCAGGGCAACGGCGATGTCGCCGGTGCCGAGAACCTTCACGAGCTCGTTCTTGCGCACGAGGCCCTTCTCGACGAGAGCGTCGACGGTCACGTCGCCGCCCTCGGGGAAGGCGAGGGCCAGCTTGTCGAGGTTGACGACCTGGTACTCGGTGCGGAACGGGTTCTTGAAGCCGCGGAGCTTCGGGGTGCGCATGTGCAGCGGCATCTGGCCACCCTCGAAGCCGACGCGCACGGTGTTGCGAGCACGCGTGCCCTTCGTTCCACGGCCAGCGGTCTTGCCCTTCGAACCCTCACCACGGCCCTTGCGGGTCTTGGCGGTGTTGGCTCCGGGGACGGGGCGCAGGTGGTGCGCCTTGAGCACGGCGGGGCGCTCTTCGATGTTCTCAGCCATCAGTCGATCTCCTCAACCTTGACGAGGTGAGCGACAGCGCGGACGTAGCCGCGGGTCTGAGCGTCATCGGGGCGGACGACCGCGTCGCCGATGCGCTTGAGACCGAGGCTGCGCAGCGTGTGACGCTGGTTCTGCTTCTCGCTCACCTTGGACTTGATCTGCGTGACCTTCAGACGCGCGGCCATCAGGCACCTGCCTTCGCTGCAGCGGCGGCCTTGGCCTCCGCACGGACGATACGGGCGGGCGCGACCTGGTCGAAGTCGAGGCCGCGACGCGCGGCGACCGCACGGGGCTCCTCGAGCGACTTCAGGGCCGCGACCGTCGCGTGCACGATGTTGATCGTGTTCGACGAGCCGAGCGACTTCGAGAGCACGTCGTGGATGCCGGCGCACTCGAGGACCGCGCGGACGGGACCACCGGCGATGACACCGGTACCGGCCACGGCCGGACGGAGCAGCACGACACCGGCGGCGTCCTCACCCTGGACGGGGTGCGGGATCGTCGACTCGATGCGGGGAACGCGGAAGAAGTTGCGCTTCGCGTCCTCGACGCCCTTCGAGATCGCCAGGGGGACCTCGCGGGCCTTGCCGTAGCCGACGCCCACCAGGCCGTTGCCGTCGCCGACGACCACGAGAGCGGTGAAGCTGAAGCGACGACCGCCCTTCACGACCTTCGAGACGCGGTTGATGGTGACGACGCGCTCGAGGAAGTTGCTGTCGTTGTCACGGCCGCCACGGCCGTTCCCACGACGGTCGCCGCGTCCGCCGCGGTCGTTGCCGCCGCGACGGCCGCCGCGCTCGTTGCGCGACTCGGCCTGGCCCTGCTCGGGCGCGGTCTGCGTGGCCTCGGTGGTCACCTCGGTCGTCTCCTTGTTGTCACTCACAGGCTCAGCCCTCCTTCGCGGGCGCCATCGGCGATCGCCGCGACGCGACCGGCGTAGCGGTTGCCGCCGCGGTCGAACACGACGGCCTCGATGCCGGCGGCCTTCGCGCGCTCGGCGAGCAGCTCGCCGACCTTGCGGGCCTTAGCGGTCTTGTCGCCCTCGAACGAGCGCAGGTCGGTCTCGAGCGTCGATGCCGACGCGAGCGTGAGGCCCTGGGCATCGTCGATGACCTGGACGAACACGTGGCGAGCCGAACGGTTCACGACGAGGCGGGGGCGCTCGGCGGTGCCGACGACCTTCTTGCGAAGGCGGGTGTGGCGGCGCGAGCGCGCCGCGGACTTCGACGTCACAGCCATGATTACTTACCAGCCTTTCCGGCCTTGCGGCGGATCTGCTCGCCGGCGTAGCGCACACCCTTGCCCTTGTACGGCTCGGGCTTGCGGATCTTGCGGATGTTCGCTGCGACCTCGCCGACTGCCTGCTTGTCGATGCCGGTGACGGTGAGCTTCGTGTTGCCGTCGACCGAGAACGAGATGCCGGCCGGGGGCTCGACGGTGACCGGGTGCGAGAAGCCGAGCGCGAACTCGAGGCTCGAGCCCTTCTGCTGCACGCGGTAACCGGTGCCGACGATCTCGAGGGACTTCGAGTAGCCCTGCGTGACGCCGATGATGTTGTTGTTGATGAGAGTGCGGGTCAGGCCGTGGAGCGACCGCGACTCGCGCTCGTCGTCGGGGCGGGTGACGAGAACCTGGTTCTCCTCGACCTTGGCCTCGATCGGCGAAGCGACCGTGAGAGCGAGCTCGCCCTTGGGGCCCTTCACCGTGACCAGCTGGCCGTCGATCTTGACGTCGACGCCGGCGGGGATGTCAATGGGGAGACGTCCGATACGCGACATTCAGGGTCACCACACGTAGGCGAGAACTTCTCCGCCCACGCCCTTCTGCTCAGCCTGACGGTCGGTGAGGAGACCGGAGGAGGTGGACAGGATCGCGACGCCGAGGCCGCCGAGCACCTTGGGGAGCTCGTTCGACTTCGCGTACACGCGGAGGCCGGGCTTCGAGACCCGCTTGATGCCCGCGATCGAACGCTCACGGTGTGCGCCGTACTTGAGCGTGAGGGTGAGGGTCTTGCCGACGCGCGCGTCGGTCTCCTCCCAAGCCGAGATGTAGCCCTCCGCGCGGAGGATGTCGGCGATGTGCGTCTTCAGCTTGCTCGACGGCAGCGACACCTGGTCGTGGTGCGCCGAGTTCGCGTTGCGCAGACGGGTCAGCATGTCTGCGACCGGGTCTGTCATGGTCATACGTGAGTTCCTTTGTTCATGAGGTTTCGGCTGCCGTTACACGACAGACGACCTTCCACGACGTGGATAGCCAATATTCGATTGTCATCCAGATGCCGGGCACGACCAAGTCGTGCCCGGCATCTGACGGCTGATTCGGAGGATCAGGCGTTGTTGTTCACGAAGGGGAAGCCGAGGTGGCGCAGGAGCGCGCGGCCCTCGTCGTCCGTCTTCGCGGTGGTCACGACGGTGATGTCGAAACCGCGCACGCGGTCGATGCGGTCCTGGTCGATCTCGTGGAAGATCGACTGCTCGGCCACACCGAACGTGTAGTTGCCGTTGCCGTCGAACTGCTTGTCCGACAGGCCGCGGAAGTCGCGGATGCGGGGAAGCGCGAGCGAGATGAGACGGTCCAGGAACTCCCACGCGCGGTCACCGCGGAGGGTGACGTGCGCGCCGATGGCCTGGCCCTCGCGCAGCTTGAACTGCGCGATCGACTTCTTCGCCTTCGTCGTGACGGGCTTCTGGCCGGTGATCGCGGTGAGATCGGAGATCGCACCCTCGATGACCTTGCTGTCGCGAGCTGCCTCGCCGACACCCGTGTTCACAACGACCTTCACGAGGCCCGGAACCTGCATGACGTTCTCGTAGGAGAACTCGTCCTGCAGCTTCTGGCGGATCTCGTTGCGGTAGACCTGCTTGAGGCGAGGCTGGATTTTGCCAGCCTGCGCGGCGATGTCCGTGCTCATGTCTCTCTTACTTTCCCTTCGGGTCGGTGATGTCCGAGCCCGAACCCTTGGCGACGCGGACGCGCACCGTCTTCTTGACGCCGTCCTTGACCTGCTCCTCCACGCGGTAGCCCACGCGGGTCGGCTTCTTGGTCTCGGGGTCGACGATCGCGACGTTCGACACGTGGATCGGGGCCTCGAAGGTCTCGATGCCGCCGGTCTTCGTGCCGCGGTCGGTCTGACCGACGCGATTGTGCTTGGTGATGTAGTTGACGCCCTCGACGACCACGCGGTCGCCGAGAACCTCGAGGACCTTGCCCTGCTTGCCGCGGTCTCCGCCGCGAGCCTCAGTGGCGCCCGAGATCACCTGGACGAGGTCGCCCTTCTTGATCTTGGCCATTAGGTCAAATCACCTCCGGAGCGAGCGAGACGATCTTCATGAACCGGCGGTCGCGGAGCTCGCGACCGACCGGGCCGAAGATGCGGGTGCCGCGGGGCTCCCCGTCGTTCTTCAGGATCACGGCGGCGTTCTCGTCGAACTTGATGTACGAGCCGTCAGCGCGGCGCGTCTGCTTCACGGTGCGGACGACGACCGCCTTGACGACGTCGCCCTTCTTCACGTTGCCGCCGGGGATCGCGTCCTTGACGGTGGCCACGATGGTGTCGCCGAGACCGGCGTAACGGCGGTTGGAACCACCGAGCACGCGGATCGTCAGCAGCTCCTTCGCGCCGGTGTTGTCGGCGACCTTGAGGCGGGATTCAGTCTGGATCATGGGTTACTTCGCCTTCTCGACGATCTCGACCAGGCGCCAGCGCTTCGAGGCGCTCAGGGGGCGCGTCTCGTTGATGACGACGAGATCGCCGATGCCCGCCGAGTTCTGCTCGTCGTGCGCCTTGAGCTTCTTCGTGCGGCGGATGACCTTGCCGTAGAGCGGGTGCTTCACGCGGTCCTCGACCTCGACGACGATGGTCTTGTCCATCTTGTCGCTGACGACGTAGCCGCGAGCCGACTTGCGGTAGCCGCGGTCGACCGACTGCTCGGTCTTGTTCTCGGTGGCCATCACTCAGCCTCTCCCTCGGCGGCGGCGGCGGGCTCTTCAGCCTTCTTCGCAGCCTTCTTGGTCTTCTTGGCCTTCGTCTCGACCGGGGCCGGCGTCGCACGGATCCCGAGCTCGCGCTCGCGGATCACGGTGTACAGACGCGCGATGTCGCGCTTGACCGCACGGATGCGGCCGTGGCTCTCGAGCTGGCCGGTGGCCGACTGGAAGCGCAGGTTGAACAGCTCTTCCTTGGCCTTGCGCAGCTCCTCGACGAGGCGCTGGTCTTCGAACGTGTCGAGCTCGGACGTGGCGAGCTCCTTGGTGCCGATCGCCATTACGCGTCGCCCTCCTCGCGCTTGATGATGCGTGCCTTGAGAGGCAGCTTGTGCATTGCTCGGGTCAGAGCGCCGCGAGCGAGCTCCTCGCTCACGCCGGCGACCTCGAAGAGGACGCGACCCGGCTTGATGTTGGCGACCCACCACTCGGGCGAGCCCTTACCGGAACCCATGCGGACTTCCGCAGGCTTCTTGGTGAGGGGACGGTCCGGGTAGATGTTGATCCAGACCTTGCCGCCGCGCTTGATGTGACGCGTCATGGCGATACGAGCCGCCTCGATCTGACGGTTCGTCACGTACGCGGGGGTGAGCGCCTGGATGCCGTACTCACCGAACGAGACCTGCGTGCCGCCGGTGGCGGCGCCGCTGCGGCCCGGGTGGTGCTGCTTGCGGTACTTGACCTTACGGGGGATCAGCATTACGCCGTTGCTCCTTCCGATGCCTTCGCGGGCGCGGCGTCGCGGTCGCGACGCGGGCCACGACGGCCACCGCGGTCACGGTCGCGGGCGGGCTTCATCGAAGCCTCCTCGCGAGCCAGCTCCTTGTTGGTGAGGTCGCCCTTGTAGACCCAGACCTTCACGCCGATGCGGCCGAAGGTGGTCTTCGCCTCGTAGAAGCCGTAGTCGATGTTCGCGCGGAGCGTGTGCAGCGGCACGCGACCCTCGCGGTAGAACTCGGTGCGGCTCATCTCGGCGCCGCCGAGGCGGCCCGAGACCTGGATCCGGACGCCCTTGGCGCCGGCGCGCATGGCGCCCTGCAGGCCCTTGCGCATGGCGCGACGGAACGCGACACGGGCAGCGAGCTGCTCGGCGACGCCCTGGGCGACGAGCTGAGCGTCGGCCTCGGGGTTCTTGACCTCGAGGATGTTCAGCTGGATCTGCTTGGCGGTGAGCTTCTCGAGCTCGCTGCGCAGGCGCTCGGCCTCCGCGCCGCGGCGACCGATCACGATGCCGGGACGCGCGGTGTGGATGTCGATGCGCACGCGGTCACGGGTGCGCTCGATCTCGATTCCGCTGATGCCGGCACGGTCGAGGGTCTTCTCGAGGTACTTGCGGATGCGGATGTCTTCGGCCACGTAGTCGGCGTAACGCTGACCCGGCTTGGTCGAGTCAGAGAACCAGCGCGAGACGTGGTCCGTCGTGATGCCGAGGCGGAAGCCGTAGGGATTGATCTTCTGTCCCATTACTTGCTCGCCTTCTTGTCGGTACCCTCGGCCGCGTCAGCGACCTCGGGCGTCGAGAGCACGACCGTGATGTGGCTCGTGCGCTTCTTGATCTGGTCGGCGCGACCCTGGGCGCGGGGACGGAAGCGCTTGAGCGTCGTCCCCTCGTCCACGAAGGCGTTCTTGACGTACAGATCCTGCTCGTTCAGGTACTCGCCCGACTGGTCGGCCTTCACCTGAGCGTTGGCCTTCGCCGACGCGACGAGCTTGTAGATGGGCTCAGAAGCCTGCTGCTGCGCGAACTTCAGGATCGCGAGCGCCTCATCGGCCTGACGGCCCTTGATGAGGGCGACGACGCGGCGGGCCTTCTGAGGGGTCACGCGGATGTGTCGCACGCGTGCGATGGACTCCACCATTTCTCTCTCCTCTCAGCGTCGCCTTAGCGGCGACGGCCCTTCTTGTCGTCCTTCTCGTGACCGCGGAAGGTGCGGGTGGGCGCGAACTCGCCCAGCTTGTGGCCGACCATGGCCTCGGACACGAACACGGGGATGTGCTTGCGTCCGTCGTGCACGGCGATCGTGTGACCCAGCATTGCCGGGACGATCATCGAGCGACGCGACCAGGTCTTGATGACGTTCTTGGAACCGGACTCGTTCGCCGAGACGACCTTGCGAAGCAGGTGCTCGTCGACGAAGGGGCCCTTCTTCAGACTGCGTGGCATCTTCTTGACTCCTACTTGCGCTTCTTGCCGGCGTTGCGACGACGCACGATGTACTTGTCGCTTTCCTTGTTGGCGTGGCGGGTGCGACCCTCAGCCTGGCCCCAGGGGGTGACGGGGTGACGGCCACCGGAAGTGCGGCCCTCACCACCACCGTGCGGGTGGTCGACCGGGTTCATGACGACACCGCGGACCGTGGGGCGCTTGCCCTTCCAGCGGTTGCGGCCCGCCTTGCCCCAGTTGATGTTCGACTGCTCGGCGTTGCCGACCTCGCCGATCGTCGCGCGGCAGCGCGCGTCGACGTTGCGGACCTCGCCCGAGGGGAGGCGCAGCTGAGCGTAGGGGCCGTCCTTCGCGACGAGACGCACCGAGGCGCCCGCCGAACGAGCCATCTTCGCGCCGCCGCCGGGGCGGAGCTCGACGTTGTGGATGACGGTACCCGTGGGGATGTTGCGCAGCGGCAGGTTGTTGCCGGGCTTGATGTCG
Organism: Microbacterium indicum DSM 19969; assembly: GCF_000422385.1. Lineage (GTDB taxonomy): Bacteria > Actinomycetota > Actinomycetes > Actinomycetales > Microbacteriaceae > Microbacterium > Microbacterium indicum. Next base: position 12,060 of record NZ_AULR01000018.1, read on the forward strand.
GCGCCGGCACCCGACTCGACGATGTCGCCCTGCTGCAGCTTGTTCGGCGCGATGATGTAGCGCTTCGTGCCGTCGACATAGTGCAGGAGCGCGATGCGCGCCGTGCGGTTGGGGTCGTACTCGATGTGAGCGACCTTCGCGTCGATGCCGTCCTTGTCGTTGCGACGGAAATCGATCACACGGTACTGGCGCTTGTGGCCACCACCGATGTGACGCGTCGTGATGCGACCCTGGTTGTTGCGGCCACCCGTCTTGGAGAGCGGGCGGAGCAGCGACTTCTCGGGGGTCGAACGCGTGATCTCGGCGAAGTCAGCCACCGACGAGCCGCGGCGACCGGGCGTCGTCGGCTTGTAGTTGCGAATAGCCATATTCGTTCCTTGGTCCTTCCGGCTCTCAGGCGACAGCCGTGAAGATGTCGATGGTGCCCGACTTGAGCGTCACGACGGCGCGCTTGGTGCTCTTGCGCTTGCCGGTGCCGAAGCGGGTGCGGGAGGTCTTGCCCTGACGGTTCAGGGTGTTGACCGACGCGACCTTCACGTCGAAGATCTTCTCGATCGCAAGCTTGATCTCGGTCTTGTTCGAGCGGGGGTCCACGATGAACGTGTACTTGCCCTCGTCGATCAGGCCGTAGCTCTTCTCCGAGACGACGGGCGCGATGATGATCTCGCGCGGGTCCTTGTTGATCGCGGTCATGCCGAGACCTCCTTGGCGCCGGTCTTCGCAGCGACGAACGCGTCGAAGGCGGCCTTGGTGAAGACGACGTCGTCGCTCGTGACGACGTCATACGCGTTGAGCTGGTCAGCCGCGATCACGTGGACGTTCGCGAGGTTGCGGACGCTGAGCGATCCGATCTCCTCGGAGCGGTCGAGCACGACGAGCGTGTTCTTGTTCGCCGTGAACGAGGAGAGGAAGCCGGCGGCGGCCTTGGTCGAGGGGGCCTCGGCGCCGAACGTGTCGACGACGTGGATCCGCTCGCCGCGGAGACGGTCGCTGAGCACGCCGGCGAGGGCGGCCGCGATCATCTTCTTGGGGGTGCGCTGCGAGTAGTCGCGGGGCTTGGGACCGTGGACGGTACCACCACCGCGGTGCTCGGGCTGGCGGATCGAGCCCTGGCGCGAACGGCCGGTGCCCTTCTGCTTGAACGGCTTGGCGCCCGTACCCGAGACCTCACCGCGACGCTTGGTCGAGTGGGTGCCCTGGCGCGCCGCGGCGAGCTGCGCCGTGACGACCTGGTGGATGAGCGGGACGTTCGTCTTGACGTCGAACACCGAAGCGGGCGCGTCGACCGTGCCGGTCTTCTTGCCGTCGGTGCCGAGAACGTCGAGAGCGATGGAGTCAGTCATGAGACTCAGGCTCCCTTCACTGCGTTGCGGACGAACACGACGCGACCGCGCGCACCGGGGACGGCGCCCTTGACGAGCAGCAGACCCTTCTCGGCGTCGACGGAGTGCACCGTGAGGTTGAGGACGGTCACGCGCTCGCCGCCCATACGGCCGGCCATGCGCATGCCCTTGAAGACGCGGCTCGGGGTCGCCGAGGCGCCGATCGAACCGGGCTTGCGGTGGTTGCGGTGCGAACCGTGCGAAGCCGAGACGCCCTTGAAGTTGTGGCGCTTCATGACGCCCGCGAAGCCCTTGCCCTTGCTGGTGCCGACGACGTCGACCAGCTGGCCTGCCTCGAACGTGCCGTCGACCGTGAGCTCCTGGCCGGCCGCGTAGTCGGCGGCGTCGGCGGTGCGGATCTCGGTGACGTGACGACGGGGCGTCACGCCTGCGGCCGAGAAGTGGCCCGTGAGGGGCTGGGTGACCTTGCGGGGGTCGATCTCGCCGGCGGCGATCTGGACGGCGCTGTAGCCGTCCTTCTCGGGCGTGCGGACCTGGGTCACGACGTTGGGCGCGAGCTCGATCACCGTGACGGGGATCAGCTTGCCGCTCTCGTTCCAGACCTGGGTCATGCCCAGCTTCTTGCCGAGCAGGCCCTTCGAAACCTTGTTGTTGATGTCAGCCATGTCGATCCCTGCCCTCAGAGCTTGATCTCGATGTTGACGTCGGCCGGAAGGTCGAGACGCATGAGCGAGTCGACGGCCTTCGGCGTCGGGTCCACGATGTCGATGAGGCGCTTGTGCGTGCGCATCTCGAAGTGCTCGCGGCTGTCCTTGTACTTGTGGGGCGAACGGATGACCGCCACGACGTTCTTCTCCGTCGGGAGGGGCACCGGGCCCACGACCTGCGCACCAGCGCGGGTCACGGTGTCGACGATCTTGCGCGCCGACGTGTCGATGACCTCGTGGTCATACGACTTCAGGCGAATGCGGATCTTCTGTCCCGCCATTTGTCTGCTCACTCTCTTAACGCGTCATACCTCAAGGGCATTGGACGCACGGACCCTCCGGATACCCTTCGGGTCTGGCACCGTGACTGCTCGCGTCGCAGGACGGATCCCGCTGCGCGACAGCCGCGCCGTGTTCACATGTCAGCCCCACGCACACGGGTGCGACCCCGTGCGATGTGGGTGTGTGATCGCTCCTCTGCCCGCGGCCCAGAACCGATCGCGCGAGGCGAGGTCTGTGCACTGCCGATGCAGTGATCCGACCGGCGCGCAGAGCGCAGCCGTCGAAATGTGGAACCTGTCTATTGTGCCAGCCCGTCACCGTCTTTGGCAACCCGGGCGTGTCGCGCTCACGGCCGCGTGATTCCGCGGATCCGGGCGTTCGGACACGACCCTCTCAGCGTACTCTCCGGCGCACGCAGAAGGGCCCGTCCGAAGACGGGCCCTTCGCTGCTCGCGGTGCGGCTTACTCGTTGCCGATCTTGCCGTCGAGGTCGTCGCGCACGCCGTCGATCTTGTCGGCGGCACCGGGGGCGACCTTCTTGGCGAAGCCGGCGACTCCGTCGAGCGCCTTGTCCGAGATGTCCTCGGCCTGGTCGCTCTTGAGCGCGTCCTGCACCTTGTCCTTGTTCGCCTCGAAGGCGTCCTTGCCCTTGTTGATCAGGTCGTCGAGTCCCATGGGTACCCCCGCAAGTGTCGTCGTCATGCACCGGCCGATCGGCCGCGCGTCAGTAGTGTGACACGTGTGAGCGGCGAGGAGAAGACCCGGAGTCCGGGAGGGATGTCGGGCCCCGACGGACCCCTCCTGCGGCTCTTCAAGGACCGCCGCGTCGCGTTCCTGTTCGTCGGGGTGCTCAACACGGGGATCGGCTTCGTCTGGTTCGTCGCGTTCTCCGGGCTCTTCCGCGTCGCGGCGCCCGGCCAGGCGTGGACGGTGTTCGCCGTCATCGTCTGCGCGCAGATCCTCTCGACGCTCAGCGCCTTCTTCCTCTACCGCCACCTGGTCTTCCGCGTGACGGGCCACTTCTGGCTCGACTTCTGGCGGTTCCAGCTCGTCTACCTCGGGGCTTTCGTCCTGAACCTCGTCGTGGTGCCCCCGCTCAAGCTCTGGCTCGGGTGGGACGAGATCGTCGCGCAGCTCGCGTTCACGATCGTCACCGCCGTCATCAGCTGGTTCGGGCACAGCCGCTTCTCGTTCCGACGCCCCCAGGAGGAGCGCCCGTGACATCGCCGAAGCTCTCGGTCGTGATCCCCGCCTTCCGGCAGGCCGACTACATCGAGGAGGCCATGCGGTCGGTCCTCGATCAGCGGGACGTCGACCTCGAGCTCGTCGTCGCCGACCACTCCTCGGGCGACGGCACGTACGAGGCCGCCGAGCGCCTCGCGGGGGATCCGCGGGTGCGGCTCCTCACGACGCCGACCGGGGGCGGGGCGCCCGCGAACTGGGCCGCCGTGACCGCCGCCGCGACGGGCGAGCACATCAAGCTGCTGCCGGGCGACGACGCCGTCGCCCCCGGGTCGCTCGCGCGCCAGGCGGCGCTGCTCGACGCGCACCCGGGATCCGTCCTCACCGCGGGCCGCCGCCGGATCGTCGACGAGCGCGGGCGCGCGATGGGGCCCGCGCGCGGGCTGCAGGGGCTGGACGCCTTCATGACGGGGGGCGCGGCCGCGAAGGCCGCGGTGCGCAGCGGCACGAACCCGTTCGGCGAGCCCGGCGCCGTCATGATGCGGCGCGCCGCGCTCGAGGCCGCGGGCGGCTGGCAGGGGCGCTGGTCGTACGCGATCGACGTCGCGAGCTATCTCGGGGTGCTGCGGCACGGATCCTTCGTGCGCGACGACGCCGTCGCCTCGACCTTCCGCGTGAGCGCCGGCCAGTGGTCGGTCGCGCTCGCCGACGAGCAGTCGGCCGAGATGCGGCGCCTGTTCGACTGGGCCGCCCAGACGTTCGACGAGGTCGACACCTACGACGTGGCCCGCGGCGCCCGCCGCGCCCGCACGATGGCCGGCCTGCGCCGCGCCGTGTACGCCGTGATGCCCCGGGGGAAGAAGAAGTGAAGTCGGTCGCGTTCGTGCTGCCCATCTACGACGAAGAGGGCAACATCCCGCTGCTGTACGAGCGGCTCGCCGCCGTGGCGGCGCCGCTCGCCGATCGCTACGCGTTCGAGTTCGTCTTCGTCGACGACGGATCCCGCGACCGCTCGCTGGCTCTGCTGCGCGGGCTGCGTGAGCGCGACGAGCGGGTCTCGGTGTATTCGCTCGCCCGCAACTCGGGGCACCAGATCGCCGTGACGGCGGGGATCGACGTGGCCGACGCCGACGCCGTCATCGTCATGGACAGCGACCTGCAGGATCCGCCCGAGGTCGCGGCGCAGCTCATCGCGGCGTGGGAGGGCGGCGCGGACGTCGCCTACGCGCAGCGGCGCACGCGCGACGACGGGTTCTTCAAGCGGCTGACGGCCGGCGGGTTCTACTGGGTGCTCTCGAAGCTCGCGCGGATCGACATCCCCCGCGACACGGGCGACTTCCGCCTCATGGATCGGAAGGTCGTCGAGGAGCTGCGCCGCTACCCCGAGCACAACCGCTTCATCCGCGGCATGGTCGCCGACGTCGGGTTCGTGCAGCGCCCCGTGCTGTTCGACCGAGACGCGCGCCACGCGGGCAAGACGGGCTACCCGCTCAGCAAGATGCTGAAGCTCGCGGCCGACGGGATCCTCGGGTTCTCGTCGGCGCCCCTGCGCTTCATCTCGGGCGCGGGCGTCGTGCTCGCGATCGCGTCGGCGCTGTGGGTCGTCTACCTCGCGCTGCAGCGCTGGCTCAACCCCGACTCGCTCGTCGAGGGGTGGACCTTCATCATGGCGGGCATGTTCCTGCTGGGCGGGATCCAGCTGCTGATGCTCGGGATCATCGGGCAGTACATCGGGCGGATCTACGAAGAGGTCCAGGCCCGCCCGCTCTACGCCTTCGCGGTGCGCGAGTCGGGCCCCCGCCCCCGCTGACCGGAGATCGCCAATTCTCCGTCAATTCCCCCGCTCTCGCGTGGGGAATTGACGGAGAATTGGCGATCCCACGAGGCCGACCCCGCGTCGCGGCGGACGCTCGGCGCGGGGCGCGGAGGCGGGCGGCCGGGGCGGCGGCGGGCGGCCGGGGCGGCGGGGTCAGCGGCGGGCGACGGGGTCAGGGGCGCGCGCCTGCGCGGCGGGACCGGGCGCGGAGCAGGAGCCAGGCCGCGAGGACGAGCCACGCGCCGACGAACGACGCGACGAGGATCGGGAACGGCGGCGGCAGGAAGCGCACCGTCACGGTGTCGCCCGGCTCCGCCCCCGAGACGTCGACCGTGAGCAGGTATCCGCGCACCGGATCCGCGAGCTCCGCCCCCGACACCGAGTACCCCGGGAAGGGCAGGCGGCTCAGCACGACCTCGCCCGAGGGCCCGACCTCGTCGACCGTGAACGTCACGGTCGTGTCGGTGACCTCGACGTCCGACAGCTCGGAGTCGGTGTACGTCACCCCACCCGCGCTGGGCAGCGGCTCGTCGCGCTCGAAGAACCAGTTCCAGTACCCCTCGCGCGCCAGGTGCCAGCCCTCGGGCGCGACGGGCTCGGTCTCGTAGGTGGCCTTCGCCGCGACGATCGCCGAGATGCTCATGAGGTCGCTCACGCGCTCCCCCGTGTCGGGATCGATGCTCCAGAGCGTGCCGAGCGCGTCGGCGCACGTGAGGCCGCGCAGGTCGCTGCAGAGGTCGTTCGCGAACGCGCTGAACGGCAGGACCGTGTAGACGCTCGCGACGGGCGTGTCGGCGAGGTACCAGAGGTTGCCCATCAGCCGCTCGTTCCAGCTGTCGGGGGTGTTCTGCCCCGTGTAGTAGTTGCCCACGACGATCGCGTCGCCCTCGACCCCGTCGAGCGCGCTCTCGAGGGTCTCGGTCGACGTCGGCGCGTTCACCGACGGCATGGGCGACTCGGTGAAACGCGCGAGCTGCGTGAGCGAGACGCCCGACGTCACGAGCGTCGAGAGCAGGACCGCGACGGCGGTCGCCCGGGTCGCCGCGCCCGCGCCCGCCCCGGGGCGCCCGGCGCGCCGCGAGAGGATCACGAAGCCCGCGAGCGCGACGAGCTGCACCGCCGTGCCGGCGAAGATCGCCTTCCACGACCACATCTCGTTGACCCACGAGAGGTAGCCGCACGCCGCGATGAGGGCGAGCGACGCCCACACGTTCCCGCGCGTCACCTTCGGGAAGCGCTGCGATGCGGCCACCGCGAGCACGATGATCACGGCGATCGCGAGGTACGGCATCATGCGCAGCGGCCAGCGGATCGCCCCGAGCTGCGCGGGCGCGAGCACGACGGCGAGCATCGTCGCCCCGAGCACGAGAACGGGGGTCAGCCGCGCGAGCGAGCGCTTCGCGAGCGGCAGGAAGAGCGGGATCAGCGGGACCAGCCACGCGATGTAGACGAGCGGCCCGTCGGTCGTGTCGCCCCACCAGGATCGGATCGTCGCGGTCGACCACGGGGATCCGGCCGAGAAGAGGTCGGTCAGGTCGGCGTTGAGGAAGTGGTCGTTCTCGATCGGATCCGTCGCCCGCTTCGTCACGGGGGCCGTCGCGATCGCGGGCAGGTAGATCACGATGGTCCACAGCGCGCCCCAGGCGCTCGCCGCGAGGGTGCGCCACACCTCGCGCCAGCGGCGGCGGACGGCGTGGCGCACGAGGCTCTCGACCAGCACGATCACGAGGACGACGGCGCCGAAGACGTATCCGAAGGTCACGAGCGCGTGCGACGCCACGAGGTACGGGATCGGCGACTTCCCGTGCTCGACGGCGCGCCGCAGCGTCCACCACAGCAGCGGCAGCAGGCAGGAGTCGAAGAGGCCCGTCGACCACGACGCGGCGTCCATGTACACCGTGAGCCCCGCGACGGGCGCGAGGACCGCGGCGAGCGCCGCCCACGGCCGCGCCGCGCCGAACTCGCGGGTGATGAGGTACATGCCGAGCGAGAAGACCGCGAGGAACAGGATCTTCCACACCGTCACGTGCACGGCGGCGTCGGGGGCGGCGTACGCCGTGAGCCCGATCAGCCAGGTGATGGGGCTGAGGATCCCCCACTGCCCCTCGGCGAAGTAGTTGCCGCCCTGCCAGGCCGACGGGTCGAGGACGGGGAGGGATCCGTGGGTCAGGTACTCGCCGAGCGCCCACCATTGGCCGAACGAGCCGCGCTCGGTGTCGTCGGTGAAGTAGAAGCGCGGGTTGACCGCGACGCGCGCCGTCGCGAGCGCGACGGTCAGGAGGACCGAGAGCAGGGGCCAGCGCAGGCGCTGCCAGAGGGTCGGTGCCGGTGCCGTCGCTGATGCCACCTGGCGAGCCTAACGGCGGGTCCATGCGGGGCCTGTGTGACACGATGGCAGGCGTGAAGGGCATCATTCTCGCGGGCGGCTCGGGCACGCGTCTGCACCCGATCACGCTCGGCGTCTCGAAGCAGCTCGTGCCGGTGTACGACAAGCCGATGATCTACTACCCCCTGTCGACGCTCATGCTCGCGGGGATCCGGGAGATCCTCGTGATCACGACCCCGCACGACGCCGCCGCGTTCCATCGGCTGCTGGGCGACGGATCGCAGTTCGGGATCGAGCTGAGCTACGCCGAGCAGCCCTCGCCCGACGGCCTCGCGCAGGCGTTCACGATCGGCGCCGACTTCATCGGCGAGGACAAGGTCGCCCTCGCGCTCGGCGACAACCTGCTCTACGGCCCGGGCCTCGGCACGCAGCTGCGCCGGTTCGCCGACGTCGACGGCGGAGCGGTCTTCGCCTACTGGGTCGCGAACCCCCGCGCCTACGGCGTCGTCGAGTTCGACGCGGACGGCACGGCGCTCTCCCTCGAGGAGAAGCCCGCCGAGCCCCGGAGCAACTACGCGATCCCGGGCCTCTACTTCTACGACAACGACGTCATCGAGATCGCCCGCGGCCTCGAGCCGTCCGCGCGCGGCGAGTACGAGATCACCGACGTCAACCGCGCCTACCTCGAGCGCGGCAAGCTGCAGGTCGACGTGCTCCCCCGCGGGACGGCGTGGCTCGACACGGGCACGGTCGACGACATGCTCGCGGCTGCCGACTACGTGCGGACGATGGAGATGCGCACCGGCCTGAAGATCGGATCCCCCGAGGAGATCGGCTGGCGCCAGGGGTTCCTCGACGACGAGGGTCTGCGCGTCCGCGCGGAGGCGCTCGTGAAGTCGGGGTACGGGAGCTACCTGCTCGAGACTCTGGAAAGAGGGCGCTGATGCACCTGCTCGTGACCGGCGGGGCCGGCTTCATCGGGTCCAACTTCGTGCACTACGTGCTCGAGAACACCGATCACCGGGTGACGGTGCTCGACAAGCTCACCTACGCGGGAAACCGCGAGTCACTCGCGGGGCTGCCCGAGAGCCGCTTCGAGCTCGTCGTGGGCGACATCGCCGACGCCGCGCTCGTCGACGACCTGTTCGCGCGCGTCGACGCCGTCGTGCACTACGCGGCCGAGAGCCACAACGACAACTCGCTCGACGACCCGCGTCCCTTCCTCGACACCAACGTCATCGGCACGTACACGCTGCTCGAGGCGGCCCGCCGCCACGACGTGCGCCTGCACCACGTGTCGACCGACGAGGTCTACGGCGACCTCGAGCTCGACGACCCGAACCGGTTCACCGAGCGCACGCCGTACAACCCCTCGTCGCCGTACTCGTCGACGAAGGCCGCGAGCGACCTGCTCGTGCGCGCGTGGGTGCGCTCGTTCGGCGTGCGCGCGACGATCTCGAACTGCTCGAACAACTACGGGCCCTACCAGCACGTCGAGAAGTTCATCCCCCGCCAGATCACGAACGTGATCCGCGGCGTCCGGCCCAAGCTCTACGGCGCCGGCGAGAACGTGCGCGACTGGATCCACGCCGACGACCACTCGTCGGCGGTCCTGACGATCCTCGAGAAGGGCGTGATCGGCGAGACCTACCTGATCGGCGCCGACGGCGAGGAGAGCAACAAGCAGGTCGTCGAGACCATCCTTGAGCTCATGGGCCAGCCGGCCGACGCGTACGACCACGTGACCGACCGCGCGGGGCACGACATGCGGTATGCGATCGACTCGACGCGCCTGCGCACCGATCTCGGCTGGAAGCCGCGGTTCCAGGACTTCCGCGCGGGACTCGAGGCGACGATCGCGTGGTACCGCGAGAACGAGGCCTGGTGGGCGGGCGCGAAGGACGGCGTCGAGGCGTTCTACGCGTCGAAGGGCCAGTGATGTTCGGCAAGCAGCTCGGCGTGACCGAGACGCCGATCCCCGGCCTCCTGCTCTTCGATCTGCCGGTGCACGGCGACAGCCGCGGCTGGTTCAAGGAGAACTGGCAGCGCGAGAAGATGCTCGCGCTCGGCCTCCGCGACTTCGGACCCGTGCAGAACAACATCTCGTTCAACGCGACGGCGGGCACCACGCGCGGGATCCACGCCGAGCCGTGGGACAAGTACATCTCGGTCGCGACCGGCCGGATCTTCGGGGCGTGGGTCGACCTGCGCGAGGGCCCCTCGTTCGGCGCCGTGTTCACGGCCGAGATCGATCCCTCCCGGGCGATCTTCGTGCCGCGGGGCGTCGGCAACGCGTTCCAGGCGCTCGAGGACGGCACGGCGTACACCTACCTCGTCAACGACCACTGGTCCCCCGACGCCGCGTACTCGTTCCTCAACCTCGCCGACGAGACGGCCGCGATCGCGTGGCCGATCGCCCTCGACGACGCGGAGCTGAGCGACAAGGACCGCGCGCACCCGCGGCTCGGCGATGTGACCCCGGTCCCGCCGCGGAAGACGCTCGTCGTCGGCGCGAACGGCCAGCTCGGCCGCGCCCTGCGCGCGTCGTTCGGCGACGACCCCACGGTCGAATACGCCGACCGCGCGTCGCTCGACCTCGCCTCCCCTCTCGCGGACGCCAGGCGGTGGCGCGACTACGGCGTGATCATCAACGCGGCCGCGTACACGGGCGTCGACGCCGCCGAGGCCGACCGCGCGGCCGCGTGGGCCGCGAACGCCGCGGGCGTCGCGGCGCTCGCGCAGGTCGCGGCGCAGAACGGGATCACCCTCGTGCACGTGTCGAGCGACTACGTCTTCGACGGCTCGGCCGACGGCCCGTACGCGGAGGACGACGCGTTCGCGCCCCTCGGCGTCTACGGCCAGACGAAGGCCGCGGGCGACATCGCCGCGGCGACGGCCCCGCGCCACTACATCGTGCGCACGTCGTGGGTCATCGGCGAGGGCGGCAACTTCGTCCGCACGATGGCGTCTCTCGCCGAGCGCGGCGTGGATCCGTCGGTCGTCTCCGACCAGGTCGGCCGCCTCACGTTCACCGACGAGATCGCGCGCGGGATCCGGCACCTCCTGGCGTCGCGCGCGCCCTTCGGCACCTACAACCTCACGGGATCGGGCGAGCCCGCCTCATGGGCCGACGTCGCCCGGCGCGTCTTCACCGCGACGGGTCACGACGCGGGCCGCGTGACGCCCGTCACGACCGCCGAGTACTTCGCGGGCAAGCACGGAATCGCGCCGCGCCCCGCGAACAGCGTCCTCGCGCTCGACAAGATCGAGGCGACGGGCTTCGCCCCCGCCGACGCGTGGGAGTCGCTCGCGGCGTACCTCGGCGGCTGAATCCCGACCTCGTCGGCGACAATGGGGGCATGAGGATCTCCGCCCGCGCCGACTACGCCGTCCGCGCCATCGCCGAACTCGCGAAGCACGAGGGCGACGGCCCCGAGACGGCCGAGGAGATCGCGCGCCAGCAGGACATCCCCCACCGCTTCCTCGAGGGGATCCTCACCGACCTGCGCCGCAGCGGCCTCATCGCGAGCACGCGGGGAGCGCGCGGCGGCCACCAGCTCGCCCGGCCGGGCGACGCGATCACGGTCGCCGACATCATCCGCGCCGTCGAGGGACCGCTCGTGTGGGTGCGCGACGCGCGGCCGAGCGACATCGAGCTCGACGGGGCCGCGGGGCCGCTCGTCCACGTGTGGGTCGCGCTGCGCGCCAACGTGCGGGCCGTCCTCGAGTCGGTCACGGCGGCCGACCTCGCGAACGATCAGCTGCCCGCATCGATCACGGCGCTGACCGCCGATGACTCCGCCTGGAGTCAGGCGTGAGACTTTTTCGTTAACCCCTCTATTCCCACGCAGTTAGTCGGGTATCGTCTGCGCCATGCAGACCCTCATCCTGCTCGCCCTCGTCGGCCTCGGAGCCCAGCTCGTCGACGGCAGCCTCGGAATGGCCTACGGCGTGACCTCGACGACCCTGCTGCTCGCGATCGGCACGAACCCCGCGGCGGCGAGCGCGACGGTGCACCTCGCCGAGATCGGCACGACGCTCGCGTCGGGCGCATCGCACTGGCGCTTCGGCAACGTCGACTGGAAGACCGTCGCCCGCATCGGCATCCCCGGCGCGATCGGATCCTTCGCGGGCGCGACCTTCCTGTCGTGGCTGTCGACCGAGCTCGCCCAGCCGGTCATGTCGCTGATCCTCCTCGCGCTCGGCCTCTACGTCCTGCTGCGGTTCACGATCCAGGGCCTGCCGGCGCGCAGCGACAAGCCGCTGCGCAAGCGCTTCCTCGTGCCGCTCGGCCTCGTCGGCGGATTCATGGATGCGACGGGCGGCGGCGGCTGGGGCCCCGTCGGGACCCCCGCGATCCTCGCGAGCGGCCGCATGGAGCCGCGCAAGGTCATCGGCACGATCGACACGAGCGAGTTCTTCGTCGCGATCGCGGCGAGCCTCGGCTTCTTCGTGGGGCTGTCGGGCGAGGGCGTCACGTGGAGCTGGGCCGTCGCGCTCCTGATCGGCGGCCTCATCGCCGCGCCGATCGCCGCATGGATCGTGCGCTTCGTCCCGCCGCGGGTCCTCGGATCCCTCGTCGGCGGCGTCATCGTGCTGACGAACGCGCGCACGCTCATGCGCAGCGACTGGCTCGCGACCCCGCAGCCCGTCATGTGGGTCGTCTACGGCGTGATCGTCGCCGTGTGGGTCGCCGCCGTCGCCTGGAGCACCCGCGGGCACCTCAGGACCCGCGCCGCCGAGCGCGCCCCCGAGCCGGCCGCGGCCGCGCGCTGATCGCGCCTCAGGCGCGCAGGACCGCGAGGATCCGCTCGACCGCGTCGGCGGGCTCGACGACCGACGCGTCGATCGTCAGATCGGCGTGCGCCGGGATCTGGTACGGGTCGCTCACACCCGTGAACTCGCCGATCTCGCCCGCCATCGCCTTCGCGTAGAGGCCCTTGCGGTCGCGCTCGGCGCACACCGGGAGCGGCGTCGCGACGTGGACGAGGACGAAGCGCCCGACCTGCTCGACGCGCTCGCGCATCTCCTCGCGCATCGCCTCGTAGGGTGCGATCGGCGCGCACACCGCGATCCCGCCGTGCTTCGCGACGAGGGCCGCGACCCAGCCGATGCGTCGGATGTTGAGCATGCGGTCGTCGCGCGTGAAGCCGAGGCCCGCCGAGAGGATCTGCCGCACCTCGTCGCCGTCGAGCAGCGTCGTCGTGCGCGGGTCGACCGCGGCGAGTCGCTCGACGAGAAGCTTCGAGATCGTCGACTTCCCGGATCCCGAGAGCCCCGTCAGGAGGACGACGACGCCCTCGGATCCGTCGGCGGGAGCCTCGACGACCTCGATCTCGTCGGCCACGAGCTCGCGCGCGGCGGCGAGCGTGCGGTCGCCGGCGCCCGGCAGCACGATCGCGCGGCGCCCCGCGGCCTCGACGGCCGCGACCGACGCGGCGAGCGCTCGGCCGTCGCCGCGGTCGACCACGATGACGGGATCGTCCGTGTCGGGGAGCGATGCCGGGGCGCCGCCCTCGATGAGCACGGCGCGGGGCACCCGGGCGAACCCGGCTCCGACGCGCAGGTCGGCGCGGTCGCGGTGGCCCAGCGCGCGGCGGGCGGAGACGGATCCGGACACGACCACGCGCGCGGGGAGGTCCGGGGCCTCCCCCGTGCCGATCTGCTCGACGGGCGCGGGCCCGCCGCCGCTCACCGACACCGCGTCGACGCGCAACGACGCGACGTCCGTCCCTTCCTCGTCGAAGAGGACGAGCTCGTCGCCCACAGCGATCGCGGGGTCGTCGAAGGCCAGCTCGGCCGTCGACCCCCAGGCGCCCGCGAGGGCGAGCTCGACGATGCGCAGCTGGGGAGAAGTCAGGGTGAGGGAGCGCTCAGTCACGTGCTCCATCTTGCACGCTGTCGCGCTTCTGCCGCTCGAGCGCGAAGGTGGCCTCGAGGCCGTGTGCGCGGCGCAGCCACATCCATCCGACGGTCGCGGCCACGAGCGCGAGAGACACCGCGGCGATCGTCCAGCTGATCGAGACCCCGAGCATGCGCAGCGAGGAGGCGAGGAGCACGACCGCGAGGGCGCGGCGGACGATCCCGCTCGGCGCGACCGACGAGAGCCGAGCGCCCAGGACGGCCCCCGGCACGCTGCCGACGATGAGCGGGACGACGACCGCCCAGTCGACGTCGCCGAAGAGGAGGTGCCCCAACGCGGCCGCGATCACGAGGGGGACCGCCTGGACGAGGTCGGTGCCGACGAGCCGGTTCATCGACAGGAGTGGGTACAGGAGCATGAGCGCGATGATGATGAGCGACCCGCTGCCGACGGACGTGAGGCCGACCATCAGGCCGCCGATGATCCCGACGATGAGCGTCGGGATCGGCCGGACCTTCGTGACGGCGGCGTCATCGCGCCTCGTCGTCGTGCCGTCCCTGCGCTCGCGGGCGCGGTTCCGCATGCCGATGAACGCGCGCACGCCGATGAGGATCGCCGCGAGCAGCAGGACCCACCCGAGGGCCGCCTTGACGAACGTCTGCACGCCGGTGAGCTCTCCGACGGCGGAGATGACGAGCGATCCGCAGAAGGCGGCGGGGACGGACCCGACCGCGAGCCAGATCACGATCGGCCAGTTGACCGTTCCGTGCCGGGCGTGGACGACCGACCCCGCGGGCTTCATGACCGCCGAGGTGATGAGGTCGCTCGACACCGCGGTGAGCGGGCTGACGCCGAACCCCAGCACGAGCACGGGCGTCATGAGGGCGCCCCCGCCCATGCCCGTCAGCCCGACGACCACCCCGACGCCGATCGCGGCGATCGCCATCGGCCAGTTGAAGTCGATGAGGTACTGCAGCGCCGCATCCATGGCGCGAAACTCTATCAATGAAGCCGGAATAGATGACAAAATCGGTCGACTTTCATTAATCCTACTATTTCACTCGAGTTCATCGACTAAAAGACCATTCATCTCGCGCTGACATGTCCCGCCGCATAAGCGGGAGACGTCGATCGCCTAAGGTAGGGTCACTTCGATGCCGCTTGCGGCGTCTTCCCAGTTTTCCGCTGACAGAAGGCCAGCCCTCCGTGACTGATTTGGTTCCCGCCGTCGGGCCCCACGACCTCCCCGACGCCGAGATCGCCCGCACGCTCGCGACCGAGGCCGCTCGCCGCCTCGTCGAGGTGCGGAACGACAACCCCGACGTCGAGGGCAAAGCACTGAAGGACCTCGGCGATCAGAGCGCGCAGGCGCTTCTCGCGGCCCGTCTCGCCGAGCTCGCCCCGGGCGACGCCGTGCTGAGCGAGGAGGCGGCCGACAGCGCCGCGCGGCTCGGTGCGGACCGCGTCTGGATCATCGACCCCCTCGACGGCACGCGGGAGTTCAGCGAGCACCGAGACGACTGGGCCGTGCACATCGCGCTCGTCGTCGACGGGTCCCTCGCGCTCGGCGCCGTCGCCCTCGGCGGCCCCGACGTCGTCCTCGTCTCGAGCGAGGTCGACGGGCACGCGGCGCCTTCGGGCGACAGGATCCGCATCGCCGTCAGCCGCAGTCGCGCGCCGCAGCTCGTGCAGCAGGTGGCCGAGTCGCTCGGCGCCGAGCTCGTCCCCATGGGGTCCGCCGGCGTGAAGATCTGCTCCGTCGTGCGCGGCGAGGCCGACGCCTACGTGCACGGTGGGGGCCAGTACGAGTGGGACAGCGCCGCCCCCGTCGCGGTCGCCCGCACGGCAGGCCTGTACACCTCGCGCCTCGACGGCAGCGAGCTGATCTACAACCAGCCCAACCCCTACCTCCCCGACCTCGTGGTGTGCCGCCCCGAGATCTCGGGCGACGTGATGAACGCTGTGGGCGCGGCACTCGCGTCACAGCCGGAGTGAAAGGAGCCCGGTGTCTTCTGAATCGCACTACTCGATCTCGCAGCTGAGGCAGCTCGAGGCCGAGTCGATCCACATCATCCGAGAGGTCGTGGCGCAGCTCTCGAAGCCTGCGCTCATGTTCTCGGGCGGCAAGGACTCGCTCGTCATGCTGCACATGGCGATGAAGGCCTTCGCGCCCGCGCGCCTGCCCTTCCCCGTCGTGCACGTCGACACGGGTCACAACTTCCCCGAGATCATCGACTTCCGCGATCAGTACGTCGAGAAGCACGGCCTGCGCCTCATCGTCGGATCCGTGCAGGAGGCCATCGACAAGGGGCTCGTGCAGGAGGAGCCGAACGGCTCGCGCAACCGCATCCAGACGCCCGTGCTCCTCGACACCGTCGAGAAGAACGGCTTCAACGCGATGCTCGGCGGCGCGCGCCGCGACGAGGAGAAGGCGCGCGCCAAGGAGCGCGTCTTCTCGTTCCGCGACGACTTCGGGCAGTGGGATCCGAAGAACCAGCGCCCCGAGATCTGGAGCCTCTACAACGGCCGCGTGCACCCCGGCGAGTCGATCCGCGTGTTCCCACTGTCGAACTGGACCGAGCTCGACATCTGGGAGTACATCAAGCTCGACGGCGTCGAGATCCCCGAGATCTACTTCGCCAAAGAGCGCGAGACCTTCGTGCGCGGCGGCATGGTGTTCGAGGCCAACGAGTTCGCGACGCCCAAGGACGGCGAGGAGGTGTCGACCCGCATGGTGCGCTACCGCACGGTGGGCGACGCGACGCTGACCGCCGCCGTCGAGAGCGACGCCGACGACATCGACAAGGTGATCGCCGAGGTCGCCTCGACCCGCATCACCGAGCGCGGTGCGACGCGCGGCGACGACCGCGTGAGCGAGGCCGCGATGGAAGACCGAAAGAAGCAGGGGTACTTCTGAGCCATGGACATGCTGCGATTTGCGACCGCTGGATCGGTCGACGACGGCAAGAGCACGCTCATCGGGCGCCTGCTGTATGACTCCAAGTCGATCTTCGAAGACCAGCTGCTCTCGGTCGAGGAGACCTCCAAGAGCCGCGGAAACGAGTACGTCGACCTGTCGCTTCTGACCGACGGGCTCCGCGCCGAGCGCGAGCAGGGGATCACGATCGACGTGGCCTACCGCTACTTCGCGACCCCGAAGCGCAAGTTCATCATCGCCGACACCCCCGGCCACGCGCAGTACACGCGCAACATGGTCACGGGCGCGTCGACGGCCGACCTCGCGATCGTCCTCATCGACGCGCGCAAGGGCGTCATCGAGCAGAGCCGTCGCCACGCGACCATCGCGTCGCTCCTGCGGGTGCCGCACGTCGTCCTCGCCGTCAACAAGATGGACCTCGTCGACTTCGACGAGCAGGTCTTCAACGACATCCGCGACGAGTTCCTCGACTTCGCGTCGAAGCTCAACATCACCGACATCACGGCGATCCCGCTCTCGGCCCTCGAGGGCGACAACGTCGTGACGCGCAGCGAGCGCACCCCCTGGTACGAGGGATCCTCGCTCCTGCACCACCTCGAGAACGTCTACATCGGCGCCGACCGCAACCTGCAGGACGTGCGCTTCCCCGTGCAGTACGTGATCCGCCCCCAGCAGAACGACATCCGCGACTACCGCGGGTACGCGGGGCGGATCTCGAGCGGCCTGCTCAAGAAGGGCGACGAGGTCATCGTCCTCCCCTCGGGCCTCACCTCGAAGGTCGCGGCGATCGACACGGCCGACGGCGAGATCGACGAGGCGTTCCCGCCGATGTCGGTCACCGTCCGCCTCGAGGACGAGATCGACATCTCGCGCGGCGACGTCATCTCGCGCCCGAAGAACCAGCCGAACGTGTCGCAGGACATCGACGCCACGATCTGCTGGATGAGCGAGACGCCGATGATCCCGGGCAAGAAGTACGCGGTTCTCCACGGCACGCGCGAGGCGCGCGCCGTCGTGAAGGAGATCCAGTACGAGCTCGATATCAACACGCTTCACCGCAACCAGGAGGCGACCGAGCTGGGCCTCAACGCGATCGGCCGCGTGACGCTCCGCACCACGACGCCGCTCGTGGCGGATCCGTACGCGATCAACCGCGAGACCGGTTCGTTCATCCTGATCGACGAGGCCACCAACGGAACCGTGGCGGCCTGCACGATCAACGAGGCGGCGTAGGCCCGGACCGAAAGGCGCTCGCGATTCCACGGACCCGCGGGCGCCTTTCGTTTTTTTCGTTTTGAAGTAGAGTTGACGCATGTCCACCCCGATCGACTCTCGCCGCCGCAGCCGCGAACCGCAGACGTTCGTGCCCGGCGATTCCGCACGCGACGAGCTCGCCGACTTCGCGGCCGCAGTCCGAGGGTTCCGCACCGGTGCCGCGCTCGTCGGCCCAGACGGTCAGCGCCACGAGATCCCGACCGACGTGTTCCACGTCCTCGAACTGGTCGCCGATGCCCTCGCCATGGGCGAGGGCATCACCGTGGTACCCCGAGACATGTCCATGACGACTCAGCAGGCGGCCGACTTCCTCGGAATCTCACGACCCACGCTCGTGAAGCTGCTCGAGGGCGGGCAGATCGAGTACACGCAGCCGGGTCGCCACCGACGGGTTCGGCTCCAAGCGCTTCTCGAGTATCAGGAGGCCGCGCGCAGCGACCGCTCGGAGGCGCTCGCCGAGGCCGCGCGCGAGTCGATCGCCGATCCGGACCTCATGGCCCCGTCGCACCGCATCAAACGCCTCGCCGAGCTCGACAGCTGACCATGTTCCCCGCGTTCTTCGATACCAACGTGCTCTACGGTGCGTCGTTGAACGACGAGAAGGATCGGCATGTGCTCGCCGCAGCGGTCCGCGGTGGCGCGGAAGTTCTCGTCACCTTCAACCTGCAGGACTTCCCGCAGGAGTCGGCGGCCCCGTTCGACATCGAAGTCGTGCATCCTGAGTCGTTTCCGCTCGATCAGCTCGACCTGCACCGTGCGGCGACAATTCAAACCGTGCAGCGCTTGATCGAGACATACAACTCGCCCACGATGACTCTCGACGACTACTTGCTGACGCTCGTCCGTGCAGATGTCCCCGAGTTCGCCGATGAACTGCGGCGGCAGCTCTACTGATCCATCACGCGGCGGAGCCGCGGCCCGGCTTCAGGACGTCCTTGACGGTCTTGAAGAGGATGACGACATCGCCCATGACCGTCCAGTTCTCGACGTAGGAGAGGTCGAGGCGGACGCTGTCGTCCCAGGAGAGGCTCGAGCGGCCCGAGATCTGCCACAGGCCCGTGATGCCGGGCTTGACGAGGAACCTGCGGTGCACGTGATCGTCGTACTGGTCGACCTCGCGGCGCAGCGGCGGGCGCGGGCCGACGAGCGACATGCGGCCGCCGATGACGTTGAACAGCTGCGGCAGCTCGTCGAGGCTGTGGCGGCGGAGGAACCCGCCGATGCGGGTGACGCGCGGGTCGTCGCGCATCTTGAAGAGGACGCCGTTGCCCATGTCCTGCTGGTCCATGAGCGAGGTCAGCTGATCCTCGGCGCCCACGACCATCGAGCGGAACTTGAGCATCTCGAACTCGCGGCCGTGACGGCCGATGCGCTTCTGGCGGAAGATCACGGGCCCGCGCGAGGTGGTCTTGACGAGGATCGCGACGACGAGCATCACGGGGCTCAGGACGATGACCGCGAGGATGCCGCCGATGAGATCCATCATGCGCTTGACGAAGCGCTGCGCCGGCGAGAACGTCGGCGTCTCGACGTGCATGAGGGGCAGGCCCGACGCAGGGCGGGTGTGGATGCGGGGGCCGGCGATGTCGGTGATCGCGGGGGCGAGCACGAGGTGCTGCTTGCCCGACTCGAGCGACCACGAGATCTCCTTGACCCGGTCGGGGTCGATGTCGTCGGTGCTCGTGATGACGACGGTGTCGGCCCCGACGCCGATCATGGCCTGCTCGACGTCGGCGATGCCACCGGCGACGGGGATCCCCGCCTTCTCGAGCGCGGCCGAGCTGCGCCCGCCCGGGACGCAGGCGGCGACGACGTGGTACCCGGCGCCGCGCACGCGCTGCAGCTCGCGCGCCATGCGCACCGTCGCGCGCGACGAGCCGACGAGCAGCACCTGCGCCGCGTACTCGCCGCGAGCCCGCTGCCGGCGCAGCCAGTGGCGCCAGAGGTAGCGCTCGGCGATCAGGAGGAAGATGCCGAGCGGCAGCGCCATGAGGAGGTACCCACGGGCGATGTCGATCTGCAGGCCGAACGCGATGATCGCGACGACGCCGAAGAGCATGACGCTCGAGTCGAAGATGCGCCGGTACTCGTCGGCTCCGACGCCGAAGACGCGGTCGGATCTCGTGTCGTTGAAGGTGAGGGCGGCGATCCACGCGACGAGGAGGATCGTCGACAGCACGGTGTACGACAGCGTGACGCCGATGAAGGGGTTCGAGATCGCGACGTGCTCTTCGAGCCCGAGCCGCACCCACTGCGTGACGTAGACCGTGGCCGCGAGCACCGCGAGGTCGGTGATGAGGAGGATCCGCGCGTAGCGCTTGCGCCAGTCGGCACGGCGGCCGGCCAGGATCGCGCGCTGGGCGCCCGTCGACGTCGAGACGCGTGCCGGAGCGGGTCGGGCAGCGCCCAAGCCTCCGGCCACCGAGATCTCGGCCGTCACACTGCCTCCTTGGTGCCGCGCGGGAACGCAGCACCGCGAGTTTACAACGATCGGTCAGCGGATTCTCAGTGCGTACCCTTGTCGGGTGCCCGAGCTGACCGTCGCCCATGTGGCGCATACGACCGCGAAGAGCGGCGCCGAGCTCGCGCTGGCGCGGGTTCTGCGCAGCGAGGCGCGCGCGTGGGACGCGACGCTGCTCGTTCCGGAGGGCGCCCCCGACGGCGCCTTCGAGGGGCTCCCCCTCGTGCGCGCGGGCCGGGCGCAGAGGCCCGGCGCGTCGACGGCGGGGCCGCTCGGCGCCCTCTCCTTCGGCGCCGGGATCCTCGCGCAGGCGCGCGCGCTGCGTGCGCACCCCGCGTTCGCCGGGGTCGACGTCATCCACGCCAACTCGACGCGGGCGGCGGTGTATGCGGCCCTCGCCGCGAAGCGCACGCCCCTCGTCGTGCACCTGCGCGACCGCGTCGATCCCGACGCGCTCGGTCGCGCGGGCTTCGAGGCGTTCCGGCGCGTGGCGATCCCCCGCGCCGCCGGGTTCATCGCGAACTCGCGCTCGACGGCCGAGACCCTGCGCCCGTTCACGCGGCGCGGGCAGTTCGTCGAGGTGATCCCGAGCCCCCTGGGGATGGGCCGAGGAAGCGCCCGCGCGCCCCACGACGGGCCGGTGCGGATCGGGATGGTCGCGCGCCTCGACCCGTGGAAGGGGCAGGACCTCCTGATCCGGGCGTTCGCGGGGCTCGAGGACCGGGCCGAGCTGCGCCTCGTCGGCGACGCCCCGTTCGGCCACGACGCCTACCGAGCCGAACTCGCGGCGCTCGGCCCCGCGACCGACTTCCGCGGCTTCCGCGACGACGTCGCCGCCGAGATCGACGCACTCGACATCGGCGTGCAGTTCTCGACCCGCCCCGAGCCGCTCGGCCAGAACGTGCTGCAGTACCTCGCGCGCGGGGCCGCGGTCGTCGCCGCGAACGCCGGGGGGCCGACCGAGTGGATCCGCGACGGCGAGAACGGGCTGCTCGTCGAGCCGAACGACGTCGCGGCCCTCGCGGCGGCCCTGCGGCGCCTCGTCGACGACGAGCCGCTGCGCGCACGGCTGCAGCGGGCCGCCCTCGCGACCCCGGGGATCCCGACCGACGACGAGGTCACGCGGGCGCACGCCCGCGCCTTCCAGCGCGCGGTCCGCTAACGACGGGCAACAGCTCTGGTTGCTAGCGAGAAGCGCCGCGCGGCCGGCGCCGTTTCAGCTCCGGCACGTCCAGCACAGGGACCGCACGCAACATGAACCGATCGAACTGCGGCACGGTGAACGCCGCGTATCCGTGCTCCGGGGTGTAGAGCAGCCCCATGTTGATCAGCTCGGCTCGCGTCGGCGCCAGATTCTGTGAGGTGCGCCCCATGACGTTCGCCACGTCAGACGCCTTCTGCGCATCAGGCCCGAGCTGGGCCATCGCCCGAAGGTATGCGCGCTGGAGCTCAGTCGCACGATCGAGACGCACTCTGAAGAAGGACTCGTCGAGCTTCATCTCATACCCGGGGATCGCATCCTCGACATCACGCAGCGTGATGACAGGGCCCTCTGCGACGGTCCACACGGCATACCCGAGCTCCTGCAGGAAGTACGGGTATCCACCGGTGATCTCAACTGCTCTGGCGAGAGCCGCCTTCTCGAATGACGCTCCCTCGTCACGAGCAGGCTTCTCCAGCGCCTCGGCTGCGTCCGCCGCGCCGAGGTTCGTGATGCGCGGAAACTTGAACTGACGTTCCGCGTACGACTTCGCATCGCCCGCGAGTTCGGGAATCTGAGGGAGCCCCGCTCCGACCAAGGTCATCGGCAGCTTTCGCTGCACCATCTTGTGCAGCGCCTGGATCAGGGACTCGAGCTGAGCGGCGTTGAGGAACTGGATCTCGTCAAAGAGCAGGACGATGCCCTTCTCGCGTTCCTGTGCCGCTTCTCCGACCGAGATGAAGACATCCGTCAGATCCATCGACAGGTCGTCGCTGTCTGCGCGGCCCTCGACGGCATCGACGTCGAAGGACGCCGACAGAGTTCCGTTCGGGTCGACGCTGAGCGTGAACGACTTGAGGACACCCATGGCATGCATGAAACGGTCACTCCACCGCGACCGCGGGCTGAGCTCGAGAAGGGCCGCACGGAGCTTCGACGCGAGCGAGCGGCGGAACGCGGCCTCATCGTTCTTACTCGCTTCGAGCTCCACGACGATCCACTCCACCTCCAGGGCGGCACGCCTGAACTGCCCCAGCAGAACGGTCTTTCCGACGCCGCGGAGCCCCGTGATGATCATGGATTGCTCGGTGCGTCCGCGCGCGACTCGCGCGAGGAGCAGATCGAACAGCTCAAGCTGATCGTCGCGACCGACCACGGCCTGCGGCTCCGCCCCTGCGTTGGGCGTGTAGGGGTTCGTGCGCGCGTCCATGGAGGAACGTCAGCACAGTTAGAGCACTTTATAGGCTTGCAATAAAGTTGCCTAAATCTCATAACATGCGCGTGCGTGAGCCCGTCCGGATCGCCAGGCCACGTCAATCGAGACCCCCGCACGTAGGGCGCAGAATCGTCCCGTCCGAGGCGCGAGACGGGACGAATTCGCGATCCACGCGCGGGGCGCCCGACGTGGAGCGCAGAAGCGTCCCTTCCGCCGCGCGCAGCGGGACGTTTCTGATCCCGGACGCCTCAGCCGCGCCAGTCGTCGCCCGCGAGGAGGTCGCCGATCTCGGCGAGGCGCGTTCGGGCGGCCGAGAGCGCGACGGCCGCGTCGTTCGCGTATGCGGCGAGCTGATCGGGTCCGACGGTGTCGAGCGTCGCCGACGCGACCCACGGCAGGCCGAGCGAATCGAAGTGGCGGGCGAGCTTCGGCCGCGCCGACTCCGTGTGCCCGAGGGGCACGACGCCCTCGGAGAGGCCGATCAGGAGTGCGTGCAGGCGGTCGCTGACGATCGCGGCCATGCCGGCGTACTCGCGGCGCAGGATCGCCTCCTGCTCGGCGTGCGAGCGCCCCGACGGAAACACGACGTGACGCCCACCGAGGTCAGCCGCGAGCCGCCGGGCGTAAGGCGAGTCGCGCTGCACCTGCGCGACGGCGACGACATCGAGCGAGAGGCGCCCGGCCAGGTCGCGGACGGATGCGATCCACGCCGGCGACGGGTAGGGGCGGTCGAAGCGCAGCGAGATCCCGAGCGCCGTGCGCTCAGCGGCGGGCGACGGTTCGAGGGCGAGCGCCCAGTCGGGCATCGCCTCGGCGACGCAGAAGACGTGCGAGGTCGCGTCGTCGCGCCAGCGGATGAGATCCGCCGCGTGGAACAGGCGTCGGAACAGCCACGCGCGATCCCGCGGCGCGGACGGCACCGCGGCGCCGAGCCACACGACTCGCCCGCCGGCGGCGCGGAACCGGCAGAGCGCGGGCAGGATCCGCAGCAGCTGCAGCGTGTACGTGCCCGAGAAGGTGAACTCGCCGGCGTTGATCGCGAGCGTCGCGGGGCCCGTCGTCGCGGCCGAGATCGCGGAGCGCAGCCACGCGTCGAGGTCGGCGATGGGCGTCACGTCGCCGAGGCCCGAGATATAGGAGTCTGACGCGCCGCCGACGAACGCCGTCACGGGACCGCGGCGCCGGAGCGCGTCGGCGTAGCCGCGCCGCAGCGCCGAGTCGCCGATGTTGTCGTCCTGCCCGGTCAGCCAGGCGAACACCTGCTCAGCCATGCGTCAGCTCCACAGCTCGACGGTACGCGGCGCGGTGGGCGCGCGCGACCTCTTCCCATGTGCGGGCCGAGAGGTCGGGAGAGCCCTCCGGGATCCCCGCGGCGAGCGCGGCCGACAGCGTCGCCGCCGACAGCGGGGCGTCGAAGAACCGCACCCACGCCGATCCGACCTCGTCGCGCAGAGCGAGGGTGCTCTCCGTCCGTGGCACGAGGATCGGGCGGCCGAGCGAGAGGGCGACGATCGCGATCCCCGAGCTGTGGAGCTCGCGGTACGGCAGGACGACGAGGTCGGCGGCCGTGACCTCGGCGACGAGCTCGGCGTCGGGCACGAACGCGAACCGGTGCGAGACCCGCGGATCGTCGGACGACGCGATCCGCGACTCCAGGGCGGGATCGAGCGGCTTCCCCACGATCCGCAGCTCCCCACCCGAGACGCCGGCGAAAGCGTCGAGCAGCTCGTCGATGCCTTTGTAGGGGCGGATCAGTCCCGTGAAGAGCGCGCGCCCGGAGACAGGCGCGGATCGCGGGTGGTGCGCGAACGGCTCGACGTAGCTGCCGTGGGGGATCGAGACGATCTCGCCCCGCGCGCGGCGCGCGGCCTCGGGAACGAGGTGGATCTCGACGGCCGCGAGGTCTTCGAGACGCCGCGCCAGCTCTCCCCCGGCGACGTCCTCGTGCGGCGCCGGGTTGTGCCGGGTCGAGACGACGGCGGTGCGGCCCGCACGGAGCCGCAGGAGCAGCGCCCGTGCCAGTGCACGCTTGAGGGCGCCGCGCACGCCGGATCCGCCCGCCAGCGCCTCGGGCCAGTGCACGTGGAACACGTCGTACCGACCGAACAGCGCGCGCGGCCACGAGAAGAAGGCGACCGAGACCCCGTCGCCCGCGACGGCCGCCATGTGCGTGGCGTACTTCGTCCCGCCCGTCGCGGCACGGGTCGAGTGGAGGACGCGGAGGGGCGTCATCGCGTGCGGAGGCGCAGGATATCCGCCTCAACATCCGCGATCGGAATGCCGCGGCAAGGTCCGAGCTCGTCGCGTGCGCCACGTACGTTGTCCGCAGAGAACACCCGGTGCGCGCGTGCAATTCGCGACGCTGGCCGTTGGGCGGCCTCGGCCACGGACTCGTCACGAAGCTCCCCGTCGAGCCTCGTTGTGAACGGTGTCTGCTTGACCATGATCGCCTCCTTGTACCTCCGAAGCCTAAGCAGATTCGGGGCGCTCCCGCTCTCCCGGATCCCACGGCCCCTCCAACGCACAGGCGTCTGGGTAGCGATGGCGCGCGCTGTCGTGCCGTTCTAGGCGTTACTCCGATAACGCCCCATACGCGGAAGTGACAGAAGCCAACGAGCAGACCGGTTTGGCCGTCCCCCTCAACGAAACGCAGGGCTGCTCATGCGGTGACGTGGAGCACGATCGCACAGAAAACTGACCAGCACGACTGCCGGTCGTATTCCTACCTGCCGAATTGCTCAGCGCCCCGTGCGCCTCATGGAGGCGAAGTCGTACGCCGAGAGGTTGGGCTACGCGCGCAGCGGAGCTCTCGAGCCCTCGATGCGTTATCCGTCCTTCATCCAGCAGTTCGGCAAGACGTCGTGGAACGGCGCGGCACCGATCCAGATCGATGAGTCGCGTTGCTCCTCGCCCCGACACGAGCACCGGCGCGCACAACGGGGCGAACGCGATGTGCGCCACTTCCGATACACGCCTCCGAAGCAATCACCGCCTCACCTCCGGTTGCGCCGCGCAAGATCACAACCCACCTGGGTTGGATCGGACGAGGACGCTGCCGGCCCCGTGTGTTCGGCGAGTTCAGTTGCCGCGTCGACCGGCGGGTCGCCAGTCCCGTTCAGGCGTGATGCCATGCAACTTGCACAACGCGAGATACGAATCGAGATAGTCATCCGCGCGCAACTGTGCTTCGTTGACTTGGGCCTCGAACGATGGTTCGGCGAGCCGCCCATCGATCTCAAATCGAAGTTGGTCGCGGAACAGATGCGCCGAGAGGTCACCCGGATTCGCCGCGACAGCCGCGTCAGCAAGCCGAAGTGCCCTATCGCCCTCTCCCTGCCGCCGCAGACGCTGCGCCATCGCGAGCGTCGCGTATCCACGCCCGTAGAAGTCATCAGGCAAGGTGCGGAGGTAGGCCCGCAGTCGAGACATCGGCAGCTTCCTGAGCGCAAACAGATAGAGCAGGTTCGAGAGGTCGGGCCAGTCGGCCATATGCGGCTCTTCGCAGTTGAGGGGGTAGGTGAGGGCGCGTCGGTGTCCTGGTAGGGGTCGAGGTCTCCCGAGGATGGAAGTTCTCACACTGCCCGTCCGACGGAAGACCTCGACGTGTCCCACGCTACATTCGCTGCCCCTGATCTGACCGTGTTCTGCCGCCTCGACGAGCTCGGACTCGACGCCGTCGGACTGGACTTGCGGCGTGATCGGGCGGTCATCGAGTGTCGCGTCGCGGAGCCCGACTCGTGGTGTCGAGGTTGCGGCAGTCAGGCGCTCTCGCGCGGGACGGTTGCCCGTCGTCTCGCGCAC
>NZ_AULR01000019.1 GCF_000422385.1 Microbacterium indicum DSM 19969
ATGGCCTGCTGTTTGATCTCGTCGCCCAGCTTCGACGGGCTCGACTTCGGGCGACGCGACTTCGGCTCGAGCGCCGCCGCCGGTCCTTCCTCGACGGCTCGCTTGCGGATCGCGTAGAACGTCTTGCGGGAGATGCCGTGCTCGGCGCAGAACGTTCTCACCGCCCCGCGAGGGGCATCATCGGGCCACTGCGTGATGGCGAGACGGACACGGGGATCAACGGGCTCAGACGGGGTCACACACCAATCCGACCGGCCGAAGTGTCACCACCAAGACCCTGAGAAGCGTCACCGATGTCCTGATGCAGAACTGTCACCGAAGTCCTGCGAGATGACATTTTCCCCACGCGAGGCGTGGGGAAAACACGGAGAAAAGGAGACTTCGAGGGCGGTCAGGCCGCGGCGGGCTCCAGCACGGCGACGTCGGTCGGGGTGGTGCGGCGCGCGGCGAGGCCCTCGAGGTCGGGGTTGTCGGCGGTCCACGCGGACCAGAGCCGCTCGCGCTCGTCGCCGTCGGCGCGGCGGGCGATCATGGGGCGCGAGGATCCGTCGGCGAACATCACCGTCGTCGCCAGGTCCGCCCGCAGGTTGAGCCACCAGGCTGGGTGGCCCTCGCCCAAGCCGTTCATCGCGAGGGCGTGCACGCGGTCGCCGTCGGGGAAGTAGGCGACGATCGCGTCGCGCGGCTCGCCGGAGCGGCGGCCCGTCGTCGTGGTCTTCATGGCGCCCCGGGTCTCGCGGCCGCCCGGCTCCCACAGGCCGCGGCCCGGGCCGCGACGCGCGATGAGGCGGTGCACCTTCCACGCCGTCGTCAAGACGAACCGCGGCGGAACGAACGCCGTCTTCGAGACCATGCGCCCAGGCTCCCATTCCGGAACCCCGGCCGCACGTGAACGTCGCGTGAATGCCGCGCCCCGCCCCGCCGACTCTCCATTTCTCCGTGTTTTCCCCACGCCTCGCGTGGGGAAAACACGGAGAAATGGAGACTTACGCGGGCGGGGGCACGGAGGGGCGCCCGCCTAGGATTGGCGCGTGGACGAGACGCGCGACGCCGAGGCGATCCTGCGGCGGGTCGCGCGAGACACGAACCTGCTCTTCGCCGCGCGGCCCGCCTCCGTCGCGCGCGGCACCTCCCACGAGCCCGTCGCCGCGCGGGTCGACGCGATGCTGCGGGCGCTCGGTTCGCTTGCGGACGCGGAGGGCGCGCCCGGATCCCTGACCTTCGCCTTCGACCGCCTCGCACCGGGAACGGATCCCACCGGCGTCCCTGTCCTCCTCGACGGACGCCCCCTTCCCGACCGCGGCGACGCCGCGGGGCGCATCGCCTTCGCGGCCGAGCGCATGCCCGTCTCCGCGGCGATCGCGGCGGAGACCGACCTCGCGGGCCTCCGCGTCGGCGTCTCGATGGTGCTCGAGCCCAAGACCGCGAACCTCGCCCTCCTGCTCCGCCGCGCGGGCGCCGCGGTCTCGGTCTACGCGCACCCCGACGAGACCGACGCCGCGGTCGCCGACGCCCTGCGCGTCGAGGGGATCCCCACCACGGCCGACCCCGCTCTGTCCGGCGCGTCCGAGCGCGCGGCCGCCGAGTCGTTCCTCCGCGCGGGGTTCGACGTCCTCATCGACGACGGCGCCCACCTGATCCGGCTCGCCCACGAGATCGACCCCGCGATCCCCGGGGCCTGGATCGGCGCGAACGAGGAGACGACGTCGGGCCTCACCCCGTTGCGCCGCATGGCGGAGGCCGGGCTCCTGCGCACCCCCGTCATGGCCGTCAACGACGCCGCCGTGAAGAAGCGCTTCGACAACCGCTACGGCACGGGCCAGTCGTGCGCGCTCGCGATCGGCGACCTGCTCGAGCGGGCGGGCGGATCCGTCCGGGACCAGCCCGCTGTCGTCGTCGGCTACGGTCCCGTCGGTCAGGGCGTCGCCGCCTGTCTCGCGGCGCTGGGCGCCGCGGTCCGCGTCGCCGAGACGGATCCCGTGCGCGCCCTCGAGGCGACGCACGACGGCCACGGGGTCGCGCCGCTCGCCGACGCCGCTCGCGGCGCGCTCGTCGTCTCGGCGACGGGTGCGCCCGGCACGATTCCCGCCGCGATCGCCGAGCGCGCCGCGGCGGTGGCCGTCGCGGGCGGTATCCCCGGCGAGGTCGACGAGATCCCCGGGCCGCGCACCGTCGTCGCTCCCGGGGTCGAGCGCCTCGCCTCGGGCGCCCTCCTGCTCGGCGGCGGCGGAGCGGTCAACCTCACGGCGGGCGAGGGCAACCCGATCGAGATCATGGATCTCTCGTTCGCGGCGCAGCTCACCGCGCTCGCTCAGCTCCTCCGCGAGCGGCCGGGCCCCGGCGTCCACGCCGTGTCGCCCGAGGCCGACGACCGCGTCGCGCGTGCGGCGCTCGCCGCCCGCGGCCTGCGGATCGACCGCGGATCCGCCTCCGCGGCGCCCGGATCCGTCGACTGGCGCTCGCCGCGCTACCCCTCGGGGCGGCGCGCATGACGGGCGTCACGGTGTACTCGGCCGGCCTCGTCATCCCGATCACGGCGCCCCCGATCCCCGGAGGCGCGATCGCGGTCGCGGGCGGGCGGATCCGCCACGTCGGCGACCGCGCCTGGGTGATCGCGGAGCTCGCGGCCCGCGGCGAGGCGTTCGACGAGGTGCACTGGCCAGGCGTCCTCATGCCGGGGCTCGTCAACGCCCACTCGCACCTGCAGTACACGGGCATGGCCGAGGTCGGTCGGGGCGGCTACGCGGGCTTCGGCGACTGGTCGGCCGCGTTCGACGCAGTCTACGCGGGCGGCCGCGACTGGCGATCCGACGCCGCGGCGGGCGCGCGCATGATGATCGAGGCGGGCACGACGGCTGTCGCCGACATCGTGACCGACGCCGAGGCGGGAGGCGCGCTGCACGAGGCGGGTCTCGGCGGCATCACGTACTGGGAGGTCATGAGCTGGACGGGCCCGGCCTGGGCCGCCACGGGGCGCGCGCAGGTCGAGGCCGCGCTCGACGCGCTGCCGTCGCCGCCCGGCACGGGCCTCTCCCCGCACGCGCCGTACTCGCTCGACGCGCTGCCGCTGCAGGAGATCCCCGACATCGTGCGCGAGCGCGGCGGGCGGATCCACCTGCACCTCGGCGAGGCCGCGTTCGAGCGGGAGGAGCTGCCGCCGCTGCGGGATCCGCTGCCCTGGCACGACAGCCTCCCGGGCAGCTTCCGCGAGCTGCGCGGCGCCGGGTACGGGACGGGCGCCACGGAGTTCGTCGATCGCCTCGGCGTGCTCGGCCCCGACTGCCACATCGCCCACGGGGTCTACATGACGTCGCGCGACCGCGCCCTGCTCCGCGCGCGCGGCACCTCCGTCGCGCTCTGTCCGCGCTCGAACGCCGTCATCGGCCTCGACGAGCCGCCCGTCGCCGCCTACCTCGTCGAGGGGAGCGGGATCGCGGTCGGCACCGACTCGCTCTCGTCGAGCCCCTCGCTCGACCTCCTCGCCGACGTCGCGGCCCTGCACCGCATCGCGCGCGCCCAGGGGTACACCGACCGGGATCTCGCCGAGCGGCTCCTCCGCGCCGCGACGCTCGGCGGCGCGCACGCGCTCGGGATCGACACGGGCCCCGATCGCACGGGCTATCTCGCCGTCGGGGCGCTCGCCGATCTCGCGTTCCTCGACGCACCGACCGTCGACGCCGTCGATGCCGTCGAGCTTCTCGCGTCCGACGGCGCGGGCCGCGTCGCCGCGACCCTCATCGCGGGCGTCGCCCGCCACACGTCCCCGACATTCGCCGACACGACAGGAGTGCGCGCATGACCGCAGCCCGCCCCGCGACCGCCGACATCCTGGGCCTCGAGCCGCACCCCGAGGGAGGGTGGTTCCGCCGGACGTGGACCGGCCGCGACGGCGTCGACACCCCCGCGGGCCCGCGCCCCGCCGTGACCGGCATCCACTACCTGCTGGCGCCGGGCGAGGAGAGCGCGTGGCATGTCGTCACGAGCGACGAGGTCTGGCTGTGGCACGGTCCGGGATCCCTCGAGCTCTCGCTGGGCGGATCCGGCGAGCGCCCCGGCGACGCGACCGTCGTCGTCCTCGGGCCCGATCTCGCGGCGGGCGACCGGCCGCAGGTCCTCGTCCCCGCCGGCACCTGGCAGGCCGCCCGCCCGCGTGCCGATCGCGAGGTGCTCGTGAGCTGCGTCGTGTCGCCCGGTTTCAGCTTCGATGACTGGCGCCTGGCCCGTGATCTAACCTGATCGACACTGGCCGCACAGCACGGACGGTGCCACCTTCTTCCCTGGAGACCCCCATGACCCTCACCTCGCGTTCCCGCGCCCTGAGCTCGATCGCGCTGCTCGGCGCCGCAGCGCTCGGCCTCGCCTCCTGCGCCTTCGCCTCGGAGTCGTCCGACTCCGCCTCGTCCTCCGACGACGCCTCCCTGCCCACACTGACCGCGGGCACGCTCACGATCGCGACGGGCGAGCCCGCCTACGAGCCGTGGGTCGTCGACGACGATCCGTCGAACGGCGAGGGCTTCGAGGCGGCGGTCGCGTACGCCGTCGCCGAGCAGCTCGGCTTCGACGACTCCGACGTCGAGTGGGTCCGCTCGACCTTCGACAGCGCGATCGCGCCGGGCCAGAAGGACTGGGACCTCAACATCCAGCAGTTCTCGGTCACGGAGGAGCGCGAGCAGGCCGTCGACTTCTCGTCGCCGTACTACACGACCTCGCAGGCCGTCGTGACGTCCGACTCCTCCGCGGCGGCGGGAGCCACCACGATCGACGAGCTGTCGAGCTACGACATCGGCGTGATGAGCGGCACCACGAGCTACACCGTCGCCGCCGCCGAGCTCGGGGACGACGCGCTGAGCGTCTTCAACTCGAACGACGACGTCGTCCTCGCTTTCCAGTCGGGCCAGATCGACGCGTTCGTCGTCGACCTCCCGACGGCGTTCTACCTCTCGAGCGCCGAGATCGACGGCGGCACGATCGTCGGGCAGTTCGCCGACACGTCGGGCGGCGACGACCTGGCGTTCGTCCTGCCGAAGGACTCCGAGCTGACGGATCCCGTCACCGCGGCCGTCGACGCGCTGCGCGAGGACGGAACGCTCGACGAGCTGGAGCAGACCTGGCTCAGCGACGCCGTCGACGTGCCCGTCCTGGGCTGAGCGCCGTGACCGACGCCGCGTGGCAGCCGAGCGAGCTCGAGCTCGGCCGTCGCGCGACCCGGCGCCGCCAGTCGACCCGGTCGGTGCTCGTGGCGCTCGCGAGCACGGTCGTGTTCGCGGTCGTCGTCGGCTGGGTCGTCCTCTCGAGTCCCGGCTGGGAGGACGTCCGGCGCAGCTTCTTCGACCTCGATGTCGCCGCAGCGAGCCTGCCCGCCGTTCTCTCGGGCCTGTGGGTCAACGTGCAGGTGCTGCTCGTCGCGGCCGTCGCGGTCGCGATCCTCGGCACCCTCCTCGCCGTGATGCGCTCGCTGCGCGGGCCGGTGTTCTTCCCCCTGCGCATGCTCGCGACGGGGTACACCGACCTGTTCCGCGGGATCCCCTTGCTGATCGTCCTGTACCTCGTCGGCTTCGGGATCCCCGCGCTCGACATCTTCGGGCGGGTCGAGTCGGCCCTCTGGGGCACCGTCGCGATCGTGCTGACCTACTCGGCGTACGTGGGCGAGGTGCTGCGGGCGGGGCTCGAGGCGGTGCACCCGTCGCAGCGCGTCGCGGCCCGCTCGCTCGGCCTGAGCCACGGGCAGGCGCTGCGGATCGTCGTGATCCCGCAGGGCGTGCGCAAGGTCGTGCCGGCCCTCATGAACGACTTCGTCTCGATGCAGAAGGACGTGGGGCTGATCTCGGTGCTCGGCGCCGTCGACGCCGTCCGCGCGGCGCAGATCGAGGTCGCGCACACCTACAACTTCACGCCGTACGTCGTCGCGGGGCTGCTCTTCGTCGTCATGAGCCTCCCGATGATCCGCCTCACCGACTGGGTGACGGCGCGGCTCGCGCGGCGCGAGCAGATGGGAGGCGTCGTATGAGCGTTCTCGACGTCCAGGGCGTGCGGAAGGACTTCGGCGAGCAGCAGGTGCTGCGCGGCGTCGACCTGTCGCTCGAGCGGCACGAGGTCGTCGTGCTCATCGGGGCATCCGGATCCGGCAAGTCGACGCTCCTGCGGACGATCAACCTCATCGAGCGGGTCGACGACGGGCGGATCCTGCTCGGCGGCGACGACATCACGGATCCGTCCGTCGACCCGGACGCCGTGCGGGCGCGGATCGGCGTGGTCTTCCAGCACTTCAACCTCTTCCCGCATCTGCGGGTGATCGACAACGTCACCCTCGCGGCGCGGAAGGTGCACGGCGTCGCGAAGGGCGTCGCGCGCGAGCGGGGGATGGAGCTCCTCGAGACGCTGGGCCTCGGGGCCAAGGCGCGCGAGTTCCCCGACCGGCTCTCGGGCGGCCAGCAGCAGCGCGTCGCGATCGTGCGCGCCGTCATGACGGATCCCGAGCTGCTGCTGCTCGACGAGATCACGAGCGCCCTCGACCCCCAGCTGGTGGGGGAGGTCCTGGATCTCGTGCGCGTGCTCAAGGACCGCGGGTCGACGATGCTCATGGCGACGCACGAGATGGCGTTCGCGCGCGAGGTCGCCGACCGGGTCGTGTTCATGCAGGGCGGGCGGATCGTCGAGCAGGGCACCCCCGCGCAGGTGTTCGACGCCCCGCAGCACCCCGAGACCGTGCGGTTCCTGGAGCGCGAGCGCTGAGCCGGCTGCCCGACCACCTCCCGCGCGGCTCCCGCCGATGCCGACGAAACTTACGCGGCGGGGGCCGGCTCGGGGTCCTTGTAGAGCGTCGTGGTGAGGTAGCGCTCGCCCGAGTCGGGGACGATCGCGACGATCGTCTGGCCCGCGTGCTCCGGGCGGCGCGACAGCTCGAGCGCGGCCCAGACCGCAGCGCCCGACGAGAAGCCCGCGAGGATCCCCTCCCGCGTCGCGAGGTCGCGCGCGACCCGCACCGCGTCGGGGAACTCGACGTCGACGACCTCGTCGATCACGTCGCGGTCGAGGATCGGCGGGACGAAGTTCGGGCCGATGCCCTGGATCCGGTGCCCGCCCGCCTGCCCGCCCGTCAGCAGCGGCGAGTCCTTCGGCTCGACCGCGACGACCTTCACCTCGGGCTTGCGCTCCTTGAGATAGCGGCCGACGCCCGTCACGGTTCCGCCCGTCCCGACGCCCGCGACGAACACGTCGACGCCGCCCTCGGTGTCGGCCCAGATCTCGGGCCCCGTCGTCGCGACGTGGATCGCGGGGTTCGCCGCGTTCTCGAACTGCTTCGCGAGGATCGCGCCGGGATGCTCAGCGACGTACTCCTCGGCGACGCGGATCGACTCCGTCATCCCCAGGTGCGGGTTCGTGAGGATCAGCTCGGCCCCGAGCGCCTGGAGGATCGCGCGCCGCTCCTTGGACATCGACGCGGGCATCGTCAGGACGACCCGATAACCGCGCGCCGCCGCCACGAGCGCGAGCCCGATGCCGGTGTTGCCGCTCGTCGACTCGACGATCGTGCCGCCGGGCGCCAGCTCGCCCGACTCCTCGGCCGCATCGATCAGCGCGACCGCGAGGCGGTCCTTGACGCTCGACCCCGGGTTGTAGAACTCGAGCTTCGCGTAGACGGTCGCGCCGCCGTCGTTCACGCGGTTGAGACGGACGAGGGGCGTTCCGCCGAATGCGGCGGTGATGTCGTCGTAGCGGGTCACGGGTCGAGCCTATGGATCCGCGGCGCACCCCGGGGCCGATCGTGACGCCCCGTGTCGTCACCCCGCGTCACATCGGCCCGCACCGCCTCCCGGCCGCGTAGCGTCGAGGCATCGCGGCGATCCGGGCGGTCCCGGGGCGCGGGTCATACCGTCAGCCGTTGCGGGTTCGACTCCCGCCGTCGCGTCTCATCACCCCAGCGGGATCCGCGCCCGGAGCCGGGTGCGGATGTCGAACAGCTCGACGCCGCCGATCCGCCGCGCGCTGGGCACGCCCCCGCGCAGCACGTGGGCGACGACGCCCTGCCCGACGACGAGCGTCGGGAGGGATCCCGCGAGCGGCGCCGCGGGGTCCTGCAGGTCGGCGTCGGGGAACGCCACGACGGCCCCACCGAAGCGCACCCCCGCGAGCTTCGCGAGATGACGGATTCGGTACTTCAGATCGGCGACCGGGGTGTCGGATCCGAGGATCTCGGCGCGGCGCAGACGGACGGGCCCGCCGAGGTCGAGCGACTGCACCGCGTAGAGGCCGGACGGGCTGAGCACGACGTGGTCGATCGCCCCGCCGCGCACCTCCACGTCGTGCCACACCGTGAAGCCCATGCCGAGCCCGTCGATCTCGTGACCCGTCGCCTCCTGCGCGAGCGCCCGGGCGAGGAGCGCGCGGATCTCCCACGGCGCCTCGCGGACCGCCGCCGCGGCGTACGGATCCGCGACCCCCGCCATGGCGCCCTCGTAGATCCCGCGCATCCGGCGGCCCGCGGTTCCGAACGACTGCGCCCGCACGCGGGTGTCGCGCGGCGGCAGCCACGCCGACGGCGTGTACTCGCGCTGCGCGTCGAACGCCGCGCGGCCCTCGGGGGTGCCGACGATCTCCCACGCCCTCTGCACCTGCACGAACAGCGCGGCGTCGCCCCCCGTGTCGGGGTGCGTCGCCCGCAGTCGGGCGCGGTGCGCTCGCCGCAGCTCGTCGGCCGACGCCGTCGCCGCGACGCCGAGCACCTCGTAGGGCGAGGTCGCGAGCGGGCTGTCGAACATCGTCTCAGCGTATCGAGCGGCGGATCGTGACCGGGAGTTCACCCGGGTGCGGTGGGATGACCACGAGATCAGAGAGCAGAGGAGATCGACATGCAGAAGCGGATCGCGGTGGCGGCGCCGTTCTTCGCCCGTGCGGGCGACGCCGTGCGGGTTTCTTCGTGGACGACAAGCCGATCGGCAGCACGTTCGCCGCGGCGTTCCGCTCGTCGAAGCTGCGCGCGGGGGACTCGCGCTTCGTGTTCAACGAGACGGCGCGCGCGTGGTCGGTGACGGCCGAGCAGTCGGAGTCGTCGCAGGGCGTCCGACTGCCGGGGCAGGCGAAGGTCTACGAGACGTCGCCGAACCCGCTCCTGCCCGTGCGGCGGATCTGGGTCGGGACCGTGATCGAGACCGCGATCGTCGCGATGACCGAGCACGTCGACTCCCAGATCGTCCTCGACGTCGAGCAGGAGATCGAGGTCGCGCCGGGCGAGCCCTGGATGCCGTGATCCCTCGTGCAGAATGAGGCTATGACCGACACGAAGAGCGGGTTCAGCGACGACGAGCGCGCGGCGATGAAGCAGCGCGCGGAGGAGCTGCGCAGCACCAAGGGGCTCAAGGGCGCGGCGAAGCTCGCGCGCGAGCTCGAGGCGTGCATCGAGGCGATCGACGGCCTCGAGGGCGTCGACAAGGCGATCGGGACGAAGTTCCACCAGATCGTGTCGGAGGAGGCGCCGCAGCTGGATCCGAAGACGTTCTACGGGTTCCCGGCGTACGCCCGCGACGGCAAGGTCGTGACCTTCTACCAGCCGGCGTCGAAGTTCGACACGCGCTACGGGACAGTGTCGTTCGACGAGGCGGCGGCGCTCGACGACGGCCCGATGTGGCCCGTGTCGTTCGCGGTGCTCGAGATCACGCCCGAGGTCGAGGCGCGCCTGCGCGAGCTCGTCCGCCGCGCGGCCTGATCCCGGATCAGCCCCGGATCAGTGGCAGGAAGTCCAGGAGCTCGTCGAGGGCGCCCGACGGCGTGATCGCCCGCAGCACGACCTCGTCGACCGCGTCGCGGTAGCGGGCGAGGCGCTCGCCGATCTCGTCGGTGGCCGACAGCGTCGTGTCGCGCGCCGCGAACCCGAGGCGCGCGAAGTTCGCGGCGTACGCGGGGAGCTGCGCGTAGGCGTCGGCCTCGCTCTCGAGGCGCGCGCGGGCCGCGGGATCCGCGTTCGTGCGGACGTACAGCGTCGCCGTCGCGCCCGGGTTCGCGGCGTGCAGCTCGTCGCGCTGCGCCGCGGCGGCGGCCGGGGTCAGCCAGTTGAGGACGATCCCGTCGGCGTGCTCGGCGGCGAGGGCGCGCATCCTCGGCCCCAGCGCGCCGACCGCGAGGCGGGCGGCCGTGCCCGCGCGCAGCTCGCCGAGCGCCGCACGGGTCGCGTCGAGCGCGCCCTTCCTCAGGCGGCCGGATCCGATCCCGAGGGTCAGGCGGTCCTCGGGGATCCCGAGCCGCGCGATCCCCGCGAGGATCTCGCCCGCGGGGCGGCGGTCGATCGCGATGACGCCCGTCGCGACGCGCAGATCCGTCGTCGCGCGCGCGGCCGCCGCGGCGACCTCGAGGGCGTCGTCGCCAGGGCCCTCGTTGATCCAGAGGGTGCGGAACCCCGCCTCCTCGAGCCGCGGCGCGAGGCGGGCGGCGAGATCGGGGCCTGCGGATCCGGCGATGCCGAGCGAGAGTGCCATGCCTCCAGGGTCGCATCGTTCAGGGGCCGGAGACGCGGAAGGCCGCGGGAGGGGTGATCCTCCCGCGGCCCGTCGGCGCGATCACGGCTCAGAAGCCGCGGCGGCCGTGGTGCCCGTGGTGGCCGTGGTGACCGAAGTCGCCGCCGAAGCCGAACTCGAACCCGCGGCGGCCGAAGGGCGGGCGGCGGAAGCCGGGCCCGTGCTCGCCATGCGGGGCGGGCTCGTCGTCGTCCTCGAGGTCGAGGGCCGTCGCGAGCTTCTCGAGAGTTGCGACGGTGGTGTCGAGATCCTCGGGGCTCACGGCGTCCTGGATCAGCGCGTCGACGCCGGCGAGGCCGTCGGCGAGGCGCTTCTTCTCGGCGGTTCCGGCGTCGGTGAGGCGCCAGGTCCCGTCGATCTCGGTGGCCCAGCCGTTGCTGGCCGCCATGTGGATCGCGCGGGCGCGGCGCTTGTCGCCGACCTTCTCGGATCCGTCGATCGCGCTGAGCGCGAGGAGCGCGCGCGGGTCGGCGTCGCCGTCGGCCATGCGGCTGCGCAGACGGTGGTGGACCACGGCGGCCCAGCGGGCGAGGGAACGTGCGGAGGTGGTGTCGATGGTGCTCATCGGGTGTCCTTTCGTATGCATGTCAAATGACATGTATGTACTGTGACATGCATTCTGATCCATGTCAAGTGACATGTAGTCTGGATCCGTGAACGACGCCGACCGGATCGCCTCCGCCCTCGCCCGCCTGCGCGGGGGGATGCGCCCGCCGTTCGGCCCGGGGATGATGCCGCCCCACGGCGGCGCGCACGGCGGCGCGCACGGCGGTCCGCATGGTGGGCCGCACGGGCGCGGCGGACGGGGGATGGCGCTGATCCGGCTGCTCGACGCGCTCGCCGAGGCGGAAGAGCCGGTCTCGGTGAGCGTGCTCGCCGAGAGGATCGGCGTGGACCAGCCGCGCGCGAGCCGCCTCGTGCAGGGCGCCGTGCACGCGGGCTTCGCGCGGCGGGAGGCGGATCCCGACGACGCACGCCGCACCCTCATCTTGCTGACCCGCGAGGGGCGCGCGATGGCCGAGCGCATGCGCGGATCGCGCACCGACGCCGTCGCCGAGGCCCTCGAGGGGTTCACCGATGCCGAGCGCGCCCAGCTCGCCGAGCTGCTCTCCCGCCTCGCCGACGCCTGGCCGCACCGCCCCGGCCCCTGGGGCCCGCCCCGCTGATCGGGCCGCGGCCCCTTCCTCCCGCCGCCGGGCACGACTACGGCGGAATTCGCGCCGGGGGTCGGGACGCGCCGTGGGCGGCGCCCGCTCGGCCAGTTCTGCCGTGGTTGTGCCGGAGGGGCGGAGGGGCCGCGCGGTCGGCCGGTGCCGTCCGGCCGGACCTGCCGCCCGGCCGGGTTGCGTCACCTGCCCGGCGGGGTTTCGCCTCCCGGCCGCCCGAGTGTCGCCCCGCGCGGGGGCAGAAGTACGGCGGAAATCACGCCGGGGGTCGGGACACGCCGAGGTCGGCCCGGGGCTGGCCGGTTCTGCCGTGGTCGTGCCGGGGCGGACGGCGTGCGGGAGGATGGGCGCATGCCCCACCTCCTGCGCATCGACTCGTCCGCCGACCTGCGTCACTCCGACTCGCGTGCGCTCACGGCGCTGTTCACCGACGAATGGGCCGCCCGCGGCGCCGACCGCACCGTCACGCACCGCGACCTGCACGTGAACCCGCTCCCGCACCTCGAGGACGCGGGCCTGCATTGGACCCCGGAGACGCGCCTCGACGACGACGCCGTCTCGCGCGCATCCGAGCTGCTGCAGGACGAGCTCATCGACGAGCTGCTCGCGGCCGACGCCGTCGTCATCGGCGCGCCGCTCTACAACTACACGGTGCCATCGACGCTCAAGGCGTGGATCGACCGCATCCACATCCCCGGGCGCCTCGCGGGCGACGTGCGGCCGCTCGCCGGCCGCCCCGTCGTCGCGGTCGTCACGCGCGGCGCCGTCTACGAGGGCGAGACGGCCGGCTGGGATCACGGATCGCCCGTCCTCGATCTGATCCTGCGGGGTGCGCTCGGCATGGACCTCACGATCGTCACGCAGAGCATCACCCTCGGCGACCGCGCCGAGCCGCTGCGCCCGTTCGCCGCGCGCGGCCGCGAGGAGCGAGCCGCCGCCGCGGAGCGGATCTCCGAGCTCGCCCGCACCGTCTGACCCACGGCGATCGGGCATCCGTCTTCCGGCGGCGGAGCGTTGCGCATACGGTGGAGGCATGCGCAAGGCAGCTTTCGGAGTGGCGGCGGTGACCGGGATCCTCGTGCTCGCGGGCTGCGCCACGCCAACGGCACCGGCGGCGCAGCCGACGGAGGCCGCGACCGAGACGGCGTCGCCGACCCCGAACCCCATCCCGACCGCGACGGGCGGCCCCGTGCCGATGTTCCCCGTCGAGCTCGACGCCGACCGCGTCCCCGAGGCGTGGGACATCCCGCTCCCGAGCGGCGCCCCGTTCGACGAGACGCGCGTGCGGATCGACGCCGACGGGCAGCTGGCGGCCGTCGTGCTCGTCTCCGAGTCGGGGACCGCCGACGACCTCGAGACGTGGGCCCAGGACGTCGCCGACCAGTGGGCCGGCGAGGTGTGGAGCGACTCGCGCGGCGGCGAGACCGTGGTCGCCGTCGACGACCCCGGGACGACCGACGGGAACGCGGAGCGCAGGGCCGACGGCCGCACGAGCGACGCCGGCGTCGAGTACTCCTCCTACCTCCCGGCGGCGTTCGACCAGCTCACCGACGGATCCCCGACCGACATGTGGACCTCGCCGCTCCCCGCGGACGACGCGTTCGCGCCGAGCGACCTCTGGCGCACCTACAGCACGACGGATCCCACCTCGACGACGATCGAGGGATCGACGGAGGACGCGCAGGCGCTCGGCGAGTGGATCCGATCCCTCGACGGCTGGACGCTCGAGAGCGACGATTCCGACGACGAGACGGTCCAGGTCACGGTCGCCGACGACGAGGGCGCGACGCTCGAGCTCCTCGCCCCGTCGTCGCCCGACTACCCGACGCAGCTCACATACACGCCGGCCGAGTAGCCGCGGGTCAGCCGAGGACCGCGGCGACGATCTCGCGCGCCTCGGCCTGCACCTGCGCGAGGTGCTCGGGGCCCTTGAGGCTCTCGGCGTAGAGCTTGTAGACGTCCTCGGTGCCGGAGGGGCGCGCGGCGAACCACGCGAACTCGGTCTGCACCTTGAGCCCGCCGATCGCCGCGCCGTTGCCCGGCGCCTCGGCGAGCTTGGCGGTGATGGGATCCCCTCCGAGGGTCGACGCCGAGACGTCGGAGGGCGAGAGCGCCTTGAGCGCCGCCTTCTCCTCGGGCGCCGCGGGGGCGTCGACGCGCTGGTACGACGAGGCGCCGTACTCGGCCTCGAGCTCGGCGTAGCGCTGCGAGGGGGTCTTGCCCGTCACGGCGATGATCTCGGCCGCGAGGAGGCACAGCAGGATGCCGTCCTTGTCGGTCGTCCACACGGATCCGTCGTGGCGCAGGAACGAGGCGCCGGCCGACTCCTCGCCGCCGAAGGCGACGGATCCGTCGAGCAGCCCCGGCACGAACCACTTGAAGCCGACGGGGACCTCGAGCAGGCGGCGGCCGAGCGCGGTGGTCACGCGGTCGATCATCATCGACGACACGAGGGTCTTGCCGACGGCGGCGTCGGCGCTCCACCCGGGCCGGTGCGCGAAGAGGTAGTCGATCGCGACGGCGAGATAGTGGTTGGGGTTCATGAGCCCCGCGTCGGGCGTGACGATGCCGTGGCGGTCGGCGTCGGCGTCGTTGCCCGTGAGCACGTCGTACTCGTCGCGGCGGGCGACGAGCGACGCCATGGCCGACGGGGACGACGGATCCATGCGGATCTTCTCGTCCCAGTCGAGCGTCATGAACTTCCAGGTCGGGTCGACGTCGGGGTTCACGACCGTGAGGTCGAGGCCGTAGGTGTCGGCGATGAGCTGCCAGTACTCGACGGAGGCGCCGCCGAGCGGGTCGGCGCCGATGCGGACGCCCGCCTTGCGGATCGCCTCGACGTCGATGATGCTCGCGATGTCGTCGACGTAGGCGGCGCGGAAGTCGTACTCGCCGAGGGCGTCGTCGTCGATGTCGGCGTCGCGCACGCGCTTGACGCCCTCGAGGCCCGCCGCGATGTAGGCGTTGGCGCGGTCGGCGATCCAGCTCGTCGCGTCGGTGTCGGCGGGCCCGCCGTGCGGGGGGTTGTACTTGAAGCCGCCGTCGCGGGGCGGGTTGTGGCTGGGGGTCGCGACGATGCCGTCGGCCGCCGTCGGGTCGCCCGCCGCCTTGCCGCGGTTGTAGGTCAGGATCGCGTGGCTCAGGGCCGGGGTCGGGACCCACGCGTCGCGGCTGTCGACGCGCACGCCGACGCCGTTCGCGACGAGGACCTCGATCGCCGTCTTCTCGGCGGGGAGCGAGAGCGCGTGGGTGTCGCGGCCGAGGAACAGCGGGCCCTCGATGCCCTGCTCGTTCCGGTAGTCGACGATGGCCTGCGTCGTCGCGAGGATGTGCCACTCGTTGAAGCTCGTGGAGAGGCTGGATCCGCGGTGCCCGCTCGTGCCGAAGACGACCTGCTGCGACGCGACCTGCGGGTCGGGCCGCCGGTCGTAGTACGCCGCGATCAGCGCGTCGATGTCGGTGAGGTCGCTGGGCTCGGCGGGGAGGCCTGCTCGAGAGGTCATGCCTCCCAGTGTGCCAAAAGAGGCCCCCGTGCGCACAGACGCACAGGGGCCTCATGGGGTGGATCAGGCGAGCGGCGCCTTCTCGCGGAGCACCTTGATGAACTCGCGGAACCACGGCCCGTTGTCGTTCCAGGCGCGGGCGCTCACGAGCGCGCCGTCGACGAGCGCCTCGCTGTTCTGGTAGGTGCCGCCTCCCGCCTCGACGTCGGGCGCGATCTCGGGGAAGCCCGACACCGTGCGGCCGGCGAGCACGCCCGCCTTCGCGAGGATGATCGGGCCGTGGCACGTCACGGCGACGGGGGCGTCGGCGCCGAAGAAGTGCGCCACGATGCGCTTCACGTCGGGGTTGTTGCGCAGGTACTCGGGGGCACGGCCCCCGGGCACGACGAGCGCGACGTACTCGGACGGATCCACGTCGGCCAGCGCCACGTCGGCCGGCCAGCCGTGCCCGAGCTTCTCGGTGAACGTCTCGTAGCCGGGCTCGAAGTCGTGCACCACGAACTGCAGGCGCTTCTGGGTGGGGGCGGCGATGACGGGCTCGTAGCCCTCCTCGCGCAGCCGCTCGTAGGGGTAGAAGACCTCGAGGGTCTCCGAGAAGTCTCCCGCGATGATGAGGACCTTGGACATCGTCGTCTGCTCCGTTCTCGTGTGATCAGAAGGGGTCGCGTCGGTGCGACACCCTCAGATCAGCACTCCCGGATCCGGCCCGCGATCCCCGTTCTCATCCAGTGAGAACGCGTCTGGCCGGGTGCCGCGGGCCGCGCCGACAGTGGGATCACCGCGGCGAGGAAGCCGCGGCTGACCTCGACGAAGAGGAGGAATCGTGGCCTATCCCGCGAAGTTCCCACAGCTGAACGACACCGAACTCACCGAGCGCGCGGCCGACGTGCTCGTCCGGATCCTGCGGGTCGCGTTCCCGCACGAGCGGTTCCCCGACGGGCCCTATGAGCGCACGGCCGGCATCATCCTCGACGAGGCGCGCACCTCGACGTGGCTGCGCGTCGTCCTGACGCAGGGCCTCATCACGATCGACGGGCTCGCCGACGGCGACTTCCTCGCGCTCGGCGACGACGACGCGGTCGGCGTGCTGCGCACGATCGAGACGACCGACTTCTTCGGCTTCCTGCGCCGCACCGCCGTGCTCAACCTCTACGACGACCCCGACGTGTGGGCGGTGCTCGGCTACGAGGGGCCGTCGTTCGACAAGGGCG
This sequence comes from Microbacterium indicum DSM 19969, assembly GCF_000422385.1. Lineage (GTDB taxonomy): Bacteria > Actinomycetota > Actinomycetes > Actinomycetales > Microbacteriaceae > Microbacterium > Microbacterium indicum. Next base: position 16,389 of record NZ_AULR01000019.1, read on the forward strand.
GGTACCTGAAGCGGGGCTTCGACGACCTCGACTGGCTGCCGGATCCGCGCATCGAGGAGTACGACGGCGAGGAGCTCGACCCGATGCCGTACGCGGGAGGCCCCGCGACGGGCACGGCGGCGGCGCGCGTGCAGCAGCCGCGCACGGCGGCGGCCGGGGCGGGGGTCGCACGATGAGCGGGCCCACCGAGAACCGGTTCGGCAAGCCGATCGACCGCGACGAGGACGCCGTCGTCATCGTCGGCTCGGGCGCGGGAGGCGGAACGCTCGCCTACGAGCTGACGCGGAAGGGGATCCCCGTCGTCGTCATCGAGGCGGGCCCGTACCTCGAGCCCGACCACTACGTCAACGAGGAGTGGCCGGCCTTCAACCAGATGGCGTGGCTCGACCCGCGCACGACGAGCGGATCCTGGCGCGTCGCGCGCGACTTCCCCAACCTGCCGGCGTGGATCGTCAAGGCCGTCGGCGGCACGACGACGCACTGGTCGGGGGCGACGCCGCGCTTCCACCCGCACGAGTTCCGCGCGCGCAGTTCGTACGGCCGCGTCGAGGGGGCGAACCTGCTCGACTGGCCCGTCGACCTCGCCGAGATGGAGCCGTTCTACGAGCGGGCCGAGGACGCGATCGGGTCGACGCACCGCGGCGGCCGCCCGCCGCTTCCCGCGAACAACAACTACAAGGTCCTCGCGGCCGGCGCCGAGGCGCTCGGCTACAAGCACTACGCGACGGGCCCGTACGGGACGAACGCCGAGCCCTACGACGGGCGGCCCGCGAGCATCCAGGACGGCTTCAACTTCCAGGGCGACAAGAACCGCTCGAAGTGGAGCACGGCGATCCGCGAGATCCCGCGCGCCCTCGAGACGGGGCTTCTCGACCTGCGCGCCGAGTGCCAGGCGGTGCAGATCGTGCACGACGCGAACGGCCACGCCGACGCCGTCATGTACATCGACTCCGACGGCGCGCTGCACCGCCAGAAGGCGCGCGTCGTCGTCGTCGCGGGCAACGCGATCGAGACGCCGCGCCTGCTCCTCATGTCGGCGAGCCCGTCGTTCCCCGACGGCCTCGCGAACTCGTCGGGCCAGGTGGGGCGCAACTACATGCGCCACCTCACGGGATCCGTGTACGCGCGCTTCGACAAGCCCGTGCACATGTACCGCGGAGAGACGATGGCGGGCCTCATCGCCGACGAGTCGGTGCACGACCCGCGCCGCGGCTTCGTCGGCGGCTACTACATGGAGACGATCTCGCTCGGGCCCGCGTTCCTCGCGAGCTTCGCGGATCCGGGTGCCTGGGGGCCGGGCTTCGCCGCGATCCTCGACGGATACGAGAACACGGCGGGCATGTGGATCGTGGGCGAGGACATGCCGCAGGAGTCGAACCGCGTGACGCTCAACCGCTCGGTGACCGACCGCTTCGGCCTCCCCGTGCCGAACGTCCACTACGACGACCACGACAACGACCTGCGCATGCGCACCTACGCGTACGAGCGGGCCGAGCTGCTCTACGAGGCCGTCGGGGCCGTCGCGGTGCACCGCACGCCGCCCTACCCCTCGACGCACAACCTCGGGACGGCGCGCATGAGCGAGCGGCCCGAGGACGGCGTCGTCGACCGGTGGGGGCGCGCGCACGACGTGCCGAACCTGTTCGTCGGCGACGGATCCGTGTTCACGACGGGCGCCGCGGCGAACCCGACGCTCACGATCGTGGCGCTCGCGATACGGCAGGCCGAGTTCATCGCCGATCAGATGCGACGCGGGGATCTGTGAGCCAGACTGCTGTCATGACGATGACGTCGAGGGGCGCTCCCACGGCAGGAGAGCGCCCCTCGGCGTCGATCACGATGCGGCCGCTGCGGATCATCGAGATCGTCGCCGACCGCGGCGGCGCGACGGCGCACGAGATCCAGGCGGAGCTCGGCTGCTCGCTCCCGACGGTGTACCGGCTCGCGCAGGGCCTCGTCGACGAGGGCTACCTCGTGCATCTCAAGGCCGAGGGGCGCTTCGAGCTGGGGTACGCGCTCAACCGGCTCGGCGTCGCGCTGCACCAGCAGCTCGGCACATCGCCGGGCATGCGGCGGATCGTCGACCGGCTGCACCGCGAGGGCGAGGTCGCGGCGTACTACGCCGTGTACCGCGGGGCCGACGCCGTCCTCGCCTACGTCGCCGACTCTCCCGAGCACCCGCGGCTGTCGGGCCTGAGGTTCGGGTTCCACGAGGCGATGCACGCGACGGCGTTCGGCAAGATCATCCTCGCGGGCATGACGCACGAGGAGCGCGACGGCCTGCTGGGGCACCGAGGCATGGCGCCGCTCACGCCGCACACCATCACCTCGCGCGCCGAGCTCGACCGCAACCTCGACCGCGTCGCGCAGCACGGCGTCGCGTGGGAGAACGGCGAGTTCGTCATGGGGCAGACCTGCGCGGCCGCCGCCGTGCGGTCGACCGAGGGGAAGGTCGTGGGATCCGTCGCGCTCTCGATGCGCTCGCACCGGCTGCCCGCGCGCGAGCACCGCGTCGTCCCCCTCCTGCTCGACGCCGCCGCGGCGGCGAGCGCGCTCGTGCGCGGGGCCGCCGCGTAGATTGAAGCCATGACTGCTGCAGGCGAGCCGCGCACGTACTCGTACCTCGGGCCCGCCGGAACCTTCACCGAGGCCGCCCTCGCGCAGGTCGAGGAGGCGCGCGGCCAGACGTGGAAGCCCGTCGCCAACGTCGGCGCGGCCCTCGACGACGTCGCGTCGGGCCGCTCGCACGCCGCGATGATCGCGATCGAGAACACCGTCGAGGGCGGGGTGTCGAGCGCGCAGGACGCCCTCGCGAACACCCCGGGCCTGCGGATCGTCGGCGAGTACCTCGTGCCCGTGCGCTTCGTGCTCGTCGCGCCCCGCGGCACCGCGCTCTCGGACGTCACCCACGTCGCCGCGCACCCCGTCGCCTACGCGCAGTGCCTCGAGTGGCTCGGATCGCACATCCCGGGGCACGCGCCCGTGGTCGCGGCCTCGAACGTCGCGAGCGCGATCGGGGTGCTCGACGGATCCCTCCCCGCCGAGGCGGCGATCGCGGCGCCCGGCGTCGTCGACCACTACGACGTCGACGTCCTCGCGGAGGGGATCGGCGACAACCCCGACGCCGTCACGCGCTTCGTCCTCGTGACCCGCACGGTCGCGCCCGCGCCGGCCACGGGATCCGACAAGACCTCGCTCGTCGTCGAGCTGCCGCAGGAGGTCCCCGGCGCCCTCGTCGAGATGCTCGAGCAGTTCGCGACCCGAGGGATCAACCTCAGCCTCATCCAGTCGCGCCCGATCGGCGACCGCCTCGGCCGCTACCGGTTCGTCATCGACGCCGACGGGCACGTCGCCGACGAGCGCATGGCCGACGCGCTCATGGGGCTCAAGCGCTTCAGCCCGCGTGTGCTGTTCCTCGGCTCGTACCCGCGGGCCGACCGGGTCACGGTCAGGCCCGAGCAGCGCTACAGCGACGACTCGTTCGTCGACGCGCGCGACTGGCTGCGCGAGATCCTCGCCTGATCCGTGACCGGGAGCGCCAGGCGCGCTCCCTAACCTGAGGCCATCGACACGGAAGGAGCCCCGACCATGGGACTGTTCGGACGGAAGAAGACCGACGAGGAGCGCCTCGAGAGCGCCATGAGCACGGCCGAGAAGATCGGATCCGGGAAGGGGCTCGTCGGCGGCCTCACGAAGATGACGATGGGCAGCCGGTTCACCGACCAGGTGGGCGACGCGATGGCGTCGATGCGCTCGGCGCAGGCGGGCATGGCCGCGGCGCAGAACGGCGTGACCGAGCCCGCGACCGTCACGGGCCTCACCGACACGGGGCAGACGATCAACGACAACCCCGTGCTCGTGCTGCGGCTCGACCGCGCGGGCGAGCCCATCGAGCTCCGGACGATGGTCGCGCGGATCCAGATCCCGCGCGTCGGCGACACCGTGCTCCTGGCCGTGAACCCGGCCGACGGGCAGCTGGTCTACGCGGGCCTCGCGGTCTGACGCGCGGGGGCGATCCGCTCGGGTCCGGGCGGCACGCGGCGCCGACGCACTAGCCTGAGCCCGTGGGGCAGACGACGTCGCGGGCAGGGGTCATCGCCGAGGCGTGGCGCGAGCTGGGGGAGGGCGTCGCCGCGCTGAGCAACGCCCAGGGCCTGCCGCTCGCCCGCACCGTGAAGCTCGTGCTCGATCCGCTCGTGGTGCGGCCCGTGCAGCGGCCCCACCTGGGGCAGGCGCTGCTCGGCGACGCCGCGGCCGACGAGCTGCGCGAGCGGATCCTCGGGGCGCGCGACGATCTCGCGGCGACCGCCGCCTGGTTCCTGCTGATGAAGGCCGAGCGCCGCGCGCGCGGGATCACGGCGGGCAACCCGCAGGACCTGTACTTCCAGCGGGCGTACGAGCTCGCGCGCCGGCACGGCGTCCCGAGGGAGGGTGCCGCGTCGACGGCGGGCGACGCGGTCGACGACGTGCACGACGACGACAGGGTGACGGCGGCCGACCTGCGCGCCTACCTGACGACACCGGCCGTGGCCCGCGCGGTGCGCGACGAGATCGACGAGGCGTGGAGGGCGCCGACCATGACGACCGAGAGACAGCCCGATGTGACGGCCCTGCTCGACGCGTGCGCGACGGGAGGCGACGACGCCTTCGACGCGCTCGTCGCGGCGGGCGCCGGCGCGGCGGCAGGATCCGCACTGCGGGCTCCGGGGGCCGCGCGCGGCGCCGGCATGAGCGACCGCGACGAGATCGCGCCGCCCGAGGTCGGCGAGCGCGCCTCGAAGGCCGCCCTGCCCGCGCCGTTCGACCGCTCGATCCTCGAGCGGCTCTTCGCCGCGATCAGCCAGCTCGAGGTCGGCGGCACCGCGGGGATGCGCGGCCTCGTCGGCGCCGAGGCCCGCCGCAGCGCGGCACCGTGGCAGCTCGCCGACGAGGCGGGGCGCGTCGTCATGACCGCGGGAGCCGAGGCCGGGCGCATGGGAGGCGCGACCGACGCCGAGCGGCGCCTCGCCGGCCGCTGGCAGCGCGAGGCGTTCGTGCGCCGCGCCCTGCGGGCCGGCGACGACGGGCCCCTCGACGGCGCGCGCGAGGCGTTCCTCCGCCGCCTGTGGGCGCGCCTGCAGGGGCGCGAGCTGCGCGGCGCGCCGACGGACGGATCCGAGGCCTGGGACCTCATCGACGGCGCCATGCGATCGACGATCCTCGATCGCCGCGACCGCGCGAAGGCCGAGATGGGGCGGGCGTCGTGATCCCCGACGCGTGGCGGGCGGCCGTGTTCGAGGGCGACGGCGCCCTCCTCTGGTGGGATCTCGCGACGGGCGTGTCGGGCGCCGACGTGTGGGACGACGCGCGCGCCGCGGCGTGGATCGAGCTGCCCCGCGAGCCCATGCGGCGCGCGGCTCTCGCGGCGTGGCGCGAGGCCTGGTGGCCCGCGTCGCGCATCGCCGGGATCGAGCCCGTCGACCGGCGCGCCCTCGCGGCCGAGCGGGCGCTCGCGGCGGCGGCGCTCGACGGGATCGCCGACGACGACGAGGCGACCGAGCGCGCGCTGCGCGACCTCGCCCGCCTGGGGCCGTGGGAGGACGAGCGGATCCGCGAGCTCGCCGACGACTACGGCCTCGCCGACGCGGCGGCCGAGGAGGCCGCCGCGCGGCAGGAGGCCTACGCGCTCGCCGCGGCGGGCGAGGCCGCGCGGGCGCCCCTCCAGAGCGGCGAGAGCCCCGTGGATCCCGGTGCGGTCCCGCAGGGCGTCGTGGATCCCGCGGGCCGCATCGCGTGGAGCATCGCGTTCGGCGCCGCGGGGCCGACGATCCGGGTCAGCGTCCCCGCGGCGCCCGGCGACGAGCGCGCGGCCGCCCTCACGGCGCACGTCGCGGGCGTCGACGTCCCGCTCGCGCGGTCCGGCGAGAGGTGGGCGGGCGAGGCAGCGGCGCCGGCGACGGTCCTCGCGGCGGCGGGGCACGAGGCGAGCCTCACGGCGGAGGGCTTCGCCCCGATCCCGGGCGTCGACCTCGAGGTCCTCCTGCGGATCGCGCGGGAGTGGCCGCGATGAGGGTCACGCGAGCCGAGGAGGCCCAGGCCGCGCTCGCCGCCTACGAGCGCGCCTTCGCCGAGGAGGGGTACGTCGCGGCGGCGCCCCACGCCGAGCGCGTCCTCGCGATCGTCGACCGCTGGTGGACCCGCGGGCACGGCGGATCGCAGATCGCGGCGGCGCGCATGCGCTACACGATCGCGCGCGCGGCGCTCGATCGCGGCGATGCCGCGGCGATGCGCGACCACCTCGCGAAGGGCCTCGAGGCGGCCGAGCGGGCCCGCCTGCTGAAGGAGCCCGGCTTCTCCTACGAGGCGCGCCTCCTGATGCTCTCGCGCGCCGAGATGCGCGTGCGCGACGGGGACGTCGACGGATCCCTCGCCGACATCGACGCCGCGCTCGCGCTCGAGCCCGCCCCCGGCATGGGCGACGCCGAGGCGTGGAGCGAGACCGAGCTGCACCTGCGCCTCGCGCGCGTCTCCGCCTTCGAGGCGGCGGGTCGCTACGACCAGGCCGAGCGCGAGGCGAACGCGGCCCTCGACCTCGCCTCGCGCCGCCACCCGGCCTTCGTGCCCCTGGCGCTCGAGCGGCTGAGCATGATCCACCGCGCGACCGGCGCCCCCGAGGCGGGCGACCACCCGCTCGCCGCGGCGTCGGCGATCACCCAGGCCCAGGACGCGCGTCCGACCGAGCGCATGGACCTCGCCCGCGCCGTCGCGTCGCGCGCCATCGAGTCGGGCGACCTCGCCCTCGCCGAGGAGCAGCTGCGCGAGATGCAGCGGATCGCGCGCGAGCGCGGCGACGAGCGCATGGCCGCGGGAACCGGCGCGGGGTTCGCCGAGATCGCGCGGCGGCGCGGCGACCTCGCGGGCGCGGCCGACCTCGCGCGGCGCGCGGCGGCCGAGGCCGAGCGCGTGGGCGAGCGCACGGGGGCGCGCGAGGCGTACGAGATCCTCGGCCAGGCTCTCGCCGGGCTCGGCCGCACGACCGAGGCGCTCGGGGCGCTCGACCGGGCCCGCGCGCTCGCGGGATCCGACGCGATGGAGCTCATGCGCGTCGACGCCGTGCGGCTCGCGACGCTCTTCCAGGCGGCCGGATCCGACCCCGCGGGCTACGCGGCGTGCGTCGACGCCGCCGTCCCGCTCGCCCTCGCCTCCGACGCCGTGCGATACGGGCTCGCGCCCGGCGAGATGCGCGACAGGTGGGCGGCGAACGTCGCCGCCTGGTCGGCCGACGCCGCGCTGCGCGCGCTCACGGCGCTGGGGCGCGCCGACGAGATCCTCGACCTCATCGAGCACATCTGCGCGAGCGCGTCGGTCGATCCGCTCGCCGAACCCGGATCCGAGCTGCTGGATCCGCCGCCCCGCGTCCGCTCGATGCCGGGCGCCGAGCCCGCGATCGCGTGGGCGCTCGCCGCCGCCGAGGAGCGCTACGGGCGCGCGGCGCGCGGAGATGAGGTGGTCGACGCATGGTGACGATGACGTATCCCGACCCCGCCGAGGTCGCCGACACCGGGGGCGCGCGGCCCGTCGCGCAGCTCAAGTACGTCGACACGGTCGACGGGGGCATGTGGATCACGTGGCGCTGGGAGCACGCACTCGACCGCCCGCGGATCTGGGGCTACCAGCCGCAGCAGCTCGCCGGGATCATGCTCGCCTTCGCGCCCGCCGTCCCCGAGCCGCGCGACGGCGAGACGGTCGACGACGCGCTCGCGCGCTCGTGGGCGATCCTCGGCGACCTCGACCGCGAGAAGGAGCTCATGACGGCGCTCGCGCCGCTCATCCCGCAGGGGCTCGCCGCCGAGATCAACCACTTCCTCGCGGAGGGGCTCTGGCCGCACCTGCGGATCCAGCCCTCGCGGCGGCTCGCCCGCGTCCCGTGGGAGGCGCTGCGCGTCGACGAGGGCGAGCGCATGGTGCACGATCTCGACGTCTCGGTCCTCCTGCCCGCGAGCGTGCGGAACGCGCCGCGCCGCCGCCGCGCCCCCGAGGTGCCGGGCGGCCCCGTCGCGGCGGCGATCAGCGTCGAGGTGCCCGGGCGGATCCCCGAGCTCGGCGACGTCCTGCGGCGCGACGAGCCCGTGATCGACGGCATGTTCCAGGCACTCGGAGGCCGCGCGATCGGCTCGCCCCACGGCGCGCTGTCGCGCGAGGGGCTGCGCGAGGCGCTCGCGGGCGCCGCGCGCTTCGTCTACGCGGGCCACGTCACGCCAGGCGTCCACGGACTCGACACCGCGATCCACCTGACCGACGGGCCCGGCACGGCCGGGCGGGGATCCGTCGTCGCGGGCGTGCACCGGCCGCTGACGGCCGCCGACATCGTGTTCGACCGCTGGGACGTGCCGGCGCGCGTCGCCCTCATCGGCTGCGCGTCCGGCGGCGACGCGGCCTACCCCGACCCGACCGGACTCGTCGCCGCGATGGTGGCGCGCGGGGCCCGCGTCGTCACCTCGGCGCGCTGGTCGCTGCCGACCGACGTCGGGATCGAGTGGCTCGCGTCGTCGTCGCTCGGGTCGCAGTCGACCGAGAGCTCGGCGCCCTATCGCGCCTTCGCGGGCGCGGTCATCGCGGCGAGCGTCGCGCACGACGCCGAGGATCCCGTGCACGCGCTGAACGCCTGGCAGCGCGCGCAGGCCGACGCCTGGGAGCGCACGGGGGATCCCGCCCACACGCCGCTCATCTGGGCGGGCCTCACGACGGCCCTGGCATAGGGCGTCAGGCGATCGCGGCGCTCAGCAGCTCGAGCGTCTGGGTGCGGCCTGGGGTCTCGTCGAGCGGCTCGCGCTCGTAGGATCCGCCCATCGGGACGACCATGATCTCGTCGACGACGTCGTACGCCGCCGCGAAGGCCGTGAGGCGGGAGGCGACGTCGTCGGGGGTGCCGATGAACCACGTCGCCCGGTTCTGGTCGACGAACGACTGCTCGAGCGCGTCGGACGGGTTCGCGAGGACCTCGTCGACCGTCTCCATCGCGCGCATCGGCTTGTTGGTGCGCATGCGGGCGAACTGGCGCAGCTGCGGCAGGGCGCGCTGCTCGGCCTCCTCGGCCGTCGGCGCCACGACGACGTTCGCCGTCACGAACGAGACGGGCTTCGGGTGCCGCTCGCTCGGCTGGTATCCCTGCACGTAGAGGCTCATGGCGCGCTCGATCCCCGCGCCCGCGAAGTGGTTCGCGAACACGTACGGCAGGCCCAGCTGGGCCGCGAGCTGCGACGAGAAGTCGCTCGACCCGAGGAGCCAGATCTCGGGGGATCCCTCGGCCGCCGGCGTCGCGCGCACGTCGTAGGTGCCGCCCGAGGTGAAGCGCACGGTCGCGCCCTCGGGGCCCATGATCTGGACGATGTCCTGCACGTTCTGCGGGAACTGCTGCGCCTCGCTCGTCGCGCCGGATCGGTTGAGGAGCTGCGTGATCACGGGGTCGGATCCGGGAGCGCGGCCGAGGCCGAGGTCGACGCGGCCCGGAGCGATGGCCTCGAGGGCCGCGAACTGCTCGGCGACGATGAGCGGCGAGTGGTTGGGCAGCATGACGCCGCCCGAACCGACCTTGATGTTCTCGGTCTTCGCGAGCGCCGTCGCGATGAGCACGGGAGGCGTCGTCGAGGCGACCGCGGCCATGTTGTGGTGCTCGGCGAACCAGTAGCGCCGGTAGCCCAGCCGGTCGGCGAGCTGCGCGAGCCGCATCGAGGCGGCGACCGCCTGCTGCGACGACTGCCCCGTGCGCACCGGCACGAGGTCGAGAACAGACAGGGCCAGGGATCCGGAAGCGCTCACCATGAGGGCAACCCGGGCCGCCGGCGGGCTATTCCCGCGCCGCCTCGATCTCGCTCTCGAGCGCGCGCGCGACGTGCTCGACCCACAGGCGGTTGAGGTGCGAGTCGTCCTCGTACACCGGCAGCTCGCCGACGAACAGCGGGCACCCGTCGTCGGTGCACACGAGATCCTCGGTGTCGACGAACGACGCGCCCGCGGCCTCGGCGGCCGGCTGCGTGATGGTGTTGCTGTCGCGCTCGGTGCTGTCGCCCGTCGCGACGCAGCCCTCCTGCGAGGCGCCCGCGACGTCGACGCAGTTGACGGGCTGCACGTCGGGTCGCGAGGGCACGTCGCCGAAGACGACGACGTCGGGGGTGATCTCGCGGAACCGCGTCACGGTGTCGGTGACGCCCTCCGACCACTGGTCGTCGATCGAGACGCCGTCCTGCTCGCTCATGTTCAGCTGGCCGCGCGACCCGATGACGATCGTGTCGGGCTTCAGCTGCTCGAGCTGATCCTCTGTCCACTCGCGGAAGTCGTCGCACGCGCCCTGGTTGAGCCCGTTGGCGTCCTGGACGACGGGGTACGCGCCGCACGAGAGCTTCGCGAAGAGGACGATCCGGATCCCCTGCGCCTTGCCGATCTCGTCGAACGCGGGGAGCCACATGGCCGCGTGAGAGTCGCCGACGAGGGCGACGACGTCGTCCGACTCGGTGTCGCCGAACGAGCACACCTCGTCCGCCTTCGCCGCGGATCCCGACGCGTAGCAGTCGCCGTCGGTCACCTCGTGCCACGTGTGCGCGTGCGTGCCGTTGTCGGTCATGCCCGGGGGGATCGGGGCGCCGTCGCTCGCCTGGGCGAGGGCGTCCTCGAGCTGCGTCTGCACCTCCGAGACGTCGTCGCCCGGGATCACGTCCTGCGCGTTCTGCGCCTGCCACTCGGCCGCCGCGGCCTCCTGCGCCGCGGCGCGGTCGTCGCCCGCGACGCTCGCGCCGAACCCGATGGCGAGGACGAGGCCGACGCTCACGGGCCACAGCCACAGCGAGCGGTGGCCGTGGCGGATCCACGGCACCTTCCGGTGCTGGAAGGGTCGCTCGACGAAGTGGAAGGTGAGGACCGCGAGCACGAACGAGATCGCGAACCCCAGAGCGACGTGCCAGCGCAGGAGCGACTCGGTCGGCAGCGCGTAGTCGACGGCCTGGATCACGGGCCAGTGCCAGAGATACAGGGAGAACGAGATGTCGCCGATGTAGCGGAGCGGGCGGATCGAGAGGGCGCGGCCGACGGCGGTGTCGGGGCCCGCGCTGAGGAGCAGCATCGTGCCCGCCACGGGCAGGAGCGCATTCCAGCCCGGGAACGCCGTGCTCTCGGTGTATGCCAGTGCCGCGATGGCGATGAGCGCGATGCCGCCGACGCCCGCGGCCTGGGCCCAGCGGCCCGCGAGCGGGCGGGTCAGGACGCACGCGAGGCCCGCGCCGGCCGCGAGCTCGAACGCGCGGGCGAAGGTGTCGAAGTAGGCCGCGTCGGGGTTCGCGCCCGTCGTGTACGCCGACCAGGCGAGGGATCCGCCGAAGATCACGACCGCGGCCGAGAAGAACCAGCGGCGCGGGAGGCGCGGCAGCAGCGCGAGCGCGAGGAGCGGCCACACGAGGTAGAACTGCTCCTCGACGGCCAGCGACCAGTAGTGCTGGAGGAGGCTCGGGTCGTCGGTCGAGAAGTAGTCGGCGCCGGATCCGACCATGTGCCAGTTGGCGAGGAAGACGCTCGCCCACCCCGCGTCGCCCGTCGTCTGCGCGAGCATCGGGATCGAGCGGAAGAACAGCGCGTAGAGCACGACCGCGATCGTGACGAGGCTCGCCGCCGGGAGGATCCGCCTGGCGCGCCGGGCGTAGAAGCCGGCGATGCTGATGGACCCGGTCTTCTCGGCCTCCCGCAGCAGCAGCTGCGTGATGAGGAAGCCCGAGAGGACGAAGAACACGTCGACGCCGACGTACCCGCCGCCGAGGAACGGGATCCCCATGTGCGAGGCGATGACGAGGAGCACCGCGAGCGCGCGCATGCCCTGGATGTCGGGCCGCCAGCTGGAGGGTCGGCTCTGATCCGGGGTCGTGCGAGGGGCTGCGAGGGTCTGACTCATCACAATCCAGAATAGTTACCGTTCTGTGATCTTCCTCCAGCATAGGCCAGTCATAGCTGATCGCTCTAGCCTGGAGGTCATGGATGCTGAGCTCGTACTGGTCGTCGTCGGGGCCATCGCGGTCGCGGCATTCGCACGCTGGCGCGGCTGGCCGGCGCCGCTGCTCGTGACGGGCGTCGCGCTCGTCGCCTCGCTGCTGCCGTTCGTGCCGTCGCTCGAGATCGACGGCCACGTGCTGCTCAACCTCACGCTGCCTCCTCTCCTCTACTCGGCGGCGCTCGACGCGTCGTTCATGAGCTTCCGGCAGTCGCTGCCGCACATCCGGCGCCTCGGCATCGGCGCCGTGCTCGTGACGGCGCTCGCCGTCGGGGTCGTCACCTACATGCTCATGCCCGAGATCGGATTCGCGGGCGCGATCCTCCTCGGCGCGATCGTCGGCCCGCCCGACGCCGTCTCGGCCGCGGCCATCGGGCGCAAGCTCGGGCTCCCGCGGCGGGTGATGAACGTCATGAGCGGCGAGAGCCTCATCAACGACGCGACGTCGCTGACCCTCGTGCGGGTGTTCGCGGCGATCGTCGCGGGCGCGACCGTGACCGTGTGGCAGGGGATCTGGGAGTTCTTCCTCGCGATCGTCGTGGGCGTCGCGGTCGGCCTGCTGTTCGGCATTGTGCTGCACCTGCTGCGCACGCGTCTCGACGACGTCATCGTCACGGGCACCTTCGGGCTCCTCATGCCGTTCGGGGCATATCTCCTCGCCGAGGAGCTCCACGGATCCGGCGTCCTCGCGGTCGTCGCCATGGGCTTCTACGTCGGCTACAACTCGCCGAGCACGAGCTATCAGCAGCGGCAGCAGGACAAGCCGCTCTGGCACTCGGTCGACTTCCTGCTCGAGAGCTTCGTCTTCGCCTACGTGGGGCTGCAGCTGCCCGACGTGGTCCGCACCCTGATCGACTCGTCCGGGTGGGGCGCGACGATCCTCGCGGTCGCCGTCCTGCTGACGGTCCTCCTCGTGCGGCCCGTCTTCGTGTTCCTCAGCTACTGGTGGGGCCAGTTCTGGCAGAAGGTGCGCATGCGGCGCTGGAAGCAGGCGGTCGAGGCGTTCCATCGAGATCCGGACAGCCGCGAGGCGCGCATCGTCAAGCGCCAGAAGGCGCGGATCGCACGCCAGCCGGTGCAGCCGACGAAGCAGGCGATCATGCGCCGCAAGACCGAGCCGGCGCTCACGTGGCAGGACCGCACGATCGTGTCGTGGGCCGGCATGCGCGGCGTCGTCACGCTCGCGATGGCGGCGGCGCTCCCCGACCTGACCGAGCACGCGATGCCCGACGGGCACGTCGAGATCCTCGTCGCGGTCGCGTTCGTCGTCACAGTCGGCACGCTCCTGCTTCAGGGGCTGTCGCTGCCGGTGCTCATCCGGCGGCTCGGGGTGTCGAGCGAGGAGGAGGACCTCGTCGACAAGAAGCAGAAGGCGCGGATCCGTCGCCTCAGCGCCGACGCGGGCCTCGAGTATCTGCGCGAGCAGCAGGGGAAGTGGGTCGAGCAGTTCGGCGAGGACTCGATCGAGGGCTTCAACCGCTTCTCCCGTTCGCTGATCCGCATCGAGCGCACCGCCGACCACGACGACCGCGCGCTCGAGAAGGCGCAGGACGATCTGAAGCTCATGGCCAAGCGCCGCGCGGTCGCCGACGAGCTCACCGAGCTGTCGCGCGGGTGGCTCGAGATCCGCCGCCAGGTCGTCCTGGATCAGTGCCGCGCCGGCAACATCAGCGAAGAGGTGGAGCGCGAGCTGTTCGACGCGATGGACGCCGAGGAGCTCTCCCTCGACACCCGCGGGGCCTACCGCACCGACGTCTGACGCGCGTCCGGGTGCGCATGTGGTCGCTTGCGGCTGCGTTCCGCGACCATTCGCGGCTCTTCGCATTCAGGGGTGTAGGTGGGGTCTGAAGCCGCCGGTCTCGAGCAACGATCTCGCGATGTAGTTGGCGATGTTGCGGAAGCCGAGCGCGGAGCCGCGGAGGTGCTCGAGACGGCCGTTGATCGCCTCGGTCGGGCCGTTGCTCGTGCCGGGCTGGTCGAAGTACGCGAGGACGTCAGCGGCTCTCTTCTTCAGCGTGCGGCCGAGCCTGCGGAGCTCGACCAGAGCGGCCGGGACGCCGCGGGAGACAGCATCGATCACGCCCTGCATGGCCTTCCTCCCGGCGGCGCGATCCGGGTCGCGGTAGGCGGAGATCATGCGCTGGTAGATCCCCCAGGT
>NZ_AULR01000020.1 GCF_000422385.1 Microbacterium indicum DSM 19969
GATCCTCGCGGGCGACTCCCCCGGGTGGGAGAGATTGTTCGTCCGCCCCGACACGGGCGACATCGTCCAGACCGACCACTACCGGCCGACCACGGGACAGGTGCGCGCGCTGCGCGCCCGCGACGTGACGTGCCGGTTCCCGGGATGCGAGATCGTCGCGGCGTCCTGCGACATCGACCACACCCACCCGCACGCCGAGGGCGGCCCCACGACCAACAGCAACCTCGCCCACCTGTGCGAGGAGCACCACATGCTCAAACACCACTCCGGGTGGCGGGTCGCCCAGCTGCCCGGCGGGGTGATGCGATGGACCGCCCCGAGCGGGCGCGGGTACGACACGCACCCCCGATCCCGAGTCTTCTTCCGCGAGGCCGAACACACCACCCCACCCGGCGACGACGACGACGGGTCGCGGCGCAGCGGCCCGGGCCCGGGTTCGAGCCCGGACATGGTCGGGCCGCACGGGATCCCATCGTCCGGGGTCCCATCGTTCGGGGCCGCGTGGCCGGAGTCCGCCCCGTCCGGTATCGTATGGTCCGATCTCGACCTGCCGGGGGCCGTCTGGTCCGAGTTCGCGACCTTCGACTTCGACCCGGCCGACCTCGACCCTGCCGATCTCGTGCCGCCCGAGTCCGGGCCGATCGATCCCGAGGACTGGTTCTACGCGCCCGACCCCGAGGGCGACGCCGCGAATCCCGACCCGGATCCGTACCCCGAGTCCCCCGTCCTCACGACGGCCTGAACCGCGCGAGCGGGACGCCGACCGACCCGTGGCCGTCCGGTCGACGAGCCCGACGGCTGGCGCCCGTGCCCGCCGTCAGCGCGTGCCGGGCACGGCCGCCAGGAGCTCGCGTGCATACGAGCTCTGGGGCGCGGCGAGGATCTCGTCGGCCGGGCCCTGCTCGACGACGCGGCCGCTCTGCATCACGACGACGACGTCGGCGATCTGCCGGACGACGCCGAAGTCGTGCGTGATGAAGAGATACCCGAGGCCCAGCTCGGCCTGCAGGTCGACGAGCACCTGCAGGACCTGCGTCTGGACCGACACGTCGAGCGCCGAGACGGGCTCGTCGAGCACGATCAGATCCGGGTTCAGCGCGAGGGCGCGCGCGATCGCGATGCGCTGGCGCTGACCGCCCGACAGCTCGGCGGGCATGCGCGTCGCCGTCGCCGCCGGCAGCCGCACGGCGTCGAGCAGCCCGAGCACGCGCGACGAGCGCTCGGCGGCGGTCCCGACGCGGAACGCCGTCAGCGGCTCGGCGATGAGCTTCTCGACGCTCATCCGCGGATCGAGCGAGCCGAACGGGTTCTGGTAGACGACCTGCACGCTGCGGCGCCACTCGCGCAGCTGCGCGCCCGAGAGCCCCGTGACGTCCTGACCGCGGAAGAGGACGCTCCCCGCGTCGGCCGAGGCGATCCGCGCCGCCATGCGGGCCGTCGTCGTCTTGCCCGACCCCGACTCCCCCACGAGCGCGAGCGTGCGGCCCGCCGGCACCGAGAACGACACGTCGTCGACCGCCGTGAACGTGCGCCCGCCCTGCGAGAAGGTCTTGCGCAGCCCTCGGACCTCGAGGACGGGCTCGGGGGCGACCCGCGCGCGCGTCCCGACCGGCTCGAGCCGGCGGCTCGTGAGCCCCGGCGCCGCCGCGACGAGCTCGCGCGTGTACTCGGTGCGCGGGCTCCCGAGCACCTCGGCGGTCGGCCCCTCGTCGACGATCTCGCCGGCCTGCATGACGATCGTGCGATCGGCGCGGTCCGACGCGACGCCGAGATCGTGCGTGACGAGGAGCACGGCCGTCCCGCGCTCGCGCGCGAACGCCTGGATCTGGTCGAGGATCCGCGCCTGGACCGTCACGTCGAGCGCGCTCGTCGGCTCGTCGGCGATCACGAGCCGCGGGTCGCAGCTCCACGCCATGCCGATGAGCACGCGCTGCTTCATCCCGCCCGACAGCTCGTGCGGGTACTGGCGCGCGCGGACCTCGGGATCCGGGATCCCCACCTCGCCGAGGATCTCGACGGCGCGACGCGCGGCCGCGGGGCGCGAGGCGCCCGTGTGGAGGCGCAGCGCCTCGGCGATCTGCTCGCCGATCCGCATGACGGGGTTGAGCGCGGTGTTGGGATCCTGCGGCACGAAGCCGATCTCCCCGCCGCGCACCCGGCGCAGCGCGCGCTCGGGCAGGCGCGCGAGGTCGCGCCCGTCGAACACGACCGACCCGCCCGTGATCTCGCCGTTCTCGGGCAGACGCCGCACGAGGCACTGCGAGACCGTGCTCTTGCCCGAGCCCGACTCGCCCACGAGCGCGACGATCTCACCGGGCGCGAGCGCCAGGTCGATCCCGTGCAGCACCTCGGCGCGGCTGCGGCCCGTGCGGTAGGCGGCGGTGAGGCCCTGGACCTCGAGGATCGCGGTCATCGCTCGTCTCCGATCACGCGGGCGAGGCGCGTCATCGCGAGCACCACGCAGACGATCACAGCACCCGGGAGCACCGTGAGCCACCACGAGGTGGCGAGGTAGTCGCGCCCCTCGCTCACGAGCGAGCCCCACTCGGGCGCCGGCGGCTGCGCGCCGAAGCCGAGGAAGCTGATCGTCGAGACCGAGAGGATCGCGGTGCCGACCTCGAGAGCCGCCATCGAGAGGACGGGGCGGATCGCGTTCGGCAGGATGTGGCGGAACAGGGTCGTCGCGGGCCGGACGCCGAGCGTCGCGGCCGCCTCGACGTATTCGGTCCCGCGCACCCGCAGCACCTGGGCGCGCATGACGCGGGCGAAGCTGCCCGCGGCGCCGAGCCCCACGCCGAGCGCGACGCTCCACGGCCCGAAGCCCAGCGTCGCGACGACGATGAGGGCGAGGAGGATCCCCGGAACCGCGATGAGCACGTCGACGAAGCGCATGACGACGAACGAGATCGCGGATCCGACCCGGCCCCGGAGCGCGCCGCAGACGAGGCCGACCAGGGTCCCGACGACGCCGCCGACGGCGACGGCCGACACGGCGGCTGCGAGCGACAGCCATGCGCCGTGCACGACGCGGGTGTAGACGTCGCGCCCGAGCGCGTCGGTGCCGAAGAGGTGCTGGAGGCGAGGCGAGGCGAGGCTCTGCGAGGTGTCGCCGGCGAGCGGGTCGCCCGGAGCGAGCAGGCCGGGTACGACGGCCATGAGCACGGCGACGATGACGATCGCCAGCGAGACGAGCGTCGCGGGGCGCGTGAGGCGGTGCATCATGCCGCGACCTCCTGCTGTTCGGTCTTCTCGCTCTTCGCGCGCCGCGCCTGGCGCAGGCGCGGGTCGAGGAGCGGATACGACAGGTCGACGAGGAGCGCCGCGAGAGCGTAGACCGCCGCGACCACGATGATGACGCCCTGGATCACGTTGACGTCGCGCGCCTGGACGGCCGCGACCACGATGCGGCCGACGCCGTCGCGCGAGAACACCGTCTCGATGACGGCCGTTCCCCCGGCGAGGAAGCCGATCAGCAGGCCGATGCTCGTGACCGACGGCAGCATCGCGTTCGGGAGGATGTGGCGCGCGAACACGCGCAGCCGCGAGAGGCCCTTGACGTCGGCCGTGAACACGAACGCGCTCTGCTCGGCCTCGCGGATCGCCGCCTGGAAGACCTGGAAGAAGATCGCGCACACGGGGAACGCCAGCGTGACGGCCGGCAGCACGACGCTCGACGCGGAACGCGCTCCCGAGGCCGGGAACCAGCCGAGCGTGAACGAGAACACGACGATCAGGACGAGGCCCGTCACGAAGGCGGGCACCGCGACGCCGAGCGGCGGCAGCTGCACGAGCGTGTCGCGCAGCCACCGCCAGGGCGCGATGTACGAGAGGAAGCCGATGAGCACGGCCGCGGCGACGCCGAGGACGAGCGCGAGGCCCGCGATCTCGAGCGTGCCCGGCACGACGTCAACGATCATCTGCCCGACGGGCCGCCCCGTCGCGAGCGACGTGCCGAGATCACCGCGCAGCAGTCCGCCGAGCTGGCCGAGGTACTGCGCGAGGAGGCCTCCGCTGAGGCCCGCCTCCTCGCGCAGCGCCGCAAGCTGCTCGGGGTCGACCGTCGTCGCGTCGCCCGACTGCACCGAGAGGGCCGCGAGCACGGGATCCCCCGGCAGGACGCGGATCAGCAGGAACGTCACCGTGTAGGTCGCCCACACGACGAACGCGAACTGCAGAAGAGGCGCGCCGACGCGGCGCAGTGCTCCCGACGCCATCGGGTCAGCTGAGCTTCACGTCGTACAGGTGGAAGCGCGACGCCGAGTCGAACGCGAAGCCCGTGATGTCGGGCTGCGCGGCATGCAGCTGGTAGACCTCGAGGATCGGGAAGAGGTACCCGCGCTCGATGATCATGCGCTGCGTGTCGTCGATGAGCGACTGGCGCTCGTCGTCGTCCGCCGTCGTGCTCTGCTGCGCGAGGAGGCTCTCGAGCTCGTCGTCGTGGATCACGGCCCAGTGCGAGGTGTTCGACTGCTCGAACATCGTCGCGAGGGCGTCGGGGCCCGTGCGGGTCAGCGCGGCGAAGAGCACGTCGTACGACCCGTCGGCGATCGCGCCGAAGAAGCCGCCCGCGTCGGTGAAGTCGATCTGCATGTCGATGCCGATCGTCGCGAGCTGCTGCTGGATGAGCTCCATCATCTGCTGCTCGTAGAAGCCCGTCGCCGTGAAGGAGAGCTTGACGCCGTCCTTCTCGCGGACGCCGTCGTCGCCCATGACCCAGCCCGCGTCGTCGAGGATCTTCTCGGCCTCGTCGGGGTCGTAGCCCATGAGATCGCTCTCGTCGGCGTAGCCCGGTGTGCCGCTCGACAGGGCGCTCGAGGGCGGCTCGCCCTCGGCATAGCCGAGCGTCGTCGTGATGTCGGCGCGGTCGATGCCGATCCGCAGGGCGTCGCGCACGGCGTCGTCGGCGAGGACGGGGTTGTCGAGGTTCGGGATGAGGCTCGTGGGGATCCCGGGGTTCGCCGCCGCGTAGACCGTGTAGCCCGCGTCGGCGATGCGCGGCTCGTCGGCCTCGGGCACCTCGCCGATCATGTCGAACTCGCCCGACTCGAGGCCGCCCGTGCGGACGCTCGCCTCGGTCACGACGGCGAACTCGATGCGGTCGAGGTACGCGTCGCCCTGGTGGCCGCGCAGGCTCGACGCCCAGTCGTAGCCCTCACGGCGGTCCATCGTGACCTCGCTGTTGGGCGAGTAGCTGTCGTACACGAACGGGCCGGTGCCGATGACGCCGTCCTGGCAGCGCTCGTCGGCCGTCTGCGCGAGGCTCGACTCCGCGACGATGCCGAGGCTCATGGTACTCGCGCCCTGGAGGAACGACGCGTTCGGCTCGTCGAACGAGACCGTGAAGGTGTGGTCGTCGGTCACGGTCGTGCCCGTGTAGCCGGCGAGGTAGGCGGCGGCGAGGGTCGCGGTCGACCCGTCGGCCGACAGATCCATGATCGTGTCAAAGTTGTCGGCGACGACCTGGCTCGTGAGGTCGGTGCCGTCGCTGAAGGTGACGCCGTCCTGGAGCGTGAACTCGAACTCGGTGAGGTCGTCGTTCGCCTCGAACGACTCGGCGAGCCACGGCACGATGTCGCCAGTCTCCGGATCCTGGTCGACGAGCGAGTCGACGACCTGGCGGCCGATGTACAGGGCCTGGGTGACGGTGGGCTGCTGGGGGTCGATGCAGCTCGGGTCGGTCTCGACGGCGTACACGAGCGTTCCGCCCGTGCCGTCGGAGTTCGTCGAGCCCGAGGCGGAGCAGCCGGCCAGCAGGCCCGCGAGGGCGAGGGCCGATGCGCCCGCGAGGACGGCGCGGTTTCGGGTGATGTTCACGGAGGGATTCCTCTCGAGGGGCGGGGGTATCAGAGGGGCAGCGCGCCGGAGACGACGCGCCCACGGGAGACGACCGCGACGATCCGCGAGACGTCGAGGTCGTCGATCCGATCCCAGGGGCGGCCGTCGATGACGATGAGGTCGGCGCCGAGGCCCGGCGCGAGGCGGCCGGTCGTGCCGCCGAGGCCGATGGCGTCGGCGGCGTCGCTCGTCGCGGCGCGAAGCGCGCGCTCGGCCGTCCAGCCGAAGGAGCGCGCCATGAGGCGCACCTCCTCGTGCTGCTCGCCGAACCGCACCATGACGCCGTTCGCGTCGGTTCCGAGGACGAAGCGGACCCCGGCGTCGGCGGCGCCCGCGAAGTTCGCGTCGCGCTCGGCGACGACCGCCTGGGCCTTCTCCTGCGCGTCGGCACCGACCTGGATCGTGCCGTCGGCGAGACGGTCGTTGATCAGCAGGGTCGGGGCCACGGGGATGTTCCGGTCGACCATCACGCCCCAGAGCGAGGCGTCGAGGCCCGTGCCGTGCTCGATCGAGTCGACGCCCAGATCGAGGGCGCGGCGGGCGCTCGGGGTGTCGTGGCTGTGCGCCGCGACGGCCATGCCGAGGGCGTGCGCCTCGTCGATCGTCGCGCGGATCTCGTCGTCGGTCTGGTTGCGCCAGCCCACGCGGTCACCCATCGAGAGGACCCCACCCGAGGCGTAGATCTTGATCCCGTGCACGCCCTGCCGCGCCCACCGGCGCACGAGCGCGCGGCACTCGTCCGGGCTGTCGGCGACGGGATCGCGCCGGTCGTAGTGCGGCGGGATGAACAGATCCCCGTGCCCGGCCGTCATGCCGACGGGGCCGTTGACGCGCACGCGCGGGCCCACCTGCACGCCGGCCTCGAACACGCGGCTGACCGAGAGCTGCAGCGGACCGCCCGCGAGGTCGCGCACCGTCGTGATGCCGGCCCGCATGGCGCGCTGCGCCTGCGCCGCCACGTGGAAGACGCGCTCGGTGTCGGGGGTCACGAGGTCCCACTGCGAGTTCCACCCCAGTTCGCCGGGGCCGGCGTACGCCGCGAGGTGCACGTGGGTGTCGATGAGCCCGGGGATCGCGGCGTACCGCGCGGATCCCTCGCCGCCTCCCTCGACCGCCGTGATGCGGTCGCCGTCCCAGGCGATGCGGCCCGTCCCGAGGGCGGATGCACCGTCCCACAGGGCGATGTCGACGAGTTCAGGCACGTGGTTCTCCCGGGATCTGCGGCAGGTGGAGCTCTTGCAGAATAAGCAACAACTTGCCTCAGAGTAAATCCGAGATGTTTCGCCGGGATGACGCGGCGCTGGTCACGAGCCGATCGTGTTCACCGTCAGGTAGCTCACGTCGCCCTCGAGGACCTCGACCGGCCCGTGCGCCGCCTCGGCGTCGAGGAGGATCGAGTCGCCCGCATCCAGGACGTACTCGTCGTCGCCGTGCGCGAAGCGCATGGATCCCGAGAGCACGAGGAGGAACTCGACGCCGGGGTGCACGAACATCGGGAAGTCGTCGGCGTCGGCGTTGAGCGACACGATGACGGGCTCGAGCGACGGACCGCTGACCGAGAGGATGCTGCCGAGCCGCGAGAACTCGTGACCGTGGCGGGATCCGTCGCGCACCTCGCGCACGCCCTGCCCCGCCTTCACGACGACGGCCGCACGGCGCGCCTCGACGCCGCGGAACAGCGACGCGACGGGCACCCCGAGCGCCTCCGCGAGGCGCGCGATCGTCGTGAGGCTCGCCGACGTCGACGCCGACTCGATGCGCGAGACCATCGGCGCCGAGACGCCGGATCGCTGCGCGAGCTCGGCGGCCGTCATCCCCGCGGCGGAGCGGTAGTGCCGCACGCGGCCGCCGACGACCTGCTCGATGCCCTCGCCGGGTCGGGGCTCGTCGCCCTGTGCCCGCACGGCGTCAGGATCCCTGCGTCGCGGCGACCCACTCGAGGTACTCGTCCGACACCGTTCCGGTGACGTAACGGCCGTCGAAGCAGCTCGTGTCGAGGTCGTCGAACGTCACGCCGGGCTCGGCACCCTCGATGATCGCGGCCTTGAGGTCGTCGATCTCCTGGTACACGAGGTGGTCGGCGCCCAGCTCGTCGCGCACCTCGGGGATCGTGCGGCCGTGCGCGATGAGCTCGGTCGCCGACGGCATGTTGATGCCGTACACGTGCGGGTAGCGCACGGGCGGGGCGGCCGACGCGAACGTGACCTCGATCGCGCCGGCGTCGCGGGCCATCTGGATGATCTGGCGGCTCGTCGTGCCGCGCACGATCGAGTCGTCGACGAGCAGCACGCGCTTGCCGCGGAACTCGCTCGACATCGCGTTGAGCTTCTGGCGCACGCTCTTCTTGCGCGCCTCCTGGCCCGGCATGATGAACGTCCGGCCGACGTAGCGGTTCTTGTAGAAGCCCTCGCGGTACTCGACGCCGAGGACGCGGGCGACCTCCATCGCCGACGGGCGGGCCGAGTCGGGGATCGGCATGACGACGTCGATCGACTCGCGCGGCACGTGCTTCGCGATCGTCGCGGCGAGCCTCTCGCCCATGCGCAGGCGCGACTCGTAGACGCTCACGCCGTTCATGATCGAGTCGGGGCGCGCGAGGTACACGTACTCGAACGAGCACGGCATGAGCTTCGCGTCGGGCGCGCACTGCCTGCTGAACAGCCGCCCCTCGTCCGAGATGAAGATCGCCTCGCCGGGCGCGACCTCGCGGACGACCTCGTAGTCGGCGTTCTCGAGCACGAGCGACTCGCTCGTGACGACCCACTCGTCGCCGTCGGCCGTCGCACGGCGGCCGAGGATCAGGGGGCGGATCCCGAACGGGTCGCGGAACGCGAGCAGGCCGTGGCCCGCGATGAACGCGATGACGGCGTACGCCCCCTCGATGCGGCCGTGCGTGCGCGTGACGGCCTGGAAGATCCGGTCGGGGTCGAGGTCGACGGGGCTCGTCGTCGCCTGCAGCTCGCTCGCCAGCACGTTGAGCAGCAGCTCGGTGTCGCTCGACGAGTTGAGGTGGCGGCGGTCGCGCGTCGCCATCTCGCGGGCGAGCTCGCGCGTGTTCGTGAGGTTGCCGTTGTGGATGAGGGTGATGCCGTAGGGCGCGTTCACGTAGAACGGCTGCATCTCCTCCTCAGCCGACGCCGTGCCGCGCGTCGCGTAGCGCACGTGGCCCAGCCCGACGTTGCCGAGGAGCGAGCGCATGTCGCGCGTGCGGAACGCCTCGCGCACCTGCCCCGGCTTCTTCGCCATGTGCATGACGCCGTTGGCCTCAGCCGTCGCGATGCCCGTCGCGTCCTGCCCACGGTGCTGCAGGAGCAGGAGCGCGTCGTAGATGTCCTGGTTCACATGGCCGTGCCCGACCATTCCGACGATGCCGCACATGTGAGGGTTACTTCGCTCCGTCCGCGTACCGGCCCACGAGGCGGACCGCCCCGCCGTCGACGCCCTTGGCGCCCTGCTCGAATGATCCGTCCGGCAGGGATCCGTCGCTCACGGATCCGACCTGCCAGGCGGGGATGCCCTCCTCGGCGAGCGCCGAGATCGCGATGCCGGCCGACGCCGCGTCGACGACCGCGAAGAATCCGATGCCGAGGTTCCAGGTGCCCTCGCTCGACTCGAGGCTCGTGCCCGCGATGTCGTTCAGCACGCGGAAGACCGGGCTGGGGCTCCAGGTCGAGCGGTCGACCTCCACCCACGTGCCCTTCGGCAGCACGCGCGCGAGGTTCGCCGCGATCCCGCCGCCCGTGACGTGGCTGAGCGAGTGGACGCCGCCGCCCAGCTGCGCGATGAGCCGCAGGAGAGACGACGTGTAGAGACGCGTCGGCTCGAGGAGGGCCTCACCCCACGTCGACCCGAGGTCGACGGCGCGGTCGGCGTATGCGATGCCCGCGTTCTTCAGGATGTGGCGGACGAGCGAGTAGCCGTTGGAGTGCAGGCCGCTGGATCCGAGCGCCAGGACGACGTCGCCCGGGCGCACGAGGTGCGCGCCGAGCATCTGGCCCGCCTCGACGACACCCGTCGCGGCGCCGGCCACGTCGTAGTCGTCCTCGCCGAGGAGGCCCGGGTGCTCGGCGGTCTCGCCGCCGACGAGGGCCGTTCCGGTCGCGCTGCACGCCTCGGCGATGCCGCGGACGATGTCGGCGATCCGCTCGGCGAAGATCTTGCCCGTCGCGATGTAGTCGGTCATGAAGAGCGGCTTCGCGCCCACGACCACGATGTCGTCGACGACCATGCCGACGAGGTCCTGGCCGATCGTGTCGTGCTTGTCGATCGCCTGGGCGATCGCGACCTTCGTCCCGACGCCGTCGGTGCTCGATGCGAGGAGCGGGCGGTCGTAGGCCTTCAGCGCGCTCGCGTCGAAGAGGCCCGCGAAGCCGCCGACGCCGCCGAGGACCTCGGGCCCCTGCGTCGCGCGGACCGACGACTTCATCAGCTCGACGGCGAGATCGCCCGCCGCAGTGTCGACTCCGGCCTCGGAGTAGGTGGACCGGTGCGCCTCGGGCGGCGTTGCGGGGGAAGTCACGTCGTCAGAGTCTACGGCGAATCAGGAGGCGTCTTCGCGACGCTCTTCGATGATCTCGAACGTGACCTCGAGCTCGCGCGCCTTCCGCGACACGATGCGGTCGAGGATCATGGCGACGACGAGCATGATCGCGATGCCGGCGGGGATGCACCAGAGGGCGATGAAGCCGAACGCCTGCATCTTCGAGTAGCTGACCTCGGTGTACGGGCTCGGCTCGCTCGTGCCGTCGAACGCCGTGGCGAGGATCATCGCGGCGACGATGCCGAGGACCACCCCGATGGCGGTGAAGACGCCGTACTTCGGGACCCGGCGCACACGCACCGTCCCTGCCTGCGAGCCCGCGGCGCGCGCGTCCGCGCCCTGGCGCTCCTCATCGATCCCAGCCATGGCCAGTATTCAACACCGCCCACCCTGGGAGAGGACTCACCAGAGGACGGGCAGGAGGTCGGAGATGTCGGCGCGGGTGCCCGATACGGCGAGGAGGCTGCGCTTCTCGGCCTCCGCCCACGTCATCTCGCCCGTCGCGAGCGCGATCCACGTCTGAGCGTCGGTCTCGGTCACGTTGGGCGGCGTTCCGCGGGTGTGGGCGAGGCCCTGGACGATCTGCACGGCGCCGAAGGGCGGGACGCGCACCTCGACGCTCTTGCCGGGGGCCTTCTCCTCGAGGAGCTGCAGGAGGTATCGCACGGCCGTCGCGACGTCGGTGCGCGCCGTGGATCCGTCCTTCGCCGCCCGAACGGCCGCCCGCCCCACCGCGAGGTCGATCTTCTTCGCCATGGGATCCATTCTCGGGTGCCCGTAGGCTGGGCGCGTGAAGATCCTCGTCCTGGGCTCCGGCGCCCGAGAGCACGCCATCGTCCTCGCCCTGCGGTCGGAAGACGCCGACCACGACATCTGGGCGGCCCCGGGCAACGCGGGCATCGGCCAGGACGCGACGCTCGTCGACGTCGACATGTTCGACGCCGCGGCGGTCAGCTCGTTCGCGCTCGACAACAACGTGGACCTCGTCGTCGTGGGGCCCGAGGCCCCGCTCGTGGCCGGCGTCGCCGACCCGCTGCGCGAGCGCGGGATCCCCGTCTTCGGGCCCGGCATGCACGCGGCGCAGCTCGAGGGATCCAAGGCGTTCGCGAAGAAGATCATGGACCAGGCGGGCGTCCCGACGGGCCGCGCCGTCTACGCGCGCACGAGCGCCGAGACGGCCGCGGCGCTCGACGACCTCGGCGCCCCCTACGTCGTGAAGGCAGACGGGCTCGCGTCGGGCAAGGGCGTCATCGTGACCTCCGACCGCGACGCCGCGCTCGCCCACGCCGAGCAGTTCCTGCCGGCGGGCCCCGTCCTCGTCGAGGAGTTCCTGACGGGCCCCGAGGTGTCGCTCTTCTTCCTGAGCGACGGCGACACCGTCCGCGCCCTGACGCCCGCGCAGGACTTCAAACGCGCGTTCGACGGCGACGCGGGCCCCAACACGGGCGGCATGGGCGCCTACACGCCGCTCCCCTGGCTGCCGGGCGGCGTCGACGGCTTCGTCGACGAGGTCACCCGCACCGTCGCCGAGCCGGTCGTCAAGGCGCTCGACGAGAACGGATCCCCGTTCATCGGCCTGCTCTACGCGGGTCTCATCGTGACGCCGGCCGGCGTCCGCGTGATCGAGTTCAACGCGCGCTTCGGCGACCCCGAGACGCAGGTCGTGCTGCCGCGGCTCGCGGCGCCGCTCTCGCGCCTCCTTCTCGCGGCGGCGTCGGGCACGCTCGAGGACGAGCCCGCCGTGGCGTTCCGCGACGAGGTCGCCGTGACGGTCGTGCTCGCGAGCGAGGGATACCCCGAGGCGCCGATCACGGGTCGCGAGCTCACGGGCCTCGACGAGGCGGCCGCGGTCGAGGGCGTCCACCTCGTCCACGCGGCGACGGCACTCGAAGACGGCAGGCTCGTCGCGACGGGCGGCCGCGTGCTGAACGTCGTGGGCGTCGGCCCCGACCTCGCGACGGCGCGCGCCCGCGCGTACGAGGGCATGTCGAAGATCCGCCTCGAGGGCGGGCACTTCCGCGGCGACATCGCGTCGGCGGCCGACGCCGGCTGACGCCGGGATCGCCGCGGCGGGCGTCGCTCCCCCGCCATAATGGACGGATGAGCGACGCCCTCACGATCCCCGGCTGGAATCACGTCTACTCGGGCAAGGTGCGCGACCTGTACCGCCCCGCCGACGGGGGCGAGACGATGCTCGTCGTCGCGAGCGACAGGGTCAGCGCCTTCGATCACGTGCTCGAGCCCGGGATCCCCGGGAAGGGCGCGCTGCTCACCTCGCTGAGCCTCTGGTGGTTCCACCAGCTCTCGGGCGCAGACGGCGGACCCGCCGTCGCGAACCACCTCGCCGAGACCCCCGCGCCCGCCGAGGTCTCGGGCCGCGCCATGGTGGTCCGCACGCTCGAGATGCTGCCCATCGAGGCCGTCGTGCGCGGGTACCTCACGGGATCCGGCTGGGCCGAGTACCAGGAGTCCGGGACGGTGTGCGGGATCTCGCTGCCGGCCGGGCTCGCGAACGGCGACCGACTCCCCGAGCCGATCTACACGCCCGCGTGGAAGGCCCCCCTCGGCGAGCACGACGAGAACATCGCCTTCGACCGCACGGTCGAGCTCGTCGGCGAGGGCCGCGCCGCCCAGCTGCGCGACGCGTCGCTCGCGATCTACCGCCGCGCCGCCGCCACGGCCGAGGCCCGCGGGCTGATCCTCGCCGACACGAAGTTCGAGTTCGGCGTGGATCCCGACGGCGTCCTCCGCCTCGCCGACGAGGTGCTCACGAGCGACTCGTCGCGCTACTGGGACCTCGCGGCGTGGCAGAGCGGCACGACGCCCGCCGAGCGCATGGCGAGCTTCGACAAGCAGATCGTGCGCGACTGGCTCGCCGCCAACTGGGACAAGACGGGCACCCCGCCCGAGCTCCCCGCCGAGATCATCGAGCGCACGGCCGCGCGCTACCGCGAGCTCCTCGAGAAGCTCACGCGATAGCGGGCGGGGCCGTCATCTCCTGCGACGGTCTTCGTTCACCGTCAGCGAGGCGTCTCCCGACGCCGCGTGATGCGCGTTCGGCTCACCGGGCTTCTGGATCCGTCCGGGCTCGAGCGTGCGCGCGACGTCGTCGGCCGAGACGCCCTCGGGGATGTCGACCGCGCCCGTCGCCGTGTCCCACCAGTCGGTGAGCGCCGGATCCTCGGTGTCGATCGCCGCGCCCGCGCCCTCGGTCGCCGGGACCGACGCCGCGTCGAACACGAAGTCGTCGCCGTGCTCCTCGATGCCTCGCCGCACGCCCTGCGCGATCGCGGCCTTCGCGAAGCGGCGCCGCATCATGAACGGATCCGTGTGGAGCTCCCTGCCCCACGCCCACATGACGGCGAGCAGGATGAACGTGAACGGCAGCGCCGTGACCACCATCATCGACTGCAGCCCCGACAGCGAGTCCTCGCCACCCGCGAGCAGCAGCGCGAGCGCCACCGCGCCGAGCAGCACGCCCCACATGATCGTGATCCACGTCGACGGCTCGGGCTTGCCGCGCTGGCTCATGGATCCCATGACGATCGCGGCCGAGTCGGCCGACGTCACGAAGAACAGCACGATCGAGATCATCGCCGCGATCGAGAGGACGCCCGAGATCGGCACCTCCCAGCCCCCGATGATGAGGTTCCGCTGCAGCGCGTCGAACACCGCGAACAGCACGCCCTCGTTGCCCGAGGCTGCGCTCATCTCCTGCATGCCGCCGCCCGACTGCTCGTCGAAGAACATCGTGGACCCGCCCATGATCCCGAACCACAGGACGCACACGATCGACGGCACGATGATCACGACGGTGACGAACTCACGCAGCGTGCGACCGCGGGAGATCTTCGCGATGAACATGCCCACGAAGGGCGTCCACGAGATCCACCAGGCCCAGTAGTAGTTCGTCCAGCTGCCGACGAACGCGGCCGCCTCCTCGCCCTGCGCGGGGTTGCGGGCGAGCATCATCCACAGGTCGCTGAAGAACGTCGAGACGCTCGCGGGCACCATGTTGAGGATCAGCAGGGTCGGGCCCGCAATGAAGATCACGATGCCGATGACGGCGGCGACGACCATGTTGATGTTCGACAGCATGCGGATCCCGCGCTTCACGCCCGAGACCGCCGACACGATGAACGCCGCCGTGAGGATCGTGATGACGGCGATGAGGAACCCGTTGCCGAGCTCGCCGAGCCCGCCGACGATCTGCACGCCCGCGGTGATCTGCAGGGTGCCCATCCCCAGGGTCACGGCCGTGCCGAACAGCGTCACGATGATCGCGAAGATGTCGATGACGGATCCGATCCACCCCTCGGTCTTCTCCTTGAAGATCGGATAGAGGATCGCCGAGATCAGCGGCGAGCGCCCGCGCCGGTATGCGACGTAGGCGATCGCGCCGCCCACGAGCGCGTAGAACGCCCACGCCATGGGGCCCCAGTGCAGGATCGACTGCGCGAGCGCGGCGAGCATCGCGTCGCGCGATCCCGGCTCGGCGTCGACGCCCGGCGGCACGTCGGCGAAGTAGACGAGCGGCTCGCTCGGCCCCCAGAACAGCAGGCCGATGCCCATGCCCGCCGAGAAGAGCATCGCGATCCACGCGCCCATCGAGAACTCGGGCTTCTCGTCGTCGGCGCCGAGCCGGATCCCGCCCGTGCGGCCGTAGCCGACGACCAGCATGAAGACGAAGACCGCGATCGCGGTCAGCGAGAAGAGCCAGCCGAAGTTCGCTGTCGTCCAGGCGAGCGCCGCGGATCCTGCGGCGGCGATCGACTCGGGGGCGAGGAAGCCCCAGAGGACGACGCCGAGCACGGCGACGCCTGCCGCGCCGAGCACGAGCCAGTTGGTCGAGAAGGTGCGCGGGGTGTCCTCCACGCCGATTCCCGGAATGAGTGCGGGGTGGGTGACCTCCCGCACGAGGTTCTTGACGGGCTCACGCTTCGGCGCCCCGCCGTCGGTGGTCGGTTTCGATGACATGTCCGGTTCCGTATCGTCGCGTGCAGTGGCAGACAAACGGGCGCGACGTTACACAGCTCACGGCGCCTTGGCGAGATCACTGGCGAGTCCCCACGAAGAATCCGCGGATCCGTTGCGGATAACGTAGTGACGACCGGATCCCCGGTCCGCACGACACGAGAGGATCCGTATGTCCGGCTGGTCACTGCATGGGGACGGTCGCACCGTCGCCCCCGGCGCCGTCGTCTCCCCCGGGGAGCGCCTGAACTGGGGCGCCACGATCGCGATGGGCATGCAGCACGTCGTCGCCATGTTCGGAGCGACGTTCCTCGTCCCGACGCTCACGGGCTTCCCCGTGTCGACGACGCTCCTCTTCTCGGGCATCGGCACGATCCTGTTCCTCGTGATCACGGGCAACCGGCTGCCGAGCTACCTCGGCTCGTCGTTCGCCTTCATCGCCCCCATCACGGCCGCGACGGCGCAGCACGCCATCGGGTCGGCCCTCGCCGGCATCATCGCGGTCGGCGTCCTGCTCGCCCTCGTCGGCTTCCTCGTGCAGTTCGCGGGAATCGGCTGGGTCGACCGGCTCATGCCCCCTGTGGTCGCGGGCGCGATCGTCGCCCTCATCGGCTTCAACCTCGCGTCGAGCGCGTGGAACAACGTGCAGCAGGCGCCCGTCACGGCGACCATCACGCTCGCCGCCGTGATCCTCTTCGCCGTCGTGTTCCGCGGATTCCTCGGGCGGATCTCGATCTTCCTCGGCGTCATCGTCGGCTACGTCGTCGCGGCGATCCGCGGCGAGCTCGACTTCTCGAAGCTCGACGACGCGCCGTGGATCGGCCTCCCCGAGTTCCACCTGCCCGACTTCGCGGCGCCGGGCACCTGGTCGGTCATCGCGATGTTCCTGCCCGTCGTGCTCGTGCTCGTCGCCGAGAACGTCGGCCACGTGCGCGGCGTCGCGACGATGACCGACGCGACCGCGAACAGGTACACGGGCCGCGCCCTCATCGCCGACGGCGCCTCGACCGTCCTCGCGGGCGGCTTCGGCGGATCCGCGACGACGACCTACGGCGAGAACATCGGCGTCATGGCCGCGACCCGCGTCTACTCGACCGCCGTCTACTGGGTCGCCGGCGTCGTCGCGATCCTGCTCGCGTTCTCGCCCAAGGTCGGCGAGGTGTTCAACTCGATCCCCGCCGGCGTGCTCGGCGGCGTGACGACGGCGCTCTACGGCCTCATCGGGATCATCGGTATCAAGATCTGGGTCGACAACCGCGTCGACTTCTCGCGGCCCGTCAACCAGTACACGGCCGGCGTCGCCCTCGTCCTCGCGATCGCGAACTACACGATGACGCTCGGCGACTTCGTGTTCAGTGGCATCGTGCTCGGATCCGTCGCCGCCCTGGTGATCTACCACCTCGGCAACGCGATCGCCCGCGCCCGCAGGACCGGCGCCGACGACGCGGGGCCGATCGCCGCGGGCTGATCCGGCCTACGGCGTCTCGAGGAGCTCGGCGAGGCGCGTCGCCGCGGCCTCGGCCTCGGGCCCCGTCGCGTCGATCCGGATCTCGTCGCCTCCCGCCGACCCCAGCGCGAGGATCGCGATGAGGCTCTTCGCGTCGGCGGGGCCCGCGCCCTTCGTGACGTCGGTGATCGAGACGCGCGCGTCGAACGACGCCGCGGCCTTCGCGAAGCCCGCTGCGGGGCGCGCGTGGAGGCCGAGCGGGTCGGCGATCCGCGCCGTGGCCTGGAATCCGGCCGCGACGGCCGGCGCGGGATCCTCGGCGGGCGCCTTCGCGGCGAGCGCGCCGTCGGCCTCGGCGAGCACCTCGTCGAGGCCCGCCCCTCCCGCGGCGCGCACGATCGCGGCGGCGAGGCCCTCGACGAGCGGGCCTCGGCTGATGCGGATCTCGACGGATCCCTCCCGCAGATCGACCGCGAACTCGGCGCTGATCATGGCGGATCCGAGGTCGGTCAGGACGACGACGCCGTCCGACCCCTCGAGCTCATCGTAGGCGGCGGCGATCGCGGCGGCGTCGGTCCCGAAGCCGCCGTCGGCGCCCGCCGCGATCCGGACGGGCGGCTCGTCGCCCGGGGCCATCTGCCGCGCGAGGTCGACCGCAGCCTCGGCCAGCGGCGCGCTGTGCGAGACGACGACGAGGCCGATCACGCGGCCGCCTCCGCGAGCGCGCGGACGAGGAGCGCCGCCGACGCCGCGCCGGGATCCACGTGGCCCGCCGAGCGCTCGCCGAGGTACGACGCCCGGCCCTTGCGGGCGACGAGCGGCTCGGTCGCGTCGCGCCCCGCCTCGGCGGCCGACGCCGCGTCGGCGAGCGACGCGCCGCCCTCGAGCGCCGCGACGGCCGGCTCGAGCGCGTCGATCATCGTCTTGTCGCCGGCCTCGGCGTGGCCGCGGGCGACGATGCTCGCGAGCCCCGCCCGGAGCGCGGCGGCGACGTCGGAGAGCTCGCCCTCCTCAGGCGACGCCTTCGCGGCCTCCAGGAAGAAGGATCCGTAGAGGGATCCGCTCGCGCCGCCGACCTTCGAGATGAAGGTCATGCCGACGGCCTTGAGGAGCGCGCGCGGGCCCGACGCCCCCTCGATCCTCTCGAGCGCCGCCGTCGTGCCGCGGACGAGGTTCGTGCCGTGGTCGGCGTCGCCGATCGCCGAGTCGAGGGCCGTGAGCTCGTCGGCGTGCTCGGCGACCGCGGCGGCGAAGCCGCGGATCCACCCGGAGAGCTGGTCGGTCGTCAGGCCCATCAGATGCCCCACCGGAGCGCCGGCGTGTTCACGGGCGCGTCCCACAGCCGCAGGATCTCGTCGTCGGCGGCGACGAGGGTCAGCGAGCAGCCCGCCATGTCGAGGCTCGTGATGTAGTCGCCGACGAGCGATCGCGCGACCGCGATCCCGCGCGCCTCGAGCGCCCGCGCGATCTCGCCGTACATGACGTAGAGCTCGATCTGCGGCGTGCCGCCGAGGCCCGAGAGCAGCGCGATGACGGGCTCGCCCGTGAAGTCGCGGTCGTCGGCGATCGCGTTCGCGATCTCGTCGGCGATCTCCGACGCGGGGCGCAGCTTCTCGCGCCGGCGACCGGGCTCGCCGTGGATCCCGACGCCGACCTCCATCTCGTCGTCGGGGAGGTCGAAGCTCGGCTTGCCGACGGCAGGGACCGTGCCGCTCGTGAGCGCGACGCCCATCGACCGGCCGTTCTCGCTGACGCGCTGGGCGACCGCCCGCACGTCCTCGAGGCTCCGCCCCTCGGCTGCCGCGGCGCCCGCGACCTTCTCGACGACGACCGTCGTCCCGACGCCGCGCCTGCCCGCCGTGTAGGTCGAGTCCTCGACCGAGACGTCGTCGGCGACGAGGACCGTCGCGGTCCGGATCCCCTCGTCGCCCGCGAGGTCGGCCGCCATCTCGAAGTTCAGGACGTCGCCCGTGTAGTTCTTGACGACGAACAGGACGCCCGCACCCGAGTCGACGTGCTGCGCCGCGGCGAGCATCTGGTCGGGCGTCGGCGAGGTGAACACCTCGCCCGCGCAGGCCGCGTCGAGCATGCCCGCGCCGACGAACCCCGCGTGGAGCGGCTCGTGGCCCGTGCCGCCGCCGGAGACGATCGCGACGCGCCCCTCGCGCGGGGCGCCCGAGATCACGACCCGGTTCTCGTGGTCGACCGTCTGGTCGGGGTGGGCCGCCGCGACGCCGAGCAGGGCGTCGGCGATCACGGCCGACGGATCTCCGATGAGCTTCTTCATTGGTGACTCCTTCGTCTCCGGGTGCCTCCGACGCTAGACCAGCGTGCCCCCGCCGCGCCAGGCTCGGCGGACGAACGTGCACGCGCGTCATCCGGATCCGAGAGCCGGCGTTCAGATGACGCTTCAGCACCTTCGCTCCCGATCGAACGTGCCGCTGCGTCATCTGAACGTGCGTGCGCGAATTCAGGTGACAGTTCCGCACCTTCAGGGCTGTGGGGAAGTTTCGACGCGTCTTCCGCGGATCCGGGTGGCGAGCGGACCGGATCCGCAGGATCGCACTGGTCGGATCCTCGCAGCGGCCCGCGCCTACGCCCCGCTGCTGCGCCCCGACCAGTTCTTCAGCCACACGACCGCGGCCGCGATCTGGGGCGCGCCCGTGCACCTCGCCGATGAGCGGATCCACGTGTCGGTGTTCGGCGACCGAAGCCTGCCACGCGCGGCAGGTGTCTTCGGCCATCGCTCGTCACCTGTGCTCACGACCACGCGCGACATCACCGGGCTTCGCGTCTCGTCGCCCGCGTCGACGTGGGCGTCTCTCGACGCCCTCTCCGTCATCGAGCTCGTTCAGATCGGAGATCACCTCTGCCGCGTCTGGCGGCGCGGGCGCGGCCGCCCGCACGCGGGCCGGGCGCCGATCGCGACGCCGGAAGAGCTGCGCCGGGCCCTCGACGCGGGTCGCCACCTCGGCGCATCCCGCCTCCGAGAGGCTCTCGGGCTCATCCGCTTGGACTCATGGTCGCCCCGCGAGTCGCGGACCCGGGTCGAGCTCGAGTACCAGGGTGAGATGCACGCCTCGAGCTACGCCGCGGACATCGAGCGGATCGAGCGCCTGCGCGCGCACGGCTGGGAGATGATCCAGGCGACGAAAGCGACGGGATCCGGCGACCTCGCGCGGCGCGTGCGCATCGCGCTGCTGGCGCGCGGCGCCAACGCGTGAGCGGGTCAGACGGGGTCGGGACGCCAGTCCTTGCACACGTCGACCCAGCCGGCGGCGCCCGCGATGCGCTCGAGGTCGGCCGTCTCGATGCGCACGGCCGAGGAGGCGGTCCCTGCCGCGGGGAAGACGACCTCGAAGCGCCGCAGGCTCTCGTCGAGCCACACCGCGGCCGTCCCGGGGTTCGCGAAGGGGCACACCCCGCCCATCGGATGCCCCGTCATCTCGACGAGCCGGTCGGCGGACACCATCTGCGCCTTGCCGCCGAAGCGCCGCTTGAACGCGCCGCTCTGGACCCGCGCGTCGCCCGCCGCGACGACGAGGACCGCGCGCGCCGGATCCGCGGGGTCGACGAAGGCGAGGGTCTTCGCGATGCGCGCGGGCTCGGTCCCGAGCCGCGCCGCCGCGAGCTCGACGGTCGCGCTCGACTCGTCGAACTCGATCA
Source organism: Microbacterium indicum DSM 19969 (assembly GCF_000422385.1). Classification (GTDB taxonomy): domain Bacteria; phylum Actinomycetota; class Actinomycetes; order Actinomycetales; family Microbacteriaceae; genus Microbacterium; species Microbacterium indicum. Next base: position 20,463 of record NZ_AULR01000020.1, read on the forward strand.
CCCGATCCCCGAGTCCGAAGCGGTCGAGGTGGGCGCGGGCGGCATCGACGGTCAGATCGGTCATGACGGCGATTCTCTCAGCGCCCGATCGGATCAGCGCCCGATCGGATCAGCGCCACGGCTGCAGGGTCGCGGGGGCGGGCCACGGGAGGTCGATGCGCTCGGAGGGCGCGTCGATCGCGCCGTAGTCCTCGGTCTTGAGCCGGACGCGGCCCGAGCCGGGCGGGGTTCCCGGCGCGACCTCGACGATGCGCACGCGCACCCGCTCGCCCCCGCGCTCGAGGACCCACGCATCGGCGAGCCACGCCAGGCTCAGCGCGTCGAGCGCTTCCTCGGCCTCCGCCCACTCGACGACGCCCGTGACGTCCGCGCCGAGGATGTCGACGACGACGAAGCCTCCGCCGTCGGGCCGCGCCCAGCCGACGAGCTCGCCGTCGACGGCGCGGCGATGCGGGATCCAGTCGCTCGTGTCCATGAGACCCATCCAACTCCCCCGCACGGGGAACCGCGATCTCCCCCGCTCGGGGGATCCGGCGCGGCGCGGGGATCCGTAGCGTCGGAGACATGATCTTCGTCATCGTCTCCACCCTCATCCCCGTCGTCATCGTCGCCGCCATGTCGCCGTTCTACGCGAAGTGGAACCGCGAGTACCGCGAGCGCCGCGACGTGAAGCGCGCCGCCGCAGCCGCCCGCTGACCGCCGGGCGCCCCGGCCTCAGGCCGTGTCGCGGCGCACGATCTCGGTCGGCAGGATCGTCACGTGCTCGGGGGATCCTCCCGCGAGGATCTGCAGCAGCACGTCGGCCATCGCGTAGCCCTGCCTGCGGCTCGGCTGGCGCATCGTCGTCAGCTCGGGCTCGAGGTTCGTCGCCATCGGCGAGTCGTCGAACCCGATGATCGCGACGTCGTCGGGGATCCGCACCCCCGCCGCCCGCAGGACGCCGACCGCCCCGCGCGCCATGAGGTCGCTCGCGATGAAGAGCGCGTCGAACTCGGCGCCCGACGCGAGGAGCCTCCGCGCGGCCTCGCTCCCGCCCGCGAGCGTGAACCCGCCGTCCTCGACGGGCCCCTCGGGGAGACCAGCCGCGGCGAGCGCCTCGCGGTGCCCCTGCAGACGGTCCTGCCCGGCAGGCATGTCGAGCGGCCCCGCGATCGTGCCGATGCGCGTCGCGCCGCGCTCGATGAGGAAGCGCGTCGCGTCGCGGCCGCCCGCGACGTTGTCGACGTCGACGTAGAAGTCGTCGCCGCGCGAGATCGAGGGACGCCCGCCGTACACGACGGGGACGGCCTGCGCGATGCGGTCGACGTAGGTGTCGCTCGTGTGGTGCGACACGACGATCGCGCCGTCGACGTTGCCGCCGATGAGGTACGACGTCGTCTTCGAACCCGGGTCGTCCGACGCGATGAAGAGGTTGAGGATGTGGTCGGTGGATCCGAGCCTGTCGTTGATCCCCGTCACGATCGACGCGAAGAACGGGTCGCCGAAGAACCGCGTCGTGTCCTCGGGCACGACGAGGCCGATCGCCTGCGTCTGCCGGGTCGCGAGCGTGCGCGCGGCGCGGTTCGGGACGTAATCGAGCTCGCGGATCGCCCGCTGCACCGCGTCGAGGGCGGCGGGGCTCACGCGGTCCCCGCCGCCCAGGACGCGCGACACCGTCGAACGCGAGACGCCCGCGAGGCGGGCGACCTGCTCGATCGTGGCTGTGCTGGTCATGCGCTTCAGTATGTCCGCGGTCCCCGTCAGACCGCGCGAGCCGCGATGATCCGCTGGTACTCGCGCCCCGACTCCTTGACGGTGCGCTTCTGGGTCTCGTAGTCGACGCGGACGATGCCGAACCGCTTCTCGTAGCCCCAGGCCCACTCGTAGTTGTCGAGCAGCGACCAGTAGAAGTAGCCGCGCACGTCGACGCCGCGCTCGATCGCCTCGGCGACCGCCGTGAGGTGCCCGCGGACGAACGCGACGCGCTCGTCGTCGACGACGGATCCGTCCTCCGAGACGACGTCGTCGTAGGCGGCGCCGTTCTCGGTGACGTAGAGCGGGACGCCCGGGTAGTCGCGCTGCACGCGCTCGAGCAGATCGGTGAGCCCCGAGGGCTCGACCTCCCACCCCATGCCCGTGCGGGCGAGCCCGCGCTCGTGCCAGTGGATCCCCTCGTGCGACGGGTACGGCGACGAGGTCGCGCGGTCGGTCGGCGCCTCTCCCCCGGCCGGCGGGACGGCGTCGGGCGTGCCCGAGACGAACTCGCCGTGGTAGTAGTTCACGCCGAGGAAGTCGATCGGGGCCGAGATCTCGTCGAGGTCGCCCGGCCGCACCGCGGCTTCGAACGCGCGCACTGCGCCGGCATCGACCGCCCGCACGTCGTCGAGCACGTCGGCGGGGTACGAGCCGCGCATCAGCGGGTCGAGGAACCAGCGGTCGAACTGACCGTCGATGCGGCGGGCCGCGTCGACGTCGGCGGGATCCGCCGGATCCACCGGGACGGCGTTCGTGAGGTTGAGCGTGATCCCGAGCTGCTCGGCTCCGCGCGCGCGGAGCTCGCCGACCGTGCGGCCGTGCGCCAGCAGGAGGTGGTGCGACGCGAGCGCGCCCGCCTCGACGCTCTGCCGGCCGGGCGCGTGCGCGCCCGCCGTGTACGACAGGAACGACGAGCACCACGGCTCGTTGAGCGTCGTCCAGATCTTCACGCGGTCGCCGAGCGCCTCGTGCATCGTGACCGCGTACTCGACGAACCGGTCGACGGTGTCGCGGCTCGTCCAGCCGCCCTTCTCCTCGAGCGCCTGCGGCATGTCCCAGTGGTACAGGGTCAGCCAGGGCAGGATCCCCGCCCCGAGCAGCTCGTCGACGAGGCGCGAGTAGTAGTCGACGCCGAGGGGGTTGACGTCGCCGCCGTCGGGCCGCACCCGCGACCACGAGGTCGAGAAGCGGTAGCTCTCGACGCCGAGCTCCTTCATGAGCGCCACGTCGTCGCGGTACCGGTGGTACTGATCCGTCGCCACATCGCCGTCGTCGGCGTTGATCACGGCGCCAGGGACGCGCGCGAACGCGTCCCAGATGCTGGCGGTGCGGCCGTCCTCGAACGCGGCGCCCTCGACCTGGTACGCCGCGGTGGCGGCGCCGAAGAGGAAGCCGTTCGGGAACTTGCGGGTCATGGAGGTCATCCCTTCACGGCGCCGGCCATGATGCCGCTGACCAGCTGCTTGCCCGCGAACGCGAAGAGCGCGAGGAGCGGCAGGGTCGCGAGCACGACGCCGGCGAGAACGAGCGAGTAGTCGACGAAGTGGTTCGACTGCAGCAGGGCGAGCGACACGGGGAGCGTCGGGTCCTGGCGGTCGAGGACGATGAACGGCCAGAAGAAGTTGTTCCACGCCTGCACGAAGGTGAAGAGGAACAGCATCGCGGCCGCGGGGCGGGCCGCCGTCATGCCGACGGTCCAGAAGGTGCGGATCATCGACGCGCCGTCCATGCGCGCCGCCTCGATGAGCTCGTCGGGGACGGCCTGGCGCAGGTACTGCGTCATCCAGAACACCCCGAAGGCGCTCGCGAGCATCGGCACGATGATCGCGCCGGCCTTGCCCGTCCACCCGAACTCGGCGAACATCACGTAGAGCGGCACGACGCCGAGCTGCTGCGGCACGGCCATCGTGGCGACGACGAACGCCAGGAGCCCCTTGCTGCCGGGGAAGCGCAGCTTCGAGAACGCCCAACCCGCGAGGGTCGAGAACACCACGACCGCGACCGCGATGATCGTCGACGTCCAGACGCTGTTCCACAGCGCCCGCCAGAAGTTGACGTTCGGGTCGTTCACGACAGCCGCGGCGTTCGCGAAGAAGTTGCCGAGGGGGATCCACGACCTGTTCGGGTCGCGCAGCGTCGACGAGTCGCCCGATCCGATGAGGAACGAGAAGTACAGCGGGAAGAGGCTCGCGAGGACGACCGCGACGAGCATGCCGTAGATCCACCACGGCGGGCGGATCCCGCGGATCCTCCGGGCGCGGCCCTTGCGGTCCTTCGGCGCTACGATCGTGACGGTCGCCTCGCCGCCCGCCTGATCGGGCTTCATGAGGTCGGTCATCGGTACAGCTCCTTCCGGCGCGCGCGGCGCGCGGCCGCGTCGCGCTTCAGCTGGCGCTTCTGCGCGCGCGACAGCTTCGGCCCCTTGCCGCCGTCGTCTCCGACGAGCGACTGCGTCACGAAGAGGTTCACGAGGCCGATGACGAGGATGATGAGGAACAGCAGCCAGGCCATCGCGGCGGCGCGGCCGAAGTTCCAGTCGCCCCAGCCGAGGTTGTAGAGGTACAGCGTGATCGTGAGCCACTGGTTCGCGGATCCGCCCTGCCCGAACTGGTCGAACATGCGCGGCTCCTCGAAGATCTGCAGGCCGCCGATCGTCGAGGTGATGATCACGAAGATGAAGGTCGGCTTGAGCGAGGGCAGCGTGATCGACCAGAACTGGCGCACGGCGCCGGCGCCGTCGACCGTCGCGGCCTCGTAGTAGTCGCGCGGGATCGCCTGCATGGCGGCGAGGAGGATCAGCGCGTTGTAGCCGATCCAGCGGTAGTTCACCATCGTCGCGATCGCGACGTGGCTCCAGAAGGGCTCGACGTGCCACGGGATCGGGCCGATGCCGATCATGCCGAGCCAGGCGTTGACCTGGCCCGAGTTGTCGGCGAAGAGCGCGTTGAAGATCAGGCCGACGGCGACGGGCGCCACGACGTAGGGCAGGAGGACGCCCATGCGCCAGAAGGTCTTCGCGCGCAGGTTCCGGTCGAGCACCGCCGCGAGGAAGAGCGCGAGGATCAGCTGCGGGACGCTCGAGAGCAGGAAGATGCTGAACGTGTTGCGCAGCGCCACCCAGAAAGCCGGCTGCGTGAGGATCCACGCGTACTGGTCGAAGCCGATGAACTCGCCCGATTGGCGGATCTGATCCCAGTCCATGAACGAGATCACCGCGGTGTAGACGAGCGGGAAGGCGCCGACGACGGCGAAGACGATGAAGAACGGCGAGACGTAGAGGTACGGGGACACCTTGACGTCCCACTTGCTGAGCCGCTGCGAGAAGCTCAGCACGCGCACGGGGCGCTGCGGTCCTGGGGTGGGGAGGGGCGGCGCCTGACGCGCCGCCCCCTTCACTGCGTTCGACATGTCAGAGAGCGTCGACCTCGGACACCCACGTGTTCCACGCGTCGTCGGCCGACTCGGTGCCGTCGAACACGCGCTGGATCGCGTTGTTGAACGCGTCGTGGATCTGGAAGTACAGCGGGCCCTTGTGCGGCTCGGCCTCGACGGCCTCGGCGCGGTCTGCGCCGATCTGGCCGACGGGTGCGTCGCTGAAGAAGGGGTCCGTCGCGCTCGTCAGGGCGTCGTCCGTGTAGGTGTCGACCTGGCTCGGGAAGGTGCCGGCGTTCTCGAACGCCTGCAGCTGCACCTCGGGCGAGGTCAGCCAGTCGGCGAAGTCCTGAGCGGCCTCGACGTTCTCGCCGTTGGCGGGGACCACGAGGTACGAGCCGCCCCAGTTGGAGCCGCCGCCGGGGAACACGTTGGCGATGTTCCAGCCGCTGATGTCGGGGCCCTCGCCCTCGATGTTGCCGCGGAGCCACGGCGGGCACAGCATCACGGGGTACTCGCCGTTGGCGAGCGACGCGTACCAGTCGTCCGACCACTGGGCGGCGTACTTCGCGATCGGGATCGCGCGCTCGACGACGGTGTCGTAGACGTCGCGCACGGCGGGGTTCTCGGTCGCGATGACGGTGTTGTCGTCGTCCTCGTAGATCGAGTCCTGCTGGTTGATGAGGCCCTGCGTGACCGAGTTCACCGAGTCGATGAAGGGCTCGCCCGTGGCTGCGACGTACTCGTCGGCCGTGTCGAAGAAGTCGTCCCACGTCGTGAAGAGGCTCGCGACCTCGTCGGGGTCGGTGGGGAGGCCGGCCGCCTCGAAGAGGTCGGAGCGGTAGCAGACCGCCTGCGGGCCGATGTCGGTGCCGTAGCCGACGAGCTGGCCGTCGGCGTTCGTCACGGGGGCGTTCTTCCAGTCGACCCAGCGGTCGTTGAGCTCCTCGGGGACCGGGGCGAGGAGGTCGGCGTACTCCATCATCTCGGGGGCCCAGTCGATCTCGACGGCCTCGACGTCGGCGAGGCCCGTGTTGCCGAGCTTCTGGAAGAAGTTGGCGCGGGCGTCGTTCGACGTCGCGGCCTTGTTCTGGACGATCTTGATGCCGGTCTCGTCCGTGTACTGCTGGAGCAGCTCGTCGGTGTAGCCGAAGTCGTTGAACGTCGAGATGGTGAGCTCGGTGGTCTCCCCGCCCGACGAGCTGTCGGACTCGGAGCCGGAGCATCCGGCGAGAGCCAGGGCTCCGACCGCGACGAGAGCAGTGCTCGTCGTCGCGAGGCGGACGGTGCGTGTTTTCACGGATCCACTCCTTCGTGGTGATGCTGTGTGGTGTGGGAGCGCTCCCACGGGGCGTGCACGACGATATGGGAGCGCTCCCACGGATGTCAACCCGCGTGATGCTTCCGTGACCCGGACCCCGCAGACGGGACCGCATAGAATCGGGGGGACCCCCTCCCCGAGCGTCTCGGAGCCCCGTTATGCCCACCATCGTCGTCGACGTCATGCCCAAGGCCGAGCTGCTGGACCCGCAGGGCAAGGCGGTCACCCGCTCGCTCGCCCGCCTCGGCCACGACGCGTTCCAGAACGTCCGCATCGGCAAGCGCATCGAGATGACCGTCGACGGCGAGGTCACCGACGAGGTCCTCGCCGAGGCGAAGCGGATCGCCGACGAGGTGCTCTCCAACCAGGTCATCGAGGACGTCGTGGGCATCGAGGTCGTCGAGTGACCGCGCGGATCGGCGTCGTCACCTTCCCCGGATCCCTCGACGACCGCGACGCGCAGCGCGCGATCCGGATCGCGGGAGCCGAGCCCGTCGCCCTGTGGCACGGATCCGCCGACCTGCAGGGCGTCGACGCCGTCATCCTGCCCGGCGGCTTCTCGTACGGCGACTACCTGCGCGCCGGCGCCATCGCGGCGCTCGCCCCCGTCATGTCGTCGGTCACCGACGCGGCGGCGAAGGGCATGCCGATCCTCGGGATCTGCAACGGCTTCCAGATGCTCGTCGAGGCGCACCTGCTGCCCGGCGGCCTGATCCGCAACGAGAAGCAGCAGTTCATCCGCCGCGACCAGAAGCTCGTCGTCGAGAACGCCTCGACGGCGTGGACGAACGCCTTCTCGGAGGGCGCCGAGATCACGATCCCGCTGAAGAACGCCGACGGCGGCTTCACGGCGTCGCCCGAGACCGTCGCCGAGCTCGAGGGCGAGGGCCGCGTGGTCTTCCGCTACCGCGGCGTCAACCCCAACGGCTCGCTGGCCGACATCGCCGGCATCACGAACGCGGCAGGCAACGTCGTCGGCCTCATGCCGCACCCCGAGCACGCCGTCGAGCCGGGCTTCGGCCCGAACAAGCCCGAGGCCATGCGCTCGGGCGTCGACGGGCTGCCGTTCTTCGCGAGCGCCATCAGCGCCATCGCGGCCGTCGCCGCGTAGCTCCCCGCCGCCGATACGGTGGGGGCATGATCGTCTCCGTCCCCACTGAGGAACTCGCCGCCGACGTCGCGGCGCTCGTCGACCCCGCGCTCGGAATCGAGGTCGTCCTGTGGGCGACCGGCGAGCCGCCGCGCCCCGACGTCGACCTCGTCGTCCCGCCCTACATGAAGCAGGGCGAGATGCTGCGCGCCGTCGCCGACATGCGCCCACGGCTGATCCAGGGGCAGGCGATCGGGTTCGACGGCGTCGCCGACGTCCTGCCCGAGGGCCTCGTCTACGCGAACGCGGCGTCGGTGCACGAGACCGCGACGGCCGAGCTCACCCTCGCCCTGATCCTCGCGGCGCAGCGCGAGCTGCCCCGCCTCGTGCGCAACCACGACGCCGGGGTGTGGGAGAAGTTCTGGGCCCGCGGGCTCGCCGACCACCGCGTCGTGATGCTCGGCTACGGCGGCGTCGGCAAGGCGATCGCCGAGCGGCTCGCCCCGTTCGAGGTCGACCTCGTGCCCGTCGCGTCGCGGGCCCGCGTCGAGAACGGCGTGACGGTGCACGCGATGGACGAGCTCGCGAGCCTTCTGCCGACGGCGCAGATCCTCGTCAACGTCCTGCCGGGCGGCCCCGAGACGCACCACCTCATCGGCGCCGCCGAGCTCGCCGCGCTTCCCGACGACGCGCTCGTCGTCAACGTGGGCCGCGGCCCGACCGTCGACTCCGACGCGCTCGTCGACGCCCTGCGGACGGGGCGGATCCGCATGGCGAGCGACGTCTTCGACCCCGAGCCGCTCCCCGCGGACCATCCGCTCTGGCGCCTCGAGAACGCGCTCGTCGCGCCGCACGTCGGGGGCCTCTCGGCTGCCATGCGCCCGCGGATCGCGCGACTCGTCGCGGGGCAGGCCGAGCGGCTCGCCCGTGGCGAGGCGCCGATCAACGTCGTCCTCGGCGGCTAGGGTGTGTCTGACAATTGTTTGGTCCAGGCGATGACGGCGTTGAGGATCACGGCGGCGCGGTAGATGATCGCGTGCTTGTCGTAGCGGGTGGCGAGTCCTCGCCATTGCTTGATGTGGCAGTAGCGGCGCTCGATGACGTTCCGGTTCTTGTAGTCGGCGGTATCGAGGCCGACGGGGCGGCCGCCGCGTGAGCCGCGCCGTTTGCGGTGTCCTTGCTGATCGGCGGGTTCGGGGATCACGGCCTTGATCCCGCGGGAGCGGAGGTGTCCGCGGATCGCGCGGGACGAGTACGCCTTGTCGCCCCGGACTG
>NZ_AULR01000021.1 GCF_000422385.1 Microbacterium indicum DSM 19969
CTGCTCCAACGCGGTCCGCACGCCGATGGCCTGCTGTTTGATCTCGTCGCCCAGCTTCGACGGGCTCGACTTCGGGCGACGCGACTTCGGCTCGAGCGCCGCCGCCGGTCCTTCCTCGACGGCTCGCTTGCGGATCGCGTAGAACGTCTTGCGGGAGATGCCGTGCTCGGCGCAGAACGTTCTCACCGCCCCGCGAGGGGCATCATCGGGCCACTGCGTGATGGCGAGACGGACACGGGGATCAACGGGCTCAGACGGGGTCACACACCAATCCGACCGGCCGAAGTGTCACCACCAAGACCCTGAGAAGCGTCACCGATGTCCTGATGCAGAACTGTCACCGAAGTCCTGCGAGATGACATCCTTGGGTGAAGAACGGAACGAAACCCAGGACGATTCACCTCCGTGTATCCCCGGTCGCTTGGACGAGCCGGGTCTTGCCGTCCCAGTCACGGTAGCGGGCGCGGGCGACAACGCGACCGTTGGGGCTCACGAGGTGGCCGATCTCCCCGAAGGTGCCGATGGTCAAACGCTGCCGGCTCACCGGATCACCTCCCCTCTGGAGAGGCGGGCGGTTCGGGATCGCGTTGCTGCTCGATCCAGATCCGCACGTCCGAGAGCGCGAACTTCAGATGCTCCCCGAAGCGATACGCCCGCGGACCGAGGCCGCGGGTGCGCCAGTCGTAGACGGTGGAGACGGGAAGGCCTAGGTAGGCGGCGAGCTCGCCGACGTCGAGCAGGGGCTCCGGGCCCCAGGGGTTGCCGGTCGGGCTGTGTTCGGTGTCCATACCGAACAGGTGCGTCCTGCTCCCACCCACGAATCGGGAGCAACCGGCACGGTCGCTCCCCTACCGGAGCGCCGCGGCCCCCGCGGGCCGTGAGGGCGTCAAAGTGATGGGTTTTCGATGACCGGATCACATCCACCTACAGAAAAAGTCCCGGAAACCCTTGAGTTTCCGGGACCTCTCGGTCGGGCTGACAGGATTTGAACCTGCGACCCCTTGACCCCCAGTCAAGTGCGCTACCAAGCTGCGCCACAGCCCGTTATTCAGTTCGCCGCCTTGCGGGCAACTCAGCAAGTCTAACCGATCCGGACGACGCACGCGAAACGGCGCTCCCCTCGGGCGCGCCGGACCCTCGACGCTCGCGGCGCACCGGTCCCCGCCGCCGCGTCGTACGGCTCGCGCTCTGATGCAGAATGGACGGATGGCAGATCCGACGTCCGTCCGGCTCGACGTGTGGCTGTGGGCCGTGCGCGTCTACAAGACGCGGTCGAACGCGACGGCCGCGATCCGCGGGGGCCATGTGCGCGTCGGCGGAGACCCCGTCAAGGCGTCCTACTCGCTCAAGGTCGGCGAGGAGGTGCGCGTGCGGATCAGCGGCTTCGACCGCGTGCTCGGGGTGCGGAAGCTGCTGCTCAAGCGCGTCGGCGCACCCCTCGCCGCCGAGGCCTACGAGGACCGCACTCCCCCGCCCCCGCCTCGCGAGTTCGTCGCTCCGATCGTGACGCGCGACCGCGGAGCCGGCCGCCCGACGAAGCGCGAGCGCCGCGAGATCGACCGCCTGCGCGGCCGCGACGACGTCAGCTGAGCAGCCCGCGCAGGAAGCCGCCGAGGCCGGTGGCGGCCCAGCTCGCGGCCTCCCAGCCTTCCGAGTCGTCAGCCTGCGGCAGGTCGGCGAGCAGGCGGGTGAGCCAGGAGGATCCGTTGGCCGCGGCGCCCTCGGCGCGCAGCCGATCGGCGAGCTCGCGATCGCTCGTGACGGCGACGACCGAGGCGCCTGCTCCCGCGAGCGCCGCGGCTCGCGCGACGATCTCGTCGTCGCCGGCTGCGGGGGCGCGGACGAGCGCGACGCGCCCCTCACGGTCCACCACCGCGTTCGCCTTCCCCTCGGTGACGAGGAGGATCTCGGGGTACCAGCGCTCGAGCCCCAGCCCGAGCTCGTCCGCCGCGACGCCCGCGATGGCGAGGCCCTCGAGGCGACCTCTCAGACCGTCGGCGGCCCCCGCGCGGTCCTTCCACCACCCGTTCGGGACGGATCCCACGACGTTCGCGGCGTCGACGAGCAGCACGGGCCGCACCGCGAGCGCGTCGCGGAGCGCGGGCCAGGCCGCCGCGAACGACGGGTGCAGCGGCAGACCGTCGACCTCGTCGACGGGCGTCCACGCGAGTTCGAGGGACTCGGGATCGCTGATCACGGGCTCGAACGGGGCGACGACGTCGGCGATCACGGTCGTGTATCGCCACACCTGCGCGTCGAAGACGTGCACGGCGCGCGGGGCGACGGATCCGTCGGGAACGCCCGCCTCCTCCTGCGCTTCGCGCAGGGCTCCGTCCTGCGGGGTCTCCCCCGCGTGCAGCGCGCCGCCCGGCAGCGCCCAGGTGCCGCCGAAGTGGCTCCACCCGACGCGGTGCTGCAGCAGCACGCCGCGCGCCGGGTCGAACGCCAGCAGGCCGGCCGCGCCGAAGCGCCCCCAGTAGCGGGCGCCACCCGGCCCCTCGACCCACGCGTCCCCGGGATCGCGGGGCACGTTATCGAGGGGATGGCGCGTCATCTTCCTAGACTATGGGCGCTTCCGACGCTCGCGCACGCGCATGTTGATGACGATGGGCGTGCCCTCGAAGCTGAACAGCTCGCGCAGGCGGCGCTGCACGAAGCGGCGGTAGCCGGGGTCGAGGAAGCCCGTCGTGAACAGCACGAAGGTCGGCGGGCGCGTCGACGCCTGCGTGCCGAACAGGATGCGCGGCTGCTTTCCGCCGCGCAGCGGGTGCGGGTGCTCGGCGACGAGCTCGGTGAGGAACGCGTTGAACTTGCCCGTGGGGATCCGTCGGTCCCAGCTCTCGAGGGCCGTCTCGAGGGCGGGGACGAGCTTGTCGAGGCGGCGACCCGTGGCGGCCGAGATGTTGACGCGCGGCGCCCACGCCACGTGCGCGAGGTCCTTCTCGATCTCGCGCTCGAGGTAGCGGCGCCGGTCGGCGTCGATCATCTCGGGGGTGTCGAGCAGGTCCCACTTGTTGAACGCGAGGACGAGCGCGCGGCCCGACTCGAGCACGAGGTCGATGATCCGGACGTCCTGCTCGCTGATCGGCTGCGTGACGTCGAGCACGACGACCGCGACCTCGGCCTTCTCGAGGGCGGTCGAGGTGCGCAGGCTCGCGTAGAAGTCGGCGCCCTGCGCCATGTGCACGCGGCGGCGGATCCCGGCAGTGTCGACGAGAGTCCAGAGCTTTCCGCCGAGCTCGACGACCTCGTCCACGGGGTCGCGCGTCGTGCCCGCGAGGTCGTTGACGACCACGCGCTCCTCGCCGGCCGCCTTGTTCAGCAGCGACGACTTGCCCACGTTGGGGCGCCCGACGATCGCGACGCGGCGGGGCCCGCCGATCTCGTTCTTCGCGATGGCCGAGACCTGCGGCGTCTTCGCCATGACGGCGTCGAGCAGGTCGGCAACGCCGCGCCCGTGGATCGCCGAGACGGCGTGGGGCTCGCCGAGGCCGAGGTTCCAGAGCACGGCGGCGTCGGCCTCGTGCGAGGCGTCGTCGACCTTGTTCGCGACGAGGAACACGGGCTTGTTCGTGCCGCGCAGGAGGCGGACGACGTGCTCGTCGGTCGCGGTCGTGCCGACCTTGCTGTCGACGACGAAGAGGATCACGTCGGCGAGGTCGATCGCGACTTCGCTCTGCATCGCGACCGACTTGTCGATGCCGCGTGCGTCGGGCTCCCACCCGCCGGTGTCGACGAGCGAGAAGCGCCGCTCGCCCCACTCGGCCTTGTAGGTCACGCGGTCGCGCGTCACGCCGGGGGTGTCCTCGACGACCGCCTCGCGGCGCCCGAGGATCCGGTTCACGAGCTGCGACTTGCCGACGTTCGGGCGGCCGACGATCGCGACGACCGGGAGCGCCGGCAGATACTCGATGCCGTCCTCGCCGACCTGGATCCCCGCGAGCAGCTCGGCGTCCTCGTCGTCGAGCTCGTATTCGCCGAGGCTCGCGCGCAGCGCTGTGGCGCGCGCCTCGATCAGCTCGTCGTCGAGCCCGTCCAGGCGCTCGGCGAGGCCGTCGTTCACCTCGCCGTATTCGTCGTCATTCTCCGTGGCCATGGGAGGCCTCCTCACGTCGCTCGGCGATGACCGACAGTACGGCATCGACCGACTGGTCGAAATCAAGATCTGTGGTGTCGACGACCGCGACGCCGGGGGCGGCGGTCAGGAAGTCGGACACGGTGGCATCGCTCGCGTCGCGCGCACGCAGGGCGGCCGCGACCGCGGCGACGTCGTCGGCGCCCATCTCGGCGCTGCGCCGCGCGGCGCGCACCTCGGGGTGGGCGGTCAGGAGGATCCGCGCGGGGGCGTCGGGCGCGACGACGGTCGTGATGTCGCGCCCCTCCACGACGACGCCCGGCTGCGTCGCCTCGGCGACGATCTCGCGGAAGAGGTCGTTGAGGCGCTCGCGGACCACGAGGTTGCGGGCGATCCCCGCGACCGCAGCGGTGTTCTCGGGCGTGCGGATGTCGGCCGTCACGTCGACGCCGCCGACGTGCACGGTGCGCTCGTCGGGGTCGAGCCCGAACGCGGGGTCGAAGCCGTCGAGGTCGGCGACGACGGTCGGCTCGTCGGCGGTGTCGTGCCCCGCGTTGCGCACGTGCCACGCGAGGGCGCGGTACACGGCGCCGGTGTCGAGGTAGCCGAAGCCGAGCCGGCGCGCGGCCGCCTTCGACACGCTCGACTTTCCCGACCCCGCGGGGCCGTCGATGCCGACGAAGAACGTCTCAGTCACTGGTGCTCGCAATCCGCCATCCGCGCGACGTGAGTCCGTCGACGGCGGCCTGAAGAATGGACGGATCCACCGAGATCTCGGCGAGTCCGAGGGGTGCGCCCGGCGAGTGCTCGAGGCGAAGGTCCTCGACGTTGACGCCGAGCTCGCCGAGGTCGCCGAACAGGCGCCCCAGCTGGCCGGCCGTGTCGTCGACCATGACCACGAGCGACTCGAAGTCGCGCCGCTGGCCGTGCTTGCCCGGCAGACGCTCGACGCCGACGTTCCCCCGACGGATCGCCTCCGCCATCGCCCGGCGCGCGCCTGCCGCGTCGGGGTCGCGCAGCGCGTCGGCGACGCGCGACAGGTCGGCGGCGAGCGCGTCGAGCTGGTCGACGATGGGGGCGGCGTTCGCCGCGAGGATCTGGACCCACAGCTCGGGCGCCGAGTGGGCGATGCGGGTCGTGTCGCGCACGCCCTGGCCCGCGAGCGAGAGCGACAGATCGGTCGCTCCGGCGAAGCGGCCCGCGAGGAGCGACGCGACCACCTGCGGCACGTGCGAGACGAGGGCGACGGAGCGATCGTGCTCCTCGGGCGTCATCTCGATCGGCACGGCGCCCACGTCGAGCGCGATCGCCTCGACGAGCGCGAGGTCGCGGGCCGGCGTCTCGCCGTCGCGGCAGATCACCCAGGGACGGCCGGCGAAGATGTCGGCGCGCGCCGAGATCGCTCCCCCGCGCTCGCGCCCCGCCATGGGGTGCGAGCCGATGTAGTGCGTGAGGTCGACGCCGCGCGCGCGCAGCGCGTCGAGCGGCTCGAGCTTCACCGACGCGACGTCGGTGACGACAGCGTCCGGGAACGCCGCGAGCTCGCGCGCGACGACGTCGGCGATGACGTCGGGCGGCGTGCACACGACGACGATCGCGGGGTCGTCGCCGTCGGCCGCCGCGCGGCCCGCGCCGTAGTCGACGGCGAGGCGCAGCTGCGCGGGCGACGCGTCGGTGAGGGCGACGTCGACGCCGAGCTTCGCGAGGGCGTGCCCGATCGAGGATCCGAGGAGCCCGGCCCCGACGATGCGCACGGTCCCCGAGGTGCGCGCGGCGAGCGCGCCGGCGGTCACGATGCGTCCCTCTCGGCGGCGGCCTCGCGGCCGATCGTGAGGAGCGCCCCGCGTTCGTCGGCGGTCAGCTCGCGCGTGCGGCCGACCTGCAGCGGCCCGAGGCTGAGGGGGCCGAACTTCCGACGGACGAGCTCGACGACGGGGTGACCGACCTCGGCCATCATGCGGCGCACGATGCGGTTGCGGCCCGAGTGCAGCGTCAGCTCGACGAGGCTCGTGCCCCGTGACGCATCGAGCAGGCGCGCCCTGTCGGCCGCGATCGGTCCGTCCTCGAGCTCGACTCCGCGCGCGAGGGTCGCGATCGTCGCGGGCGAGACCTGTCCCTTCACCTTCGCGATGTAGACCTTCGTGACGCCGAAGCGCGGGTGCGCGAGCACGTTCGCGAGCTCGCCGTCGTTCGTCAGGACGAGGAGTCCCGACGTGTCGGCGTCGAGGCGGCCGACGTTGTAGATCCGCTCGTCCCACTCGCGGGTGAACTCGGTGAGGTCGCGGCGCCCCTGATCGTCCTTCATCGAGCTGACGACGCCCGTCGGCTTGTTGAGCATGACGTAGCGCTTCGTTGCGTCGAGCTGCACGGCCCGTCCGTCGACGTCGACGAGGTCGACGGCGGGATCAATGCGGCTGCCGAGTTCGGACACGACCTGGCCGTTGACGCGGACGCGGCCGTCGGCGATCAGCTGCTCGGACACGCGGCGCGACGCGACGCCGGCGTTCGCGAGCACCTTCTGCAGGCGCACGCCTTCGGCTGTGTTCTCGCTCATCGTCGTCTCCCGGGATTGGTTCCCCAGTCGATCACGGGGCATCAGTCCATTCTGTCGGATTGGCGGGCCCTGGCGCTGAGCAACCGCCCTATCCGAGGATGTCGTCGAACCCGTCCGCGCCGTCGTCGAGGAGCGGCGAGATGGGCGGGAGCTCGTCGATCGAGTTGATCCCGAGCTTCTGCAGCAGCAGATCGGTCGTCCCGTAGTGCATCGCGCCCGTCTCGGGGTCGGCGTGCAGCTCGGTGATGAGACCGCGCCCCAGCAGGGTGCGCACCACGCCGTCGACGTTCACGGCGCGGATCTGCGCGACCTGCGAGCGTGTGACGGGCTGCTTGTACGCGATGACCGCGAGCGTCTCGAGCGCGGCCTGCGAGAGGCGCGCGGGGGCCTGGCTGCCGACGTACTCGGCGATGACGTCGTCGAGGTCGGTGCGGACGTAGATCCGCCACCCGCCCGCGACCTCGCGCAGCTCGAAGCCGCGGCGCGGCCCCTCGGCCTCGCCGTCGTAGTCGGACCTGAGCGCCGCGAGCGCCGCGCGCACGGCCTTCACGGGCGCGCCCGCGGCGGTCGCGAGGTTCACGACGCTCATCGGCTCGTCGGCCACGATGAGCATCGCCTCGAGGCGCTGCCGGGTCTCGAGGTCAGGCGTTGTCATAGTCGGCTCCCAACGATGAGAGGGCGTCGTCGCTCCAGGACTCGGCGACCCACGTGACGGTCAGCTCGCCGAGCGGCTCGAGCTGCTCGAACGAGACGGCGGCGTGGCGGTACAGCTCGAGGATCGAGATGAACCGCGCGACGACGACCCCGGGCCCGTCGGCGTCGGCGACGAGCTCGCGGAACGTGCGCATTCCGCTCGTCCGCAGCGTGGACACGACGATCGCGGCCTGCTCGCGGATCGACACCTGCGGGGCGTGCAGGTGGTCGAGGCCGACGACGGGGATCTCGCGCGGCGCGAAGGCGAGCGTCGCGAGGGCTGCGAAGTCGTCGAGGCTCAGGGTCCACCTGAGCTCGGGCGTCTTCGCGCGATACCGCGGGTCGAGCGGCACCTCGCGCACGTGCCGGGCTCCCTCCCGGGCGATGCCCTCGGCGAACCACGCCGAGGCCTCCTTGAAGGCCCGGTACTGCAGGAGCCGCGCGAACAGCAGGTCGCGCGCCTCGAGGAGGGCGACCGACTCGGCGTCGACGAGCTCGCCCTGCGGCAGGAGCCCCGCGACCTTCATGTCGAGGAGCGTCGCCGCGACGACGAGGAACTCGCTCGCCCGGTCGAGCTCCTCGGGGCCGTCGAGCTCGGCGAGGTACGAGATGAACTCGTCGGTGACCGCCGAGAGCGAGACCTCCGTGATGTCGAGCTCGCGCTTCGAGATGAGGCTCAGCAGCAGGTCGAACGGCCCGTCGAAGTTCGCGAGCGAGACGCGGAAGGCGGATCCGGTCTCCTCCGGAAGCGGATCCGTCATCGCTCGATCTACGCCACCGCGCCGCGATCCACGAGCTCGCGGGCAAGGCGCAGGTAGGCCTGCGCCGCCGGGTGCTCGGGCGCGTACTCGGTGATCGGGACGCCCGACACCGACGCGTCGGGGAACTTCACGGTGCGACCGATGACGGTCTCGAAGACCTTGTCGCCGAAGGTCTCGACGATCCGCTCGAGGACCTCGCGCGAATGCAGCGTGCGCGAGTCGTACATGGTCGCGAGGAGCCCGTCGAGCTCGAGCGACGGGTTGAGGCGGTCCTGCACCTTCTCGATCGTCTCGACGAGCAGTGCGACGCCGCGCAGGGCGAAGAACTCGCACTCGAGCGGGATCAGCACGCCGTGCGCCGCCGTGAGGGCGTTGACCGTCAGCAGGCCGAGCGAGGGCTGGCAGTCGATGAGGATGACGTCGTAGTCCTTCGCGACGCCGCGCAGCACGCGGGCGAGGATCATCTCGCGCGCGACCTCGTTGACGAGGTGCACCTCGGCCGCCGACAGGTCGATGTTCGCGGGGATGATGTCGAGCCCCTCGACCGAGGTCTCGACGATCGCCTCGGTGGCGTCGCGCTTGGGGTCGAGCATGAGGTCGTAGATCGTCAGGCCCTCGTGCGTCGGGACGCCGAGGCCGGCCGACAGCGCGCCCTGCGGATCGAAGTCGACCGCGAGCACCTTGCGCCCGTACTCGGCGAGCGACGCGGCGAGGTTGATGCTCGTCGTCGTCTTGCCGACGCCGCCCTTCTGGTTGCACAGCGCGATGATGCGCGCGGGCCCGTGCTTGTCGAGCTTCGCGGGCGTCGCGAACCCGTGATACGGGCGGCCCGTGGGGCCGAGAACGACGTCGTCGCTCGCCTTCGCCTTGTTCTGGGGCTTCGCCACCGATGGTCCTCCTGACACGCTCCGTCGAGTGTATCCGCATCGTTATCGGCGGCGGCGGACCAGGTTCCGCGTGCCGCGGATCGCCCTCCCGCGGCGCGTCAGCCGTGCCCGGTCACACGGCCCGCGGGTGCGCGTTCTGGTACATGTCGCGCAGGGTGTCGGCCGTCAGGTGCGTGTAGATCTGCGTCGTCGCGACCGACGAGTGGCCGAGCAGCTCCTGCACGACCCGCACATCCGCCCCGCCCTGCAGCAGGTGCGTCGCGAACGAGTGCCGCAGCGTGTGCGGCGAGACGTGCGCCGCGATCTGTGCCTTCTCGGCCGCCGCCTGGATGACGAGCCACGCGCTCTGCCTCGACAGCGGCCCGCCGCGCGCCCCGAGGAACAGACGCGGCGTCGCCCGCACCGCGAGGCCGGGGCGCACGCGCGTGAGGTAGGCGTCGACCGCCGCGCGCGCGTACGAGCCGACGGGGACGATGCGCTCCTTGTCGCCCTTGCCGCGCAGGCGGATGACCTCGCCGGTCTGCAGGTCGTCGACGTCGAGCGAGATCGCCTCGCTGACCCGCGCCCCCGTCGCGTAGAGCAGCTCGAGGAGCGCGCGATCGCGGATCCCCAGGGGCTCCTCGGCGCTCGGCGCCGCGAGCAGCGCCTCGACCTCGGAGATCGTGAGCGCCTTCGGGAGACGCTGGGCCTGCCGCGGCGGGCGCAGCCGCACGGTCGGGTCGGCGGCCTCGATCCCCTCGCGCGCGAGGAACCGATGCAACCCGCGCACCGACGACTGCAGGCGCGCGAGCGACGACGCGGCAGGCGCCGGATCCCCCGACGCCCGCTCGGCGGCGAACTCCGCGACGACGTCCGGAGTCACCGCGGCGGTGTCGTCGACCCCGCGCCCCGCGAGCCACCCCGCGTAGGAGGCGAGGTCGCGTCGGTACGCGCCGACGGTGTGGTCGCTGAGGCCGCGCTCGATCGAGATGTGCCGGAGGTACGCGTCGACGGCGCGCTCGATCCGCATCGCGCGGGCCCCGTCAGGAGCGGTCGCGGAGCCGCTCGGCCGCGACCAAGATCGCGATGGTCGCCATCGCGTTCGAGATGCGGCCGTCGAGGACCGCGGCGACCGCCTCGTCGAGCGGAACCCACTCGGGCCGGATGTCGGCTTCCTCGGCGTGGCGTTCGAACGCCTCGGCGCGGCGCGTCAGCCCCGTCGCCAGGAACAGCGGGATGACCTCGCTCGATCCGCCGGGCGACGGTGCGAAGGCGCCGATCCGCTCCCACTCGGCGGCGTCGAGATCGGCCTCCTCCGCGAGCTCGCGTGCGGCCGCGTCCCGCGGGTCCTCCCCCGCGACGTCGAGGAGGCCGGCCGGGACCTCCCAGTCGCGGGTGCGGATCGGGTGGCGGTACTGCTGGATCAGGAGGATCCGGCGTTCGTCGTCGACCGCGGCGATCGCGACGGCGCCGGGGTGATCCACGTAGTGGCGCACGAGCTCCGCGTCGCCGTAGCGGAAGCGGTCCTCCCGCACGTCCCACACGTGGCCGTCGAAGACGAGATCGCTCTGCATGACCTCGACTTCGAACGGCTCGTCGTGCAGGTCGGTCGTCACTCGGCGACCTCGAACAGCTCGCTCGAACGGCTGCGCTCGAGCGCGGCACCGACGAGCCCGCGGAACAGGGGGTGCGGGGTCGTCGGGCGCGAGCGCAGCTCGGGGTGCGCCTGGGTCGCGACGTAGTACGGGTGCTGGTCGCGGGGCAGCTCGACGAACTCGACGAGGTCGAGGTCGGGGTTGATCCCCGAGAAGACCAGCCCCGCGTCGGCGATCTGCTGGCGGTACTGGTTGTTCACCTCGTAGCGGTGGCGGTGGCGCTCCTCGACCTCGGTCGATCCGTACACCTCGGCGACGATCGATCCCTCGGCGAGCTTCGCCGGGTAGAGCCCGAGACGCATGGTCCCGCCCAGGTCGCCGCCGTCGAGGATCTCGACCTGCTCGGCCATCGTCGCGATGACGGGCGCGGTCGTCTCGGGGTCGAACTCGCTCGAGGAGGCGCCCTCGATGCCCGCGACGTCGCGCGCGTACTCGATGACCATGCACTGCAGGCCGAGGCACAGGCCGAGCGTGGGGATCTGCTGCTCGCGGGCGAAGCGCAGCGCGCCGAGCTTGCCCTCGATGCCGCGGATCCCGAAGCCGCCGGGAACGCAGATCCCGTCGAGGCCCGCGAGCTGCTCTCGCGCGCCTTCGGGCGTCTCGCAGAGGTCCGACGCGATCCACTTCGTGTTGACCTTGACGTCCTGCGCGAATCCTCCGGCCTTGAGCGCCTCGGTCACCGACAGGTAGGCGTCGGGCAGGTCGATGTACTTGCCCACGAGCCCGATCGTGACCTCGTGCTTGGGGTTGTGCACGGCCTGCAGCACGCGGTCCCAGCGGCTCCAGTCGACGTCCGCGGCCTTGTCGCCGAGGCCCAGGCGGCGCACGATGTAGCTGTCGAGCCCCTGCGTGTTGAGGGTCGACGGGATGTCGTAGATGCTCGGCAGGTCGACGGTGTTGACGACGCCCTCGGTCTCGACGTCGCACATGAGCGCGATCTTCTTGAGGTTCGCGTCGGTGACGGGGCGGTCGCTGCGCAGCACGAGCGCGTCGGGCTGGATTCCGAGCTGGCGAAGCGCCGCGACGGAGTGCTGGGTCGGCTTGGTCTTCTGCTCGCCCGACGCGCCCATGAAGGGCACGAGCGACACGTGCACGAAGAACACCGTGTCGCGGCCGAGCTCGTGGCGCAGCTGACGCGCGGCCTCGAGGAAGGGCTGCGACTCGATGTCGCCGACGGTGCCGCCGACCTCGGTGATGATGACGTCGGGCTGCGGGTCGGCCTCGGCCTGCAGGCGCATGCGGCGCTTGATCTCGTCGGTGATGTGCGGGATGACCTGCACGGTGTCGCCGAGGTACTCGCCGCGGCGCTCCTTCGCGATGACCTGCGAGTAGATCTGGCCCGTCGTGACGTTGGCCGCCTGGCTGAGGTTCACGCCGAGGAAGCGCTCGTAGTGGCCGATGTCGAGGTCGGTCTCGGCGCCGTCGTCGGTGACGAAGACCTCGCCGTGCTGGAACGGGTTCATCGTCCCCGGGTCGACGTTGAGATACGGGTCGAGCTTCTGCATGACCACGTGCAGACCGCGGGCCGTGAGGAGGTTACCCAAGCTGGCCGCTGTGAGGCCCTTGCCGAGCGAGGAGACGACACCACCCGTCACGAAGATCTGCTTTGTCGTGCCGTTCGTCACCGCGTCAGAAGTCTGCATCACGGGCTTCGATCCTATCGCTCGGAGGCGGTTGATGGCCAGCCACCGCGCAGGGGCGCCCCTGGGAAGCGACTGTGACGAGCATAGTCAGGCGCGTGCGCCGAGCACGAGCAGCTCGCGCGCGTTCTCGAGCGCCGCGTCGCTGTCGGGCATGCCCGAGAGCAGCCGGGCCATCTCGGCCTCGCGTTCGGCGCCCTCGAGGCGTGTGACGCTCGACGCCGTGATGGATCCGTCGCTCGACTTGACGACGCTCAGGTGGTTGCCCGCGAACGCCGCGACCTGGGCGAGGTGCGTGACCGCGATGACCTGGGCGCTCCGGGCGAGCGTCGCGAGGCGGCGGCCCACCTCGATCGCCGCGGCGCCGCCGATTCCGGCGTCGACCTCGTCGAAGATGAAGGTCGGCACGGGGTCGGTCGCCGCGATGACGACCTCGATCGCGAGCATGACGCGGCTGAGCTCGCCGCCCGACGCCCCCTTCGCGACGGGGCGCGGCTCGGCGCCGGGGTGCGGCGCTAGAAGGAAGGCGATCTCGTCGCGCCCGTGGGCCGACTCGGGCCCGTCGGACACACCGACCGTCAGGGTCGCGTTCGGCATCGCGAGCGCGTGCAGCTCCTCGGTCGCCGCCGCCCCGAGGCGGTCGGCGGCCTCGACGCGCGCGGCCGTGAGCGCGCCCGACGCGGCGTCGAGGGCATCGCGCGCCTCGACGCGCAGCGTCGTGAGCCGCTCGACGCGGTCGCCGTCGTCGTCGAGCTCCGCGAGGCGGGCTGATCCGCTCTCCTGCAGCTCGAGGGCGGCGTCGAGGGATCCGTGCGCGCGGACGAGCGCCGAGAGCGCCGCGCGGCGCTCCTCGACGTCGGCGAGCTCCTGCGGCCCGTGCTCGTCGAGGTCGGCGAGGTAGCCCGACAGGGAGACGGCGAGATCGGCGGCGCGGTAGCCGAGATCGGCGATCTGCGCCGCCGTGTCGGCGAGGGCCGGGTCGCCCGCACGTTCGAGCGAGCGCTGCGCGTCGGCGAGCAGGGCGCTCACGTCGGGCTGGTCCTCCTCGCTCGAGATGGCCTCGCGCGCCGAGAGCGCCGCCTCGCGCAGCTGCTCGGCGTTCGAGAGGCGCTCCGCGCGCTCGGTGAGGCGCCGATCCTCCCCGGGTTCGGGGGCGATCAACTCGATCTCATCGAGCGCGGCGCGCAGCCGCTCGGCCTCGGCGGCGCGGTCGTCGCGCTCGCGGACGAGCTGCTCCAGCTCGCGGTCGACGCCCGTCCAGGCGTCGAAGGCCTCGCGGTACGCGGCGAGCGCCGCCCGCGTCGCCTCGCCGCCGAAGCGGTCGAGCGCCTCGCGCTGCGCCGACTGCGACTTCAGCCGCAGCTGGTCGGTCTGCCCGTGCACCGCGACGAGCTTCTCGGCGAGGTCCACGAGCACACCGGCCGGAGCGGCGCGCCCGCCGGCCGAGGCGCGGCTGCGCCCCTCGGCTGCGATCGTGCGCGAGAGGTACAGCTCGCTCTCTCCCCCGCCGATCGCTTCGAGCTCGCCGCCGGCCTCGCGTACGCGGTCGGCCACGGGGCCCTCGCTCGGGACGACCCAGATCCCCTCGACGCTCGCGCTGGCCGCGCCGGAGCGGACGACGCCGCTGTCGCTGCGCTCGCCCATGAGGAGCCCGAGGCCCGAGACGACCATGGTCTTGCCCGCACCGGTCTCGCCCGTGATGGCGGTGAAGCCGGGCCCGAAGGGCAGCGTCGCGTCGGCGATGACGCCGAGGTCGCGCAGGTGCATCTGCTCGATCACTGTGCGGATCCGCCCTTCTCGGCGTGGGGGACGACGGGGAGCGTCTCGGTCATGAGGGTTCCGGTCGGTCCGCGCCACCCGTGCACGGGAAGCTGGAACTTGCGCACGAGCCGGTCGGTGAACTGGGCGGGGTGCAGGCGCGCGAGGCGCACGGGGGCGTCCGAGCGGCGCACCGACACGCGCGCGCCGACGGGGATCTCGTGCGACCGGCGCCCGTCGCACCACATGACGCCGGTCGATCCGTCGATGCCGCCCTGCACCTCGATCGCGACGGCGTGCTCGGGGCCGACGACGAGGGGGCGCGCGAAGAGCGCGTGCGCCGAGATCGGCACCACGGCGATCGCCTGCACGGTCGGCCATATGACCGGCCCACCCGCCGAGAAGCCGTACGCCGTGGACCCCGTCGGCGTGGCGATGACGATGCCGTCGGCGCCGTAGGCGGAGAGGGGCCGGCGGTCGATCTCGACGATCAGCTCGATCATGCGCTGGCGCGAGGCCTTCTCGATCGACACCTCGTTGAGCGCCCACGACTCGAAGATCACGTCGCCCGAGGCGTCGCGCACCTTCACGGCGAGGGCGAGGCGCTCCTCGACGCGGTACTCGCCCGCGAGGATCCGCTGCACGGCGTCGTCCATGTCGTCGCGCTCGCTCTCGGCGAGGAATCCGACGTGACCCATGTTGATGCCGAGGATCGGGGCGCTGCCGCCGCGCACGAGTTCGGCGGCGCGCAGGATCGTGCCGTCGCCGCCGAGGACGATCGCGATCTCGATGTCGTCGAGAGGGATGTCCTCGTCGAGCGCCGCGACGCCCGCGAGGTCGGGGATCACGGCGGCGAGACCGGCGCGGTCATCGGGCGCGAACACGGGCGTCGCCCCCTGCTCGCGGATGATGGCGACGATGCGCGCGGCTGCTTCGACCGTGTCGTCTCGATAGGCGTGGGCCACGATCAGGATGCTGCGCGCGTTCATCGTCCCCCTCTGCGGGATAGCTGCTGCTTCAGGTGGCGGCGTCTGCGAGCGCGACGACCGCGTCCGTCCATTCTGTCGGATCCGCACCCCGCCCGGGCGCGAGACGCACCACGAACTCGACGTTGCCGTGGGTGCCGGGCAGGGGGCTCGCGATGACGCCGAGGGTCCCGAGCCCGAGCTCCCACGCCCGCGCCAGCACGGCGTCGACGGCCCGCGCGCGCAGGGCCGGGTCCTCGACGATCCCGCCGCGGACGAGGGTCCGGCCGACCTCGAACTGCGGCTTCACGAGCAGGAGGAGATCGGCGTCGTCGGCCGCGACAGCCCGCGCCGCCGGCAGGACGTGCCCGAGGGAGATGAACGAGAGATCGCCCGTGATGAGCGAGGGGGCGCGCGTCTCGCCGCTCTCGGCCGCGAGGTTCTCGGGCGTCATGAAGCGCACGTTGAAGCCCTCGACGACCCGCACGCCGGGATCCGCCGCGACCTCGGGGGCGATCTGGTCGTGCCCGACGTCGACCGCGATCACGGTGTCGGCGCCCCGTTCGCGCAGCACCTGCGTGAACCCGCCCGTCGACGCGCCCATGTCGAGGGCGACGCGGCCGCGCGGGTCGACGCCGAACGCGTCGAGGGCGGCGATGAGCTTGTGCGCCGCGCGGCTGACGTAGCCGTCGGATCCGCGCACCGTGATCCCCTGCGCGTCGTCGACCCGCTGCGAGGCCTTCGACGCGCGCGCACCGTCGACGTCGACGAGCCCGTCGGCGATGAGCCGCGCCGCGTGGGTGCGGGAGCGGGCGAGCCCGCGGGCCGCGAGCTCGGCGTCGAGCCGCGCGCTCACGCCTGCTCGAGGCGGGCGCCGAGCTCGTCGACGAGCGCCTGGTAGCGCTCCGCGCGCTCCGAGAGCGGCAGCGCCTCGATCGCGTCGAGCTCCTCCTGGCCGTCCATGCCGTCCAGGTTACGGGCGGTGGAAGTCATCGCGGTAGAGGCGCTCGGGCACCCGGAATCCGAAGATCTGCCGGCCGGAACCCCAGATCGCGTGGGCGCCGGCGCGCAGCAGGTCGAGGTCGTCCGCGCCCTCGGAGAGGATCTCGAGGTCGGCGCCCGCGACGCGCACCGAGGCGCCCGCGACGGTCGTGACGTCGCCCTTCTGCTCGATCTCGGGGTACGGCTCGAAGAGGTCGCGCAGGTCGCCGAGGATGTACGTCGGACGCGCGTGCTCGGCCGCGGCCAGGACGTGCTTCGGACGGTCGATGCCCGTGAGGACGAGCGCCGAGTCGACGCCCGCGGCCTGCGCGCCCTGGATGTCGGTGTCGAGCCGGTCGCCGAGCATGAGCGGCTTCGTCGCGCCGAAGCGCGCGACGGCCGCGTGGAAGATCGGCGCCTCGGGCTTGCCGGCGACGGTCGCGAGGCGGCCGACTGCGGTGTGCACGGCCGAGACGAGCGTGCCGTTGCCGGGCGCGATGCCGCGTTCGCGCGGGATCGTCCAGTCGGTGTTGGTCGCGATCCAGGGGATCCCGCCCTCGTCCTCGGGCGTCGCGAGAGCGTACGCCGCCTCGGCGAGCTGCTCCCAGCCGACCGACGGGTCGAAGCCCTGCAGCACGGCCGCGGGGTTCTCCTCGGCCGAGCGGGTGACGACGTAACCGGCCTTCTCGAGCTCGACGACGAGCCCCTCTCCCCCGACGACGAGGATCGTGGATCCCGGCGCGACCGACTGCGCGAGCAGGCGGACGGCGGCCTGGGGGCTCGTCACGATGTCGTCGGCGGTCGTGTGGAGGCCGAGCTCGGCGAGGTGCGCCGCGACCGACGCGTCGGTGCGCGACGCGTTGTTCGTGATGTATCCGAGGCGGGCTCCCTCGGCCTCGGCACGGTTGAGGCTCTCGATCGAGTGCGGGATGGGGCCGGGCCCCGCGTACACGATCCCGTCGAGGTCGGAGAGCAGGACGTCGACGCCGTCGATCGGCGCCGGCCGCCTCCGCTTAGAAAAGAGCGCCATCCGGCCGCGCCTCCCCGTCGCCCTTCTCGTCCGGCTTCGCTTCCGAGGAAGGCGTCTCGTCCGACTTCTCGTCGTCGGCCTCACCGCCGCCGGCGCCGTCCGCGGAGTGGGCCAGGTCGGCCTCCGCGGCCTCGGGCTCGTCCTCGCCGTCGGTGATGCCGGCCTCGGCGAGGATCTCGCTCACCTCGTTCTCGATGGACGGCTCGCTCTCGTCGTCGTCGTCCGCGGGCGCGGCCTCGACGGCTGGCTCCTCCGGCTTCGGTTCCTCGGCGACCGGCTCGTCGACGACGGCTTCGGGCTCATCGCCGGCGTCCTCCGGCTCTGCTTCGTCGGCCAGGTCCTCGGCGTCGAACTGCTCATCGGTCTCCGCGACGGGCTCGTCAGCCTCGGAGTCCTCGTCGGAGAACTCGTACTCGATCTCCTCGATCTCGATCGTGTCTCCCTGCGCGCGGACCGACTCGATCGCGTCCTCCGCGATCTCGGCGCGGCGCGCCCACTCGGCGGCCTCGTCCTCGCGACCGAGATCCTCGAGGACGGCGGCCCGCGCCGCGAACAGTCCGGCGCTCCACTCGTATGCGTGGTCGGGGTCGAGCTCCGGGATGTCGAGCTCGTGCAGCGCCAGCTCGGTCTCGCCGAGGTCGAGGCGTGCGCCCGACATCGCGATCGCGAGCTCGACGCGCTGCTCGACGCCCAGCGACTCGCGGTCGGCGGAGCGGCCCTCCTCGAGCGCCTTCTCGGGGCGCCCGACGCCGCGCTCGCTGTCCACGATCATCGCGACGTTCTCGTTGCGTCCCGTGATGCGACGCACGGTGCGCAGCTCTCGCAGCGCGAGGGCGAAGTCGCCGGTCGCGTAGGCGGTCACGGCGAGCGTCTCGCGCGCCACAGCGACGCGTCCCGCGTGGCGCACGGCCGCCTGGGCGTGCTCGTGAGCGAGTTCGGGGTCATCCTCGATGACCCGCGCGGCCATCGCCATGTGCCGCGCGACGCGCTCGGCGTTCTCGGCGCTCAGAGTCTTGAGCTCGTTGCGCGCCGATCCGATGAGGTCCTTCGGCGTGATGTCGTCGGGCAGCTCGGGGTCGCGGACGCGATCGTCCTGCGGCGGGCGGCTGCCGCGGTCGCGGCTGTCGAAGCCGCCGCCGCGCGGATCGCTGCGCCTGTCGTCGAACGACCGCCGACGGTCGTCCCCGCCGCGGTACCCGCCGCGACGATCGTCACGCGATCCATAGCCGCGGCCGTCGCCCTGACGACGATCGTCCGCGCGATATGGGCGGTCGCCTCCGCGGCGGTCGTCGGAGCGATACGGCCGGTCACCGCCGCTGCGGCGGTCGTCACGGTACGGGCGGTCTCCGCCGCCGCGACGGTCATCCGAGCGGTGCGGACGATCGCCGCCACGACGGTCGTCGGAGCGGTACGGACGGTCACCACCACGACGGTCGTCGGAGCGGTACAGGCGATCGCCGCCACGACGGTCGTCGGAGCGGTACGGACGGTCACCACCACGGCGGTCGTCGGAACGATACGGGCGATCCCCACCGCCGCGACGGTCATCCGAACGGTACGGACGATCGCCGCCACGACGGTCATCGGAACGATACGGACGGTCGCCGCCGCCGCCGCCGCGACGGTCATCCGACCGGTACGGACGGTCACCGCCCGTGCGGCGATCATCCGAACGGTAGGGACGGTCGCCGCCACGACGATCGTCAGAACGGTACGGACGGTCACCACCACGGCTCGGTCGCTGCGGACGGTCACCGCCGCGCGAGGAGTCATTCGAACGGTACGGCCGGTCGCCACCGCGGCGGTCGTCCGAACGATAGGGCCGGCGCTCGCCGTCGCCCGAACGGTAGCGGCGGTCACCGTCACGACGCGGACGCCCGGTCCCGCCGTCGCGGCGGTCGTCGGAACGATAGGGCCGACGATCTCCGTCGCGACGACCCGACGAACGACCGTCGCGGTCACCGCGATAGCGATCTCCGCCCTGGGAGGGACGCCCACCGCGCGAATCGGAGGAACGATCGCCGTCGCGACGCCCTGCGCCGTTCGATCCGCCGCGGTCGTATCGACGGTCGTCGCCGTCGCGTTCGTTGGTGGCCATGTCCACTCCCCTATTGTTCGCAGGACCATCCTCGCGGATGGTGCGCGCCTCTGTCGAGAGCTCGAGCGAACGAGCCCGGAAAACACGAAAGGGCCGCCCAGCATTGGGCGACCCTTTCGTCTATGTTAAGTCCGGCGGTGTCCTACTCTCCCACAAGGTCCCCCTTGCAGTACCATCGGCGCTGAGAGGCTTAGCTTCCGGGTTCGGAATGTGACCGGGCGTTTCCCTCTCGCTATAACCACCGAAACACTCATCACCACACCACAAAAGCAGTGGGAAAACCGTGTTCCAACAGGCATAAGCACTATTAGAATTATCAGACTCTCACGAGCACAACGATCGTACCCTGAGAACCACAAAGTGGACGCGAACAAACAAAAACGAAGTGTTATCAAGTCATCGGCTTATTAGTACCAGTCAGCTGCACACGTTACCGTGCTTCCACATCTGGCCTATCAACCCAGTAGTCTGCTGGGAGCCTCACAGCCCGAAGGCCATGGAAGTCTCATCTTGAGGCCGGCTTCCCGCTTAGATGCTTTCAGCGGTTATCCATCCCGAACGTAGCCAACCAGCCATGC
>NZ_AULR01000022.1 GCF_000422385.1 Microbacterium indicum DSM 19969
GGCGGAGGACCTCGTTCTCCTGCTCGAGCAGACGGTTCCGCTTCTTCAGCTCACGGATCTCCGCCGCCTCGGTCCGCGACTGGCCGGGCTTCGGACCTTCATCGATGTCAGCGCGACGTATCCACTTCTGCAGCGTCATTGGGTGAACACCGAAGTCTTTCGCGATCTGCTCGATCGTCACTCCGGGCTCACGGTTCCGCGCGACGCGCACAACGTCGTCACGGAACTCGGACGGGTAGGGCTTGGGCACAGCAACATCCTTCCAGGCCCACCCCGCGGGCAAGCCAAATCAGATGTCACCTATCCGTGCAGCAGTCCCCCTGTCGAGTGCAGCGACAAACAACGTCTCCTTCCCGCCGAACAGTTTGAGCACGTATGCACTCGAGATCCCGGCCTCGTTCGCAATATCAGCGATCGTCGTGCCCGCATAGCCTCCGCGCGAGAACGATGCGAGGGCGGCACTCACGATCGCAGAACGTCGGTCGGCTGCAGTGGAGAGCGATCTTCCTGACATGTGAGTGACTATACACTCACTGCTCCGAGCAAACGTCAGGGTCTCGAATCTTCCAAAGCTCAACCTTCAGCGCTCGTCGGTCAGGGCAGTGACCTTGGACCTCTAGGGCGTCTTGCTAAACCCATTGGAGGGTGGCTGCGAGGCTGAGCCCGGCGTGGAAGTTCCGGGCGGTTTTGTCTGATCGGGCCGCGATTCCGCGCCACTGCTTGAGCTTGTTGAAGCAGTGGCGAGGACTCGCTTCCCGCTACGACAAGACCGCCCGGTCATACGTGGCAGGGCTTTGCCTCTCCGCCGCCTTGCAATGGATTTAGCAACACGGCCTAGCGGGGGACGTCGACGACGCGGATCTCGCCCGCGACGGGCGCGAGGGATCCCGCGCTCCATGCGGCGACGTCGTCGGCGAGCGCGGGGAGCTCGTGCTCGGGGACCCACGCCTCGAGCGTCGCCGCCGCGCCGTACGCCGTCTCGCCGAGCGTCGCGCCGTGGCCGGCGACCCAGTCGCGCAGGAGGTTGTTGAGGCGGCCGGCGTCGGCGTGCGGGACCTCGATCGTCGCCCGCGTGAGGGCCAGGCGGTCGAGGATCTCGGCGGAGTCGAGCGCCTCGGCCACGACTCCGCCGTACGCGCGGACGAGGCCGCCGGCGCCGAGCTTGACGCCGCCGAAGTAGCGCGTCACGACCGCGACGACGTCGGTCATGCCGCGCCGCCGGAGCACCTCGAGCATCGGGACGCCCGCGGTTCCCGACGGCTCCCCGTCGTCGGAGGAGCGCGCTTGGTCGCCGAGCACGCCCGTCACCATCGCGACGCAGTTGTGCCGCGCGTCCCAGTGCGTCCGGCGCGTGCGGGCGATGACGGCGTCGGCCACGTCGACCGAGGCGACGGGCTCGAGGCGCGCGATGAAGCGGGAGCGCTTGATCTCGATCTCGTGGACGACGGGCGCCGCGATCGTCGAGGGGTACGCGGTGGCCATCCCCCGAGCGTACCGACGCGGAACGGCCGCGCCCCGGTGAGGGGACGCGGCCGTTCGGTGCGGGAGGTCGTCAGCTGACGAGCTTCCAGGGGCCCCAAGCGTCGCCCGGGGTCTGGCCGCGCGTCCACCACTGCGCCTGGTAGGTCCATCCGTCGTACGTGACGGTGTCGCCCGCCTCGTAGATGCGGCTCGCGGTCCAGTTCGCGGGCTGGCCGTCCTCCGAGGTGCCGAGCTCCTGCCACGGACCGTAGACGTCGCCCGGCTCCTGGCCCTGCGTGTACCAGCTCGCGACCCACTCGGATCCGCCGAAGGTCACGACGTCGCCCGCGGTGTAGACGCGCTCGGCGCTCCACTCCTCGGCCGGCGTCGGGGCGCCCGTGACGTGGATCGTCATGGTGCCCTTCTTGGCGTTCTCCTTCGTGACCTCGATCTTCGTGCCCGTGCCGGCGACGATCGTCGATCCCTGCGGGTTCGACGCGTCGTAGTAGGCGTAGGGGTCGGTGTCGTCGAACACCGAGATCGCGGGCTGCGAGGGGACGTTCAGCGTGAGCGATCCGCCGGCGGTCGTCTCGCTGTGCAGCGAGATCGCGTCGGTGGCCTGCGTGCCGAACGTGGCGTCGAACGACTGGATGCGGTTGCGCGCGACGGATCCGTCGGTCCAGGTGAGCGCCTTCGCGCGGGCGTCGACCGGGAGGGCCTGGCCGCCGCCGGGGTGCGCCGACGTGTTGTTGTCGTCGTACAGCCCGTTCGAATACCAGACCAGCAGGCCGTCCTGGTAGGGGAAGTGCTCCACGGTGTCGGGCTTCGACTGGGTCCAGCCGAAGTTGTAGGGGCCGGTCCGGAGCGTCTGGTCGTAGCCGCCGTAGACGCGGTTCTCGACGAGGTAGTACTGGTCGAAGGTCGACACGTAGCTGCCGTCCTCGACGAGCACGAAGCCGTCGCGGGTCCACTCGGGGGCGCCGTCCTCGACGTCGGTCGAGAGGGCGTCGCCCACCGCGATGTCGTCGACCTGCAGGCCGGGGTTCGCGACCGCCGTGTCGGTGACGTAGCGGAAGCGTACGAGGGCGTCGGATCCGGCGTACGCCGACAGGTCGGCGGTCAGCGGCTCCCAGCCGTCGGTCGCACCCGTGATCCCGTTCCCGAGGTTGGATCCGTTGGGGTCGTCGTCCGTCGAGTGGTCGTTCGCCACCGACGCCCAGGTCTGGCCGCCGTCGGTCGAGATCTCGAGGTAGGCGAAGTCCCAGCCCTCCTCGATGTCGTAGTCGACCTGGGCGGTCAGCTCGCCGCCCTCCGGGACGGTGAACTCGGGGCTCGTCACGGTCGTGTCGAGGCCGTTGCCGCTGCCCGAGAAGAACTGCTTCGCCCCCGACGCCGCGTCGCCGACGTCGATGTGCTGCTCGCCCTGCGGCAGGTTCACGAGCGCCGCCTGGGCCTTCTTCGTCGCGTGGAACGACGGGCCGAGGTCGATCGTCGCGTCCTCACCCGGCTCGACGGTCTCGTAGTCGAGCCAGCCGAGGAACATCTTCTCGGTCGCCCCCATGTGGTTCGGGGTCGTGCCTATGTCCTGCGTTCCGTCGCCGAGCCACGATCCAGCGCTCATGAGCGTCCAGAATGCGGTGCCGTTGTCGCCGCCGTCGGTGTCGTAGTAGTCGGGCAGGCCGAGGTCGTGGCCGAACTCGTGCGCGAAGACGCCGAGGCCGCCGTTCTCGGGCTCCGTCGTGTAGTCGCGGATCCAGATGTCGGTGTCGCCGATCCGCACGCCGCCGGCCTTGCCGTAGTCGGCGGGACCTTCGACGCCGGTGCCCGCCTGGCCGGCCGACCAGCGGTGCGACCAGATCGCCCACTCGGGAGCGCCGGCCTCCTCGCCGGTTCCGGCGTGCACGGCCTGGAAGTGGTCGATGTATCCGTCGGGCTCGTTCGTGATGCCGTCGCCGTCGAGGTCGTAGCGATCCCACTGGTCGTACTGCTGCAGCTCGGCGACGATCTCGTCCTGGGTCCGGCCCTGGGCGATCTGGTCGTCGTACCAGGCGTCGGCCGTGTCCTGGATGAAGCGGGTCATGTCGGCCTGCGACTCGGTCTGCCCGTAGGAGGCCTCGTTCTCGGGAAGCGACACCCAGTCGCTCACGCCGCCCTCGACGTCGAAGCGGCCCGACGACATCTCGTCGTAGACGCTCTTGAACGAGTCGTCCTCGCCGAAGAACATGTCCTCGTAGTGCTGCTTCGAGAAGTCGCTGAGCCAGTAGGTCGAGTTGTCGTCCTCCTCCGGCTCGGGGATCTCGTTGTGAGCCGGGCCCGCGGGGGTCTCGGGGAAGCGGTCGTCGATGTCGTCGCCGAAGTCGACGAGGATCGTGAACAGCTGCGAGGTCTCCTCGGCGCCGTACTCGACCCACTGGCCGGGCGACACCTCGACGACCTTGCTCTCGTTGGCGCCCGATCCGCGGGTCTGGACCTCCCGCTGGCCCGTCGCGACGAGATCCACCGCGTTCTGCTTCGCCTCCGCCCGCTTCTCTGCGAGCTCGTCGGGGCGGTTGTCGACCTGCGCGGGTGCCTCCGTGGCCTCCTGCGCCTCGGGCGCGGCGGCCGGGGCCGCGATCGCCGAGGTGGGAACGAACAACGCACCCGACAGCAGCAGCGCTGTGCCGAGCGCGCAAGCCGTGCGTGTCTTCACTTTTCCTCCGTAAGTGGGAACATGCGGCCACAGGGGGATGCTGTGCGTGGCCGCTTCGTCCACTTTCTACCATCATGTGTTTCACAGGTGTTACCGAACAGACATTCAGGGTCACGGGCTCCGCGGATCCGCGATGAGGCAGAGTTGAGGGGATGCCTTCCCTCCTCGAAGCCGCGCGAAAAGCGGGCGATGACGCCGACGCCCTGTACGACGCGTTCCTCGAATGGAGCCTCGGACGCGGGATCGAGCTGTACCCCGCGCAGGACGAGGCGGCGATGGAGCTCGCGGCCGGGAACAACGTGATCCTCGCGACGCCGACCGGCACGGGGAAGTCGCTCGTCGCGATCGCGGCGCACGCCATCGCTCTCGGGCGCGGGGGCCGCACCTATTACACGGCGCCCATCAAGGCGCTCGTGAGCGAGAAGTTCTTCGCGCTCGTCGAGACCTTCGGCGCCGAGAACGTCGGCATGGTGACGGGCGATTCATCGGTCAACGCCGACGCCCCGATCATCTGCTGCACCGCCGAGATCCTCGCGAACCTCGCACTGCGCCAGGGGCCGGACGCCGACGTGGACCAGGTCGTCATGGACGAGTTCCACTACTACGGCGACCGCGACCGCGGATGGGCGTGGCAGATCCCGCTCCTGTTCCTCGAGCGCGCGCAGTTCCTCCTCATGTCGGCGACGCTCGGCGACACGACGCGGATCGAGGAGGACCTCACGCGCCGCACGGGCCGCCCCACGACGCTCGTCGCGGGCGCCGAACGCCCTGTGCCGCTGCACTTCGCGTACGAGAAGCGGCCCGCCCACGACGTCATCGAGCAGCTGCTCGAGGAGGACGAGGTGCCCGTCTACGTCGTGCACTTCAGCCAGGCAGCCGCGATGGAGCGCGCGCAGGCGCTCGCGAGCATCAACGTGTCGAACCGGGCCCAGCGCGACGCGATCGCCGAGGCGATCGGCGGGTTCCGATTCACGACCAACTTCGGCAGGACCCTCTCGCGGCTCGTGCGCGCGGGGATCGGCGTGCACCACGCGGGCATGCTTCCGCGCTACCGGCGCCTCGTCGAGACGCTCGCGCAGCGCGGGCTGCTGCGGGTGATCTGCGGGACCGACACCCTCGGCGTCGGGATCAACGTCCCGATCCGCACGGTCCTTCTGACGGCGCTGTCCAAGTACGACGGATCCCGCATGCGCCGCCTCGGGGCGCGCGAGTTCCACCAGATCGCGGGGCGTGCGGGGCGCGCCGGGTTCGACCCGTACGGCAACGTCGTCGTCCTCGCCCCCGAACACGAGATCGAGAACGAGCAGGCGCGCAAGAAGGCGGGCGACGACCCGAAGAAGCTCAAGAAGATCCAGAAGAAGCAGGCGCCCAAGGGCTTCGTGAGCTGGAGCGAGCAGACCTTCGAGAACATCGTCGGCGCCGAGCCCGAGCAGCTCGCGCCGCAGATGCAGATGACGAGCGCCATGCTCATCAACGTCATCGCGCGCGGGGGAGACGCGTTCGAGGACGTCCGCGACCTCGTCTTCGACAACCACCAGCCGCGATCCGAGCAGTACGCGCTCGCCCGCCGCGCGCTCGCGCTCTTCCGCACGCTGCGCGACGCGGGGCTCGTCGAGGTCACCGGATCCCAGATCAGCCTCGTCGTCGACCTGCAGCCGAACTTCGCGCTCAACCAGCCGCTCTCGCCCTTCGCGCTCGCGGCGCTCGAGCTCCTGGACCCCGACGATGCGCCGGGCGGCGCCGGGACGGGCAGCTACGCGCTCGACGTCCTGAGCGTCATCGAGGCGACGCTCGACGACCCGCGCGCGATCCTCTCGCAGCAGGAGTTCAAGGCGCGTGGCGAGGCCGTAGGGGCCATGAAGAGCGACGGCATCGAGTACGACGAGCGCATGGAGCTGCTCGAGCAGATCACCTATCCGAAGCCTCTCGCCGAGCTGCTCGGTGAGGCGTACGAGACGTTCGCGTCATCGCAGCCATGGGTGCGCGACTTCGCGCTCGCGCCGAAGAGCGTCGTGCGCGACATGTTCGAGCGGGCGATGAGCTTCGCCGACTTCGTCGGGTGGTATCAGCTCGGGAGATCCGAGGGGCTCGTGCTGCGGTATCTCTCGGACGCGTACCGGGCGATCCGCCAGACCGTGCCGCCCGAGGCCGTGACGAGCGACCTCGAGGACATCGTCGAGTGGCTGGGCGAGATGGTGCGGCAGGTCGACTCGAGCCTCGTCGACGAGTGGGAGACGCTCGTCGCGGGCGTCGACGACGACGGGCTGCCCGTCGTGCCGCCGGCGCCGCCGTCGGTCGTGGCGAACCGCCGGGCGTTCACGGTGCTCGTGCGCAACGCGATGTTCCGCCGGGTGCAGCTCGCGGCGCTCGAGCGCGACGAGGAGCTCACGGAGCTCGACCCCGACGCCGGGTGGCCCGAGGCGCTCGACGCGTACTACGACGAGCACGACGAGATCCTCACCGACGCGGCGGCGCGCTCGCCGCAGCTGTGCGAGATCGAGGAGACGCGCACCAAGTGGCGGGTCGTGCAGACGATCGCCGACCCGGAGGGCGACCGCGACTGGCGGATCACGGCGACGGTCGACCTCGAGGCGTCGGCGGAGTCCGGCGAGGCCGAGCTCCACGTCACGCAGGTCTCCCGCCTCTAACTCTCCTTTTCTCCGTGTTTTCCCCACGCCTCGCGTGGGGAAAACACGGAGAAAAGGAGAGTTGCGGATGAGTCATCGAGTTCCTCCGTGCGCGGGGACGGAGCTCGGCGATTGGTAGCGTGGGGCGATGTCGCGCGGCTCGGCGCGGCGGCAGGAGGAGAGGGCCCGGATGAAGGCGTCAGAACGGCGTGAGGAGATCGTCCGGATGGCGCTGAGCAATGGGCTCGCCAGCGTCGAGGAGCTTTCCCGAGCTTTCGACGTCACAGCCTCGACGATCAGGCGAGATCTGTCGGCACTCGAGAAGTCGAATCGGCTCGCACGCACCTACGGCGGCGTGATCGCGGTCGGCTCCCATCAGCGCGAGATGAGCCTGCACGAGCGCTCGGTCGACGCGTACCGGGCGAAGGATGCGATCGGCCGAGCGGCGGCTGCCCAGGTATCGTCGGGCGACTCGATCCTCCTCGACGCGGGTACGACGACCGCCCGCGTCGCGGCTCATCTGCTCGCCACGACGCCGTTGACCGTTGTGACCAACGGGCTGACGCCGTTCCGCGAGCTCGATGGGGCGGACGGCGTGGAGCTCTCCCTGCTCGGGGGGCGTTATCGAGAGACCTCGCAGAGCTTCGTCGGCCCGATGGCCGAAGCCTCGCTGGAGC
The DNA here is from genome assembly GCF_000422385.1 of Microbacterium indicum DSM 19969. GTDB lineage: Bacteria > Actinomycetota > Actinomycetes > Actinomycetales > Microbacteriaceae > Microbacterium > Microbacterium indicum. The sequence continues at coordinate 7,455 of NZ_AULR01000022.1, forward strand.
GCTGGTACTTCGATGCGGTCTTTCTTGGAGCCGACGCCGTCACCGCTGAGCGCGGCCTCTGTGAGGCGACGGCTACGCAGACGCGTCTGAAGGAGCTCATGGCGCGCACGAGCGCACGCGTGTACGTCGTCGCGCACGCGGCGAAGCTCGGCGTCTCGCCCTTCAGTGCCTGGGTCCAACTGGGCGTCCCGTGGACCCTCGTGACCGATGCCGATGCCTCCGACGATCAGCTTGACCCGTTCCGCCGGCGCGGGGTCGATGTCCTCGTCGCGGACTGAGCTCGCCCGGTCGGAACTCAGCGCACCTGTGTGCGCGTTCTGTGCGTTGCCGTGCCACGTCGGCGTGGTGAATCTGCGTGTGGCGCGTCGTTCGGCGCGCAGTTTCGCGTGAGCCTGCACATAGCGCGCGTATTTGTTGCGCACTTCGGGCAGGTCTGTCAGTATGAACTCGCCTCGCTACTCGCGCGACGAAGCAATCAGGACAGCGTCGATGTTCCGGCGGACCTGTGCGAGGCAGCAGGACACGTTCACTGAAGAACCGCGCCAGAAGCCCTGGCGCCCCACCGTCATCGATGACTGGAGGACCCGCATGAGTGAGTTCGATGGGCTGCTCCGTGCACGTCCCGACGGGGGCGTCGAAGCGCTGATGCCGACGCCGACGGCGCAATGCCACGCGGCGAATCTCGCGTTCCTCCCGGACGGAGACCTCGCCTGCGTGTGGTTCGGAGGAACGCAGGAAGGCGTGTCCGACATCTCCATCTACCTGTCGCGCCTTCCCTCCGGGGCCGATCAATGGGTCGAACCCCGGCAGCTGAGTTTCGACTCGCAGCGTTCGGAGCAGAATCCCATCCTCTTCACCGCGCCGAGCGGCGACCTCTGGTTGCTGTACACGGCCCAGGTCGCGGGCAACCAGGACACGTCCGAGGTCCGGAGGCGCATATCCCGAGACGGCGGCGAGACATGGAGCGAGCCGTCGGCGCTGCTGGGGCAGGACGCACCTGTCGGCGTCTTCGTACGGCAGATCCCCGTCGTATTGGATAGCGGGCGGATCCTCCTCCCGGTCTTCAACTGCCGAAGCGTGCCGGGCGAGAAGTGGGTCGGCAACGACGACACAGCCTCGGTGTGGTTCTCCGACGATGACGGGGACAACTGGACCGAGGTGCTCGTGCCCGAGTCGAGCGGGTGCGTGCACATGAACATCGTTCCGCGCGGGGACGGCACGCTCTGGGCGTGCTTCCGCTCGCGCTGGGCCGACCACGTCTACGAGACCGTGTCGGCTGACGGAGGCATGACCTGGGAGCCGTGCCTCGCCATCGACCTGCCGAACAACAACTCATCGGTGCAGGCCCGAGCACTCGGCGGCGGCCGAGTCGCGATGGTCATGAACTACGCCAGCAGAGACGACGCGACGAGTCGTCGCGTCTCGCTGTACGACGAGATCGACGATGACGGCGTCGCGGGTGACGGGAGCCCGCGAATCGCCGAGCCCTCCCTTGGCGGGGACGGCCCCAGCGCCTTCTGGGGCGCTCCTCGCGCTCCGATGACGCTCGCTCTCTCGTCGGACGAAGCTCGCACCTGGCCGATCGCCTACGACATCGAGAACGGCGACGGGTACTGCCTGTCGAACAACAGCCGCGAGAGCCTCAACCGCGAGCTGTCCTACCCCTCCGTGCTCCCCGACCCCGATGGGGGCCTGCACATCGCTTACACCTGGCACCGCAAGACGATCAAGCACGTGCATCTGGGCGCCGATGCCCTCGCGCGGATCGTGTCGGCGACGCCGACGTCCGCCGGTCCGGATCTCTCTGCAAAGGAGCAGCTGTCATGACTCTGCCCATGATCTTCGCACTCGCGATCACCGTTCTCATGATCGTCCTGATCATGATCGATCGCCTTCCGTTCGGCGTCCCCCCGCTGATCGCCTGCCTGTTGATGGTGGTGTTCAACGTCGTGCCGATCAACGTCGCGTTCAGCGGCTTCGCGAATGCGACCATCGTGATGCTCGCCTCGTTCATGGCGGTCATCGCGGCGCTGCAGAAGACGGACCTCGTCACGGGCTTCAAACAGATGATCTCGCGCCTCGCGACCAAGGGCGGGTTCAAGGCGTACGTCCTGATCATCGTGTTCGTCATGGTCGGGTGCAGCATCTTCGGGACGGGTTCCACGGCTTACTACGTCCTGGTCATCGGCCTGCTGTCGACGCTCGCCTACAACAAGAAGCTGCCCCCGTCGAAGGTCCTCATGCCGGCCGGCTTCGCGGCGAACCACCCGATGCTGCCGTTCAACGTCGCACTGCAGTACGGCATCGTCGTCGCTGTGCTCGAGGCGACGGGTGTCGACGAGCGCGTCGATCTCGTGCGGTTCTCCCTCGTCAACCTCATCCTCAGCCTCGGGTTCCTGGTCTGGTGCCTGATCGCGTATCGGATGCTTCCCGACCACCCGATCACGAACGACGAGTCTGATGCAGATGGCGGTGCGGCGGGAGGCGGAGCGTCTTCCGGCGGCGGCATCGCGGATGCGGCAGCCAGTGCGACGGCGACGGCGACGGCGATCGCGCCTGCCCTGACCCGCCGGAAGCAGATGGCGACCTACATCAGCTTCGCTCTCGCGGTCGGGGGCATGATCGCGTACAGCTACATCGGCGACGCAGGCTATGCGATCACGGGTCTCTCCGTCGTGATCCTTCTGCTTGCACGCGTTCTGAACTTCAGCGAGATCCGCGACGCGATCAGCCAGCCCATCATCATCATGTCGGCGGGCGTGATCGGCATCGCCGAGGCGCTCGGCGCGACTGGGCTCACCCAGCTCGTCGGCGAGAGCGTCGCCGGATTCCTCGGCGGAAACGTGAGCCCCTTCCTTCTCGTCTTCGCGTTCTGCATCCTGACGAGCGTCCTCGCGACCCTCACGGGGTCGACGATCGGCACGGTCTACGTCTTCGCACCTCTCGCGATCGCGACGTGCGTGGGGCTGGGACTCGACCCGACGGCCGCGGCGATCGCCATCGTGATCTCCGGGTGGAACGGACACTTCCTCCCGATCGATGGCCTCCCTGCGATGGTCATGGGGGTGGGGAAGTACTCGCTCGTGCAGTTCTGGAAGTTCACGATCCCCATGTACTTCATCCGTCTGCTGGCGCTCTCCGCCGGCGCGATCGTCCTCTTCCCGATGTGACCGGCGAGAGCCGCACCCCCGTCCCGAACGGAGACCCTTATGAAGAACACCTTCGAGCTCGCCCACGTGGGCATCAACAACTCGAACGCGGAACAGGCGCGTGAGCTCCGTGACCTGCTGTGCCTGATGTTCAACCTCGATCCGCGTCAGGGGAAGAAATCGGAGTTCGCCGGCACGTTCTTCGAGTGCGTTCGCTCGCAGTACCTCGGAACGCATGGTCACATCGGAATGTCGACCCCCGATCTCTCGGCAGCCGTCGAGGAGCTTGCCGAGAAGGGGTTCGGCTTCAACCAGGAGACGGCCGCGCACTTCGAGGACGGACGTCTGCAGAACATCTACCTCGACGGCGAGTTCGGCGGGTTCGCGATCCATGTGATGCAGCAGCAGCCGCCCGCAACCCACTGATGACAAATCGCCCCGCCGCGTTCGGCCGGGCGCCAAAGCGAAGAAGGAGCGTCCTCTGTGACCACCTCGATCAATGGCAGCATCCATGCACTCGTCACGCCGTTTCACGATGACGAGTCGCTCAATCTCGACCAGATGCGCGCACACGCCGATCGCGCGGTGCGCGCGGGCGCCCACGGCGTCTTCTGCCTCGGCACGAACGGTGAGTTCTTCCAGCAGACGGCGGACGAGCGCATCGCGGTGCTCGAGGCCGTCGTCGAATCCGCGGCGGGTCGCGTGCCCGTCTACGGCGGCGCGGGCGCTGTGGGAACAGCGGAGACGGTGCGCATCGCGCAGCGGATGGAGGCGGCCGGTGCCGACGTGCTCTCCGTGATCGCGCCGTACTTCGCCGCGGCATCGCAGGAGGAGCTGTATAGGCATTTCGCAACCGTCGCGGACTCCGTGCACGTGCCGGTGCTCATCTACAACATCCCCGCCCGGACGGGGAACAACATCGCGCCGGCGACCGTCGCTCGGCTGGCGCAAGTCGACAACATCGCCGGAGTCAAGGACTCCTCGGGCAACTTCGACGCGATCCTGCAGTACATCGAGCTCACGGATCCCGAGACCTTCGCGGTGCTCGCAGGAACGGACTCGCTGATCCTGCCGACGCTGCAGGCCGGGGGCGCGGGCGGCATTACCGCAGTTGCGAACGTCTATCCGCGCACGATGGTCGAGATCTACGAGCGGTGGGCGGCCGGGGACCTGGAAGGCGCACGAGCATCGCAGGCCTCGATTCGGGCGCTGCGGAACCTCTTCACATTGGGCAACCCGAACACGATCGTCAAGGCGGCCACGAACGCCGCCGGCGAGAAGGTCGGCCCCTGCCGCGCGCCCTTCAACCTGTTGAGCGACGACGCGCTCGCGAAGATCGCCGAGACCGTGCGGGCAGATCAGGCCGCTGGCCTGAGCTGAGGCGTCGACGAGAGGGTCCCGCCCCGAGCACGCTCGGTGCGGGACCCTCTCGTCGACGTCAGCGGTTGTACGCCGGCATGCTTCCCTTCAGCGGGGACGAGACGGCGTCGCAGGCCTCGGCGAGGTCTACGGGCAACGGTCCCTTCGCGAGCGCGTCGATGTTCGCGCGGAGCTGTGAGATGCGGTTCGCTCCGATCAGCACGGCGGCGACACCGGGGCGGCCGACGAGCCAACGCATCGCGAGCTCGTACATCGGCAAGCCTGCCTCGTCAGCGAGGCGCGCGAGGGCGCCGGCCGCGGCGAGCAGCTCGTCGGTCCAATAGCGCTTCTTGTACATCTCGGCCAGCGCAGATGCCTCGAATCGGGCCGGGGCTTCCCCGTCGCGCGGAGGCCTGGCGATCAGGCCCCCGGCGAGGGGGTTGTAGCACATGGTGGCGATCCCGTACCGGGCCGCGAACTCGATCCACTCGTCCTCGACGCGCCTGGCGACGAGGTTGTAGACGTTCTGGCCGACGGAGGGGCGGGGGATGCCGAGCTCGTCGGCGAGCTGGGCCACCTCGAGCGCTTGCCACGCCGCGAAGTTGGACACTCCGTACGCGCCGATCTTTCCCTCTGCGCGCAGCTCCGCGACGGTCGCCAAGGTGTCCTGGATCGGGGCGAGCCGGTCGGGCTGGTGCAGATAGAACAGGTCGATGCGATCGACGTCGAGCCTGCGCAGCGATCCTTCGACGCTTGCGCGAAGGCCCGCGGGGGAGAGCGGCGAGTGCGAACCGGCGTCTTCATGGGGCATCCCCGCCTTCGTCGCGAGCACGATCCGGTCACGGTGCCGTCGAACCCACGGTGCTATGAGGGACTCGGTCGTGCCTCGGGCATAGCCATTCGCGCAGTCGATGCCGGTGATCCCAGCGTCGATGGCAGCCTCGAACAGTTGCTCGGACGTCACGGCATCCGTGGTGTCGCCCATGTTCATCGTGCCGAGCACCGCGGCTGTGAGGGGAACGGCTGTACCGGGAACCTCGATCGTCGTCGAGGGCGCGTCGTCGCTCATGAAGAACCTCCTTGTTGACTTTCATGATCCTCTCCCAAAGTGCGCGTTTCGCGCAAGATAGGGCGCAAAACGCGCGATCATTGTGTTAGCCTCGACGCGCAGAAGATCCGTTCGCCCACCGGAGAAACCGTGCCCACCAACGCACCCAGGCCGCAGGTCGTCATCGCAGACGACCTGTCAGGCGCGGCCGAGGCCGCTGCCGTCATCGGCGCGGGCACGCGGGTCCTTCTCGGCGGCGCCGGGGTTCCCGAATTCGCGAGCGCCGCGGTCGTGATCGATCTGGACACGCGCGCCCAGCCCGGTGAGGTGATCCGTGCGCGGCATCGCGACGTCCTCGGCCGGATCGCGCTTCGGGCGCCCGTCGTGAAGAAAGTCGATTCGCTTCTTCGCGGAGATCTCGCCGCAGAAATCGCGGCGCTCGTCGAGAGTGGTCGCTTCGTCGTGCTCGCTCCGGCGCTTCCCGCACTGGATCGCACCACGATCGAAGGCGTCGTCCGCGAGCACGGTGTGCCGATCGACCGCACCGATCTCTGGGCGGCCGAGGGGCGAAGCGCGCCCGGAAGCGTCGCCGATGCGATCCCCGGACTGCGCGTTACGCGCATATCACTCGACGCGGTGCGGAGTGAGGTGCTCAGTGCCGAGCTCGCGAGCGCGAGGCGGGGCCCTGCGCGAGTCGTGATCTGCGACGCAGAGTCTGACGAGGACCTCGAGCGTATCGCCGCCGCCGCGCTCGGCGGCGACGTCGAAGCGGTTGCCCTTGCAGGGTCGAGCGCGCTCGTGAGGGCCGTATGGGCTGTGACGCAGCCGTGCGGCGTCGAAGCGCACACCCCGTCACGGGCGCGCCTCGCAACTTCGACGAGCTGCCTCACGATCGTCGGAACCGCCTCCGCTCAGGCGCGTGAGCAGGCCGCGGTCCTGGCCGATGAGACGGGCACGCGCCTCGTCGAACTCGGCGTGGACGAGCTCGTCGACGCCGACGAGGGGACCCTCGAGGCGCGGGCACGTGATCTCTCGGACGAACTGCGCGACGGCGATCTCGTCGTCGTCGTAGAGCCGCTGCGCTCGGGGAGCGGCGTCGATGGTCGCGCGCTCACGGAAGGGCTCGCGCGGCTTGTGCGGCGCACGCTCGCGAGCGAGCGGGCCGAGCCCTCGATGGATCTGATCCTCACAGGAGGCGAGACCGCGAGAGCTGTCCTGAATGCGATCGGTGTGCGCGAACTGCGCGTCATCGGCGCGGAGCAGGCAGGCGCGGTTGTCAGCTCCGCACCGGATGGGCGGCTCGTCGGTACCCGCCCGGGAAGTTTCGGAGGGGCCGACTCGCTGCTGCGTCTGCGGCGCGCTCTCCACCACGCACGATCCGAATCAGAAGGAGACACCATGACATCACCGTCCCAGGCCCTGCCCGTCGTCGCCGTCACCATGGGTGATGGCGCCGGAGTCGGGCCCGAGGTCACCGCCGCAGCAGTGCTCGACGAGAGGATCCTGTCGCAGTGCATCCCCGTCGTCATCGGCGACGCAGCGCGCCTCCGGCTCGCCGCGGAGATCCTCGGGCTCTCGCCGGAGATCCGTGTGATCACCGACGTGGCGGAAGCGACCAACGAGCCGGGCCAGATCTCGGTGATCGACCTCCGGCTGCTGCCAGCGGACCTGCCATGGGGCGAACTCTCGGCGGTTGCGGGAGACGCGGCGTACCAGTACATCAAGGTCGCGGCCGACCTGGCGATCGCCGGGAAGGTGCAGGCGATCTGCACTGCGCCCCTTAATAAGGAGGCGCTGCACATGGGCGGACACAGGTTCCCCGGCCACACCGAGATGCTCGCGCATCTGACGGGGACGGAGGAAGTGTCGATGATGCTGTCGTCCCCTCAGCTCCGTGTGATCCACGTGACGACCCACATCGGGCTCATCGACGCCATCGCGAAGATCGAGCCCGGGCTCGTGGAGCGCACCGTTCGGCGAGGCTGGGAGGCGCTTCGCCGTGCAGGCATCGCGGAACCGAAGATCGGCGTGTGCGCGATCAACCCGCATGCGGGCGAGGGCGGCCTCTTCGGATACGGCGAGGAGGAGGCCAAGATCATCCCCGCGCTCGAGGTGCTGCGCGCGGACGGGATCGACGCCGACGGGCCGTTGCCCGCTGACACTGCTTTCTACCTGGGCGGACGAGGCGACTACGACCTCATCGTCGCGATGTATCACGACCAGGGGCACGGCCCCGTGAAGGTCCTCGGCATCGAGGCCGGTGTGAACATCACGGTGGGTCTGCCGGTCATCCGCACCTCGGTCGACCACGGCACAGCGTTCGACATCGCGGGCACGGGGGTCGTCAAGACCGCGAGCATGGTCGAGGCGATGCGCCAGGCGGTCGAGCTGGCCAGCGCCTAGGGCGTGTCTGACAAATAGATCGGCAGCGCGCTGAGAGTCTGAGTTCGTGACGCGGTTTCAGATGCTTTCGGATGCCCAGTGGTCGTTGATCGAGGAGATGCTGCCCCGCCCGACCGGGCGGAAGGGGCGGCCGTTCGCAGATGCTCGGTTGATGGTCGAGGGCATCGTCTACCGGTATCGGTGCGGGATCGCGTGGCGGGATCTGCCGGAGGTGTTCGGGCCGTGGCAGACGGTGTGGACCTGGCATCACCGCATGGCCGTCGGGGGCACCTGGGACAAGGTGCTCGCCAAGCTCACCGCCGCCG
>NZ_AULR01000023.1 GCF_000422385.1 Microbacterium indicum DSM 19969
ATGCGGTGATGCCAGGTCCACACCGTCTGCCACGGCCCGAACACCTCCGGCAGATCCCGCCACGCGATCCCGCACCGATACCGGTAGACGATGCCCTCGACCATCAACCGAGCATCTGCGAACGGCCGCCCCTTCCGCCCGGTCGGGCGGGGCAGCATCTCCTCGATCAACGACCACTGGGCATCCGAAAGCATCTGAAACCGCGTCACGAACTCAGACTCTCAGCGCGCTGCCGATCTATTTGTCAGACACGCCCTAGACGCCGAGCGACTGCACGAGGCCCTGCTTGACGGGGTGGGTGACGGCGGCTGACGCGCCCGCGTTGGGGGCGGATCCGAGGCCCGCCTCGTTGGAGAACATGCCGCGCTTGACGCCCGTGAGCACGATGAGCCCGAATGCCGCGCCGACGACCTCGTTGAACCCGAACGCCTGCGTGTAGATCGACGCGAAGGCGGCGGGGAGGTTCTCGAACTCGACCGCGACGACCGCGAGTCCGAGCAGGAGGAAGAGGAGCGCCATCACGGGGACGAGCGTCTGCGTGACGGTCGCGATCCGCTTCACCCCGCCGAAGATGATGAGGGCCGTGAGGACCACGAGCCCGACGGCGACGACCCACGGCATCCATCCGCTGACGTCGGATCCCGTCATCGTCGCGATCGCGCCGGACGTCGCGGCCGAGATCGAGTTCGCCTGCAGCGCGTTGAAGCCGAAGGGGAAGCAGATGATGAGGATCACGGCGAACCAGACGCCGAGCCACTTCTGTCCGAGCCCGCGCATCATGTAGTACGCCGGCCCGCCGCGGAAGCCGTCCGAGCCGCGGACCTTGAACAGCTGGGCGAGCGTCGACTCGGCGAAGGCCGAAGCGGCGCCGACGAACGCCATGAGCCACATCCAGAACACGGCGCCGGGGCCGCCGATCGCGATCGCGGTCGCGACGCCCGCGATGTTGCCCGTGCCGACGCGCGAGGCGGCCGAGATCGTGAACGCCTGGAACGACGAGACCGACTGCGGCTTGCCGTCGGCGTCGGTCGGCGTCTTGTCGACGAGGGTGCGGAACATCTCGGGGAGCATCCTCAGCTGCACGACCCCCGATCGGACGGTGAGGTACAGGCCGAGGACGACGACGACGGGAAGGACGATCCAGGACCAGAGTTCGCCTCCCCAGTGGGAGAGCCAGGCTGCGACGGTTTCCATCGCAGAAGTCTGACGGGTGTCGGGCCGCACCGCCAGCCCGGACGCCCAACATCCGGCGAGGTGTCTCGGGTATCGTGGCACGTTGCACGAGACCGGCCGCCCGCCGGGAAGAACTGAAGAGGGAGACTGCTGTGGACATCGATCTGGCCCTGCTGCGTTCGATCGAACGCGAGAAGGAGATTCCGCTCGACGAGCTGGCCCGCATCATCGAGCAGGCCGTGCTCACGGCCTACGAGAAGCACGTCTCCCAGACGGGCGACGTCGAGGAGGGCACCCGCGCCGAGCTCGACCGCAAGAGCGGCCACGTCGCGATCCTCGTCCCGGTGAAGGACGACGAGGGCGCCGTGATCGGCGAGGAGGAGCACAGCCCCGAGGACTTCGGCCGCATCGCCGCGTTCGCCGCGAAGCAGGTCATCAGCCAGCGCCTCCGCGACATCGCCGACGACGCCGTGCTCGGCGAGTTCCGCGCCAAGGAGGGCGACATCGTCGCCGGCGTGGTCCAGCAGGGACCGAACCCGCGCATGATCCACGTCGACCTGGGCACGGTCGAGGCGATCCTTCCGCCCGAGGAGCAGGTCCCCGGCGAGGAGTACGCGCACGGATCCCGCATCCGCGTCTACGTGACGAGCGTCGCCCGCGGCAACAAGGGCCCCGCGATCACGGTGTCGCGCACGCACCCCGGCCTCGTCCGCAAGCTCTTCGCGCTCGAGGTCCCCGAGATCGCCTCGGGCCTCGTCGACATCGTCGCGCTCGCCCGCGAGGCGGGGCACCGCACCAAGATGGCCGTCCACGCGCTCGACTCGACGATCAACGCCAAGGGCGCGTGCATCGGCGAGATGGGACGCCGCGTCCGCGCCGTCCAGGAGGAACTCGCGGGGGAGAAGATCGACATCGTCGACTTCGACCCGGACCTCGCGACGTTCGTGTCGCACGCTCTCTCTCCCGCGAAGGTCTCGTCGAGCTTCGTCCTCGACGAGAAGACGAAGGCCGTCCGGGCGCTCGTCCCCGACTACCAGCTGTCGCTCGCGATCGGCAAGGAGGGTCAGAACGCCCGCCTCGCCGCGAAGCTCACGGGCGCGAAGATCGACATCCAGCCCGACAGCATCCTCGAGGACGACTGATCCCGGGCGGGGCCGCCCAGGCCGGGGCGTGTAGGATGGAACCCGTACGAACGTGCGTCGGATGCCGCACGCGTGCCCCTCGCACCGCTCTTCTGCGGATTGCCGCCATCGGATCGCAGCTCGTCGTCGACGAGCGCGCGTCGATGCCCGGGAGAGGCGCGTGGGTGCACCCGTCCCGCGACTGCATGGAGATCGCTCTCCAGCGCCGCGCGTTCGCACGAGCACTGCGCGTGTCGCCGAAAGCCGACGCGCTGGCCCTCGAGGAATGGCTGAACAGCTATGGAACTCAAGTGAACGGCTCGAAATGAGACCCGTCCGCCTCTAACGGCCTGCCCTCGTCTGGGTGGGCCACCCAGACAGGAGAATTGTGGCAAAACCACGCGTACATGAGATCGCGGCCGAACTCGGCGTCGACAGCAAGGCGGCTCTCGCCAAGCTGAAGGAGCTCGGCGAGTTCGTGAAGAGCCCCTCGTCGACCGTCGAGCCGCCGGTTGCGCGCAAGCTGCGCGCCGCGTTCGCGAACGAGGGATCCGCGAAGCCCGCGGGCGACGCGAAGCCGCAGGCGCCCGCCGCGGCGGCGCCGAAGCCCGGCGCCCCGCGCCCCGCGCCCCAGCGCCCCGGCGCCCGCACGGCGCCCAAGCCGAGCCCGAAGCCCGCGCCCCAGGCCGAGCCGAAGGCGGAGGCCCCCCAGGCCGCGGCCGCTCCCGCGCGCCCGCCGCGCCAGAGCAGCGCCCCGGCCCCGGGTCAGAGCCGTTCGCAGGCCCCGCGCCCCGGCGGTTCGCAGGCGCCCCGTCCCGGAGGATCGTCGGCCCCGAAGCCCGGCGCCGCGCGCCCGGGCAACAACCCGTTCTCGTCGTCGCAGGGCATGGGCCAGCGCCCGGCCGGCGGACCGCGCCCGGGCAACAACCCCTTCGCGTCGGCGCAGGGCATGGGCCAGCGCCCGACGCCCGGCAACATCCCGCGTCCCCCCAAGCCGCAGGCCCCGCGCCCCGGCGCGGCCCGGACGGGTCGCCCCGGCGGCCCCGGTCGCGGTCGTCCCGGTGCCGGCGGAGCCCGTCCGGGCGGAGGAGCTCCGTTCCAGCAGCGTCCCGGTGGCGGCGCGGGCGGCGGCGGCTTCGCCGGACGTCCGGGCGGCGGATTCGCCGGTCGCCCCGGCCCCGGCGGTCGCCGCGGCGGCACCGCAGGTGCGTTCGGAAAGGGCGGCGGCAAGTCCAAGCAGCGTAAGTCGCGCAGGGCGAAGCGCCAGGAATTCGAGATGCGGCAGGCGCCGATCGTCGGCGGAGTCAAGGTTCCGCGCGGCGACGGCAGCACCATCATCCGCATGCGACGCGGCGCATCGATCGCCGACTTCGCCGAGAAGCTCGAGCAGATGCACGGCATGCCCGTGCCTCCCGGAAACCTCGTCACGGTCCTCTTCCACCTCGGTGAGATGGCGACCGCGACCGAGTCGCTCGACGAGTCGACGTTCGAGGTGCTCGGCGCCGAGATCGGCTACAAGATCGAGATCGTCTCGCCCGAGGACGAGGACAAGGAGCTCCTCGAGAGCTTCGGCCTCAACCTCGAGCAGGAGGAGCTCGACGAGGACGACGAGGACCTGGAGATCCGTCCCCCCGTGGTGACGGTGATGGGTCACGTCGACCACGGTAAGACGCGACTTCTCGACGCGATCCGGAAGACGAACGTCATCGAGGGCGAGGCCGGCGGCATCACCCAGCACATCGGTGCGTACCAGATCTGGACCGAGCACGAGGGCAACGATCGCGCGATCACGTTCATCGACACCCCGGGTCACGAGGCCTTCACGGCCATGCGCGCCCGCGGTGCCGACGTGACCGACATCGCGATCCTCGTGGTCGCGGCCGACGACGGCATCATGCCGCAGACGGTCGAGGCCCTGAACCACGCGCAGGCCGCCGACGTGCCGATCGTCGTCGCGGTCAACAAGGTCGACAAGCCCGACGCCAACCCCGCTCGCGTGCGCCAGCAGCTCACCGAGTACGGTCTGGTCGCCGAGGAGTACGGCGGAGACGTCATGTTCGTCGACGTGTCGGCTCGCGAGGGCATGGGCATCGACTCGCTGCTCGAGGCCATCCTGCTGACGGCCGACGCGGGTCTCGACCTGCGCGCCAACCCCAACAAGGAGGCGCGCGGCGTCGCGATCGAGGCCAAGCTCGACAAGGGCCGCGGATCCGTCGCGACCGTCCTCGTGCAGGGCGGAACACTGCGCGTCGGCGACCCGATCGTCGCCGGCACGGCCTTCGGCCGCGTCCGCGCCATGCTCGACGAGAACGGCGACAAGGTCCTCGAGGCCGCGCCGTCGCGTCCCGTGCAGGTGCAGGGTCTCAACTCGGTCCCGCGAGCGGGCGACCTGTTCCTCGTGACCGAGGACGACCGCACCGCACGCCAGATCGCCGAGAAGCGCGAGGCCGTCGAGCGCAACGCCGCCCTGGCGAAGGCGCGCAAGCGCATGTCGCTCGAGGACTTCACCAGGGCCCTCGAGGAGGGCAAGGTCGAGTCGCTCAACCTCATCATCAAGGGCGACGTCTCGGGTGCCGTCGAGGCGCTCGAGGAGTCGCTCCTCAAGATCGAGGTCGACGACAGCGTTCAGCTGCGCATCATCCACCGCGGTGTGGGTGCGATCACCGAGAGCGACATCAACCTCGCGACGATCGACAACGCGATCGTGCTCGGCTTCAACGTGCGCCCCGACACGAAGGCCCGCGAGGCCGCCGCCCGCGAGGGCGTCGACGTGCGGTTCTACAACGTCATCTACAACGCGATCGACGATGTCGAGGCCTCGCTCAAGGGCATGCTCAAGCCCGAGTTCGAGGAGGCGCAGGCGGGTCTGGCCGAGATCCGCGAGGTGTTCCGCTCCTCGAAGTTCGGCAACATCGCCGGTGTCATCGTCAAGAGCGGCACGATCACGCGCAACGCCAAGGCGCGCGTCATCCGCGACGGAGTGGTGCTGGCCGACGGCCTCGCCATCGAGTCGCTCCGCCGCTTCAAGGACGACGTCACCGAGGTGCGCACCGACTTCGAGGCCGGTATCGGCCTCGGCAAGTACAACGACATCCAGATCGGCGACGAGATCGAGACCATCGAGATGGTCGAGAAGCCCCGCGACTGATCGCGAGTCATGAGTCTGCCGGGTGGCCCTTCGTCGGGCCGCCCGGCAGACTCGTCTCAGGAAAGGATTGACCATGGCTGGCGAAAGAGCATCCCGCGTCGCCGACAGGATCCGCGTGATCCTCTCGGAGCGCCTGCAGAAGGGGCTGCGCGACCCGCGGCTCGGATTCGTGACGATCACCGACGTCCGCGTGACGGGCGACCTGCAGAACGCCACGGTGTTCTACACGGTGTACGGAACCGACGAGGAGCGCGCCGGCTCGGCCGCCGCGTTGAAGTCGGCGACGGGCATGCTGCGCAGCGAGGTGGGTCGCGGGCTCAACACGCGCCTGACCCCGACGCTCGAGTTCATCGCCGACGCGCTCCCGGAGGAGGCGTCGAACCTCACCGCGCTCCTCGACGAGGCGCGCAAGCGCGACGCCGAGGTGCAGGGTCTCGCGGCGAACGCGCACTACGCGGGCGACGAGGATCCGTACCGGCACGACGACGAGGAGTGATCCTCAGCGGGGGAGCGACGCCAGCTCCCCGTCCGCGCTCACGAGCCCGTCGGCGAGGAGCGAATCGATGGCCCGGCCGCGCTGCACGCGGTCGGGCCATTCGGCGATCAGGGCGTCGAAGGGCACAGGATCCGGGTCGGCGGCGCGCAGCGCCTGGAGGATCCGGCCGCGTGCCTGGCGATCGGATCCCTCGTACCGCGCCTGCTTCACGCGCGTGTCCGCGGTCTCTGGGGAGCCGGCAGCGAGCCACGCGCACTCGTGCGCGATCGGGCAGGAGCCGCACTTGGGCGACCGCGCCGTGCAGATGACCTGCCCGAGCTCCATCGCGGCGGCGTCGACGATCGCGGCCTCCGACGCGCTCGCAGGGAGGATCGCGGCCATGGCCTCGAGGTCGCGACGGTGCGCGGCCGCGGGGTGCGCCTTCGCCTCGAGGGCTCGCGTCAGGACGCGGCGCGTGTTCGTGTCGACGACGGGGTGGCGGTCGCCGTACGCGAAGACCGCGACGGCGCGCGCCGTGTAGTCGCCGATCCCCGTGAGCGCGAGGAGATCGTCGACGTCGCGCGGCACGACGCCGTCGTGCCGGTCGCGGATCTCGACGGCAGCGCGGTGGAGCCACAGCGCGCGGCGCGGGTAACCGAGGTTCGCCCACTGCGTCACGGCGTCGGCGGGGGCCGCGCCCGCGAGATCGCTCGGGGTCGGCCAGCGCTCGAGCCACGCCTCGAGGAGCGGGATCACGCGGGCGACGGGCGTCTGCTGGAGCATGAACTCGCTCACGAGGGTGCCCCATGCGCCGAAGCCGGGGCGGCGCCACGGTAGGTCGCGGGCCTCCGCCCGATACCAGGTCGCGAGCGCGTCGGCGATCGCGGTGCTGGGCATCCGTCCATCGTACGTCCAGGGCATCGTTGTCGAACGGTTGTTATACCGGCGCCGTTCGTGACCGTTCCGTTTTCTTCGCCGCGTAACGTTCCGTGAGGCGGTTCACCCGGCCGCCTCGACCCGTGAAGGAGGAGAACCTTGCGCATCATGACGCGAACCCGGATCGCCGTCGCCGCCGCGGCTCTCGCCCCGACCCTGGCGTTCGCGGGATGCACCTCGACGGTTCCCACCCTGGACCCGACTCCCTCGGACTCGTCCCTCCAGACGACGTCGCTCACGCCGACGCCCTCCGAGAGCGAGAGCGCCGCTCCCGTCGACGACCCCTCCGACCCCGACTCGTGGGTCATCGCGGACGACCGCATCGGGCCCGTGGTCATCGGATCCGACTTCGACGACACGGTCGAGGCGATCCGCGGCTCCGGCGTCGGCGACATGCCGGGGTGCGACGGCGTCGCCTACGGCACGACCTCCGACAACGCCTACGACATCGTCGTGATCGACGACACGAGCGCGAACGTGGGCACGGTCCACGAGGTGAGCGTCAACTGGAACGGCGACACCGCCGACGTCGGCCCCCGCACGGCCGAGGGGCTCGGCCTCGGCTCCACGGAGGACGAGGTCCTGTCGGCGTACGAGGACACGCACGAGGAGGCGTCGGCGATCTCGGGCCGGTCGTTCGTCCTCGTGGGGGATCATCTCGTCTTCACGTTCACCGACGGCATCGACGGCGCCACGAAGGTGTCGCTCGTCACCGACGGAGAGCCCGCGTACGAGCCCTGCGCCTAGGGCGTGTCTGACAAATAGATCGGCAGCGCGCTGAGAGTCTGAGTTCGTGAAGCGGTTTCAGATGCTTTCGGATGCCCAGTGGTCGTTGATCGAGGAGATGCTGCCCCGCCCGACCGGGCGGAAGGGGCGGCCGTTCGCAGATGCTCGGTTGATGGTCGAGGGCATCGTCTACCGGTATCGGTGCGGGATCGCGTGGCGGGATCTGCCGGAGGGGTTCGGGCCGTGGCAGACGGTGTGGACCTGGCATCACCGCATGGCCGTCGGGGGCACCTGGGACAAGGTGCTCGCCAAGCTCACCGCCGCCGCGGACGAGGCCGGGCTGGTGGACTGGTCACTGTCGGTGGACTCCACAATCGCTCGCGCACATCAGCACGCGACGAACA
>NZ_AULR01000024.1 GCF_000422385.1 Microbacterium indicum DSM 19969
CTAGCGACGGGGTTCTGCACCCTGTCGCTCGCGAGAAACTGCGGGACGATGAGCTGGAGCGCACGCCGCTGTTGTCGGTCGTCATGCCCGTCTACAACGTGGGCCAGTTCCTCGACACCGCGATTCGATCAGTATTGACGCAGGATCTGACAAACCTCGAGCTGATCATCATCGACGACGCGTCATCCGACAACAGCCGTCAGGTGATCGAGATGCATCGGGCTCTCGACCCGCGCATCAAGGTCATCGAGCTCGATCACAACACTCTCGGCGGTGCGGGGGTGCCGAGCAACCTGGGCATTCGGGCTGCTCGCGGCAAGTACCTGGCGTTCGTCGACAGCGACGACTGGGTGAAGGCAGGGATCTTCTCGAAGCTCGTGGAGCTCGCTGATCAGAACAACGCACAGCTCGTCGTCGGCGACTTCCGTACCTTCAACGACACAGATCGCGACATCGTCGATGCGTACGACAACGCGGCCTGGCGCGACATCCCGCTGGGCGAGGTCATCTCGGCGTACACGCACCCAGCGCTGCTGCGGCTCTCGGCGGTGCCGTGGCGCAAGCTGTATCGGCGCGACCTGCTTACCGAGAACCACATCCTCTATCCCGAGGGCGACTACTTCTACGAGGACAACCCGTTGCATTGGTTCGTCTTGTCGCGTGCCGACCGCGTCGTCGCGACGGACGATGTCATCAGTTATCACCGCATGGAGCGCGAGGGGCAGACGATGGGGGCGAGTGAGTACAAGCTCGGTGCCGTCACCGCCCACGCGAATACGATCTTCAACTTCCTCGCCGCGACCGAGCATGACGGGCGGGACCTGCTGTTCGAGGAGTTTTTCGCATACCTCTCGCGTGTCAAGTGGACGATCAAGCGCCAGCAGCAGCCGGCAGCCGCGCGCCTCATCGAGCACCGTCTCTCGCATATCTACAAGAGGGCCGTGGCCGCGGCCCCCGGCGTACGGGTGCCCGACGAGATCCGCATGCAGTTCGAGGAGTACGCAGGGGCGTACCCCGATATCGACCTCACGGTCGTGATGCCCGTGTACAACAGTGCGGATCTGCTGCGATCGTCACTCGATTCGGTGCTGAGGCTCAGCGGAATCAGCTTCGACGTGCTGTTGGTTGATGACGGCTCGTCGGATGACTCGTTGAAGATCATGCGCGAGTACGAGCAGAAGCATGCGAACGTCCACGCGTTCACACAGGGCAACCGTGGAGCGGGCCGTGCCCGCAACTCTGTGATTCCCCTCGTGGCGGGAAGGTACGCATTCTTCCTCGACTCGGATGACGTCATCGACGCGTCGGCCCTCGAGAAGGCAGTCGCCCACGCCGACGTCACCGGATCGGACCTGACTTTCGTGAAGTATCAGGTTGACTACATTGACGAGAAGAAGGTCAAGGGCATGTTCGCCCGCGATGTCGAGGCCTGGGAGAAGTTGCCACTCAGCCGGACCAACGCAGAGCGGCAGGCGTTCACGGCGAACATGATCAACTACCCGTGGACGCGCATCATCAGCACCGATCTGTTGCACGATGCGAACGTCTTCTTCGGCCCGACGGTCGTCCACAACGATGTGCTGTACCACTGGCACAGCGTGATGGCCGCAACGAACATCGGCTTCTACGATGCGATCGTCTGCTCCCATCGGAAGTTCAAGGAACGTGACCAGGTCACGAACATCAAGGACGCACGCCGCATGGCTGTGCTCGAGGCGCTGCGAGGTACGAATAAGCGCATCTCCGACCTCGAGTCGTACGACAATGGCCGCGAGGCGTGGCAGACTTTCTCGCTGAAGCTGCTTGACTGGGCTTTGGACCTGATCCCGGCCGAGTTGAGGAAAACATACCAGGACCATGCGGAGACGCTCGCCGCTGAGATCCGAGACTGACGAAGAATCCTCAAGGAGATACCGATGGCGGTTGTGCCGATCACTCTGTCTGAGGCTGATGCTGCAATCCTGTGGGACGGCGATATCGTCTACAATAAGCAGAAGATGAAGCTCGCTGTGGCGGCGGGGTCGAAGGTCTATGTCGTGAACGGGCGGCCATTCGAACAGTTCTCGCGACACCCACGAGGGATGATCCTCCCGATCGGATCGTTCTCGTATGTCGTCGAGGCAACGAGCGAGTTCTCGGCGCTAGATATGGGGCGCTACTGCTCAGTTGCGCGCGGATCGAAGGTCGTAGGCGGTAACCACCCGATTGGATCTGTGACAACGAACTCGTACCATTATGGCGACTGGCCGCGCGAATTCCTTCCCGACGACATCAAGTATCTAGGGCCGCGTGAGTCCTTTCCTCGCAGTTACGGACGAGGAAGGATTGGGAACGATGTCTGGATCGGCGCACACTGTGTGATCAAGTCCGGTATCACGGTCGGAGATGGGGCCGTGATCGCGAGCGGCGCGGTTGTAGTCAAGGACGTTCCTCCCTACACTATCGTGGGCGGGAATCCGGCAAAACCGATTCGGGCGCGTTTCCCCCAAGAGATCATTGATCGATTCCTTGATATCAAATGGTGGAACTATCACCCCGGATCTTTTCGAGACCTAAACATGTACGATGTTGAGGAATTTCTCGACAACATGGAGAAGCGGCGTGAGGTGGGGGATCTGTTGCCCTTCGAGCCGAAACGATTCATGTTCAAATCCGGTGCTTTGGTTTCACTCTGAGCTGGCGCCTTTCGATTTCCCGAGAGAAGAATACGTATGGATGTGAATGTTTCGGGCGAAACTGCCCGGGTTGAAGAGCTGGTGTTGATTTCAGCCCCGAGGAGTGGGACGAACTTCTTTTGTGAGTGCCTAGATGCGTTCCCCGAGATCATGGGTGCCAATGAAATATTCAACAAGGCGGGCGCTTTCGGCACTGCTCGCGACGGGCAGCTCGAGGTTATCAATGAGATCGCAGGGACAAGCGCGAAGTCGACGCGTGATCCTGGCCTCATCGAGCTCTTTCGTGGCACACCAGAGCGCGGAATCGAGGTGCTAGCAGAGACGGCGGCTCGCACGGGGCGGAACGTGATCTCCTATAAGATCTTCCGCGGTCAGCTTGAGACGGACGTTCTCAACGCTCTTCTTGTGGACGTGCATCGACATGTCTTGTTCCTTGTTCGCGGCCGGCTCGATGTCTACGTGTCATACGAAAAGGCGCGCCAGACCGATACATGGATCAACGCCAATACGCGGGGCATGGAACTCGAGATCGATATCGAAGAATTCCTCACCTGGTCCAAGCGTACCGACAATTGGTATCGTCGCACGGCAGACACGTTGGATGGACTCGGCCGGCCGTACCGAGTTCTGTCATATGAAAACGACGTCGACATGCCAAAGGGTGACCTCATCGCTCGCCTGTATGACACGCTTGTGGCGGATGGCATCCAAGTGAGCCTCCCCGCGAAGAAGCCCAAGGTCCGCTTCAAACGACAGGATGTTCGGGCCGAACCGTTCCGCAAGATCGCGAACGCGGAAGGTCTCCGTATGGACCTGGTCGCGAGGGGGCTGCTCGACTATGCCTTGAGTGCGCCTCTCGCCGACCGGGACGCACCACATGGGCTGGTGGGGTCCGTCTGATGGGTGATGAGACCGGTGACCAGACTGCGCCGGAGTTCGCGCAGGTCGTGCGCCGTGGTTCCGACACTACCGTCGTAGTGTTCACTGGCCTGGGCCAACGGGTTGGCGGGTTGCCGGCGTTTGAATTCTCGCGCTCTCTTGAGAGCCTCGCCGTCAACAGCGTTTTGCTGCGTGATCCGAATCGTTCCTGGTATCACAGCCCGGTCGCCGAATTTGGCGAGACATTCGCTCAGAAGGCGGCTGTGATCCACGACCTTATCGATAGCGCAGGTGGCCGCTCGGTCCACTTCATTGGAACATCAGCGGGCGGCTTCGCGGCGCTCAATTACGCGACGCTCATTGATGTTGACTCGGTGCTTACGCTGGGAGGGCAGACCGCCATTAGTCATTCGCGTCGTGCGGCGTTCGGAGATACCCGTTGGCCGCACCTGATCGAGAAGGTGAACGCACTGTCCGGTGGTCGCTACCTAGACATCGCAGACGCAGGGCCCTTGCGGGCGAAGAACGGTGCCGTCGCTATTGTCGGCACCCAGTCCAAGCCCGACATTGCGCAGGCCCTCCATGCGGTGCGGTGTCTCGGGGCGACGTGCGTTCCTTTCGCGGTGACCGGCGGTAGTCATGAGGTCGCCCCCGACCTTAAGTCCGAATCGAAGCTCTTCCCACTACTTGAGGCTCAGTTCGTCGACGGCGGCATCACCTGGCAACGGCTGGAGGCGCTCAATCAGCTCGGCGGCGAGTACCAGTTCCTGAGCCTGTAGTGCAGCGGGACGCTGGGGCGAGGTGGTTGCCTTCCTGTAAAGTATACTAAACAGGTCGGGTAACTCAGGATGAGCAGGTGGTGTGGCGTTGACAAATCTCGTGAGTGATGAGATCTCCGTGAGCGAAGCTGCGAGGGTTCGTCCGCGGGTCGGGATCGCGGGTTCATTTGGGCGTGGCAACTACGGTGACGAGCTGTATGTGAAGACGTACGAGCACTGGTTCGGCGAGTGGGCAGACGTCCACATGCTTGCCGGGCTACCGTCACAGGCCTACCTGACCCAGTTCGCAGACTCGTACGTCGACCTCATGGATGCAGTCGTCCTTGGTGGTGGGGATCTGATCTGCCCGTACGCTTCGCGAGTGAGTCATGACTTTGTGAATCCTGCCTATCTGCGACGCCCCGTTCATGTGGCCGGCATCGGGGTCCAGGCGAATCGCCCAGAAGTCGACCCCGCCATCTTGGACAGGTGGAAGTTGTTCCTCACTGACCCCGCAATAGCATCGATCACGACGCGCGATGAAGGATCGCGAGGATGGATCGAGGAGTACCTGAATGTCTCGGTGCCGATCTCTTCCCATCCCGACCTGGTGTGCGCGCTCCCTCTGCCTCGCGCCACGGCGCCAGCGGGTGCACCGATTGTCGGGCTCGTGACTCGCCATGTGCAGTCCGGCGACAACTACGCGCAACTAGCGGAGATCGCTCGCGAACTGAAGTCTCGGGGGTGGCGTGTGCGCCACATTATTGGGAGCGTAGGTGCTCACGGCAAGAAGGATCTCGAGAACTCCAAGCTGCTTCAGGTTGACGATAAGGAGACCGTCTGCGTCGAGGACCTTGACGAGATCAGTCGCGCGTTGGGTGAGTGCTCGCTGGTGTTGAGCATGAAGCTCCACACGACCATCGTTGCCTCGATGTACGGAGTGCCGACAGTTGCGGTCAACCCGGTGGTCAAAGCGAAGCAGTTCATGCGTGCACTGGAGCGGGAGGACCTCGTGTTCCATCCCTTGGATCCTGCGCTTCGAGCGCGGGTCTTGAACGGGGTCGAGGCTCCAGATGCTGGTCGTGTCTCCGCGCTTCGAGAAGGCGCCTCGGCTGCGATGCGTGCGCTTGGCCAGAGCATCTGGGAGACTTTTCGAAGCGGCTCGCCGATTCGCGCGATGTTGCCGACCTCCCCTCCTCGGGGGTAGGGACGAAGACCTCAGAGAAGGGCCCGACAATGGCGGAACCGTCTAGTGGTGAGGAGCTTCTCCGCGATGCCATCGCTGAGCGGAATACGGCGCAGAACGAGGCCGCGAGTCTCCGCGAGGCGCTGGATAGCCTTCGTGGAGAGCATGACCGATTGCTCCGCTACGCCAACAACCAGTTGCGTGCGGTGCAGCGAACGCTGAAGTTCATGCCACGCGAGTTGCTGACCGACACGCAGGCGATGTATCAGCTCATGCAGCGATACCGGCCGATGGCGACTCTGCCCAACATCGCAGGTTGGGCGCTGAGCCCGACCGGTCTTCTCGCCCTCACCGACATCGTCGTGAAGAGTCAGGCGACGACCGTTGTCGAGTGTGGGAGCGGTACGTCCACCCTGTGGCTCGCCTACGCTATGCGTAGTCTCGGGCGAGGCAAGGTCACGGCGATTGATCACCTTCCCGAGTACGTCGAGCGCACGCGAGCAATCATCCGAGAGCATGACCTTGAGGACTACGCTGAGGTCGTTCACGCACCCATCGTCGAACGGTCAACTCCGCGGGGCGACTACCCATGGTATGGATTCACACTCGACGAGATCGACGGCGCAATTGACGTTCTCCTCGTTGACGGGCCTCCGCAGTCGACCGGCTCCCACGCGCGCTACCCTGCGATCCCAGCGTTCGCGCCGAGGCTTGCGCGCGGTGCCTGGCTGGTCGCCGACGATGTTGATCGCGCCGACGAGCAGGAGATGATCGAATGGTGGCTCGAGGAGGAGCCCCGCCTCTCCCGGGATAGCACCCCTGGCCCTGGTCTGGAGATCCTTCGCTTCGACGCGTGAGCGTCAGCGGCGCCGCAGTCGGGAGCGGCGGACTAGCGAAGCGATGGATACGAGCAGCAGGGCCGCGATGGGGACCCCGACGATCATCGCGAGGATGATCACGCGTGCCTCGTGAGGCGGGAGGTCGGCACTTCGCGGGGCCCCCACCTGTGCCTCTGCACCCCTTGGCGGTGTGGGCGCCGCGGTCGGCGTGGAGGGCGGTTCCGGCGAGGGCGACGCCGGTGTCCCAGGGTCCTCGAGACCCGCGAGATGGTGGTGAGTGAGGCCCTCCCACGCCGTGGTATTGCGCACCGTCGCGTCACTTGCGAGGGACTCGTTGATGAATTCCTCGACTGATGCCTGCGATCCGCCCACCGCGTAGCCGGGGATCCGCACATCGGGAAACTCTTCGCTCTCCCGCACCGCGTATGCGTTGTAGACGACATCGACTGGCAGGCTGGCCAGCTGCACGTTCTGGCTCAGCTCGTCAGTGCCTCCACAGAAGCTCGTCGGCCATTCGCTGGTCTCTCTGTAGCCCAGTGAGATGCCTGTGGCGTACGACACCGCAGTTGTGATCCGCGCCTGCTGTTCGCCATAGAGGTCGTCGCCCTGCAATGACGCGGTCTCGGCTGCGTTGATGGTTCCGGCGAGACCCATCGACGTGTGGTTGAGGTCGCGGCAGGTCTCCTGCGTTTGGCCGTTCTGGAAGGTGACTCGTGGCATCGCCTTGGGATTAGCCTCGCACGCGTCGGCCTTGTCATCGAGCCAATAGCACGCGACATAGGCTTGGTCGCGTAGATATACGGCTCTTCGCAGTTGAGGGGGTAGGTGAGGGCGCGTCGGTGTCCTGGTAGGGGTCGAGGTCTCCCGAGGATGGAAGTTCTCACACTGCCCGTCC
>NZ_AULR01000025.1 GCF_000422385.1 Microbacterium indicum DSM 19969
TGCGTGCTCTGGCCCGTCATCGCATGGTCGGGAGCATGGGCAGAGTCGGGTCGAGCGGTGACAATGCAGCCATGGAAAGCTTCTTCGCCCTGCTCCAGAAGAACGTCCTCAACCGCCGCTCCTGGACAGCCCGCGAGCAGCTGCGCATCGCGATCGTCACCTGGATCGAGCGGACCTACCACCGCCGGCGACGCCAGGCGCGTCTGGGCAGTTTGACGCCCATCGAGTTCGAGACCATCATGAACACGACCGTCGCACTCGCGGCGTGACTACAACCTGTCACCTACCCGTGCAGCAGTCCCCATCTCCCGAACGACCTCGTCGGTAGCAGCAATGTCGACGTCGACCGTCATCGGGATCTCGTCAAGAAGTTCCAGGTATCGGTCCCACCACGGCTCGATGTGTTGACGCCAGCCCGGGAGCGCCGCAATCTCGCCTGGCACAGGACGAAAACCGTCTTTCAATCGAAGCGCCGCGGCTAGATATGCGAGTGTATTCCAGAGAATGTGTAGGGCATTGAACGTGACGAGCATTCCGCGCTGGAAATATTCAGGATCGTCCTCCGGGATGGCTGGTAGTTCCGCGGCCAGCGTCTCCTGCCATGCCTCGATTGAGGCCTCGACGTTGCTCGCGGACTGCGCAATCTCACGGCCCGTGACTTTGGAGCCTAGGTACTCCGCCAAATGCTCCTCGATCTGCTCGCTGGCCATGGAGATGAAGTTCATCGATGCGTGGCCAAACTTTTCGCGGTGGTGCAGGTCGAAGGGCTCGTCGCCGATGTGATGGATGCTGGCATGGACAGCCTCATGAGCGGCAAGATGCTGAATCGTGCGGGATCGCTCCGCAGTTTCGTCCGCATCCTCGAGCGGCAGGAGCCAGTTGACAGGAATCAGGATGTCGACGAGCCCATGGGCGTTCGGCGGCATGGTCTTGGCCGCGACGATGCCCGCGCCGCGCTCCATAGTGAATGGCGCACCCGTCCGATCCTCGCGGTCATTGACTGTCGCCACGAGATCGCCGGTGATGACCAGCCGCGTTTTCGGACGGTCCTCGGGGCGAAGCGCCTCTGTAACCGTGCCGATCAGCTGCGCGAGAGCGCCACCATCACTGCTCGACTCAATGCCCTCTGCGAGCATCCGGGCACCTTCCTCGCTCAGGTTCTCGACGACGATCTGAATCCCGTCAGGGTGGTCGCTCGGCTCAGTCATGATGTAGCTCCTTCGTCCCGGCAGCGGCTTCCTCGCCGCTCGTTGAGATACCGCTCATGGAGTTCGTCGGTCTTTTCGAGCAGCACGATCAGCGTACGGCCGCGGTCTTGGAAGACTTTCGGAACTGGCATGCCGAGGAAGATGCGGCTGTAGTCGCCAAGCGTGAGCAAAGACAAGAGCGCCATCGAGAGCAATGGCTGCGGGCGGAATCGCTGCGGCCGCAGTTCGATCTCGAAGCCTCCGTTTACCTCGTCGAGGTGGTGCTTGTAGATGTCAGCAAAGCTTCCGTGCACAGCACCAGAGCCAGTCCGATACGCCGCATAGGCAGTCGGGCCGAGAAGCGCGAGACGCACCTGGGCGTTCGGCCAGCCGTTGTTCCGACGCGACGGAATGTCTTCTTCCCGCACCCCGGCAGCCTTGAGAGTCTCGGCGATCGAGCGGTTGATCCGTTCCTCGATTGGGAGCACGAAATCACTGCGTTGCGCAACCTGTTCGCGGACGTCCTTGAGGAACTCGCGCTCCGCGATGAGGCTGTCCATCACGTAGGACGTGTACCGGCTTCCATCGCCGGGATCACCGAGCAGGTACATCACGGTCGACACCGAGTCCATGAACTCGCGGCTCACCGCGATCTGCTGATCCCCGCCGTGCCCGTCGGCGATCTGTCGAATCAAGCTCTTCGTGAGCTTCGTCATGCGTGCGTAGTGGCCGATGACGATCGCGTGGTTGCGCGAGAGCCCGTCTGTCTGGGCATCCGTTCGGATGCCGGCAACCGCAGTCAGGAGGACCGACGCCTCTTTCAGCAACTCGAAGCTTTCTCGGATGAAGGGAATCTCGTCTGTGGTGGTTTCGAGTTCCTTGAAGTCGACGACGTGGAGTTCCGGGAGCATGGTCGGATCGAACGATTCGGCGCCTGGCCGCGGTTCAGGGTTCATCGGTATACCCCAGTGCCTCTTCGTGCGCTGGCGAGTTCTCCCACCAACGGGATCTCGCACCATCGAGACGTAGACGCTGTCGTGCGCTCGTCAGCACAAGCTCATTATTGGCACGCGAGATAGCGACGAAGAACTCTGCCTTCACATCCTCATCGTCGCTCCAGAAGAACTGCAGTTCGGCGCCAAAGACGCTGACCTTCTCGAATTCCAAGCCCTTACACTTGTGCACCGTCAAGATCCGGATGGTGTCTTCCTTCGACACCCTGTCGAGTGCCGCAATAGGATCACCGTCGACTTCCAGTTCGCACTTGAAGGCAACAGTTGCTTCCTTGATCACGTCGTTCAGTCGCGTCCCCTGCTGATACGACGGCGACAGCGGATTGAGCGAAGGATGAGCGACGAAATCCAGGAGCGACCTGCTGCTCGGCGAGGCACACATGCTACTACTGTCGCCGTCTCGGCGCGAGGACCATGCCCCTGCCTTCCGCGTACTCATCCACCGCGAGAAAACTCCTGCCGAGGTCGTTCAGAACGAGTTCGAGTCGCCAGTGGTCGACTTCGTTGGCCGAGTTCGAGTAGGGACGCAAGCCGCCGTCACCTTCGCGTCCGATGACCCAGTCCTCAAAGGGCTCGGAGACAAACCGGTCTCCTTCGCGGTCGTAGCGAACACACTCAGCCTCCCAGGCTTCGTGATCAGCTTCGTCGTACGTCTCTTCGTGTAGAACTGCATCCGCCCAAGGGAACAGAGAAGGCAGTACTTCTTCGTAGGGACGTAGTCCAACCATGATGAACCAGCCGCCGAGTTCGACGCGGTCTTCGTTGGCCTCATCAACAGAAACGATCTGAACGTCGCCTCGTCCCGAGCTCTTGTTCACCCATTCGTCTGCCTCAAGCAAGAGACGGCGCCCGCTTTGAAGCAGTTTCATCCAGGGAAGCGACAATCGGAGCTTCCGCACCCGGAGTTCGTATGGTTTTCCTTCGGCGGTTCTTCCAAGTTCGTACTTCGAACGCTGACTGAGTACCTGCTTCTTTGGGATCAGGAGCTTCTTGCCTCCGCGCTTTCCGGTGACCACGGTGTCTTCGTTGACCGCCTGCCAGTACGCAGTCTTCGCGACCGGATCGCAGATGACGACAACTACTGGAAGTGCGTGTTCAAGCCAGTAAGAGAGATCATCCTTGTCGAGGGGGTACCACCAACCCTCGTCAGTCTCCTTCTTGAAGTAGCTCGGACCTGTCTTAATCTGTGCTGCCAGAAGTTCGCCAGTCGCCGCATCATCGTCAACAACCTCGATCTGGGCGTCAATGCCGTAGTCATCGGTGGGCTGTTCACGAAAAATCCACTCGAAGTCACTTACGATGATCTGCTGAACAGTAGCTATGCCTTTTCGGTCCTGCTTGGCTGAGTGCTTCACCTTTTTCGACATCGGACCATCCTCGTTTTGGTCTTGGGCAGACGTTCCGCGCGTTCGTTGTCATCGTCAGTACGGCAACGGTCACCGCCATGGGTATCAACCCCAGGGACTCGAACCTCATCATCGACAGCGATGAGCGCGCAGCTACTGGCGACGTGTATCGGATTCGATCGCATAGACGAGCGTCTCTAAGGGCGGACGAGGCGGTGGATGAACTTGACCGCCTTCTCGACGCGCTCCTTGAGCACGACGAGCTCAGTCATCGGGAAGCGGCCCGCCGCGCCGTGAGTTCCATGGTTGAAGTCGTCAAACAGGGCCATGACACCGTCGATGTCAGCGTCAACGAACTCGACCATCTCGGCGACCGCGTTTCCGCTGCGGGCGAGGCAGTAGTGGATCTTCGCTCGGCGCGAGACGCCCCCGTTCGGCGTCTTGACGTAGTTTGGGTCTGCGGCGATCACCGTAGCATCGGGCGCCTCAGCGTCCAGGATTGAGGTGAGCATCTCACGAGCGCTGGTGCAGAAGTGCCGAGCCGCGTCAGGGTTGCTCGGGTTCAGCGAGAATAGTGCACCTCGCCAACGGTCCTGTAGCTCCGGATTGATGTCCGCAAGCTCACTCGTGAGTGTGGTCACCTGGAGTTCAGCGGACGCTTCATCTTCGTCCGAGAGCAGACGGTTCAGACTCGCGACGCTGTCGGCAGCCTCGGCCTCGGCACGATCGAGAAGGTTATCTGGATCGGCCCAGCGCCCATCCTCAACTGCCGACTCGATGCCCGTGAAACGCTGCTCGACGGTACGGACCACCCGGGTCGATGTCGTGTAGCGCACGGTGACAGTCGGGCTCGAATTGAGACGCCGCAGTTCGGTCTGTAGCCTCGCGCGGTTCGCACGGACCCGCGTGTTGTGCGCTCGCACGTCGCGGTTGTAGTCGTTGACGGCCTTCTTGACGTCACGGTTGTACTGATCGATCGCGCTGTTGATCTTGCGGATCGCCTGCTGCTGCTTCTGCTGCGCCTGGCGAATCATGCTCCTAGCCTGAGAAGGAGTAACGCGGCGGACCATTAGCGATCACCCCCGAGCACGTCGGGGTGGTATTTCGCGATCCGTTCGGCGACTTCACGCGCCAGATTCGAGATCCGCCAGTACTCATCGATGCCGTCTGCACCCAGGTGGGACGACTGCTCGGCGTAAGCGCCGGAGAGACCGACCGCGCGGCGATACGCCTCCGCGGGAGTTCCTTCCCGAAGGTCCGCCTCGTCGAAAGCCACGGGGAGATCGCCACGGCGCAGTCGGATGTCTTCGAGCACCAAGGTCGAGCCGGTGATAAACACCTGATCGGCAAGGTCCATCTCACGAATCCAAGGCGCAAGTCGCTCAGCGCGGCCGTCATTTGGGTTGGTCTTAAGTTCCACGGGCTCCTCCTAGCTCATATCTTCAAGAGTACGAGTCGCGTCCGACATCGGCGCGGGCACAGACGACGGCCAGACAAGGATGGTGGTCATGCTGGGCCCGCCGCGCTTCTGTCGACGTTCATCTCCTCGATGCGGGGCGGCTTCCTCTGCAACACCGGCGCTGTGGGCGTATCCCGACCGTCAGCCAGCAGAAGACTGAATCGCCCTGGGTTTCGTTCCTACCTGCTTCCCTGTCCTGTGATGTATCAGGACTTCGGTGACGGAAGCGCATCAGCAGATCGGTGACGCTTCATGTGTCAAGACGTCGGTGACGGTTCCGGTGGCGGGGTCCTCCGGGGCCCGCGGGGCCTGCCGTTGCTGACGTAGCGGACGCCGGGCTCGGGCCAGGGGTGTTCGATGAGGAGTTCGCCGGTAGCGACGTCGTAGAACGCGATGGTGGTGGCGTCTCGGACGATGGTGACGAGTGCTCCGGCGAGGTGGCTGCCGATCTGGAACTTC
>NZ_AULR01000026.1 GCF_000422385.1 Microbacterium indicum DSM 19969
CTACCAGCGCATGATCTCCGCCTACCGCGACCCGGATCGCGCCGCCGGGAGGAAGGCCATGCAGGGCGTGATCGATGCTGTCTCCCGCGGCGTCCCGGCCGCTCTGGTCGAGCTCCGCAGGCTCGGCCGCACGCTGAAGAAGAGAGCCGCTGACGTCCTCGCGTACTTCGACCAGCCCGGCACGAGCAACGGCCCGACCGAGGCGATCAACGGCCGTCTCGAGCACCTCCGCGGCTCCGCGCTCGGCTTCCGCAACATCGCCAACTACATCGCGAGATCGTTGCTCGAGACCGGCGGCTTCAGACCCCACCTACACCCCTGAATGCGAAGAGCCAGATATACGCTGTCGGCGGGCGGGATCGGCAGCGGGCCATCTGATTCCAGATAGATGTACGACGGGACGCGTTCGCGCCACATTTCGAGCCCCTGCTCATAGAGGGCCCGATCGTCGAGGAACACCCCGAGGTTCACGAGGCCGTCGGCAGCTGAGAGCTTCCAGTTGCCGTTGTAGTTCGCGTAGTCGAATGACGACAGTGTGTCGGCTAGGACTGTGCGCGCCATACGGGTGAACGCTCGCACCTGGAACTGAGGGTCGTCCAGTCCAGGCTCGTATGTGTATCGGATGATCTCAGCACCGCGGATCATCATCTCCGACACCCATGCAGCCATGAGCGGCCCGTTCGAACCTACGTGTCCGGCGAAGTCGCTCGCGTAGGCGTTGAGGATCGCCACCGCCCGGCGGGCGTACTGTGGGTCCTCCGTGTACCACCAAAGCAACGCCTGCCCGTAGACGGCACGCGCGTCCATCAGCTCGTCTGTGCAGCCGTTGTCGGGGATATTGAACGAGCCGCATTCCGACGCGCAACCGACAGTGTCGGCCTGATCGCACGGCTCGTCGCGATCCGACGCTGACACCAAATCGCCGAAGTCGGGCGCCCCACGCGTTGCGTATTCCGACGACTCGAGTTCATCGAACAGCGTCGCCCACGGCTCGTCGCCCGCGCGTACGTGCCCCTTCGAGGTCTTGAGTTCATCGACTCCGACGAAGACGCCGGGGTGCGTGAACCCGGCCGACGAGGTTGACGCGGTGTCTGCCAACCGCGCGCCGCGCGGTGATGGTTCAGGCGTGGCTGCGAACGCTGCCCCAGGCGTCGCGACGAGCACGCCGATCAACAAGATGAAGACGGTGATCAGGCGCAGGGACATCGAACTTCTCCGATGGTGCTCGTCAGTCGTCATCGTCGTCGTCTGGAACCGGCACGGGCTGGTTCTGACGGCGGTTACCTTGCTCCTTGCCCCGAGGCCTGGGCGCCGGCGGCGGGTAGTCCTTCGCATACTGCGCGAGGACATCATCGATGGGTGCGTCCATCTTTAGCTGGTGGTTGTCGAGGTACAGTCCGCGGGTCGTGAACCGCTTCATGTTCCCTGCATTGTGGCCCACGAAGAACATCGTGCGCCCCTCGGCCATGATGTCCTCGATTCGGGCGAAGCACTTCTCGCGGAACGCTTTGTCGCCTACTGCGAGCACTTCGTCGACGAGCAACGTTGGCTCGTCGAGTTCTGAGACGACGGCGAATGCCAGGCGAGCCTTCATGCCAGAGCTGAGGTTCTTGAACGGTGCGTTCTCGAATCCCTCAAGCTCGGCGAAATCGATGATCCCCTCGAAGCGGCGCTTGATCTCTTGGCGAGGCATACCGTGCAACCCCGCGACGATGAAGACGTTTTCCTTCACCGTGAGCTGGCTCTCGAAACCGCCCGTGATCTCGATGAGTGGGGCAACGCCGCCGCGCACCGAGACGCGACCTTCGTCGGGCAGGAGGACACCGGCGACGAGCTTTAGAAGCGTGGACTTGCCCTGGCCGTTTCGCCCGACGACGCTGACGGCCTCGCCCTGTTCGACGCGGAAGCTGACGTTGCGGAACGCCCAGAACTCGTCCGGGCGTGTGCGGGCCTCGGCTCGGCCGAACATGTCGCGGATGTTGCGACGACCGCGGCGGTTGCGGCGGAACTTGATGCCGAGCCCTCGGGCGCGGATGGCGACGTCACCCATGCGATCACAGATCCTTCAGGACGGGGCGGACGAGGATCGGGAACATCATGATGCCGAGAGCGAGAATCGCGATGCTCACCGAGATCGCGGCGACGATCGAACCGCCGTTCCACAGCTCGGGCCAGTATCCGAGGCGGTACATGGTCATGATGCCGTACAGCGGGTTGACTCGGTCCATCCAGCTCAACCAGTCGGGTAGGCGGCTGTGGTCGAAGAGGATCGGCGAGGCGAAGAAGAGGAACCGCACGATGATACCGACGATCTTCGATAGGTCGTTGATCAGAATGCACAGAGGTGCCATGAGGAGACCGATGCCCGTCAGCAGGATTCCCTGTGTGATGAAGGCGACTGGCCACCAGACGATGCCCGCGCCGATTGGGACCTGCATGATCAGGAGGAAGGCTGCGACGACGGGCAGTGAGAGAACGTACGTAAAGCCCGAGCTGACGACGACGCGCATGACCCACATCGAGTTCGATGCGCCCGTCGAGCGGAGCAACTTCTTGTCCTTGAGGAAGGCACGCCCGGACTCATTGACTGCGGTCGTGAACCATTGCCATGGGAGCAGGCCGGTGATGAGGAAGACGCCGTAGGGCTCGACGCCGCCTGTCCTGCCGAGGATCACGACGAAGAGGAACATGTAGACGCCGCACATCATGAGCGGGTCGAGGATCGTCCACGCGTACCCGAGCCATGTCGTCGCGTATTTCACGCGCAGATCACGGCCCGTCAGCAGCCAGAGCGCATGAAAGTAGCGACGTCTCGAGCCCTGAGGGCCGACCGACGTCTTGCGTGCCGCCGCCTCGCTCACAGCGCGCACCCGCACAGAAGACGACCGTCCTGGTCGACCGTGGCGTTGCAGTACATAGGCGTAGAGATCCTTACAGAGGTGTCAGCGCTCACCTGAGCGTACCCGCAGGGCGCAGGAGCACCGCCCCGACACTAGCTGGGCGCCGCGGGAAGTGCCTGGGCGTCATCGACCGCGCCGTGGGCGATTGACTATCGTTATGGGGCACGACTTGGGCCGCGGAGCCCAGCGCCCTCGTCACTTCGAAAGCGGACCCCTTGGCTCAACTGATTCTGCACATCGGCACGCACAAGACCGGAACCACCACGATTCAGCGGTTTCTCTCGGGCAACCGTCGCGCACTCCGGCAACAGGGGATTTTCTACCCTGGGTCCGATGTCGGCGATTTCTTCCAGCAGCACTACGCACACCACCGGATCGCGCACGCGCTTGCTGGTCGGCAGGACGCCGAGACGATGCGCGACGTTGCGGGCTATTTTGACGCGGTGCGCGGGCAGGTGCGCGCTGGCGAGCTCGTACTGATCTCCGCCGAGCCCCTGTACCGCCATGTGTCGCGCGTTGATGAGGGTGAGGAGGGGCGCAGGCTCGACGGGGGTGCTGCCTACCTCGGAGACCCCCTCCCGTACATTCAAGCGCTCCGACAGGCGATCGGCCAGTTCGATGTGAAGGTCGTCATCATGCTGCGTCGCCAGGACCTGTTTCTCGAGTCGCTGTACTCCGAGCAGATCATGGCGCGTGACTACACGGATGACATCGAGCAGTTCGCCGAGGAACGGGCGTGGATGCTCGACTATGACGCCCGCCTTGGAGAATGGGCGAGCGTATTCGGGCAGGAGAACATCGACGTGCGCGTCTTCGAACCGCGCAGATTCGAGGTACCGCTCGAGCGATACTTCATTGAATGGATTGGCGGTGAGTGGGATAACTCGCTCACCATGGGCGGATCGACGAACATCACCGTTCCGCGGGACCTCGTCGAGTTCAAGAGAGAGCTGAACAAACAGTGGGTTCGAAACAACAACGCGACCATCCGGTCGTGGCTCGAGGAGCTGGCCGCGCGATTTCCGCAGCGATTTGCGACCCTCGGGAAGGCCTACCTAGATGATCGGTCGCGACAAGGAGTGATGGCTCGTGTCGAGGACGGGAACCGGCGCGTTGCGCAGACGTACCTCGGGCGGGACGAACTGTTCTTCGACAGCGAGCTACCGAGCTACCCCGAGCCGCGTCCCCTCACCAGACAGCGATACACCCAGCTCTCCCGCGTTCTTCTCAACGAGCTCGCGCGGCGCGAACGAGGGGCGGCGCAACGTGGCCGGTGAGGTCGACAGGATCACGGAGAACCGCGAATTCGGGGCGTTTGCAATGCTCCGCGCGCGCGGAGCCTCGCGGCTCGTCGTCGGGTTCAGCCCCGCGAACACCGAATCCGGCAAATTCGGCTTCTACTCGAGTCTGCACGTTGCCACCAATGACTCGCTCCTGTTGAACGTTCCGCAGAACGATTGGTACGCCAACGGTGTGCCGCTTCACGGCCGGGCCGAGCCGAGCTTCGCCCAGACGGTCGGATTCATCCGGGACGTCGCTTCGGGATACGACGAGGTCGTTTTCCTCGGAGGGAGCATGGGGGGGGTATGCGGCGCTGCTCTACGGCGCCGAGTTTCCCGGAACGCACATCCTCGCCATGGGGCCCGAGATATATCCCGGGCTGGCGCAGGGATTTTTCCAGAGGCAGGGTATCCGAGCCACACCGCCGAACTTGTCGTACCTCTTCTCTGATCCGTCCTTCCGTCCGTGGATCGTGTCGGGTGAGCGACAGGTGACCGATCTCTACTGCTTGACCGAGGTGCGTTCGTCGCGCCTTGTGACGATCAAGAACGTCGGGCACAAGGTGCCCGGCGTCGTCAATTACCTAGCGGGGAATATGGCCCGTGCGAGCAGGCTCGCGACCTCCGACGGCCTCGCCAAACTGTTCGGAGCGGAGCGGGGGCATATGGGGCTCTTCGCATTCAGGGGTGTAGGTGGGGTCTGAAGCCGCCGGTCTCGAGCAACGATCTCGCGATGTAGTTGGCGATGTTGCGGAAGCCGAGCGCGGAGCCGCGGAGGTGCTCGAGACGGCCGTTGATCGCCTCGGTCGGGCCGTTGCTCGTGCCGGGCTGGTCGAAGTACGCGAGGACGTCAGCGGCTCTCTTCTTCAGCGTG
>NZ_AULR01000027.1 GCF_000422385.1 Microbacterium indicum DSM 19969
ACCAATCCGACCGGCCGAAGTGTCACCACCAAGACCCTGAGAAGCGTCACCGATGTCCTGATGCAGAACTGTCACCGAAGTCCTGCGAGATGACACGTCTCTGGCCAAGATCGGAACGAAACCCAGGCCGATTCAACTCGAGGCCGGCGGCCTCAGACCGCTGCTACACCCTCAAACACGATGAGGCCCTTTGCATACGCGCGATAACACCCACACCAGAGAACCAGCGATCAACAGGAGCCCCACAAGCCCCGCAGTTGTCAGCACGAGTGCGAGGATGCCGCGGTCGGGAAGCAGAAACCCGTAGGGCACCCAACCGTCAAGGGTGCCGCGAAGGAGAACGACGGCCATCCACACCAATGGGTATGGAAATACCCACCACAGTTGTGACCAAGCCGGGCGCAAGCGATCAGATATCAAAATCCAATCGAGAACGACAGTGGTTGGATACACGAAGTGCAGAAGGACGCTCACCCATGGCGGGGCTGAGCCGGTACCGGGAACGAAACCGTTGTAAACGACCGCGACAAGAAGCAGGCAGGTGGTGGCTACCGCGCGGGCCAGCACCAGCGGGTACGGGGATGAACGTCCTGCGAGGGCGATAGCGCCGGTGACGATGAACGTCAGCGCCGCGAGAAGGCTTGTGAGGTTCGTGAAGTAGCCGAAATAGTTGAAGAGGTTGTGGCCTTGACCACTCCAGTCGACGAAGAAGCCCACGGCGAGGGTCGACAGCACTAGACTAGCTGCGAAGATCCGAACGATCGCCGTCGTGGTAGTCCACCTGGATGGTACGCGCGTTGCCATAACGGTGACCCTCAATAAAGGGCCCATTCATACTGTGCGGGGAGAACGATACCCGCGACGGAGAGGGCACTGCCCACCAGGATGATGCTGAGCAGTATCGCGAAGATGCCCACCCAGTGAGTGCGCCGAAAACGTCGCTGCGTGCTCCGGCCGGTAACGATGAGGATGACCAGAGAGATCACCCACCCCAGCAACAGCAGGCATCCGAACGCGGTAGTGATGGAGCCTTCCAATGGCTCCCAGAAGTACGCGACATCGAACCCGGAAGTTGTCAAGATGACGCCCGCTAGGTTGAATTCCGCGGCCGCCAATACGCCCATCACGGCGCCGATCGAAGCGATCAGAACCACCGCGACCGTTCGCTTTGTGCCCTGTTCCATGTAGTCTCTCGCGTTTAGAACATTTGATGCCACCGGTGGATTGTGTAGTATAAGGCCATCCTTCGGCGACCGTAGATCAACGCGGATGTACCCGGCCCGTCATACCACGAACCATTATAGCCGACGCACATGGCCATGACCTGACTCGGGTTCATGGTGCGAAGGTCGGTCGGTTCGACACCTGCGCCCTTGAATGCTTCGGCCATCATGTTCAAGGCCGCCAACTGGATTGCCGCTTCCTCGCTGGTGTGCACCGTTTGCCACATCTCCCAGATGTCGCGCCAGTTGTCGGGGTCGTACGTCCGCGACGTGACGAGCCCTTTCTCGACACCCCAGTTGTTTGCCCTGATAGCGGTTCGCGCGAACATTTGGGCGGGACCCGTGGAGCTGTCGTCGCGGGCGCCAGGAGGGGCGCTGCCGGTCCGTTCCATTGAAGCGTAATACGCGATGACCGCCGCGTCGGCGGCGTCATCATCAAAGCGGATGACCATGCCCTCCCAAATAAGAGGCGTCATGATGAGCGCCTTCGGGACCTTTAGGGTGGTCGCTACCTGAGTGATGTACTCGTCGTGTTCCTGTATGCGATTCTTGACGTTGTCCCTATTGCGCGGCATGAGTAGCTGTTGACCTAGGGAGTCTTCGTGTTCGTAGCATTCCCGGAACCATTCCTCCTCGAACGCAGCGAATTGAGATGATGGGATTTGCGGGTCGGGCGTGGATCTTAGTTCTGCGGTGATCGAACCGATCCCGCCGTCTCGACCGGAGACGACGTTCTTGTCGATCTGGATCCTTCCACCGTCCGATCCGAGCCATAAGGTCTGAATTTGGTCGAACGCCCAGCTTTCCGGTAGTGGCTGGCCAAGGTTCCCTGCATATCCGGTCGACATGTCGGAGACAAAGCTACTTTCCGCGAGCCCGGCCGCGACAACAGCCCGACACACATCGCGTGGTCCGTAGATGCCGATCCGGTAGTTACGCCCCGTTCTTCCCAATCGTTGTTGAACGCCCTGGAAATACGGGATAACCGATTCGGTGACCTGGTAGGGTAGCGCGTCGAAGTCGACGGAGAAGTAGATGGTTGAGTTGCTAGGGATTCGATACGCCCATGCAGCGATGCCGGCTTCCTCCCCAACTTCCTCTCCACGTTTGTACGTGAAATGCTCGATACTGCTGCCACCCGTTTGGAACAGCGGGAACACGCGGCCACCCGCTCCGAAAATTCGCTCGAGCTCACCCTGTTTTATACACTTGTCGAGTTCTTGGTCGGGAGTGTTCGTCAAGTAGCGTCCGAAATGCGTATATCCCGCGTTTCGAAGCGTTGCGAGCCGTTCGGCATTGATCGTCATGACGCAATCTGCGCCCGTACCCGCCCGGTCAGGATCGCCAGTGCTCACCAGTAAGGAAGCCCAGGTTTGCAGGTTCGCCGTTCCTGTCGTGGGGAGTGCGACGAAGGTTCGGAATGCTCTCGTGTAGCCGGCGGTCGCGCTCGTATAGGTGGAGCTAAAAGTTGCCGGATAGCCGTTGACTCTTAGTGCAAAATTGAAGATCTGCACGAAGCGCTTCGCGTTATCGGTCGATCCGACCACAAGGTTCGCCTGTTCCTGGAGTCCCGCTTTCGTACCCGGACCGAGATTTCCATTGGCGACATCATCATCCATTCCGATTTCGTACTGGATAGCGAACATCAGCGCTCGGTGGGTATCGCGCAGGAAGTAGCCATCTGTGGAGATGAGGTAGAAATTGCGCCTATTGAGATAGCGCGCGTTCATCATCTGCTGCCCTGCCCGGATGACCGTGTCGCCGCCTGAAAGTAAGCGTGCCGCGTCCATGGTGAGCAAGAACTTTACGAGCTTAGGAGGCACGACCGCGGGGTTTCCGGGCAAACCGAGGTCCTGGCGAAGGGTAGATACAGCGAGCTCCATCGTGGGGCTCCACTGTCCGGTGAGGTCGCCGTTTCCGGCGTTGTATCCCTTGCAGTAAAACGCGCCCTGAATGATCTTCACGATGTTCGACGGGGCGGTCGAGGTGTTGGGAAATGTAGACGAGATCGTCCCGTAGTTTGTGAGGGCGGCGAGGGTTGCGGGTCCGAAGCTGTCGGCGAGCGTGGTCAGGCCCAACTCGAACTGAAGGGCCCGCGTCAGCGCGTACACAGTTTGCCATCCGGTCTGGCCGTCCACGAGGACACGTGGAAAGTCCAGTCCTGTTCGGTCCGCATACGTCGTGTTGTACCAGAGCTGCGTCGCCTCAACCCAGGGGTCACCCATTGATTCTCGTCCTTCGTTTGTCGATGCTGTTGTCGTCAGCCAGCGCTCGGCGCGGACAGATAGGTGCTGAGTTGGGAGCCTGCGTCAGTCACCGGGTAGGAAACGTATCTGCCCGTGGCGCGCATCCCGACTTCTTCTGTAACGGTTTCGAGTCGCACGTAGGGCACGAAGTCAGTAAAGGCAGCTGGGACTGAGTCGGAGCCATCGACAGGGAACAGAATCTCGACTTCCTTACCCGCATCAAGCACGTCCGATGTGACGATGGTGATCTCGGTGATTCCCCCGGAGGAACGTTCTTCTATGCTCGCAGGAGCATGCTCCGCACCCTCTGGAAGACTGACGGTCGGCATAGCCAGCACATCTGCGTACGCAGCGACGAACGTGAGTCCGTTCGGCGCAGAGTTGGGTCCAACGTTTTTCACTGTGATTCGCGACGGGACCACGTCCGTCCCGCGTGCCACCCAGTCGACCACTGCCTCGATCCCCCAAGGTGCTGACGGGGTTACGATCGGGTCCACAGTGAGCAGGTCCGCCGTGTTCCCGCGATTATCCAACAACGTCACTTGCGCGGGGATGACAGCGTTCAGGTTCTCGTTCGGGTAGTTATTGATCGACTCCACCCGCAGCACGATTTCACCGACACCCGGATCTACATCGACAGTCAGACGCCCTGACTCTTCCTGCACGATCGTGATCTCCCGTGCGCTTTCGCCGATGATGCCGATCGCGGGGCTATGCACGATGAACAGACGAGGGTCCCATGTGGCGTGCAGAGACAGTGGGTGATCTCTGTCAGCTAGCACGATCGCCACAGGGAAGCGAGCTACAAACTCGTTCTCCCAGGTCGAGTCGTAGTATTTGGCCTCAGCGAATGAGGAAGCACCGATGACAGCGGTCGGTTCGTCCGCACGTGCAGTCGCCGTCGCTAGGCGAGGCGGTCCGAAGGGACCCACCAAGGCATAGGCAGTGGCTAAGACCGCGCCTTGTATGACGGTTCTGCGGGAGGCAACGATCTTGATCATCGATTCGACCGAGGTTTCGTTCCTGTCGGGTTCCCTGCCCGGCGGTCGCCGGGAGGCCTGGTTCGAGATCAGCTTAGTGCGCGTTGTCGATCTCGATCGGGGTGCGCGTGCCGAGTTTGTCGTGGAGGTGTTGATGGTTCCACCGCCGCACCCATTCGAGTGTCGCGAGGTCGACCGGGTCTGCTGTAGGAACAGGTGACATCTGAGCTGTGGTGCTGTGAGGCATCGCTGGAAGGATGGACCTCGTGCCTAGGGTGTGTCTGACAATTGTTTGGTCCAGGCGATGACGGCGTTGAGGATCACGGCGGCGCGGTAGATGATCGCGTGCTTGTCGTAGCGGG
>NZ_AULR01000028.1 GCF_000422385.1 Microbacterium indicum DSM 19969
TCACGAACTCAGACTCTCAGCGCGCTGCCGATCTATTTGTCAGACACGCCCTAAGCCTTACCCGCGCGAATCTCGTGACGACGTTGTCCGCGTCGCTGAGAACCGCGAGCCCGGTGTCCCGTTGCGTCAGGTCGCGGTGGACTTCGGGATCAGTGAGACGTGTCTGCAGAACTGGATGTGACAGGCCGCTGTCGAGGCGGGTGCGAAGCCCGGAACGACGGCGGCGGAGAGCGCCGAGGCCCGTGAACTGCGTAAACGGGCCCGGTTGCTGGAGCAGGAGAACGAGGCGCTGTGGCGGGCGGCGGCGTATTTCGCGCAGGCGCATCTGCCGGGAAAATGCGTTACCCGCTCGTGCAAGAGCTCGCCGCTTCGGGGGTCCCCGTGGTGGTGTCGTGCCGGGTCTTGAAGCTCTCCCGTCAGCCCTATTACCGGTGGCTCGCGAACCCGGTTACCGGTCGTGAGTTGGAGGAGGCGTATCGGGCGAACGCGCTGTTCGACGCGCACCGCGACGACCCCGAGTTCGGCCACCGGCTCCTCGCCGACGAAGCCCGTGCAGCTGGAGAGCCGATGTTGGATCGGACGGCGTGGCGGATCACGTCGGCGAACGGGTGGTGGTCTGTGTTCGGGAAGAAGCGCGGCCGCAACGGCAAGAAGCCAGGCCCTGCGGTGCACGACGATCTCTGCGTGGTCACGGACGAGGAGGGCCGGTCTCGTCATGTGTTCGCCGCTTCGAGACCGAACGAGCTGTGGTTGACGGACATCACTGAACACTGGACGGGTGACGGCAAGCTCTACCTTTGCGCGATCACGGACGTCTTCTCGGGCAAGAGCGTCGGGTACTCCATCAGCGACAGGATGAAGTCATCTCTAGCCGTCCAAGCGCTCGAGAACGCGGTCGCGATGCGCGGCGACGTCGCCGGCTGCGTGGTGCACTCGGACCGCGGATCTCGATTTCGAAGCCGCAAGTTCCGTCGCGCGTTGACTTGTCACCGGCTGGTCGTACCGATGGACAGAATCGCGTCCTGCGGCGACAACGCCGCGATGGAATCGTTCTTCGGCCTGTTGCAGAAGAACGTCCTCAACCGCCGCTCTTGGACCACCAGAGAAGAGCTGCGCATCTCGATCGTGACCTGGATCGAACGGACCTACCACCGGCGACGCCGGCAACCCCGCCTGGGCCGTTTGACACCCGTCGAGTTCGAGATCATTATGACCAAGAACCTGGCCCTCGCGGCCTTACCAAAACTGTCACCTGTTCCTACAGCAGACCCGCAGGGTCGCTACGTCAGTGGTGGTAGAGCTCGAACGTTGCCTCGCACCACCCTTGGCCAGCAAGTCCGGACTTCTGAGTGGCCGTGACCCACCGCTCACGAGGCCGGGTCGTCAAGCTGTAGCCACCCGCGGGAACAGCCGTGATCGTGACGTAGCCGGTCTCCTGCCCCCAATACTTCGTGAGCGTCTTCGTCGCAACGAGGATCGAGTTCGCGCCCGCCCGCCGATACAAGCCGATCTCGTACGTCACGTGGTGGAACGGTTGGGTAACTGGGTCCCCGGATACGGGATTCTTCACGGACATGGATATATCCGTGATGTTGACTTTGACGTTCCCTTGTGCGAATGTTCGCTGCTTGGCCCAGGTGACGCGGGTGTCCTTCCCGTCGAACACTGCGGATTGCCCCGCGTTCACTATCTCCGTGACCATGCTGCATCCTCTCCGTTGAATCGGTGACCCGGTGCTGCGCGACTGCAGTGCAGGCGATCACAGCATACGGGAGTCCTCCAGGCTGTGGAATAGGACATATTTCTCCTGCTGAGCTTTCTCGTGGGGCGCTCGCATTTCACCCACAGGCCTCGGCTAAGGGCGCAACACAAGGACGTCACCGGGCTGAACATCCCATCCGCTGGTGTCGTTGTATGCCTTGAATGAGTATCTGTCGATGCAGAACCGCGTGGCAATGGCATCGACCGCGTCCCCCGGTTGCACCGTGTAGGAGACGATCTCCCCGGCGTCGTTCAGTGTCGGCTCGCCGGCCGCCAGATCGCGCGGTCCGCTGTCGGTGATCTCCCCCACGAGTTCTGCGGCGTCGACCTCTTCCGTGTTGTTCCCGAACCCCGGGAAGTTGATCCAGGCTGCGGCCACGTGCACGCAATCAGGGGTCGGGGTCGGGGTCGGCATTCGGGTCGCCGTAGACTCCGTGGTCGCCGTCGTGGTGGGCGGTGCGGGGCTTTCTGGCACGGTTGTCGACTGCACTTCCGGGGACCCGGTACATGCGGACAACACAAGAACAGCGAGCATAGGCAATGCTGCTGCGGTGATCTTCATACGAGGAGACATGCGTCGATATTGCTTCCTTCCCGCCGCGAATCGCAACCACACCACGATCGACAGACGCACCCCTGTTCATACAACTACCGCCGGAGCGTGCACGATCAGTGCGCCTGTGGTGCTGCCTGGCTCGACCAGGCAGGCCGTCGGCAGGTTCTTCCGCGTCATGATGCATGCTTCTTCCATCGTGCGTGCGCGCGTCCCCACGGCCAGCCCACGAGAACACCGATCTTGTCCAGTTCGCGACGTCGTGCTCGAACGAAGCGGGCCATCATCGGGGTGAAGACGGGAGCGAACATGCCGCACGCCAGGGCGCTCGGGGGTGACTGCACGACTCCGAGCAGCGCTGCGATCAGGAGGACCAGACCACTCCCCATGCCGCCCACCAGGCGCGCAGCAGCGACCCTCGATCAGCGGCGAGCAGCTCTCGGCGCGGTCGCCGATCTGAATCGGCCTGGGTTTCGTTCCGATCTTGACCAAGGACGGAAGTGATGCCGACGAAGTATGATGCCGAGTTCCGCACTCGTGCGCTGCGGATGCTCGAGGAAGCCCGTCCCGATCACCCGAATCGGATGACCGCGGTCCGCCATGTCGCCGGCCCGCTCGGTATGAGCGCCGAGACGTTGCGGACGTGGCCCCACCGCGAGATCGTCGGCGGCAGCCCTGCCGCGACCGCGGGCGAGGTGATCGAGGAGAACACTCGTGTGAGTCGTGAGTTCGCGGAGTTGCGGAAGCCGAACGAGATCCTCGAAGCCGCGTCCGTGTCTCTCGCGAAGGAGCCCGACCGGCCCTCGACGCGATGACCCGGTCCATCGATTTGAACCATGATCGTCTCGAGGTCGAGCTCATCTGCCGCATCCGGCGGGGCGCGGTCAAGAGAGCCCTCACCTCCCGCGGATACCGCGCCGCGAAGACGCGCGTCGCCTCGGCCCGGCAGCTGCGAGACGAGCTCCTGATCCCTGAGATCCCGCGTCTGCACACGGAGAACTACGGCGTCTATGGCCGCCGGAAGATGCACGTCCTGCTGCAACGACAGGGATGGGCGATCGGCCGGGACCAGACCGAACGGCTGATGAAGCTCGCCGGAGTGACCGGTGTGAACCGCTCGGCGAAGACGTTCACGACGCGCGCCGACCCGGCCGGCTCCCGACCCTCGGATCTCGTGCAGCGTCGTTTCACCGCGGACGCGCCACGGCACCTTTGGGCGGCGGACATCACCTGAGTCGCCTCCACGCTCAAAGCCGACGTGCTGCCGCTGCAGGCGCTGAACATGGCCGCCTGGGACGCGGACGAGCCTCTGGACGGGCTCACGCATCACTCGGATGACGGATCACGGATCGTCGAGCTCGACGCGACGCCCTCGACAGGAACAGTCGGCGACTCGTATGACGATGCTCTCGCCAAGGCCGTGAACGCGCTCTGCAAGACCGAGCTGATCCGTCGGCAAGGGCCCTGGCGGACCGTTGAGCAGGTCGAACTGGCCACGCTCGAGTACGTGTGCTGGTGGAACAACGAGCGCCTCCACGGCGAACTCGACATGCGGACCCCCGGGGAAGTTGAGGCCGCGTACTACGCTGACCACGAATCCCCCCGGCAACCGCCGGACAGGACTAGCAGTGTGATGTATCAGGACTTCGGTGACGGAAGCGCATCAGCAGATCGGTGACGCTTCATGTGTCAAGACGTCGGTGACGGTTCCGGTGGCGGGGTC
>NZ_AULR01000029.1 GCF_000422385.1 Microbacterium indicum DSM 19969
ACGATCGTACCCTGAGAACCACAAAGTGGACGCGAACAAACAAAAACGAAGTGTTATCAAGTCATCGGCTTATTAGTACCAGTCAGCTGCACACGTTACCGTGCTTCCACATCTGGCCTATCAACCCAGTAGTCTGCTGGGAGCCTCACAGCCCGAAGGCCATGGAAGTCTCATCTTGAGGCCGGCTTCCCGCTTAGATGCTTTCAGCGGTTATCCATCCCGAACGTAGCCAACCAGCCATGCTCCTGGCGGAACAACTGGCACACCAGAGGTTCGTCCAACCCGGTCCTCTCGTACTAGGGTCAGATCCTCTCAAACTTCCTACGCGCGCAGCGGATAGGGACCGAACTGTCTCACGACGTTCTAAACCCAGCTCGCGTACCGCTTTAATGGGCGAACAGCCCAACCCTTGGGACCTACTCCAGCCCCAGGATGCGACGAGCCGACATCGAGGTGCCAAACCATGCCGTCGATATGGACTCTTGGGCAAGATCAGCCTGTTATCCCCGAGGTACCTTTTATCCGTTGAGCGACAGCGCTTCCACAAGCCACTGCCGGATCACTAGTCCCGACTTTCGTCCCTGCTCGACTTGTCAGTCTCACAGTCAAGCTCCCTTGTGCACTTACACTCGCCACCTGATTGCCAACCAGGTTGAGGGAACCTTTGGGCGCCTCCGTTACTCTTTAGGAGGCAACCGCCCCAGTTAAACTACCCATCAGGCACTGTCCCTGAACCGGATCACGGTCCGAAGTTAGATGTCCCAAGTGACCAGAGTGGTATTTCAACAACGACTCCACAACCACTAGCGTGATCGCTTCACAGTCTCCCACCTATCCTACACAAGCCACACAGAACACCAATACCAAACTATAGTAAAGGTCACGGGGTCTTTCCGTCCTGCTGCGCGTAACGAGCATCTTTACTCGTAATGCAATTTCGCCGAGTTCGTGGTTGAGACAGTTGGGAAGTCGTTACGCCATTCGTGCAGGTCGGAACTTACCCGACAAGGAATTTCGCTACCTTAGGATGGTTATAGTTACCACCGCCGTTTACTGGGGCTTAAATTCTGAGCTTCACCAAACGGTTAACTCGTCCTCTTAACCTTCCAGCACCGGGCAGGCGTCAGTCCGTATACATCGTCTTGCAACTTCGCACGGACCTGTGTTTTTAGTAAACAGTCGCTACCCACTAGTCTCTGCGGCCCACACGCCCTTTCAGCAGCAAGTGCCTATAAGCGGTGGGCGCCCCTTCTCCCGAAGTTACGGGGCCATTTTGCCGAGTTCCTTAACCACGATTATCTCGATCTCCTTGGT
This sequence comes from Microbacterium indicum DSM 19969, assembly GCF_000422385.1. GTDB lineage: Bacteria > Actinomycetota > Actinomycetes > Actinomycetales > Microbacteriaceae > Microbacterium > Microbacterium indicum. The sequence continues at coordinate 1,315 of NZ_AULR01000029.1, forward strand.
ATTCTCTACCTGACCACCTGAGTCGGTTTGGGGTACGGGCGGCTGGAACCTCGCGTCGATGCTTTTCTCGGCAGCATAGGATCACCCACTTGAAACGCATCGTGTCTCAGCCATCACGGCTCCCGGATTTACCTAGGAACCGGCCTACACACTTGCACCAGGACAACCATCGCCTGGCAGGGCTACCTTCCTGCGTCACACCTGTTAATACGCTAACCGCACCAGCATGGGGTCGTGCGCTCCACACATCGGTGCCACCCGAAGGTGACGATGACATGCTTTGGGCACTTAGCACCACTGGATTAGCTTGGGCGGTTCTTCGCCGGTACGGGAATATCAACCCGTTGTCCATCGACTACGCCTGTCGGCCTCGCCTTAGGTCCCGACTTACCCAGGGAAGATTAGCTTGACCCTGGAACCCTTGGTCTTTCGGAGGACACGTTTCTCACGTGTCATTCGCTACTCATGCCTGCATTCTCACTCGTGTGCCATCCACGGCTGGATCACTCCGCCGCTTCACCCGGCACACGACGCTCTCCTACCCATCAACACGACTGGACCACGAAGGCCTGTCGCATGTGTCAATGCCACAACTTCGGTGGCGTGCTTGAGCCCCGTTACATTGTCGGCGCGGAATCACTTGACCAGTGAGCTATTACGCACTCTTTCAAGGGTGGCTGCTTCTAAGCCAACCTCCTGGTTGTCTAAGCAACTCCACATCCTTTCCCACTTAGCACGCGCTTAGGGACCTTAGATGGTGGTCTGGGTTGTTTCCCTCTCGACGATGAAGCTTATCCCCCACCGTCTCACTGCTGCGCTCTCACTTACCGGCATTCGGAGTTTGGCTGACGTCAGTAACCTGTTGAGGCCCATCGGCCATCCAGTAGCTCTACCTCCGGCAAGAAACACGCAACGCTGCACCTAAATGCATTTCGGAGAGAACCAGCTATCACGAAGTTTGATTGGCCTTTCACCCCTATCCACAGCTCATCCCCTCCATTTTCAACTGAAGTGGGTTCGGCCCTCCACGACGTCTTACCGTCGCTTCAGCCTGGCCATGGATAGATCACTTCGCTTCGGGTCTAGGACACGCGACTCAATCGCCCTATTCAGACTCGCTTTCGCTACGGCTACCCCACTCGGGTTAACCTCGCCACGTATCACTAACTCGCAGGCTCATTCTTCAAAAGGCACGCTGTCACCCCACAAAGAGGCTCCAACGGTTTGTAAGCAAACGGTTTCAGGTACTATTTCACTCCCCTCCCGGGGTACTTTTCACCTTTCCCTCACGGTACTTGTCCGCTATCGGTCATCTGGAAGTATTTAGGCTTATCAGGTGGTCCTGACAGATTCACACCGAATTTCACGAGTTCGGTGCTACTTGGGATCCCTTACAATCGCAGAACACGCATGTCGACTACGAGACTGGCACTCTCTCTGGTCAGGCTTTCAAACCTGTTCGTCTATACGCTTCTGTACAATCGATCCTGCGGCAGCAGAATCACGAAGGTCCCGCAACCCCGCACGTGCAACACCTGCCGGCTATCACACACGCACGGTTTAGCCTCATCCGCTTTCGCTCGCCACTACTCACGGAATCACTATTGTTTTCTCTTCCTGTGGGTACTGAGATGTTTCACTTCCCCACGTTCCCTCTACCCGCCCTATACATTCAGGCGGGAGTCACCAGGACGCACAAACGCCTGGCGGGGTTTCCCCATTCGGAAATCCTCGGATCACAGCCCGCTTATCGGCTCCCCAAGGCTTATCGCAGATTGCTACGTCCTTCTTCGGCTCCAGATGCCAAGGCATCCACCGTTTGCTCTTAAAGACTTGAAATCACATGAGCCACAAGAGAGAAGAAAAATCTCTTGTGTTCGCTTTAAGATGCTCGCGTCCACTGTGTAGTTCTCAAAGTACGATCACACCCAAACCTCCACACGATCAACAGACCATGCATCAGCAAGGGGTGAAGAAAGCTGCAACCAAAACGGCTGAGCCTTCAGGACCCAACAACGTGCACGCACCCCACCCACGAGACGATCCCTTTCCAACCAGGCGAACCCGGCGTACTCAGCATCACCCCGCAAACGGAGTGCCTTATCAAATGTTCCACCCATGAGCTTCCCG
>NZ_AULR01000030.1 GCF_000422385.1 Microbacterium indicum DSM 19969
CTCACACATTCGGTGAGGTACGGGCTCTGGAGTTCCGAAGAACTCAGATGCTCCTTAGAAAGGAGGTGATCCAGCCGCACCTTCCGGTACGGCTACCTTGTTACGACTTAGTCCTAATTACCGATCCCACCTTCGACAGCTCCCTCCACAAGGGTTAGGCCACCGGCTTCAGGTGTTACCGACTTTCATGACTTGACGGGCGGTGTGTACAAGACCCGGGAACGTATTCACCGCAGCGTTGCTGATCTGCGATTACTAGCGACTCCGACTTCATGAGGTCGAGTTGCAGACCTCAATCCGAACTGGGACCGGCTTTTTGGGATTCGCTCCACCTTACGGTATCGCAGCCCTTTGTACCGGCCATTGTAGCATGCGTGAAGCCCAAGACATAAGGGGCATGATGATTTGACGTCATCCCCACCTTCCTCCGAGTTGACCCCGGCAGTATTCCATGAGTTCCCACCATAACGTGCTGGCAACATAGAACGAGGGTTGCGCTCGTTGCGGGACTTAACCCAACATCTCACGACACGAGCTGACGACAACCATGCACCACCTGTATACAGACCACAAGGGGGCGACCATCTCTGGCCGTTACCTGTATATGTCAAGCCTTGGTAAGGTTCTTCGCGTTGCATCGAATTAATCCGCATGCTCCGCCGCTTGTGCGGGTCCCCGTCAATTCCTTTGAGTTTTAGCCTTGCGGCCGTACTCCCCAGGCGGGGAACTTAATGCGTTAGCTGCGTCACGGAGACCGTGGAAAGGCCCCCACAACTAGTTCCCAACGTTTACGGAGTGGACTACCAGGGTATCTAAGCCTGTTTGCTCCCCACTCTTTCGCTCCTCAGCGTCAGTTACGGCCCAGAGATCTGCCTTCGCCATCGGTGTTCCTCCTGATATCTGCGCATTCCACCGCTACACCAGGAATTCCAATCTCCCCTACCGCACTCTAGTCTGCCCGTACCCACTGCAGGCTGGAGGTTGAGCCTCCAGTTTTCACAGCA